>NZ_JACHMN010000003.1:0-1200000 GCF_014204945.1 Allocatelliglobosispora scoriae
CCGGGAGGCAATGAGCGGCGTAGCTACCTACTCGCCCTGACCTTCCCTCAGTCGGACGTTATGCCCAAATGCATGCGCAGGTCTGAGATCTTGGCTCAGCGTGGCGCTCAGGGCATTTCAGGAGGAAGGAATATCAGATGACTACTCGAACCCGCTTGGTGGTGCCGCTGCGGTGGCGCCATTCGGCCCCGGCGCTACCTGACGATTCCCGAGCTGTGCGAGGACCTCGACATCACACGATCCACGTACTACGACTGGCGCCGCACCGGGAAAGCGCCGCGCAGCCGGCGGCTGCCGAACGGATCGATCCGGATCGACCGCGATGTGTATGAGGCGTGGCTCGACACCCTGATCGAAGAGGACAATTAGATGGACACGACCTATGACGTTCGGCTCTACGCCTGGACATCTACCAGGGCAAGCGTGTAACTACCTATTGGGTCGTGTGGCGCGTTGCGGGTCGCCGCTGGAAGGAGCCGTTCAGGGACGAGCCGATGGCAACCCGCTTCCTCGCCGACCTCACGTCGGCGGTCAGCCGAGGCGAGGCGTTCGATGTGGAGACAGGCCGCCCGGTCTCCATGGCACGCAAGGCCGTGTCTTCGGTGACCTGGTATTCGGCGGCATGCACGTATGCCGACTCGAAGTGGCAGCGGTCGGCGGCGACGACCAGGCGCACACGTGCAGAGGCGCTGTCGGCGCTGACCCTGGCGATGCTCGCCGACAGCCGGGGCCGGCCCGATGAGGCGATGCTGAGGCACACGCTTCAGCGATACGCGTTCAATCCCAGCAGGCGGCACCACCCCGACCGGCCCCCTGAGGTCGCTGCCGCTCTGGCGTGGCTAGAGACACACACGCGGAAGGTGTCAGCGCTGGCCAAGCCTGATGTGTTGCGCTCGGTCCTGGACAGCCTGACGGTTCGGCTCGACGGCACGCCACGCGCGTCAAGCGTCGTCAGCAGATGGCGGAAGATCCTCAACGCATTCTTGGAGAACGCCGTGGAGCGCAAGCTGTTGCCAACCAACCCGCTGCCCGCGCTGAAGTGGAGCGTCCCGAAGACCTCACACACGGTTGACCGTCGATCGGTGGCGAACCCGCTGCAAGCTCGGACGCTGCTGGTTGGCGTCAGCCAGATTCAGCGGAGCGGGCCACGCCTGGTGGCGTTCTTCGCGTGCCTCTACTTCGCGGCACTACGGCCGGAGGAGGCCGCCAATCTGGCCAAGCACCATCTATCCCTACCGGCGGAGGGCTGGGGCGAATTGCACCTCTCGGGGGCCGCGCCTCATGCAGGCAAAGACTGGACCGATACCGGTACTCACCGGGAGCGGCGGCAGCTCAAACAGCGGGCCGTCGGCGAGAGCCGCACGGTTCCGTGCCCCCCGGAGCTGACCGCCTACCTGCACTGGCACATCGAGCAGTTCGGCACAGCACCCGACGGCCGACTGTTCCGGGGCGAGCGTAACGAGGACGAGCTGCCGAAAGGCACCGTGAACCGGTACTGGCGCCTTGCCCGCAAGGCGGTGCTGGCACCTGACGCGTACGCCTCGCCCTTAGCAGCGACGCCGTACGACTTACGGCACGCTGCCGTGTCGACGCAGCTCAACGCGGGCGTACCAGCTACCGAGGTAGCAGAGGCCGCTGGCCACTCCGTGGAGGTGCTGCTGAAGATCTATGCGAAGTGCCTCGACGGTGGGGCCGCCAGCCGGCGCCGCCTGATGGACGGTGTTTACGGGGCCCCGAAAACTTCGGAACGTATTCGGAACAGCTTTCCGGGAATCGTCGCTTTCAACCCGTGACAGTCGGACACATGTACTAAGGCCCTGACCGCGTTCGCGCTGGTCAGGGCCTTAGTTTTTGCAGGTCATTGAGAGATTCCGGATGGTGCCCCCGGCAGGATTCGAACCTGCGCCCCCGCCTCCGGAGGGCGGTGCTCTATCCCCTGAGCTACGGGGGCTCAGCGACCACGAAAGATTAGCAGAGCGTCACCCCGGGCACGAACGGGATACCCCCATCCGCTGCAAGATCGCGCACTATGCCGGAAACATGCCCTACCCGCGACCTGCGTAGGGCATGTTTCCCGGAAGCAACGCGACCATGCGGCAAGCACGAGCACCTCGACCGTGCGGCGAGCACGGGCACAGCGCGATCACGCCGCGCCGACATCCTTCAGCAGCTGCTGGATCACCGTGATCTCGCGCTGCTGCCCGGCCTTCATCGTGCCGGCCAGCCACGTCACCTCGGGGTCCGTCGAGCGCGACTGGATCCCCTCGACCATGTGGATCCCGCCGAGGTGGTGCTTCTGGATCATTTTCAGGAAGAGCACGTCGACGTCACGACCGGTGGCGGCCCGCAGCTTGTCCATCTCGGCCTGCGAGGCCATCCCGGGCATCAGCCCGTCCTTCATCGCCGAGGTGCCCTCGGGCATCCAGGACATCGGCGGCTGCTCCCCGGTCGGAAGCAGCCCCCACTCGCGCAGCCAGGCGGCCATCATGCCGACCTGCCCCTGCTGGGTCAGGGCGATGTCCTCGCCGAGCGTCCGCACATCCGGGTTGGTCGCGTGCTTCGCCGCGATCATCCCCATCTCCACGGCCTGCGCGTGGTGGGTCGACATGTCCCGGGCGAATCCGGCCTCCGGAGAGGAGTCCGAGGGCGTCGACACGGTGGCCACGGGAGTCACGTCGGGCGAGCTGGCGCGGCCGATGGCGTACCCACCCATGAGCACGATGATGAGACCGAGCGCGAGCCCCACGATGATCAACCACCGGGGAGCTCGCGCCCGTTCTTGAACTGATGTCACTAGTTGCCCAGGTTCCTCGGGGTCGTGCCGGTCACGTTGACGCCGCCGGAGCAGACCGCGCCGGCCTCCTGCGTGGCGTTGAGGCGCAGCGCGCGGATGAACGGGTCGATCCGCGGGTCGTTGGCGTTGTCGACCTTGAGCTGGTAGCCCCAGGCCTGCAGCGTGATCGGCTTGTCCAGGCCCTCGTAGGGGCTCATCATCGTGAACTCGCGGCCCTTGACCCGGTCTTCCAGCAGCTTCTTCTGGTCGGCGGGGAGCGACGGGTTGTAGGTGATCCAGACCGCGCCGTGCTCGAGGCTGTGCACCGCGTGCTCGTTGGCGATGGGCGCGTCGTAGACGTTGCCCATGCAGTTCTGCCAGGTCGGGTTGTGGTCGCCGCCCACGGGCGGGGTGGTCTGGAAGGTCAGCACACCCTGCTTGTGGGTGGCGGTGAGCCAGGCCGGCTTCTGGGCGACGTAGTTCACGATGCCCTCGATCTTGGCGGCGCGCTCGGCGAACGGGGTCTTGTTCTCCTCCGCCTCGAGCTTCGCCTCGGCCTCCTGCTTCGCCTTGGCGTCCGAGGTGGCGTTCATGTCCTTAATGATATAGAACGCACCGACTCCGACGATGGCGAGTGCGAGGACGACCACACCGATGACCATGCCGAGCGGGCCCATGCCGGAGCCCTGGTTGACCTTCATGGATGGGGCCGGCTTCTTGCCCTTACCGCCGCCGGCCGGCTTGCCGGCGCCGGGCTTACCCGCGCCTGCCTTGCCCTCACCGGGCTTGGCGGTCGCGGTACGTCCGGTGGTGACGACGTTCGGACGGCGCTCCTGGCCGTCGGAGGAGCTCAAGCTCATGGGGTGCCTCGGGGTGTCGAAGGGGCGTGCACATGGGCGCGAGGGAGCGCGCCCGTGTCAAGGCCGACATTCTAGCGCGATTAGCATGGAGCAGTGACTCCCGAAAATCTCGCCGATCTCGTTCTCGCCGCAGCCCGCACCGTTTTCGACGTGCGCGGCCTCGACCACTCGGTCCTGCCCGAGGCGACGACGGTCGAGCGACCCCGCAATCCGGAGCATGGTGACTACGCGTCGAATATCGCGATGCAGGTCGCGAAGCGGGCGGGCGTCAACCCCCGTGAGCTGGCCCAGGCCATCGCCGACCAGCTCAGCGCCGCCGACGGCGTCGCGGCCGTCGAGGTCGCCGGTCCGGGCTTCCTCAATGTCCGTCTCGACGCGGGCACCGCGGGGCGTCTGGCCGAGTCGGTGGTCCTGGCATCCGGTGGGTACGGGCACAGCAAGGCCCTCGCCGGCGAGCGCCTCAACCTGGAGTTCGTCTCGGCGAACCCGACCGGCCCGATCCACCTCGGCGGCGTGCGCTGGGCCGCCGTCGGCGACGCGCTGGCGAGGCTGCTGCGCGCGACCGGTGCCGAGGTGACGACGGAGTACTACTTCAACGACGCCGGCGCCCAGATCGACCGGTTCGCGATGTCGCTGCTCGCCTCCGCGAAGGGTGAACCCACTCCCGAGGACGGCTACGGAGGCGAGTACATCTCCGACATCGCCTCGACCGTGGTGGCGAAGCGCCCCGACGTGCTCGACGCCCCGGATCCGCAGGAGGTCTTCCGGGTCGAGGGCATCGAGCTGATGTTCGCCCAGATCAAGGAGTCGCTCGCCGAGTTCGGCACCCACTTCGACGTCTTCTTCAACGAGAAGGACCTGCATGACCGGGGCGAGCTCCAGCACGCCCTGACGAAGCTGCGTGAGCAGGGCCACACGTTCGAGGCCGACGGTGCCACCTGGCTGCGGACGACCGACTTCGGCGACGACAAGGACCGGGTGATCGTCCGCAGCAACGGCGTCTTCACCTACTTCGCCGCCGACTGCGCCTACTACCTGGACAAGCGGGAGCGGGGCTTCGACCGGGTGATCATCATGCTCGGTGCCGACCACCACGGGTATGTCGGCCGCATGCGGGCCATGTCGGCCTGCTTCGGCGACGACCCGGACCGCAACCTGGAGATCCTGATCGGCCAGATGGTCAACCTGGTCCGCGACGGCGCCCCGGTACGCATGTCGAAGCGGGCCGGCACGGTTGTGTCGATGGAGGACCTGGTCGAGGCGATCGGCATCGACGCCTCCCGGTACGCCCTGGCCCGCTACAGCAGCGACTCCCCGATCGACATCGATGTCGAGCTGTGGACTCGGGCGACCAGGGAGAACCCGGTCTACTACGTGCAGTATGTAGCCGCCCGCACCGCCGGCGTCTCCCGCAACGCCGCCGATGTCGGCCTCACCCGCGACACGTTCCCCTTCGACCCGGCGCTGCTCGATCACCCGATGGAGCTGGAGCTGCTCAAGGCGCTCGCCGGGTTCCCGGCCGTGGTGCGGTCGGCGGCCGAGCGGCGCGAACCCCACAAGATCTCGCACTACCTGGAGGAGGTGGTCGCGCAGGCGTTCCACCGCTTCTATGACAGCTGCCGGGTCCTGCCCATGGGCGACGAGGAGATCTCGGCGCTGCACGTGGCTCGACTCTGGCTCAACGACGCCACCCGCCAGGTCATCGTCAACGGCCTGACCCTGCTCGGCGTCTCCGCCCCGGAGAGGATGTAAGTTGCGCGCTCACGAAGCTGGTGCACTGCACGGCGACATCGGCCACACCGGCCCGCACTGGCTGCGCGAACCCGCAGACGTCAACGCCCTGATGGAACCGCTGTGGCCCGCCACGGTGCACCGCAGCGACGACGGTGCCCTGCGGGTCGGCGGGATCTCCGTGACCGCTTTGGCGGAAGAGTTCGGCACCCCGGCGTACGTGCTGGATGAGGAGGATTTCCGCGCGCGCTGCCGGACCTTCCTCGCGGCCTTCGGCGCGGTCGGCGCCGATGTCTATTACGCCGGTAAGGCGTTCCTCTGCAAGGCCGTGGTGCGCATCCTCATCGAGGAGGGGCTGCACCTCGATGTCTGCTCCGGTGGCGAGCTGGCGACGGCGCTGGCGGCGGGCATGGACCCGGCCCGGATCGGCCTGCACGGCAACAACAAGTCGCTCGCCGAGCTGACCCGGGCCGTGGACGCGGGCGTCGGCCGCATCATCGTCGACTCCCACGACGAGATCGACCGGCTCACCGAACTCGCCCGCGAGCGGGGTGTCCGGCCGCGGGTCATGGTGCGGGTCACCGTCGGGGTCGAGGCGCACACGCACGAGTTCATCGCCACCGCTCACGAGGACCAGAAGTTCGGCTTCTCGCTCGCGGGCGGGGAGGCGTTCCGGGCGGCGAGCCGCATCCTCGCCGACGACGTGCTGGAGCTGCGCGGCCTGCACACCCACATCGGCTCGCAGATCTTCGACACGACCGGCTTCGAGGTGAGCGCGCGGCGCATCCTCAGCCTGCACGGTCGGATCCGCAACGAGCTCGGCGTCGCGCTGCCCGAGCTCGATCTGGGCGGCGGCTTCGGCATCGCCTACACCTCCCAGGACGACCCCGCGCACCCCGACGACCTCGCCGGGCCGATGTCGAAGATCGTCCAGGACGAGTGCGCCGCGCTGAGCGTCGCCGTGCCGCACCTCTCGGTGGAGCCGGGCCGGGCGATCGCGGGTCCCGCCGCCTTCACCCTCTACGAGGTCGGCACGGTGAAGGAGCTCGTCGGGCTGCGTACCTATGTGAGCGTGGACGGCGGGATGAGCGACAACATCCGCACCGCGCTCTACGACGCGTCCTACTCCGCGACCGTGGCGTCACGTGCGTCACAGGCAGGTCCGATACTTGCCCGCGTGGTGGGAAAACATTGTGAGTCCGGGGACGTGGTGGTGAAGGATGAATTCCTGCCTGCCGACATTCGGCCCGGAGATCTTCTTGCGGTGCCGGGGACCGGTGCCTACTGCAGGAGCATGGCGAGCAACTACAACCACGTCCCGCGGCCACCAGTGATCGCGGTACGTGACGGCCAGGCTCGGGTGATCGTCAAGCGGGAGACCGAGGACGATCTGCTCGCCCTGGACGTGGGCTGAATGGGGACGTTGGAGATGGCTGATCCGGTCAAGGTGGCGCTGCTGGGATGCGGTTCCGTCGGTGCCGAAGTGGTGCGGTTGCTGCATGAGCAGTCGTCCGATCTGACGGCCCGGATCGGAGCGCCGATCGAGCTGGTCGGCATCGCGGTCCGGCGGGCCGGGCGCGACCGGGGCACGCTCCCCGTCGACCCGTCGATCTTCACGACGGACGCGCTCGGGCTGGTCAAGCGCGATGATGTCGATGTCGTGATCGAGGTGGTCGGCGGCATCGAGCCCGCCCGGACCTGGCTCGTCGAGGCGCTGCGCGCGGGCAAGAGCGTCGTCACCGCCAACAAGGCGCTGCTCGCCGAGGACGGCGCCTCGCTGCACGACGCGGCGGTCGAGGGCGGCGCCGACCTCTACTACGAGGCGGCCGTGGCGGGCGCGATCCCGCTGCTCCGCCCGCTGCGCGAGTCCCTGCACGGCGACAAGATCACCCGAGTGACGGGGATCGTCAACGGCACCACCAACTTCATCCTCTCCGCCATGGACGCCAAGGGCTCCGGCTTCAGCGAGGCGCTGGAGGAGGCGACGGCCCTCGGTTATGCCGAGGCCGACCCGACCGCCGACGTGGAGGGCTTCGACGCCGCGGCCAAGGCGGCGATCCTGGCGTCGCTCGCCTTCCATACGCGGGTGGGCGCGGAGAACGTCTATCGCGAGGGCATCACCGAGGTGAGCGCCGCCGACGTGGCGTCGGCCAAGGCGATGGGCTGCACGATCAAGCTGCTCTGCATCGCCACCCGCACCGTGGACGGCGGCATCAGCGTCCGGGTGCACCCGGCGATGATCCCGAGGACCCACCCGCTGGCCGGGGTCAACGACGCGTTCAACGCGGTCTTCGTCGAGGCCGAAGCGGCTGGTCAGCTCATGTTCTACGGCCGCGGCGCCGGTGGTGCCCCGACCGCGAGCGCCGTCCTCGGTGACCTGGTCGCCGTGGCCCGCAACCGCCTCTCCGGCAGCCGTGCAGCCTCCGAGTCCTCCTACGCCAGCCTGCCGTGCCGGCCGATGGGGGAGGTGCGCACCCGCTACCACATCTCGCTCGACGTGGCCGATCGCGCCGGTGTGCTCGCCGCCGTCGCCGGGGTCTTCGCCAAGCACGATGTCTCGATCGCGACCGTCAACCAGTCGGGTCGGGGCGACAAGGCGCTGCTCGTCATCGTCACCCACTCGGCACCTGACGCCGCACTGGCGCAAACGGTGTCCGATCTGCGGAGCCTCGATTTCGTCAAGTCCATCACCAGCGTCCTGCGGGTCGAGGGGGAGTAACCGGCCGGCGGGTGGCCGCCCGGTCACTGGCCGAGATCGCCGCAACTCTTCAAGAGTTGGTCCTTCGGGCGGCCCCGCCATCGTCGGCGCGTCGGCCGTCCCGGAAGATGGAACCGCGTTGTTCTTCCGGTCCTGGCAGGGCAAGGTAGCCGGTGACCCTGCGTAAGGAGGCCCAGTATGTGGCGTGGATTGATCGAGGCATACCGGGATCGGCTGCCGGTCTCCGCCAGCACGCCGGTCGTCACGCTGCATGAGGGCAACACGCCGCTCGTGCCCGCGCCGGTGCTCTCGGCGCGCACGGGCTGCGATGTCTACCTCAAGGTCGAGGGCGCCAACCCGACCGGTTCCTTCAAGGACCGGGGCATGACGATGGCCGTCTCCAAGGCGGTCGAGCACGGTGCCAAGGCGATCATCTGCGCCTCGACGGGCAACACGAGTGCGAGTGCGGCTGCCTACGCGGCCCGCGCCGGGATCACCTGTGCGGTGCTCGTACCCCAGGGAAAGATCGCCCTTGGCAAGCTCGGCCAGGCGCTCGTGCACGGCGCCAAGCTGCTCCAGGTCAACGGCAACTTCGACGACTGCCTGGGGCTCGCCAGCAAGCTCTCGATCGACTTCCCGGTCGCCCTGGTCAACTCGGTCAACCCCGACCGGCTGGAGGGGCAGAAGACCGCCGCCTTCGAGATCGTCGAGGCGCTCGGCGACGCACCCGACATCCACTGCCTGCCGGTGGGCAACGCGGGCAACATCACGGCCTACTGGATGGGTTACCGCGAGGACCACGAGGCGGGCAACTCCACGAAGCGGCCGCGCATGTTCGGCTTCCAGGCCGCCGGTGCCGCGCCCTTGGTGGGCGGGCAGGTCGTCACGGCGCCGTCGACGATCGCGACCGCGATCCGGATCGGCAACCCGGCGAGTTGGACGCAGGCGATCGACGCCCGCGACGCCTCCGGCGGCCTCATCGACTCGGTCACCGACCGGCAGATCCTCGCCGCCTATAAGCTCCTCGCCCGCGAGGTCGGCGTCTTCGTCGAGCTCGGCAGCGCGGCGAGCGTCGCCGGGCTGCTGCAGTCCGCGGAGCAGGGCCTGCTGCCCGCCGGGTCGCAGATCGTCTGCACGGTCACCGGCCACGGCCTCAAGGACCCGGAGTGGGCGATCTCCACCGCGCCCGTGCCGACCACGATCGAGCTCGATGTCATGACCGCTGCCCGCGCGCTGGATCTGGCCTGATTATTAACAGGGTGTAAAGTCCGCTGAGTGCTTGCGGTCCTTACCCGGAACGGCGATTTCCGGCGCCTCTTCTTCGCTCAGCTCATCACCTTCGGCGCCGACTGGTTCCTGATGGTGCCGCTGCTGGTGCTGCTCGCCAAGCTCACCGGCGGCGGCCTCTGGGGTGGGCTGGTGCTCGCCATCGACACCGGTGTGCTGGCGCTGCTGATGCCCTATGCCGGTGCGATCGCCGACCGGGTCGACCGCAAGAAAATCATGATCTTCGGCAATCTCGCGGCCGTCGTGGCGGTCTCCAGCCTCTTCCTGGTACGCGGGTCCGCCGCCGGGCCGATCGCCGTGGTGGCTGTCGGGGCGATCGCGGTCGCGAAGGCCTTCTTCACCCCGGCCGCGAGCTCCGCCCTGCCCAACCTCGTCAAGCCCGAGGAGCTCTCCGGCGCGATGGCGGTCGCCGGGTCGGCGTGGGGCACGATGACCGTTGTCGGCTCGTCGTTGGGCGGGGTTCTGACGAGCATCTTCTCGCCGTACGCCTGCTTCGCCGTCATCGCCGTCAGCCTCCTCGGCTCGGCGGCGCTGACGTGGGGGATCCGCCAGCCCACGCAGGCGTTCTCGGGTGCGCCGGTCACCGGTCGGGGCAGCGCGTGGTCGGCGGTTCGGGAAGGGCTCGCCTATGTGAAGGCCCGGCCCCGGCTGCTGAGCCTGGTCACGGTGAAGTCGGCGGTGGGCGTCGGCAACGGGCTGCTCGTCGTCTTCCCGCTCTTCGTCCTCTCCTTCGGTTATGACGCGGAGGCGGTCGCCCTGCTCTTCCTCGCTCGCGGCCTCGGTGCGCTGGTCGGGCCGTTCCTGATGCGGGTGGTGCTGAAACGGCCCGAGTGGCTGCTGTCGGGGCTGAGCATCTCGATGGCGAGCTACGGCCTCGCCTACCTCGGTGTGGCGGTCGCGCACTGGTTCCCGCTCGCGCTGGTCCTGGTCTTCGTCGCGCACGTCGCGGGCGGTGGCAACTGGATGATGAGCGCTTACGCCATCCAGCGGATCGTCCCCGACGAGCTGCGCGGCCGGGTGGGTGCGACGGACTTCATGGTCGCGATGATCGCGGTCACCAGCTCACAGCTGGTGGTGAGCCTCCTGGTCGACTCCATCGACCCCCGGGCGATCATCGCCGGCTGCGCCCTGACAACCCTCACCTACGCCGTCGGCTGGCGCCTGGTCACCCGCCGGGTAGAGCGCAACACTCCGCTCCCACAGCCGTCGTAACCCCCACAAATTCGCGTTGATCAAGGGAAGACTCACCATGTCGGGGGTCCGATATGCGGCGAGTGTTCCCTTGATCAACGCGAATTTCAGGCGGGGTCCTCGGCGGCGGAGCCGTCGGTGGCGGGGAGGCGGCCGGATTGGCGCAGGGCCAGGCGGAGCGCGTACTCGATCTGCGCGTTGACGCTGCGCAGATCGTCGGCGGCCCACCGGGTCAGGGCGGCGTGGACCGCGGGGTCCAGCCGGACCAGTACGCTCTTGCGCTCGGCCATGGTGTCCTCAGTAGAGAGTGCCGGCGTTGATCACCGGCTGGGTGGCCCGGTCGGAGCAGAGCACGACGAGCAGATTCGACACCATCTGCGCCTTGCGCTCCTCGTCGAGCTCGACCAGTCCCTGCTCGCGCAGCCGGTCGAGCGCCGTGCCGACCATGCTGACGGCGCCCTCCACGATAATGAAGCGGGCGGAGACGATCGCCGCCGCCTGCTGCCTCGCCAGCATCGCCTGAGCGATCTCGGAGGCGTAGGCGAGGTGCGTGATCCGGGCGTCGACGATCTCGACCCCGGCGAGCTCGACCCGCTCGGCGAGCTCGCGGATCAGCTCGCCGCTGACGAGCTCGCCCTGGCGCAGGCTGGCCCGGCCGGTGTCGTGCGCCTCATAGGGGTAGCTCGTGGCGAGGTGGCGCACCGATGACTCGGCCTGGACCTGCACGAAGTTGACGTGGTTGTCGACGGCGAAGGCGGCCTTGGCGGTGTCGGTGACCTGCCAGACGATGACCGCGGCGATCTCGACGGGGTTGCCGTCGGCGTCGGAGACCTTGAGCCGCTCGGTCTCGAAGTTGCGCACCCGCAGCGTGAGGCGCTGCTTGGTGGTGAGGGGCCAGGTCCAGTGCAGACCCGGCGTGCGGATCGTGCCGACGTAATGGCCGAAGAGCTGGATGACCCGGGCGTCACCCGGGTTGACGATGGTCAGCCCGGTGATGACCAGGATGAAGACCGCCGATAACCCGAGCAGCACCCCGACGACCAGTCCGTCCGCCGGGTCGCCGTCGGCCGCCAGGACCGCGAGCCCGCCACCGATGGCGAGCAGGCCCAGCAGCACCATCAGAAAGCCCGACACATGGAACGCGCGACGCTCCATCTCGCCTCCTCATATCAAAGTGATATCACTAAGATATCGGCGAGGTGCGGGGCGGTCAACGGGGTGTCGGTCAGGCGACGGGCGGCGGGGGCGGCGGAGGCGTCAGGGCCGCATCGGCCGGCCGTCGGACCAGCGACGAGGCGATGATGAGACCCAGGCCGACCGTGTGGACCACCGCGGTGACCATGCTGACGAGCATGAACTGCTGCACCCGCCAGTCGCTCGATCCCGTCGACCACAACCCGGCGGTCATGTTGATCACAATGGACCCGATGAGGTCGAGCGCGATCACCGCCATGCCGCCGATGAGCAGGCGCATCGCGAGAGGGCCGAGCCGGTGGCGGGCGTTGATCGCCCAGACGGTGCCGGTGATGAGGACGGCGAGGTTGAGCACGAGGCCGACGATGGTGGTCAGAACGCTGACGAGGGTGATGCTCACGGCGAGGGCTCCCGAGGGGTGGACGTGGGCTACACCGTAGCGGGGCGGTGCGACACCCGCGTACCTATCATGATCGGGTGACGATCTCGTTGAAGGACGGTCCGGTGACCGTCCGCTCGCCGGCGACCAGTGCCAACCTGGGTCCCGGCTTCGACTCCCTCGGCCTCGCGCTCGGCTTCCACGACGAGGTCACGGCCCAGTTGTTGGACGGTGCCACCGTGGTCGATGTGACCGGTGAGGGCGCCGGTGAGCTTGCGACGGACGAGTCCCACCTGATCGTCACGGCCATGCGGGCCACCTTCGCCGAGCTCGACGTGAAGGCGCCCGGCATCCAGCTCGCCTGTCGCAATCGGATCCCGCAGGCCCGGGGGATGGGCTCCAGCTCGGCCGCGATCGTGGCCGGGGTGAAGCTCGCCAACGCGCTCGCCGGTGCGCCGCTTGACGTCGCGGACGAGCTCGTCATCGCCGGGCGGCTGGAGGGGCACCCGGACAATGTGGCTCCCTGCCTACTCGGGGGGTTCACCATCGCCTGGCTGGACGGGGAGCACCTCTCGCATGCGGTGAGCCGCACCGTGGCGGACGGGGTGGTGGCGACTGTCCTCGTACCCGGCGAGCGGGGTTTGACCTCCGTGGCGCGCGCGGCGCTGCCCGCGAGCGTGCCCCACGCGGACGCCTCGTTCAACGCGGCACGAGCCGCACTGCTGGTCCACGCCATCACCGAGGCACCGGAGCTGCTCCTCACGGCGACGGAGGACCGGCTGCACCAGAACTATCGGGCGCCGGGAATGCCCGCCACGGCAGCGCTCGTGGCGGCCCTGCGCGACCTGGGCGTCGCCGCCGTGGTCTCGGGGGCCGGGCCGAGCGTGCTGGCGCTCTCGCCGATTCCGGCAAACTACGAGACACCGGCCGGTTGGCTGCGACACAATCTGACGGTGGATTGCTCAGGAGCGGCGATTATCGAGTAGTCTGGACACGCCGAGCGGGGACCCTATTGCCGCTGGTCTCACGAGTTAGCTAGGCTCTGCATCTAGCACAGCCACGCAGCGGCGCTGACTGGCAGCAATTTCTCCAGCAACAGGCCATGCATTCAGCGAAGGATCGCAATCCAACGGCTCTCGGCGGGAAGGTCATTGCCCCGCCCGGCGGCCGACCTGGAAGATCGTCGCTTGGCTATGCAACCAACTCCCGTTAAGGCTCAATTCGGCAGAGCTGAGCTCGAAGCGGGTGTACCCGAGGCCGCCCGGCCCACCCACGGCGCCCACGCGGGCCGTTGACCATTTCGGCGACGCGCGCAGACGCATCCGGGCAGTCCGGTCTTAACGAGGGAAGGAATCCATTGAGCGACACCACCGACATCTCGTCGGATGTCTCTAACGTCGCTGACGACGCCTCGGCCGGAACAGGCCGCAGGAAGCGCTCGGGCAGCGGACTATCGGCGATGCTGCTCCCGGAGCTGCAGAGCCTCGCTGGTTCGCTCGGCATCTCCGGCACTGCCCGGATGCGCAAGGGCGAGCTGATCGCAGCGATCGTCGAGCATCAGAGCGGTGGTGCGCCGCGGCCCCGTGCCGAGGTGGCAGCCGCCACTTCCGGCGGCCGTGAAGAGGTTCGTGCCGAGGTCCGGGAGGTCGCCCCGCCGGCGGCCGCTCCGGAGAGCACCCCCGAGCGCAAGGCGGCACCGGAGACCCCGGCCGCCACCGAGCGCCCGGCCCCCACGGATCGGCCGTTCGAAGGCGATCGGCAACCGGCCCGTGAGGAAGAGGACACGACGAACGACCGTCCCACCACCACGCGCAGGGCGACTCGGGCGGGTGGACCCCCCGAGCCTCGCGGCGACGGTGACGGCCACTCTCGTGAGTCGCGTCGTGAGCGCCGCGAGCGCTCAGGTGACCGGCCCGAGCGCACCGGGGACCGCCCCGAGCGTGGCGAGCGCACCGGGGACCGCGCCGAGCGGGCTCCGGCCGAGCGCGGCCAGGACCGCAACACGGCCGACCGTGGTGGCGAGCGCACCGACCGGGGCAGCAGTGCACCGGCGGGCGATGGCGACTTCGACGACGACGACAGCCGTCGCGGGCGGCGCAGCCGCTTCCGCGACCGCCGCCGGGGCCGCAACGAGCGCGAGGGTGGCGAAACCACGTCCTCCTCGCCCCGCGAGCCGCAGGTGACCGAGGACGAGGTGCTCATCCCCGTCGCCGGTATCGTCGACGTGCTGGAGAACTACGCCTTCGTCCGCACCAGCGGATATCTCTCCGGCCCCAACGACGTCTATGTCGCGATGTCCCAGGTCAAGAAGTACGGCCTGCGTCGCGGTGACGCCATCACCGGTGCCGTGCGGACCGCCCGCGAGGGCGGCGACGGCCGGCGGGACAAGTACAACCCGCTGGTCCGGCTCGACACGGTCAACGGCATGGAGCTGGACGAGGCGCGCCGGCGCCCCGAGTTCTACAAGCTGACCCCGCTCTACCCGCAGGACCGCCTGCGGTTGGAGACGGAGCCCAACATCCTGACGACCCGTGTCATCGACCTGGTGATGCCGATCGGCAAGGGCCAGCGTGCGCTGATCGTCTCCCCGCCCAAGGCGGGTAAGACCATGGTGCTGCAGGCGATCGCCAACGCGATCACCACCAACAACCCCGAGTGCCACCTGATGGTCGTGCTCGTGGACGAGCGGCCCGAAGAGGTCACCGACATGCAGCGCTCGGTCAAGGGTGAGGTCATCGCCTCCACCTTCGACCGGCCGCCGATGGACCACACCACCGTCGCGGAGCTGGCGATCGAGCGGGCCAAGCGCCTGGTGGAGCTGGGCCACGACGTGGTCGTCCTGCTCGACTCGATCACCCGCCTGGGCCGTGCCTACAACCTGGCGGCACCCGCCAGCGGCCGGATCCTGTCCGGCGGCATCGACTCGACGGCGCTCTACCCGCCGAAGCGGTTCCTCGGCGCGGCGCGCAACATCGAAAACGGTGGCTCGCTGACGATCATCGCCACGGCGCTGGTCGAGACCGGCTCGATGATGGACACGGTCATCTTCGAAGAGTTCAAGGGCACGGGTAACGCCGAGCTCAAGCTCGACCGGAAGATCGCCGACAAGCGCATCTTCCCGGCGATCGATGTGGACCCCTCGGGTACGCGTAAGGAAGAGATCCTGCTCGCCCCGGAGGAGCTGGCCATCGTGCACAAGCTCCGCAAGGTGCTCCACTCGCTGGAGTCTCAGGCGGCGCTCGACCTCCTCCTCGGCAAGCTCAAGGAGACCCGCACCAACATCGAGTTCCTGATGCAGATCGCGAAGACCACGCCGAACGACTGACGTTCACACACCAGGGGCGCACCGTTCACGGTGCGCCCCTGCTGCGTATATTTCGCGTTGATCAAGGGAAGACTCGCCGCAAATGGGGCACCCGAGATGGTGAGTCTTCCCTTGATCAACGCGAAATATCGGGCCTTACCGCGGCTAGAAGTTGCCCTCGGCCACCTGGAAGACCGTCAGGCCTAGGTCGCGCCAGGCGCGGACGACCTGGTTGCGGTCGTCGAAGACGGCGACCACCTGGTAGTGGTCGCGGATGCGCTCGTTGAAGAACTCCGTCTTGACGATCGAGTCCTTGCGGGTGTCGCCGGTGGCCCGCATGTGCAGCGCCTCGTAAGGCACGCCCACGTGCTCGGCCAGCCACTTCTCGGTCACCGCGCGGCTGTCGTCGGTGCGCCCGGAGCAGTAGATGACGACGTGCCCGGCGGCGTGCATCGCCCGGACGGCGGTGATGACCGGGGTGTTGGGCAGGTCGACGTGGGCCCGGTGCGCGTCGTAGGGGCTCCGGTCGCCGATGATCGCGACCGTACCGTCGAGGTCCACCATGATCGCCGACGGCTTCGTGGGGTCTGGCGTGTAGACCGCGACCGCCTGCGGCTCCATCAGCGTCAGCGGCCCGCGCTTGCCCGCGAGGTAGCGCTGGTGCATCCCCCGGATCACCGCTTCGCCGACCGGTTCCGGCCGCCCGGCGTCGCGCTCCACGCACACCTCGACGGGTACGCCGGTGAAGTCCTCCACCACCACGCCCGCCCCCGCCGAGGCGGCGAGTTCGGCGAGCTCGCGGACGACCCGGGCCCGCAGGTTGGTGTCGTCGCAGATCACGTCGGTCCCGGCACGCAGGAGCGCCTCGATGGCGGCCCGGGATGCCCGGGTCACCTGTACCTCAGCCGTCCCCGTCCCGACCCGGCCCCCGTGCAGCATGAGCCGCAGCTCGTCCCGGTTGACCCGGACGGCACCGGGCTGCGCCTTCGCCCAGGTGGTCTTCCCGGACCCCGGGAGTCCCCGGGTGATCGTCAACGTGCTCACGCGCGTGCCTTCCGTCGTGTCCGTGGTGCTCAAGGGACTTCCTTAACACCAACTCTTCAAGAGTTGCGCCGATCTAGGCCTGCCGCGCCTTGATCGTCGCAACTCTTGAAGAGTTGGTGTTATTCGGTGTAGACGCGGCCCGCCGGGGTCCAGTCCGGCGCGGGCCTGATCTGCTGCCACAGGTAGGGCTCGTAGCTGCGTCCGTCCAGCCGCAGGAAGAGCGATCCGCGCTGCTCGTGCTTGCCGACCGCGAGCGCGAACTCCTTGCGTCCCCACCCCTCGGGCAGGCCCGTCACGACCGCCTCGTAGGCCGCCTCGATCTCGACGACCCGCGCGGCGACCTCCTCCCGCAGCGCTGCCGCCACCTCGGCCACCCAGGTGTGGAACTCGTCGGGCAGCTCCTCGATCAGCGAGTCCAGGGGCTCACCGGCGGCGAGCAGCTCCCAGACGACCCGGGCGTTGAGGCCCGTGACGATCCGGTGCATCGCGACGTAGTCCGCGTACTTGATCTTCACTCGCTGATCGGAGTCCGGGAACCAGACGACGAGACCCTCCCTGCCCTGGCGTGGCGGTGCCGCCAGCGCCTCGGCGAAGGTCGCGTAGGCGAAGGTCTCGACGCGGGGGCCGGGCCAGTCGGTGACCGCCGACGCGTCGAGCGAGCGGCCCGTGGCGAGCTCCACCGCGCCGAGCAGCATCAGGTCGTCCATGCCGCCGTAGTCGAGCACGATCCGGTTCGCCGGATAGATGATCTCCACCAGGACCGTGTGGCCGGGCGGGGGCGCCCAGGTGGCGTACCGGCGGCGAAGTAGATCTGTGGCGTGCCGGGCCTGGTCGGAGGCGAAGGAGCCGCGGGTGGCGACCGCGAGGCCCTCGGTCGTGGCGTAGATGATCCCCAGCGAGCCGTCGGCCTTGTCGGTGACCCGCACCGGCGCGCTCAGCTCGGCCACCGGAGCGCCGGGCTCGGAGTGGTTGAAGAACTTCGCGTACGGGCGCGCGAGCACCCGACCCGTCGCCGTCTCCGCGATGAGGCCCCGGCAGCTCAGCGTGATCTCGTCCCAGACCTTCTCGTACTGAGCCTTCTCGGTGTAGTTGTAGATGGTCAGCGGGAGCGTCGGGTGCACCTGGGTACGCACATAGCCGTTCGCGACGTGCGAGGCGAGGCGCGCTGGGTCGAAGAGATCGGTGAGCGTGATCACAGGAGGGGCCAATCGCGGGAATTCTGGAAGGGTCCGCCAGGTTATCCCGCATGCCAGCCTGACTGCAGCTCGATAACGGCGGCATGGCAGACTGGTTAATCGGCTCTGGTACCGGTTCACGCCAGCACAGGACCACGGCGACCCGGCGACCACTAATCGAGAGGACCGAGGCTATGAAGTCCGGAATTCACCCGCAGTATGACGTGACGACCGTCACGTGCTCCTGTGGCAACACCTTCACGACCCGCAGCACGGCCAAGAACGGCCAGATCCACGCCGAGTCGTGCAGCGAGTGCCACCCCTTCTACACGGGCAAGCAGCGTGTCATGGACACCGCCGGCCGCGTGGCGAAGTTCCAGGCGAAGTACGCCAAGGTCGGCAAGAAGTAGCTTGCTTTCCCGCGCCCGTCGCCCCCGTCCAGGGGCGGCGGGCGCGGTCTTTTTGCGCCGGCACGAGGAGTGAGGGAGCGTAGCGACCGAGCCCCGCAGGGCGCGCCAGATCATGTCCAGCTTTCGTCCTCAATAGGGAAGTAGCCATCATGGGCTCGAATGACCGCCTCGCGGCGCTGCTCGCCGAGTACGACGAGCTGGAGAAGACCCTCGCCGACCCCGCCATCCACGCCGACCAGAACGCCGCCCGTCGCGTGGGCCGCCGGTTCGCCGAGCTGACCCCGATCCACAAGACCGCCACCGAGCTCGCCCAGGCCCGCGCGGACCTGATCGCGGCGAAGGAGCTGGTCGAGCTCGACCCGGACTTCGCCGTCGAGGCCGACGCGATCGAGGCACGCATGCCCGAGCTCGAGGAGAACCTCGCCGAGCTGCTGATGCCGCGCGACCCCAACGACGCCAAGGACGTGATCCTGGAGATCAAGGCCGGTGAGGGCGGCGAGGAGTCGGCGCTCTTCGCCGGCGATCTGCTCCGGATGTACATGCGTTACGCCGAGCGCCGCGGCTGGGTCATCGAGCTGCTCGACTCGCAGGAGTCGGACCTCGGCGGCTACAAGGACGTGGCGATCGCGGTCAAGACCAAGGGCGTCCCCGAGGGCGGTTTCGGGATCTGGTCCCGGCTGAAGTGGGAGGGCGGCGTGCACCGCGTGCAGCGGGTGCCCGTCACCGAGTCGCAGGGGCGCATCCACACCAGCGCCGCCGGCGTCATCGTCACGCCGGAGGCCGAGGAGACCGAGATCGAGATCGACATGAGCGATCTGCGGATCGACGTCTATCGGTCGCAGGGCGCGGGCGGCCAGTCCGTCAACACGACCGACTCCGCCGTGCGCATCACGCACATCCCGACCGGCACGGTCGTGACCTGCCAGAACGAGCGGTCCCAGCTCCAGAACAAGGACCGCGCGATGCGCATGCTCCGGGCAAAACTCGCCCAGTACGCCGAGGAGCAGGCCGCTGCCGCCGCCTCCGACGCCCGCAAGGCCCAGATCCGCACGGTGGACCGGTCCGAGCGCATCCGCACCTACAACTACCCGCAGAACCGGATCACCGATCACCGGATCGGCTACACGGCGTACAACCTGGATCTGGCGCTCGGCGGGGACATGGACGGGGTCTTCGACGCGCTCACCGCCGCCGATCGCGCCGCCCGCCTCACCGGCGAGACCGAGCTCACCCGTCAGTAATAGATAGACGGGCGTCATATTTGAGTACTGGCCGTTAGGTTGATCCATCTGCCGGCTCCCGGTGGCTAACCTCCCCTGGCCGGGCGATCACTCGTCCGGCGTTTTGCCGGGGGGAGGCAGACGGTGGATCGGTCATTTTCGCTGTTCAACAACGTCTTGGTTCGGAAAGGTCGACCGGGGCGGAGGCGGAGATGGATCTCTGCCTCGCTCGCCGTGGTGCTCGTCGCCGGACTGTCCATCGTGGAGATGGCGCTGCCGCAGCTCGCTGCTCCGGCCTTCGCCGCCGATCCGGTGCCGCCGCCCGCGGCGGTGAACCCGGCCGACTTCCTCCTGCCGGTCACCACCGCCGGACCGACCGAGGTCACCGGCAACATCAACGTGACCACGGTCTGGGGACCGCTGGGCTCGCCCTACATCATCCGCAGCAGGATCTATGTCAATGCCAGGCTGACGATGCTGCCCGGGACCGTCGTGAAGCTCGCCGGCAACGGCAGCGGCATCACGATCATGGAGGACAGCCAGCTGCTGGTGCTCGGCTCGCGCAGCGCGCGGGTGGTGATCACCTCGCTGAAGGACGACACCGTCATGGGCGACACCAACGGCGACGGTTCGAGCACCTCGCCGTCGCCCGGTGACTGGATGAGCCTGGACATCAACGGCGTCAGTGGTGCCATCGGTTCCGGAACCGACACGGTGCTGACCCCGCCCTCGGTCATCGACCGGGCGGACATCCGCTACGGCGGTTACAACTCCGGGGCCGGATACGGCCAGATCGTTCTCGACAAGCGCCCGCACTTCGTGCTGACCAACTCCTCGCTGACCGACTCGTCGACCTTCGGCCTCTACTCACTTGCCGCGACAGCCTCCAGCGCCATCACGTCCAACGGTGGCGGTTTCTTCGGCGTCTACGGCAACACCTTCGCCCGCAACGGCGGCAACATCATGACGTCGAACGCGCGCGCCGACATCATCGGCAATGTGCTGGGCTCGACCACCAATTCCAGCACCAAATGGTTCGGTGCCGCCGCGTACATCTTCGAACCGAGCAAGATCCGCTTCTGGTTCAACTTCGCCGACGCCTGGGTGACGGTCATCAACGGAAGCTCGCCCGGACCGACTCGGGCGCAGGCGGATGTTCGGTTCAACCAGTTGGCCGGTGGCGCCGGAGACTATGTGCCGGCGAGTTACAACCTCACCGACTGGACCGCCAACTGGTGGGGCTCCAACGTCAACGATCCCGCGCAGCTTCCCGCATGCGCGACGCAGATCGAGGCCAACGCGTACAAGCCGAAGCTCGTCATCGATCTGGCACAGCCGTGCCCGCAGTCCGGCTACTTCAAGGTGACCGGCGTGAAGGGCGGCTTCGGCTCCGCGCTGAGCAGCGCACCGCTGCTGCTGCCCGCGTCGCTCGCCGCTGCCGCCGCGCCCACCTTCGGGCCGGTCAACACCTTCGCCGGTGGCCTGACCTATGCCGCGACCGACATGTCGGTGGAGGACGCGGGCAAGACGATCTCCGCGACGCGGACCTACCGGTCGGACCGGCTCACCGACACCGACGCGGGCATCGGCTGGTCGTCGTCCTACTCGGAGGCGCTCTCGTCCTCGGGCGGCTCCTCGGTGCTGAACCTCTCCGACGGCTCGTCGATCCCCTTCAACGTCGACCCGGCTGCCGGCTACACCCCCGCTCCGGGCGTCTCCGCCGACTTCACGACCGGCTCCGGCGGGTCCACGGTCACCTCCAACAGCCATACCGGCTACGAGTTCGACGCGGGCGGTGAGCTGACCGGTGTCGTCCTCGGCGACGCCGGCCACGAGATCGACATCGACCGCTCGGGTGGCAAGGTCACCAAGGTGACCGGTGTCTCCGGGCGCTACATCACCTTCGGCCGGGGCGCCGGCAACCGCCTCACCGGGTTCACCGACTCCACCTCGCGTACGGTCGGGATGGCTTACACCGGCAGCAAGCTGACCTCGGTGACCGGCGTCGACGGCAAGGCCGAGACATATGAGTACGACTCGGCCGGGCGGCTCACCAAGGTGACGACGCCCCTGGGCAACGTCAAGCTCGCGGTGGCATACGACTCGTCCGGCCGCGTGAGCTGGGTCGAGCAGCCGGGCGTCGGGCGGGCCACGATCGGCTACGACTCCGCCGCGAAGAAGTCCACCATCACCCTCGCCGACAACCGCGTGATCACCCAGGAGTACGACGACCTGGGCCGCCTGGTCAGCGAGAAGCTCGGTGCGAGCACCCGCCGGATCGTCTACGACGGGCTCGGCGGCGTCGTCGCCAGCATCACCGGTATCCCGGACGCCCCGATGACCGGCTACAACCCCTCGGCGAGCCTCACCTTCACCGACGGCAAGGGCAACCCGGCGATGACGATCGACCCGACGGGCATCGTGCAGGTCACGACCTTCAACAGCCGCAACAAGCCGCTCGTGACGACCCGCAACGACGCCACGAAGGTGACCCGGACCTATGACACGGCCGGTCGGCTCGCCACGGTCACCGACCCCTCCGGCGGGGTCTGGCACTACACGTTCAACAGCCGTGGCCAGCTCCTCACGCTGACCGACCCGCTGAGCCGGGTCCGGACCATCACCTACGCCACCAACGGCGACATCGCCAGCGCGACCGACGAGCGGGGTGCGACGACCACCTTCGAGTACGACACGGTGGGTCGGCGCACGGCATCGGTGGATGAGCTGACCCACCGGCGCGAGGCGACCTACACCTCGTGGGGTGAGGTCGCGACCTCGAAGTCGCCGCGGGGCGGGGTCACGACCACCACCTTCGACGACGATCGGCGCAAGACCTCGACGACCGGCCCGACCGGCATCGTCACCACCTTCGAGTACGACACCGCCGGTCGCCTCTACGCCACGGCCGACACCGTCGGCAAGCGCACCGTCACCGAGTTCGACGAGACCGGCCGGGTCAAGAAGGTGACCGACGCGCGCGGCAAGGAGACCCTCCAGACCTACACGCCGGAGGGTTGGGAGGAGACGAGCACCAACCCGTCCGGCGGCACGACCACCACCGTGCGGGAGCCGTCGGGCCGGGCGCATCGGGTGACCGACGCCCTCAACCAGGTCACCCAGGCCCGTTACGACGCGGCCGGCCGGGTCATCCAGACCTGGACACCGGACGGCGCGCACACGGTCTTCGACTACGACATCATGGGCCGCCGTACCTCGGTCGTCACTCCCCGCGGCTGGACCTGGAAGACCACCTATGACGAGGCCGGGCGGCCGATCCTCGTCACCGACCCGCTGACCTACACGCAGGCCACCACCTATGACGAGATCGGCCGGCCGAAGACCGCCACCGATCGCCTCGGCACTGTCACCACCGTCACCTACAACGACACGACGCGGACCGCGACGACCACCGACCCCCTCGGCACGCTCTCGGTGGTGACGCTCGACATCCTGGGCCGGGTCGCGTCCGAGACCGACGCGGCCGGCACGGTCACCACCTACCTCTACGACGCCGACGGCAACACGACCTCGGTGACGACACCGGCAGGCACGACGACGTTCGGCTACGACCTCGCCGGTCGCACCATCTCCGAGGAGGACGTGCTCGGCCGGGAGGTGACCGCGCACTACGACCTGCTCGGCCGGATGGAGGACCGGATCTACCCGGACACCACCACCGAGCTGTTCACCTATGACGAGGTCGGCAACCTCAAGACCCGCACCGACCGCGCCAACGGGGTCTGGACCTACTCCTACACCTCGACCAACCGGGTCGAGGTCGTCAAGGACCCGCTCAACCACGAGACCCACATCGAGTACGACGCGATGGGCCGGCAGAAGAAGGTCACCGACCCCTCCGGAGTGGTGTCCAACAACGCTTACGACGCGGCGGGCCGACCTGCGGTGACCTGGGATGTCACCGGCGCCTCCTGGGTGACCACCTATGACCTCGACGGCAACGTCGCGACCGAGGTGGACCCGAGCGGGGTCACCCGGATCTACACCTACGACAAGAACGGCCGCGCGACCAGTCAGAAGTGGGGCAACTACACCTACAACTACACCTATGACAAGGTCGGCAACCAGCTCACGGCGAGCGATCCCTACCTGAAGACGAGCACCTTCGACATCCGCGGGCGCCTGCTCACGATGAAGGACGCGCTCAACAACACCACCGCCTTCGAGTACGACGCGATGGGCCGGCCGACGAAGCAGACGGCACCCGGGTCGCTGGAGACGAAGTGGACCTATGACGCGCTCGGCCGGATGAAGAAGGCGGAGGACCCGCTCGGCAACATCAGCCAGTACGAGTACTTCGCCGACGGCGCCCTCAAGAAGCTCACCCTGCCTCGCGGCGGCGAGTACACGAACACCTATGACGCGGCCGGTCGCCTCGACACCGAGACCGACCCGCTGGGCGAGCAGACGAGCTACGACTACGACGGCGAGGGCCGCGCCACGGTCATCACCCGCCCGTCCGGTCGGACCGTCACGGCGACCTACGACCTCGCGGGCCGGCAGACGCAGCTCGTCGCCGTGCTCGGCCCCACCACCGTCACCAGGAACTTCGGCTATGACGACGCGGGCCGCCTCACCAGCGCCAACGTCGCGGGGGACACCACTCGCAACCGCAGTTTCAGCTACAGCAACCGGGGGCTGCTGGAGCACAGCGTCGACAGTTTCGGCGACACGGCGTACACCTATAACAGCGGGCGGCGGCTCGCGACCGTGACCCCGGCGGTCGGGCCGGTGACGACCTTCACCTACGGCAACCGCGGCCTGGTGGCGACGGTCCGGGGCGCGACCAACCGGGACTTCGGCTACAACAGCGCGGCTCAGCTCACCGACTGGACCTACGGCAGCGGTACGGCGACCCGCAACAACGCCACTTACACCTACGACACCACCGGGCGCCTCACCTCGGTCGACAACCGGGTCTACGGCGCGAAGCTCACCTACGACACGGCGGGCCGCGTAGCCACCGTCTGCGACTCGAAGGCCTCCACCTGCACCACGACGCCGAAGCTCACCACCTATGGCTACGACGACGCGGGACGCCTCACCTCCAACGTGGTGACGCAGAGCGGATCGACGCTCTCCTCGGAGACCTACACCTGGGACGCCGACGGCAACCGCACCGGCGTCACCACCAACGGCGGCACCCCGGTCACGGCGAGCTACGACCTCGCCGACCGGCTCAACTCCACCTCCGACGGCGTCTCCTACAGCTATGACGACGACGGCAACCAGCTCACCAAGGGGTCCGGCACCTCCTACGACTACAACGGTTTCGGTGAGCTGACATCGGCGACGAACGCGGGCGGCACGGTCACCTACGGCCGCGACGCGCTCGGCCGGGTCGCCACCCGGACCTCCGGCACGGCTGTCGAGGGCTTCTCCTACGACGGCCAGGGCGAGAGCATCTCCAGCTGGCGGCTCAACGGCGGCACGGCGACGACGATCGTGCGTACCCCCGACGGCACCCCGCTGGCGGAGGTGACCGGCACCGCCGTGGCCCAGCAGGTCAGCCAGAACATCCACGGTGACCTGGTCGGGCTCAACGACGACAACTCCACCAGCGCCAGCACCATTCGCTACAAGGCCAGCTTCGACCCGTTCGGCAAGGTCACCTCGACCAGCGGCACCCAGCCGCTGCCGCTCGGCTACCAGTCGATGTATACCGACGCCGCGACCGGCCTGGTCAACATGGGCTTCCGCAGCTATGACCCGAGCAGCGGACGCTTCAGCGCCCGGGACTCCATCGTCGGTTCGCTCTCCGCTCCGGTGACGCTCAACCGCTACCTCTACGCCAACGGCAACCCGGTGAGCTACACCGACCCGGACGGCCACTGGGGCAGCTGGCTCGACAGCCTCGGCGACATGGTCAGCGACGCCTGGGACGCCGTGACCGACTGGGTCTCGGACGCCTGGGACACCGTGACCGGCGCGATCTCGGACGCGTGGGATTCGGTGACGGGTGCCTGGGACAGCGTGAAGGGATGGGCCTCCGACACCTGGGATTCCGCCAAGCACCATGCGTCGGAGGCCTGGAACTTCTACAAACAGGGGGCCAAGGAGGCCGCGTCACAGGTCTCCGACTTCTGGAACGAATACGGCGACCAGATCGTCGCGACCGTGGCGAGTGCCGTCGTCGGTGTCGTGGTCTTCGCCGGCTGCGAGGCGTTGACCGTCGGCGCGGGCAGCGTGCTCTGTGCCGCGCTGGCGGGTGCGGCGGCAGGTGCGCTCTACGGCGGCATGATGTGCCCGGAGGGGCAGGACACCGCACGCTGCGTCGCAGTGGGGGCGGTCGCCGGTGGGCTCGCTGGTGCGACCGGCGGGGCGATGGCCTCGGCCGGAGCCGGGCTCTTCGCGGTGGGTGCGGGCAGCGCGTTCGTCGGGGATGGCGTCGACCAGCTGTTGACGACCGGGTCCATTGATCCGCTGCGGCTGCTCGTCGCAACTGCCACTGGCGGGGCGCTTGGCTGGTTCGGCGGCAAGCTTCCCGGCCTCGGCAAGGGCAATGGGGCCGGTGAGACCGGCGGCAGCGCCCCCGTCGGGGCCGCCGGGGGTGCCAATCGACGGTTCGAGACCCCCGACAGGCCCGTATGGACTAAGCAAATCAATCCGACAGGTAACAATAAGAACTGTGGCTGCGTCGCGCTTGCAGGCGATAGGGCACTTGCGGGCGGCGGTGTAAGAGCAGTGGGCCCTGCAACCAAGGGGCTGACAAGGGGCGAGCTTGAGAAGTTGGCGAATGGACCGCAATTCGGTCCTGCAGGCACTCTTGACGATCTACTTGATACGGTTGGGTCGTGGAAGCCGGGTACTCGTGGAATTGTTGGCGGCTTTCATGATGATCCGGCACTTGGCGCTGGACACTATTTCAATGTCGTGAAGACCAAGAACGGTGTAGCTTTCTACGATTTTCAGGTCGGCGGCGTTAGCGAGCACATCGACACATGGGCCCGATACTATGTGATGAGGATGAACTAGCATGCTTTCTGAAGAAGAAGCAGGTGTTCTAGCTGAAAACTACTTGCAGAAGTATTGCCCCGAGGCCTCGGAAGTAGAAGTTCGAACCGACCCCGAGCACGCTTTTGTTGATGGAATAAATTACATCGTGCCGTTTAATTCCGTTGAACGGCTCGACGGTGGGAACCTGGATGCAGAGCTGACTGGAAACTATCCTATTAGGGTCAATCTTCAGACGGGTGAATGTGACACGCTCACCCTCAATGAGTTGGCTGCCTACGCCAGGCGTCGCCGATCCCACTGATGCTGCTGGAGATGAGATCGACAGGTCTCCGGGGCTGTTCATGAACGCTGGTCTTGCCGGTGATCTTCGTGTGGAGGAGTTTCCCGGCATCGTGAGATTCGGGATCAACGAGGTGCAGCAGCAATAACTGTTAAGAAGGCATACTGTCGGCGCTAGGACCTAACTGACAACTGCCTGTGTCGATGGCCGGGTGGCAGCGTTCCTGCCACCTGGCCTGCTCTTTCTAGAGGCCGGGATCACCCGTCCCGCCGATAGGGAGAAGCCCCCATGTCCCGACGAACACTCCTCGCCGCAGCGACCGGCACAGCCGCCGCAGGCCTGGTCGCGATACTCACCATCACCCCCAACGCCGCAGCAGGCACCGTCCCCGCAGCCGCCCCCGCGGCCGTCATCACCGGCGGCTCCAGCTACCCCGCCGACCTCCTCGCCGCCGTCTCCCGCGACCTGCGCCTGACCCCGGCCCAGGCAACGGCCCGCCTCGACGCCGATTACCGCGCCACCCGCACCGAGGGCGCTCTGCGCCAGGCCATCGGCTCCGGTTACGGCGGCGCCTGGGTCACCACCGCCGGCCGGCTCACGGTCGGTGTGACCAGCGCGACGGCGGCGAAGCTCGCCCAGCAGGCGGGCGCGGACACGAAGCTCGTCGCCCGCAGCGAGGCCCAGCTCGCGATGATCCAGTCCACCCTGGACAGCCGGGCCGCCAAGGCCCCGAAGGCAGTCACCGGCTGGCACGTCGACCTCACCACCAACACCGTCGTCGTCCGGGTCCGCGCTGGTGGCGAGGCCGCAGCCAGGGAGTTCGCGCGTGGTGTCGACACCGCCGCCGTCCGCTTCGAGGCGACCACCGAGCAGCCCCGCCCGACGATCGACGTGATCGGCGGCAACGCCTACTACATCGGCAGCGGCACCCGCTGCTCGGTCGGTTTCTCCGTCACCGGCGGCTTCGTCACCGCCGGGCACTGCGGCACCACCGGCGCGAGCACCACGCAGCCCAGCGGCTCGTTCGGCGGCTCCAGCTTCCCGGGCAACGACTACGCGTGGGTACGCGTAGCCGCCGGCAACACCCCGCGCAGCCTCGTCAACGGCTACGGGAACGCCAACGTCACGATCGCCGGGTCCCAGGAGGCCGCGGTCGGGGCGACCGTCTGCCGCTCCGGTTCCACCACGGGCTGGCACTGCGGCACGATCAGCGCCCGCAACTCGTCGGTGACCTACCCGCAGGGCACCGTGTCGGGCCTGATCCGTACCAACGTCTGCTCCGAACCCGGAGACTCCGGCGGCTCGCTCGTCGCGGGCAGCCAGGCGCAGGGTGTCACCTCCGGTGGCTCCGGCAACTGCTCCAGCGGCGGCACCACCTACTTCCAGCCGGTGGGGGAGATCCTGCAGGCCTTCGGGCTGACGCTCGTCACCAACGGCACCCCGCCCCAGTCGCCGCAGCCGACGGCGTCGACCTCCAACCCGCCGGGCGGCACGACGTGGGCGGCCTACACCGCCTACGCGGCCGGAGCCACCGTCACCTACGCGGGGCTGCGCTACCAGTGCCGCATCGCGCACACCTCGCTCCCGGGCTGGGAGCCGCCGAACGTCCCCGCCCTCTGGCAGCGGATCTGATCCGAATGCAGCAACTCTTCAAGAGTTGGTGCGATCGAAGCACCGACTCTTGAAGAGTTGCGGCGGTCGTGAGGAGGCGCAGCTCCTCGATCGTGCTCTTCGCGCGCTGCTGCGAGCCCAGCCGTCCGGGAGCCGGTAGCCTGGCCAGACGTGACCGAACTCCGCACCGTGCTGCGTGCCGCCACCTCCCGGCTCTCCGAGGCGGGCATCGAGACGCCCCGGGTCGACGCCGAACTGCTCGCCGCCCACGCGCTCGGGGTACGCCGGGGCCGCCTCCCGCTCATCGACACCGTCACCGACGAGGCGGCGACCGTCCTCGACGGACTCGTCGACCGCCGGGCCGCCCGGGAACCGTTGCAGCACATCGTCGGTGAGGCGCCCTTCCTCGACCGGCTCCTCTCCGTCGGGCCCGGCGTCTTCGTGCCGCGCCCCGAGACGGAGCTGCTCGCGGCGTGGGGGATCGAGATGATCGGGCTGCTGGCCCGGCCGGTCGCGGTGGACCTGTGCAGCGGTTCGGGTGCGCTCGCCGTCGCCATCGCCGACGCGAAGGCCGACGCGCACGTCTACGCCGTGGAGCGGTCGAGGGCGGCGCTGCCGTGGCTGCGGCGCAACACCGAGGGCACCTCCGTCCACGTGGTCGAGGGGGACGTGACGGATCCGGCGGTGCTGCACCAGCTCGACGGATCGGTGGACCTGGTGGTCTGCAACCCGCCCTACGTGCCGGCGGCGGTCGGCGTACCCACTGAGGTTTCGCACGACCCGGCGGAGGCGGTCTTCGCCGGACCCGACGGGTTGGACGTCATTCCGGCGATCATCTCGCGGGCGGCGAGCCTGTGCCGCGACGGCGGCCACCTGGGCCTGGAGCACGACGAGTCGCAGGCGAAGGTCGTGGCCGAGCTGCTGCGCGTGGACGGGCGCTACGCGGAGATCGCCGGGATGAGCGACCTCACCGGGCGGCCGAGGTTCACGATCGCGCGCCGGATCGGCTGGCGGGAGAGCCTTCCCACCAGGGGTATGGCGGGATGAAGCGAGCGGTGCTCGCGGTCGTCGTGAGCGGGCCGACGGGCACGACGAGCCGGTCGCCGACGACGATCGCGCACCAGCGTCCGGCCACCGGCACCCCGAAGAGCTCGGCTGGCCGCGCCGGATAGTGGTGCCACTGCGGGTCGTAACGCCCGGCCTGGATCGCGGCGGCGACAGACTCATCGGCGGCGTGCGGCTGGACCCGCATGGCGAGGATCGGCGCCGAGCCCGCCACGGCGTCGGCGGGGTAGATCACGATCTCGCGCTCGCCGGAGTGGACGAAGACACCGGTCACGGGGCTCGGCTCGGCGAAGACCCGGGCCAGGTCCCGGCGCCGCCGCCGGGTGCGCAGCAGCAGCCCGGCCCCGGTCGGCGCCAGCAGGGCGGCGAGCATGAGCCAGCCACCCGCGTCATAGGGCTCCGCCACCGGCTGGAGCAGCCCGTCGTCGTCGACCCGCAGCGCCATGGTCGACCCGACCGGATAGGCGAGCGGGTTGTAGACGTGCACCCGCTCCAGCTCGCCGGACCTCTCGACCATCACGTCGACGCCGACGTGCCCCACGACCGGGGCGCGCACGACCTCGGCCGCGCGCTCCCGCGCCTCGCCGCGCGCCTGCACAACCACGAAAACCGCGATGAGTACGCCGACCAGCCCCACCAGCACAGCCCCGCTGACCAGGGACACCGTCCCGATCCGGGGCACCTGTCCAGGCTCGGGCGGTTTGGCGGACCCGACCCGTTCCGGCCATCCCCCATCCCGCCGCCGACCCTCGACCAGCACGGCCGCCACGACGCAGACCACGACGTAGGACCAGCTCACCGCATAGATCCACGACGGCGGCGGCACCCGGTCGGTGGAGCCGCCGAGGACCAGCTCGCCGATGGAGAGCAGCACGGCCGTCACCGCGGTCGATCTCAGGCTGATCCAGGCGAGGGGGAGCAGCCCGACGAAGAGCCCGGAGACGATCGGATCCAGGGGTTCGGTCCGGCACGGGTTCGCCTCGCTGCAGAGCACCTTCACCACCGTGACGGCGACGCCCATATTGACCGCACCCAGCACGAACAGCACCGGTGCGACGGCCTGGCGCAGCCACGGCGACGGTGCCAGGTCCGCCATCGTCCGGGCGTCGGCGGCGGTCAGCGGAGCCGGCATGGTGAGCATGATGACACGACCGACAACACCATCGACGTCCGTTTCCCCACCGGTAGGGGTGCAGCGCGGCAACCTCCCGGCGCCGGGCATGGCAGGATTGCCCCCGTGAGGCTCTTCGACTGCCGAAATGTGACCGACCGAGACCGGGGCATCGCCACGGCCATCGAGGCCGTGGCCAGCGGCGACCTGGTCGTTCTCCCTACTGACACGGTCTATGGCGTCGGTGCTGACGCGTTCAAGGCGTGGTCGGTGACCGCCCTGCTCAACGCCAAGGGCCGGGGTCGCCACATGCCACCACCGGTGCTCGTCGGTTCCCGGCACACCCTCGACGGCCTGGTGACCCGGTTGCCGCAGCAGGCACGGGACCTCGTCGAGGCGTTCTGGCCCGGTGCCCTGACGATCGTCGTGGAGCAGGCGCCGAGCCTGCAGTGGGACCTCGGCGACACGGGTGGCACGGTCGCCGTGCGGATGCCGCTGCACCCGGTGGCGCTGGAGGTGCTCCGGGCGACCGGCCCGATGGCGGTCTCCTCGGCCAACCTGACCGGCGAGCCCGCCGCGGTCACCGCCGAGCAGGCCCGCGAGCAGCTCGGCTACAAGGTGAGCGTCTACCTGGAGGCGGGTCCCTGCCCGGACCCGGTGCCGTCGACGATCATCGACATGACCCAGGAGATCCCGATCATCCTGCGCGAGGGCGCGATCACGATCGACCAGATCCGGACCGTGATCCCCAATGTTCTTCCGCCGGTAGGGAACTAGTCATATGCCGCCGTTCACCGTGCTGCACGTATGTATGGGCAACATCTGCCGGTCGCCGATGGCGGAGCGGCTGCTGACGCTCGCCGTGACACAGGCCGGCGGCGATCCGGGGTACCTCTACTCGCACAGCGCCGGCACCGGCGGCTGGCACGAGGGCGAGGAGATGAATCCTCCCGCCGCCCGCCTGGTCAAGGCACGCGGCGGCGATCCGCAGGGATTCGCCGCCCGCAAGCTGCGCGCCGACCACATCGACGCCGCCGACCTGATCCTGACGGCCACCGCCGACCAGCAGGAGTACGTGGTGGCGCTGCGCCCCGACGCCGCCGATCGCACCTTCGTGCTCGGCGAGTTCGGCCGGCTGCTCAGCGGTGTCGACGCCGCCGCGCTGCCCGCCGCCAACGGCACGCCGGAGGAGTTCCAGCAGCGTGGCGCGGCTCTCGTCGCCGCGGTCGACGCCCTGCGTGCCGGTCAGGACGCCCGCTCGGGCGACGACCTCGACGACCCCTGGGGCCGTGGCGACTCCGTCTTCGGGCGGGTCGCCGATGAGATCACCGACACACTCGACCCGCTCGTCCGCCTGCTCTTCGCCCGCTGACAGGATTCGTGTTGCTCAGAAAACGCCTGGCCCACCTGCCGACCGCGCTCGCGGCCAGCGGGATCATGCTCGTGCTCGCCGGCATCGTCGGCGCGATCGCCGCCGGGATGACGGGCGCGCTGGGTGCGGCCTTCGGCGTGGTGCTGACGACCGCGACCTACGTGGCGTCGAGCTTCATCATCGCCTGGGTCGACGACCGCCGCCGCGACCTGCTCCTCGTCGCCGGGCTCACGACCTACGTACTGAAACTGATCGTGCTGGTGGCGATCTTGATCACATTCGCCGGTTGGTCGGGCATCGTGCCGATGGCGCTCGGCATCGTCGCCGAGGTCTTCGCCTGGACCTGCTCGCAGGCCTGGTGGACCTGGCACGCGAAGATCCTCTACGTCGACGACCCGGTGGACGGCCCGCCGGTCGGCGGCAGGCCGTCCTCCTGACGCTCTTACTCGTCGAGCAGCTTCTTGCAGGGATCCCGGACCGATCCGGAGATCAGGTTGTCGCCCTCCTTGTCGCCGCGTGACGTGCGGGACCAGTCGACGACGGTGCGGAAGACGCCCTCGCGGCAGGAGATCGTGATCGCCTTCTCGGCGTACTTCAGCTCCGGAGCGACGCTGTCCTTACCTTTCAACGTGAAAGTCTTGGTAGACACGGCGCTCCACAGGGAGTTGCCCCACTTGTCCTCGCCGGTCTCCTTCTCCAGCCGCAGCTTCAACGTCAGCGGCTGGGCGCCGGGGGAGCCGCAGCGGAAGCGGACCCGCGCGGTGATCACGTCGGTCTCCGCGAAGCGTTTCGGCCCGTCGACGACGACTGTGCAGTGCACCGGCTTCGAGCCGTCCGGGTCGCTGCCGCGGGGCTCACATGCCGACACAAGGCCCAGGAGCAGCAGAAACGCGGCCGATGACCGTAGGGTTGCGATGGACCTTGGCATATTGGTGCACCACCTCGAAGGGGTCGGGGATTGCTTCCAATAAACCCTGCCTCAAGGCGTTTAGCAATGTCTATATGCTGCTGGTTTTCCGGTCGAACGGCTGGGTGGCGTGTGTTGCAGGTGACAGCAGCAGGGGGGTCACCACGACACGGGACTGTAACGACTGATAAGGTTCGCGCGTCATGGCCGATGACCAGTCCCCTCAGCAACGTCCCGATCTTCCGTCGGGCGCCAATGATGGCTGGACGGCGGTCGGATACCTGTTGTCGGGGATCTTGGTCTGGGGCGGCGTCGGTTGGTTTGTCGACCGATGGCTGCACACCGGCGGGATCGCCACGGCGGTCGGCTCGATTGTGGGCGTAACGGCGGGGATCTATCTGGTCCTCCGCCGCTTCAGTGCACACGGGCCTTGACGAGTTGACGTAGGAACGGAGAGAGGGGCACGGTGAGCCGAGCAGCGATCGTCCTGAGTGGGGAAAATCCATTCCCGCCGAGCGTCGAGGACTTTTATCTGCCCAGTCTGTTCGGCGGTGCCTGGGGGACCAAGTTCACGCTGATGGTGTGGCTCGCAGTCGCACTGATCATCGTGTTCATGCTCACGGCCTACCGGAACCCGAAGATCGTTCCGACCCGGATGCAGTGGATCGCCGAGTCGATCTACGGCTTCACCCGTAACGGCATCGCCGAAGAGGTGATCGGTCACAAGGGCGTGAAGTTCGCTCCTTACCTGACCTCCCTGCTTCTGTTCATCGCCGTCACCAACATCTTCGCGATCGTGCCCGGGCTGCAGATCTCGCCCAACTCGCACATCGCGTTCCCGATCGTGCTGGCGATCTGCACCTATGTGCTCTACCTGTGGATCGGTGTCCGCAAGCACGGCCTGGGCCACTACCTCAAGATGAGCCTGGTTCCGCCGAACGTGCCGTGGCCGATGCTGTTCCTGCTGGTGCCGCTGGAGTTCGCGCAGACCTTCATCCTGCGCCCCTTCACGCTGGCGCTGCGACTTTTCGCCAACATGTTCGCCGGCCACGTCGTGCTGCTCGTCTTCACGCTCGGCGGCTTCGCGCTGCTCGGTGCCAACAGCTGGGCCATCAAGCCGGTTTCGCTCGTGTCCTGGGCGATGGCGATCGCGCTCACCTTCTTCGAAGCGCTGATCGCACTGCTGCAGGCCTACGTCTTCGTGCTGCTGACCAGCAGCTACCTGGAGAGCTCGCTCGCCGACGAGCACTGATCTTTCGTTAGTCAATTCACCATAGCCTCGCGTGAAAGTCACGCGTAACTACCAGGAGGAATCCCGGACATGGACGTTCTTGCTATCACCGGTGAGATCAACGGCAGCCTCAGCGCTATCGGCTACGGCCTCGCTGCGATCGGCCCCGGCATCGGTGTCGGCCTGGTCTTCGCTTCCTACATCCAGTCGACCGCGCGTCAGCCCGAGACCGCCGGCCTCAACCGCCCGAACCTGTTCCTGGGCTTCGCCGTGATCGAGGCGCTGGCGCTGCTGGGCATCGCCTTCGGCTTCGTCTTCAAGTAAACCGCTGATCGCATCAGGAATCGGAGGCCACAGTGAGCTACCTGGCTGAGGAAGCTGCGGAACACAACCCGATCCTGCCGATCTGGCAGGAGCTGGTTGTCGGGACGATCGCCTTCGCCTTGCTCTGCTTCGTGCTGATGAAGTTCGTCTTCCCCAAGATGGAAGAGACCTTCAAGGCGCGGGTCGAGGCGATCGAGGGCGGCATCCAGAAGGCGGAGCGGGCCCAGGCCGAGGCCAACGGCCTGCTGGAGCAGTACAAGCTCCAGCTCGCCGAGGCACGGACCGAAGCCGCGAAGATTCGCGACGAGGCCCGGGCCGACGCTGAGGGCATCCGTTCCGACGTGCTCGCCAAGGCGCAGGAGGAGCGGGACCGCATCATCGCGGCCGGCCGTGAATCCCTCGCCGCCGAGCGGCAGACGATCATTCGCGAGCTGCGCAGCGAGGTCGGCACGCTCGCCGTCAACCTGGCCGGCAAGATCGTTGGCGAGTCGCTGGAGGACGAGGCCCGCCGCAAGGGCACCGTCGACCGGTTCCTCACCGATCTGCAGACCACCGGAGCGCGCTGATGCAGGCCGCCAGCAGGGAGTCCTACGCCGCCGCGCTGGCTGCGCTGAACGCCTATGCCGGGCGGAGCGACGCGACAGCCGTCGCCGGGACGGCCAAGGAGATCCTCTCGGTCGCCTCGGTCCTGGCGGGTGAGCCTCGGCTGCGCCGGGCGCTCATCGACCCGTCCCGGACCGGCGACGACCGCGGTGAGCTGCTCGGCTCGGTGCTCGGCGGCAAGATCGGCACCGACGCGGTCGACCTGCTCAAGGCCCTCGTGGCCGGGCGCTGGTCGTCGCCGACGGAGCTGCTCACCGCGATCGAGCAACTGGGCGTCGACGGGCTGCTCGCCAGCGCCGAGGCGTCCGGTGACCTCGCCGAGGTGGAGGACGAACTCTTCCGCTTCGGGCAGGTCGTCTCCGGCACCCCGCAGCTCGCGGCGACCATCGGCGACTCGACCCTCGCGGTCGACCGCCGGGTGGCGCTCGCCACCGAGCTGCTGGAGGGCAAGGCGAAGCCGGCCACGGTCACCCTCGCCCAGCAGTCGGTCCGTGGTTTCGGCGGCCGGTCGTTCGCGTCCGCGCTGAGCAAGCTGGTCGAGGCTGCCGCCGAGCGGCGCGAGCGGGACGTGGCTTACGTCACGGTCGCCGAGCCGCTGAGCGAGGCCGAAGAGCAGCGACTCGGCGCGTCGCTGGCACAGCGTTACGGTCGGGAGGTGTCCGTCAAGGTCACCGTCGATCCCGACGTACTTGGTGGGGTGCGGGTCCTGATCGGCTCCGACCTCTACGACGGCACCGTCGCGCGCCGGCTGGCAGACGTCCGCGCGTCACTGGCCTGACCCTAAATTTTGATCGAGAACCACGACACCGATAGGAAGCTGAGGATGGCCGAGCTGACCATCTCGTCCGAGGAGATCCGTGGCGCGCTTGAGCGCTTCGTCTCGTCGTACACGCCGGAGATCTCCCGTGAGGAGGTCGGCATCGTCACCGAGGCCGGTGACGGCATCGCCAGGGTTGAGGGCCTTCCCTCGACCATGGCCAACGAACTGCTGGAGTTCGCCGACGGCACCCTGGGTGTCGCGCTGAACCTGGACGTCCGGGAGATCGGTGTCGTCGTTCTCGGCGGCTTCGAGGGCATCGCGGAGGGGCAGACGGTCAAGCGGACCGGCCGCGTCCTCTCGGTGCCGGTGGGCGACGCCTTCCTCGGCCGCGTGGTGGACCCGCTGGGTGCGCCGATCGACGGGCTCGGCGAGATCGCCAGCGAGGAGCTGCGCGAGCTGGAGCTCCAGGCGCCCAACGTCATGGTGCGCAAGAGCGTGCACGAGCCGATGGAGACCGGTCTCAAGGCCATCGACGCGATGACCCCGATCGGCCGCGGTCAGCGTCAGCTGATCATCGGCGACCGCAAGACCGGCAAGACCGCGGTCGCGCTGGACACGATCATCAACCAGCGGGCCAACTGGCAGTCCGGCGACCCGAAGAAGCAGGTTCGCTGCATCTACGTCGCCATCGGCCAGAAGGCCTCCACCGTCGCCTCGGTCAAGGGCACGCTGGAGGAGGCCGGCGCGATGGAGTACACGACCATCGTCGCCTCGCCCGCCTCCGACCCGGCCGGCTTCAAGTACCTCGCCCCCTACACGGGTTCGGCGATCGGCCAGCACTGGATGTACGCGGGCAAGCACGTTCTGATCGTCTTCGACGACCTGAGCAAGCAGGCCGAGGCGTACCGTGCCGTGTCGCTGCTGCTGCGCCGCCCGCCGGGCCGCGAGGCGTACCCGGGCGATGTCTTCTACCTGCACTCCCGCCTGCTGGAGCGCTGCGCGAAGCTCTCCGACGACCTGGGCGCGGGTTCGATGACCGGCCTGCCGATCATCGAGACGAAGGCCGGCGACATCTCGGCCTTCATCCCGACCAACGTCATCTCGATCACCGACGGCCAGATCTTCCTCGAGTCGGACCTCTTCAACTCGGGTGTCCGGCCTGCGATCAACGTCGGCACCTCGGTCTCCCGGGTCGGTGGTTCGGCGCAGGGCAAGCCGATGAAGAAGGTCTCCGGCCGGCTTCGTCTGGACCTGGCGCAGTACCGCGAGCTGGAGTCGTTCGCCGCCTTCGCGTCGGACCTCGACAAGGCGTCGCGGGCGCAGCTGGAGCGCGGTTCGCGCCTGGTCGAGCTGCTCAAGCAGCGCAACTTCGCGCCGTTCCCGATCCAGGAGCAGACCGTCTCGATCTGGGCCGGCACCGAGGGCAAGCTCGACGACATCCCGGTCAACGAGATCAGCCGCTTCGAGTCGGAGTTCCTGCAGTACCTGCGCCACTCGAACAAGTCCACCCTGGACACGATCGCGGGCGGCACCTGGAACGACGACGTGGCCGAAGCGCTGGACACGGCGATCGTCAAGTTCAAGTCGCTCTTCGTCGGTGCCGACGGCAAGTCGATCCTCAACGAGGCGCCCGCCACGGCGCTGACCGATGAGGGCGCCGAGACGGTTACCAAGGTCGTCCCGACGCCGAAGAAGAAGTAGCCATGGCTGGACAGGTACGGGTTCTCCGTCGGCGGATCAAGACGACCCGCTCGACGAAGAAGATCACCAAGGCGATGGAGCTGGTCGCGACCAGCCGCATCGCCAAGGCTCAGGACCGCGTTGCCGCCTCCCTGCCGTACGCGAAGGCGATCACCGGTGTGCTCACGGCGCTCGCCAGCAACGCCAACGTCAACCACCCGCTGCTCGCGCCGCGGGACCAGGTGCGGCGGGCCGGCGTGCTGGTGATCACCAGTGACCGTGGTCTCTGCGGCGGTTACAACGTCAACGCGATCAAGACGGCTGAGCAGCTCGCTGCGAAGCTGCGCGCCGAGGGCAAGCAGGTCGCCCTCTTCGTGATCGGTCGCAAGGGCGTTGCCTACTACAGGTTCCGCGGTCGTCCGATCGAGGACAGCTGGACCGGCTTCTCCGAGCAGCCGACCTTCGCCGACGCCCGTAAGGTCGGCGAGGCGCTGCTGGCGAAGTTCGTCGCCGGTGCCGACGACGAGGACGGTGTCAACGGCGGTGGCGGTGCCGACGGCATCATCGGCGTCGACGAGCTGCACATCGTCTACACGCGTTTCAAGTCGCTGATGACCCAGACGTCGATGGCGACGTTCCTCGCACCCATGCAGGTCGAGGAGCGCACCACCGAGGCGTCCGGGGTCATCCTCCCGGCGTACGAGTTCGAGCCGGACCCGGAGGCGCTGCTCGACGCGCTGCTGCCGAAGTACATCAACACGCGGATCTACGCGTCGTTGCTGGACTCGGCAGCGAGCGAGTCGGCGTCGCGCCGCCGGGCGATGAAGAGCGCCACGGACAACGCGGACGAAATGATCAAGAGTCTGACGCGCGAGATGAACTCCGCACGTCAGTCGGCGATTACCCAGGAAATCAGCGAGATCGTCGGCGGCGCTAACGCGCTCGCGACGGCGGGGAGTGAATGATGACTACTTCGACAACCGCGGTTGACACCGCGACCGGTGTCGGTCGGGTCGTCCGGGTCATTGGCCCGGTCGTCGACATTGAGTTCCCGCGCGATGCGATGCCGGGAATCTTCAATGCGCTGAAGACCGACGTAACCCTCGCCGGCGGCGAGAAGGAGCTGACGCTCGAGGTGGCCCTCCACCTCGGCGACAACGTCGTACGCGCCATCTCCATGGGCACCACCGACGGCATGATCCGTGGCGCCGAGGTACGCGACACGGGCGCGCCGATCAGCGTTCCCGTGGGCGACGCCACCAAGGGCCACGTCTTCAACGTGATCGGCGAGTGCCTGAACCTCAAGGACGGTGAGCGCCTCGAGGTCAAGGAGCGCTGGCCGATCCACCGCAAGCCCCCGGCCTTCGCCGAGCTGGAGCCGAAGACGGAGATGCTGGAGACCGGCGTCAAGGTCATCGACCTGCTCGCCCCGTACGTCAAGGGTGGCAAGATCGGCCTGTTCGGCGGTGCCGGCGTCGGCAAGACGGTGCTCATCCAGGAGATGATCATCCGTGTTGCGCGTAACTTCGGTGGTACGTCGGTGTTCGCGGGCGTCGGTGAGCGTACGCGTGAGGGCAACGACCTCATCGCGGAGATGACCGAGGCGGGCGTCATCAGCGACACCGCCCTGGTCTTCGGCCAGATGGACGAGCCCCCGGGCACGCGTCTGCGGGTCGCCCTCTCCGCGCTCACCATGGCGGAGTACTTCCGTGACGTGCAGAAGCAGGAGGTGCTGCTCTTCATCGACAACATCTTCCGCTTCACGCAGGCCGGTTCCGAGGTCTCCACGCTGCTCGGCCGCATGCCGAGCGCCGTCGGTTACCAGCCGACCCTCGCCGACGAGATGGGTGAGCTCCAGGAGCGCATCACCTCGGTGCGTGGCCAGGCCATCACCTCGCTCCAGGCGATCTACGTGCCCGCCGACGACTACACCGACCCGGCGCCGGCCACGACCTTCGCGCACCTCGACGCCACCACCAACCTCGAGCGGAAGGTGTCCGACAAGGGCATCTACCCGGCCGTCGACCCGCTGGCCTCGTCCAGCCGGATCCTCGCGCCCGAGTATGTCGGCGCCGAGCACTACGCGGTCGCCTCCGAGGTGAAGCGGATCCTGCAGAAGTACAACGACCTGCAGGACATCATCGCCATCCTCGGCATGGACGAGCTCTCCGAGGAGGACAAGGTCACGGTGGCTCGTGCGCGCCGGATCGAGCGCTTCCTGTCGCAGAACACCTACGCCGCCAAGCAGTTCACCGGCGTCGAAGGCTCGACCGTTCCCGTCAAGGAGACCGTCGAGGCGTTCAAGAAGATCAGCCAGGGCGACTACGACCACGTGCCTGAGCAGGCCTTCTTCATGTGCGGCGGACTCGACGACCTCGAGGCCAACGCCGCGGAGCTGGCGAAGATCAACTAAAGATTCGACGGACCCTGTCCCTTTGGGCGGGGTCCGTCGTTCTTCTTACTAAGTGGGAGGCGAATGTGGCAAAGGAACTGAACGTCGAGGTTGTCGCCGTCGAGGAGAAGGTCTTCAGCGGTCAGGCCGAGATGGTCGTCGCCCGGACCACCGAGGGTGAGCTCGCCGCGCTGCCCGGTCACGCGCCGCTGCTGGGCCAGCTCGCCGAACCCGGCCAGGTACGCATCAAGCTGGTCGGCGGTGGCGAACAGGCCTTCGACGTGTCGGGCGGTTTCCTCTCCATCACCGATGCCGGGGTCACCGTGCTGGCCGAGAGCGTCTCGCCAGCCACCACGACCGTCAAGCGCTAGAAACGCAGGTAGCACAGGCCGATGATGATCCTCAAGGTGATCGCCATCGGCCTGATCCTGTTCTTCGGGGCGCTCGGGCTGCTCTTCGCCCGGCGCGAATACTTCGTCCGCAAGGGCGGCATGTTCGAGCTCTACCTCCGCCTCGGCACGATGGTCGAGGGCCGGGGGTGGGCGCCGGGGTTCGCGCTCTTCATCGGCGACGAGGTCCGCTGGTACCGGATGTTCAGCTTCTCCCCGCGCCCGCGCCGGATCATGCGCCGCAGCGAGCTGATCGTGGCGGCACGGCGCTCACCGAATACGTCGGAGCAGATCGTCGTCCCGGCCGACTGGGTGATCCTGCGCTGCATGAGCAAGCCCACGCGTAACGGGGTCCTGGTCGAGATCGCGATGAATCCTCTCGCGGCGACGGGCTTCCTGAGCTGGATCGAGTCCGCCCCACCCGGCGCATCGGTCATCTAACCGCCGCACTCCCCCCGCGCGCGTCGAGCGACTCACCCACCCATCTCCCTGAATTTTAGTGCTGGACACGCCGCTTCCATTGCAACAAACGTCAGGATCAACTCCGGCGAGGAAGTTGATCCTGACGTTTGTTGCGGGTTTTGCGGCGTGTCCAGCATTAAAATTCAGGGGTTAGCGGGCGGCGGCCTTGCGGTAGCGGGAGATCGACAGCGGGATGAAGATGATCAGGATCGCCGCGATCCAGAGCAGGGACAGCTCGATCGGGTGGTCCGCCGGGAAGCCACTGCCGCGCTCCGCGCCGTCCGGTGCGTTGCCCCACAGGTCGCGCAGGGACAGGACCACCGACGAGATCGGGTTCCACTCGGCGATCGGCTGCAGCCAGCCCGGCAGCGTGCTGGTCGGGACGAACGCGTTCGACAGGAACGTCAGCGGGAACATCCAGATGAAACCGGCACTCTGGGCCACCTCCACGGACTTCACCGACAGGCCGATGACGGCGCTGATCCAGCTCATGGCGTACCCGAAGATGATCAGGAGCAGGTAGCCGGCGACGCCCTTGGCGAAGCCGGTGTGGATGCCCCACCCGACGAGCAGGCCGGTCAGCGACATGACGACGATGACGAAGATGTTGTTGAGCAGGTCGGAGGTCGTACGCCCGATCAGCACGGCGGCGCGGGACATCGGCAGGGTGCGGAACCGGTCGACGATGCCCTTCTGCAGGTCGTCGGCGAGCCCGATCGCGGTGATGGCGGCGCCGAAGGCGACGGTCTGCACGAAGATGCCGGGCATGAGGAAGTCGCGGTAGCTCGTACCCGAGATCGGGATGGCGCCGCCGAAGACGAAGGCGAAGAGCAGTACGAACATGATCGGCTGGATCGTGGAGAAGATCAGCAGATCCGGGATCCGTTTGATCTTGATCAGGTTGCGTTTGGTGACGACCCAGCCGTCGGTGAGTGCCCCGGCGAGCGCGGTCATGACGCCACCTCCTCATCGGTCTCGGCGACGGCGGTGCCGGTCAGCTTCATGAAGACGTCGTCCAGGCTGGCGCGGTGGATGCCGATGTCGACCGGTTCGATCCCGGCGGCGTCGAGTCGGCGTACCACCTCGATGAGCGCGGCGGGCCCCCTCGTGACCGGTGCGTGCACCTCGTGCCCCTCCTCGGCGATGACCGGCTCGCCGGAGCAGACCGCCGCGAGGATCTCGGCGGTGGTCTGGGTCTCCGCCCGGCTGCCGAGGACGACGCTCAGGCGCTCGCCGCCGACCTCCTTCTTGAGGTCCTCGGGGGTGCCGTGGGCGATCGCGAGGCCCTTGTCGATGACGATGATGTCGTCGCAGAGCTGGTCGGCCTCCTCCAGGTACTGCGTGGTGAGCAGCAGGGTCGTGCCGGCCCGGACCCGCTCGGAGATCACGTCCCACATGCCGAGGCGGCTGCGCGGGTCCAGGCCGGTCGTCGGCTCGTCGAGCACGATGATCGGCGGGGACACGATGAGCGCTCCCGCCAGGTCCAGCCGCCTGCGCATACCCCCGGAGTAGGTCTTGACCGGGCGATCGGCCGCCTCGTCGAGCCGGAAGCGCTCCAGCAGCTCCCCGGCACGCTCCCGGGCCTGGCGCTTGCCCAGGTGGTAGAGGCGTCCGATCATCTCCAGGTTCTCGTAGCCGGTGAGGTACTCGTCGACCGCGGCGTACTGCCCGCTCACGCCGATGATCTTCCGTACGTCGCCGGGGCGGGTGAGCACGTCGATCCCGCCGACCGTGCACGATCCGGCGTCCGGCCGCAGCAGGGTCGTGATGATCCGCACCGTGGTCGTCTTGCCGGCTCCGTTCGGCCCGAGCAGGCCCAGGACGGTCCCCTCGGGAACGCGGAGGTCCAGACCGTCCAGGGCATGCACGTCGCCGTAGCGCTTGATCAGCCCCTGCGCGATGATCGCGTCCGCCATGAGCCCCACGCTAGCCGTACTAATGGAGGTCTTTTGGGGTTTTGGACAGCTAACGTCGGGTAAGAGTGCGATCGTGTATCAGCGCTCGCCTCCCGGCACCCACTTCACATCCGTCGTCCCGTCGTTGTTCGCCACGCGGGACAGGATGAAGAGCAGATCCGAGAGTCGATTGAGATACTGGGCAGGCAGCGTGCTTGTCCGGTCCGGGTCGGCCTCGAGTAGAGCGAAGACCATTCGCTCCGCCCGACGAGTCACCGTTCGGGCCACGTGCAGCAGCGCTGCGCCTGGCGACCCCCCGGGCAGAATAAATGAATCCAATTTGGATAGCCGTGCGTTGTACTCATCGCACCAGCCCTCCAGGCGGGTGACGTAATCAGCCGAGACGCGCAGCGGCGGATATTGGGGATCGGGGGCGATCGGGTTGCACAAGTCGGCACCCACATCGAATAGGTCGTTCTGCACTATGGTGAGCACGCCGCGAACATCGTCGGCGAGCGCGCCCATTGTGATCGCCACGCCGATAGCGGCGTTGCACTCGTCGACGTCGGCATACGCGGCTATCCGCGGATCCGTCTTGGAGACGCGCTCGAAGTTGCCCAGTGCGGTCGTGCCGGCATCGCCGGTCTTTGTGTAGATGCGGGTGAGGTGGACAGCCATGCTTGGCAGCGTACTTACTCTTCCCGGCCCTGTGGCCGGGGTAGCCGTCGACTCTACGATGGCGGACGTGGATGTGATCCAGGTTCAGGGACCGGCCCGGCTCGCCGGTGAGGTCGCCGTCGTCGGCGCGAAGAACTCGGCGCTCAAACTCATGGCGGCGGCACTGCTCGCCACCGGTGAGAGCGTCATCACCAATATCCCGCGCATCACCGATATCGCCCTCATGGGCGAGGTGCTGCGCAGGCTCGGCTGCGAGGTCTCCTTCACCGAGCGGAGCAAGACCCTCGCCGACGTCCGGATCAATGTCCCCGAGACGCTCAATCCCGAGGCGGACTACGACTTGGTACGCCGCCTGCGCGCCTCGATCTGCGTCCTGGGCCCGCTGCTCGCGCGGTGCGGCCGGGTTCGCGTAGCCCACCCCGGCGGCGACGCCATCGGCTCACGCGGGCTGGACATGCACGTCGCGGGCCTCGCGAGGATGGGCGCGGAGATCTCCGGCGAGCACGGCTTCGTCATCGCCGAAGCGCCCTCGGGCCTCAAGGGCGCGGCGATCTGGCTCGACTTCCCCAGCGTCGGCGCCACGGAGAACCTGCTGATGGCGGCCGTCCTCGCCAAGGGCGAGACGGAGATCGACAACGCCGCCCGCGAGCCCGAGATCGTCGACATCTGCACGATGCTCAGCTCGATGGGCGCCGACATCGAGGGCGCCGGCAGCTCCAAGCTCGTCGTCCGGGGCGTCGCGGCACTCTCGCCGACCACGCACGCCACCATCGGCGACCGCATCGTCGCCGGCACGTGGGCCTTCGGCGCCGCCATGACCCAGGGGGACGTGACGGTCACCGGCATCGACCCGGCGTACCTGGAGATCGCCCTCGACAAGATCGTCCAGGCGGGCGGCATGGTCGAAACCAGGCCCGACTCGTTCCGGGTCCGCATGGACAACCGCCCCCGGGCGGTCGACGTCGTCACCCTCCCGTTCCCGGGCTTCGCCACCGACCTCCTGCCGATGGCGATCGGCCTGGCAGCTGTGGCCGACGGCGTCTCCCTGGTCACCGAGAACATCTTCGACGGCCGCTTCATGTTCGTCCAGGAGATGATCCGGCTCGGCGCCGACATCAAGACCGACGGCCACCACGCGGTGGTCCGCGGGCGCGAGCGCCTGAGCAGCGCGGAGGTCCGGGCGACGGACATCCGTGCGGGCGCCGGCCTGGTGATCGCGGGCCTGCTCACCGACGGCACCACGGTGGTCCGCCACGCGCACCACATCGATCGCGGATATCCGGATTTCGTGAGCGACCTGCGCGGCCTCGGGGTCGTCGCGGATCGGGTCGAGGCTCCGGCTGATCCGGAATACATCATCTGAGTCCAGTGGTTGCGGTGGGTGTTCGGGGCGGGACCGACCGCCCCGAACACCCGCAACCGCTAGTAGCTGTAGAAACCCCGCCCCGACTTCCGACCGAGGTCTCCCGCCGCGACCATGCGCTGGAGGAGCTCCGGGGGGAAGAACTTGGGGTCGGCGGTGTCGGTGTAGATGTTGTGGGCGGCGTGGGCGAGGATGTCGACGCCGGTGAGGTCCGTGGTGGCGAGGGGGCCCATGGCGTGGCCGAAGCCGAGCTTGCAGGCCGTGTCGAGGTCCTCGGGGCTGACGACGCCGGACTCGACCAGCTTGACCGCCTCGACGACCAGGGCCGCGATGAGCCTGGTGGTGACGAAGCCGGCGATGTCGCGGTTGACGACGATGCAGGTCTTGCCGATGTTCTCGGCGAAATCCCGGGCGGTCTGGAGGGTCTCGTCGGTGGTCTTGAGACCCCGGACGAGCTCACAGAGCTTCATCATGGGTACGGGAGAGAAGAAGTGCGTGCCGACGACCGACTCGGGGCGCTGGGTGACCGCCGCGATCGTGGTGATCGGGATGGCGCTGGTGTTGGTGGCGAGGATCGTGCCGTCCTTGCAGACGCCGTCGAGCTGGCGGAAGAGCTCCTGCTTGATGTCGAGACGCTCGAAGATCGCCTCGATGACGATGTCGGCCTCCGCGACGGCGTCGAGGTCGGTCGTGGGGGAGATGCGGGCCAGGGCGGCCGCCGCGTCCTCCTGGGTGATGGTGCCCTTGCTCGCGAACTTGGCGAGGGACGCCTCGATGCCCCGCACGCCTCGGGACGTCGCGGCGTCGTCGACGTCGCGGAGCGTCACCTGCCAACCGGCCTGAGCTGCCACTTGAGCGATGCCGGAGCCCATCAGTCCCGCGCCGACTACCGCCAACCGTCCCGTCATCGTTCCTCCTGAAAATATCGCGGTCGTCGCCGCGAGCCTCACCTGCACCTTAACGACTCTTCAGTACGCTGGCTCGGCCGGAGGTAGCCCGATTCGGTGAAGGTCAGCGCAGGGCGTTCGGGCGGTGGCACACTGTGGCCATGCCCCTCATTGATGGTGCATTAGTGATTGCTCCGCTCTTCGCGCTGCTCGCGACGGGTGCGCTGGTGCTGATCATGCGCCGCGCCATGCAGGGCGAGCGGGTGGCTCGGCTCAAAGATGCAGAAATAGACGATTACGGCCTATTGTGCCCGGCGGCAGTGACCCGGGACCTGGTCGACGCCGAGCTGGTGAAGACCCACCTGGCGACCGGCGGCATCCGCTCGACGCTGGCCACGGATCTGGACGGCCGAATACGCGTCCTGGTCTTCGCCGACGAACTCGACCGGGCCCGCCGCCTGGTCGGCTGACCGCAGCCTCGTCGCACAGCACCGCACTGAGGTGCCGCTGTGCGGCCGTGGCGCTGCGCCGCCGTGCGGCCGTGCGGCCGTGCGGCCGTGCCGCTGCGCGGCGGCGTGCGGTCAAGATCGCCGCAACTCTTGAAGAGTTGGTGTTAAGGCTGGGTTTCAGGACCAACTCTTCAAGAGTTGCGACGATCTTGCGTCCGCTTCCCCGCAGGGGACCGGATCTGGAAGGTCAGCCGTCGCGCTTGGTGGTCCAGCGGAACGTCGTGATGCAGAGGATCAGCCCGATGACGCACCACGCGCCCAGGACCAGCGCGGTCTTGCCGAGCTCGTAGGAGCCGGCCACCTCGGTCTGCCCGAAGCTCTCCGGCAGGAACACCGAGCGCAGCCCCTGTGCCATCCACTTCAGCGGGAAGATCGCCGCGACCTGCTGCATGACGTGGGGGAGTGCCGCGTAGACGAAGTAGACGCCGGAGATGAACTGGAGCACCAGGGCTACCGGGGTCACCACGGCGGGGGCGCTGCGACCGGTGCGGGCGACCGACGAGAACGCGATGCCGAGCAGCGTGCAGGCGGTGAGGCCGAGGAAGGTCACCCAGGCGAAGGTGAACCACTTCTGTCCGGTCTGCGGCAGGTCGACGTCGAACATCAGCGTCGCCAGGATGAGCAGCAGGATGATCTCCACGACGGCGATCGCCGCGACCATGAAGATCTTGCCGGCGAAGTACGCCCACTTCGGCATCGGCGTGCCCTGGAGCCGCTTGAGTACGCCGCGGTCCCGCTCGATCGGGATCTGGATCGCGAGGCTCTGGAAGCTCACGCTGATGATGCCGGAGGCGATCATGCCGGTGACGAAGTACTGCGTCATCTTCACATCGGTGCCGTCGATCGTGAAAGTGAAGATCGACCCGAAGATGACCATCATCATCAGCGGGAAGGCGAGCGAGAAGACGACCGATTCGCGGCTGCGGAGGAACTGCTTGATCTCCAGCTTGCCGCGCTGGAGGGCGAGCGACGTCGAGCTCACTGGTTGGCTCCGATCATGGTCAGGTAGATGTCCTCGAGCGTCGGCCGGTGGATCGTGAGCTCCGGCACCTCGCCGCCGCCGAAGTCCGAGGCCGAGAGCGACGCCACGACCGCGGTCGGCGTATCCGTCTCGGTGGTGCGGGTCTCGCCCTGCGCGTTGCGCCAGCTCACCTTCGCCGTGGCGAAGTTGCGGCCGCCCAGTTCGGAGGGGGTGCCTACCTCGATCATCTTGCCGTTGGCGATGACGCCGACACGGCTCGCGAGCGCCTCGGCCTCGTCCAGGTAGTGGGTGGTGAGCAGGATCGTGGTCCCGATCGCGGAGAGGTCGCGGATCAGGTCCCAGAACTCGCGCCGCGCCTGCGGGTCGAAGCCGGTCGTCGGCTCGTCGAGAAAGAGCAGCTCGGGATTGCCCACGATGCCGAGTGCCACGTCCAGGCGCCGCTTCTGGCCGCCGGAGAGCTTGTGGGTACGCCAGTTGGTCTTCTCGGTCAGCCCCACCCGCTCGATCACCTCGCCGGGATCGGCGCCCTTGGTGTAGAAGGTCGAGAAGTGGCTCACCACCTCGCCGACCGTGAGGTCGTCGAACTCGCCGGTGGTCTGCAGCACGATGCCGACCCGCTGCCGCCACTCCATGCCGGCCTTGCTCGGGTCGACGCCGAGGACGCTGACCTCGCCGGCGTCGCGCTTGCGATAACCCTCGAGAATCTCGACGGTGGTGGACTTCCCCGCCCCGTTGGGGCCCAGCAGCGCGAAGCACTCGCCTCGGTGGATCGAGAGGTCGACGCCGTCAACCGCTGCCTTGTCGTCGTAGGTTTTGCGCAGTCCCACAACGGAGATCGCGAGATCGTCAGACATGCGAGCCACTATGCCTCATGCCGTCATGGGCGGCGTCATACGGTGGACGGGGCGAGGGTGGGCCGCGTCACCAGGGGTGTCGTGAAGTATTTCACCGGGACAGGTTACTTAACGGTCACTTAGAATCCGGGAATGACGGACTTCCGGCTCGGCCACCCCGATCGTCCCTGGGTGATGCGCACCTACGCCGGGCACTCCAGCGCTGCGGCCACCAACGCGCTCTTCCGCCGCAACCTGGGCAAGGGGCAGACCGGGCTGAGCGTCGCCTTCGACCTGCCGACCCAGACGGGCTACGACCCCGATCACGAGCTCGCGGCGGGCGAGGTGGGGCGGGTGGGCGTACCCGTCTCGCACATCGGCGACATGCGCGCGCTCTTCGACGGCATCGACCTCGGTGCGGCCAATACCTCCATGACGATCAACGCGACGGCGATGTGGCTGCTGGCGCTCTATGTCGAGGTCGCGCACGAGCAGGGCGTCGACACGACCAGGCTGATGGGTACGACGCAGAACGACCTGATCAAGGAGTACCTGTCGCGGGGGACCTACATCTTCGCGCCGGCACCGTCGCTGCGGCTCACCACCGACATGATCGCCTGGTCGGTGCGGCATACGCCGCAGTGGAACCCGGTCAACATCTGCTCCTATCACCTGCAGGAGGCCGGCGCGACGCCCGTGCAGGAGGTCGGCTTCGCGCTCGCCACCGCCGTCGCGGTGCTCGACGCCGTTCGCGACGCCGGGCAGGTGGCGCCGGACGCGATGGGCGAGGTGGTCCAGCGGATCTCGTTCTTCGTCAACGCCGGGGTGCGCTTCGTCGAGGAGATGGCGAAGATGCGGGCATTCGCACAGCTCTGGGACGAGATCACCCGGGATCGGTACGGCGTGACGGACGCTCGGCAGCGAAGGTTCCGTTATGGCGTACAGGTGAATTCGTTGGGGTTGACCGAGGCGCAACCGGAGAACAACATCCAGCGGATCGTGCTGGAGATGCTCGGCGTGACCCTCTCGCGCGGCGCCCGCGCGCGGGCCGTGCAGTTGCCCGCGTGGAACGAGGCGCTCGGCCTGCCGCGCCCCTGGGACCAGCAGTGGAGCCTGCGGATGCAGCAGGTGCTGGCGTTCGAGTCGGACCTGCTGGAGTACCCGGACCTCTTCGACGGGTCCCATGTGGTCGAAGGGCTCGTCGGCTCCATCGTGGATGGTGCGAAGGCCGAGCTCGACAAGATCAGCGAGCTGGGCGGCGCCGTGGCGGCGGTCGAGTCCGGCTATCTCAAGAGCGCGCTCGTCGGGTCGCTCGCCGACAAGCGGCGCCGGATCGAGTCCGGCGACGACGTCGTGGTCGGCGTCAACCGCTTCACCGAGACCGAGTCCTCGCCGCTCACCGCCGCCGGAGCGCAGGCGATCATGCAGGTCGACTCCACCGTCGAGGCCGCCGCATCCGACGCGGTCAAGGCGTGGCGCTCGGCCCGGGACAGCGCACTGGTCGACGCGGCGCTGGCCGAGCTGCGGCGGGTCGCAGCGACGACCGAGAACCTGATGGACGCCACGATCGCGTGCGTGCGAGCGGGCGTCACGACCGGCGAGTGGGCGTCGACGCTGCGCGGGGTCTTCGGGGAGTACAGGGCTCCGACCGGCTTGGCGGGTGCGTCTCTCGCGGGTGACGCACCATCGCTGCGGGGGGTACGGGCCCGGGTCGCACAGACCGCCGACGAGCTGGGACGCGGGCGGCTGCGGATTCTGATCGGCAAGCCGGGGCTCGACGGGCACTCCAACGGCGCCGAGCAGATCGCGGTGCGGGCTCGGGACGCCGGATTCGAGGTCATCTATCAGGGGATCCGGCTGACGGCTGCGCAGATCATCGCTGCCGCCGTCGCGGAGGACGTGGACATCGTCGGGCTCAGCGTGCTGTCGGGGTCGCACCTGAGCGCGGTGCCTGCGGTGATCACGGGACTGCGGGCGGCCGGGGCGGACATCCCGGTGGTGGTCGGCGGGATCATCCCGGACGACGACGCGGTGACGCTGCTGGCGGCGGGCGCGGCGAAGGTGTTCACGCCGAAGGATTTCGCGCTGACGGACATCATGGACGACCTGGTGACGGTGATCCGGCACGCCAACGGCCTACCCTGACCACGGCGCCGCGCGCCCGCTGTCGGCGTTGATCGCGTTGTTTCCGGGAAACAGTCCCTATGTCTGCGCTGGTTAGGGCTACTTTCCGGGAAACAGCGCGATCTCCCTAGTGCGTGGTGCGGCAGCGATGCGATGCGGCGCGTGCTGCCTCGCTGCGCGTTGATCACGTCTGGTTCGGGGAAGCAGACGTGATCACGCAGCGTGATCACGTCTGCTTCCCCGAACCAGACGTGATCACTTCACGCTTGTGGGCGGCGGGCCGGCCGATCAAGCGACGCGGATGTGGGGGCAACTGCGGCACGCTCGGCATCTCGCCGCGGGCCACCCGGATGATCGCGCTATTTCCCGGAAAGTAGCCCTAACCAGCGCAGAGGTAGGGACTATTTCCCGGAAACAACGCCAACGCCAACGCCGCGAGCGGGTGAGCGGCTCAGCGCAAGTAGAGCGCGCTGCCCAGTGCCGCCAGCATTCCGCCCAGCACCGTCAGGCCCACCGCACCCGTGTCCAGGCGGGTCCCCTCGCGGTGGTCCACCCAACGCGAAGCCAGCGGCAGCCCGGCGAACGGCGCCAGGATGAAGAACAGCCACGCCAGCGGCAGTCCCAGCCAGAACAGCCCGGACGCCACCAGCGCCACGATCGTCGCGCACACCCCGCCGAGCAGGGGCAGCACGACCAGCACCCCACCGGGGATCGAATCACCGCGCTTGGCCCGCACGATCCGGTTGGCCGCCGACTGCAGCAGCTCAGCGGCATCGGCATCGCCGTGGGTCGAGAACGCGGGCGCGGGCAGGTCGCCCACACGTCGACCCCGCAGCAGCCGCAGGTCTCCCCAGACCCGCTCGGCCTGCTGATCGACCTTGACCAGGGCAAGCTCACGAGTGGCCACGGCCGCCGAGGCAGCCTCGACGGCCTCGGCCGCAGCGGCGACATCGCGCTCCACCGCAGCCCGACCATCCATGTAGGACTGTCCAGCCGCAGCGGCGGCCGCGTCCCGGCGCCGTGCGGCGGCGACGAGGTCGGCGACGAGGCTGCGATATTCGGCGACCGTCACAGCGTCACCTCGTAGGGGATGATGATCTCCGGGCTGCGGTGCACCGCCCGGTCGAAGAAGAGCGCCCGCTGCTCGCGCGGGAACCACACCGGCCCGCCCGGCTGCGGCGTCAGCGGCGCGAGCTCATTGCCGTGCACGTCCAGCGCCACCCACGCGCCGATCGCATCGAGCCGCGCTCCGATCCCCCCGAGGTCGTCGCGCAGCCGCGCGACCGTCCGCCACCAGGCCAGCATGTGGGTACGCCGTTCCGGCCCCCGGGACAGCACGGTCCGCAGCAGCTCGTGCCCGGTCGGCTCGCCGGGTCCCCGCCGTGCGGCGAGCTGTGCCGAGGCGGCATCGAGGGCGTAGGCGAGGACGTAGTGCGGGCGGTCGTTCTCGGCCGACTCGGCGAGGTCGAGCAGCGCCGGGTAGAGGCTGTCCACTCCGTGGAACTCCGAGACCGGCAGCGCCGCGTGCAGCGCCTTGGCGGCGTGTTCGGCGTCGGAGTCGAGGCAGAGGATGGTGAAGTCGGCGCTGCCCGGCTCGTGCTGGCGGGCCAGGGCGAGCCCGGCTGACGCGAGTACGGCACAGGCTTCGTCGATGCGGTTGCCGAGGACGGCGAGGTTGCGGCCGGGTGCCCGGTTGAGGCGTACGGTCGCGGGCCGCCCGGTGACGTCGATCGTCTCGCCGATGAGCGCCACCGCGCCCTGGTTGGCGAGCGGCGAGGGCCCGCCGGGCAGGATCGGGTAGGCGGGCCGGGCGTCGCCGTCGAAGAGCCGGGGCTCGTCGGCATCGGCGGCGCGCTGGAGCCAGAGGCTGCGCTGCAGCTCCTGCCACTCGACCCGGTTGCCGCAGTTGGGGAGGCGGACGATCTGGTTGGCGGTGGGGGAGCCGGAGTCGGCGTTGATCACCGCGTGGTGCCGGGGGATCAGGTCGGCGGCGAGGTTGGTCTCGGCGAGTACCCGGCGCGCCTTGGGCAGGGCGATCCGCAGGGTGAACTGCCCGACGAGGCCGGAGCGCCCCCAAAGGGCCTCGATGCCGGTGACGTCCTGGGAGGCGAGCACGAGGTGGATGCCCTGCGAGCGCCCGCGCCGGGCGAGGTCCTCCAGCAGGGCGACGGCCTCGCTCGTCACCGCGTCGCGGCCGGTGAGCAGCACCTGGAACTCGTCGATCACGGCGATGATCCGGGGCCAGTGGCCGCCGGGGTCCTCGCTGCGCAGCTCGGCCAGCTTCGTCGCGCCGTGCTTCTTGGCGGCGGCGGCCCGTCGGCGCAGCTCGTCGGCGAGGTGGCGCAGCAGGGCCAGGCCGAACTCGCGGTCGGCGTTGACGTTGATGCCGACGAGGCGCAGATGCGGCAGCCAGGTCTCGTCGCGGTGCGACGGTGCGAAGCGGGCGAACGAGACGCCCTCCTTGAAGTCGAGCAGGTGCAGCTCGAGCTCGCTGGGGGCGTACCGGCTGGTGAGACCGGCGAGGAACGCGTAGATCAGGTTGGTCTTCCCGGAGCCGGACGGGCCGGCGATGAGCGCGTGCGGCGGGTCGTCGCCGAGGACGAGTTCGGCGAGCTCGCCGTCGGTGCCCTCACCGATCGGCGCCCGGAGGCACTCGGCGGAGGACTCGGTCCACAGCTCCTCGGGGAGCAGATAGTCGAGTGTCGCCGGGGGCGGCCCGGCGGCGAGCTCCTTGCAGACGGCGGTGACGAGTTCGGCGGGCGGGGCCTGGTCGAGCGCGATCGACAGCTCCCCGGTGAGCCCCGGTGCCACACCGAGTCCGGCCGCGATCGTCATCGAGAGCACCGTCGGGTGCTCCACGAGCGTGATTCCCCTGGTCACGATATGTACGCCGGCCGCGACCCCGGTACGCGTGATCCGGTCCAGCTGTGCCCGCTGCGCGGTGCTGAGCTCGACGGTGTCGTCGCCGAGCAGGACGGCGATCCGCCACGGTTCGGGGCGGCGCCCGGAGACGGCAGCCGCTTCGGCGAGTCCGGCGTGCTCCCCGGCGAGGACCTGCTCGTTGATCCGCTGGATCTCCTCGACCAGCCCGTCGAGCATGCCGGTGAGCCCGCCCGGCCCGACGAAGGTGAGCTGCCCGCTCGTGGCGAGGGGCGCGAAACCGGCGAGCGCCCCGCCGAGCTGCCCGGGATCGAAGATCCAGAGTTTGACCTGGCCGCTGGGCGTGGAGCGGAGCGTACGCAGGAGCAACCCGGCGATCACACCGTCCGAGAGGGGTCGGTCGTCGGTGGTGAGCCAGAGATGGGTCGCGTCGAGCAGCGGCAGCAGCGCCGGTACGCCCACCTCGGCAAGCTCCCCGATCCGCAACAGCCCCGGTGCCATAGGACCAACTCTTGAAGAGTTGCGGCGATCTTGCCGGTCGCCTCGGTCGCTGCGGTCGGCTCGATCGGCTCGGTCGGCTTGGGACTCGGTGAGGGACGGCCAGGTTGACCAGGGTGCTCCGCAGGCGTCGGGGGCTGCTGCGGCGGCGAGTTCGCGCAGGGCCTTCGTCAGGGCTGCGGTCTGGCGTACCAGCCGGTCGGCGGCTGCGGAGACCTCCGCGTCGCGCTGGCGCGCCAGGGTGGCGAAGCGCTCGGCCGAGCTGGCCTTCGCGGCACTGAGCTGCGCGTGCGCCTCCCGCTGGCGGGCCAGCCCGTCGTCGAGGCAGCGCCGGACCGCAGCGCGGGCAGCGGCGAGTTCCCGGCGTACGGAGGCGACGAGGGGACCCCGCCGGACCCTGTTAGACACCGCTTCGGTCGACAGCGCGCGGCTCGCCCAGCGCGTCGATGGCGGAGCGGCGGCGGGTCGGATCGGTCACCCGCAGCGCCGCCCGGTGAGTGGCGGCCGACTGTGCGGCACCGCGCTCGGCCTCGATCACCTTCGCGAGGTCCGCCGCGGAGCGCCCGGTCGCCGCGAGCAGCCCCGCGACGAGCACGGTCGCGGCGGCGGCTGCGTCCACGGGGTGGATCGGCGTCGAGTCGCTGCGGCGCTGGGGCTGCACGTGGCAGACCCGGGCCAGCGCCTCCTCGGCTGCGGCTGCCGGGAGCTTGGGCAGGAGCGCGGCGATCTTCGGGAGCGCCGCTCGGCGTACCCGTGCAAGATCTTCCAACCGTGCGGGGTGGCCGCAGAGCTCGCCCGCCAGGTGCCGGAGCAGCGGCGGCGCGATCGCGGCGACGCCGAGGCCGACCGCCGGGCCGGCGGCGGCGAGCTCGCGCCGCAGCCGCACCGGGTTCTCGTCGAGGGCCGCAGCCGTGCAGCGGCGCAGCAGCTCGGCGCTGGTCGCGGCTGCCTCGGCGCGAGTCGACCGGCTCACCGTGTCGGGACCGCCACCGGCGATCTCGCTGACCCGCGCCGCCCACCAGTCGGTGAGCTGCGCGACGTCGCTGCGCGAGTTCTGCGCGGGCACGCTCGGCACGAGGGCGGCGGTCCACTCCTCGCGCGCGCCGTCGGTCGAGATGCCCAGAGCAGCCGTGTACGCATCGAGCGCGTCCTGAGCACCGCGCATCAGCGCCACGGCGTTCTCCAGGCGCTCCACGGCGCCGCTGAGCTGTGGAATCCGCGCGGGGTCGCTCGTGGACTGCATGACCCACGCGAGCAGGTCACCCGCCGAGCGCAGCCGCTCGGCAGCCGCGGTCACCTGTGCCACCGGAAGATCGTCACGGGCGACCCGGATGTGGTCGGCCAGATCCTGAACGAGACTCATGCCCTCACCTACAGCGCCGCGACATAGCTCTGAGCCTGCTCCACCGCGCTGAGCGTGGCGGTGAGGCAGTCCTCGAGTTCGGTGGTGGCCTGGGCCAGGGCGGCCTGCGCCGCGGTCACAGACTCGTGACCGGAGCCCTCCACCGCGACGGCGAGGCTGAGCTGTGCGTCGCCGAGCCTCTCGTTGGCGGAGCGCACGGCGTCCTGGCTCTCCTGGACGTGCAGCATCGCGGCATCGATGGCTGCCTTGACCTCGGCGACACTCGCCACGGCCACCTCCACGGAAGACTGACGGGGTGATACCCGCCGATTATCGCGGAGATTACTTTAAAACGGACAAAACGCGCGCGAATCGCACGAACTATCTGTACTGGTTGGCGTACGCCTGCCGTGCCAACTTCATCCGCTTCCGCCTGCGCAGCATCCACCAGACGAAGAAGACGAATCCGATCAGGAAAAGGATGATCAGGATCGGGATGATGATCGCGGTGACCGAGAGCCCGGCACTCGCCGTGTCCTCGACCGTCGATGCGACCGGCGCGCCCACGCCCAGCGTCATCGTGTTGATCACCGGCCGGGCGGTCGCCTTGGTGATGTGGACGCCGAGTGCCATGACGATGCCGATCAGGATCGGCACCCACTGTTTGGACTCGAAGAAGCTCGCCGGGTCCGAGACCGTGACCGTCTCCGAACTCGACCCGGCGCCGAAGGCGAGACCACCGGCGGTCGGCCGGACCACCGTCTGCACGATGTCGTTGACGGAGTCGACCGCCGGGATCTTGTCGGCGACGAACTCGATCGCGAGCAGCACGCAGAGGATGACCAGGACCCAGCCGTTGGAGATCCAACTCCACGTCTTGGGTAACTCGATCAGGTCGGTGTACCTGGCGAGCAGACCGATCGCGAGGAGCGGAATGTAGGCATTGAGTCCCGCCGCGGAGGCGAGACCGGCACCGGTGAGCGCTTCAAGCACTCAGACAGCATGGCACCCTTACGCCATTCGGGCAGCCTGACGTGCGAGTTGCCTGGTAGGGGGCTGTTCGTTCGGTTTCGACCGCATCGGGCACCGGGTCGATTACGTAGAGCGACCGCAATCCGTAGGGTCGCCCAGCATGAACGCCTATGAGACCCCGCCTGCGCCGAAGAAGGCACTGACCCCGCTCAAGATTTTCGGCATCGCCGGAGCGGCGCTGCTCGCGGTCATCATCGGCTGCTGCGGCGTGGGTGCTGCGACGATGCTCGGTGGTGGCGACACCAAGAGCGCGTCGCCGCAGCAGTCGGCGAACGGACTGCCTCAGCCCGCCCCGGCCGTGACGACGGCCGCAGCCGAGCCGACCGTCTCGCCGACACCGGCCGTGCAACCGACCACTCTCGCTCCGACGAAGTCGCCGAGCACTAAGCCGAGCGCCAAGCCGACGCCGAAGCCCCCGACACCCCCGAAGCCGTCCACCAAGCCCAAGCCCAAGCCGAGCCCCACACCGGAGCCTGAGCACACCGTAGGCACTGCCGTCCATGCCGGAGCCTTCTGCTCGCAGCACTGGTGGTTCGGCCACACCTCGACCGGCAAGCTCATGCAGTGCAAGCCGAGTGCAACGGATTCCAGGTTCCGGTGGCGTGCGGCCTGACGGAGCGCCCGGATCAGGAGGGGATAGGCTCGCGCGGTGCGTTTGGTGATAGCTCGATGCTCGGTGGATTACGTCGGACGGCTCGCGGCGCACCTGCCGACCGCTAACCGACTGATCATGGTCAAGGCCGACGGTTCGGTCCTCGTGCACTCCGACGGCGGCTCCTACAAGCCGCTGAACTGGATGTCGCCGCCCTGCAAGATCGAGGAAGCGCCCGGCGTGTGGCGCGTCGTCAACAAGGCGGGCGAGGAGCTGCGGATCACCCTGGAGGAGGTCTTCAGCGACTCCGCGCACGAGCTGGGGCAGGATCCCGGGCTGCGCAAGGACGGCGTCGAGGCGCACCTGCAGGAGCTGCTCGCGGCTCTGCCGGAGACGTTCGGCGAGGGCTTCTCCCTGGTCCGCCGCGAATACATGACGGCGATCGGACCGGTCGACCTGCTCTGCCGCGACAAGGCGGGCGCCCACGTGGCGATCGAGGTCAAGCGGCGCGGTGACATCGACGGGGTCGAGCAGCTGACCCGGTACCTGGAGCTGCTCAACCGGGACACGCTGCTGGCTCCGGTCGCCGGGATCTTCGTGGCGCAGGAGATCAAGCCGCAGGCTCGCGTACTCGCCGCGGACCGGGGCATCCGCTGCGTCGTCGTCGACTACGACCGCCTGCGCGGCATGGAACGCAACGAGCTCACCCTCTTCTAGCGCGAGTCCTTCCAGCGCGATCAAGCCGCGCACGTACTGCCGAGCCCTCGCGATAGCACCAACTCTTGAAGAGTTGCGGCGATCTTGGCGCGCGGGTTTGGCCGTTCGGGGCCTGCCGTGGGGTCGACCGGTGTCTCTATGGTGCGTCCGTGAGGGTTGGGATCGCGCTGAGAGTCGCCGTCGCCGCTGCGGTGGGGATGCTGGTCGTGCTGGCCGGGGCTCCGGCCCAGGCGAAGACCACGATCACCGTCACGCTGACGCTGGCGCGCTCGCAGTACGCCGACGGCGAGGAGATCCGCCCGACCGCCAAGCTCAACGGGCTGGTCGCCAACCCGGCGATCACCGGTCAGCTGCGCTTCGAGCGTTACGCATCGCCGGGCTGCAATGGCAGCAGGTCCACTCTCTCCACGCCCAACGCGGGCGGGGGCACGATCACCGGACCCAACTACAGCAGCGGTGATCTGGGCCGGCACAGCATGAAGGTGACCTACCCGGGCGACACCAACTACAACCCGGCGGCGAGTTCCTGCGTGGACTACGCCCAGCAGCGGCAGTCGCAGGTCGGCACGGATCTGCCGAAGCAGACCTTCACCACCTCCGAGCAGATCCGGCCCTCGGTCACGCTGAACAATGTGCAGGCCAACGCCGGTGGGTCGGTGGAGTACCAGCGCTGGGTCGGCTCCAACGGCTGCACCGGCCCGGCCGCGACGCTCGGCTCCAGCCCGGTCGTCAACAGGGTGGTCCAGCAGTCCTTCGACCACCAGGACGGCAAGCTGGGCGTGCACGAATACCGGGCCCGTTACTCCGGCGACGACGACAACCGCGCGGCCGATTCGTCCTGCGAGGCCTATCTGGTGGGTACGCACATCCGGGGCCGCCTGTTCGTCGACACCGACGCGGACGGCGTCCTCGACGGCGGCGAGCCGGGGCTGGGCAACGTGCAGATCGCCCTGCGCAAGGGTGCCGCGAGCGTCGCGATGACCGACACGGCCGCCGACGGCGCATACGAGTTCTTCGTGACCGAGGCGGCGACCTTCACCGTGGCGCCCAACCGTCTGGGCGACTATCGCGCCACCACGCCGGAGAAGCTGGACGTGCCGGTCAGCGGCCCGCCCGTGACCGGTCGCAACTTCGGCATCGCGAAGATCGTGGCGTCACCGTCGGCCTCGTCGAGCACATCGGAGTCGCCGAGCCCGTCGCCCAGCCAGTCGGAGAGCCCGAGCGCGGAGCCGAGCCCCACCGAGGAGCCGGTGCCGTCGGAGGAGGCGGTCTCGGAGCCCGTCGACCTCCCGTCGCCCGCCGGTCCGCCCGGCGGCCTCAGCGACATCGGCATCTACGGCCTCTTCTGCGGCGGAGCCGTGGTGATCATCGGCTCGGCACTGCTGGTCCTGACCCTGCGCCGACGCCCCGACCGCCTGGGCGATCTTTAGCCGACGAGCCCGTCCTCCAGGTGGGCGAGGCACTCGTCGAGCAGGTCGGGCAGGGACGCGGCGCCGTCGGAGTCCATCCAGGCGAGAATCGCCGCGAGCGTCGCACCGACGAAAGCCCCCGCGAAGGTACGCACACCGAGGTCGCTCGCCGCCCGCCCGCTGCGCCGGGCCAGCCCCTGCGAGAACATCTCCAGCGTTTCGAGCTGCTGCTCCATCATCCGGGCCCGCAGCGCCGGGACCTCCATCTGCAGTTTGGTGCGGCGGTAGACCTCGTCGCCGATCTGCGGATAGAGATCGGCCAGCACCTCCCGCATCGCCGCCCGCAGCGCCGGGACCGGCCGCACATCCAGCGGCTGCCGCAGGAACGCCTCGACGAGGAGCGGGTCGTACTCGTCGCGCAGGACGACGTCCTCCTTGGTGGGGAAGTAGCGGAAGAAGGTGCTCGGCGACACCTCGGCCGCCTCGGCGATCTGCTCCACCGTGGTGCCCTCGTAGCCCTGCTCGGCGAACAATCGCAGGGCCTGCTCCTGGATCGTCCGCCGAGTCTTCGCCTTCTTGCGCTCGCGCAGTCCCGGCGTCGGTTCAGGGGGTCCGGCTGAGTTCATGCGTGCCATTCTCGCTCGCCGCCGGGGTGGGCGCAGGGCGGCCCGGCATGAAGACGGCGATGAGGATCGCGCCGAGCACCGCACCGATCGCGCTGGCGACCAGGACGACGTTCATGCCGTGGATGAAGGCCGCCTGCGCGGAGGAGAGCAGTGCCTGATCACCGAGGCGCTGAGCCACGGCGACCGCGCCGGTGATCGAGTCCTCGGCGGCCGTCGCAGCCTGCGCGGGCAGCCCGGAGGTGTCGAGGTCCCGGGCGTAGGCGAAGGAGAGCAGGCTGCCCAGGGTGGCGACGCCGAGGGCTCCGCCGACCTGGCGGAGTGCCTGCAGCAGCCCTGAACCGGCTCCGGCCTGCTCCTCGGGGACGGCGGCGAGGACGGCGTCCATGATGGGCGGCAGGGTCAGTCCGATGCCGAGACCGACCACGGTGAGCCAGCGCGCTGCTTCGGCGTACCCACCGGTGGTGGTGGTTTGGGCGCCGAGGGCGAAGCCCGCGGCGAGGACGAGCATGCCCGCGCTGACGACGGTCCGGACGCCGAGCCGCTTGGTCAGGCGCTCGGAGGCGAGGCCGCCGACGAGCAGACCGCCGATGAGCGGGACGAGGCGCAGGCCGGTGCCGAAAGCGCCGTTGCCGAGCACGACCTGGAGGTACTGCGGGGTGACGAAGAGCAGGCCGACGAGGGTGAGCGAGACGAAGGCCGCGCTGACGGTGCCCCAGACGAAGATCGGCTGGCGGAAGAGGCGGAGCTCGACCATGGGCTGCCGCGAGCGGAGCTGCAGGGTGACGAAGCCGCCGAGGGCGAGCGCGCCCCCGATGAGCGTGGCGAGCACGGTCGGGTCGGCCCAGCCGTCGGCGGGTGCCTGGATCACGCCGAAGACGATGCCGCCGAGCCCGGCGACGGCGAGTGCGACGCCGAGCGGGTCGAGGCGGCGGCCCTGCGGGTCCTTCGACTCGGGCAGCAGCATCGTGGCCATGACCAGCGCGAGGCCGATCACCGGCACGTTGATCAGGAAGACCGAGCCCCACCAGAAGTGCTCCAGCAGCCAGCCGCCGAGGATCGGGCCGAGCGGTAGTCCGAGGGCGGTGCCGCCGGTCCAGATCGCGATGGCCCGGCCCCGCTCGTCGGGCGGGAAGATGCTCGGCAGGATCGCCATCGAGACCGGCAGGATGATCGCCGCGCCGATGCCCATCGCCGCGCGAGCCGCGATCAGTGCTGCGGTGCCGCCCGCGAACGCCGCCGCGAGCGAGGCACCGAGGAAGAGGGCAAGCCCGGTGAGCAGGAGTTTCTTGCGGCCCAGTCGATCGCCGAGGAGGCCGGCGGGCAGCATCAGGGCGGCGAGCACCACGAGGTAGGCATCGATGATCCATTGAAGGTCGTCGGTTCCCGCGCCGAGATCGCGGGCGAGCGTCGGCAGGGCGACGTTGAGCACGGTGCCGTCGAGGCCGACGACGAGGACGGAGAGGGCGAGCGCTGCGAGCGCCCACCAGCGGCGCGGCGAGGAAGTGGAAGTCTGCATAATTTGAGAGTAGCTCTCAAATCAAAGCTGATGTCACATTGTCCCGGACGCGACAGCGGGCCGCGCCGGACGGCGTCAGGAGGGGCACGCCGGTCGGCGTACCCCTCCTGATTGTGTTTGAACTTGTTTTAGTAGCCGAGCAGGTGCTTCAGCGACCGCTTGACGAAGCTGTTGCGCTCCGCCGGGCTGAAGCCCTCGATGCCGAAGCCGGTGTAGACCGTGTCGGGCGTGACCACGGTCGACGCCTCGGTGAAGGCGGTCTGGGTACGCTTGAAGTCGGTCGCCGTCGGGCCGCTGCCCGCCGGGGGACCGGCCACCGTCCAGCCACCGAGGTCGGCCTCGAACGAGGTGGTGCCACCGGCGGTGATCGTCGCGTCGTCGATGAAGACGCCGAGCCCCTGTGTGCTCCAGTCGGAGACGTAGGAGATCGAGACCTCGACCTTCTTGCCGGCGTATGCCGACAGGTCGTAGGCGAGCTCGGTCCAGCCGCCGGAGGAGCCGGTGAGGGCGTTCCACGTGCCGGTCGTGCCGGTCGGCGTGCAGTCCGGCGTCTGGTAGTGGGTGATGAACGGGTGCAGGTCCGACCAGCCGGAGGCGCAGCTCTGGCCGGCCTCGGTGACCGTGTTGCCACCGACATCGGGCAGGGTCGTCCAGTTGTCGGTGCCCACCTCGTGAGCCTCGACGACGAGGAAGTCCCAGTCCTCCTCCACGTCATAGGACGACCAGAACCGCAGCTCGCCCGTGGCGGACGCGGTGAGGTCGACCGTCTTGCTCAGCCGCTTGTACGCCGCGTCGGACTGCCCGCTGTAGACGTAGTAGGCACCCGTGTGCGGATCGAACGGCGAACCGCCCGGGCGGGTCCAGCCCGTCCCGGCAACGCTCGGGAACTGCGGGAACTGCGACGGCGCCAGGAAGCTCGAGGTCGTCAGGAAGGACGCCGAGTGGCCCTGGTTGCCGGCCGAGCCCGCACCGTTGAGCGTGCCGTTGAAGCCGGTGAAGGCACCGGTCTTGCCGCCGACCGGGTAGATGCTCCCGTCGTCGAGCGTGCCCGCGTCGTCGACGTAGACATAGGCACCGAGGTAGTACTGCTGGAAGTCGTTGAAGACCGCCAGGCACGGTGCCGCGTTGGGGGTGGTGCACTCCGGCGGCGCGTACGGGTTGTAGAAGTAGGCACCGTTGGCACTGGGCGCGTACTGGCTGTACTGGCCCGTGGCGAGGAGCTTGCCGCCCTCGTTGAGATAGTCGCGGACGGCGAGCTCGGTGTCGAGCGCCGCCTTCGCGGTGGTGCCGCCGACCTGGCCCTGGTTGCGCAGGATGATGTCGTCGCCGGTCTCCCAGACGATGGCCTTGTAGTGCGAGAGCACGCCCAGCGGGTGGGGTGCCTTGCGGCCCGACGTGTCGAAGTCGTAGATGTCGGTGGAGTAACCGGCGGCGTTGACGGAGGCGGCGATGGTCGCGGCGTACTTGGCGCTCGTGCCGGTCTGCGCCGGGCTGAGACCCGTCACGTCCTCGGTCGCGAGGATCAGCACCTTGCCGCCGATGTCACCTGCCACCCGGTAGGTGAAGTGCTCGCTGGTGACGAGCCCGCGGTGCCCCGGTCGTACGGAGATGCCGCTGAACCAGACCTCGACGCTGTCGCCGGCCTTCGTCCCGGTCACCTTGCCCCGGTACTCCGCGTAGTAGTCGGTGCCGTCGTCGCCGTAGCGCTCGCCGCCCTTCCACTCCTTGACACCGGCGGTCTTGGTCCGGCCGCCGTTGACCTTCCAGTGCACGGTCTTCGCGCGGAGCGACTTGCGCGCGTCCGTGGCGACGAGCTGCTCCTTGCCGTAAGACGTGTCGAACGCGTCGACGACGAAGTCCGGCGTGGTGCGGCCGAGCGCCGAGATCGGGCTGTCCGGCGTCGCCGCCGACTTGGCGAGCGAGAGCGCGAACGGGATGTTCTTGAGGAACTCCGCCTGGATCAGGGCCTCGTCGTCGGGGAAGTTGAAGTCGCTCTGGCAGTCCTCGGCGAGCCATTCGTCGTCGGGGAACAGGTTGGAGACGGTGGTGCAGGTCGACATCTCGGGGGTGAAGCCGAGGGTGCCGTATTTCGCGCCGAGGTGGCTGTCGGTGTCGCCGTTGGTGGTGTAGAGCTCGGCGGAGAGGTCGGGGTCGTAGCCCGGGATGGCCGAGACGGTGTCGTCGCCGGCGAGCGCGATGTTGATGACATCGTCCGGGCTCGGGGTGCTGACCTGCCAGCCCACGCCGTAGAGCAGCAGCTCGGCGGCGGAGTGGTAATTGATCATGTATTCGAAGCGGATGCGCTTGCCGAGCGCGTCGATCGCCTTCGTCTCCGGCTCGGAGTTGGGGCCGCGGCCGCGGAAGGTCTCGTTCGCCGGGTCCGCCGACGAGCCCTCCTCGTCATATCCCCACTTGTAGGCGTAGTTGCGGTTCGGGTCGACGCCGTCGCCGGGGACGATCGTGCCGTCGCCGTCGTTGTCGCGCAGGTTCTTGCGCCACAGCCGGTTGCCGTCGGTGAAGGTGAAGTCGTAGCCGTCCGGGTTGGCGACCGGCACGAACCACAGCTCCCGGGTGTTGACGAGCTGAGTGAGCTCCGCGTCGGTGCCGTAACCGTCGAGGAAGCGGTGCATCAGCCGCCGCGTCATCTCGGGCGTGATCCACTCACGGGCGTGCTGGCCGCCCATGTAGAGCACGGCCGGCCGCGTGCCGTCGGGGGTGTACCGCGCGTTCTTCGTGACCTTCAGCGCGCGGATCGGCTTGCCCTGGATCGTCGTGCCGATCGTCTCCAGCTTGGCGATGCCCGGGTGCGCCGCGGCAGCCGCCGAGAGCTCGTCCCGGATGCCGCCGGGCGCGCTGTAGGTGCGGAACACGCCCTCGGCGGCGGCGAGCGACCGCTTCGTGTTGACGACCTTTTCGGTCAGCTTGAGCCCGCGTGACGCCAGCTTCGCGGCCTCGCGCCCGCTGAGGACCGCCTCCACCGCCACCTTGCCGTTGACGACCCGGCTGCTGTTGACGTCCTCGTGGTCGAGTCCGAGCTTGCGGAACTCCGCGAGCTGCTCGGACGTGACCTCTCCGACGTAGACGGACAGCCGGTCGGCCGTAGCGCTCGCCGGGTTCGCCGGGGTCGCCTTGGGTTCGGCCGACGCCGGGATCTGCCCCGGCACTACGAGTGCGATCGCGCCGATGAGCGCGACCGTGCACACCCTTGCCCTACGTGCTCTGATCCTCATTCGCCCCTCCTGCATGTGGACTTGCAGGACGAGCGTTGTCGGCCCAGCGCACGTATGTCAATGGGTCAACGTGAACGGCCGTGCAAGAGCTTTACTATGCGTACGCCAAGGGCAACGCTACGTGGTGTGTGGTCGAAAGTGATGAGCGGAACGAGACTCGGCAGTCGGCGTTTCGCGGTGGATTTCGCCCGGGCGAACTCGCGGAGCCCGTCCGCACCGTGGATCCGGCCGAAGCCGGACTGCCCGACACCGCCGAAGGGCAGCGACGGCAGCACCGCGAAGGCGAAGGTGGAGTTGATCGAGACCATGCCCGAGCGCAGCTCCCGAGCGATCCGCGCGCCGTTCCGCTTGCTGAAGACGCTGCCCGCGAGACCGTAGGCGGTGGCGTTGGCGAGCGTGATCGCCTCGTCCATGCTCGCCACCTTGGCGACGGTGATCGTCGGGCCGAAGGTCTCCTCGCAGACCGCGGCGGAGGTCTCCGGCACGTCGACGAGGATCGTCGGCTTGACGAACGAGCCCCGGGCCGAGTCCGGTCCACCGAGGACGGCCCGGCCGCCGCTGGCGAGGGCGTCGTCGATGTGGCGCTTGATGATGTCGCGCTGGCCGGGCATCGTGATGGGGCCGATGTCGCTGCCCGGGTCGGTGCCGACCGTCAGCTTCTCCGCCTTGGCGACGAGCTTCGCCAGGAACAGGTCGTAGACCTTGGCGTGGGCGTAGACGCGCTCGATGCCGACGCAGGACTGCCCGGCGTTGGTCATCGCGCCCCAGAGCGCGGCGTCGGCGGCCGCCTCGATGTCGGCGTCCGCGTCGATGATCATCGCGTCCTTGCCGCCGCACTCGACCAGCACCGGCGTGAGGCTCTCGGCGCAGGCCGCCATGACCTTCTTGCCGGTCGCGGTGGAGCCGGTGAAGGCGAGCTTGTCGATCCCGGCGCGGCAGAGCGCGGCGCCGACATCGCCCATGCCGTGCACGATCTGCAGGACTGGCTGCTCCGGCACGATCTCCGCGAAGGCGTTGACGAACCACTGCCCGACGGCCGGGGTGTATTCGCTCGGCTTGAAGACGACCGCGTTCCCGGCGGCGAGGGCGTAAGCGATGGATCCCATCGGCGTGAAGACCGGGTAGTTCCACGGTCCGATGACGCCGATCACGCCGTAGGGCTGGTATTCGAGCCGCCCCGAATACTCCGGCTGCAACAACGACCCGCTGACCCGGCGGGATCCCAGCACCTTGTGGGAGTGCTTCGCCGCCCAGGCGATGTGGTCGATGGTGACCATGACCTCCAGCACCGAGTCCATCGAGGGCTTGCCGCCCTCCTCGGTCATCACCGCGGCGAGCTCATGGATGCGTCGCGCCAGCAGGCTGCGGAAACGCAGCAGCCGGCTGCGCCGCTCCTGCCACGGCAGCCTGGCCCACCACGCCGCGGCGACCCGTCCACGCGCCACCGCGCTGGTGACGTCGGCGGCGGAGGACACGGGGAACCGGGCCACCTCGGCCCCCGTCGCCGGGTTCGTGGAGACGAGCACACCGGCTTCGATGCTGCTCGCGCCGGGCACGTCTGCTCGGTTACTGGAGAGTTGGGTCACGGCCGAAGTGTAAGTCGAGGAAGTTTCACTATGGAAGGCCGACGGCTGTGAGGCGCTCATATCGTCATGGTGCCCGACCTCACACCCGCTACGCGTCGATTGCGACAGATGTTGTCCGGTCGGCCGGTACCGGTATGGCTTTGGGGCGATTCAAATGGTTCGGGTTGGTGGGGAAGTACCAAAGCATGTGCGAGGGGCGAAATGGTGTACTCAGGACAATCTGCACGTCGGCGGATTGGCCGGACTCTGCTCGTGGCGATTCTGGGGCTCGGAGTGCTGTGCCCGCTGCAGACCGCGACCGCGGACGCCGCACCGGAGCAGCCGCGCTTTCAGGAGCAGATCGTCTTCCAGGGTCTCACCAAGCCGACGAACTTCGAGTTCGCGCCGGCCGCCGGTGACTCCCGGATCTTCGTCACGGAGAAGGCCGGACTCGTCAAGGAGTTCGACAACCTCGCCGATGCGACGCCGACGATCGTCGCCGACCTGCGGTCCGACACACACGACCAGTGGGACCGTGGAATGACCGGCCTCGCGATAGCGCCGAACTTCCCGGCCGACCCCTACATCTATGTGGCCTATACCTACGGCGTGCCGCTCGGCGGCGGCCCGGTCCGTGACGACCTCTGTACCGGTCTCACCCCGTCGGCCGGCAAGTGCACCGTGAGCGCGCGGCTTTCCCGCCTGAAGATCAACCCGGCGACGAACGTGATGGTCGGCGCGCAGGAAGTGCTGATCAACGACTGGTGCACCCAGTTCCCCAGCCACTCCATCGGCGACCTGAAGTTCGGGCCGGACGGCTACCTCTACGTCTCCGCGGGCGAGGGCGGCAGCTTCACCGGCAGCGACTGGGGCCAGCTCACCCCCGGCGGCCCGGTCAACCCGTGTGGCGACCCGGTCAACGAGGGCGGCTCGCTGCGGTCGCAGGACATGATGACCCCCGGTGACCCGACGACGCTCGACGGAGCGGTGCTCCGGCTCAACCCGGTGCCCGGTGCACCGGCAGCGCCGGGCAACCCGGTCACCACCGGTGACGCCAATGCCAAGCGCATCATCGCGTATGGGTTCCGCAACCCCTACCACTTCACCTTCCGTCCCGGCACCAGCGAACTCTGGGTGGGCGATGTCGGCTACGCCACGTGGGAGGAGATCAACCGGATTCCCGATCCGACCGCCTCGCCCGGCAACTTCGGCTGGCCGTGCTACGAGGGCAACGACGTCAACTACGGCTTCGCCAACGCCGACCTGGGCATCTGCCGGACGCTCTATGACGTGGGCAACCCGCTGCGGCCCTACTACACCTACAACCACAATCAGGACATCGACGGGTCTGACGCGAAGTGCCGCGTCGGTGGTGACTCGATCTCCGGTCTCGCCTTCGCGCCGAAGACCGGCGGCAGCTACCCCGTCCAGTACAAGGGCGCGCTCTTCTTCGCCGACTATGCGCGGAGCTGCATCTTCGCCATGCTGCCGGACACGGCCGGGGGTCTGCCGTCCCCGGGCAACGTCGAGCTCTTCACCACCGGCATCTTCGCGACCGACCTCAATTTCGGTCCGGACGGCGAGCTGTACATCGCCGACTACTTCGGCGGGGCGATCCGCCGCTACCGCTACTTCGAGCACAACGCGCCGCCGGAGGCCGTGCTCAACGCCTCCATCACCAGCGGCGGTGCGCCGCTCGTCGTCGACTTCGACGCCACTCGGTCCACCGACATCGATCCGGCCGACGCGGGCGGCCTGAAGTACGCCTGGGACTTTGACAGCAACGGCACCGTTGACGCCACCACGCCGACCGCGCGTTACACCTACACGGCGACCGGGAACTACACGGCGAAGCTGACGGTGACCGACACGCTCCAGGTGACCGACGCGGAGACCGTCGCGATCCATGTCGGCAACGATCTGCCCACGGCCTACATCGACAGTCCAGCGCCCGGATTCACCTGGGCGGTGGGACAGCCGATCACCTTCACCGGTCACGCCGTCGATCAGGGCGTCGTCGGGAACCTGCCGGGAACGTCGCTGTCCTGGGAGCTCAACCTGGAGCACTGCGTGACGATCGAGGAGTGCCATACGCACACGCTCGTCCACAGCCGTGCCGACGGCGAGGCGGAGGAGGGGACCTGGCCGCGTGCCGCCAGCGTCACGCTGGAGGCGGCACCCGATCATGCCTACCCGTCCTATCTGGAGATAGTCCTGGACGCGGTGGACGCATCCGGCAACCACAGCATCGTCAAGCGGCGCCTGTTCCCGAAGACCGTCACGATGACCTTCGTCAGCTCGCGATCCGGCATACCGCTCACGGTCGCGGGGGTGACCCAGGTCGCGCCGTTCATGCGTACCTTCATCCAGGGTTCCCAGCTCACGGTCAGCGCGCCCGGTTCGTATACCTACATCACCTCGCGGCGCCTGCTCGAACTGACCTTCGTGCGGTGGTCCAACGGCATGGAGCGGACGTCGGTCATCACCGCACCGGCAACGGCGATGAAGTCCTATGTGGCCACATACAGCTCCACCCAGGGGCGGCGGACGACGGCATGGAGTCCGGGCTCCGCAGTGCAGCCGGGGCTGCGTGGCCGGATCCCCGCCAGGCTGGGCATCAACTAATCGTCTTCTGACAGCACGGATTGAAGAGCGCCCGCCACGTCGGCGGGCGCTCTTATCATCGCGGTCCAGTGGTCGGCCCGGCCGGACGGATAGAACCGCTGTCGGCTTGCAGACGTTTCCAGATGGCCACATCTGTCCCTCGTTAGCGTGAACCACCCGGCTGGGCGCGCCAGCCCCGCGACGCCGGAATTCAGTGCTTGTCGCGCGGGAACGCCTGCCCGCGCCCTGGGAGGACAGTGATGGCAAAAACCCCTCAAAAATGGCGAATAGCCCTGGTCGGCGCGTTGGTAGCGAGTGCGTTGGTGCCGATACAGGCGGCACCGGCCGCAGCGGTCACCCTCCCCGCCGGGTTCCAGGAGCAGATCGTCTTCAGTGGACTGACGAACCCCACCAACGTCGAGTTCGCCCCCGACGGCCGGATCTTCGTCGTGGAGCAGCGCGGCACGATCAAGGTCTTCGACGACCTCGCCGACACCACGCCGACGCTCTTCGCGGACCTCTCCGGCGACGTGCAGGGCCACTGGGACCGGGGCCTGCTCGGCCTCGCCCTGCCGCCCAACTTCCCGACCAGCCCGTATGTCTACGTCACCTACGCCTACAAGGCCCCGCTCGGCGGCGGCCCGGTGATGAACGACGCCTGCTCGGGCGCGTCCGGCGGGGAGAACGGCGGCAACTGCGTCGTCAGCGCGCGCCTGTCCCGCCTGCAGGCGGCCGGCAACGTGATGACCGGCACCGAGCAGGTGCTCATCAACGACTGGTGCCAGCAGTTCCCCAGCCACTCCATCGGCGACCTGAAGTTCGGCCAGGACGGCATGCTCTACCTGAGCGCCGGTGACGGTGCCAGCTTCAGCGCCACCGACTACGGCCAGTTCGGCAGCCCGGCCAACCCCTGCAACGACGCACCCGGCGGCACGGCGCTCACCCCGCCGACGGCGGAGGGCGGCGCGCTGCGTTCGCAGGACGTGCGCTCCACCGGCGATCCGACCGCGCTCAACGGTGCCGTGCTGCGGCTCGACCCGGCCACCGGCCTCGCCGCGCCGGGCAACCCGCTGATCGCCTCGGCCGACCTCAACGCTCGCCGGATCGTCGCGCACGGACTGCGCAACCCCTACCGCTTCACGATCCGGCCCGGCACCAACGAGCTGTGGATCGGCGATGTCGGCTGGAACACCTGGGAGGAGGTGAACCGCGTCGTCAACCCGACGGCGGCGGTCACCAACTTCGGCTGGCCCTGCTACGAGGGCGTCAACCGGATGGGCAGCTACGACAACGCCAACCTCAACCTCTGCGAGTCGCTCTACACCGAGGGATCGACGACGGCGCCCTACTACGCATACGATCACAACTCCGACATCGTCCCGGGTGAGGCGTGCGCGGCCGGTGGCGACGCCATCGCGGGCCTGACCTTCTACCCGGGCAGCGGCGGCACCTACCCGGCGCAGTACGCCGGTGCGCTCTTCTTCACCGACAGCACCCGCCAGTGCATCTGGGCGATGAAGCCGACCACCGCAGGCGGCCTGCCGTCCCCGTCGAACATCGAGCGCTTCGCCCTCGCGGCGGCCCGCCCGGTGGACCTCGCGGTCGGCCCCGGCAGCGAGCTCTACTACGTCGACTACAACGGCGGCACGGTGCGGCGGATCCGCTACTTCCCGGGCAACCAGCCGCCGACCTCGGTGATCAGCGCCGTGCCGACGAACGGCGCGACACCGCTGACGGTCACCTTCAACGGTGCGGGCTCCACCGACCCGGACCCGGCCGACGCGGGCCGCCTCACCTACGCGTGGGACTTCACCGACAACGGGAGCACCGACGCGACCACGGCGGCGACGAGCTTCATCTACACGACCGCCGGGACCTATACGGCGCGGCTGACCGTCACGGACACGCTGGGAGTGGTCGGGTCGTCGACCGTCTCGATCAGTGTCGGCAACGACGCTCCCACGGCCTTCGTTGACACGCCCGCGGTCGGACTGACCTGGTCGGTCGGCAACGTCGTCAGCTTCACCGGGCACGCCACCGATCCGCAGCAGGGCACGCTGCCCGCGTCGGCGCTCACCTGGAACCTGCGCATCCAGCACTGCGCGAGCGTCGGCAACTGCCACAACCACAACATGCAGACCTTCACCGGGGTGGCGAGCGGCTCGTTCGTCGCGCCGGATCACGAGTATCCGTCCTATCTGGAGCTGGAGCTCGTCGCCACGGACGCGCAGGGGTTGACGAGCACGGTGGTGCGGCGGCTGGACCCGAACACCGTGGACCTGACGTTCAACAGCACCCCGCCGGGGCTGCAGCTGACGGTGGGTTCGACGACGCAGGTGGCGCCCTTCACGCGTACCGTCATCAGGGGCTCGGCCAACACGGTGAGCGCGCCCACCCCGCAGGTTCTGGGCTCGACCGGCTACAGCTTCGGCTCCTGGTCCGACGCCGGGGCGCAGACCCACGTCATCACCGCGCCGACCAATGCCGCGAGCTACACGGCAACCTATTCGGGTACGCCACCGGCGTGCTCGGACTCGTTCGGCTATGTCTGCACCGAGTCGGCGTTCACCTGGACCCCGGCCTCGACGCTGTGGTTCCTCAACGGCGACGACAACTACCACTGGCTCGACCTGCCCTTCAGCATGCCGTTCTACGGCGGCAACTACAGCCGGATCTGGGTCGACACCAACGGCGCGCTGTCGTTCCAGGCGTTCACCGACTCGGCCTATGACAACTCGGCGATCCCGTCGGCGGCGACGCCGAACCGGCCCAACCTGGCGCTCTACCCGCTGTGGCAGGACCTGATCGTCGACTCGTCGGCGGGGATCTACACCTCCTCGGCCGGGACCGCACCGAACCGGACCTTCACCGTCGAGTTCCGCAACGTCCGGTTCTTCGACGACGCGGCGGCCCGGGTCAGCTTCGAGGTGGTGCTCGCCGAGAACGGTGTGATCACCTACGGCTACACCGGAATCGACCCGGCGGTGCCGATGGAGCGCGGCTCGACCTCGACGATCGGCATCGAGAACGGCGCGGGAACGGTCGCCGTGCAGTATTCGCTCAACCAGCCGAAGCTGACGAGCGGGCGCGGCGTCGTCTTCACCCCGCCCGGCGCGACCCCGCCCCCGCCGCCCCCGCCGCCGCCCGCGCCGGGTTCGGTCAGCGGCACGGTGACCAACGCGGGTACGCCGGTCGCCGGTGCCGCGGTGCAGCTCGTCGGCACCGCGCTCACCACGACGACGGCGGCCAACGGCACCTACTCCTTCGCCTCGGTGCCGGTCGGGACCTACACGGTCTCGGCGAGCTCGGCCGGTGGACGGTGTGCCGGTCTGGGCGCCAGCGCACCGGTGACGGTGGCGAGCAACGCCAACAGCACGGTCAACCTGGCGCTCGTCTCGGCGGCCGGTGGTGCCGGCTACACCTGCGTCGAGGGGCCGTTCACCTTCGTCCCGGCGAGCACCGTGCTCGCGCTCGCGGGTGACGACAGCGCCAACACGGCGAACATCCCGTTCTCGGTGCCGTTCTACGGCGGCAGCTACAACAAGGTCTGGGTCGACACCAACGGTGTCGTCTCCTTCCAGGCCCCCAACGGCTCGTCGTGGGACCACTCGGCGATCCCGTCGGCTGCCGCACCCAACCGCCCCAACCTGAGCCTCTACCCGTTCTGGGTGGACCTCATCGTGGACGGGTCGGCGTCGGTGCGGACGCAGACGATCGGGACGGCACCGAACCGGCAGTTCGTCATCGAGTGGCGCAACGCGAAGTTCTTCACCGACCAGACCAGGCGGGTCGACTTCGAGGTGCTGCTCGGCGAGAACGGGGTGATCACCTTCGCGTACGCCAACATCGACGCGACGGTCCCCCTGGAGCAGGGCTCGACGGCGACGGTCGGCATCGAGAACGGCGCCGGCACCGTGGCACTCCAGTACGCCTTCCGCGAGGCGATCCTCGCATCGGGCCGGGGGATCACCTTCACCCCCGGCGCGTGAGAATTTTGTCACCGTGACAACGGCGGAGCTGCGCTTATGCAGCTCCGCCGAAGTCACTCCCTCGGCGGTTACCCACCCGTATGGCAGACTCCTCTGAACGGTCGTTAGGCCGGCGTCGCGCCGCTATATTCGCGTTGATCAAGGGAAGACTCGCCGCATATCGGGCACCTGAGATGGCGAGTCTTCCCTTGATCAACGCGATTTAGGGCGACTTACTGGGCAGCGAGGAGGCTGTGGTGGCGCGTGAGATCAATACCGTGGGCGTGGTCGGGCTGGGGACCATGGGGGCGGGCATCGTCGAGGTGTTCGCGCGTAATGGGATCAGCGTCGTCGCCGTTGAGATCAGCGAGGCCGCGCTGGAGCGGGGGCGGGCCAATCTGGCCGGCTCCACCGACCGGGCCGTCGCCAAGGGCAAGCTCGACCCGGCCGACCGGGACGCGCTCGTCGCCCGGGTCGACTTCCAGGTCGGGCTCGGTGCGCTGCACGATGTCGACTTCGTCATCGAGGCGGTCCCCGAGCATCTCGACCTGAAGCAGAAGATCTTCGCCGAGCTGGACCGGGTCTGCAAGCCCGACGCGATCCTCGCCACCAACACCTCGTCGCTGAGCGTCACCGAGATCTCCGTCGCGACCCACCGCCCGCACCAGGTCATCGGCGTGCACTTCTTCAACCCCGCCCCGGTGATGAAGCTGGTCGAGGTGATCAAGACCGTGGTCACCGCCGACGACGTGGTCGCCGACGTCGAGGCCCTCTGCGCCCGGCTCGGCAAGGTCGACGTCACGATCAACGACCGGGCCGGTTTCATCGCCAACGCCCTGCTCTTCGGCTATCTCAACAACGCCGTCTCGATGCTGGAGGCGCACTTCGCCACCCGCGAGGACATCGACGCCGCGATGCGCCTGGGCTGCGGGCTGCCGATGGGGCCGCTCGCGCTGATGGACCTCATCGGGCTCGACACGGCGTACGAGATCCTCGACACGATGTACCGCCGCGGCGGGCGCGATCGCCGCCACGCACCGGCGCCGCTGCTCAAGCAGATGGTCACGGCCGGACTGCTGGGCCGCAAGTCGGGCCGGGGCTTCTACAGCTATGAGAAGCCGGGCGGTCCCGTCGTTGTCGCCGACGAGCAGACCCCGATCGCGAGCGACTCGATCCCCGGTGCCAAGGCGGTCGGCTCGGTCGGCGTCGTCGGCTCCGGCACGATGGCGATCGGCATCATCGAGGTCTTCGCCAAGGCCGGGTTCGAGGTCACCTCGATCACCCGGGGCGGCGAGAAGTCGGCGAAGCTCTGCGAGGACTACAAGGTCTCGCTCAACAAGAGCGTCGTACGCGGGCGGCTCACCGAGGCCGAGCGCGACACCGCACTGGGCCGGGTCACCTGGTCCACCAACCTGGAGCACCTCGCCGACGTGGACCTCGTGGTCGAGGCGGTGGTCGAGGAGCTCAGCGTCAAGAAGGCCCTCTTCGCCAGCCTCGACGAGATCTGCAAGCCCGGCGTCGTCCTCGCCACCACGACCTCCAGCCTGCCGGTCGTCGAGTGCGCCATGGCGACCCAGCGCCCCGCCGATGTCATCGGCCTGCACTTCTTCAATCCGGCACCGGTGATGAAGCTCGTCGAGGTCGTCAACACCATCCGGACCAGTTCAACAACAACAGCAACAGCCCTCGATGTGGTACGCCGCCTCGGCAAGCACGCCGTCACCTGCGCCGACCGGTCCGGCTTCATCGTCAACGCGCTGCTGTTCCCGTACCTGAACGACGCGGTGAAGATGCTGGAGGCGTCCTACTCCACGGCGGACGACATCGACTACGCCATGAAGCTGGGCTGCGGCTACCCCATGGGTCCCTTCGAGCTTCTCGACGTGGTCGGCCTGGATGTCTCGTTGGCGATCCAGCGCGAGCTCTACCTGGAACTCCGCGAGCCGGGCTTCTCCCCGGCCCCGTTGCTGGAGCACCTGGTAACGGCGGGTTACCTGGGCCGCAAGTCGGGCAGAGGCTTCCGGGACCACACCCACCGCTAACGCGGTAACGCCCCAATATTCGCGTTGATCAAGGGAAGACTCACCATCGGGGGTGCCCGATATGCGGCGAGTCTTCCCTTGATCAACGCGAATATTGGGGCGGTCGAGGGACGGTGGAGGAGTGGTCGAGGGCGCGCCGGTACGCTGGTGCCGGTGAGCCCGCGTCGAAACAGCCGGCGCCGCGACGATAAGGGCCTGGACGAGAACCGGGCCCGCGGCGGCGTCGAGTTCGTGCACGCCGACTCCGATGGCGAGTGGTCCGTTCGCCACGTGAGCGTCGACGCAGCCGTCAAGATCTATCGATGCCCCGGCTGCGATCAGGAGATCCGGGTGGGCGTTCCACACGTCGTCGCCTGGCCCGCCGACGGTCGCGGCGATGCCAGTGATCGACGTCACTGGCATACGGGCTGCTGGCAGGCTCGGGGGCGGCGCAATCCGACGCGTAGGATCGGCCGGTGAGCGCACCGATCAGGTCCAACTCGATCCTGCCCGCCCGCCGCGAGGAGATCGAACTCCTCACGGCCGACGGCGTCACCCTCGTCGGCGAGCTGGCCCTCCCGGCCGAGCGGGAGCCGACCGCGACGATCATCTGCCTGCACCCGCTGCCCACCCATGGCGGCATGATGGACAGCCACGTCTTCCGCAAGGCCGCCTGGCGCCTGCCGGAGCTGGCCGGGCTGGGTGTGCTGCGCTTCAACACCCGGGGCACGTCGAGCGTGCGCGGCACGAGCGGCGGCAGCTTCGACGGGGGAGTCGCCGAGCGTTTCGACGTCGCTGCGGCCCTGGAGTGGGCCGAGTTCGCCAACCTCGCCAACCTGTGGCTGCTCGGCTGGTCCTTCGGCACGGATCTGGTGCTGCGCTACGGTGCGGACCCGTCGGTCGCCGGTGCGGTGCTGCTCTCGCCGCCGCTGCGGTCGGCGACCGAGGAGGACCTGGCCCGCTGGGCGGAGTTCGGACGGCCGCTGACCGCGCTGGTCCCCGAGTTCGACGACTACCTGCGCCCCGCCGAGGCGGCCGAGCGGTTCGCCGCGATCCCGCAGGCCGAGGTGATCGGTTTCCCCGGTGCCAAGCACCTCTGGGTCGGCCAGGCGGAGAAGGTGCTGGACGAGATCGTCCGGCGGGTCGCACCGGAGGTCCCCACCCCGCTGCCGGACGAGTACGACGGGGTCATGGGCCAGGGCGACGCCAGCGCCTACGCCGACCGCACCGTGGCAGCCTTCGAACCGCTAGCCGATTGACGTTTCCATCGCATTAATTGGCCACCGGCCGGGAGTAATTCATACGACAGGATGACTCCGGGCGGTCATGCCCATCCATATTCTCTGCGCAGATTCGCGGAGAACAGGGGAGATGGCCGTGGCCGGACCAGCACGTAGCGCGGCCTCGCTGTTCCGGATCAATCCGGCCGGGAGAGTGACACCGCTGGTCGTCTCGCTCACGCTAGTGCTCGCCGCCCTGATCAGCCTTTTACGCATCGGTCGCGACGGCTGGTCGGTGCTGCTGTCGACCGGGGACGTGATCGTCCTCGACGACGCCCGGCGCCGCTCCATCGCCGACGGTGTCCGGCATCCCCTCGCCGGCGGCTCCGACCTGCTCTCCCGATTCGTGGCGGAGCTCGCGCTGCAGGCGCCCCCGACCTGGGTCGACGGCACGTTCGTCCTGCTCTCGGGTGTCTTCACCGCCGCGTTGGTCCTCGTCGTCTACGCCGCCAGCGCCGGAGTGCTGCCCCGGACCCTGCAGCGACTGCTCGTCAGCGTCCCACTGCTGATGATGCCGCTGGCCCAAGACCGGTGGTACGGCATCCCGGCGGTGCTGGGGTGGCAGCTGCTCTATGCCGCGTTCTGGGCGATCCTGTGGATGCCGCCGAGCCGGATCGGCCGGATCATCGCTCCGATCGTCGTCGGCCTCGCCGCGTTCTGCCTCGACATGGCCTGGGTGCTGCTGCCGCTGCTGCTGCTACGGCTGCTCCTGCGTCGGGATGCGAGTGGCTATGCCGCCGCGTCCCTGCTCCTGGCAGGCACCGCCTGGCAGCGACTCGCCGACAGGGATGATGCTCCGTCGAGCTTGATCCCCGGTTTCGAGCGGTCGGTCCAGGCCCGCTGGATCGCCGAGGCGCTGCCGGTGACCGTGGCCGCTGTCGCGGTGCTGGTGATCGTGGTGCTCGCCGCAGCGCGAGTGACGAGCCCCCGCTGGCTCCTCGCCGCAGTCGCAGCAGGTCATGCGATGGTGCTTCTCGCCGTGACCTCGACGGCGGCGGCCTACTCGGGAACCGTCGAGATCGCCGTCTCGATGCTGCTCATCGTGGCGCTCGTGGCTCTCACCAATCCGAGCGGTGATCTGCGAGTGCCCAAGGGCGCGGGGATCCGTGAGGTGGGAACGTGGCTGCCCGTGGCGGGCCTGACGCTCCTGCTGGCGGTCGCCTGGACGAGGGACCTGTCGTTCGAGCGGACCGTTGTCGAAGACGCCGCCGTCCAGACCGTCTCCGCGGCCACCAGGTAAGCCACACGCCACCCCTGCCACGTTTTGCAGCAAAGCGTGGCTTTCCCGAGCGACAAGGCCACGCTTTGCTGCAAAACGTGGCACGGCACGGGGCGGGGCGGCCAGGGGCGAGACGCGCGGAGACGCTGGTCAGCGGCCGGCGAGGCGGGCGACGATGGGGGCCGCCGCGTCGAGGTTGCCGCCGAGGTGGATGTAGCTGAGACCGAAGCGCTCGCGCCGCTCCAGCAGCGTGTCCACGCACTCCTCGACATCGCCGTGCAGCACCGCCACCGAGGTCGCCAGCACCTCGGGGGAGGCCTTCTGCGCGTGGCTGGAGGTGGAGCGGTGCTCGGTGCCCTGGTGGCGTACGCGGACGTCGAACATCCGGAGCATGAACTCCAGCCGGGTGTCGTCCCGGCCTGCCGCCACGGCAGCCGCCCTGGTCCAGCCGATCTTCGTCTCGATGTTGGCCGGGCTCATCTCCGCCACCGCGGCGAGCGGATCCGCGTCAGGGGAGAGGCGCGGGTTGATGCCGATGATGTCGGCATGCTGCCCGGCCAGCTCCAGCACCTTGCGCCCGCCGCCGCCGATCAGGATCGGTGGTGCGGTGCCGACCGGCTTGGGCAGCCCGTCCACGGCGCTGAGCTGGTAATGCTTGCCCTGGTAGGAGACCGGATCCGGCCCGAAGAGCAGCCGCATGATCTCGGCCGCCTCGGCGAGCCGGTCGATCCGCACACCCGCGCCGTCGAAGGGGATGCCGATCGCGTCGTTGTCGTCGCGCAGCCAGCCCGCGCCGAGGCCGATCTCGACCCGGCCGCCCGAGAAGGCGTCCAGGTTGGCCATGGAGCGATGCAGCAGCACCGGGTGGCGCAGGTCGTTGCAGAAGACCGCCGAGAGCACCCGGAGCTCCGTGGTCGCCTCCGCCGCGACCGTCATCGCGACGATCGGATCCATCGACCAGCCGCCGACGAGGTGATCGGAGACGGAGACCGAGCTGAAGCCGAGATGCTCGATGCGGCGGATCTTGTCCCGCCAGACACGCTGCGACTGCCCCGGCGCGTCGAGGCCCGGCATGCTGGCGGTGAAGCGGAACGGGTGCGCGGTCACGAAGTGGTTTCCCAGGGCGAGGTCGGCATCGGTGTCCTGGTCAGCTGTCGGCGCCAGCGTCCGAGCGCGATGCGGCTGCGTCGGACCGCCCACACGCTCTGGAAAGCGAGCATGCCGGGGATGCGTACCGACCAGGGTAGATCTTCGGCCTTTATCAGTGACCCGGCGATGCCGCGAGCCAGGCGGTTGTAGTCGCTGCCGGCGCGCGGCTCCTTGCGCTTCGCCGGAGCCTTGGTCTCGGCGTGCCAGCCCGCGACATCGTCCTTGCTGCGCTCGGCGCCGAAGGTGCTCTTGGCGTGGATCCGGCGGAAGAAGAGCGGCTCGTCGATGCGCACGAACGGGCCCCGGGCCACCAGCTCGATCATCGTGGCGATGTCCGAGGAGAGGTAGGGCGAGCGGGGGTCGGTGCGCCGCAGCACCTCCGTTCGCACCATTCCCATCACCTCGTTGGCGAGGCGCCAGCGACCGGCGATCGTGACCAGTCGCCTGGTCGGGCTCGGGTCGGTGAGGTCGATGTCGCCGTCCCAGTAGGTCGTCTCGTTGCCGTCACCGTCGATGACGACGGTGCCGGGGTAGGCGAGCACCGCCTCGGGGTGCGCGTCGAGCGCCTCGACGCTGCGGCCGATCAGCGTGGGCGCCATCAGGTCGTCGTGGGCCGCGAGCCGGAAGAACTCGCCGCGGGCCAGGCCGAGGATCTTGTTGAAGTTGCCGTTGATGCCGACGTTGACCGGGTTGCGCTCGATGCGCCAGCGCGGGTCGAGCTCGGCGTATTTCTCGCAGATCGCCCAGCTCCCGTCCGAGGAGCCGTTGTCGCAGACCACGACCTCGAAGTCGGTGAACTCCTGCGCCCGCAGCGAATCGAAGGCGAGCGGCAGGTAGTGGTGATCGTTGAAGACGGGGAACCCGATGGTCACCCGGGGTGCCGACATCAGGCCACCACCATCTCCGCCTCGACCCCGAGTGCGGCGAGCTGCCCGGCGATCTCCGTGCGGTAGGCCGGGTTGGTGATGATGACGACCTCGGGCTTGAGCGCCGCGAGCGACTCCGGCGCGTCCACCCGGTGGGCGGTGACGGGCAGGTAGCGGCCCCACTTGCGCGGGCTCACGTCGACGACGCCCGCGAGCCGGTGCTCGGCGTCGGCGAGGGTGAGGAACTGCACGCCCCGCGACCCCGCGCCCCACAGGACCGGCTTGCGGCCCGCGTCGGCCCACTCCGCGAGGCGGCCCGCCCAGAGCTCGCGCTCGGCGTGGTGGCGCTGCGCGAAGCCGGCGATCGCGGCGAGCTGCCGGTCGCGGTCGGCGAGGCCCGGCAGGGGAGCGGTGCCGAGCCGCGGCGCCTCCTCCGGCCGGTTGATGGAGATCTCGGCATATCTGAGTACGCCATGAAAGATCGTCTCGGTCTCCTCGACCCGCCAGCCGGCCCGCTCGATGAGCCGCAGCATGGAGTAGCCGTCGAAGTAGGAGACGTGCGGATAGATGATCTCCCAGCCTGCCGTGGACATGTCGTAGGCCGCGTCGGGGATCTCGATGAACCCGTGCACCTCCCGACCGCCCGCATTTTCCCGCAGGTCGACGAGGAAGCCGAGCGGGTCGACGACGTGCTCCAGCCAGTGCCGGCTCACCACGAAGTCATAGACCGGCAGGTCCGCGCCGCCCGGGGGCAGGGTCTGGTGGAAGGAGGCGCCGGAGCCGTCGGGGCCTTCGACCCCGGCGTACATGGCGTCGTAGCCGTCGCCCGTCGCGCCGGTCGCCTTGCAGAGGCTGCGCAGGAAGTCGCCCTGCATGCAGGCGAGCTCCACGATGTGCTTGCCCGCGAGGTCGTGCCGCTCGGCGAACTTGGCGATGAACGCCTCCGAGAACGCCTGGAACGCGGGCGAGTGGTGCAGGTTCGTGTCGACGGTCGTGTCGTAGATGACCTTGTCCCACTCGAACGCCACGTTGCGGACGAATCCGCACTGGTCGCAGTAGGCGAGGACGACACTCCCGCTGCCGCTCTCGGCGGCCTCGGCGGGATCGGCCCAGTGGGCCCCGCAGCGGACCGGGAAGTCCCCGAGGTCCGCGAAGACCGTCAGCGGGCCCGCGCCGCAGGCGTCACAGATGTGCTGCGTCTCTGGAGTGCCCTGCGAGGCGCCCTCGCCGCGCTCGGTCACGCCGTCCACCGCAGGTTGCTGTCGAGCTTGCCGTCGGCGTGCAGCGACGAGATGCGCTTGAGGCGCTGGTGGTTGGTGCCGGTGAGGTTGGCGAAGGTGAGCCCGTGCCGCTGGTATGCCTCGGCGAGCTGCTCGATGCCCTTCGGCACGGTCCACTGCGGCTTGAACTCGGGGACCACGTCGGCGATGAGGTCGCCGGAGACCCGGTAGTTGCGCAGGTCGGTGCCGCTGCCGGGGGCGAAGGTCAGCTCTCCGCCGACGATCTCCTGCACGGCGGTCGCGACATCACGGATCTTGTAGTTTTCCGCCGTCTGCGCGACGTTGAAGGCCCGGTTGTGTACCCGGTCGCGGTCGGCGCCGAGCAGCGCGATGAAGGCGGCGCAGATGTCCTCGGCGTGGATCAGCGGGCGCCAGGCCGAGCCGTCGCTCATCAGCCGGACCTCGCCGGTGAGCAGGGCGTGGCCGACGAGGTCGTTGACGACGATGTCGCCGCGCAGCCGGGGCGAGAAGCCGTAGGCCGTGGCGTTGCGCAGGTAGGTCGGCGAGAAGTCGTCGTCGGCGAGCTCGGCGATGCCCTGCTCGGCGAGGATCTTGGATTCGCCGTAGGGGGTGACCGGCAGGAAGTCGGCCGACTCGGTCAGCGGGGTGTCGTCGGCACCGGCGCCGTAGAGGGAGCACGAGCTGGAGAAGAGGAAGCGCGAGACCCCGGCGGCCTTCGCCGCGGCGGCGAGGGCGACCGACGACCGGTGGTTGATGTCGTAGGTCAGGCCGGGGTTGAGGTTGCCGAGCGGGTCGTTGCAGAGCGCGGCGAGGTGCATCACGGCGTCGACCCGGGCGTCGGCCACGGTCTCGGTCGTCACGTCGCGCAGGTCGACCTTGATCGTCTCGATCTCCGCCGGGGCGGGGCCCAGGAGGCAGTCGTCGAACCAGCCGACGTCCAATCCGACCGGCTGGTGGCCGGCTTCGGTGAGCATTCCGCTGAGAATGCTCCCCAGGTAGCCCTGGTGGCCGGTGACGAGGACGCGCACGGAGATCTCCCTAGAGCTGCTGACGTTCGAACGGCGCGATGCTAGTTGATCGGCTCGTTGACCGGAGGATTCTGTCCTGTCAACGACACATCGGCCCGGGGCTGCGGAATCGTCCGCGACACCGGCGCAAGACGCTGCCAGACGCTGATGTATTTACGGGCCTGATGCTCCCAGGCGAGATCGGCGGCGAAGAGCCGCAGACCGGCCTCGCGCATCGAGAGCAGGGCCCGCTCGTCATCGAGCATCTCATCGAGAGCCTTGGCGAACTCGTCCGGAGAGGCGCTCGTCACATAGCGCGCGGCACCCTCGGTGATCCGGACCGTCTCCAGCAGGTCGGTCGCGACGACCGGAACGCCACGGGCGACATACTCCACCGTCTTCGCCATGGTGGAGAGCTCCGCCATCCGGGTCCGCGGGTCGGGCTGGATGCCGATCGTCGCGCTCGCGAGCAGCGCGTCGACCTCGGCGCCGCCGAGCCAGCCGGTGAAGCTGACCACGTCGTCGAGCTTGCCGTCGCTCACCATCGAGCGCAGGGCGGGCAGGCACTCGCCGTCCCCGGCGATGACGAGCTCCCAGCCCTCCCGGCCGCGCATCTCGGCGAGCCGGGCGGCGGCGTTGACCGCGATGTCGACCCGGTCCTGCTCGTTGATGACGCCGAGATAGACGATGCGCTTGCGGGGCCCGACGGGGGCCGTCGCCGAGCCGGTGACCTCCGTGGCGGACGGGCCGTTGCGCACGACGGTCACCCGGTCGGGCCGGCAGCCGCCGCGCTCGATCGCGATCTGGCGATAGGACTCGTTGGTCGAGACCACCCACGAGGCGCAGCGCATCGAGAGCTTCTCGTTGACCCGCAGCAGCCAGCTGACCAGGCCCTTGGGCTGGTCGGTCTTGATCTCGTAGAGCTCGGGGCTCAGGTCGTGGTGATCGAAGACGAACGGCTTGCGCAGCGCCCGCATCAGCAGGGCGAGCGGCCAGAAGACGTCCGGCGGGTTGCAGGCCTGCACCGCGCGGACCCGCTGGCGCAGCACGAGGCCCATCAGCCGCCACGAGACGGCGAGGAAGGCCCAGATGAACTCGACCGCGAACGAGATGACCCCCTGGCCGCCGAACGGCTGGCGGAAGGATCGGATCGCCGTGTCCCGGGAGCCGGGAAGGTGCTTCAGCTTCTCCTCACCCGATGGGCAGATCACCGAAACCCGGTATCCGGCCTGTTCAAGGGCGAGGCATTCGCGGATCACCCGCCGGTCACGCTCGACCGGGAGATTGACGACGATTATGACTATGTGCGGACGATAAGTCACTCAGCGACCCTCCCTCATCGGCTCCACCTGCGGCAATGGCTGTTCGGCTGACCACCGATGTCGGGGATGTGACACAGGCCGGTGGTGTGTCCCCTGCGTGGGGCAGGCAAACTCGTGCCGTGACAAGCGTCGTGATTCCCGCCCATAACGAGGCGGCCGTGATCGACCGGTGCCTGCGGCGGCTGCCCGGCGACGCCGAGGTGATCGTCATCCCCAACGGCTGCACCGACAACACGGCCGAGATCGCGCGTGGTCACGTCGGCGTGAACGTGATCGAGCTAGCACAACCGGGCAAATCGGGTGCGTTGCGCGCCGGTGACGCGGTGGCGAAGTCCTTCCCGCGGATCTACCTGGACGCCGACATCGAGCTGTCACCCGGCGCCATCGACGCCCTCGTCGCCGCGATCGAGGCGGGCGCGCTCGCCGCCGTGCCGCGCCGCGAGCTGGTGCTCCGCGGCCGCCCCTGGACCGTCCGCGCTTACTACGCCATTCACGGCAGACTGCCCGCGGTCCGCGACGGGCTCTACGGCCGGGGCGCGATCGTGCTCGCCGAGGCCGCGCGGGCGAGGTTCGACGAGTTCCCCGAGGCGATCGCCGACGACCTCTTCCTCGACTCGGTCGTGAGCCAGGACGAGCGGGTCGCCGTCGCCGACGCCGTCGCCTCGGTGGAGGCCCCGGCGAAGCTGAACGACCTGGTCCGGCGCTTGATCCGGGTGCGCGCGGGCAACTCCGCGCTGCGCGGTGCGGCGACCGGGGTCCGGCAGTCCGACCGCTGGTCCTGGCTGCGCGATGTCGTCGCGCAGCGGCCGTGGCTGCTACCGGCCGGTGTCTGGTACGCGGGGGTCACGCTCTATGCCGCATGGCAAGCCGGCCGTAAATCCGAGATCGCGTGGGGGCGCGACGATTCGAGGAGTGTCTCCGCATGAACCCGATGGTCTCCGTGATCGTCGTCTCCTACAACAGTGCCGACCTGATCGGCGCCAGCCTGAGCGGGCTGAAGAACAGCTCGATCAGCCACGAGCTGATCGTGGTCGACAACGCCTCCCAGGACGGCTCAGCCGACCGGGTCGAGGCGGACTTCCCCTCGGCCGATGTCGTGCGCCTGCCGGAGAATGTCGGCTTCGCCCGCGCGATCAACGCCGGTGCGCAGCGGGCCGCCGGTGACTGGATCCTGATGCTCAATCCGGACGCCGAGCCCGTCGGCGACCTGCTGGAGGCCTTCGTCTCGCACGCCCTCGACCGGGGCGGGCGGATCCTCGCCGGTCGCACCCTGCACGCCGACGGCACCGACGACGGCCGCTCGGTCTTCGCGATGCCGACGATCTGGGGGCTGGTCTGCTTCGCCACCGGCCTCTCCACGGCGTTCCGGCGATCGCGCCTGTTCAACCCCGATGAGCTGCCCGGACTCGACCGGACCCGGGCCACCACGGTCCCGGCCGCCTCGGGCTGCGTGCTCCTGGTCGAACGGGCGCTCTTCACGAAGCTGGGCGGGTTCACCCCGACCTACTTCATGTACGGCGAGGACATCGACCTCTGCATGCGCGCCGCCGACCTGGGCGAGCGGGTGTCGCTCGTGCCCGAGGCGAAGGTCGTGCACGTGGGCGGCGCCTCATCGACGAGCGCGGGCAAGCTGGCGCTGCTGATGCGGGGCAAGGCGACCGTCTTCCACCTGCGCTGGCCCGGTGCCCGGGGTGCGGTGGCGCGAGGCCTGCTGAGCTTCGGTGTCGGTGTCCGCGCCCTGGGGTCGGCGGTCACCGGTCACGCGGTCATGTGGCGGGTGGTGTGGCGGGACCGGAAGACCTGGCTCGCCGGTTGGTGATCACCGTGACCACCTTCTGGCGTACCACCGAGTCGAGCAGGACCAGCGCGGTGCCGGCGGTGACCGCGGCGGCCGAGCCGACGATGACCAGGCGGAGGAAGCTGTTGATCCCGCCCGGCAGCAGCTCCTCGAAGGCGTAGCCGACACCGTAGGTGATGCCGCCAACGAGCACGACCGGGATCAGCGGCACCAGCAGCGTGCGCACCGGCACCCGCAGCACCCGGCGGTAGGTCACCCAGATCATCGCCACCGTGATGGCGAACTCGCCGAGGAAGGCCGCGACGGCGATCGCGACGAGCCGGGTGATGCCGGCGTCGTCGCGGGTGAGCCACACCGCGAGCAGCATGCCCGCGAGATTGAGCCCGGCGGCGATCCAGGTGAAGAGCGCGGGCAGGCCGGGACGCTGCGCGGCCTGCAGGCCGGGCGCGAGCAGGTTGCCGATGACGCTGATGGCGAAGAAGGCGCAGAGGATGCGCAGCGGCGTCGTGGCGTCGGCCCACTGCGGCCCGATGAAGTTGGCGAAGGATTCCGCGCTCGCGGCGAGGATCGCCAGCACCGGCGTGCTGAAGAGCATGCCGAGGTGGACCAGGCGGCGCAGGTTGGCCGCGAGCAGCCGGTTGTCGGCGTTGTGCCGGGCGAGCTCGGGCAGGGAGACCTGCTGCAGGCCGCGGGCGGAGATGTCGAGCGCCATCTGGGAGAAGCGCTGCGCGAAGCGGTACTGGCCGATCGCGGTCGGGCCGAGGAACTGGCCCATGATGATCGCGTCGGAGCGGGTGGCGATGAAGTTGCCGATCGAGCCCGAGATGGTCTGCAGCGACGTGGTCCGGATGTCGATCAGCGCCGGTTTCAACACCGCCCAGCGCGGCCGCCGGGGGCGCCACGGCGTGATCCGCCAGAGCAGGAAGGCCGCCACGACCGGGGTGACGAGCTGCTGGGTCACGAGGGCCCACACGCCCGCGCCGGCCAGTGCGGCGCCGAGTCCCGCCAGGCCTCCGGCCAACCCCGCGGCGAGTACGCGCACCGCGATCGTCTTCATGGCGAGCTTGCGGTTGAGTACGGCGTCGGGGATGACGTTGATCGCCGAGAGCAGGATCACCGGGGCGAGCGCGAGACAGACCGGGATCATCTCGGGCAGGCCGTTGGCGGCGGCCCAGAGCGGCGTGATCGCGATGAAGAGGAGCGTGAAGACGACGGCACCGCCGACGGTGCTCCAGAACGCCGCGTCGAGGTGGTCCTCGGTGATGTCGTTGTGCTGGATGACGGCCATGGTCGGGCCGTGTTCGAGCAGCACGAGCGCGAGCGTCACCCACAGCATCGCCAGCGTCATCACGCCGAACTGGCGGGGCGTGAGCACGGCGGCGAGGCCGAGCTGGAGCAGCGCGGTGATCAGGTAACCACCGGCGGTGTAGACGTAGGACCAGGCCAGGGTGCGGGAGAGCCTGCCGCCGCCACGTTCGACGGTGGCGGCGGCAGCGGGCGTGCTCTCCTCGATCGCGGTCACGGCGCGGGCACAGCCTTCCCGTTGCTGAACTTGTTGCCGGACCACTCGTTGCCGGAGTTGTACTCCCAGTGCGCGGCGGGCCCGTAGGCACCGCACTGCGGCTGGAAGTCGGTGCCGAAGGTGTTGTTGCGGACCTTGATGTTGATCGCGGACTTCTCCGTCGCACCGGCGTAGAGGCAGTAGGCGCCGCCGGAGAAGTGGTTGCCCTCGACCAGCACGTCGTGGACCGGCAACCCCTCGGAGTAGAACGACACCGAGGAGGAGCAGTAGCCGATGCTGTGGCACTCCAGCCAGTTGTGGATCAGCTGCACGTCGTAGTCGCCGTGACCCGCGACCGCGGCGTTGTGGCTGCCCTCGCCGGTGTTGGAGTCGTGGATGTAGGAGTCGATGATGAGCACGCGGTCGCCGAGCCGGGCTCCCGTACCGCCGCCGTGCACGTTGCAGCGGCGGCAGGTGAAGCCGTCGTAGGCGATGACGGGGAAGTCGAAGGACTTCCGGTTGCCGTCGACCTCGGTGTCCTCGATCACGACGTTGTCACGCGGGTACTTCTTGTTGAGCGGCGTGCCGATCGTGCCGCGGGCGCAGGACCCGACGATCCGGCTGCGCTTGATCGTGACGTTGCGCGCCTCGATCTGGATGCACCCGCGTACGTCCAGCGAATCGATGACCGTGTTGTCCTTGGTCACCAGGATCGAGCCGGAGGGCTTGAGCACGGTGCCCTTCGGCACGCCGGTGTTGTCGGGGCCGGGCCAGCCGGGCAGGGTCGACTTCGGCGGCGGTGACGACGTCACCGGAACCTTGGTCGAGGAGAGGCCGGTCGGCTCGGCCGACGGGGACGCAGCTGCGCTGCTCGTCGCGCCGGCCGAGGAGGGTGCGGTCGCGTCGACGGACGGCGTCGGGCCCTCGGTCTCGGTGGTCTTGTGCGCCACCGGTTCGGCGAGCACGCTCTTGGTCACCAGGAATCCACCGGCGACGACGGCGACGACGCTGACGGTGACGATGATCCAGCGCCGCAGCATGATGGTCTGCCGCCGCGTTCTTCCCGGGCGGCCGGGCGGCGGCGGTGACACGGTCTCGACGGGCATGTGCAGTCGTCTCCTCAGGCCTTGCCGAGCAAGGGTCGGTAGAAGGCAGTCAGGTCCTGTTCCAGACCCCGGGCCGTATAACGGGCCAGCACCCGCTCCGACGCGAGCCGGCCCGCTTTGGCGATCGCCTCCGGATCGCGCACGTGCCGCAGCATCGCGTCCTCGGCCGTGACGGCGAACGCGAGCAGGTCGCCGTCGTCGATGGGCGCGCAGAACGACGGGTCGAAGAGCTCCCGGCCGCCCATGCCGGTGTAGCCGATCACGTAGCAGCCGCTCGCCATCGCCTCGGCGGGTGGCAGACCGAAGCCCTCACGCTCGGCGAAGCTGAAGAAGAGCGAGCAGGAGCGCAGCGCCTCGGCCGCTTGCGCCTCGGTGAAGCCCTCGATCGGCACGAGCTCCCAGCCCGCGAGCACACCGCGAGCACGCAGCGTGTGCAGGAGCTGCTCGCGCTCGGCGGGGCGGCGCCGGACGGTGTAGGCGATCCGCTTCCCGGCCGGGGTCAGCGGCGGATGGAAGAGGTGGCTCTCCACGACGTTGCGGGCCCGGTGCACCGGGATCTCCGGGAACGTGTGCTGCAGCAGCGCCTCGCTGTCCGCCGAGACGGCGAGCAGGGCGACGATGTTGGCGATCCCGGCATAGGGGGCGCCGGCCTCGCTGGCGGCGAAGGGGGTGTGGTCGAAGGTGTGATAGGCGCCCTGGTTGAAGATGACTTTCCGCAGCTCAGGGGGGAAGGCGTCGAGGGCCGGTCCGTACCACTCGGGGATGACGAGGATGTCGTTCGGCCCGAAGGTCGCCTCCGGGAAGGAGGTCACGACGGTGTCGTTGACGAACCAATCGCAGTGGAAACCCCGCTTGGTGTGCAGCACCGCGGCCGTGATCCCGATCCCGTTGAGGATGTCGACGTGGCGGTAGATCGTGCGCACGCCGCCGGAGTGGTGCGCGCGATCCGGGCACACGTAGTAGACCGTCGGCGCCGCGTCCGGCTCGCCGACGATCTCGATCCGCGGCGGGCGACGCGATCGCAGGTCTCTTGCGAGGCCCGCATTGCGCACCAGGTCACGTATTCCTCCCACGATCACCCTGCGACAATAGTGCGGGCGCCGACCTCGCTACTGTCGCCATCGCGACACCCACCCGGTACGTTCGCGCTGGGTACCCCCTTCGTTCCGGGCTGTAGCGTGTCGTCGACACAGCGTCGGCGCGGGCTCGCGGGGCCGCCCGCGGACACGCCATCAGCTACACCAGGAGGAGCCATGGCGACCCTCGCCATCGGGATGCCGGTCTACAACCGGGCGGCTTATCTGGAGCGCACGCTGGCCTGCCTGCGCGACCAGGAGTACGCGGACATCGAGGTGCTGATCGCGGACAACGCCTCCACCGATGACACGTTCGAGGTGGCGAAGGCTGCGGCGAAGGAGGATCCGCGCATCCGCGTGATCCAGCACGCCGAGAACATGGGTGCGATCCCCAACTTCAACTACGTCTTCCACCACACCACCGCGCCGTACTTCGCCTGGCTGGCCTCGGACGACATGTTCGACCCGCGCTTCTTCGCCCGGATGGTGGCGATGCTCGACGCGCGTCCGGACGCGGTCTGCGCCATGTCGCAGGTGCAGCTCATCGACGGTGACGACCAGCCGATCGACGGTGTCGACGAGAATGTGCGTTCGGACGATCCGGATCCGGCCGTCAGGTTCGCCGACTTTGCCGGTTGGGGGCACTTCTGCCAGTTCACCTTCGGTGTCACCCGACGATCGGCGATGCTGCAGACCGGATTGATGCCGAAATTCTGGACGGGTGACCGGCTCTACTGCGCCGAGCTCGCGCTGACCGGGCCGATGCTGCGTGACCAGGAGCGGCTCTACTTCATCCGGCAGCACCTCGACCGCGCGACCCGGGCGATGGGGCGCAAGGACAACTCCGCCGTCAACGCCTACCTGACCCCCAACGGCTCCCGCGCCTTCGTGCTGCACTACGCCAAGGAGCTGCGGGCCTCCATCGAGCGGGCGCCGATCACCGAGGCGCAGAAGCGGGACTGCCGCAAGGCCCTCAACGTCTGGGCCCTGCGCAACTGGTCCAAGCTCGGCCGCAGCACCGGCCGCCGCGTCCTGGAAGTGATGACCCGCAAATAGCCAAGATCGCCGCAACTCTTCAAGAGTTGTGCTTAAGGCCTGGCGGCCTGAAGCAACAACTCTTGAAGAGTTGCGGCGATCTTGGGTCAGAACGACAGGCGGGCCTTCGTGGTCCAGAAGGCCTCGGCGTAACGGGAGCGGCACTCCATGCCGCGCAGCCTCGCCAGCCCCAGGAAGACCTCGTCGTCCCACCAGTCCCGGGCCTTCTGCGACGGGAAGTGCTCGTGCAGCAGGGCGACCTTATGCCGGGCCACCTCGTTGTCGAGGGCGACATACAGATGCGGGCGGCCGAGGTCGCCGTCCCACTTGGGGATCTCGTAGTGCAGGGCCAGCGCGTCCCGGAACGACGTCGGCACCAGCTCGGCGAGGAGCCGGTGGTCCTGGTGGGCGTCGTGCCGGGCCGGGCAGAGGACCAGGTCGGGCTCGCCCGCCACCGAGACGACCTCGCCGAGGAACTCCTTCACCGCGTTCCAGTGCGCCGGCAGGCGGCTGTCGGGCAGCTCGTGCTGGACGAAGGTGAGCTCCGCACCAGGCAGGAACGCCCTGGCCGCCGAGTGTGCCTCGGCGACCCGGTCCGGTGATCCGGTGGCGAGCGCGTAGGTCACGCGTACCCCCGGATTGGTCTTGGCGAGGGTGAGCAGCGTGCCGCCGACGGCGATCTCGATGTCGTCGGGGTGCGCGCCGATCGCGACCAGGTTGCGGATGCCGGGGAGGGCGAGTGAGCGCACGCCTACCCCTGCGGACCGGCGTTGCGGTGAGTGCTGCCGCCCCGCTGTGCGTCCCACACCATCCAGGGGGAATGTCCGGTATGGAACATCTCCTCCAGTTCGGCACGGTCCTTGAAGGTGTCGGCGGCCCGCCAGAAGCCCTCGTGCCGCTGCGCCATCAGCTGGCCCTTGTCGGCGAGGCGGGTGAAGGCGTGCGGCACCATGTCCTCGCCGTCGCGCAGGGCGTCGAAGATGCCCGGGCGCATGACGAAGTAGCCGCCGTTCTCCCACTTGTTGGCGTCGCGCAGCTCGCGCACCTCGGTCACGATGCCGTCGTCGCCGAACTCCACCACGTGGTGCGTGGAGGCCACCGGTACGGCGAGCATGCTCGCGGTCGCGTCGGAGGCCCGGAATCGGGAGATCAGGTCGGGCAGGTGCACGTCGGTGAGCGTGTCGGCGTAGTTGGCGAGGAAGATCTCGTCGTCACCGATGTAGGGGCGCACCTTCGACAGCCGCTCGCCGATGGTGGCGCGCAGACCGGTGTCGATGAAGGTGATCTTCCATTCGGTGATGTCCGTCGAGTGCAGCAGCAGGTCGCGTCCGCCCGAGGTGAGGGTGAAGTCGTTGCTCAGCGTCTCGTCGTAGTGCAGGAAGTAGTCCTTGACGGCGGCGGCGCCGTACCCGAGGCACAGGATGAATTCGGTATGTCCGTAAAAGGCGTAGTAACGCATGATGTGCCAGAGCAGCGGGCGGTCGCCGATCATCGACATCGGCTTCGGCGCGCTGCCCTGGCCCTCCCGCATGCGCAGGCCGAAACCGCCGCAGAACAGGACTACCTTCACGGTGAGACCACCTCAAGGCTCGGGATCGGGAAGACCAGCCGGCCGCCCCACTCGCCGACGTAGGCGAGCTGCGCCGTCAGCTCCTCGCGGAGGTTCCACGGCAGGATCAGCACGTAATCCGGCCTGGTCTCCGCGATGCGCTCCGGCGCGTAGATCGGGATGTGGGTGCCGGGCAGGAACATGTCGTGCTTGTGCGGCGACCGGTCGACCGTGTAGCTGAGCAGGTCCGACCGGATGCCACAGTGGTTGAGCAGGGTGTTTCCCTTGCCAGGTGCACCATAGCCGACGACGGTCTTGCCCTCGGCCCGCGCTGTGAGGAGAAACTCCACGAGGTCCTGCTTGATCCGGAAGACCGACTCGGCGAAGCCCCGGTGGCCCTCGACCGTGTGCAGCCCGGCCTCGGCCTCGGCGGCCAGGACCTCCTTGACCGCGGCGCTCGGGCTGTGGCCGTCGCCGGTGTGGCGCGCGTGCACCCGCAGCGAACCGCCGTGCGTGCTCAGCTCCTCGACGTCCACCACCGTCAGGCCGGCCGTGGCGAGCGCGCGCTGGGCCGTCAGCAGCGACAGGTAGTGGTAGTGCTCGTGGTAGATCGTGTCGAACTGGTTGCGCTCGATCAGCCGCAGCAGGTGCGGGAACTCCAGCGTGACCAGGCCCTCCGGCTTGACCAGGTTGGCGAGGCCCTGCGAGAACCCGATCAGGTCCGGGATGTGTGCGTAGACGTTGTTGCCCGCGACCAGGTCGGCCCGGCCGTGCTTGGCGGCGAGCGCGGCACCGGTCTCGGCACCGAGGAACTCGACCTCGGTGCGGATGCCCTTGCCGCGGGCCACCTCGGCGACGTTGCCGGCGGGCTCGACGCCCAGCACCGGTACGCCGGCCGCGACGAAGTGCTGGAGCAGGTAACCGTCGTTGCTCGCCACCTCTGTGACAAGGCTCTCAGCGCCCAGGCCGAGCTTGTCGATCATGGTGCTGGCGTACCGGCCGGCGTGCGCGACCCACGACGTGGAGTAGGAGGAGAAGTAGGCGTAATCGGAGAAGATCTCCTCGCCGGGCACGTAGGCGGGCAGCTGAACCAGCAGGCACTCGTGGCAGATCCGGACATTCAACGGGTAGAACGACTCCCGGTCGTCCAATTGATCCCCCCGAAGGAAGCTTTCACACAACGGCGACATGCCAAGGTCGACGAAAGTCTCCGTCAACGTGGTCCCGCACAGCCGACAGTCGGCCATCACACCTCCAGCGAACGAGCCTCGATCGGGCGCCTCCGCCCTGCTCAGGCAGGCACGGTATCCAATCAGCCAACAGGCACGATGGCAGAGTCGACAATCCGTCACAGGAGGCCGGGATGCTGGCTGTCCGGCCTAGAGTAATTGATCATGCATGGCGGTACTCTGTGGCGATACTCTGGGCGTCGCACGCGGACGGACGCCTCGGCGCCCTGACTCGCAGGTGCCAGATCTGTTGCCCCCCGGAACCGAGGACGAGACGAACATGGATATCTGGGAGATCGCCAAGGTTGTGGCTCGGCGGTGGTTGGTCACCGTGCCGCTGCTGCTGCTTACCTTCGGCGCGATGGCCTACATCGCGGTGAGCATCAAGCCCGACTACACGGCGACGGGCAATCTGAGCCTGCTCGATCCGAGCGTGGTCGTGGACCCGACGACCGGCGGCGGCACCACCCGCAAAGTCAATCCATGGACCACCAGCTCGCTCACGGACGCCGCGATCGTGCGTCTGCGCAACAAGGCGGTGCACGACCAGGTCGCCGACGACGGTTACGTCGGCGAGTGGGAGGCCGACACCGACCTGCGCTTCGGATCGGTCATCACCATCAAGACCACCGCTCCCACCAAGGAGCAGGCACAGCTCACCACCCGTTACATCATGGACATCATCGCCGCCGACGTGAAGTCCCGCCAGGCGCAGTACCGGCTGCAGTCGGGCGAAGAGGTCACGACCATCGCCTTCGACAACGGCGACAGCATCACGACCGAGACCGGCAAGATGAAGCGCACGCTCATCGCCGTCTTCGGCATCGGCCTCATCATCAGCGCCACCGCCGCCATCGGCTACGACAGCCTGCACCGCCGCCGCAACCCGGGCCTCGCGGTGCCGACCCACGCCCAGCAGCGGGCGATCTCGCTCGCCGGTGGCGGGGTGAAGACGGCGAAGGCCGCCGCTGCCGCGCCGGTCCAGTCGCGGTCGTCGGAGGAGAAGCCGCCGCCGTCGATCAACGTGAAGTACATGGGTGCTGACGGCTCGTCCGACCAGACGACGATCGGTCTGATCCCGCCGCCGCAGCAGGACGACTCGACGATCATCATGCCCATCGTCAGTGCCGGCCTCGGCCCGTCGGCACCGGTGGCGGGCGGCAAGGACAAGCAGAAGAAATGACCGCGACCGGCATCGGCGCCTATGCGGACTTCGATCCGAGCGAGGTGTCCGAGGGGACGTACGCGTCGCGGATGCGCCGCCACGTCATCGATGTGGCATCGGTCCTGAATCTGCTGATCATCCTGCTGATGCTGCTGCCGTCGCGGCTCATCGTGCCCCAGATGTCCAACTTCGGCCGCCCGGCGCTGGTGCTCGGCATGCTGCTGATGGCGATCTGGGTGGTGGCCCGGGTGCACCCCGGGCTCACCGTCCGGGGCCACCAACCGATGCGCTGGGTCTCGCTCATCTTCGTGCTATCGCTGCTCGCCTCCTATGTCGCGGGCGGGATGCGCGGGTTGCCACCGCTGGAGTCGAGCGGCGCGGACCGCGAGCTCATCCTGTGGATGATCTTCCTGGGAGTGGTGCTCGCGGCGGCGGACGGCATCGCGACGATGGTCCGCTTCGAGGACCTCGTCCGCATGCTGGTCTGGTGCGGCGGCCTGATGGGCCTCATCGGCAACCTGCAGTTCGCCCTGAATTTCGATGTCACGCAGTACATGAAGTTCCCCGGCCTGCAGCTCATCGCCGAGCTCGAGGGTCTGGAGGCGCGCAGCGGTTTCTACCGGGTCGCGAGCACCGCGACGCACTACATCGAGTTCTCCGTCGTCATGGCGATGCTGCTGCCGCTCGGCATCCACCTGGTGCGCTTCGGCAAGACCCGGCCGCTGCGGCAGGCCGCCGGAGCCGCATCGCTCCTGATGGCGTCGGCGGTGCCGATCACCCTGTCCCGCTCCGGCATGCTCGCGGCCCTGGCGGCTGCGGTGATCCTCTTCCCGTTCTGGCCCAACCGCACCCGCTTCAACATCGGCGTCGTCTCGCTCGGGATGATCGCGGGCATGGCGCTCGTCCGGCCGGGCTTCATCGGCACCCTGCTCGGACTCTTCTCCAACATGTCCGACGACCCGAGCATCGAGGGCCGCACCAGCGACTACGACATCGTCTTCTCCTATGTCCGCGAGGCGCCCTGGTTCGGCCGCGGCTATGGCACCTTCATTCCGAAGCTCTACATCATCCTGGACAACCAGTGGCTCGGGCAGCTCGTCAGCGGCGGCTACGTCGGCCTCTTCGCGCTGGCCCTGCTGCACATCACCGCGATCGTGCTGGCGATCTTCATCTACCGCCGGTCGACGACCCCCGAGGGCAAGCACCTCGCGCTCTGCTTCGTCGCCGTGCAGGTCATCGCGATGCTCGCCGGTGCGACCTTCGACTCGTTCGGCTTCACCACGTTCAGCACGACGTTTGCCCTGCTCACCGGCATGACCGGTGCGCTGTGGCGGCTGACCCACCCGGACAGGAAGATCAGACACACGGTGCACGGCGGGTTGGGGTAGCGCTCCTCCCCGGCCTTGATCGCGTTGTTTCACGGAAACAGCCCCCTCCGAGTCATCGGGAGGGGGCTGTTTCCGTGAAACAACGCGATCAAGCGCTGCCCGGCGGAGCGTCAGCGCGGCGCGGTGGTGCTCGCCGCGACCACGTTGATGAGGAACGCCATCGTCGTCGGCTCGGCGGTGTGCTCGCCCTTGAGCAGGCCGTCCACCCACTGCTGACGCAGCATCGGCGCCGACCGCAGCGCCTCCACCGTGCCCGGGGCCTGCCGCCAGTGCGCCAGGACGAGGCCGGACATGGTCGACGCACCGAACTGGGCCCGCCGCGACCGGGTCAGCCGCTGCTGGATCTTGCGGACCGCCTTGCGCGCCGTCAGCCGCCCCGTGGCGAGCCGGGTCGCAGCAGTTCGCCGGCCCAGCTTCGCCGGGATCAGCCCCGAGTCGAGCGGCGTCAACGCCAGCTCCCGATCGAGGTGGGTCATGAGGCGGCCCAGCAGCAGCGAATCCCGCTTCTCCGCGGGTGCCACTGCCAGCGCCAGCTCGATGAAACGCCGGTCGAACATCGGGTTGATGAAGTGCCGTCGCACCGCGGCGACCGTACCGTGCGCGGCCGCCCAGCGGTGCATCCGGTGGAAGAGGTAGAACTCGTCGGTCGCGCGCAGCCAGTCGCCCGAGCCGATGACGGTGTTCAGCTTTGCCAGCGTCGACGAGCGCGCCTCGTCGAGCCAGCCGGGCTCCAGCGCGTCGGCGGTGACCGCCTCGTTGCTGAAGAGCCGCCACTTGGCGAGCCGCTCCACCAGCTGCGGTGATGTCGCCGCGCCGGCGGGCTGGCCGGCGTAGTAGAAGCCGCGGGCGACCTCGCCGCCGAGCCCGGAGAGGCGGTGTCCCTGGTCGAGGTGCGACTCGGCGAGCAGCAGCGGCGCCAGCGCCAGCGGGCTCGCCATGCACTCCAGCGCCTCGGCCGACGCGATGGCGAGGCGGTGCGCCTCGGCCGGGGTCGGCAGCGGCTGCGAGTCGAGCAGGTGCACGTGGTGGCGGATGCCGTAGCGGGCGGAGAGCTTCGCCGCGATCGTCGCGTCGGGCCCGCCGCCGGAGTCCAGGGTCAGCGCCCGCAGCCCGTTGCGCCGGGCCACCGGGATGGCGCCGAGCAGGATGCGCGAGTCGTGACCGCCCGTGAGCTGCAGCACCGTGTCGGGGTGATCGTCCAGGTAGGCGGTCTGGAACCCGGTCAGGATCTCCGCCATCTCGGCGACCGCGTCGTCCAGCGCCGGCACCACGCCGTCACTCGCGGGCGGCTCGGCATAGGTGCGGAACTCCAGCTGCCCGGCCCGCAGCGTCGCGATCGTGGCCGGCGGCAGCACCCGGACACCCGCGAAGATCGTCGTATCGGAGACCTGCCAGCCCACCAGCGCCTGCGTACCGAGGCCGCCGTCGTCGAACGCCGCTCCGGCCAGGGCCGCCAGCGCGCGGGCGCTCGTCGAGACCGCGGCGATCCCGTCGCCCCGCCACCAGTAGAGCTGGCGGAACCCGAGCCAGTCGGTCGCGACCACCGTGGGTCCGCCGGCCGCGGCGCGGTGCGCCACCGCGAAGGGCGGCAGCACGTCGGTCAGGCCACGCGGGTCGCCGCCGGGCGCCAGCATCGCCGCCAGGTCCGCGGTGGAGACGTCTCCCCGTCGAGTACGCCCAGCACGGCTCAACAGCACGGTGAATGCCGCACCGGCGTCCGCGCCGAGATCGTCACCCGCGTCGGCACCGGCGAAGGCGATCCAGCCGTCCGGATCGGTGCGCACGTGATCGACGGTGGTGTCATCGTCACTGAGCTGGGCCAGAACGGACGGCGTGGGGGTCGTGGCGTCGTGCCGGGGCGCGACGGAGACCGCTAGGAATGCCCTCATCGGGCCGCAACCTACCGGGTCGACGGGTCGATCACCAACAGGTCAGTCGGCTACCCGACCGACGGCGCGTCGGCGGTCTCCGGCTTGTCCCCGTCCGTGGCCGCCTGCTCGGGTTCGGGCGAAGCCGCTGCCTGCTGCTTCGGCTGGGGCTGAGCGGACGGGGTCCTCGGCGTGGCGGCCTTGGATCCGCCGTCGGCGGCGGTCGCCGCGGAATCGGCGGTCGCGACGGCGTCAGCGGAGACAACCTGGTCGGCATCGCCGGCGGCCGTGGCGTCGGCTGCCGTGTCGGCAGTGCCGGTGCTCGCGGCCGACACACCGGCGGCACTCGCGGTCCCGGTGGCCGTGGCCGTGGCGGTGGCGCGCTGGTCGGCGGCCTTCTGCTCGGCGGCGGCGCGCAGGGCGTCCTCGGTCGCCTTCTGCGCCTCCGCGAGGCGGGCCCGCTCGGCGGCGAGCTGCCCACGCAGCTCGCCGAGCCGGTGCTGGATCTGTTCGGACTCGGCCTTGGCGGCGGTGAGGCGCTCGGTCAGCTCGGCGATCGTCGCCTGGATGGTGACCACGGTGCGCTGCTCGGCGGCCGTGAGCTCCTTGACCTTGGCGAGCTCCTGCTCGGACGAGGTCCGCCGGGAGGACGCCTCAGCGGTGATCTTGTCGGCGGCCGCCTTCGCCTCGGCCCGGACCTTGTCGGCCTCGGCCTTCGCGGCTGCCGCGATCTTCGCTGCTTCGGCCTGGGTGTCGGCGGTGAGCTTCGCAGCGGCGGCCTGCGTCTCGGCGGTGAGCTTCGTGGCGGCGGCCTGTGCGTCGGCGGCGAGCTTCTGCGCGTCGGCCTGTGCCTTGGCGCGCAGTGCGGTGACCTCGCGGTTGGCCACGTCGATCGTGTTGCGCGCGTCGGAGTTGGCCTTGTGGATCGCCATCTGCGTGTCCTGGCGGCGTTGCTCGTCGGAGAGCTGCTCGTCGTTGCGGCGGGCGGCGAGGGCGATCTCGAAGTCGCGGATCGCGGCGGCGGCCCGCTCACGCGCGTCGCTCAGGGTCCGCTCGGCCTCGGCGCGATCGTCGATGGCCTGCTGGCGCGCCTCGACGAGGATCGCCTCGGCCTGATCCTCGGCGAGCCCGAGGATCTGCTCGACGCGCTGGCCGAGGTGGCGGAAGGAGACCTTGGCGGGCAGCTGTCCGCGCCGGGCGGCGTCGGTCGCCTCGACCTGCAACCGTTGCACGTGCCCGGCGAGCGCCTCGATCTGATTGAAGGCCTGTTCTCGCTCGGCGGCGAGGGTGGCGACTTCGGCCTCCACCTGATTGACATAGCGGTCCACCTGCTTCTTGTCGTAGCCCCGGAGGACGACATCGAAGCTTGGTTCGGTGGCAACGCCTTCACCGAGTGTGAACAGATCTCCGCCTTGCGACATTGCCTCATCCTCACACGCATCGCCCCGTCCCGCACGGCTACACACCGGCGGAACGAGGCGATGGTTGTTGCTGTGGTTCTGTTTTGCCCCGGATCAGGAAATGCTAACCAAGAGTGGGATCAGGCGGACGCCTTGTCGTCGTCGCCCTTGGCCTTGGCGGCCGGCTTCTCCGCCGCAGGCGGAGCGACCGGCACGATGCCGGCGAGACCGGAGAGCATCTGGCCCAGCTGCGAGGTGACCGCGTCCTTCTGGCGAGTGAGGTCCTCGACCTCGCGGCGAGCGGCGCTCGTGGTGAGCTCGGCCTCGGTGCGAGCCTCGCTGACCGCGCGGTGCGCCTCGGCCTTGGCGTCGCCGATCGTCTTGTCCGCGATCGCCTTGGCCTTCTCGATCGTCTCGGTCGCGTTGCGCTCCGACTCGACCCGACGGGTCTCGGCGCGCTGCTCGATCTCCTTGGCGCGGTCCTCGGCGGCGCGTGCGCGCTCCTCGGCCTCGTTGACCATCTTCTGCGTCGACTGGACCTGCGACGCGTGGCGTGCGGCCTCCTCGCGCTCGGTCTTCTCGCGGCGCTCGGCCAGCTCCAGCTGCAGCGCCTGGAGGTCCTTGTCGCGCTTGTCGCGAGCGTCCGCCAGCATCTTCGACGCCTCGGCGCGCTTCTCCTCGGCCTCGCGGGAGGCCTTGGCGCGAAGCTGGGTGATCTCCCGCTCGGCGGTGGCACGCAGCGTGGCGACCTCCCGCTCGACGGTCGCCTTCAGCTCGGCCACCTCGTGCGCGGTCGCCGTGCGCAGCGCCTTGGTGTCGCGGTCGGCGTCGGCACGCAGGGTGTCGGCCTCGCGGCGAGCCTGGACGCGCACCTCGGCGGCCTCGCGCTCGACACCGGTGCGCAGCGCGGCTGCCTCCCGCTCGGCGGTCGCCTTCATGGCGGCGGCCTCGGCGCGAGCCTTGTCGGTGATCTCGCGGGCTTCGAGGCGGGCGGCCGAGAGGATGCCCTCCGACTCGCGCTTGGACTCGCCGCGGTGGTCGTTGGCCTGCTCCTCCGCGAGGCGCAGGATCTGCTCGACCCGCGTGCCGAGACCCGAGAGCGTCGGTCGGCTGTTCTCCTCGAGCTGCTTGCTCGTGTCGGTGAGCTTCTGCTCGACCGAGTTGAGGCGCTGCTCGGCCTGGCGAAGGCGGCGCTGCGCGTCGTTCATGCGCTGCTCGGACTCGACGCGGGCCTGCTCGGTCTGGCCGAGCTGGGCGTTCAGCCGGCCGACGAAGTCATTGACCTGCTCGCGGTCATAGCCACGCAAGACGACAGTGAAGTCATGTTGGGTGTTCGCGCCATCAAAGAAGGCGACGTTGGATTGCTGCTGGGGCATTGCCACATACTGGCAGACGTACCGGGGGGCTTCGCAAGAGCGTGGGGCAGGTTTCGGCTCCAAAGATATGGTCAACTCATGAAGTTTGCATGATGTGACCATTTTGACCCGTTTTGAACACTAGATCGTGCTCACAACGCAGAGCGGTGGGAGCGCGCCGTTGCGCCCCCACCGGGTTCCGGAAGATCAGCAGGTCATCTAGCAGTTGCGGAACCTGTTGATCGCGGTCTCGAAGCGCGCGCGCTTGTCTCCATCCCGGACACCCAGGCCCTCGGTCGGAGACAGGCACAGCACGCCCACTTTGCCCTGATGTGCGTTGCGGTGCACCTCGTACGCGGCCTGCCCCGTCTGCTCCAGCGGGAAGCTCTTGGAGAGAGTGGGATGGATCTGACCCAGGTCGATAAGTCGATTCGCCTCCCACGCCTCGCGATAATTGGCGAAGTGGCTGCCGACGATCCGCTTGAGGTGCATCCACAGATAGCGGTTATCGAATTGATGCATGAAGCCCGAGGTCGAGGCGCAGGTCACAATCGTGCCGCCGCGCTTGGTGACATAGACGCTCGCACCGAAAGTCTCCCGGCCCGGGTGCTCGAAGACGATGTCCGGGTCCTCGCCGCCGGTGAGTTCGCGGATCTTCTCGCCGAATCGGCGCCACTCGGCCGGATCCTGGGTGTTCTCGTCCGACCAGAAGCGGAAATCCTCGGCCGTTCGGTCGATCACCAGGTCGGCGCCCATCCGGCGGCAGAGCTCGGCCTTCTCCGGGCTGGAGACGACGCAGACCGGGATCGCGCCGCCGTTGAGCGCCATCTGCGTGGCATAGCTGCCGAGCCCGCCGCTCGCGCCCCAGATCAGCACGACGTCGCCCTGCTTCATGTTGGCGCCGTGGTGTGACACGAGCTGCCGGTACGCAGTGGAGTTGACCAGGCCCGGTGACGCGGCCTCCTCCCAGCTCAGATGCCGTGGCTTCGGCATCAGCTGGTTGGACTTGACGATGCACAGCTCGGCGAGGCCGCCGAAGTTGGTCTCGAAGCCCCAGATCCGCTGCTGTGGATCGAGCATCGTGTCGTCGTGGCCCGCCGCCTCCTCCAACTCCACGTTGAGGCAGTGCGCCACCACCTCGTCGCCCGGGTTCCACCGGGTGACACCCGGTCCGACCCGGAGCACGACGCCGGCCGCGTCCGACCCGACCACGTGATAGGGCAGGTCGTGCCGTTTGGTCTGCTCGGAGAGCCGGCCGTACCGGCGCAGGAAGCCGAAGGTGTCCATCGGCTCGAAGATCGAGGTCCAGACGGTGTTGTAGTTGATCGCGCTCGCCATCACCGCGATCAGGGCCTCACCGGGTGCCAGCTCCGGCGTCGGGACCTCCTGCACATGCAGTGACCTGCGGGGGTCCTTGTCCCTGCTGTCGAGCCCCTCGAAGAGGGAGGTCTCCTCGGCGCGCACCACGACGCCCCGATAGCTCTCCGGTACGGGCAGCTTGGCGATCGCCGCCAGCTCGGCCTCGGGATCGGCGGCATTCTCCGCCGCCATGATCGCGTCAAGGATTTTCTGCACAGCATGACCTCAATCCGGGAAACAATGCCAGCTCATCGTGGTGTTACTCGCACGCCGCCCGCCATGTCGGTTCGCGACATAGTCGGCAGCCCGCGTGTTGAGGGGCGTATCCGGACGCTACTTAACGGTAATTAGGTTGGGGAACCTCATTGTGAAAAAGTCCACCGGCGTGTTGGGGTTTTCGGCACGCTTGGAGGCCGGAAGGTCGGCGAAATAAAGTCGGGTGGACGACAGCGCACGAGGTTGACTAGGGGAAGAGTGGTCGACATGACCGTGGTCTACGTCGACGCCAAGCTCACCGACGACGAGCGCCGGGAGAAGCTATTCGCCGGCGACATCTTCGTCTTCACACCTACCGCCGGGACGCTTGAGCTGATCAACTTCGCTCGGCGCATGGCGGAGGAGGCGTTCGCGCCGCACTTCCCGCCGGACGCGCAGCACCACATGGAGGCCCAGGCCTACGTGGACGTGCTCGCCGACCTGAAGCCGTCCTTCATCAACCACCCCTACGCCAAGGATCTGCTGCGCCAGATCTTCGGCGAGCTCGGTTGCGCGGTGGAGGAGACATACCTGGACGTCCCGCGGCTGCGCACGATGACCAGCGACTACCTCAACGCGGGGCTGACCTACCAGTTCCACGTGCACCGCGACACCTGGTTCTCGGCGCCGATGTGCCAGATCAACTGGTGGATGCCGGTCTACGAGGTGACCGAGTCCAACATCATGGCGTTCCACCCGCGCTACTTCTCGGAGAAGGTCCCCAACAGCTCCGACGGCTACGCCTACGACACGTGGGTGGCGACGGGGCGCACCTCGGCGGCGAAGCAGGTCACGATGGAGACCCGCTGGCAGCCCGAGGCGACCGAGCCGGTGGAGAAGCACCCCGAGATCCGCGTGGTGACGCCCCCCGGCGGCATCCTGATGTTCTCCGGCGCACAGCTCCACTCGACGGTGCCCAACACCTCGGGCAAGACCCGCTTCTCGATCGACTTCCGCACGGTCAACCGCCAGGACGTGGCGACCCTGGCCGGCGCCCAAAATGTCGACTCGGCTGCAACGGGCACCACCCTGGGCGACTTCCTCCGCTCGACGGACCTCGAGCAGCTCCCCGCGGACCTCATCGCCGCCTACTCCGCCCCCCGCTGAAATTCCCGTTGATCAAGGGAAGACTCGCCGCGAATCGGACACCCGACATGGCGAGTCTTCCCTTGATCAACGCGAATTAGGGGGCCGGCTCGACCAGCTCGACCAGGACGCCGCCGGCGTCCTTGGGGTGGACGAAGTTCACGCGGGAGTTGGACGTGCCCCGCTTGGGGGAGTCGTAGAGGAGCCGGACTCCGCGGCTGCGCAGTTCGGCGCTCGTCGCCTCGATGTCCTCGACCGTGTATGCCAGCTGTTGCAGGCCGGGGCCCTTGCGGTCGAGGAACTTCGCGATCGTGGACTCCGCGTTCAAGGGAGCCAGGAGCTGGAGCCGGCCGCTGTCGGGGGTGGGCCCCACCTGGAGCATCGCCTCGCGGACGCCCTGCTCCTCGTTGGTCTCGGTGTGGACGCAGACCATCCCGAAGACCCGGCCGTAGAACTCGATCGCCTCGTCGAGATCGGCCACGGCGACGCCGACGTGATCGATCCGGAGCAGGCCGATGGCCGTCGGAGTAGCCTGTGACGAGGTCGACAAGTCATGGTGCTCAGTCATGGCATTAGTCTTACCGAACCAACGTTAAGGCGCCGTGTCGGGTGCCACAGCTGAGGAGCTACGGATGAGTTCGGTGATCGTGGCCGGTGCGCGTACCCCCATGGGTCGTCTGCTCGGCAACCTGAAGGATTTCCCCGCGACCGCGCTGGGCGGCGTGGCTATCGCCGCGGCGCTGGAGCGAGCCGGTGTCGCGCCGGAGCAGGTGCAGTACGTCATCATGGGCCAGGTGCTCCAGGCCGGAGCCGGGCAGATCCCGGCCCGCCAGGCTGCCGTGGCGGGTGGCATCCCGCTCTCCGTCCCCGCGTTGACGATCAACAAGGTCTGCCTCTCCGGCCTCGACGCGATCGCCCTCGCCGACCAGCTCATTCGTGCCGGTGAGGTCGAGATCGTGGTCGCGGGCGGCATGGAGTCGATGACGAACGCCCCGCACCTGCTCGTCGGCCAGCGGGCGGGCTACAAGTACGGCGACGTGGTCGTCAAGGACCACATGGCGCTCGACGGGCTCACCGATGCCTGGGAGGGCATCCCGATGGGCGAGGCGACCGAGCGGCAGGGCCGCAAGTGGGAGATCACCCGTGAGGAGCAGGACGCCTTCGCGGCCGACTCGCACCAGCGAGCCGCCGCCGCGCAGAAGAACGGCGTCTTCGCCGAGGAGATCACGCCGCTGACGATCCCGCAGCGCAAGGGCGATCCGATCGTGCTCGGTGAGGACGAGGGCGTTCGCCCGGACACCACCGTCGAGACCCTCTCGAAGCTGCGCCCGGCATTCAGCAAGGACGGCACCATCACCGCCGGGACGGCCTCGCCGATCTCCGACGGTGCCTGCGCGGTCGTCGTGATGAGCAAGGCGAAGGCCGAGGAGCTGGGTCTGGCCTGGCTCGCCGAGATCGGTGCTCACGGCAACGTGGCCGGTCCGGACACCTCGCTGCACGCCCAGCCGTCCAACGCGATCAAGCAGGCGCTGGCGAAGGAGGGCATCACCGCAGCCGACCTCGACCTGATCGAGATCAACGAGGCCTTCGCCGCGGTCGGCATCGCCTCCACCCGCGAGCTCGGCGTCGACCCGTCGATCGTCAACGTTAACGGCGGCGCGATCGCGCTCGGCCACCCCATCGGCATGTCCGGTGCCCGGCTCGCCCTCACCCTCGCGCTGGAGCTCAAGCGGCGCGGCGGTGGCATCGGCGCGGCTGCGCTCTGCGGCGGCGGCGGCCAAGGCGATGCGTTGATCTTGAAGGTGCCTGCGGCGTGAGTCCTACGGTCGACGAGCTGATCAGCGCCGCGCGTGCGGGTGATGCTCGCAGCGTGGCGAAGCTGATCAGCCTCGTCGAGCGGGGCGCCCCCGAGCTGCCCCGGATCGCCGGGGCGCTGGGCGAGCACGCCCAGCGCGCCCACATCATCGGCCTCACCGGCTCGCCCGGCGTCGGCAAGTCCACCACCACCAACGAGCTGGTGGCGGCCTTCCGGCGTGCGGGCAAGCGGGTGGGCGTCCTCGCCATCGACCCGTCCAGCCCGTTCACCGGCGGTGCGATTCTCGGCGACCGGGTGCGGATGCAGGACCACGCCACCGATCCGGGCGTCTACATCCGGTCGATGTCGAGCCGGGGCCACCTCGGCGGCCTCGCGTCGGCGACCCCGGCCGCGGCCCGGGTGCTCGCGGGGATCGGCTGCGACATCGTCGTGGTCGAGACCGTCGGCGTCGGCCAGGCCGAGGTGGAGATCGCCAGTCTCGCCGACACGACCCTGGTGCTGCTCGCGCCGGGGATGGGCGACGCGATCCAGGCCGTCAAGGCGGGCATCCTGGAGATCGCCGACATCTTCGTGATCAACAAGGCGGACCGGGACGGCGCGGACAACACATACCGGGACATCCAGGGCATGATCGCCCTCGGCGAGCGGCCGCCCGGCCAGTGGCGTCCGCGAGTGCTGCGGACCGTGGCGTCCCGGGGTGAGGGGATCGCCGAGGTGGTCTCGACCCTGGACGAGCATTTGTCCTATCTGGAGGAGTCCGGCGAGCTGGCGAAGCGGCGGACGGAGCGGGCCGCCGCCGAGATCGAGGCGGTGGCGCTCGCCACCCTGCGCGCCCGGATCGGTTCCCTGCGCGGCGGCGACGGCATGCAGCTCGACGAGCTGGCGGGCAAGGTGGCGGTCGGCGCGCTGGATCCTTACGCCGCGGCCGAACGGCTCCTGGCAGCCCTGGAGTCCTGACCGCTCCCACCGTCACGTTGTGCAGCAAAGCGTGCCCATTCGTCTGTGAATGGGCACGCTTTGCTGCACAACGTGACGAGAGGCGGTGCCGGGCGCGAGGCGGCGGGCTGGACGGGTACGGCGAGTGGGGCACGGTGACGCGGGCGGCGTGATCGCGGTGGTAAGGGCCGCTCAGGCTGCGAGGGGGTAACGGACGCTGCCACGATCACCTTGTGGCGGCTATGGTGTTGGCCGACCACGAGATCTGGAGGAACGACCGTGACAGGTTGGACCGTGCTGTTGCGGGGTGCGAGACATCGGGCCGGGCGATCCCTGGTCGTGCTCGTGCTGGCCGTGATCGCGACGGCGGCGGCTGTGCTGACCCCCGCTTACACGAGGGCTGCGCAGCAATCCGTGCTGACGGACACGCTGCGGTCGGCGCCGGCCACCGGCACCTCCCTTCTGGTCAGCGCGGACGGCACCGGTGACGGACCCGAGTCCGGTCCGGCCGGCGACTCGCAGCAGGTCGTGGATGCCTTCATCGCCTCGCACCCGCTGCTGAAGAGCCTCGTCGGAAAGCCCGTGACCGCCGTCGAGACCGAGAGCCAGATCCTCTCGGCGGGCGCGTCCGGCAAGCCGGGCGGTCCGGGCGAGAAGGTCGTCGGCCGGTACGTCTACCGCGACCGCCTCTGCGCCCAGATGAAGATCGTCGGAGACTGCCCGATCGACTCGGACCAGATCATCGTCAGCACCCGGGCAGCCGAATCCCGTGGCTGGGAGGTCGGCGAGTTCCTCACGATCACCCTGGGCAAGGCGCCGGTCCGGCGGGAGATCGTCGGCACCTACACGCCGAACGACCCCAACGCCGACTTCTGGGGCGTCAACAGCTACTTCTCCGAGACGGGCTACGTCAACCCCGAGACGGGCGTCTCGCGTACGGACTCGATCTTCGCCGGGAGCGAGGAGGACATCCGGGCCTGGCCGGGTTTCCACGGAACCCCGCTCACCAGCGCTCCGCCCCGGATCAGCATGTCCCTGCGCTACTCGATGAACGTGGACAAGGTGCGGCTCGACGACATCGAGCCCCTGCGCCGCGACATCGGCAACCTCTCGCTCACCCTCGCCGGGGCCGACCTCAAGCTCAACACCTCGCTCAACCGGCTCCTCGACGAGGTCGCCGTCGACCAGGAGGCGATCTCCACGACCGTGCCGCTCGTCGCGGTGCCGCTGGTCCTGCTCGCCTTCTTCGTGCTGATGCTGCTCGTCGCGTCCCTCGCCGAGGAGCGCGGGCCGGAGATCGCGCTCGCCAAGCTGCGCGGCTACTCGGCCGGGCGCGCGTCCCGCTTCGGGCAGGGCGAGGTGCTGGCGCTGATAGTCCTGGCGACACCGCTCGGCATCGCCGCGGGCCTGGGCATCGCCGCGGGCGCCGCGAAGTGGTTCCTCGCCGAGGGGACCACCGTCGAGCTGCGCTGGGAACCCTTCGCCGCCGGTGCCGCCGCGCTGGTCGTGTCGTTCCTCGCCGTGTGGGCGGCGTCGCGGCGTACCGTGCGATCGAATGTTCTCGGCCTGTTGCGGCGCGTGCCGCAGCGGACCAGCTGGCGCACCGGCGCGCTGGAGGGTGTCGCCGTCGCGCTCGCCGCAGCGGCGCTCTTCGCCGCGCTGCGCGAGCGGGGCTCGCTGCTGGCGCTGCTCGCGGCACCGCTGCTCGCCGTGGTCGCGGGCATCGTCATCGCCCGGCTGCTGCGGATCGTCGCGGGTGCCCGGCTGGCGATGGCCCGGCGCACCGGCAATGTCGCGACGCTGCTCGCCAACGCTCAGCTGGCCCGGCGGCCGGGGCGGCACCGCGTCGTCATCGTGATGACGGTCGCCGTGGCGCTGCTCGGCTTCGCCGCCACCGCCTGGGACGTCGCGTCGCAGGCCCGGCAGGCGTACGCGGAGAATGTCGTCGGCGCGGCCCGGGTCTACTCCGTGACCGCCCCCAACCCGGAAGTCCTCGTCGCCGCGGTGAAGACGGTGGCGCCGGACGGGACGGCGATGCCGGTGGTCCGCCGCTCCGAGCAGTACGCCGACAGCCGCATCCAGGTCATCGGCGTGCCCGCGGCCCAGTTCCCCGATGTCGCGCAGTGGGCCGGGCACAGCCGGGACGAGCTGGTCGCCCTGGCGGCGAAGCTGCACCCGCCGGCGCCCGATCCGGTGCCGGTGAGCGGCGTGCTGACCGTCCGGGCCAACGTCACCGAGCTCGGCGCGGTGCCGCTGCGGCTCGGCGGCGTGGTGCTGGAACCGGGCAAGGCGCCGCGCTCGATCTCGCTGGGCACCCTGCGCAAGGGCGTGCACGACTACAGCGCATCGGTTCCGGCGGGCCGCTTCGCCGGGCTGGAGGTGCTGCGCCCGGCCGGTGGCTCGGCGACCGCGACAGTGTCGATCAAGGTGACCGCCCTCAGCTCGGGTGCCGGTCCCGGCGCGGTGCGCTTCGACGAGGAGACCGCCTGGCGCTTCGTGCAGGAGCGCAGCAACGGCTGGACCCTCAAGCTCAGCCACGACAACGGGCTGGTCTTGGACGCCACCTCCAACAGCTTCGCCGACCTGCACGTCGACTACCTGGACACGCCTGCCGCGCTGCCGATGGTGATGGCGGGCCGGGTCCCGGCCGAGCGCCCCGGCGACACGCTGCTCAGCTTCCCGGCCTTCGCCGAGCTGCCGCAGCGGTTCGAGGTGGTCGGCACGGCGCCGACGATCCCGCGCGCCGGTGACCACGCGATCCTCGTCGATCTCGACTACGGGCTCCAGCTCGCCGCCAACGGCTCGGGCTACGCCGACGAAACGACGCTCTTCTACGAGATCTGGACCACGTCGGGCGCGGCCGATCTGCGGGGACCGCTCGCCGCGGCGGGGGTGCGGGTGATCCGTACCGAGACCGTCGGCGACTACACCGATCAGCTCGCCCGCCGCGCGCCCGCGCTGAGCCTGCGGCTCTACCTGCTGGCCGGTGCGGTGGCGGTGCTGCTGGCACTCGGCGTGGTGCTGCTGGTGACCCGGATCGGTGCCGACGGCCGCCGGATGGAGATGGCCGCGCTGCGGGTCGCCGGTGTGCGCCCCAAGGTGCTGCGCCGAGGGCTGCGCCGCGAGTACCTCTCCCTGCTCGGCCTGCCGGTGCTGCTCGGCTTCGCCGTCGGCGTCGGCAGCGCGTGGCTGATGCTGCCGGGGATAGCGATGGTCACGGTGGGGGAGTTCGCCGATCCGAGCTGGCACCCCGCCCTGGGCGCGATCGCCGTGGCGGCCGGTGCCAGCCTGCTCGCACTGCTGCTCGCGCTCTTCGTCGCCGTCCGCCTGCTGCGCCGATCCACCCCAGACCTGCTGCGAGGTGAGCTCTGATGAGCCTGACCATGACCGACATGAGCGTGGCCGGTGCCGCGCGCCCGCCGATCCGGGGCATCGGGCTCACCTGCCGCGGCCTGGTCTCGATCTACAAACTCGAGGGGTACGACGTCGTCGCCCTCGCCGGTGTCGACCTCGACATCGAGCCGGGCGAGTCGGTGGCGCTGCTCGGACCGTCGGGTTCGGGCAAGTCCACCCTGCTCAGCGTGCTCGCCGGGCTGCTGCGCCCCTCGGCCGGCCGGGCCACGGTCGGTGAGCTCGACCTGGCGAAGGCGACCGAGGTGGAGCTGCACCGGATGCGGGCCACCGATGTCGGCGTGGTGCTGCAGGGCGCCTCCCGCAACCTGCTGCCCTACCTGAGCGCGGAGCAGAACGTGCGCTTCGCCCAGCGGGGAGTGCCGGCCGAGCGGCGCCGCGACAGCCCGCCCCCGCGCGAGATCCTGTCGCTGGTGGGCCTGACCCGGGGCCGGGTGCGGCTGCGGCCGAGCGGACTGGCACCGGGGGAGCGGCAGCGGCTCGCCATCGCCGTGGCGCTCGCCAACCGGCCGGGGCTGCTCCTCGCCGACGAGCCGACGAGCCAGCTCGACCTGCAGGCCCGCGACGAGGTGATCGGGGCTCTGGAATCGGTACGCCGCTCCGGCACGACGGTCGTCATCGTGACCCACGATCCGGATGTCGGCGGCCGGATGGGGCGTACCGTCACGATCCGCGACGGCCGGGTCGGTGCGGAGGGCCACCGGGGCGAGGAGTTCGCCCGGGTCGCCCGCGACGGTTCGGTGCACCTGCCCGCCGAGGTGCTCGACTACATGCCGCCGGGCACGCTTTTGCGCATTGTGCCCCGGACTGACGGCACTGCCTGGTTGGTGCCCGCCAACGGTCCGATGCCCGCTTCGGGACACGGCAGCGTACCCGCGCCGGTGACCGATCCGATGGCTCCGACCAGCAACAACCAGACGGGAATCTCACCCCTATGGACGGGGCCCACAGCCGGGTCCGGCGCCGCTAGGATCGACAAGCCGATCGTGGGCGACGGTGTCCATCGTGGACGGACGCCCGCCGAATACTTTGGGGAGGGGCGATGACCTCGACTGTGCAGGTGGACCGCATCACCGTGGCCTATGGCAAGGATCGCCCGGTCCTGCGCGATGTGTCCGCGATGGCCGTGCCGGGCCGCGTGCTCGCCGTCACCGGTCCGTCCGGTGCCGGCAAGACCACGCTGCTCTGGGCGATGGCCGGGCTGATCAAGCCGCAGGAGGGTTCGGTCACCGTCGACGGGCACCCGATCAGCGAGCGGGACCAGGCGGTCGCCGACGGCGTCGTGCTCGTCCCCCAGGAGAACGGCCTCGCCGCCATTCTCACCGCCAGCGAGAACGTGCAGGTGGCCCTGATCGCCAACGGTGCGGCTCCCGCCGACGCCCGTCGGCGCACGGCTGAGGCGCTCGACCAGGTCGGCCTCGCCGGTCAGGCCGACCAGCTCGTCGAGGAGCTCTCCGGCGGCCAGCAGCAGCGCACCGCGATCGCACGGGGTCTCGCCCTGCGCGGCAACGTGCTCCTCGCCGACGAGGTCACCAGCGAGCTCGACGCCGCCAACCGGCAGAAGGTCCTCGACCTGCTGCACGCCGAGGCCCGGCGCGGTGCTGCCGTCGTCTTCGCGACACACGACCCCCAGGCCGCAGCCGCCTGCGACGCCGAGATCCACCTCGTCGACGGGTGCGCGACGATCGTCCGTTCATAAAGGTTGATCGATTTGCTGAGCCTGGCTGCCGTGTGACGGTGGCCAGGCTTCCTGGTGTACGCCGATTTCCGGACGGCTTACGGGGAAAACGGCGGGTGTCGGCACTGGCCCGGCGGTTGTAGGCTGCGCGTGCCCGCAGAAGTGGGTGGCGGCGGCCGTCGCGAGAACACTCCGCAGAGTGCGCCGACGCAGACACAGACTTGGGGAGTTCTCATGAGCGAGACAGTTGAGGCGGTGCCGGCTCCGGCGACTCCGTCCCCGGCGGCGCCGTCCACGTTGGACAGCGTTCGTTCGCAGTTCGACGAGGTCAAGGCCGACGCCGGTGTAGCTTTCGGCAAGGCCGGCGACGTGGTCATCGAGGCGGCGGACAACGCCGTCGACGCGGCGAAGACCGCCGCCACCAACCTGGGCCGCCGCCTGCGCAACAACGCGGAGCTGCCCGCCGATCGCGGTCGCACCACGATCCGCCACGAGGTGGTCGAGAAGATCGCCGGCATCGCGGCTCGCGAGGTGCCCGGCGTCCACGACCTCGGCGGCGACGTCGCCCGGATCTTCAGCTCGGTGAAGGAGCGGATCGGCCTCGGCGAGGGCGAGTCCGACCAGGGCGTCACCGTGACGCTGGAGGGCCGCACCGCGGCGATCGAGGTCGTCATCGTCATCGAGTTCGGCTACGTGGTCCACTCGGTCACCGACACCGTGCGCGTGAAGGTCATCAACTCGGTGGAGAACCTGCTGGGCCTTGAGGTCACGGGTGTCGATGTCATCGTCGACGACGTGCACGTGCCGGAGAAGGCGCCCGCGGGCGACGACCAGGCACGCGCGGCCGACTACGTCGCCTGATCGATCGCCCCGGCCGGGGCGGTTGATCCGCTCCGGCCGAACTGCCTCTCCCGAACGACCGTTTTCCCAGCTACGATCTGCCTTTCCGTTAGAACCATGGCACCTGACACCCCCTCGGAGCCACCATGTCCTACCCCGACTATGGATCGCCGGATCAACCGTCGGGTTATCCCCAGCGTGAGCCCTACTACCCCCCGGCGCAGCCACCCCAGCAGGGCGGATACCCGCCGCAGGGCGGTTACCCACCGCCCCCGCCGCAGCACGGAGGGTACCCGCCTCAGGGCAACTATCCGCCGGATCAGACCTGGAGCGGTTACCCGCAGCGTGGTTACCCGCCGCAGCACGGTGACTACCCGCAGGAGCCGACATGGGGCTACCCCGCCCAGGGCGGTTACCCGCCCCAGCAGGGTGGCTACCCGCCGCAGCAGGGCGGGGGCTACGGCCAGCCGACATACCCGCCGCAGCAGGGCGGTTATCCGCCGCAGCAGGGCGGCTACCCCCCGCAGCAGGATCCGCGCCAGGGTGGCTACATCGAGCAGGAGCCGGTCCAGACCGGCCAGTACGGGCAGCGTACGCAGGGTCGCCGCTATGAGCCGCCGAAGAAGTCGCGCAAGGGTCTGTGGATCTTCCTGACCCTGGTCCTGGTCATCTGCGGCGGTGGCGGTGTCGCCACCTATGTCTTCGCGGGTGACAAGTTCACCGACAAGGAGCCGGCCAGCGCTGAGCCGAAGACCGTGGTGATGGAGCCGGCGACGCTCGGCGAGCGGCCGCAGAACACCACGGCCGAGCTGGCCAAGGCGGCCGATGAGACGCGGACCTCCTTCAAGAAGGAGATGCCGAAGGCGACCGGGTCGGCCTCGGCCTACTACGGCACCCGGGACAAGAAGAACCTCGTCGTGGTCTTCGCGATGGCGGTGCCGGACCTCGACGAGGCGAACGCGCAGAAGGAGATCACCGACGGGCTCGCCAAGGAGCTCGGCACGGTCGATTTCGCCGCCGTCGAGCCGGGCCCGCTCGGTGGCACCGCGAAGTGCACCGACGGCAAGGCCGGGACGGCGGTCATCGCCGCCTGCTACTGGACCGACAAGGCGAGCTTCGGCATGATCACCTATTTCGACAAGACCGTCGCCGAGATCAAGGCGGAGTTCGTCGCCAACCGGAACCAGATCGAGAAGAAGATGTAACTCGCCCCTGCTGGAACAATTGTTCCAGCAGGCTTAGCGATCGTTCAGGCCGACACCGTAGGATCGGCCCATGAACGCTGACGAGATCGCCGCCGGCCGCGACCGCTGGCAGCACCGCTTCGACTCCGCTCACCAGCGGCAAGCGGACTTTACGACCCTATCCGGCGTCGAGGTCGATCCTGTCTACGGTCCGGCCGAGGGCGACACCGTCGCCGGATTCGAGCGCATCGGCTGGCCCGGAGAATTCCCCTTCACCCGAGGCCTCTACCCCACCGGATATCGCGGCCGAACCTGGACGATCCGGCAGTTCGCGGGCTATGGCAACGCCCACCAGACCAACGAGCGCTATCACCAGATCCTCGGCGCGGGCGGTGGCGGGCTCAGCGTCGCCTTCGACATGCCGACGCTGATGGGGCGCGACTCCGACGACCCCCGCTCGCTCGGCGAGGTCGGCCACTGCGGTGTCGCCGTCGACTCGGCCGCCGACATGGAGATCCTCTTCAACGGCATCGACCTGGCCAAGGTCACCACGAGCATGACGATCAGCGGGCCGGCCGTACCCGTCTTCTGCATGTATCTCGTCGCGGCGGAGCGCCAGGGCGCGACGCTGCGCGACCTCGACGGCACCCTGCAGACCGACATCTTCAAGGAGTACATCGCGCAGAAGGAGTGGCTCTTCGAGCCCGAGCCGCACCTGCGCCTCATCGGCGACCTCATGGAATATTGCAACGCCGAGATCCCGCGCTACAAGCCGCTGTCGGTCTCGGGTTACCACATCCGCGAGGCCGGTGCGACCGCCGCGCAGGAGCTCGCCTACACGCTCGCCGACGGCTTCGGCTACGTCGAGCTGGGGCTGTCGCGCGGGCTCGACGTCAACTCCTTCGCACCCGGGCTCAGCTTCTTCTTCGACGCGCACGTCGACTTCTTCGAGGAGATCGCGAAGTTCCGGGCCGCGCGCCGCATCTGGGCCCGCTACCTGCGCGATGTCTACGGCGCCACGAGCGAGAAGGCGCAGTGGCTCCGCTTCCACACCCAGACCGCCGGCGTCTCGCTCACCGCGCAGCAACCGGTCAACAACGTCGTGCGTACGGCGATCGAAGCGCTCTCGGCGATCCTCGGCGGCACCAACTCGCTGCACACCAACGCCCTCGACGAGACGCTGGCGCTGCCGACCGACGAGTCCGCGGAGATCGCGCTGCGGACCCAGCAGGTGCTGATGCACGAGATCGGCGTGGTCAACGTGGCCGACCCCCTCGGCGGCTCGTGGTATGTCGAGGCCCTCACCGACAAGATCGAGGCCGAGACCGAGGAGATCTTCACCCGGATCAAGGCGCTCGGGCCGGACGGCACCTTCACCCAGGGCATCCTGCGCGGCATCGAGAACGGCTGGTTCACTGCGGCGATCGCGGACTCGGCTTACGCCTATCAGCGGGCGCTGGAGACCGGGGTCAAGGACATCGTCGGCGTCACGAAGCACACGCACACGCTGACCAAGTCGCTGGAGATCCTGCGGGTGTCGCACGAGGTCGAGAGCGAGCAGGTCAAGGTGCTGACGGCGCGCCGCGGTGACCGGGACCAGGCGGTGGTCGACGCCGCGCTGGCACGGATGGTGGCGGTGTCGCGGACGGACGAGAACATGGTCCCGGCGATGCTGGACGCCTGCCGGGTGGAGGCGACGCTGGGCGAGATCTGCGACGCGCTCCGCGCCGAGTGGGGCGTCTACCGGGAGCCGGCCCGCTTCTAGAATCACCCCAAGATCGGCGCAACTCTTCAAGAGTTGCGCCGATCTTGCATGCTGCGGCGCTCCAGTGGGCGAGATTTTGCGCGGTAGTGATCTTAGAGTGTGAGAAGAGCGCTCTCCACGCCAACCGATTGTCAGGGACAGGTGCTCCTATACGGCGTGATCGGATTGGTGTGGGGTGCGATCTGGGCCCGGCGGGCGCAGACGGCGACCGTCCTGGCGTTGACGCTGCTGGCGGTCGGCGCTGCCGCCGCGGCTCCGTGGTATGTCTTCGCCACCAGCGAGGCGGTCTCGGCGCGGCACGTCGCAGCCGCCCCGCCGGCCGAGTTGCTGCTGCGGGCCAGCGCCGTCCGCCGGGAGGGCCCCACCGGGCCGGTCGATCCCGCCGAGGTGGTGGCGCAGATCGACGAGTCGCTCGGTGCTCCGCACCTGCCGCCGATCACCGGCTTGACGATCAACTCCACGCTGAAGCTGGGCTCGACCACGGTCCGCCCGGTGCTCGCCGCGCGGGACCGGATCTGCGACTTCGCCATCGTCGAGGGTGCGTGCGCCACCGCGCCCGGCGAGGTGATGATCGGCCTGAGCGCCACCGACCGGTTCGGGCTGCAGATCGGCGACACCATCGAGGTCGCCGCCGAGGGTCAGCGCAACAACGCCACCACGCCGCTGCGGATCGTCGGGCGCTATCAGGCGACCGACCCGCTCGAGGGTTACTGGCTGGGCTTCTTCGGCTCCGCCGTCACCGATCTGGAGCCCTTCGTCGTGGCCGCACCGACGATCGCGGGCATCGCCAACACGCGACCGACCACCAATGTCGACCTGGAGCTGACGCCCGAGGCCTACACGCCGGAGCTGGCGAGCCGGATCCTGATCACGGTCGAGCGGCTGTCCCGGCTCGGCTTCTCCATCCGCACCTCCGCCGACGTGCTCGCCAAGCGGGTCGACAGCGACAAGCAGAACCTCTCCACCGGCGTCTCGGTCTCGGCGGGTCGGCTGATCCTGCTCTGCTGGTTCACCCTGCTCCTCGTCGTCCGGCAGACCTCCACCTCCCGCCGCGGCGACCTCGGTCTGGTGAAGCTGCGCGGCGTACGCCGCCGTCGCCTGTGGCCGATGACGCTGGGGCAGCTCATCGCACCGATGACGGTCGGTGCCCTGCTGGGGGTCGGCGCCGGTTACCTCACCGCCCGTCTGCTCGCCGGGCCGGTCGTCGACGCCGCCGATCAGGCCGAGGCGCTGCGGATGAGCGCGTTCGCGGTCGGCGCCGTCTTCTTCGGGGCAATGGTCGTCGCGTGGATCTCGGAGGGCCGCGAGCTCGGCTCGAAGGTGGCCGAGCTGCTGCGCGACGTGCCCGCGCGGGTCGGCGGCCGGATCGCCGCCCTCGCCGAGGCGATCATCATGCTGCTCGCCGTCGTCGGCATCTGGCAACTGCTCGCCGTCGAGTCGAGCCGCACCGGGACCGCCGCCCCGGCGGTCGTCCCCGCCCTGATCGCGCTCGCCGTCGGCCTGCTCGCCACCAGGGCGATGCTCTGGCTCGCCGGTCGGATCGGCGAGTGGGGCATGCGCAACGGCCGGCTCACCCTGGCCCTGGCCGGGATCGCGGCGCAGCGCCGACCCGCACTGCGCTGGGTGGTCACGCTGCTCGTCATCGCCGTCGCCGGGCTCGCCACCGCGATCGGGGAGAATCTGCGCTCCGCTCCCGTCGTCGTCGACCGCGCGGTCCAGGAGATCGGCGTCGACCAGGTTCTCACCGTCGCGGCACCGAGCCGGCTCGCCCTGCGCGACGCCGTCCGCACGGCCGACCCGGCCGGGACCGAGGCGATGGCGGTCTCCTACTTCCCCGGCATGATCGGCTTCACGACCGGGCTGCTCGCCGTCGACAGTGCCCGCCTCGGCGCGGTGGTGCCGTGGCGGCCGGAGTACGGTCCCTTCCCGGTCGCCGCCGCCGAGGTGAAACTGCTGCCCACCGTGGTCAACGGGAAGCTGTCGATCACCGTCTCGGAGGCCTCGGCCCTGTCGCCGTCCGGATGGAGCGAGAACACCAAGCGCCCCGACGGTGAGCCGGTCGCCGGCAACGTCCTCGGTGTCGCCCGGCTCACCACCGCGCAGGGCCGGGCCGTGAACGTCTACTGGGGACCGCTCGTGCCCGGCCGGCACACCTACTCCGCCGAGGTGGACCGCTGCGTCGACGGCTGCCGGCTCGGATCGATCGGGATCACCACCAGGGCGCCGGACGATCCCAACCGGGAGGTCTCGGCGGGCTGGGGGACCCGGGTCCGGCTGCACTCCCTCGTTCAGCAGGAGCGTGAGCTGATCTCAGCGGCGCAGTTCGGTGCCCGGATGAGCTGGCGTACCGCGCCCTATGACGAGCAGATCGGGCCGGAGCTGATGGGGGAGAGCGACGGGTTGGCGCTGACCGTCCCGCCGGGCTGCCCCGGCACCGCCCGCGGCCGCTGCGTCATGGAGATCTTCCCGGCGGGCCTGGCTGCGCCGCTCGCGATCCGCCAGGCCGGTCAGACCTTCTTCGGCAACGAGATCGATCAGCCGCAGCTCGCACTGGTCGGGGCACCGAAGGTACCGGTCCGGGCGACCACGCGCGCCGAGGTGCTGCCCCGCCTGGGCCGGGAGGGCGCGATCGTCGACCTCAGCCAGCTCGACGCGCTCTACGGCGCGGCGCTCACCGGTGAGCAGCTGCAGGTCTGGCTCGCCGCCGACGCGCCGGAGTCCATCGTGGACGCTCTGGGCAAGGCCGGTGTGCGGGTGCTGGACCGGCAGACCACCGATCAGAGCCGTGATCGGTACCTCGGCGAGGCGCCCGCTGCCATCCGCCGCTTCGAACTGCTCGCCGCCGCGCTCGGGATGCTGCTCGCCGCCGGTGCGCTGCTGCTCGCCGCCTCCGTCGAGCGCCGCGGCCGGGCCGCCGAGCTGACCGCGCTGCGCCGCCAGGGTCTGCGGGCGTCGATCGTGCGGCGGGTCGGACTCGCCGGATACGGCTGGCACGCCGCCGCCGGGGTGATCGCCGGTCTCGCCGCCGCCGCACTGGTGGGGCTGTTACCCGTACCCCCGCCGCGCATTTTCACGGACAACTGGCAGGTGCTGCCGATCCCACCCGGCGGTGTCTCGGGCCTGGCGCTGCTCCTGACCGGGCTCGGCGCGGGCGTCGTCGCGGCGATCGTCGCGGTCATCGCGGCGCGGCGGCTGTCGGGGTCGGTCGGACGGAACGGAGGCCAGCGATGATCGCCATGGTGGCGCTGTTGATCCGGGCGCGCTGGCGCCCGTTCCTGGTGATCTGCGGGCTGGCGATGATCATCGGTGGCCTCGCGGCGGCCGGTGCCTCCTACCCGGCGACCATCGCCGACCAGCTCGCGGCCGATGCGGTGGCCGACGCGCCCGTCGTTGCCCGTTCCGTGACGGTCGCGGGCAACGACGCGGAGAACGTCTCCGACCTGAGCGGCCAGATCGACTCCCTGCGCAAGCTGGACGGCTTCACCACCACCTTCGCGGCTCAGTTCAACGTGATGGGCCTGGTCAACAACAGCTACGCGCCGCTGCTCTACCGCGAGGGCTTCTGCGAGCACGTGCGCATCACCGCGGGCCGCTGCCCGACCGGCGCGGGCGAGGTGGCGATCCCCACCGACATGGGGACGCGCATCGGCGTCTACCCCGGCGCGCAACTCGAACTGTCGCAGGCGATCTACGACGAGGGGCGCAAGATCTACGTTCCCGGGCCCGACGGGCACCCGGTGGACGTGGTCGGGCACTACCAGCCGATCGACCTGGACGAGGACTACTGGGGTTCCTCGCCCTATTTCCAGATCAACCTGCGCGGGCAGCTCAGCGGGCCGATGCTCGCCACACCGGCGACCTTCAAGGCGATCCCGCACACCAGCGAGCAGTGGACCGCCGAGGCGGTGATCGATCCGGCGATCCTCGCCGAGGCGACCTGGCCCGACGTGCGGCAGCGGCTGCTGGAGGGGCGAGTCGTCGCTTCCGGTGACGACCTGCCCCGGCTGCTGGACACGATCGCTGCGAAGCGGACCTACGTCTCGATCATGGCACCCGCCGTGCTGATCCCGGTGCTCCTGCTCGGCTGTGTGGTGATCTTCATCGTCTCGTCGCGGCGGGTGCAGCACGAGCGGACGGAGCTCGGCGTCCAGGGGTTGCGCGGGCTGCCGCTGAACCAGCGCTGGTGGCTCGCGATCGGCGCACCCGGCATCGCGATCGTGCTCGGTGCGATCGTCGGCGGTGCCGTCGGGGCGACGGTCGCGGGCGGCCTGGGCTGGCTCGCCGTGCTCGCGGTGACCGCCGCGACCCTGGCCGCGATCACGGCGGTGGCACTCGCGGCCCTGCCGGTGCTGCGGGCTCGGCCCGCCGACGCGCTGCGCCGGATCTCCCCGAGCGGTCTCGCCAAGCTGCCCATCGTCGAGGCGGTCCTCGCCGCGCTCGCCATCGCCAGCCTGCTCCAGCTCCGCACGGGCGACCGCAGCGGACTCGGCGTCTTCGCCGCGGCCCTGATCGCCGCCGCGGTCGCGGCCGCTGTGGCACGGTTCCTGCCGCCGCTGGCCCGGCCGCTCACCGGCTGGGCGATCCGTCGGGGACACCTCGTGCTGGGGCTCGCCACCGCACAGATCAGCCGCCGCCAGGGCGGGCGGCAGCTGCTCGCCCTCACCGGCCTCACCGTCGCGCTGGTCACGCTCGTGGCGTCCGCGCAGAGCGTCGCCACCTCGGTACGCGAGTCCGAGGTGGGCCTCATCCTCGGCGCCGACCGCGTGCTCACCGTGCAGGCCGAGAGCTGGGGTGCCGTCTACGACGCGGTCCGCAAGGTCGATCCGGAGGGCCGCTTCGCGGTCACGGTCGGCCAGATCTCCGCCGACGCGCAGAACCCCGGCATCCTCGCCGTCGACCTCGACCGGGCCGACCTGCTGGAGTGGCCGACGGCCGCCACGGTCCGGGAGACGCTCCAGGCCAAAGAGGCCGAGGTGCCGCTGCTCGGCGGGGGCGACTTCACCGTCGAGGCCGACCTCGCCCTCCAGCCCGGGCAGGACAAGCTCATCGGGCAGCCCGCCCTCAGCATGCGGGTGGCCTTCCCCAACGGCGGATCCCGGACGGTCGAGGTCGGCACGCTGCGGCTGGGCACGCATGTCTACACCGGCGTGCTCCCCTCGGCCTGCACCGATTCGGACCAGGGCACCTGTCGGATCGTCGGGTTCCTGCTCGGCGTCGGTCCCGGCGTACACGCCGAGGTCTCGCTGCTCGGCCTGCGCTCCGGCACCACCGGGATCACCGGTTTCGCGGCCTGGCACCAGCTCGGCGCCAAGGCGCCGGTCGGACCGGTCTGGGAGCTGATCGGCGGCAGCTCGAGCGAGCGCGAGTGGCTCATGCCGGTCGACGCGCCGATCGTGCTGCCGGTCGCCTACACGCCCGGCCTCGACATCGAGGCCCGCGGGCAGGAACTCGCCGGTCCCGACGGCACCACCCCCGGGATCGACCTCGCCGAGGCCGTCGAGGTCCCGGTGCTGCCGCGCCTCGGTGATCGCGGGATCCTCGTCGACTACGGCGCGCTCGGCCGCGCCACCGGCGGCGGGACGGGCGTCGACGTGACCGAGATCTGGCTCACGGCCGCGGCTCCGTCCGACATCGTCGACAAGATCAATGCCACGGGGGTACGCGTGGCGAAGGTCGAACGCCGCACCGACGCCCGTGCCCAGGCCGACCGGACCGCACCCGCCCTCACGCTGCGGATGCACACCGTCGCCGCACTCGTGGCGCTGATCCTGCTGCTCGCGACGGTGGTCTTCGTGGCCGGGGTGGACCGCTCCACCTCCGACGTCAACGCGCTGCGCCTCGCCGGTGTCCCGATGCGGACCGTACGCCGATCGATGCGAACCGGCTACCTCGTGATCGTCGGGCTCGGCGCGCTGCTGGGGCTGGCCGCGGCGGGGGTCGCCTGGTTCGCCGCCCGAGCCGCCCTGCCACTTTTCGACAAGGATCCCTGGGCGGCGCCGCCGGAGTGGCCCGGCGCCCTCTCCGTACTGGTGCCGGTGGCCGTCGCCGCCGGTGCGCTCGCCATCACCTCCTGGCTGGCGTTCGCCCGCCGGGAAACCGCCGCGACGATGCGAGGAGCTACGTCTTGAGTGAGCACAAAATGACCGAGCACAGTGGGCTCGCCGTCGCCTGCCGTCGAGTCGTGCAGATTTACCGGGGCGAGGGCGGTGATGTCGTCGCGCTCTCCGGGGTGGACCTCTCGATCGCCCCCGGCGAGATGGTGGCACTCGTCGGCCCCTCCGGATCGGGCAAGTCGACGCTCATCGCGCTGCTGGCGGGGCTGCTGCGCCCGTCGGCCGGGCGGGTCAACGTCGGCACCTTCGACCTGGGCCGCCTCTCCGACCGCGAGGTCTCCCGGATGCGCGGTACGCAGATCGGCGTCGTGCTCCAGGGCGCCGCCCGCAACCTGCTGCCCTACGCATCGCTGTGGCGCAACATCTGGCTGGCCCAGCGCCGTGCCGCCGCGACCGCGGGCATCGCCCTGTCCGACCCGGAGTCGGTGCTCGACCTGGTCGGCCTCAGCGGTCAGGGCAACGCCAAGGTCGGCGACCTGCCGCCCGGCGCGAGGCAGCGGGCGGCGCTGGCGGTCGGCATCGCCGCGTCACCGGGCCTGCTCCTGGTCGACGAGCCGACGAGCCAGCTGGACACGGCCGGCCGCGACGAGGTGATCGCGGCACTGGCGAAGGTCAACGCCGAGCGGGGCACCACGATCGTGGTCGTCACCCACGACGCCGAGGTCGGATCCGCCCTGGGCCGCGTGGTGACGATCCGCGACGGCCGGGTGGGCGCCGAAGGCCGCGACGGCCAGGACTTCGCGGTCGTGGCAGGCGACGGCACCGTCCAGCTCCCCCCGGAGGTCCTGGAGGAGCTGCCCCCCGGCACCCTCTTCACCATCGACCAGGCCGAAGACGGAACGGTAACCCTCGTCCCCGACCGCCGCTGACCCCCAAATTCGCGTTGATCAAGGGAAGACTCGCCGCATATCGGACACCCCGGATGGTGAGTCTTCCCTTGATCAACGCGAATTTGGGGGCGGGTCGGAGCGGTGGGGAGGTGGGCGGAGGGTCGGGGGTGCATGACAGACTGTTTGTCATGAGCGATCCCCGTAGCGGTCAGTCGATTTTCACGCGTGGTGCCGTCGACCTCGGCGCCCTGGCGACGCCTCGCTCCGCATCGCCCGCTGGGGCTGTGGAGGGTGATGCAGCTGCAGGGCCGGCGGGTGTGGGTGGCTTCATGTCGGTGACCGAGGCCAACTTCCAGCAGGAGGTCGTCGACCGGTCGATGACGATCCCGGTCGTGCTCGAGTTCGTCGCCGGTCAGCAATATGCGGGTGACCCCGCCCTCGCCAAGTTCGCCGCCGAGGGCACCTTCGTCCTCGTGCGCTCGGACATCCAGGTCAGCCCCCGGCTAGCCCAGGCGCTGCGGATCCAGAACCTTCCGACGATCTTCGCCTTCGTCGGCGGCCAGCCCATCGACGGGCTCCCCGGCCAGCTCCCCGAGGCCCAGCTCCGCCAGTGGATCGACGCGGTGCTGCGGGCGGGCGGCCTCGAGGTCGAGCAGCCCGAGGATCCCCGGCTGACCGCCGCCGACGAGGCGCTCATCATGGGCGATCTCGATGCGGCCGAGAAGGCGTACCAGAAGATTCTCGCCGACACCCCCCGCGATGCCGCCGCCGAAGCGGGCCTCGCCCACGTGGCGCTGGCGAAGCGGCTCGTCGGGGTCGAGTTCGCGGCCGCGATCGCCGCGGCCGACGCCGACCCGGCGGATGTGCCCGCCCAGCTGCTCGCGGCCGATGCCGAGGCATACTCCGGCGAGGCCGAGCGGGCCTATGCCCGGCTGATCGGCCTGATCCGCCGGGTCTTCGGCGAGGAGCGGGAGAAGGTGCGCCAGCACCTCGTCTCCCTCTTCGCGGTCGCCGGGCCCGACGATCCTGCCGTCGCGACAGCCCGCCGCCAGCTCGCCTCGGCCCTCTTCTAACCAGAGGCCTTCTAACCAGAGCCCTCCTCGGCCTAGCATGGAGGGCCGATCAGTTCTCCCACTCGGGGCCTAGCATGGAGGTCCGGTCCGTCGACACCGACGGCTCCCGGGAGCAGTCACCGGGGGAGGAGGGTCGACGATGCGACGGATCGCCGTGCTGGACGCGCCGACCAACCTCGGCCTGCGCCCGCCCACCGAGACCTCCGTGCCCGGCTGCGCCAAGGCACCCGGCGCCCTGCGCGACCGCGGCCTGCTGACCCGGCTGGGGGCCCGGGACGCGGGCTGCCTCACCCCGCCCCGCTACGACCCGGGCGACTGGCGGCCCGGCGACGGGGTGGCGCACGCCGTGCAGATCTCCGGCTACTCCCAGCGGCTCGCCGACCGCATCGGAGCCATCGTCGACGCGGGCGAGTTTCCGCTGGTCCTGGGCGGTGATTGCTCGGTCCTGCTCGGCTCCGCCGTGGCGATGAACCGGCTCGGCGTCGAGGTCGGCGGTCGCATCGGCCTCATCTTCGTCGACGGCCACTCCGATTTCCGCCACCCCGGCAACGCCGCCTATGTCGGCGCCGCCGCAGGTGAGGACCTCGCCCTGGTGACCGGCCGTGGCCAGATAGAGCTGGCGGGCATAGAGGCCCGCCGCCCCTACTTCCGCGACACCGACGTGGTGGTCCTGGGCATCCGCGAACACGACACCTACAAACTCGATCTGGCGGCAGCCGGTTTCTCGATGCGCCCGGCTCCCGCACTGAGGGCCGCCGGTGCCGCCCCCACCGCCCAGTGGGCGGCGGAGCAGCTCCGAGACTGCGCCGGATTCTGGCTCCACATAGACGTGGACGTCCTGGAGCCGGCCCTCATGCCGGCGGTCGACGCCCCGGAGCCGGGCGGCATCGCCTTCACCGAGCTGGAACAGCTGATCCACGGCCTGGTGAGCCGTCCGGAATGCCTGGGCATGGAGCTGACCGTCTACGACCCCGATCACGACCCCCGAGGCGATTACGCCCAGGCGATCGTGGACACCGTCACCGGCGGTCTGAGCCCCCTGATCCACAAACCGGAACCGAAACGCCCCAAAAGCAGGGTCCCCGCACCCAGACCGGCCCCCGAGGCCAAAACGGCGGCAACGGGCATCTGACACAGCGGGGTTGCGGAGGGATCAAGCCCGGAGCAGCTCGATCCCCGCCTGAAACAGCAGGCCGCAGCCGACAAGCTTGCATAAGGTGAGTACATTTCCCATCGTGAACACGGGGACCTGGCTCTTCCTGGCAATCGGCGCGGTCGGCGTCGTGATCGCCGCCATCGCCGTCCTGGGTGGGGACCTCTTCGACCTGGGCGACGGCTTCGTCAACACCGAAGTCATCTCAGCCCTGGTCGGTGGATTCGGATTCGGCGCCGCCGCAGCCAACGAGCTGGTCGGTGCGGAAGCGGGCCAAGCCGTCGTGATCCTGCTGGGCCTGGCGATCGGCGCGATCATCGCCTGGCTGGCCTGGTTGGCCTCCAGCCGCCTGCGCAACATGCCCACGGACGCCACCCCCAACCGGGACCACCTGGCCGGCACCACGGGCGTGGTCGTCACACCGGTGCCCGCCGAGGGTTTCGGCGAGGTCCTGGTCCGGATCGGCGGCCAGCCGGTGAAGCTCAGCGCGCGCAGCGCCCGGCCGCTCCCGTTCGGCGCCAAGGTCCTCGTCCTCGATGCACTCAGCGACACCAGCGTGATCGTCGAGGAATCCACCCCCACCACCCTGTAATACCCAGCAAAGGACCCACATTGACTCCCCTCGCCATCGCGATCGTCGGCGCCCTCGTTCTGGTGCTGGTGCTCGTCCTGTTCGTCATCTCCCGCATCAAGGTCGCCGGTCCCAACGAGGCGTTCATCGTCACCGGCCGCAAGGGCCGCAAGATCGAAAGCGCCGACGGTCAGCGCTCCACCGACCTGAGCGGCCAGAAGGTCGTCATGGGCGCCTCGGTCTTTGTGCTGCCCATCGTGCAGAAGCTCAACGCGCTCGACCTCTCCAGCCGCCGGCTGCACATCGAGATCACCGGTGCCGTCAGCAAGCAGGGCATCCGCGCCAACCTGCAGGGCGTCGCGATCGTCAAGGTCGGCGGCACCGAGGACGCGATCCGCGCCGCCGCCCAGCGGTTCCTCGACCAGCAGGCCGAGATCGAGGAGTTCACCCGTGAGGTCCTCGCCGGTGCGCTGCGCTCCATCGTCGGCCGGCTCACCGTCGAGGAGATCATCCGGGACCGGGCGGCCTTCGCCAGCGCGGTCGCCGAGGAGGCCGAGCACTCCATGACCAACCAGGGTCTCGTGCTCGACACCTTCCAGCTCCAGGACATCCTCGCCGAGGGTTCCTACCTGCAGGACCTCGGTCGGCCCGAAGCCGCCCGGGTGCTCAAGGACGCCGCCATCGCCGAAGCGCTGGCCCGCCAGCAGGCCGAGCAGGCCCGCCTCCTCGCCGAGGAGTCGATCGCCGAGGCGCAGCGGAACCTCGCCCTGAAGAAGGCGGCCATCCAGGCCGAGACCGACGCGGCCGAGGCGGTCTCCAAGGCGGCCGGCCCGCTCGCCGAGGCCGAGCGCCAGCAGGTCGTCCTCTCCGAGCAGCAGAAGGTCGCCGAGCGCAACGCCGAGCTCAAGCAGCGCCAGCTCGACACCGAGGTACGCAAGCCCGCCGACGCCGCGCGTTACAAGGTCGAGCAGGAGGCCGAGGCCGACCGTAACGCCAAGGTCCTCGCCGCCGACGGTTCGCGGCAGGCGACGATCGCCGCTGCCCAGGCGAACGCCGAGCAGGCCCGCCTGATGGGTGAGGGTGAGCGGGCCCGTCGTGCGGCTCTCGCCGAGGCGAACGCCATCGAGGGTGCCAAGGAGGGTGAGGCGGAGCAGCGTCGGCGTACGGCGATCGCCGAGGCCGTCGAGCGGGAGGGCCAGGCTTCCGCCTCGGCGATCCTCGCCAACGGTCAGTCCGAGGCCGAGGCGATGCGGCTCAAGGCCGAGGCGTTCTCGAACTACAACGAGGCGGCGATCCTCGACCTGCTGGTGCGGGTGCTGCCGCAGGTCGTGGCTTCGGCCTCGGCGCCGATGGGCAACATCGACAAGCTGACGGTGATCTCGACCGATGGCGCTTCGTCGTTGACGAAGTCCGTCGCCTCCAACGTGGCTCAGGGGCTGCAGTTGGGGACCGATCTGACGGGGATCGACCTGCCGGCGTTGCTGGCCCGGTTGGCTGCTTCCGCCTCGTCGGGGGACAGCGCTGTGCCGGCTCGGCCGACTCGGCCGGCTTCGGCCAAGGGTGATAAGCCTGTGATCGAGGGCTGACGCCCCGCTCTCGGTCTCCGGCACTTGGCCGCGCTCACCTGGTGGTGTGTGCGGCCTTGTGCTGTGCGGTTGGGGGGCCGGGATCGACCCGCTCTGGGCGGTCAGGCTTGATCCCGTCGCGGGTCGATCCCGGCCCCCCAACCGGACTCTGGTCACTCTGGGGTGAGACCAGAACGAGGGGCTTACAACATATTGACGGTGGCCCTTGTCGGTTGGGCTCGACAATATTGGTGTGTGTTATTTGAGCGGGGTGTTCAGGACCCTGAGGCGGTCCTGGTACTCCTGGTCGTTGATCTCGCCCTTGGCGTAGCGCTGGGCGAGGATCACCCGGGGGTCGCTGTCTCCGCCGTGGTTCCAGCCGCCGTGGTGGCTGGCCCAGGCAGCCGCACGGAAGTGGCGGTGGCGGCGCCAGAAGAGGCCTCGGAAGAGCGCGATGACGAGGATCCAGGCGCCGATCCAGAAGAGCGGGGCGAAGATCCACCAGCCGCCGTAGGCGAGGTGTTCGTGTGCCAGCATTTCGGGTCCTCCCTCGAAGGTTTCTTGATTCGAGAGTCCCTTTTCGCCGCGGGGTTTGCGTCGTCTGTGGGGCGGCAGTCGGGCTACCCCTGCGGGAGTAGTCAGTTCATCCAGCCGGGGCGGACCAGAGCGGATTCGTAGGCCAGGACGACCAGTTGGGCCCGGTCCCGGGCGTTCAGCTTGATCATGGCTCGGCTGACGTGGGTTTTGGCTGTCAGCGGGCTCACCACCAGCCGGGCTGCTATCTCCTCGTTGGTGAGGCCCAGGGCGACCAGGGCCACGACCTCGCGTTCCCGGTCGGTGAGGGACTCGAGCTGGCGGGTCGGCTTCTCGGTGGAGCGGGAGCGGGTGGCGTACTCGGCTATCAGGCGGCGGGTCACGCCGGGGGAGAGGAGTGCTTCGCCGGCGGCCACCACGCGGACGGCGCGGACCAGGTCGGCCGGTTCGGTGTCCTTGACGAGGAAACCGGCGGCGCCGTCGCGGATCGCGGTGAAGACATACTCGTCCAGCTCGAAGGTGGTCAGGACGATCACCCTGGTGTTGACGAGTCGTTCGTCGGCCGCGATCCGGCGGGTCGCCGCCAGGCCGTCGAGCACGGGCATCCGGATATCCATGAGTACGACGTCCGGGGTGCTCTGCAGCGCCATGCTGATCGCGACCTCGCCGTTGGGCGCCTCGCCGACGACCGTGATGTCGGGCTGGGCGTCGAGCAGAGCGCGGAAACCGGCCCGGACCAGGGCCTGATCGTCGGCGAGCAGAACCGTGATCATGATTTTCCTCCGGTGCCGGTGGGGAGTAGCGCCATCACGGTGAAGCCCCCGTCGGGGGTGCTGTCGCAGCTTGCGGTGCCGCCGAGGGCGCTCGCCCGCTCGCGGATGCCGATGAGGCCGTTGCCGCCCTCGTCGCTCGTCGGCTGCTGGGGCGGACCGCCGTCGACGACGCCGATCGTCAGCGAGCCCGCCGCATGGTGCAGGTGGACGGCAGCCGTCCGCGCCTGACTGTGCCGGACCACGTTGGTCAGCGCCTCCTGAATGATCCGGTACGCCGCGAGCCCCACCGCCGCGGGCACCTCGGCAGCAGTGCCGCTGCTGGTCAGGGTAACCGTCAGCCCGGCCGTCGAGGCGTCATCGAGGAGCTCGCCGAGCCGGTCCAGATCGGGTGTCGGGCTGCGCGGCGCCGCCGAGGTGTCGTCGGGGGAGCGGAGTCCGGCGAGCACCGCGCGCACCTCGTCCAACCCGTCCCGGCTCGCCTGCTTGATCGCGAGCAGCGCTGGGCGTACCTCATCGGGATTGGTGTCCATGACCTCGAGCGCGACGGACGCGCGGACCGTGATGAGCGACAGGCTGTGGGCCAGGACGTCGTGCAGGTCGCGCGCGATGCGCAGGCGTTGCTCACCGGCCCGGCGCTGCTCCTCCTCGTGGCGGCGCAGCCGCTCCTCGGTGACGAGCTTGCGGAAGGCGATGATCCGCTGCCGCCGGTTGTCGACGAGCTCGGCGGCGAAGGCGAGCAGCGCGACGAGGCCGAGCCCGCGCAGCTCCTGCAGGGGCGTGCCGAGCGGGCGGAGGTCGGCGAGGCCGAAGCCCAGCCAGGCGAGCCAGAGGCCGGCCAGCGACAGCCAGGCACCGGGGCGAGCGCCGCGCACGACCGCGCCGATCACGGCCGCCACCAGCGACGGAACCACCGGACCCAGCGGGTAGCCGAGGGCCAGCCACCCCGCCGCGACACCGCAGACGGCGGCGACGGTCAGCGCGGTCTGCCGGTAGAGGGCGAAGAGCAGCAGCGGACCGGCGAGCAGCAGCACGATGGCGAGCGGTGCCGGACCCGCCCGGTCGCGGAACGCGACGACCGCACCGACGATCTGGAGTACGCCGATGAAGAGGGGCCAGGGCGGCCTGTGGTGCGTTCTCACCCTCGCATGATTGCTGATCGCGGGCCCTGCCGCATCCAGCCACGGCAGGCGGGTGCACTACTCCCGGGGGAGTAGTTCTACAGGTTCACTCCAGGGCCGCTACAAGTTGTCTCTGGAAAGACCGATCATGCTCACGTAGGCTCCCCCTCGATGGCAATGGAGTTCCTCCTTCTAGGTCCGTTTGAGGTCCGGCTGGATGGTCGGCCTCTGTCGATCGGTGGAGTGAAACCGCGTCAGCTGCTCGCGACCCTCCTGCTGCAGCCCGGACGGCCCGTCTCCGTCGACCGGCTCATCGAGGTGCTCTGGCCCGACGAGCCGCCCCGGTCCGCCGCCGCCAACGTGCAGACCTACGTCAGCGGTCTGCGCGGTGTGCTCGCCACCGAGGCGCTGGCACGAGGAGTGACCGAGCGAAGCGAGGGAGCCCCGCAGGGCGCGCCTAAGAATCGGGCGCTGGCACGAGGAGTGACCGAGCGAAGCGAGGGAGTCCCGCAGGGCGCGCCCGAGGGTTATCTCGTGCGCCGCCCGCCCGGCTACGCCTGCCTCCTCGGCGACGCCACGCTGGACCTCGCCGACTTCCTGGCCCGCGCCGACGAGGCGAGCCGGCTGCGGCGCCTCGGCCACGCCGCCGACGCGCTCGCCGCGGTCGAGTCCGCGCTCGCCCTGTGGCGCGGGCAGCCGCTCGCCGACCTCCCCGTCAGTCCACTGTGGCGGGTCGAGCTCGACCGCGTCGCCGAGCGGCGGCTCGCCGCGACCGAGGAGTGGCTGGAGCTGCGGATGCAGCTCGGCGACCAGGCCGGAGTCGTGGCCGAGCTGCGGGGACTCACCTCGGAGCACCCGCTCCGGGAGGGCCTGTGGGCGTTGCTGATCAGGGCGCTGGCCGAGCTGGACCGCCGTGCCGACGCCCTCGCCACCTACGCCGAGTGCCGCCGGACCTTCGCCGAGGAGCTCGGCGTCGAACCGGGTCCGGAGCTGCGCCGCCTGCACATGAACCTGCTCGCCGAGCCCGTCAGCGGCGGCAGCTCCTCACCTCGGCTCGACGCGTCGGCCGCGATCGTGCTGCGCGGCTTCGCCGTCTTCGGCGAGGAGTCGGCCCCCGCGTGGGCCGCCGGTGCGCTGCTGGGCCGCCCATCGGCCGATGAGGTGATCGACTCCCTGGTCGACGCCCGGCTCATGGTCGATGCCGGGCAGGACCGGCTGGGCCAGCGCCGCCTGCGCGTTCCGTTGCTGGTCCGGCTCGTCACCCAGGAGACCCCGGTCGATCAGGCGGGCCTGGTCCGGCTGCTCGGCGGCTACCTCTCCCTCGCCGAGCGGGCCGCACACGCGCTGCCCTCCAGCCTCTTCGGGCCGGGAGTCGTGGTCGCACCACGATGGACGGTGCCGCATCCGCCACCCGCCGTCAGCGCAGACCCGGGCGAGTGGTTCGCCGTCGAGCACCCCGTGCTGCTCGCGGCGGTCGAGGCGGCCGCCCGCGCCGACCGGGCCGACCTCGCCTGGGAGCTCGCCTTCACCCTGGTCCCGTGGTGCGGGATGGCGCTGCGGCCGGATGTCTGGGCAGCGAGCCACCTCGCCGCGCAGGAGGCGTGCCGCAGGCTCGGTGACAGCCTCGGCACCGCCGTCACGCTGCGCGGGCTCGGCCAGCTGCACCTCTATCACGACGAATACCAGCAGGCCGAAGCTGCTTTCGGCCGGGCCCGGCTGATCTTCGCGCAGCTCGGTCAGGCGGCCGGGGTCGCCGCGGCGCTCGCCGGGCTCGGCACGGTCCACCGGATCCGCGGCGAGCATCAGCAGGCACTCGACTACTACGACCGGGCGCTGCGCTCCTACCGCGAATCAGGGCAGCGGTGGGGCGAGGCCTATGCGCTCGGTGCCATCGGCCAGGTCTGGCTCGCCAAGAACGATCCGGACGAGGCCGGTTCCTGGCTGGGCCGGGCGCTCGAACTCGCCACCGCCATCGACGACCGGCACCGGGTGGCCCACCTCACCCACCAGCTCGGCGTCGTCAGCGTCCAGCAGGGCCGGGCCGGCGAGGCGGAGGCCCGCTTCAGCGCCGCGCTCGACGTCTTCGTCGCGATCGGTGACCTGCACGGCGAGGCGTACGCCCTGGTCGAGCTCGCCTCCCTCGCCGGTGGCGACGAGCGCCTGATCCGCGCGTTGGACATCTACCAGCGCCTCGGCGACCGCAGCGCCGAGGCGAGGACGGTGTCCCGCCTGAGCGACCTCTACCTGGCGAGCGGCCGCCCCGACCTGGCCGAGGCCTACCGCGACGAGGCCCGCCGCCTGGCGAACCTGCTCCACTGAAGCGCGCCGCCCTACCGGTGTGATCGCGTCGCCCGCTCGGCCGAGGCCCCAAGATCGCCGCAACTCTTGAAGAGTTGGTCCTAAGGGGTTTAGGACCAACTCTTCAAGAGTTGCGGCGATCTTGGTTCCCGGAAACGGGCGCTCAGCACACCTGCGAAGAGCTACACCCGCGTCACGCGGACGGCGTCGGCGATGACGTACTGCGTCCCGCTCGTCCACCGGCTCACCGCCACGATGTCCCGGGCACCCGACGAGAACGCGTGCGTCCCCAGGCTGACCCACTTTCCCCCGTTGGCCTGCTGGTTGACGTTGACCGTCGTCGACCCCGCCGACGAGAAGACCACGAACGGCGTCACCGCGTTGTAGCCCGTGTTCGCCGGGTACCACGTCTCCACCTTGTAGTTGCCGCTGCTCGGCAGGGTCGCCGAGTAGTAGGCGGCGTCCCCGGCCGCGATCGGCGTCGCGTATCGGTAGTCCGCCCCGTAACGCTGCGACGAGTAGGTCGAGGTGAGCCACGCCGACGATGCCCGGAACCCGGCCGACGTGTTGTCGATGATCGTGCTCCAGGCGTTGAGCTTCGCCGCCACATCGCTGCGGAGCTGCGGCAGCATGGCGTAGAACGCGTCGCCGGGGCAGGAGGTCGCGTGGAAGTCCCGGTGCCCGTAGATCGCGGTCGCGGGCAGATTGTACTGATCGGCGATGTAGGCGCAGAAGTCGACGAGCTTGTTGTAGAGCGCCGCCGGCGGTGTCAGCGAGGTGTAGGTGCCCTCGTTCTCGATGCCGATCGCCTGGTCGTTCTGGCCGGGGCAGTGCGCGCCCTGCACCATCCCGCTGCCCGCGGTGAGCTTCGACAGGCTGTTGTGCCGCCCCTCGGTGATGAAGCCGCCCCGGGAGACGGTGAAGTGCTGGCCGGTGTCGGACCAGCCGTTGCTGTCCATGTGGTAGTTCTGGATGCTCCGCGACAGGGCATAGGCGTGCGCCAGCGTGTAGTCCGTGGAGTTCGCGGTGGCGGTGTGGTGGATCAAGATCTTGTTGGGATTGTTGCCGAGGATCGTCAGCGCGTCCGAGGGGTTGCGGGCACCCCAGGTGGCGCAGCTCGCGATGGTGGGCGCGGGCACGGCGAGAGCGGGCGCGCCTGAGAGCAACTCCAGGCCGCCGGCAGCGCCGCCGACTCCGAGCAACACGGCGCCCCTCATGAGGGTACGCCGAGAAATGGGGACTCCGGTCACGACTTCCTCCGATATGGAGTGAGTGGGTAAGGAGCCCCGCGCAGCAGGTTCTTTCTACCCGGGCCGGCCCTGTCGCGCAATGGCCGATGAGTCATCCACAACGGAGCTCCTCGTCGTCCGGCATGGTCGACGAAGACTTTCGGCCAGTTCCGAAGAACGTCGACCTATCCGGGCGCCCGGTGCATGCTTCTCGCCAGCGCCCATCCCGGGTGCCTTGATCATCGACGGGGGAGTCGGCAATGCTTCCTGCGCGTATAAAAGTGAACCCACAACGAACGAGGCGGCGCCGTGCGCCGCTCATCGGCCTGATGTCATTGGCGTTGACGGCCGCCGGCGGAACCTGGCTTCCGCAGGTGGCAGCGGCCGCACCGGCCGCCTCCCCGTTCGCGGTCGCGACCGCGAACGCGAAGGTCGGCAACAAGCCGATCGAGGTCTTGAGCGAGCGCACCGAGTGGGCGCAGACCTTCGCCAATCCCAACGGCACCTTCACCCTCATCGAGAACGCGTCGCCTCAGCGGGTCCGTCGCGCGGACGGTTCGTGGGCGTCGATCGACACCAACCTGCACCGCGAGGCCGACGGGACGCTGTCGCCGGGTGCGGCGCTGGGCGGCATGAGGTTCTCGGGTGGCGGCTCCCGTACGCCGATGGCCTCGATGACCGTGAACGGCAGGGTGATGCGGCTCTGGTGGCCGGGCACGCTGCCGGCGCCGGTCGTCGAGGGCAGCACGGCGACGTACCCGAATGTGCTCAAGGATGTTGATCTCAAGGTCACGGCCGAGGCGAGCCAGTTCATCCACGTCTTCGTGATCAAGAACAGGGCGGCAGCCGCCGATCCGGCGGTCCGGAAGATCAAGCTGCGGACCACCTTCGACGGACTGCGGTTGCGCAACGGCAGGGCCGGCGCGCTGGAGGCGGTCGATCCGAGCGGGACGGTCTTCTTCACCGGTGCGTCGCCGCTGATGTGGGACTCCAGCGGCGACGCCGCTGGTGCGGAGAACGCCGTGGAGGCGCGGCAGGCCCCGGTCGCCACGTCGTTCGACGCGTCGAGCCTGACACTGGCACCGAACACCAAGCTGCTGACCGACCCCAAGGCGGTGTTCCCGCTGCACATCGACCCGCCCTGGGCGCCGGCCACCGGAAGCCGGCTGCACCACACGGTCGTCCGCAAGACCTTCCCGGACCAGTCGAACTATGACCGTTTCACCGGTCTGGGCAGCAACGACGACACGACCGGTGTGCTTCGGTCGGGCTACAACAACTCCAGCGGCTCCTACACCGACCGGTCGATGCTCCAGATGGACCTGTCCGCCGTCAAGAACGCGCGCATCGGCTACGCGAAGGTGACGCTGACGCACGCCTGGTCGGGCGCCGGCTGCGCGTCGAGCGGCAAGGGCTACTGGACGGACATGCACTCGCTGCCCTATGGCTTCGACGGTTCGACGACGTGGAACACGCTCTGGAACAAGAACGACTGGGGCTGGGGACCGATCCTCGCCTCGACCGATGTCGTGCACCGGTACGGCGAGTCCTGCGGCACCGATCGTGTCGGCTTCGACGTGACGGGCGAGGTGGCCAACCGCGCCGCAGCCGCGGACCCCAACCTGTGGGTCGGCCTTCGTGGCCGGTGCGAGACCTGCGCGAACATGTACTGGCGCCGGTTCAAGCCGGACTTCCAGGTCGAGATCCAGTACAACCGTCCGCCGAACGCACCCGACGTCCGCAAGATCGACGGGAAGCCGTGCACGACGGGCGCCGGCCGCCCCTGGGTGACGGCGGTGTCGCCGATGCCGGATGCCATGTTCTACCAGTCCGACCCCGACTCGCCGTCCTATCAGAACACGCTGTGGACGGAGCTGAACTGGTGGGAGCTCGGAACATCGACCGTCCACACGATTGCCGGGGTCGAGCGAACGGCGAACTCGGAGCAGACGATCCGGCTCGACGGCCCGCTGGTCGACGGCAAGTCCTACGCCTGGCAGGCCCGCACGAGCGACAGCATCGAGACCGGCCAGCTCTCGGCGGTGTGCGAGTTCAGCTATGACGCGAGCCCGCCGAACAACGCGGTGGCGCCGACCGCACTGGTCTACAACGGGACCACCCTGACCGGCGGTCCGGGCATCGCGGATACGTTCACCTTCAACCCGCCCACGACGAAGCCCGAGGAGGTCGTCGGCTACGCCTACGCGTTCGGCAACGTCGGCGGCGCCAACGGCGTACAGGTCGATTCGGTCGACGCGGCGCGGAAGGCGAGTGTGAGCATCGCGCCGCCTGCGGATGGCACCGTTACGCTCTATGTGTGGGCGAAGGACCGCGCCGCGCGCTATTCGGCGAGTCCGGCCACCTTCACCTTCCTGGTCAAGCCGGGCGGGCAGGCGGCGAAGTGGGATTTCGAGGGCGCGGACCCGAAGCTCGACAAATCCCCGTTCGCGCTGAACCCGCTGGCGGCTGCGACCACGACGGCGGGCCGCTCCGACCGGACCGAGCTGCCCAACAAGGCGCTGTCGCTGACGGGCTCCAACTACGCGGAGACCACCGGCAGTCCGGTGCAGACGAAGGCCAACAATGCCGTGGTCAACGTCGCCACGAACGCCTCGTTCACCGTGGCGGCATGGGTGAAGATCAACACTGCCGGTGCGACCGACCAGGTCGCGATGGCGGTCAACGCCGGCAACACCGCCGGGATCACGCTCGGCTACGGCGGTTCCGAGGGCAAGTGGGTCGCCCGGATGGCGGAGCAGAACGTGGTGAGCCCGACGGTGAAGTCGTCGGTCTCCAGCGCCGCTCCGGTCACCGGCAGATGGACTCACCTCGCCGCGACCTATGAGGGCACGAGCAAGGTGCTGACCCTCTACGTGAACGGTGTCGCGCAGACCGCGGCCGCACCGCTGGCCACGGTGTTCAACGCGACCGGCAAGCTCTCGATCGGTGCACAGTGGACCGGCTCGGCCTACGGCAGGAACCTGACCGGTGCCGTCGACGACGTCGCCTTCTACAACACGATCATCACCCCGAGCACCATCGGCGACCTGGCCCGGCCCCTGCCGCCGAAGGCGACCCAGTTGACGGCGAACCCCGTCACGGTCGGCACCTCCGTGCAGGTGAAGTTCGACTCCTACAGCGACACCAACGTCACCAAGTTCCCCTACAACGTCAATGTCCCGATCTTCAACCCGCCGACCACGCCCGAGGCGACCGCAACGGCTGCCGCCGCGACGGTGACCGTGGCCGGCACGAGCCTGAACCCGGGCTCCAACACCGTGTATGTGAAGGCCAAGGACGCAGCCGGCCGGCTGAGTGACCTGTCCGTGCTCGACATCACCGTCGTGTCGCTGCCGTCGCTGGTCGGATACGTCTTCGACGAGCAGGGCAACGCCATCGGCGGAGCGACGGTCACCCTGAACCCGGGCAACCGCACCACCACCTCGGCCGGGGACGGCTCGTTCGAGTTCACCAGCTTCCCGGCCGGCACCTACACCCTGTCCGCGATCTACGGCACGCACTGCGGGCTCAGCGGCAGCACGTCGATCACCGTCACCGACGACACCGGTGCCGACCTCGTCCTGTCTCCCACCGTCTCCGACGTCTACGGCTACGCGTGTGCCGCAGCCGGCGCGGGATCGTTCGTCGCCGGCACGGCCTCGGTGGCGCTGACGGGGGACAACGCGGTGGCGCAGGTGTCGACGCCGTTCACGTTCAACCACTACGGCAAGTCGGTGTCGACGGTCTGGATCGACTCGAACGGTGTCGCCTACACGGTCAACCCGGGCGTGTCGAACCCGGTTCCGGTGGCGATCCCGAACCGCAGCGCGCCGAGCGGCCTGATCGCGCCCTACTGGGCCGACCTGGTCCTCGACGGCTCGTCGGGTGTCTACACCGCCACGACGGGTTCGGCGCCGAACCGGACGTTCGTCATCGAGTGGCGCAACGCCGCGCTCAAGTCCGACACCACGAAGCGGCTCAGCTTCGAGGCTCTGATCGGCGAGAACGGCAGCGTCACCTACCGGTACTCCGGGATCGACAACGCGACCGAGGCCGGCATCGAGGCGATCGTCGGCATGGAGAGCGAGTTCGGTTCGGCGGGTACGTCGTACTCGTCGAAGGAGTCGGTGCTCGCCAACACCACCGAGGTCGTGTTCGCCTACCCGGAGACGCCGGTTCCGCTGCCGGTCTACACGATCTCCGGCACGGTGACCGCTGCCGGTGTCAACGCCGTCGGCGTCACGGTGACCCTGGATCCGCTGGGTCTGACCGCGGTGACCAACGCCTCCGGGTACTACCACTTCGACGGATTGCCCGAGGGCAATTACCACGTGACCGCGCAGCTGTGCCTCTCCTCGGGCGCGGCGAGCATCACGCTGACCGGCAACACCACGCAGAATTTCGCGTTGGCGCAGGTGGCAGACTCGTTCGGCTACACCTGTACCGTCCGCAGCCAGCCGTTCATCCCGGCCGATCAGCAGGTCGTCCAGCTCGCCGGTGACGACTTCACGACCCAGATCGCGTTCCCGTTCGTCGTGCCGCTCTACGGCGACTTCCGCAGCGGCGCCACGATCTCGACCAACGGGTACCTCGCCCTGGACGGCTCGACCGACGCCTTCCCCGGCAACCACGAGGCACCCATTCCCTCGACGAGCGGACCCAACGGCGTCATCGCGCCGTTCTGGGACGACCTCATCGTGGACGGCTCCGCGAGCGTCCGCACCGCGGTGATCGGCACTGCGCCCAACCGCCAGTTCATCATCGAGTGGCGCAACGTCACCCACTTCGACGACCAGTCGGTCCGCTTCTCCTTCGAGGTGATCCTCGGGGAGGACGGCGAGGTCTCCTTCGCCTATGCGGGCGGGCTCGACACGGACATCGAGAAGGGCTCCTCGGCCACGGTCGGCCTGGAGAACCTGCAGGGCACGTCGGGCCGGATCGTCTCCTACAACCAGCCGATCCTCCAGGAGGGCGAGGCGGTCGCCTTCGCCTACCCCGGCGGTGTCCCGACGCCGACCTCGACCCTGTCCGGTTCGGTACGCGTCAACGGCGCGATCGTGGCCGGCGGGGTGGACCTCGTGCTCGGCCCCGACCGGGCGACCACGATCTCCGACGCGTCGGGCAACTACCAGTTCACCAACCTCTTCCCGGGGACGTACACCGTGACGGCGTACTACTGCGGCAAGAGCGCGACCGGCACGCTGACGATCGGCGCGTCGGGCACCCTGCCCCAGCTCAACGTGGCGGCGCAGGCGAGCGGGGCATACACCTGCTCGCAGGCGACGACGGCGTTCATCCCGGGCGACACGGCGTTCAGCCTCTCCGGTGACGACGTCTTCACCCAGGTGTCGACACCGTTCCCGGTGAGCCTCTACGGGCAGACGACCAGCAGCATCACGGTCAACTCGGACGGGGCGATCTTCATGAGCCCGACCTCCGGCATCAACATCGACAACCACGCGGTCATCCCCAATGTCGCCGTGCCCAACGGATTCATCGCTCCCTTCTGGGACGACTTCTATCTGGACGGCTCCTCGGGGATGTACACGAAGACGATCGGGTCGGCACCCAACCGCAAGTTCGTCGTCGAGTGGCGCAACGCGACCTTCTACAACGTGCCGGGCAACCCGCGCGTCTCCGTCGAGGTCATCTTCTCGGAGAACGGTCAGATCACCTTCAACTATGCCGGTCTGGACACCCTCCGGGAGGGCGGCTCGCTCGCCGTCCTCGGCCTGGAGAACTCCACCGGCACCGCCGGATTCAACCTCGGCTATCACGTGCCCGCCCTGGTCAGTGGGCGTGCCATCACCTTCACACCGTAACGCTTCACCCGTGCCGGCGTCGTCCTCCACGGACGGCGCCGGCACCCCTTCCACACCCTTCCAACTAGCGGGGAGATCGAGTTGAGACGAAGGACAGGTTTGCGGGTGCGCCACGCGATAGCGCTGGTGTGCGTACCCATGATGGTGTTGTCGGGGTGGAATTCGCCCGTCTTCGCGGCGAAGCCCAAGCCGTTTGCGCCACCGGCCGCGCAGAAGATCAAGCCGGTGCCGACGCGTGACGTTCCGCTGCTCGGCGGCGTGCGCGGCGGAGCGCTGGCCCAGGCCGATCGGCGGGCCGCGCCGGTCTGGCCGGCGGCGGGCAGCGCGGAGATCGCGCTGCCGTCCGGCAAGGCCGTGCAACTCGGCCTCGAATCCTCGTCGGTACGCCCACCGGGGCTCGCGGTCGCCGTCAGCCCGAGTGTCGGCGGTCCGGCACGAGCGAAGGTGAAGGTGTTCGGGCGAGGTGAGGCCAAGGCGGCCGGGATCGACGGCGTGCTGGCACGGGTGGACTCCGCCGACGGCACCGGCAAGGGGTCGACGGTCGGTGTGAGCATCGACTACAGCGGGTTCGCGACGGCCTACGGCGCGGACTGGTCCTCCCGACTGCGGCTGGTGAGCCTCCCGGAGTGCGCGCTGACAACACCGGGCCGGCCGGAGTGCGCGTCGAAGCCGTTGGTGTCCAAGAACGACGTTTCGGCGAAGACGGTGTCGGCGGTCGTGCCCGTCGGTGGCCTGGTAGCGACCATGGCAGCGGCGGCGGGCGGTTCCGGCGACTACTCGGCGACCAAGCTCCAGGCCTCCTCGACCTGGTCGGCCGGTAGCAACACAGGTGGATTTAACTGGACCTACCCGATGCGTACGCCTCCTTCAGTTGGGGGGCCCGCACCGAGCGTCTCACTGTCTTACTCGTCGCAATCCGTTGACGGGCAGATGGCGGCCAACAACAACCAGCCAGGCTGGGCCGGGACAGGGTTCGAGCTCGCTCCTGGTGGGTCGATTGAACGTAGCTACAAGGGCTGCGCCGATGACATGACCGGTGGAAACAACTCGGTCAAGACTGGTGATCTCTGTTGGGCCACGGACAACGCGATACTGTCGCTGGCCGGACATTCAGGGGAGTTGATCTACAATTCGACCGAGAATCGCTGGCACCTGCGGGGCGACGACGGTTCGCGTGTCGAGCGAAGAACGAGCCCGAGCAACGGCGACAACGACAACGAGTACTGGGTTGTCACGACCACCGAGGGCACGCAGTACTGGTTCGGCCGCAACAGGCTTCCGGGTTGGCAGTCTGGCAACCCCGAGACGAAGTCGACGTGGACGGAACCGGTCTTCGGTAACCACGCCGGGGAGCCCTGTTATGCCGCGACGTTCGCTGCATCGTCATGTACCCAGGCGTGGCGCTGGAACCTGGACTATGTGATCGACATGAACGGCAACACGATGTCGTTCTGGTACGAGACCGCGACGAACAAGTACGCCAAGAACCAGGTGACGACCAGTCCTGTCGACTACATCCGTGACGGTTGGCTGACGAAGATCGAGTATGGAACGCGGTCGAGTAACGATCTCGCTACCGATCCCGGTCAGGCGGCCAGTGTAGATTCGATCTTCGCGGCAGCCGCCCCCATGGAGGTCGAGTTCACGGTCCTGGACCGGTGCCTGGCCAACTGCACGAACCATGATGCCGTGCACTGGACGGACACTCCATATGACCAGGAGTGCGCCGGCTCGCCATGTCCATTTATGAGTCCCACGTTCTGGTCGACGAAGCGGTTGAACCAGGTGATCACGAAGATCCGTGACGGTGCGGCCTACCGCATCGTGGAGACCTGGACTCTGAGTCACACCTACCCGGATCCGGGTGACACGACTCGCCGGCCGCTGGCGCTGAGCAAACTCGGACATTCAGGCGGAGCAGAGGCTGTCCCGGACGTCGAGTTCTTTTATATCCAGAAGAACAACCGAGTTGTGGCCAACCCGTCCGAAGGCCGAGCGCCGATGAACTGGTTCCGGTTGTCCCAGATAAAGACCGAGACCGGAGCGACCATAACGGTGAGCTACTCGCCGGTCGACTGCGTCAACTCGACGAAGATGCCCAATGTGGCAGCGTTGCAGGACAACACGTACCGGTGCTACCCGGTGCGGTGGACGCCCGAGGGCGCGACGCAGCCAATCCTGGAGTTCTTCCACAAATACGTGGTGACGGCAGTCCGGGAGAAAGACAACACCGGCGGCGCTCCGCCGTTCGGCAGCCCAGAGATTCTCACCACCTACACCTACCCCACAGACGGCGCTGCCTGGCATTACACCGACGACAACGGGCTGACCAAGGAGGAGAACAGAACCTACTCGGTGTGGCGTGGCTATACGAGCGTCACCACCAACGTCGGTGATCAGAACCAGGGTGATCCGCTCTCGTCCACGGTGAACACCTACTTCCGCGGGATGCATGGCGACAAGCTGCCGACCGGCACCCGCACGATCACGATTCCCGCCGTTGACATGAACGGAGACGGCGACACCGCCGATTCGGTAGATGCCCCGGCGGTGAATGATGAGGACGACTGGGCGGGCCAACTCCGGTCGAGCACTATTAAAAACGGCCCGGGCGGTGCCGAGATCTCCACCACCGTCTCCAAGCCCTGGCGTTCTGCGGCGACGGCGACACGCACTCTCAACGGTGTGACGGTTGACGCGAGGCATGTAGCAGTTGAGGAGACCCGGGAGCGGGTCAAACTCGACCATGCGCCATGGTGGCGGACCACGTCCACCCGCACTGAGTTCGACACTTACGGCATGCCGATCAGGGTCGATGATTACGGCGATGATTCCCTGGCCATAGATAATCAATGCACTGCGTCCACATATCTGCGTAACACCAAACCGTGGCTCCTGAGTACGGTAAAGGAGAACACGAAGTTTGCCTTAACCTGCGCTCAGGCAGTGGCAAATCCGGCCACTCTCACCGAAGCCGATGTGATATCCAATGTCCGTACGTCATTCGACGGCCAGCCATGGAACACGGCACCGGTCAAGGGGATGGCAACGCAGGCCGCCACGGCAGTGGCCTGGAGCGCGGGCACTCCCACAGACCAGGCGGTGACAACCAGGTCATACGACACGCACGGCCGAGTGATCGAGTCGATTGACGCGCTCAACCATAAGACGACTACGGCTTACACGCCGGCGACGGGCGGGCCGACGACCCAGACCGTGACGACGGATCCGATGTTGTTCACCACTACTAAGGTTATCGATCCGGCGTTCGGCCTGCCGACCAACATCACGGACACCAACGGCAAGAGCGGCGACCTGCTGTACGACGGTATGGGCAGGTTGACCAAGGTCTGGCTGCCGGGTCGGGACAAGCTCACAGAGACTGCGAATCTCTCCTTCTCCTACCTAGTGCGGAACGATGGCCCGGTTGTCGTGACCTCCAGCAGGCTCAATGCAGTCGGTGGCTACTCCACCACCTACGCGCTGCTTGACGGACTGCTGCGTGACCGGCAGACGCAGGCTGTCTCTCCTTCGGGAGGCCGGATACTCACCGATGTCTTCTACGACAGTGCGGACCGGAAGGTACGTACCTTCGCCTCGTACTACGACAACCGTGGTGGTCCTGGCACGACTCTGGTCACGCCGCTGGATCGTCATGACGTACCCGAGCAGAATGTAACGGTCTACGACGGGGCCAGTCGGGTCACCGACGTCATCTTCGTGCCCTTCGACAACGGGGAGAGGTGGCGCACGCACTCCGATTACACCGGCGACCGCACGGACGTTACTCCGCCTGCGGGTGGAACGAAGACATCCACGTTCACGGACGCACGGGGCAACGTGACTCTTCTGCGGCAGTACGACGAGCCCAACCTCGGTGACCAGGTCAATACCACCTACCTTTACAACCGCAAGAACCAGCTGGAGCGCATCACCGACCACGCAACGAACTATTGGGAGTACACCTACTTCCTGTCCGGCCTGTCGAAGACCATGCGCGATCCGGACGCAGGAACACGCAGCTATCAATACGATAAATTGGGTCAATTGACTTCAGAGACCGATGCGCTAGGCCAGAAGTTGGTCTATGACTATGACGACATCGGGCGGAAGAAGGGCCTCTATCTCACCAGCAAGTCCACCGCCAACAAACGCGCTACATGGACCTACGACACGGCCCTTTTCAGCGGCACCTCGACTCCGGCCAAGGGCTACCTCGCGGAGTCGACGCGGTGGACCAATGCGGGGACCCGTGCATACAAGACCACCGTGGTGGGATACACCGCGAACTATCAGTCGGCAGGTACCACGATCACGGTTCCTGCCGCCGAGACCGGCGTCGCCGGCTCATACACCTATCTCACTTCCTACCGTCCCGACGGCAGCCCCGGCACCTCCACCTATCCTGCGACGGGTGGATTGCCGGCGGAGGGCGTGACGCTCGACTACGAGCCCACAACGGGAATGCCCTTCGGCCTCGACACCATTCTCGGGGCAAGTGAATTCAGTCTCGTCTCCTCGACGGCCTACAACGCTCTGGCGCAGGTCGATCAGTACACCCTCTACACCGGTCGTTACTCCCTGACGGGGTCCAAGGTGTGGATGTCCTACCAGCGTCAACTCGAGACAGGACGGGTAACGGGCATAAGCACGAGCCGCGAGACAGGCACGCCCAGCACGCTCGCCGGTCTTGCCTACACGTACGACGATGCCGGCAACGTGAAGAGCATCTTCGACACTGCGGTCGGTGACAATCAATGCTTCAAATACGACGCACTTCGTCGTCTGCGCGATGCATGGACACCGTTGACTGCGGTGTGCGGGTCGCCCGGCTCTGACACGCTGGGCGGACCGGCTCCCTACCGCACCAGGTGGGAGCTCAACACCATCGGCAATCGCACTCAGCAGGTGGAGTACCCGACTCCTGCTGGCGGGACCTTGAAGACGACCAACTACACCTACCCGGCGGCGGGAGCCGATAGGCCTCACTCCGCAACCGGTACGACCGGCTCCGTCGTCGGGACGTACAAGTATGATGCCGCCGGCAACACGACTTGTCGCCCCGTAGCGGCCGGCAATACCTGTCCCACGACTGGTACCACCAACAGTCAGATCTATACGTGGGATCCGGAAGGGCATGCGGCCACCAGCACAGACAGCACGGGATCGACCACCTACCTGTATGACGCTGATGGTAATCGGATTCTCAAGACAGATCCCGCTGGCAAGACGCTCTACCTTCCCAACCAGGAACTTCGATACACCACTTCGGGCGGAACTCAGAGTTGCATCCGCTACTACGAGTTCAACGGTACGACCATTGCGAGTCGTAACAGTACTGGCCTCTCCTGGCTGAGCGGCGACCACCACGGAACCGCCAGTATCGCGATCGATTCGGTGACGCAAGCGGTCGTAGTCCGCCGTCAGACGCCGTTCGGCAATGATCGGGGCTCGACCGTTAGCTGGCCTAACAGCAAGGGGTTTGTCGGCGGCACAATCGACAAACCTGGAGTGACCCATCTTGGCGCCCGAGAGTACGACGTGGCCCTGGGCAAGTTCATCAGTGTGGATCCTCTGTTCAACAAGGAAGATCCGCAGTCGATGAACAACTACGGGTATGCCGATCATAGTCCGACTACCCTGAGCGATCCATCGGGTACCTGCATACCTGATGAAGACACAGGTCGATGCCTGAGTCCAAGACCGCGGGTCAATAGCGGTTCGAGCAACTCCGGCGGCACCGGCGGAGGCTCGGCAACTCCGTCAGGCAGCACTCTCAACACATCTGGTTGCAAGTCTGATAACTGTGTCAGTCAGAAATGGAACAGCGGTTGCAGTTTCAGCGCGAGCCTGTGCCTTTACGATCCCACTCCCACCCCAAGCCCGTGCTCTGTGACCGTCAACGGCAATGGCAACAGCGTGAGCTCGGACTGCCCCAACGTAACCATCAACGGAAACAACAATTGCGTTGGTACGAGCTGTCCGGCCCAGCCAACCTCTACCTCGGGTGATGGCACGCAGGGGCCGCCGCCTGACCCGACTTTCTGGTCGGATCTTGGGGATGTCGCTAGGGGCGGTACCTCTTTCGGGGTTGCAGGGGCGGCTATCGGCTGCGTGGTAGGCGTGGAAGTCGGGTGCCTGCCGGGCGCAGGCGGTGGTCTGCTCATCGGAGAGGCTGTTGGAGCCGTCGTTGTTATTGGCGGCATCGTCTATCGAGATGTGTGGGGAGATGGGGTGACCAATCCGGTGATGCCGATCGTTGACGATGTTCAAGAGTGGGCAATCGGAAAGGTGGAAGGACTCTTCGACTCGATCTTCGGCAAGTGAATTGGAGCTGGCGCGGGTCCTCAAGACCCGCGCCAGCTCCACACCTCGTCCACTTACGGTGGTCAGAAGTCCTCGTCCAGCGATACGGTCCCGCCGACCGCCACCTGATAGGCGGTCACCCGCCGCTCGAAGAAGTTCGCCAACTCCTGCACGTCCTGCAACGCCATGAACGGGAACGGATTCGACGACCCGAACCGAGCCCCCATCCCCAGCCGGGCCAGCCGCTGATCCGCGACATACTGCAGGTACTCCCGCATGTCGGCCAGCGTCATCCCGGCCAGCCCGTCCCCGCAGAGGTCGGCCGCGAACTGCAGCTCCGCCTCCACCGCCTCCTCCATCATCGCGACGACCGCCTTCTCCATGTCGGCGTCGAAGAGCGAAGGCTCCTCGGCCCGCACGGTGTCGACGACGGAGAACGCGAAGTCCATGTGCATCGACTCGTCGCGGAAGACCCAGTTGGTCCCCGCTGCCAGCCCGTCCAGCAGCCCACGGGACCGCAGCCAGTAGACGTAGGCGAACGCGCCGTAGAAGAACAGCCCTTCGATGCAGGCGGCGAAGCAGATCAGGTTGAGCAGGAACCGCCGCCGGTGGTCGGCCGTCTCCAGCGACGGCAGGTCGTGCACCGAATCGATCCACTTGAAGCAGAACTGCGCCTTGTTGGCGATCGACGGGATGTTCTCCACCGCGTCGAAGGCCTGCGCCCGCTCCTCCTCGTCGGGGAGATAGGTGTCGAGCAGCGTCAGGTAGAACTGGACGTGCACGGCCTCCTCGAAGAGCTGCCGCGACAGGTAGAGGCGGGCCTCGGGAGCGTTGATGTGCTTGTAGAGGTTGAGCACCAGGTTGTTGGCGACGATCGTGTCGCCGGTCGCGAAGAACGCGACCAGCCGGTTGATCAGGTGCCGCTCCTCGGGGGTGAAGGTCGCCAGGTCCGGCAGGTCGTTGGCGAGATCCACCTCCTCCACGGTCCAGGTGTTGCGGATCGCGGCCCGGTAGCGCTCGTAGAAGTCCGGGTAGCGCATCGGCCGCAGGGTCAGGTCAAGACCAGGATCAAGAAGAGCCTGCCTGGTACGCGTAGCGGGCTGAACGGGGATGGCGGTGCTGGTCACTGGCAGGCCTCGCAGATTTCGGGGTTTTCGAGATCGATGGTGACCATCGGCATGGCGACGATCGGACGCGCAGCGGCGACGGTCGGGCGGGCCGCCGTCGCAACAGGCGTGGCGGAGGCGGCCGACAGCGTCGTCTGCTTGATGCTCGTCGCCGGCCGCGACCGCAGGTAGTAGGTGGTCTTGAGACCCTTGCGCCACGCGTAGGCGTACATCGAGGAGAGCTTGCCGATCTCCGGCTGCGCCATGAAGAGGTTGAGCGACTGCGACTGGTCGATGTAGGGCGTGCGCGCGGCGGCGAGGTCGATCAGCGCCCGCTGCGGCAGCTCCCACGCGGTGCGGAACAGCGACCGCACATCGGCCGGGATCTCCTCGATGCCCGCGACCGAGCCCTCGGCCCGGACGACCCGCTCACGCAGGGCCGGGGTCCACAGCCCGCGCTCCTTGAGCGCCTGGATCAGGTATTTGTTGACCTGGAGGAACTCGCCCGACAGCGTCTCGCGCTTGAAGACGTTGGAGACGACGGGCTCGATGCACTCGGCACAGCCGGCGATCGAGGCGATCGTCGCGGTCGGCGCGATCGCGATGAGCAGCGAGTTCCGCAATCCGGTCTGGCCGATCTTCGCCCGCAACGCTTCCCAGCGGCCCCGCTGCGGCGAGGTCGACTCGAAGTGGTCGACGTGCAGCACGCCCTGGGCGGCCCGGGTCTCCGGGTAGGAGGCGTGGGCACCCAGCTCGGCGGCGAGGTCGGCGCTCGCGTCGTATGCCGCGAGCGCGATCTCCTCCGCGATCCGGGTGGAGAGCGCCAGCGCCTCGGGGGAGTCGAAGTCGAGCTTCAGCGAGAAGAAGACATCGGCGAGGCCCATGACCCCGAGGCCGATCGGGCGCCAGCGGTTGTTGGCCCCGGCCGCCTCGCCGGTGGGGTAGTAGGAGAGGTCGATGGTGCGGTCGAGCACCGTCACCGCCGTGCGGACCGACGCGGCGAGCATCTCGTAGTCGATGCCGGTGGCGCCGCAGTGCGCCGCGAGGTTGATCGAGCCGAGGTTGCAGACCGCGGTCTCGCCGTCGGAGGTGACCTCCAGGATCTCGGTGCAGAGGTTGGAGAGGTGGATCACGTTCTCCGCGCGGGCCGTCTGGTTGCTGGTCCGGTTGGCCTGGTCCTTGAAGGTCATCCAGCCGTTGCCGGTCTGCGCGAGCGTGCGCATCATCCGGCCGTAGAGCTCGCGTGCGGGCACCTGCTTCGCGGCGAGCCCGGCCGCCTCCGCCGCGCGGTAGGCCTCGTCGAACGCGTCACCCCACAGGTCGACCAGGTGCGGGACCTCCTTGGGGTCGAAGAGCGACCACGCGGTGTCCGCCTCGACCCGGCGCATGAACTCGTCCGGGATCCAGTTGGCGAGGTGCAGGTTGTGGGTGCGGCGGCTCTCGTCGCCGGTCGAGTCGCGCAGCTGCAGGAACTCGTCCACGTCGGCGTGCCACGGCTCCAGGTAGACGCAGGCCGCGCCCTTGCGCCGCCCGCCCTGGTTGACGGCGGCCACGCTCGAATCGAGGGTACGCAGCCACGGCACGATCCCGTTGGAGAGCCCGTTGGTGCCCCGGATCAGCGAACCCCGCGACCGGACCCGCGACCAGGCGATGCCGATGCCCCCGGCGTACTTGGAGAGCCGGGCGACCTGCGTGTAGCGCTCGTAGATCGAGTCCAGCTCGTCCTTCGGCGAGTCGAGCAGGAAGCAGGAGCTGAGCTGCGGCCGCTTCGTGCCCGCGTTGAACAGCGTCGGCGAGCTGGGCAGGTAGGCGAGGCGGCTCATCAGCTGGTAGAGCTCGGCGATCTGCGGCACCGAACCGTCGATGGTGACCCCGGCGGTGCCCGCGGAACCGACCCGGCCCATCAGCCCGCACGCGACGCGGAGGAAGAACTGCTGCGGCGTCTCGATCACCTTCCGGCTCGCCGGGTGACGAAGGACATACCTGTCGTAGACGGTCCGCAGCCCGAAGTATTCGAACCGGTCGTCGGCCCGGTCGTCGATGAGTTCGTCGAGCTCGGCGGCGTGCGCGGCGACGAAGTCGGCGACGTCGTTGGCGATCAGCCCCTGGGCGTGGCCGACGGCGATCGAGTCGCTGAAACGGCGTACCCCCTGGGATTGGGCTTCCTCGGCGACCTGCGTGGCGAGCAGGCGGGCCGCGAGCCGCGAATAGGCCGGCTCCTCCGTGACCAGCGCGGCGGCTGTCTCGATCGCGCGCAGCCGGAGGTCGGTGTGCTTCGCACCGGGCCAGATGCCCGCGAGCACGACCCCGGTGACCCGGGCGGCGTCGACCTCGGCAAGCCCCCGCGCTGCTGCCTGCACCTCTCCGATGAGTGGATGCGGCTCCGCCGCGACGACCTCGGGCAAAGCCTGTGCCATGACGGTAATGGTCATGATCAAATCCCCCCTCGCATGGACGCGATTCAACGCGCGAGGTGCCTCGCACCACGCGGGAACACGACCATGAGTCCAAGCCGGAAACCACCAACCGGCGCCTCAGTCACACTACATCTAGTGGCGCGGACTGCAACGCTCCCCCATAGGTTGCGGCGTGTCGCTAACTCGCCGTGTTCACCATCATCGAATTCTGTATGGCTTCACGGTGAACGGAAGTTCCACGACCGAGCCTGTAGGCAGCCTCCAGCGAGAGCCGTCCGTCAATCCGTCCCATCCAGGATGGCTGCGAAACGTGTCTCCGCGAGATCGAGTTGTTCCAATATATGCAGGCGAACGGGGCCCTCAAGCGGCGTGTCGGCACGTGTGACCAGGTCACGGAGGATCGGCAGCAGCGGGCGGTATTTCCGGGCCGAGCTCAGCGCCTTGGGGCCGGAGATGTAGATGACCCCGACACCGTTGTCCGTGAAGTCGGAGATCTTGATGACACGCGCCCACGGATCCGCGTCGAGCGACTCCTGCAGGTGCTCCCGGTACTGCAGATGGTGATCGCGGTCGGCCGTGTAGACCGGGTTCGTCACCGACGCCACCATCCCGGCCACCCGCGCGCCGAACCGCTCGCGCAGCACGGCGAGCGCCTCGTCGGTCGGCGGGTGGCCCTCGGTCGCGGGCAGCCCGGCGAGCTCGAACGGGTGGTCCTCGACCGAGTCGTGCAGCAGCGCCGCGATGATCACCTCGGTATCCGAGATGCCGTAGTAGTGGATGATCCGGATCGCGACGCGCAGCAGATGGTTGAGGTAGGGCTCGCGGATCCGGCGCTGGTGCCGGTGCAGCCGGGCCGCGAGCTCCAGGGCCGTCTCCAGCCGCTCCCGTTCGACCGGGGGGTAGTCCTCGATCTCCATGGCGAATCGATCACGGAGGCCCGTCTCGCCGTGCACCTCCGTGATCGCGTGCAGGGGCATGGTCCGGAGAGCGCCGTCCGACATGCCGTTCTGTATAGCAGTAGATGGTTACCCGGCGCGGGTGAAGATGTTGCGCGCACGCTCCGCTGTCGTCGTGGTGGGGCTGAGTGTGGACGGGTGCGGCACCGAGGAGGTCTCGAGGCGCCGGCCGTAGTGGGGCGGGTTCGGGATCGCCGCGTCGAAGGCGCGCTCGCGGGCCCGCATCAGGGTGCGGCAGACGTGACCGAAGATCCGCTGGTCATCGCTGTAGTAGAGCTGCAGCATGAGGCCGTGCGACTCGGCCCACAGGGTGTAGCCGCGTGGGCGGCGCCAGGCGGTGATCGCCGTGATGGCGGCGAGTGCGGTGATGGCGATGACGGCGCCGAGCAGGCCGATGGGCGGGAGCGAGCGCACCGTGGCACCGAGCAGGGCGATTCCGATCATGGTGGCGAGGCCGGCGCGAGTGGTCACGGGATCGAAGGGACCGCGCTGCGTGCGCAGGTCTCGCAGTTCGAGGACCGAGTAGCGCCGGTCGGCGATCATCAGCCAGCTCGTCGTGATCCGGATGCCGGGCAGGCTGAGTAAGACGTCAGAGGTTGGTGAGGCGGAATCCTGGCGGTTCTCCATGGAATTCTCCGTCATAGACGCGAAGGTGGCTCCCGGTAGAAAGGTGGGCGATGGGTGTGGGTGTCTACCTTGTGGTTAACCGAGATGTAACAGGCCCCGTGCGCTCATTGTCTTCAGTGCTCGGCGTCGAAGGGAAGCATCTCAATCGGCCAGGTGGCGAATTGGCACGTAGCGTGCCACCGGAAGGCCACTAATCGGTGAGAATAATTGGGGCAACTAACCGCTAGTCGGTCAGAACGGTCAGCTGGCCCTTCCGTCCCGCCGTTGATCACGCTACGTTACGTGGGCTGGTCAGGGCCCCGATCGTCTCCCCCAGAGGCGGCACCTGACCGGTGTCGCTGAATCCACAGTGAACCGGGGAACCACGTTTCGCGGGCCGCAGCCCCCATCGCGGCCCAGGGGTGAATCCGCGCTCGCGCGGTAGGGAGCACTTCCCTCTCGAACCCGACAGCTAACCCGGTAGGCGGCAGGTCCGCGCGCGGGGGTCACGCGTCGCGGCGGACCGCGGAAGGAAAGGCCACCCCGCTCCCGTGTCGCTGCATAGATGGACCCTGCGCGCCCTCATCCCGATCGTGCTCGCCGCCGGCGTCGCCCTTCCCGCCGCGAGCGCCTCCGCCGAACCGACGGCCGCCGAGGTCAAGAAGCAGATCGAGGTCGTCTCGGCCAAGCTGGAGAAGGCGGTCGAGACCTATAACAAGACCAACATCGACCTCACCGCGACCAAAAAGGCGATCACCGACCTGCGGGCCACCCTCGGCCCGCTCGCCGATGCCCGGGACGCGGCCCGCGGCAAGGTCGCGACGCTGGCGAGCACCGCATACACCAGCGGCGGGCTCACGGGGCTCAACGTCCTGCTCGGCGGTGCCGGTCAGGCAGACACCCTGATGGACCGGCTCGCCACGCTGGAGGTGATCGCCCGGGACCAGGCCGACGTGCTCGCCTCGTCGGTCGACGCCGGCGCCCGCTACGACAGCGAGAAGACCCGGCTCGACGCCGTCCTCGCCACCCAGACCACCCAGTTCGCGCAGATCACGGCGCAGAAGAAGCAGATCGAGGCGGATCTGGCGAAGCTGGAGGACCAGAAGCGCAAGATCGGCATCAAGGCCGCGGGCGGGACGCCCTACTCGGGCACCATCCCGGACGTCTCGGGCAAGGCCGGAATAGCCGTCCGGTACGCCTACAACGCGATCGGCACGCCCTACGTCTGGGCTGCGGACGGGCCCGACGGGTACGACTGCTCCGGCCTGACCAAGGCCGCCTGGCGTGCCGCCGGGGTGACCCTCTACCACTACGTGCCGACCCAGTGGGACGAGGTGGCACACATCAAGCGATCCCAGCTCGCCCCCGGTGACCTGGTCTTCTACTCCGGGCTCGGACACGTGGCGCTCTATGTCGGAAACGGCAAGGTGATCCACGCGCCGACCTTCGGCGAGGTCGTCAAGATCTCCAGTGTCGACATGATGACGCCGTACGGTTTCGGCCGCGTCCGCACCTGATGTCCGCTCCGTCGGCTGCCCAACGGCCCGGACGAGGGAGATCGTCACTCATCCGGGTCGTTCGGCGAACCATTTCGGCCGGTCGTGCGTCTCCTTATCAGGTGACGCCAGCTATCCGGTAACACCGGTGACCGGAGTCTCAACACCATAGTGACCTGGGTCGCTGCGTGGGCAGCGGCCAGCTGGTGTCATGAAAGGGACAAAACGAGCGACCTCAGAATAGCTCGGAGATCAGGCAAGTCCCATTGGGGATTCAGGTGTTTCACAGTTACCCGTGACACTTTCGAACCTAACCAAGGAATCATCTCCGGACGTCTTCTGTTGGACAGATGTCAGTACCGCATTCCCATTGCGGCGATTACGGGGGAGGGGCCCGAACATGGAAAACATGACGATCCTGCGCACCGACCAGGTGGCTGAAGAGCGAGACCTCGTGGGTGTCTACCTGCACGAGATCTCGCGGACGCCGCTGCTCGGTGCCGCCCAGGAGGTCGACCTCTCCAAGGCGATCGAGGCGGGCCTCCTGGCCGAGCAGCTCCTGGAGGGCGAGAAGCTCCCCAAGGGCATGAAGCGCGAGGAGCTCGAGCTCCTGCAGCGTGAGGGTGCCAAGGCCAAGGACCTGTTCATCCGGGCCAACCTCCGCCTCGTGGTCTCCATCGCCCGCCGCTACGTGCGGTCCGGGATGCCGATGCTCGACCTGATCCAGGAGGGCAACACCGGCCTGGTCCGCGCGGTCGAGAAGTTCGACTACATCAAGGGCTACAAGTTCTCCACCTACGCGACCTGGTGGATCCGGCAGGCGATCAGCCGCGCCATCGCGCAGCAGGAGCGCACGGTCCGGCTCCCCGTCCACCTGGTCGAGGACGTCAACCGGATGCGCAACGTGACCCGGCAGCTGACCCGCGAGCTCGGCGCGGACCCGGAGCCCGCCCAGATCGCGGCGGCGCTGCAGGTCCCGGTCGAGCGGGTCACCGAGCTGATCCGCTGGTCGCAGGACACGGTCTCGCTCGACACCCCGGTCGGCGACGACGGCGACACCAGCCTCGGCGACCTCGTCTCCGACACCGACTCGCCGTCGCCGGAGGAGATCGTCCTCTCCGCGATGGAGCGTCAGCGCATCGAGGGCCTGCTCAACCACCTCGACGACCGTTCGGCCGGCATCATGCGGGCCCGTTACGGCCTGGAGGACGGGCGGGAGCACTCGCTGACCGAGGTCGCCTCGCGGTTCTCCCTCTCCCGCGAGCGCATCCGCCAGCTCGAGATCCAGGCACTGGGCCGGCTGCGCGAGCTGGCGCGGTCCGAGGGCTTCCAGACCGTCTAGGACAAACGCAACGGCGGGCCGGTGACTCGATCACCGGCCCGCCGTCATGTCAGCTCTGCGGCGATCTGAGCGATGTAGGCGAGGGACGCCTGCGGGTCGAGTGCGGCGTCGGCGAGATGCCCGAAGGCCTTCCGATAGGGCGGCACACCGTCGGTGCGGTCCATGATCTGAAAGATCATCAGCGCGCTCTCGACGTAGACCGCATCGGCGTCGGCGCCGTCGGGGAACTCCAGGATGATGAACGGCCCGCTGATCGTGCTGACGAAGCCGGCGGTGAAGGGCAGCACCCGCAGCGTGATGAGCGGGTCCTCGGCCAGCCGGAGCAGGTGGTTGAGCTGGTCGCGCATGGTCGCCGGGTCGCTCGCGATCCGCCGCAGCACCGCCTCGTCCAGCACCGCGTCGATCCGGGGCCTGCTGTCGCCGCCGAGCAGCCGCTCCTGCCGCAGCCGCCGCAGCGTGGCCCGGCTGGACCGCTCGTCGTCGGAGAGCTCGGTCGCGGCACCGCCCTGCAGGGTCGACTGGGCGTACGCATTGGTCTGCAGGATCCCCGGGATCGCGATCGGCTGGAAGAAGTAGAGGCCGGTCGCCTCCTCCTCCAGGCCGAGATAGGTCGCGTAGCCCGCCGGGAGGTCCTCGCGGTGCTCGAACCACCAGGGGCGCTGGCGGCTCACCCGGGCCATCGAGATGAGCTGGCTGATCAGCTCGGCGTCGGTCACGTTGTAGAGCGAGAGCATCGCCTTCACGTCCGTGACGGCGACGCCGACGGTGCCCGCCTCGATCCGGATCAGCTTCGACAGCGACCACTCCAGCTCGTCGGCGGCGTGCTCCTGGGTCATCCCGGCTGCGTCACGGGCGCCTCTGAGTGCATGACGCAGCCGCCGCCGGGCGACGGCAGGCGCCTGAACGTCAGACATAGTTGCTACCTCGAGTCAACCTGTAGTCCGTATGGGTGACCATTGAATGTCCGGCTCATGGACACTCGGCGAGCCGCTACCTGGCAACTTGCATCCTGTCTTGACAGAGTCTATACCGGACTCCGTCTCGTTCCTGTCGATAGTGGACAGGGGCTCCACTTGGTTGATCTACTTCCGGAGCATAAATGACCCAGCCCAACTCGGCAGCATGGCTGCGGAGCACCTTCTGTGAAGCGACCGCCTGCGTCGAAGCCCGTCGTGAGGGCAATGACGTGCTTCTTCGCAACTCGACCGAGCCGGACCGCGTACTGGCGTTCGACGCCGTGGCCTGGGCCGAGTTCAGGATTGGCGTTGCAGAGGGCGAGTTCGACCTCTGATCGTTACAGAGGCTTTCGGTGTGAGACATGGGTGCTGCTGGCGTGAAGATAGCGTCGACAGCATCCATGTATGTAATGCCGATAGGCATTGGCGGGGCTTTCTGCACTAACGCATCGGCGTGAGCAGCGACCACAGGTCGATGGCGGCCGAGCGCGCGGTCGGGCGCTGGGTGCTCGACTTGTCCATGCACGAGCGCACCAGATCGGTCAGCGCCGTCGGCAGCCCGGGGATCGCCAGCACCGGCACGGGCGCGAGGCACTTCGGCGCGATGCCCCGGCGCGGGCGGCCCACGCTGCGGGTCTGGTAGGGCGAGGCGCCGGTCAGCATCCGGTAGAGCAGCACGCCCAGGGCATAGACGTCGTCGGCCCGGCACTCCTTGTCGACGGTCGACTCCGCCAGGCCGTAGTCGATGATCTTCACGCCGCCGGGTGTCAGCATCACGTTGTCAGGGTTGAGGTCGCGATGGGTCACGCCGCGCCGGTGCGCCACCGCGAGCACGTCGGCGACACTCGCCCCGATGCTCGCCGCGTCGGGCCACTTCAGCAGCGTGAGCCGGTCGAGCCGGTCGGCGAGGGACTCGCCGTGCAGGAGCTCCATCACCATGAAGCCGAGCGCAGAGCCGTCCGCGAGCGACGTGTCCCCGAAGTCGTAGACGCGAGGCACGTTCGGGTGACGCAGCCGGTTGGTGATCTGGGCCTCAGCTCGGACGAGGTCGGCGACATCGGCCCTGGACGTGAGGGTTTTGACGGCGTGTGGACGCGCGCTGACCGCATCGACCGCGCGATAGACATGGGAGACGCCACCCCGGGCCAGCCGACCGGTCAGCACATAGCGACCAGCCAACGCAGTTCCCACGGGTAGCCACACGGAAGTGAAGTGTTCCCGATACATCCATCCTGGACAATAGGCAGCCTTCCTAACCGGTAGTTCAGGGTCAGTCGGATTGATCACAGGGTCGCCGGGAACTATCCGAGCGGACTCTGCGACTATCACCGAGGTGCCCGAGAGGGCGGGTGAAGGGAGTCGCCGTGAAGGTGTCGAGCCGGGTTGCGGCAGTGGTCGCAGGTGGTCTGTTCGGTGCGTTGGTGCTGGCGGGAGCCGCGTCTGCGCATGTCGAGGTGAGTGCCAAACCGGCCCGGGCGCTCGCGTCGGACGCCGTGGTCTCCTTCGACGCCGAGGCCGAGTCGGGCAAGGCCGGGATCAAGTCCGTCCGGGTCGTGCTGCCCGCGGGGATCCTGCCGGCCGATGTCACCCTCGCCTCTGGGCCCGCGGGCTGGACGCTCACGCCGACCGAGGACGGTTACACCGTCGGGGGGACACCCCTGGCGACGAAGAAGAACGCCGTCTACTCGATCAAGGTGCGGCAGCTGCCCAACGCGGCGAGCCTCACCTTCAAGTCGCTCGTCAACTACACCGACGGCCAGGTCGACCGCTGGATCGGGGAGCCGAAGGCGGACAACCCGGCCCCGGTGCTCAAGCTCGCCGCCGCCGATCCGGCAGCCATCGCCTCGGCGTCCGCAGCGGCCGCTTCACCGTCGCCGTCGCCATCCCCGGTGACGGTCACCAGTGCCCCGGCCCCGGTGGTCTCGACCTCCGCCGCCGCGGCGGCCGATGAGGGTGGTTCCGGGGTGGGTACCTGGCTCGTCGGCGGCATCGTCGCCCTCGCCGCCGCCGGCACGCTGCTCGTCCTCCTGCGCCGCCGCGACACCGGCAACGGCCCCGAGGGCCAGTCCTGACCCTCCGGCCCCCAAGCTCACCCCAAGATCGCCGCAACTCTTCAAGAGTTGGTCCTAACGGGTTTTCCAGGACCAACTCTTGAAGAGTTGCGGCGATCTTGGCGTCCGGTCACCCCCGCTGTTGCTCAGAGGGCGTCCATGGCCTTGTAGATGCGCTTGTCGGAGACGGGGTACGCCGTGCCCAGGGTCTGAGCCCAGTAGCTGACCCGGAGCTCCTCGATCATCCAGCGGATGTGCGGCACGTTGGCGCGGAGGGACTTGTACTCCTCCTGCACCTCCTGCACCTGCCGCATGAACTGGCGGTCCTTGTCGGGCTGCTGCGGCAGCCGCTCCAGGCGCTGCTGCATCGCACCGAGGTAACGGGGGAGTTCCCGCAGCTGGGTCTGCCCGGTGCCGGAGACGAAGCCGGGGTAGACCAGCCCCGCGAGCTGCACCTTCAGGTCGGCGAGGGCGGGCAGGAGGGCCGGGGTGGGCGTACCCCGAAGCTGGTTGGAGATCTGATGCGCGGCCGTGAGGATCCGCGCGACATCGCCGATGATCGTGAACGCGACGTCGTGGACCTCGAAGCGCACCTTGTCGCGAAGCTTGACGAACCCGGCCTCGTCCCAGGGCCGGACCGCCCGCCTCCAGCATCAGCGTGTCGATCGCGCAGGCGATGCAGTCGTCGAGCAGCGCCGGGACGCTGCCGCCGGGAGCGTGGCCGAGGGCGAGCTTCTGCGCGTTGGTCAGGCGGGTGACGAGCGGCTTGAGCGGGGACGGGTTGCCGAGCAGGATGAGCCGCCGGGTGCCGAGCCACATGTGCAGGCGCTGCTCGGCCTCGGTCTCCAGGACGCGCAGGCCGACCGTGCTGCCCTCGTCATAGAGCGACGGGAAGGCCTTGACCGTGTTGCCGCCCCGGGTGCGGACGAAGCCGCGCGGGATCGTGCCGAAGGTCCAGGTGGTCTTGCCGCGCTGCTCGATCTCGTCGGCGACGGCGGAGATCGCCTCGCGGACCTTGGGGGTGAGCTTGCGCTGGAGCGCGACGAGGTCCTTGCCCTCGCCGACCACCTTGCCGCCCTCGCCGATCACCCGGAAGGTCATCCGCAGGTGGTCGGGCACCTTGGCCAGGTCGAACTCGTGGCGGGGCAGGATGATCGAGGCCATCCGGCCCAGCTCCCGGGCGAGCGCGTCCTGCATCGGCGTGCCGTCGGCCTTGAGCATCCGGACCAGGTCGTGGGCGTGGTCGGGCACGGGGACGAAGTAGCGCCGCAGCGGCTTGGGCAGCGACCGGATCAGGTGCGTGATCAGGTCCTCCCGCATGCCCGGGACGAGCCAGTCGAAGCCCTGGGGTTTCACCTGGTTGAGCGCGGGCAGCGGGATGTGCACGGTGACGCCGTCGGCGGCGGTGCCCGGCTCGAACTGGTAGGTCAGGCGCAGCTTCAGCTCGCCCTGCTCCCAGAAGTCGGGGTAGTCCTGCGCGGTGACCCGGTTGGCCGCCTCGTTGACGAGCAGCGCCTCGGTGAAGTCGAGCAGGTTGGGCTGGGTGAGCTTGACCTTCTTCCACCAGGCGTCGAAGTGCCGCGACGAGACGACGTCGGAGCCGATCCGCTCGTCATAGAAGGCGAAGAGGGTCTCGTCGTCGACGAGGATGTCGCGGCGGCGGGCCCGGTGCTCCAACTCCTCGACCTCGTCGATGAGCGCCAGGTTTTCCTTGAAGAACTTGTGGTGCGTCTCCCAGTCGCCCTCGACGAGGGCGTGGCGGATGAAGAGTTCGCGGGAGAGTTCCGGGTCGATCCGGCCATAGTTGACCTTGCGGGCGGCGACGATCGGCAGGCCGTAGAGGAGCACCTTCTCGATCGCGATCACGGCACCCTGCTTGCGCTCCCAGTGCGGCTCGCTGTAGCTGCGCTTGACGAGGTGCTCGGCGAGCGGCTCGATCCACTCGGGCTCGATCTTCGCCACCACGCGAGCCCAGAGCCGGGAGGTCTCGACCAGCTCACCCGCCATCACCCAGCGCGGCTGCTTCTTGAACAGCGACGACCCGGGCGCGATGGCGAACTTCGCGGCGCGCGCTCCGGCGTATTCATGGATGGTCCTGCCCTTGGGGTTTGCCTTCTCCTCGACCTCCTTGAGGCCGATGTGCGAGAGCAGGCCGGACAGGAGGGAGATGTGGATCTGCTGCGGTGCCGGGGCGGTCGTGTTGAGGGTCATGCCGAGCGACTTGATCGTGTGGCGGAGCTGGCTGTCGATGTCCTGCCACTCGCGCACCCGCAGGTAGTGGATGAACTCGGCCTTGCAGGTGCGGCGGAACTGGTTGCTGCTCAGCTCCTTCTGCTGCTCGCCGAGGTATTTCCACAGGTGCAGATAGGACATGAAGTCCGACTCGGGGTCGGCGAAGCGCGCATGCTTCTCGGCGGCGGCCTGCTGGTTGTCAGACGGCCGCTCGCGCGGGTCCTGAATGGAGAGTGCTGCCACGATGACCATGACTTCGCGCAGACAGCCGTTGCGATCGGCCTCCACGACCATCCGGGCCAGGCGCGGGTCGACCGGCAGCTGCGACAGCTTGCGGCCGAGCGGCGTCAGCTCCTTGCCCTTCAGGGCGCCGAGCTCTTCGAGCAGCGCGATGCCGTCGCGCACGTTGCGCTTGTCCGGCGGGTCCAGGAAGGGGAAGTCGGCCAGGTCGCCCAGGCGCAGGGCGGTCATCTGCAAGATCACAGAAGCCAGGTTGGTACGCAGAATCTCGGGATCGGTGAACTCCGGCCGACTGAGGAAGTCCTCCTCGTCGTAGAGCCGGATGCAGATCCCCTCCGACACGCGACCGCAGCGGCCCTTGCGCTGATCGGCACTCGCCTGCGAGATCGCCTCGATCGGCAGCCGCTGCACCTTGGTCCGATGGCTGTAACGGGAGATACGTGCCGTGCCGGGGTCGATGACGTATTTGATGCCCGGGACCGTCAGCGACGTCTCGGCGACGTTGGTGGCGAGCACGATCCGCCGACCGGTGTGCGGGGCGAAGACCCGGTGCTGCTCGGCGGTGGAGAGCCGGGCATAGAGCGGCAGCACCTCGGTGAAGCGCAGGTCACGCTTGTTGAGCGCGTCGGCGGTGTCGCGGATCTCCCGCTCGCCGCTGAGGAAGACCAGGATGTCGCCGGGACCCTCCGCGACGAGCTCGTCGACCGCGTCGCTGATCGCCTGGAGCTGGTCGCGGCCGTCGCCGTCCTCGTTGAGCGGGCGATATCGCACCTCGACCGGGAAGGTCCGGCCGGTGACCTCGACGATCGGGGCGTCGCCGAAGTGCTTCGCGAAGCGCTCCGGGTCGATCGTCGCCGAGGTGATGATCACCTTGAGGTCGGGGCGGCGCGGCAGGATCTGCTTGATCAGGCCGAGGATGAAGTCGATGTTGAGGCTGCGCTCGTGCGCCTCATCGATGATGAGCGTGTCATATTGCCGCAGGTCGCGGTCGTTCTGCAGCTCCGCCAGCAGGATGCCGTCGGTCATCACCTTGATGTAGCTGTTGGCGCTCACCGAGTCGGAGAACCGGATCTTGAAGCCGACCGCCTCGGGCTGGTTGAGCTCCTCGGCGATCCGGTCGGCGACCGCGCGGGCGGCGATGCGGCGCGGCTGGGTGTGACCGATCAGACCCCGGACGCCTCGACCGAGCTCCAAGCAGATCTTGGGCAGCTGGGTCGTCTTGCCGGAGCCGGTCTCGCCCGCGACGATGACGACCTGGTGGTCGCGGATCGCCGCGAGCAGGTCGTCCTTGCGCTGGCTGACCGGCAGCTCGGCCGGGTAGGTGATCGTCGGGATGCCTGATCGCCGCGTGGCCAGCCTGGCCTCGGCCCGCTCGACCTCGCTCGCGATCTCGGTGAGGGCCTGCTGGCGGGCCTCAGGTTCGCGGACCTTGCGGGTGCCATCCAGCCGCCGTTGCAGGCTGCGCTGGTCGCGCGGCATCAGCTCGGAGATGCGGGTGCGGAGATCGTGAGTCATGTCCAGCCCAGGATATGCAGGATCCGCTCCGGACTCGAACGCGTTTCCGCCGGGTGGGCTCTTTACGATCATTTGATGACTTCACGGGTACGCGAATTGCGGCTGGTGGTGACCGCTGCCGACTATGACGCGGCGCTGCGGTTCTATCGGGATGTGCTGGGGTTGGACGAGCGGGCGGCCTTCTCCTCGCCGGGCGGCCGGGTGACGATCCTGGAGGCCGGGCGGGCGACGTTGGAGATCGCCGACCCGTCGCACGCCGCCTATATCGACGAGGTGGAGGTGGGGCGCCGGGTGGCGGGGCACCTGCGGGTGGCGTTCGAGGTGGCTGACGCGCCCGGGGTCACGGCGGAGCTGGTCGAGGCGGGTGCGGAGCTGGTCGCCGAGCCGACGGTGACGCCGTGGAACTCGCTCAACTCCCGGCTGGAGGCACCCGGCGGGCTTCAGCTCACGCTCTTCGCCGAGCTGGGCTGAGACGCTCCGCCGTCACCTCTCACGACCGCCGCAACTCTTCGAGAGTTGCGGCGGTCTTGTCGATTTCTCGTAATATTAATTCCTACTAGATCGCTAGGATATGGCGCATGATCGAGGAATGACCCTCACTGTCGATGACGATCTTCTGCTCGCGCTCGGGCGTGAGGCACAGGATCTGCTCTTCCGCAACGCGCGCACCGCCAACACCTTCACCGACGAACCCGTCGACGAGGAGCAGGTGCGGGCGATCCACGAGCTCGTCCGGCTCGCGCCGACGGCGTTGAACGCCCAGCCGCTGCGTACGCTGCTGGTGCGCTCCGACGCTGCCCGGATGCGGCTCCTGGCGCACGTCTCCGACGGCAACCGGGCCAAGACCGCCACGGCGCCCCTCGTCGCGGTGCTCGCCGCCGACACCGAGTTCCACGAGAACCTGCCCGAGCTCTATCCCCGGCGGCCCAAGGCGCGGGAGTGGTTCACCGATCCGGCCTATCGGGAGGCGCAGGCGAAGTTCAACGCCACCCTGCAGATCGGGTATTTCCTGATCGGCGTGCGCGCCGCCGGGCTGGCGGCGGGGCCGATGGCCGGCTTCGACAACGCCGGGGTGGACCGGGAGTTCTTCCCGGACGGCCGGCACCGGTCGCTGCTGCTGGTCAACATCGGTCGTCCCGGCCCGGACGCGTGGGACGAGCGGCTGCCCCGCCTGGGCTTCGACGAGACGGTCTGGACGATCTGAGTCTGTCCCCGCACGGGCCGGCAGGCGGATTACTCCTGGCGGTGGCGCTGGCGGGACATCTCCAGGGCGCTGCGCAGCTCGGCCATGATCCGGGGACCGCGCCGGGCGAAGCCGAGCTCGTCGATCGCCTCGTCAAGCACGTCCTCCTCGGTCCGCAGCCGACCGTCGCTCTCGATCCACGCGAGCAGCTCCACCAGCGTGCCGACCGAGTAGTCCGCGATCGGCAGCCCCGGCTCGAAGTCGGGCCGCTGCCGGGTGCGGATCCGCTCCGGACCCGCCTCGATAGGACCAACTCTTGAAGAGTTGCGGCGATCGTGGGCGTCGGCGGGAGACGCGGGCGCGGCTGCCTCCTGCGCCGGAGCCCCGGCCGGAGCCGCGGTCGGAGCCGGTGCTGGAGTGCCGGCCGGGGCCAGGTCCGCTGCCGTCGCGGTGGAACCTGCCGCGACGGGCATGGCCTGCGCTGCCGTGGCTTCCGTCGCGGTCTGCCCGGCTGCGCCGGCGGGCTGGCGGGTGAGGTCGGTCAGGGTCGGGGCGAGCGGCTCGGAGTCGAGGCTCAGCGGGCCCGTCGCCGAGACGACGCCGGGAACCGTGCCGGGGGGCACGGGAATCGTCCCGACCGGCGCTGCGGCCGTCTCGGCGGCGGCCAGCGCCAACTGGTAAGCCTCCACGGCCCGGGCCACCTCACGGTGCGGATCGCGGGACCAGTCCGTCGACCAGATCCGGTGGAACCGCCAGCCGAGCCGCTCCAGGTGCTCCTTGCGCAGGCGCTCGCGGTCGCGAACCGTCGCGCCGGAGTGGTAGGTCGCCCCGTCGGCCTCGATCGCGAGGATCAGCTCCTCCGGCCGCTCCGGATGGGTGGCGACGAAATCGATCCGCTGCCCGCTCACGCCGTAGGAGACGGTGAGCGGGATCCCGGCGGCGACGAGCCGGTCGCGTACGTCGGTCTCGAAGGGCGTCAACCTCGGTGCCAGCGCGTCGCTGCGTCCGCCGAGCGAGCCGGTCTCGGCGAACTCCAGATAGGCCTTGAGCATCCGGGTGCCGTCGCCGGTCAGCTTCGCCGGGTCCATCTCCAGGTGGCTGAAGGAGCTGACGACCGTCACCCGGCGCTTCGCCCTGGTGATCGCGACGTTGAGCCGCCGGTGCCCGCCCGCGATGTTGAGCGGCCCGAAGCGGTAGAGCATCCGGCCGTCGGCGCTCTTGCCGTAGCCGACCGAGATGATGATCGCGTCGCGCTCGTCGCCCTGCACCCGCTCGATGTTCTTGACGAAGAACGGCTCGTGGCTCGTCGCGGAGAAGAATCCGTGCAGTTCAGGCAGCTTGGTGATCGCCTTGCGCAGCGCGGCGTCGATCTTCTCGGCATGGGTGAGGCCCATCGTGATCACGCCGAGGGACTCGTTCGGCCGCTGCCGGGCGTGGTCCAGGATCAGCTCGACCACCGTCGCGACCTCGTCGGCGCCGCCCGGGTGGTGGGTCAGGCTGCCCTTCGCCGCGGTGCCCGGGAAGGTCGTCAGCGCGTTGCCGTTGGGGGCGTAGATGTGCGAGTTGGAGAAGGCGATCAGGCGCTCGTCGCGGCTGCGGTAATGCCAGGACAGGTGCTTGACCTGCGACATCGGCAGCGCGGCGGCGAATGCCTGCAGCAGCGACTCGACATCGGCGGTGAGCTCGCCCTCGTCGTCGTCCTCGACCAGCTCCGGCGCGTCGGCCCGGTCGAAGAAGCGGGTCGGCGGGAGCTGGTGCTCATCGCCCGCGACGACGACCTGGTTGCCCCGCATGATCGCGGTGATGCCCTCGGTCGGCTCGACCTGGCTCGCCTCGTCGAAGATGACGACATCGAAGAGGCGCTGCGGCGGGAGGACCTGGCTGACGAGCAGCGGGCTCATCGCCCAGCACGGCTTCACCGCGGTGAGCACCTCGGGCGCGCGCCGGAAGAGTTCCCGCATCGGCAGGTGGCGGGCCTTCTTCGCCGCCTCCTTGCGGATGAGCTGCTGCTGCTCGGGGTGCCTGTCGAGGACCGAGACGAGGTGGGCTGCGGCGGCGTGGCGTACGCGTCCGGCGGTGGTGCCGATGTGCCCTCGGTCGGCGTCGGCGTACTCGACCGCGACGGCATGCAGGGCATCGCCGTGGAACTGGGCGTACGCGGGGTCGCTCGCCACCACGTGGTCGAGGATCGAGCTGAGCCACGCGTGGTCGAAGGCGGCCTCGGCACCGGCGGCGTCGGCGTTGCGGCGTCCGAGCTCCTCGAGCAGGCGCTGGGTCTGCCAGGGCGTGACGGCGGTGCGGAGCTCGTTGCGGCGTACCGCCCGCATGAGCCCGGATTGATCGGCGGCGAGTGTGTCGAGCATCCGCTGCAGCGCGTCCAGGGTGATCGATTCCGTGCTGAGCGGCAGGTAGGCGGCGAGCTCCGCGAGCCCGTCGTCGAGCGCGCGCAGCGACTGGCGAGCGGCGTCGAGAGCGGGCGGGACCGCCGGGATCGCACCCGGGTGGGCCGCGACCTCGCGCCAGCGGACGAGCTGGTCGCGGACGGCGAGCAGGCTCCCGTGCAGCGTTCCCTTGGCCGGTCGGCCCCGGCCGAGCCAGAGCGAGCCGACCTCGCGGACGGCGGCCCGGCGCTCGGACCAGCCGAGCTGCGGCATCGTGGCCTTGCGCTCGGCCCGCTCCGCGGTCGCGGCGAGCCACCGGTCGAGCGGCCCGGCATAGATCCGGGGCCGGAACGAGGTGAGGGTCGCCTGGACCTCCTCGACGAGGCTGATCAGGTCACGGGTCGCCGCCAGGTTGGCCGGCGGGCGCAGCCCGGTCTGGTCGAGGGCCTGCTGCAGGTGGGCCCGTGCCGTCGGCAGCAGCTCATGATCGAGGCGGCCGGCGGCGTCCATCGCGGCCGGGACCTGCGCAGACGAGGTGAGCGTGGTCCGGGCCCACGGCTCGCTCCACCGGCTGGGGGCGAACTCGCCGAGCCGGGCGAGTTCGGCGAGGGCGTCGCGGAGCTGGGCGGCCTTGTCGGCGGTGAGCTGGTCGAGCAGGGAGCCGCGCCAGCGGGTCGGCGTGGCGAAGGGGGCGAGCCCCATCAGCCGCTGCTGCGCCTCGAAGGCGGTGACCTGCCAGGGCTCGCGTCGCGCGTGCATCGACTGGTGGTGCCCGGCGAGCCGGTCGCGGCGGGTGGTGAGCCGCCGGTGCAGCTCGGCCGTCTCCGGCAGGATCTCCTGCGAGATGCGCTGCAGCCGGGTCGCCATCGCCTGGGCGAACTGCCGCCGCGACGTGCCCTCGCTGTGCAGGTTCTGCACGAGGTCGTCGAGGCCCGCGTCGGCGAGGCGGCCGACGACGGCGTCGATCGCGGCACGCTTCTCCGCGACGAACAGGGTGGTTCGCCCGCGAGCGGCGAGCGCCGCTATCAGGTTGGCGATGGTCTGGCTCTTGCCGGTGCCGGGCGGGCCCTTGATGACGAGGTTCTGCCCCGCGAGGACGGAGTTGATCGCGTGGCTCTGCGAGGCGTCGGCGTCGAGCACGAGGTATTCGTCGGCCGGCGCGGTGCGGTCCGGTGCGTCGGCGGCGATGCTCGCCGTGCTGGCGAGCCGGAGCCCGGCGGCCCGGTCACCGGCGAGGGCGGCCACCGCGTCGCTGCGGGAGAGCAGCTCGGCCGCGTTTTCCAGGTCGGTGACCATCGGCAGCTTCTCATAGCTGAAGGTGCCGATCAGCCGGGTCGGCGCGATCTGGAAGTCGGGCACCTCGTCGGCTGCCTTGATCAGCTTGGTGAAGACGAGGGCCGGGTCGATCGTGGCCTGCTCGTCGTCGATCAGCTCGTCGCCGTCGACGACGACACCGTGCTCCCGGGCGAGCTTGAAGATCAGCACCGGGTTGAGCGTGGGCATCGGGTCGACGGTCAGCCGGAAGTCGTGCTCGGCGACGGTGACGGCGTCGATGCGCAGGGAGTAGAGCAGCACCGGAGCGCGCGGCGTGCGGTCGGACTCGGCCCAGGTCGCCATGCCGACGGCGACATAACCGGCCTCGATGCCGCGCTCCTCGGCGAGGTCGCGCATCCGGGACCGGATCGTGCGGGCTCGCCGGATGGCGTCGGAGCGCAGGTCCGCGGCGGTCCGGCTGCCGGTGGTCCGCGCGACGGTCTGACCCTCGACGGGGAGGACCGCGGTGGTCTGATCGTCGCCGGTCCGGTCCGCTGCGGGCAGGATCGCGGTGGTCTGGCTCGTGCTGTCCGAACCGGCGGCGGGCGGGTTCGCGCCCTCCGGGCGGGCGGCCGTCCGAGTGGCGGCGGTCGAGCCGGCCGCCCGACTCGCCGGGAAGAGCTGGCTGATCGTCTGGGGTGCCCCGAGCAGCAGCCGGTCGACGGCCTGGGGGTCGGCACCGGAGAGGTCGAGCGTGCCGGATTTCAGGTCGCGGTAGTAGGCCAGCCGGTTGGCGGCGGTGGGGTCGATGAGGGTCTCGGCCCAGCGTGCGCTGGCGCGGCTCAGATCGAAGGCCGCGCTGTCGCTACCGGCGCCGGTGACGCCGTCGATGAGGGTGGGCTGCTCGGTGGACACCTCTCCGAGTGTGTCACGGCGGGACATGCGCCGCATGGTGCGTGCGGATGACCGATCAGGCCCCTACCGGCTGTTCCGGATGGTCGGCATACTGTCGCGGTGATTCGCCCCCTTCCGCGCCGGATGCTGCTCGCGGTCACCGCGTTCGCCCTCGCCGCGACCGCCTCCTGCTCCGGCTCCGGCGACAGCCCGACCTTCCAGCCGGGCGTGCCGGCCTCCGCCGCGCCGAGCGCCGGCGCGAGTACGGGTTCGAGCGCGGCTCCGGCCGGAAGCTGGTCGGACGCGGCCGGAGTGGGCAAGCCCTACGGTACGAAGGTCAACGGACTGCTGACCTTCCGGGGGAATCCGACCCGGACCTTCTACGGCACAGGACCGATTCCCCGGACAAAGCCGACGCAGCTCTGGAAATTCCCGAAGTCGGGCAGCCTCTGCTCGCTCTCCACCGACGAGCACGGCGAGCGCGAATGGTGCGGTTCGGGCTGGACCGGGCAGCCGTCGGTCTTCGAGCGCGACGGCAAGACCTGGGTGGTCTTCGGCGCATACGACGCGAAGATCCACTTCCTCGATGCCTCGACCGGCAACCGGATCCTGCCGGACTTCACCACCGGCGACATCATCAAGGGCTCCGTCACCATCGACCCGGACGGATATCCTCTGGTCTACTCCGGTTCCCGGGACAACTACTACCGCATCATCGCGATCGACCGGGGCAAGCCGACCGAGCTGTGGAAGCTCTCGGCCAACGCGGTCAGCCCGACGATGTGGAACAACGACTGGGACGGCGCCGGCATCATCATCGACGACTACCTCTTCGAGGGCGGCGAGAACAGCCAGTTCCACATCGTCAAGCTCAACCGCGGCTACGGCCCCGACGGCAAGGTGACCGTCAAGCCCAAGCTCGTCTTCAACGCGCCGAGCTGGGACGGTCAGCTGCTCAAGGACATCGGCGACCGGATGGTCTCGGTGGAGAACTCGGTGGCCGTCTTCGGCAACACCGTCTACTTCGCCAACTCGGGCGGCCTGGTGCAGGGCTGGGACATCAGCGGGCTCAAGGAGGGCAGGAAGCCGACACGGACCTTCCGCTTCTGGACCGGTGACGACACCGACGCCTCGATCGCGATCGACGAGACCGGCGCGCTCTATGTGGGGTCGGAGTATGAACGCGGCACGGCCCGGGCCAAGCAGGTCGGGCAGATGATGAAGCTCGATCCGACGAAGCCCGACCCGCTGGTCTGGGGGGTCAAGGACCGCCAGACCAAGCCGAAGTCGGGGATCTGGGGATCGCCCGCGCTCTACAAGGACATCGCGATCTTCGACACCCACCACGGCGACGTCTTCGGCATCGACAAGGCGACCGGGGCGGTGCGCTGGAAGTTCCACCTCACCGCACCGACGTGGCAGTCGCCGATCGTCGTCGACGGCGTCCTGCTGATCGGCGACGGCGGCGGGGTGATGCACGCCTTCGACCTCGCCGACACCACGGTGGCGCCGAAGCAGCTCTGGCAGCTCAGCGTCGGCGGCAACATCGAGTCGACCCCGGCGGTCTGGAACGGCGTGCTCTACTTCGGCACCCGGTCCGGCGCGGTGCACGCGATCGGGCTGCGCTGATCTTCCGGCGCGATGCCGCTCGCGGGTGCATCATGGCCTGATGCCCCACGATCGCGAAGAGGTGATCGAGGCCGCCCTGCGCGCCCTCGACCTGGAGACCAAGGTGCGGATTCTCGCCGGTCAGGACATGTGGTCGCTGCCCGCCGTCGAGGAGATCGGGCTCGCCTCGCTCGTCGTCTCCGACGGGCCGATCGGCGTACGCGGGACGCAGTGGAGCGCCGACGATCCGTCGATCGCGCTGCCCAGTCCGACCGCGCTCGCCGCGACCTGGGATCCGGAGCTGGCCCGGCGGGCCGGTCGCCTGCTCGGCCAGGAGGCTCATCGCAAGGGCGTGCACGTGCTGCTCGCGCCGACGGTCAACCTGCACCGCAGCCCGCTCGGCGGCCGCCACTTCGAGTGCTACTCCGAGGATCCGCTGCTCACCGGGGCGATCGGCGCCGCCTATGTGACCGGGGTGCAGGAGCAGTCGGTCGGCACGACGGTGAAGCACTTCGTCGGCAACGACGCGGAGACCGAGCGCTTCACCGTCGACAACCAGATCGGCGAGCGGGCGCTGCGCGAGCTCTACCTCGCGCCCTTCGAGACGATCGTGCGCGCCGGTGCCTGGGGTGTCATGTCGGCATACAACCAGGTCAACGGCGTCACCATGTCGGCGCACGCCGAGCTGCAGCACGACCTGCTCAAGCAGGAGTGGGGCTTCGACGGCGCGGTCGTCTCCGACTGGTTCGCCGCCCGCGATGCGGTCGGCACCGCCAACGGCGGCCTCGACATCGCGATGCCGGCGGCGGGCAGCCCGTGGGGCGAGGCCCTGGTCGCGGCAGTCCGCAACGGCGAGGTCACCGAGGAAACCATCGATCATCAGGTACGCCGGGTCCTGCGCCTCGCCGCCCGCACCGGTGCCCTCGCCGGGGCCGACCCCGAGGTGCCCGTCGATCGCCGCCCGGCACCGATCGACGGCGATGCCCTGGCCCGCGAGATCGCCGTGCGCTCCTTCGTCCTCGCCACCAACCGCGACCATGCCCTGCCCCTCGATCCGGCCGCCCTGACCAGCATCGCCGTGATCGGGGTGCTCGCCCGCGACGCCCGCATCCTCGGCGGCGGCAGCGCCCAGGTCTTCCCCGCACACGTCATCTCACCCCTCGACGGGCTCACCGCCGCGCTGCCGGACGGCGTCCGGGTGACCTACGCCGTGGGCGCCGACCCGCGCGAGAAGGTGCCGCCCGCGACGGGTCCACACTGGACGGAACTCGGCGCGACCTTCCGCGACGGCGACGGCGCCGTGCTGAGCTCCGTGAGCCTCGCCTCCGGCACCGGGCTCTGGATGGAGCTGCCGGACGGCATCGACCCCGAGGCGCTCGCGACCGTGGAGATCGCCGGACGGCTCACGGCACCCGCGACCGGCACGCACCTGCTGTCGATCCGGGGCATCGGGCAGTACGCGCTGACCGTCGACGGCGAGACGGTCTTCGAGGGGCCGATCATGCCCGACAGCGACGACCTCTCCGCGCTCTTCCTGCACCCGCCCGAGACCCGGTTCCCGGTCGAGCTGACCGAGGGCCAGCAGGTCGCCGTCGTGCTGCGCCAGCAGGTGATGATGCCGCCCGGGATGGTGATCGTCTCGCTGACGCTCGGCCACGCCCAGCCCACCGGCACTCCCGACGAGCTCATCGAGGAGGCGGTACGCGCGGCCGCCGACGCGGAGGTGGCCGTGGTCGTCGTCGGGACGACCGAGGAGGTCGAGTCCGAGGGGTTCGACCGGACCACGCTGGCGCTGCCGGGACGCCAGGACGAGCTGGTCCGGCGGGTCGTCGCCGCCAATCCGCGTACCGTCGTCGTCGTCAACGCCGGGTCACCGGTCGAGCTGCCCTGGGCCGACGAGGTCGCCGCGGTGCTGCTCACCTGGTTCCCCGGGCAGGAGGCCGGGCACGCCCTCGCCGATGTGCTGCTCGGTGCCGCCGAACCCGGCGGGCGGCTGCCGACCACGTGGCCCGTGGTCGCGGCGGACTGCCCGATCCTGTCGACGACGCCGGTGGACGGGGTGCTCGCCTACGACGAGGGCGTCTTCATCGGCTATCGGGCCTGGGACCGGACGGCTGCCGTGCCGCGCTTCGGGTTCGGTCACGGTCTCGGGTACACCTCGTGGGCGTACCGGTCGATGGAGATTGTCGATGGGGTCGCGACCGTGACCCTGCGCAACGAGGGTGACCGGGCGGGGCGCGAGGTCGTGCAGCTCTATGCCGGGCCGAGCGTCGCGGACGGTGAGCGGCCGGTGCGCTGGCTCGCGGGATTCGCCGTGGTCGAGGCGGCGGCGGGGGAGTCGGTGACCGTGACGATCCCGCTGCCCGAGCGCACCTTCCAGATCTGGGACGGCGGGTGGCGCACGGTGGAGGGCGCCTACGCGATCGAGGCCGCGCACAGCATCATGGAACGTCCACTCTCGACGGTGATCACGATCGGAGGCGCCCGGTGAGGCTGCACCTGCACGAGGCCGGTGACGGCGACCGGGTCGCCCTGCTGATCCACGGGGTGATGTCCGACCACGGGACCTGGCACGCCGTGGAGGCGGAGCTGATCACGCGCGGCTTCCGGGTCATCGCGCCGGACCTGCGGGGACACGGGTTGAGCCCGCGCGGCGACTACACCCCGGAGTTCTTCGCCGCGGACCTGGTGGAGAACCTGCCGACCGGGGCGGACCTCGCGATCGGGCACTCGCTCGGCGGGCTGGCGCTCGCGCTCGCCGTCGAGCAACTGCGACCGGTGCGCGCCGTCTACTCCGACCCGGCGCTGCTGCTGCCCGTCGTGCCGCGTGAGCTGCGCGGCGTCCTGGCCCGCGTCGCCGACGAGGCGACGGCGGAGACGATCCGGGCGGGCAATCCACGATGGAGCGACGCCGACATCGCGGCCGAGGTGGCCGGGTTCGCGCTCTTCGACCGGGCGGCCGCCGACGTGCTGGTCGAGGCCGGTGGCAGGGACTTCATGCCGGAGCGGGCGGTGGTCCCGTCGCTGGTCCAGCTCGCCGACCCGAGCAGCCTGATCAACGCCGCTGCGGCGGACCGCCTGCGCGCCCGAGGTTTCCAGGTGGAGACGATCCCCGCGACGGGCCACTGCATCCACCGCGACGACCTGTCGGCGTTCCTGACCTCCACCCTGAACTTTAATGCTGGACACACCGCGAAAAGTGCAACAGAAGTCAGGATCGATTCCGACACGCCGTCGATCCAGCATTAAAGTTCAGGGTCGTGCGGCGGCGGGTCGGCAGCACGCACACGAAAGATCGGCGCAACTCGTGAAGAGTTGCGCCGATCGTTGGTGTTAGTGGTCAGCGACCGCCGGCGCGGCTGCGGGACGAGAACGCCGCAGCGCCGCCCCGACCGCCCGTGGAGGCCGCCGCTGCGCCTGCGCCGCGTCCCGATCCGCCCGACGAACCGGCGGCACGGGTGCTCGCACCGGCACCACGGCCCGACGATCCGGCGCCGCGACCGCCGCCGGAGGACCGGCCGGTGCTCGGCGCACCGGCGATGCGGGCGTTGACGACGGTCGTGGACCGGCCGCTCGCAGCCGCCCCGCCGCGACCGCCACCGGAACCGCGCCCGGCTGACGTGGTGCCACCGGTGGTGGCGCCGCCCCGGCCGGAGCCCGAACGCCGTCCGCCACCGCCGCCGCCACGCCGTCCGCCGCCACCGCGGGAGTCGGGTTCGACGAGGGAGGCGACCGGAGGCGCGGTGAAGGTGCGCTCGCCCGGTGCCAGCTTCGCCAGCAGCGGGTCGCCCGGCCGGACCGTGGTCGTGGTCGGGCTGACACCGGCCTTGCGGGTCAGGTCGCGCACCTCGCGGGCCTGGTCGTCGGTGGAGAGGGTGATCACGATGCCGGCCGCGCCCGCGCGGGCCGTGCGGCCCGAACGGTGCAGGTAGGCCTTGTGCTCGACCGGCGGGTCGGCGTGGATGACGAGCGCGACGTCGTCGACGTGGATGCCCCGCGCCGCGATGTCGGTCGCGACCAGCGTGGTCGTCTCGCCGTTGGAGAAGGCCTCCAGGTTGCGGCTGCGGGCATTCTGCGCGAGGTTGCCGTGCAGCTCCACCGCCGGAACGCCGGAAGCGACCAACTGCCGCGTCAGCTTCTTGGCACCGTGCTTGGTACGCGTGAAGACGAGCGTCCGCCCCGGCGCGGCGGCGAGGTCGACGAGGACCGGCAGCCGGTCCTCGTGCCGCAGCTGCAGCACGTGGTGGGTCATCTTGGCGACGGGCGAGAGCGACGAGTCGACACTGTGCGTCACCGGCTTGTTGAGGAACTGCTTGGCCAGCACGTCCACGCCGCCGTCGAGCGTCGCGGAGAAGAGCAGCCGCTGGCCCGTCCGCGGGGTCGCCTCCATCAGGCGCCGGACGACCGGGAGGAAGCCCAGGTCGGCCATGTGGTCGGCCTCGTCGAGAACGGTGATCTCGACACCGCTGAGGTCGGCGTAGCCCTCGTTCACGTGGTCGGCGAGCCGACCGGGGCAGGCGACGAGGATGTCGACGCCACGGCGCAGGGCCGTGATCTGCGGCTTCGCGCCGACACCGCCGAAGACGGTGAGGGTGCGCAGCGAGAGCGCGTCGGCGAGCGGGGCCAGTGAGGCTTCGATCTGGGTGGCGAGCTCGCGCGTCGGCACCAGGATCATGGCGCGGGGGCGGCCCGGCTGGCGGGTCGCCTTGCTCGCCGCCAGACGCGTGAGCAGCGGCAGCAGGAATGCGTAGGTCTTGCCTGAGCCCGTCTGGCCTCTGCCCAGCACGTCGCGCCCGGCGAGCGTGTCCGGGAGGGACTTCGCCTGGATCGGGGTGGGCACGGTGATGCCGTTGGCGGCGAGCACCGTGGTCAGGATCGGGGGGACGCCAAGACCGGCGAAGGTCGTGGACGTGTCAGCTTGCGGGGTAAGGGGGCGGGTGACCGCCATTGAGTCTCCGAACGTGGATGGGTCGTCCTGCCCGGCGCAGACCGGATCGGTCGCGGCGCGTGGTGTCCGACAAAAAAGACCGCGGCTGAGGCAGAACGGGTCATGCCGCAGGTGAAGCATACTCCAGTACTGTTCAGTACATGTTACAGAGACGATCATCGTGAAGGTTGCTCTACTCGGGCCGGTGGCCTGGCGCACACCTCCCCGGCACTACGGACCGTGGGAGCAGGTCACGAGCCTGCTCGCCGAGGGCCTCGTCGCCAGAGGGATCGATGTCACACTCTTCGCCACCCTCGACTCGCTGACCACTGCGGTCCTCGACGGCGTCTGTCCGACGGGCTATGCCGAGACGCCGGAGCTGGACGGCCGGATCTGGGAGGCGCTGCACGTCTCCTACGCCCTGGGCCGGTCGGGGGAGTTCGACCTGGTCCACAACCACCTCGACTGGCTGCCGCTCGCCTTCTCCGAGCACTGCCGGGCGCCCATGGTCACGACGATCCACGGGTTCTCGGGACCTGCGATCCTGCCCGCCTACGCCAGGGGCCGGTCGGCCTACGTCTCCATCTCGGACTCGGACCGGTCGCCGGATCTCGACTACGCCGCGACGATCTATCACGGGATCGAGCTCGACACGTTCCCCTTCGACGCCGTGGGCGGGGAGGGGCTGGTCGCCTTCGGCCGGATCCACCCGGACAAGGGCACCCACGCGGCGATCGAGATCGCCCGGCGGGCCCGGCGTCCCCTGACGATCTGCGGGATCATCCAGGACCAGCGCTACTTCGACGAGCAGGTCGCGCCGCACATCGACGGTGCGCAGGTGACCTATCTGGGGTCGGTGGGGCCGCAGCGGCGCAGCGAGATCCTCGGCGGCAGCGCGGCGCTGCTGCACCCGATCGGGTTCGACGAGCCCTTCGGCCTGTCCGTGGTGGAGTCGATGGCGTGCGGTACGCCCGTTGTCGCCTATCGCCGTGGATCGATGGCCGAGGTCGTGGATGAGGGGGTCACGGGCTATCTGGTCGAGTCGGTGGCCGGTGCCGTGGCGGCTGTGGGGCGAATCTCAACGATTGACCGGCACCGCTGCCGTGAGCAGGCACGCAGCAGATTCGGCGCCGCTCGAATGGTCGACGACTACCTGCGTCTCTACCGCAGTTTGACCGGCTGAGATCTCGGGAATGGTAATCTCAGAGCGTCGACGGCTCTAGATCTCGACATATTGTGCCGCCCGCCACACACGCTGAGTGGGTGCGCGCCTTCACCGCGTGAGGATGATGGCCCTTTCATGTCGGGGTCAGTCCGATGATCGGAAAGGCACCTGCTGTGAGCATTAGTTATGGCTTCGTGAGCACTCATCCGCCTACCCAGTGTGGCCTCGCCACCTTCAACTCCGCCCTCGCCGGGCACCTGCTGCAGGGCGGTGCGCGGGGCGGGTTCATCCGGATGGTCGAGGGCACTCCGCCCGCGTCCGACGACCCGAGGGTGGCCTACACCTGGTCCACCGACTCCGTCGACGGCTGGCGCCGTGCCGCGAGGACTCTCAACAGCCATGATGTCGCTGTCGTCCAGCACGAGTACGGCATCTACCCCGGCCCCGACGGCGACCACATCGTGCCGATGCTCGACCAGCTCACCGTGCCCAGCATCGTCGTGCTGCACACGGTGCTCACCACGCCGTCGGCCCGGCAGAAGGCGGTGCTGGAGCAGATCGTGCAGTCGGCCCACGCCGTCGTCACGATGACCGGCACGGCCCGGGACCGGCTCATCGCCGGATACGACGTCGACCCGGCCAAGGTCACGGTCATCCCGCACGGCGCCGCCGACCACAGCGCCCAACCCGCCGCCAAGCGCACCCGTCCGCACCTGCTCACCTGGGGTCTGATCGGTCCCGGCAAGGGCATCGAGTGGGCGATCCGAGCCCTCGCGCAGCTCTCCGACGTGGAGCCCCGCCCGACCTACACGGTCGCCGGGAAGACCCACCCGAAGGTCCTCGAACACCAGGGCGAGGCCTACCGGACCAGCCTCCAGGAGCTCGCGGCGGAGCTCGGGGTCGCCGACTCCGTCCACTTCGACCCGATCTACCGCGACGACGCGTCGCTCAGCAAGCTCATCAACTCGGCCGACGTGGTGCTGCTGCCCTACGACTCGCGGGAGCAGGTGACCTCCGGAGTGCTGATCGAGGCGGTTGCGGCCGGCGTACCCGTCGTGGCGACGCCCTTCCCGCACGCGGTCGAGGTGCTGACCGACGGACCGGGACTGCTCGTGCCCTACGGCGACGCGCGGGCCATGGCCAACGCGATCCGCGACATCATCACCGAGCCCGACCTCGCCGCGATCTCCAGCGCGCCAAGCTCCACCACCCTGCTCTGGCCGGCCGTCGCCGGGCGCTACTCCGCGCTCGCGCATCAGTTGCTGGCGGCGAGTCGGATCTCGGTTCCCGCATGACGGGTCTGGTGCGGCAGTTCCCCGCAGGTGTCACCCGCTCCGTCCGCGTGCCGTCGGTCAGCTTCGCCCACCTGGCGAGGCTCACCGACGACACCGGGCTCTTCGAGCACGCCCGGCACGCCACGGTCCGACGGGAGCACGGCTACTGCACCGACGACGTCGCCCGCGGTCTCGCCGTCACCAGCCGCGAGCCGGAGCCCTCGGCCGAGGTGACGAGGCTGGCGGAGATCTACCTCACCTTCCTCACCCACGCGCAGGACGAGACCGGTGCCTTTCACAACCGGCTCGGTTTCGACCGGCGCTGGGAGGACGAGGCGACGCTCGGCGACTGGTGGGGCCGGGCGCTGTGGGGCCTCGGCACGGCGGCGGCCCGCAGCACGTCGCCGTGGATCCGGGCGGAGGCACTGCACGCGTTCCGGCTCGGTGCCACCCGTCGGTCAGAGGCGCCGCATGCGATGGCGTTCGCCGGGCTCGGGGCGTTCGAGGTGCTCCGCGCGCACCCGGGCGACGGCGAGTCCCTGGCTCTGCTCGCCGACGCGGCAGCGGCGATCGGGCCGCCGGGCGCGGACCCGACCTGGCCGTGGCCGCTGCCCCGGCTGACCTACGCCAACCCGGCGATCGCCGAGGTCGTCATCGCCGCCGGTGCCGTCGGCGGCGACTCCGAGCTGCTCGAACGCGGCCTGCGCATGCTCGCCTGGCTCCAGGAGGTCCAGCTCAACGGCGGGCGCCTCTCGGTCGTGCCGGCCGGCGGCTGGGGCCCCGGCGAGCCGCCCTCGGGCCTGGACCAGCAGTCGATCGAGGTCGCGGCGTTGGCGGATGCCTGCGCGACGGCGGCGGCGGTCACCCGCGACCCGGCGTGGGAGATCGGCGTGCAACAGGCAATCGACTGGTTCCTCGGTGACAATGATGCCGACGCGGTCATGTGGGACCCGGCAACGGGCGGCGGCTTCGACGGACTGACCCCACTGGGCCCCAATCTCAACCAGGGTGCCGAGTCGACGCTGGCTCTCATCTCCACCCTGCAACACGCGCGGAGGACAACGACGTGACAACCCCCGATCTGGCCACCCGGCTGAAGACCACGCTGGACCCCGATCCACGACGCGTCGTGATCAAACTCTTCGTCCCCGGCGAGGACGCGGCAGTCGTGCGGACGCGGGCGCTCGGGCTGGTCGAGCGCATCACCGACATGGACGACGACGAGGCGAGGGAGCTGCTGCGCGAGACCCTCGAACGTTTCGACGGCCGGCACTTCGACCTCGAAGCGACCTTCGAGCACCACTTCGAGCTGGTCCGGCACCGGGTCAACACCTCCCGGGACCTGACCGCGACCGACCGCCAGCTCATCGGCGCGTTCTTCAGCCATGAGTACGCAGTGGAGGCCGCCGCGCTCTGCAACCCCTCGATGGTGCCGCACCCCGACCAGTCCAACCTGGCGGACGGCCAGCTCCGGGTGGCGATGAGCCTGCGCCAGATCGGCGAGGGCCACATCTCCTCGATCGGCTTCGCGACCGCCGTGGTCGGACCGGGTGACGCGCTGACCGTCGAGGAACGCCCGGGCCCGCTCTCGATAGGGGCCCGCAGCAGCGCCATCCACCACCGCGACGTGCTCGCGGGTGGTCTGGCGGAGGAGGGCTGCGACAACGAGGTCTCCGCGACGGTGCTCAACTCGCTACCCGAGCGCTTCGACGACGAGGAGTTCGAGCGGGCGCTGCACCGCGTGCCCGCCGAGCTCATCACCAGGCCCAACGCGCAGTCGACCCTGGAGCAGCTGCGCCGGATGACCGCCGACAGCTACGCGATCACCTTCCCCCCGGAGACCCGGCTCGACCAGCGCGTCCTGTGGCCCAACGCCGCGTCGGAGAGCAACGGTGTCGAGGACGCCCGGTTCGTCGTGAGCAGCTACCCCGACGACGGCGGCTCGGTCTACCGCGCCACCTACACCGCCTATGACGGCCGCCAGATCGGCTCGCGGATGCTCACGAGCGAGGACCTGCGGACCTTCACCGTCACCCCGATGCGCGGGCCGGGTGCCCACAACAAGGGCATGGCGCTCTTCCCGAGGACGATCGGCGGCGAGCACCGCGCGCTGTGCCGGTCGGACGGCGAGACGCTGGGCCTGACCGTGCTCGATGAGAACAACACCTGGCGGGAGCCGGTCTCGCTGCTGCGCCCGACGCGGGCGTGGAGCCTCATCCAGGTCGGCAACTGCGGCTCCCCGCTGGAGACCGAGGCCGGCTGGCTGGTCCTCACCCATGGCGTCGGACCCATGCGGCAGTACGCCATCGGCGCACTCCTGCTCGACCTGGAGCACCCGGAGCGGGTCATCGGCGAGCTGCCCGGCGTGCTGCTCTCGCCCAATGAGGACGAACGCGACGGCTATGTGCCCAACGTCGTCTACTCCTGCGGCGGGCTCATCCACGACGGTGCCGTCTGGATCCCCTACGGCGAGAGCGACGAGCGGGTGGGCTTCGCCACGGTGCGTCTGGACATGCTCCTCGCCGCCATGAGCTGACAGTCCTGACGTGGTGCCATCGCACAGCGGGCGGCACCACGTCAAGACATTGACACATCCCTTGGTCTCGGCCATGGTCACTGTGGACAATGGACTCGACTGCGGGAGGCTTCCGTGCCGTTCCACCGATTCATCATCGTCGGCGCCGGCCCCCGCCGGTCTTCAGCTCGGCTACTACCTGCAGCAGGCCGGCTGCGACTACCTGGCGCTGGAGCGCACCGACGCCCCCGCCGAGTTCTTCCGCCGGTTCCCCCGGCACCGCAAGCTGATCTCGATCAACAAGGTGCACACGAAGAGCGAGGATCCGGAGATCCGCCTGCGCTGGGACTGGAATTCGCTGCTGCAGGAGCCCTTCGAGCTGCCCTTCGGCGACTACAGCCGGGAGTATTTCCCGCACGCCGACGACCTGGTCCGCTACCTCACCGATTTCCAGGAGCGCCACCGGCTCAACGTCGCGTTCGGCGTCGACGTGCAGCGGATCGTCAAGACCGAGGACGGCTTCACCGTGCACACCAGCGGTGAGACCTACACCTGCCAGAGCCTGATCATGGCGGCGGGCTGGGGGAAGCCCAACATCCCCGCGATCGAGGGCATCGAGCACGCGATCGGCTACGAGGACATGTCGACCGATCCGGCCGACTACACCGATCACCGGGTCCTCATCCTCGGCAAGGGCAACTCCGCCTTCGAGACCGCGTCGTCGATGCTCGGCCACGCCGCGATGATCCACCTCGCCAGCCCCAACTTCACCAAGCTCGCATGGAACACCAAACACCCCGGTGACGTACGCGGACACCACGGCGCGGTCCTCGACAGCTTCCACTTCAAGACGCTGCACTCGGTGCTCGACTGCACCGTCGACTACATCAAGCCGGTCGGCGACAAGTTCGAGGTGCACATCACCTATACGCACGCCGAGGGCGAGACGGCGGTGATGGAGTATGAATCGGTCATCCGCTGCACCGGGTTCGCGATGGACACCTCGGTCTTCGACGACGGCTGCAAGCCCGAGATGGTGCCGAGCGGCCGGCTGCCGACCGTCCAGCCGGACTGGCAGTCGACCAATGTCGACGGGCTCTACTTCGCGGGCACGATCTCGCAGGCGCGGGACTTCAAGAAGGCGTCCTCGGCTTTCATCGACGGCTTCCGTTACAACCTGCGTACGCTGACGGCGCTGCTCCGGGAGCGTTACGAGTCGGTGCCGCTCGCCTTCGACACGGTGCAGGTCGGGCCCGATGCGCTGACCAAGCTCATCCTCGACCGGGTCAACTGGAGTTCGGCGCTCTGGACCCAGTTCGAGTTCCTCGTCGACACTCTCGTGATCGACGAGGACGGGACGGCTCGCCACCACATCGACCTGCCCGAGGAGTACGCGATCGAGCGCTTCGGCAGCACGTCGGAGCACTACTACACCTTCGGGCTCTGGTGGGGGCGGGACGCGTACCCCGACGTCTTCGGCATCGAACGCCATCCGCGGCCGGAGCTGGCCGCGGAGAGCGCGTTCATCCATCCGGTGATCCGCCGTTATCGCGGCGGCGAGAAGGTCGCCGAGCTGCACCTGCTGGAGGACCTGCTCGCCGACTGGCGGCGACCGGACCGCCACATCGACCCGCTGCGGGCCTTCTTCGAGACGGAGCTGGACCAGAAGCGCTGAGCCGCACTTTGCTCTGCTTACACCGACGCAACACCGCGCGTGGTGCGCGGGTGTAAGCAGAGCCCGGGGTGGTGCGTGGGTGTAAGCAGAGCGGTGTGGTGCGCATGTGTAAGCAGAGCAAAGTCTCGCGCTACAACCGCACCAGGACCTCGTCGAGCGGCTTGCGCTCCAGGTGGGGGACGGTCGCACCGTCGGCGGGGTAGCCGACCGGGATCACCACGTTGGCCCGCTCCTCGGCCGGCCGCTCGCAGACCTCGTTGAGGAAGCGCATCGGGCTCGGCGTGTGCGTCAGCGTCGCGAGGCCCGCGTGGTGCAGTGCGGCGAGCAGGAATCCGGTCGCGATCCCGACCGACTCCTTGACGTAATAGGGCTTGGGGCTGGTCGGACCCTGGTGCACCTCGAAGACGACGATCACCGCCGGGGCGATCTCCAGGAAGGGCTTGCGCCAGTCGGTGCCGAGCGGTTCCAGCGCCTTGAGCCACTCCTGCGGCGCTCGGCGGGAGTAGAAGACCTGCTCCTCGGCCTCGGCCGCCTCGCGCAGCCGGCGTTTGCGCTCCGGATCGGTGATCACGACGAAGCGCCAGGGCTGGACGTTCGCGCCGCTCGGAGCGCTTGCGGCGGCTCGGATCGCTGCCTCGATCACGCCGTGCGGGATCGGGGTGGGTGCGAATTCGCGTACGGATCGGCGGGTGGCGACCCGGTCGGCGAAGCGCTCCGCCGCGACGGTCATCGCGGTCGGGCCCATCCGTTCCGGCTGGTAGCGCAGTGCGGTCCCGGTGGTCATCCGGCGCCTCCTCGATCATGGAGTAACCGTTCCAGGATCGCGCAGCCGGCAGCCCCGTGGTTCCGCCCGCGTGCGCACTCCCGTCCACGGGCCGCCAAGATCGCCGCAACTCTTGAAGAGTTGGTCCTATGGGCGCGCCCCGTCACGCTTTGCAGCAAAGCGTGGCCTCGCGGCGCGAAATGGCCACGCTTTGCTGCAAAACGTGACCGGGTGGTCAGGTCAGGTGCGCGATGAGGTGGTCGACGACGTCGGCCAGGTCGCCGCGCTCGGCGGCGGCTGCCCGCTGCCGGGCCGCGCTGCCGCCGATGGTGAGCAGCTCCTCCAGCCAGCCATCGACCAGATCATGGTCGCCGTTGTCACGCAGGATCGGCCGCAACCCGTCGACGAGGGTGGTGACCTGGGCGGCCATCGGTACGACGGTGCCGGTGCGCACATCGATGCCGTCGCCGTCGAGCCCGTCGCGCGCCGCTCGCCAGTAGGCGGCCCGCATGAACTCGGGCCGCACGAACGGCGCGTCCTCGCCCCGGTCGATCGCGGGGCCGACGGACATGACGAGGGCGCGGATCACCGCTGCGTAGAGTGCCGATTCCCAGGCGGTGATCGGTACGTCGGCGACCCGGATCTCCAGGGTCGGGTGGCGCAGCGACGGTCGCATGTCCCAGAAGACCGTGCCCGTGTCGACGAGCACGCCGGACGAGAGCAGCGTCATCACCGTCTCGTCGTAGTGCTCCACCGAGGTGAAGTGCGGCGGCGGCCCGGCGACCGGCCAGCGCTGCCAGATCATGGTGCGCCAACCGGCGTACCCGGTATCCCTGCCGTCCCAGTGCGGTGAATTGGCCGTGAGGGCCAACAGGACCGGGAGGTGCGGCCGGAGATGGTTGCTGACCTGGAGCGCGCGCGTGCGGTCGGGCATCTCCACGTGCACGTGGACCGCGCAGATCGCCTGATCGTCGTGGAGGCTGCGATAGGTGGCGTTGCCCCGGTCCTGCCGCGCGCCCTCGGTGATCGGCGCGGGCACGGAGCCGCTCAGCACGGGCGTCCCGGTCGCGACGACCCGCAGGCCGAGGTCGACCGCGCTCGCGGCGAGCGCCGTGCGGGCCTCGACGAGCTGGGAGTGGACCTGCGCGACCGAGGAGCACGGGTCGGTCCGGGTCTCGACCTGGAGCTTCGTCAGCTCGCCGGAGACGCGGTTGCCGAGTGCCTGCCGGGCGTGCTCGATCACCTTCTCCGCCTGGGGCGCCGTGACTCTGGTCGCCGGATCGACGACCAGGAACTCCTCCTCGACCCCGAACCGGGGCGGATCAGCGGTATTCACGGACGCAAGCGTACCGTCAATCCACTGTGGTGAGTGTGTTCTCGCGTCGAGTCGCCGCGCCCGCGCCGGGCCGCGCGACCAGGCGTGTGACCAGCGCTGACAGCAGCGCGGCGCGGTCGGGCATCTGCGAGATGTCCGCATACTCGCCCCGCGCGTGCGAGTGCCCGCCCACCGCGCCCAGACCATCCAATGTGGGTACGCCGAGCGCGCCCGTGAAGTTGGCATCCGACGCACCGGGCGCAGCCGAGCCGGTGATGTGCGGCAGACCCAGTTCCTCGGCGGCCCGCTGAGCCTGTTTCAGCAGCGGCAGCGAGACGCTGGTCTGCAGCGGGTAACGACTGATCCCGCCGTCGAAGCTCAGCGACGCCTCGGCGAGCCAGGGCTTCAGACCGCGGATCTGCCGGTCCACCCGGTGCAGCTCGTCGCGCGTCCACGCCCGCACGTCGACGCAGAAGGTGGCGGACTCCGGCACCACGTTCGTCATCGTGCCCGCCGTCAGCAGCGTCGGTGTCACGCTCGTGCTCGTCGAGCCGAATTCGCCGACCGCGAGCACGTGATGGGCGAGTTCGACCGCGGCGTTCACCCCGAGATGCGGTTCCACCCCGGCGTGCGCGGCCCGCCCGTGCACCGTGACGCGGTACATCGAGCCGCCCCGTCGAGCCACCTTCAGCTCGCCGGTCTCCGTACCCGGCTCCAGGACCAGCACCGCACCGGAGCGCCGGGCCTGCTGCTCGATCATCGGTCGGCTCGCCTCCGACCCGGTCTCCTCGTCGCAGGTGAGCAGCAACCCGACGTGATCGGTGCTCGCCATCAGCTCCAACGCGGTCAGCGCCTGCACGATCCCGGCCTTCATGTCGCAGACGCCGGGTCCGCTGGCGATCGTGCCGCTGAGGACGAAGCCCCACTCCCTCGTCGTACCGAGGGGCCAGACGGTGTCGAAGTGCCCGAGCAGCAGGACCCGCTGGTCCTCGGCCGCCCAGAGCAGGTGCGGCAGCCCGTCCAGCATGATCCGCCGGGCGGGTCGGCCGAGCGCCGCGTTGCCCCACGACTCCAGCAGGTCGGCGCAGGCCGTCAGCTCCGGCAGCGAACGTGGCGGCGACTCCTGCATGACCAGATCCTGAAGGCGGTCCAGCATCGTCGTGCCGCGTTGATGGGCTTCCTGCCGGAGCGAGCCGAGTTGTGCCACCGCAGCATCGTTTCACCGGGATTGCCCCGTTGGCTTTATCAGCGCTTGCCGATTCGGTGTCGGCTGAGGTCACGGACGGTGCAGATCGCACGATCCGAGGGCAGGTCAGGGCAGGGTGGAGGCGATGTCGATCGTGGACGGTCCGTCGGCGTGACCGTGGCGGATCACCCGGAGCACCACGGTGCCGAACCGCGAGCGCACCAGCAGCAGGGTGCCCCGGAACTCCGCGTCCAGATCGGCGGGGACCGGCGGGGCCTCGTAGCACCCGGGCGGCCACACCGGGGGAGTGCCCTGGCGGGCGCCGATCGCGGCGGCGAGCTGGTCGCCGGAGTCGGCGACGATCACCTCCACCTGGTTGTCGGCGAGGCCGCGCCGGTCCAGGAACGCGCCGGTCGGCACGAAGCACCCGGCGACCTCCGGTGTGCCGGTGCCCAGTCCGGAGAGCAGGTCCGGCATCGGTTGCCAGCGCACCGGGCTGCCGAGGACCCGGGCCGCGGCGTCCGGCGTGACCGGCGGGCGGGCTGCGGCGTTCGACGTGGCCGGCGAGCGGGCCGTGTCGTCGGGGTCGGCCGCCTCGAAGTCGAAGCCGGTCATCCGGCCCCGCCAGTCCTCGTGCAGCGAAACCCGGGCGCCCACGACCGCGCGGCGATGCAGCTCGTAGGAGACCGGACGCGCGTGCAGCCGCTCGCCGCCGTCGTCCAGCCCGATCCAGTAGGTCGAGGTGTCCGACCCGTCGTCGTAGCCGCGCTGCTCGTAACGCCAGACCAGCGTTCCCGAGCCGGGGGCGTCCCGGCCGACGCGGCGGGTCAGCCGGAGCTGCCGGGTGCCCCCGATCGCCGTCGGGATCGTGATGGCGTGCGGAAGCCGGTCACCGCGGCGCAGGGCCACGCTGACGGCGTAGATCGCGATGCCCAGCACGACAGCCAGGCCGCAGGCGCCCACCGAGTTCAGCTCCATCACGGCGAGTATCAGGCGGCGGCCGCGGACGCGGGCGGCGCCGAGGTGGCCGCCGGATGAAATGTGCCCAGCGATCGGGCGAAGGCGGTTGCTGTTTCGCGCGTCCCGCCTGTCGGGCACGGTGGCGAGCCGAGCATCTGCGCTGGTGGAGCCTTACCTGTGCGCCCGGTAGGGGTCGAACCTACGACCAACCGCTTAGAAGGCGGCTGCTCTATCCGCTGAGCTACGGGCGCGTCTGCCTGAACAGGTTACCGGGCGGGTGGCACTCTCCGCCCGGCTGTATTACCCCACCTATCACCTGAAGCACCAGCAGTGATAGGTGGGGCGGGCTCAGGCGGCGACGTAGGCACCCAGCCAGCGACCGAGCTCAGCGAAGGTCTGCTCTCTCGCCGCAGGTCGGGAGAGGGTCAGGTCGTGCTTGCCGCCGGGGATCCGGACGAGCGTGATGTGCCGTCCCAGTTTCGGCGTCCAGCGCACGATGTGGTCGACGTCGAGCACCGCATCGGCGTCGTGGGCGGCGTCGGTCCAGGTCGTCTGGCGGTAGGTCGCGTCGGAGCAGGCGACGAGCGTGGGAACCTTGATGGACAGCCCGGCGTGCAGGCGCTGCTGCCCGCGACGGATCGCCTTCAGCCAGCCGAGATAGACGGGGAAGCTGTTGATCGGCTTCCACTCCAGGTTGTAGCTCCACTCGCCGTCGTGCTCCACGTGGAGGCTGCGGCCGTAGAACCCCCGAGAGCTGACCCGCATCGTCGCGTAGGGCCGGGCTCCGGCGAGCCCGCTGACCACGACGCCGCCCGCCCGGCGGACCAGCCAGGGCGCGTTGATGTCGAAGAAGGGGCTGTTGAGGAAGAGCCCGTCGACGGCGTCACCGCCGCGCGCGTGCAGCCACAGCGAGGAGATGAGCCCGCCGGTGGAGTGGCCGTTGACGACGACCGTCTCGTGACCGTCCTCGCGGATCAGCCGGACGGCCTCGTCGATCTCCGGAAAGTAGTCGCTGATGCTGCTGATGAAGTTGGGCGTCTGGTGCGCCAGCAGTGATCGGCCGTATTTCCGCAGGTCGATGGCGTAGAAGTCGAAGCCGGCGTCGAGGTAGAAGTCGGCGAGGTGGGTCTGGAAGAAGTAGTCGTTCCACCCGTGGAGATAGAGCACCGCGCGCTTGCTCGGCTGGTCGGCGAGGCGTCGCACCAGCGTGGCGACCACGGCCCCCTCGTTGTCGTCGGGGAGCGTGATGATGCGCTGCTCGTAGGGGGCGCCCAGGATGTCGGTCTCCACGTCCCCGAGGTTACCGCCCCGTAGCCCTCGCGGGCAGGGTTGTCCACACGGCGCGGCTGTCCACAGTTTTCAAGATCAGCACGTGGCCCGGGTCGCCCGTCGATGGCGAAGCTTGTCGCCATGAACGAAACAAACATCACTCTGATCGGCAATGTCCTGACCTCGCCGGAGTGGCGATTGACCTCCACGAGCAGGCAGAAGGTCACGAGCTTCAAGGTCGCCTCCACGGCCCGGCGGCTCGACCGGGAGTCCGGCAAGTGGGTCGACGGCAACAGCCTTCGGGTACGCGTCAACTGCTGGCGGAACCTGGCGGATGGCGTCGCCCAGTCGATCATGCTGGGTGATCCGGTCATCGTCTTCGGGCGCCTCTACACCCGGGACTGGGTGGACAGCGAGGGCACCCACCGCACGCTCTACGAGTTGGAGGCGCTCTCGGTCGGCCACGACTACTCGCGGGGACGGGCGAAGTTCGCCCGCAACCGGCCGAACACGGCGACCAGTGCCAACGAGGCACCCGACGAACTCCGCATCGGCGGCGAGGCCACCATCGAAGCGCCCGACCTGTCGACAGGGCTGTCGCCGGACGACCCGCTGCACGACTCGGACGGCGATCCGGCCTACGCCGACCCGGTCGGGCTGGGCGGCCTCGGCGCGCTGGGCGACTTCGACCCGATGGGCGTGCTGCGCGAGGGGGGCCTCGACGCCCAGGTGATCGAGTCCTACCTCCGGGATGCCGTGGCGCACCCGGAGACGGGGACCAGCGGCGAGGGCGGTGACGAGGACGAATCCGACGATCACACGATCGACCCGCTGGAGGAGCGCCTCGCGACGCCCGGTCCGCGCGGTCGTCGGCGGCGGGAACCCGTACCCGTCTAGCCGGCGGCGCGGCCGACGCGGCGAAAGCCCCGGCGGCCGCCAACAGGGCTCCGCCTGCCGCATAGGCTCGTTCTGTGCGGTGGGCGGAGCTCCCACTCGCCCGACGACTCAAGGGAGCAAACGTGCGGATGGGCTGGATCGACGCGGCCGGGATGGCTGCGGGAGCGGCGGTGGACGCGCTGGTGGGCGACCCGCGACGGTTCCACCCGGTGGCCGGGTTCGGGCAGGCGGCGACCGCGCTGGAGCGGCTGCTCTACGCACCCGACCGGCGAGACGGAGCGATCTTCACCGGGATCGCGGTGGGAGCACCGGTCGCCATCGCCGTGATCGCGCAGAAGGCGACGGCCCGGCGGCCCTGGGCCCGGTTCGTGCTCGTCACCGCGGCGACGTGGGCGGTGCTCGGCGGCACGACACTGCGCCGCGAGGCGACCGTGATGGCCGACGCGCTGGAGTCCGGCGACCTCGACGCCGCCCGGGCGCGGCTGTCGCACCTCTGCGGGCGTGACCCTCGCGAGCTCGCGGCGCCGGAGCTGGCCCGGGCCACGGTCGAATCCGTCGCCGAGAACACCTCGGACGCCGTGGTCGCGCCGCTGTTCTGGGGAGCGGTCGCGGGGCTGCCGGGCTTGATCGGTTACCGCGCGGTCAACACCCTCGACGCGATGGTCGGGCACCGATCGGCGCGCTACGAGCGGTTCGGCACAGCGGCGGCCCGCGCCGACGACATCGCCAACCTGGTGCCGTCCCGGCTGACCGCCGTGCTCACCGCCGCCTTCGCGCCGGTGGTCGGCGGCGGGAGCAGGCGCACCTGGCAGACCTGGCGGCGCGACGGGAGCAAGCATCCCTCACCCAACTCGGGGCAGTGCGAGGCGGCTTTCGCCGGCGCCCTCGATCTTCGCCTGGGCGGGAAGAACGTCTACTTCGGACGATCGGAGACCCGGCCGGTTCTGGGTGACGGCACCGTGCCGGTGGCGAGCGACGCCCGGCGGGCGGCGACGCTGAGCGCGGCCGTGGGACTGGGCGCGCTGGCGCTCGCCGTGGCCTGGCGGGGAGCGAGACGGCGATGAGCGGAGGTCTGCTGGTCGCGGGGACCACCTCGGACGCGGGCAAGAGCGTGCTGACCGCCGGGGTCTGCCGCTGGCTGCACCGGCAGGGTGTCCGGGTGGCACCCTTCAAGGCGCAGAACATGTCCAACAACTCGGCGATCGCCATCGACGCCCTCGGCAACGGCGGCGAGATCGGGCGGGCGCAGGCTCTACAGGCCGCCGCCTGCGGGCTGGAGTCCGACGTCCGGTTCAACCCCGTGCTGCTCAAGCCCGGCAGCGACATGTCGAGCCAGGTCGTGCTGCTCGGCGAGGCGGTCGGCGACATCACCGCCGACAACTTCCGCGAGCTGCGGCCGAGGCTCGCCGAGACCGCCTTCGCCACCCTCGCCGACCTGCGTCGCGACTTCGACGTGGTGGTGTGCGAGGGCGCGGGCAGTCCGGCCGAGATCAACCTTCGGGACACCGACTTCGTCAACATGGGGTTGGCCCGGCAGGCCGGGCTGCCGGTCATCGTCGTCGGCGACATCGACCGGGGCGGAGTCTTCGCCTCGCTCTTCGGCACGCTGGCACTGCTCTCACCCGAGGATCAGGACCTGATCAGCGGCTTCGTCATCAACAAGTTCCGCGGCTCGGCCGAGTTGCTCGCTCCCGGGCTGTCGATGCTGCACTCGCTGACCGGCCGACAGGTGCTGGGGACGCTCCCGTTCGACCTCGACCTGTGGCTCGACGCCGAGGACTCGCTCGCCTACGGCCGGGTGCTGGGGCGGCCCGCTCCGCCCGTCGGCGAGGACTGGCTGCGGGTCGCCGTCGTCCGGCTGCCCCGGATCTCCAACGCCACCGACGCGGAAGCGCTCGCCTGCGAGCCCGGTGTCAGCGTGCGGTTCACCATCGAGCCGGCCGAGATCGCCGAGGCGGACCTCGTCATCCTGCCGGGCTCGAAGTCGACCGTCGCCGACCTCACATGGTTGCGCGAGAGCCGGCTCGCCGACGCGATCATGGATCATGCCGCCGCCGGCAAGCCGCTGCTCGGCATCTGCGGCGGGTTCCAGATGCTGTCCCGCACGATCTACGACGATGTCGAGAGCGGTGCCGGTGCCGTCGGCGGTCTCGGCCTGCTCGATGTCGACATCACGTTCGAGCAGCGCAAACACCTGGGTCGGCCGGAGGGGACGGCGCTGGGGCACCCGATCTCCGGCTATGAGATCCACCATGGCCGGGTCTCCCGCCGAGCGGACGGGCTGGCGCCCTTCGTGGGGGAGGACGGCTGCACCGACGGCAACGTCTTCGGCACGCACTGGCACGGTGCGTTCGAGTCCGACGGGTTCCGGCGTGAGTTCCTCCGGCTGGCGGCCTGGCTCGCCGGTCGCAGCGGCTTCACCGTCGCCGGGACGACGAGCTTCGCCGCCGCGCGGGAGGCGACGCTCGAACGCCTCGGCGACCTGGTCGAACACCATCTGGACACGACGGCGCTGCGACGGCTGATCGACGCCGGTCCGCCGACGGGATTGCCCTTCGTGCCACCGGGGGCCCCGACTCAACATGCCACCGGCGCACGGGCATGAACGGGCTGGTGGAGCGGGTGCTCAGCAGCCCGCCCCGCGCCGGACGGTCCCGGTTGATCGCGATCGACGGACCCAGCGGCGCCGGCAAGACCACCTTCGCCGCCCGGCTCGCGGAGCTGCTCGGCCGGGCCGGGGCGACGGTCGAGACCGTGCACACCGACGACCTTCTCGACGGTTGGGACGACCAGTTCACCTTCTGGACGAGGCTGGTCGACGGCGTGATCGAGCCGCTGCGCCGGGGCGAGGCGGGCGGCTATCGCGCCTTCGACTGGGCCGAGCTGCGCTTCGCCGATCCCGTGATCCGGGTCGAGCCCGCCGATGTCGTGATCATCGAGGGGGTCAGCGCCGCCCGCGCCGCGATGCGGGACTGGGCCGACCTGACCCTCTTCATCGACTGCGACGCGGAGATCGCCTGGGCCAGGCTCGCCGAGCGGGACGGTCCGGCGCTGCTGGCGCCCCTGCGCCGGTGGAAGGAGCGGGAGGCGGCGTTCTTCGCGCAGGATGCGACGACGGACAACGTGGACCTGCTGATCGACGGCGCTGACGCGAATAGGATCAACCGCATGACGACACCCACCCTCAGTGTTGAGGAGATCCGCGCCGCGGTGACCCGGGAGCTGCCCGGCGTCCGTGCCGACCTCGAGCGCTTGGCCCGCATCCCGGGGATCGCGTTCGAGGGCTTCGACTTCGAGCCGCTGGAGCGGTCGGCCGAGGCCGTCGCCGAGCTGCTGCGCGGCTGCGGCCTGCAGACCCAGATCACCCGCATCGGCACCGGTCACCCGGCGGTCCTCGGCGTCAGGCCGGCCCCGCCCGGGGGTAAGACCGTGCTGCTCTACGCCCACCACGATGTCCAGCCCGTCGGCGACCTCACCCTCTGGGAGAGCGACCCGTTCGAGCCGGTCGAGCGGGACGGCCGCCTCTACGGCCGGGGTTGCGCCGACGACAAGGCGGGCGTGATGGCCCACATCGCCGCGCTGCGCGCGTTCGGCGCCGGCACCGATGACGACCGGCTCCCCGTCGGTGTCGTCGTCTTCATCGAGGGGGAGGAGGAGTTCGGCTCCGACTCGCTGCCCGGACTGCTGGAGCTGCACAAGGACACGCTCCGTGCGGATGTCATGGTCATCGCCGACTCCGGCAACTGGGACACCGGCGTGCCCGCCCTGACCACGTCACTGCGCGGCATCGTCAACCTCTTCGTCGAGGTCAAGACGCTCAGCCAGGCCGTGCACTCGGGCATGGCCGGTGGCGCCATCCCCGACGCGCTGATGACCCTCTCGCGGCTGCTCTCGACCCTGCACGACGACGAGGGCGATGTCGCCGTTCCGGGGCTGCTCAGCACCACCGCCTCGCCGCTCGACTACCCCGAGGACCGGTTCCGCGAGGAGAACTGCGTCCTCGACGGCGTTCAGCTCATCGGCACGGGGCGGATCGTCGAGCGCATCTGGGCCAAGCCCGCGATCTCGATCCTCGCCATCGACGCCCCGCCGACATCCGGCGCGCCGAACGCCATCGTGCCGACCGCCAAGGCCAAGATCAGCGTACGGCTCGCGCCGGGCGAGGACCGCAAGCAGGCTTACGCGACGGTCAAGTCCCACCTGGAGAAGCAGGTCCCGTGGGGTGCCAGGGTCGAGGTGACCTTCGAGCACGACGGCGACCCGATCGTCATCGACGCCACCGGCCCGGCCTACGACGCGGCGCGGGCGGCCTTCAAGGAGGCATGGGACGGGACCGACCCGGTCGACATCGGCGTCGGCGGTTCGATCCCCTTCATCGCGGCCTTCACCGAGGCGTTCCCGGGTGCCGCGGTGCTGGTGACGGGCGTCGAGGACCCCTACAGCAAGGCGCACGGGCCCAACGAGAGCCTGCACCTGGGCGAGTTCGCCCGGGTCTGCCTCGCCGAGGCCCTGCTGCTGGCGAAGGTCGCCGAGCTCTGACGACGACGGTGCTTGACGACGACGGCCGTGACCGGTCCACCGGTCACGGCCGTCGTCGTCAGGAGACTGCTCAGAGGGCGGCGAGCGACCGCACGTAATTGACCTGCTGGTGCAGGCCCGAGACCTGGACCTGCGAGGTCACCGGGATCCGGGTGACGTACTGCTTGGTGCCGTTGGTGACGACGACCTGCACCATGCCGGTGTAGACGACCTCCTTCGCCAGCAGGAAGAGCAGGCTGAAGATGGTCAGGCAGAAGAAGAGCACGATCGCCAGGACGATCGCCCAGGTCGGCGTCTTCTGGGTCGCCTGCCACTGGTCCGTCACGGTCCACTGCGAGCCGCGCAGGGGGAATTCGCCGATCGGCGTGTAGACCGTCGTCGAGCTGACCCGGACATCGCCGATCTGCGCCACGATCGGCGACGGGGGAGCGGGCGAGGGCAGTGGAGCCGGTCGCTGCTGCGGCTGTGGTGGCGGTGGCGCCGGTCGGCTCGGCAGGGCGGGCTGCGCCGCAGGCTGCTGATAGGGCTGCGGCTGGGCGAACGCGGGCTGCTGCGGATATGCCTGGGGCTGCCCGAACGGCTGCTGCGGCTCCGGGTAGGGCGGCTGCTCGACATAGGGCTGGATCGGCGGGTTGTAGAGCGGCGGTGTGCTCGCGACCGGCGGCGCACTCACCGCCGGCGGGGCGCTGACGGCGGGCTGGCTGCTCACCGGCGGTGCGACCGCGGCCGGTGGCTCGTAGAGCGCCGGTTCGGCGTCGGGATAGCCCGGGACTCGGACCGTCTCGGCGCCATCGTCCGGCGGCACGACGGGGTTCATCGCGGTCGGATCGAAGTAGGGCACGGGCTCCGTCGGCAGTGGCAACGTCGGATCGGGCATAGTCCGCACCCTAACCGACGCGGGCTCGCTCCGCCTCGTTCGCGGGCTCGGCCGCCGGAGCCCGAGCGGCGATGATCTCCTTGCGCAGCAGGTAGAAGTACCCGAAGAGGGTCAGGGCTGCGAAGAGCCACCACTGTGCCACGTAGGCGGCGTTCTGCCATGAGTTCTCACGCTGCACGCCGACGGTCGCGTTGGTCGAGCCGGGTGTGCCGTCCACGGCGAGCAGGTAGGCACCCCACACCGGGTGAGGTACGAGCGTGGCGATCTGGGTGACGCCGATTCGGCGTACCTCAGGATGGCCGTTGATCTGCTCCGGAGCCTGCGCACCGCTCTCCGTGAGGTGGACGCGGCCGATGATCGTGACCCGTCCCGAGGGCGGGGCGGGCACGACCGGGGGCTTCGTCAGACCGGCCGGGTCCGGAGGGATCCAACCCCGGTCGACCAGCACGGCGGTCCCGTCGGAGAGGACGAGCGGGGTGACGATCTCGTAGCCGACCCGGCCCCCGACGGTGCGGTTGCGCACGAGCACCTCGTGCTGCTGGGCATATTCGCCGGTGACCTCGATGCGGCGCCACTGGGCCTCGTCGGCGGGGAGCGGTCCGGCCTGCCCGGCGGGACCGGTGGGCGCGGGGAGCACCTCGTCGAGCGCGGCCGTGGCTCCGGCGGCGCCCGCGTCGATGCGGCCGTTGATCGAGTCGCGCACCTCGTAGCGGGACAGCTGCCACACGCCGAGGAAGACCATGCCGACGGCGAGCGCTATCGCCGCCGCGAGCAGGCCCAGCCAGCGAAAGGTGAGGAAGGTGCGCACCGATCGAGACTAGCCCGACCGCGATCCGCCGAGCCGAGGGGCTCGGTCGCTGCGCTCCCTCACTCCTCAGGCCGGCGCTGTGCCGTCTGCGCGCCTTGCGGGGCTCGGTCGCTGCGCTCCCTCACTCCTCAGGCCGGCGCGGGAAAACATCCAGCCACTTCTCAGCGACAGAGAGCGCGCCGATTCGGGTCCGGCCGGTAACGTGCTCCGCGACGGGATGCCGGGCACAAGAGATCACTGATAGCACTGACAGCACCCTGACTGATCGGAGTACGGCATGACGGAGGTCGCGGTGCGGCGATTCCCTCATCTGACCGTGTCCACGCCACGGCTGGATGTTCGCCAGCTCCAGGCGTCGGATGCCGACGAGGTGGGCCGGATCTTCGGCGACAAGCTCGTGCAGCGCTGGCTGCCCTTCCCCAGCGAGTTCGGGCAGATCGAGGGCAAGGCGTGGTGCACGGAGCTCGCCACCGAGCGGCGCGACAGCGGCGCCGGTGATCATTACGGCATCATCCGGCGCGACGACCAGCGCCTCGTCGGCTGCCTGTGGACCAAGCGGACCGACTGGTCCAGCGGCGTGACCGAGGTCTCCTACGCCGTCTCCGACCAGGTCCGGGGCTTCGGGTTCGCACCGGAGGCGGTCGACGCGCTGACCCTGGCGCTGATCCTGGAGCACGGCTTCCAGCGCATCGAGCTGCGGGTCGCGCCGGGCAACACGGCGTCGCGCCGGGTCGCCGAGAAGGCCGGCTTCACCTATGAGGGCCTGCTGCGCAACTCGGGCTTCGTGCACAGCGGCCGGGTCGACCTGGAGGTCTGGTCCCTGGTCGCCGCGGACCTGCGGGGCAGCAGCCCGGTCCGGGAGAACACCGTCGTCCGGCAACCGGCTCGCGCCGCAGCGGCTGCGTAAACGCCGATGGCCGGCCCCCACGGGGGCCGGCCATCGAAACAGCGCCGATCAGCGGGTCTTCTTCTTCGGCTTGACGACCTTCACCTTGGGCTTGACCGACTTCCTCGGGGTGGACTGGGTGGCGCTGCGCGGCACCATCGCGGTCCGGTTGTTGCCGAGGATGGGCCCCGACGGCGGGGTGAAGCTCCGCTTGGGCTGCCCGGCGAGGGCGTCCCGCAGCGTGTACGCCACCGAGAAGAGCGGGACGTTGTAGTTCCAGTCGCCGACGACGTGGAACGGGTTGTCCGGGTCCGACATGAAGCTCGCCGCAGCCAGCTCCGGGGTGTACCCGACGAACCAGGCGGCCCGGGTGTCGTCCGTGGTGCCTGTCTTGCCGGCGATGGGCCGCTCGGTCCAGGAGTACATGCTCGGCGCCGTCGACCAGCTGCCGCAGCCGCCCTTCGCCGCGCCGTAGCCGGTGACGCACCGGGCGATGTCGGTGAAGCCCCGAGCCACCTGTACGGAGACCGCCTGGCGGCAGCGCGGCTTGGCGATCTCGACCGGGGCACCTCCCGGCGGGGTCCACATCGCCGCCTTGCCCTCCGGTGTGGTGATCGACTGCACCGGGATCGTCTCGCAGTATTTCCCGTCGGCGGCCATCGTGGCGTAGGCGTTCGCCATCTCCAGCGGCGACACGTCGGAGACGCCGAGGGTGAAGGCGCCCCACTCCTTCGAGCGGGGGTATTTCGCCATCATCTGGTCGACGTCGGAGCGCCAGCGCAGGCCCAGGTTCTCGGCCATCTTGACGACCTGGTCGGCGCCGACCTTCTGCTCCAGCTGCACGAAGTAGGTGTTGACGGACTTGCCGAAGCCGGACCACATGTTCTGCGTACCGGTCATGGCGCCGGAGGCGTTCGACGGGCACCAGTGGCCGCCGGCGCAGCTCTTCGGATCGTCCCAGCCGGTCCAGTACTGCGAGGTGAGCCGCTGAGGCGAGTAGAACGACGTGCTGAGCGGGTAACCGGCGCTGAGCGCGGCGACCGCGGTGAAGAGCTTGAACGTCGAGCCGGCCTGGTAACCGGGCAGGTCACCGCCGCCGAGCAGCGGGTTCACCGTGTTCGGGTAGTTGCCCCTGATCTTGCCCTGGCGGGCCGGGTCGGAGTGCTCGCCGTTGTTCTTCTGGTCCAGCGAGTAGACCCGGTTGACGCCCATCGCCTTGACCATGCCGGTGCCCGGCTGCACCAGGACGATGCCGTGGCCGAAGCTGCTGTAGGCGGAGACCTGGTTGTTGACGTTGCGCTGTGCGATCTTCTGGATGCGCGGGTCGAGCGAGGTGACGATGCGGTAGCCGCCTCGGCGGAGCTTGTCCTCGCGCTCGGCCGCGCTGTTGCCGAAGGCCGGCTGCGATGCCCACCAGCTCTTCAGGTAGTCGCAGAAGAAGCCCCAGCTGTTGTAGGCCTTCGGCACCGAGATGCAGTCGTTCGGCGGCACCGTGATCTTCAGCTTGATCGGCAGCACCTTCGCCTTGTCTGCGTCGGCGGCGGTGATGTAGCCGAGCTCCTTCATCTTGTCGATGACGTAGTTGCGGCGTTCCGTCGCGGCGCGCGGGTCCGATGCGGCCGGGTCGTACGCCGAGGGCGCCTTGACCAGACCGGCGAGCGTGGCGGCCTCGGTGACGGTGAGGTCCTTGGGCAGCTTGGAGAAGAAGATCTGCGAGGCGGCGAAGATGCCGTAGGCGCGGTGCCCGAAGTAGGCCACGTTGAGGTAGCGCTCCAGGATGTCCCGCTTGCTGATCTGCTTCTCCAGCGCGATCGCCATCCGCATCTCGCGGAGCTTGCGGGCGCTGGTCTGCTCGGTCGCCTGCATGACCTCGGCCGGGGTCTGCGCACTGTCACGCAGCGATGCCCTGACGTACTGCATGGTCAGCGTCGAGGCGCCCTGGGAGACCTCGCCGGCGCTGTGGTTGGCGACGAAGGCCCGCACGATGCCCTTGGTGTCCACGCCGTTGTGCTCGTAGAACCGGGCATCCTCGCTCGCCACGATGGCGTTGACGATGTTCTCCGAGATCTCCGGCATCGGGGTGTATTTGCGATGTTCTTCATAGAACATCGTCATCAGCGTCTTGCCGTCGTTGGCATAGACGTATGTCGTCTGCGAGGGCGGAACGATGTTGAGGTCGCTCGGCAGGGACTGGTAATAGTCGACGCCGGCCTTGACCCCCAGGCCGCCGACGGCGGCGAGCGGATACGTGACCGCGGCGACGACCACGCCCGAGATCAGTCCGGCTCGAAGGAGCGGGGTAAGCCGCCCGGCGGCAGCGAGGGTGCGCTTTATCACCTGTTCAAGGTATGACATAGCGCTCTAATACGTGATTGAAAGCGACAAACGACGCGACGAAGTTTCGCCCTCCGTCGGCTAGCCGACAGTGGCCTGTGATCTCCTAACGACGTGATCCACCCCGACATGACGGCCCTCACCCATCACGGTGACACCGAGATCGGGCCGGGGCTGGTCGACCTCGCGGTCAACGTCCGCACCGCGCCCCGCCCGTCCTGGCTGGACGAACCGATCCGCGCCGCCCTCGACGACCTGGCGAGATACCCCGACGGGCGCGAGGCCCGCGCGGCCGTCGCGGCGCGGCACCACCGCCCGGCCGCCGAGGTGCTCCTGACCGCGGGGGCCGCGCAGGCCTTCACGCTGGTCGCTCAGGCTCCGCTGGGGGTACGCCACCCGCTCGTCCTGCACCCGCAGTTCACCGAGCCGGAGGCCGCTCTGATCGGGGCGGGGCACCGGGTGGACCGGGTGGTCCTCGCGCCCCCGTTCACCCTGGACCCGGCCCTGGTCCCCGAGTCCGCCGACCTCGTGGTGATCGGCAACCCCACCAACCCGACCTCGGTGGCCCACCCGGTGGCGACGATCGAGGCGCTGGCCCGCCCCGGCCGGATCCTGCTCGTCGACGAGGCCTTCGCCGACACGATCCCCGGCGAGCCCCACTCCGTCGCCGACCGCCGCGACCTGCCCGGACTGCTCGTCCTGCGCAGCCTCACCAAGACCTGGGGCCTGGCCGGGCTGCGGATCGGCTACCTGCTCGGCCCGGCGGAGCTGATCGAGCGGCTCGCCGCGGTGGCACCGCTCTGGCCGGTCAGCACCCCCGCACTCGCGGCCGCCACGGCGTGCGCGTCACCGCTCGCCCGCTCGACGGCCGATCGAATCGCAATGGAGTTGGCTATCGAGCGGGATCATCTTGTGAGGCTGCTCCGCGAGGTCCCCGGGCTGGTCGTGAACCCCGACCCGGCGAGTTCCTTCGTTCTGGTGCAGGTCAGTGGGGCTGATCAAGCACGACTGGAGTTGAGATCACGGGGCTTCGCCGTCCGCCGTGGTGATACGTTCCCGGGGCTTGACCGGGACTGGCTGCGGATAGCCGTCCGGGACACGGCGACGAGCGAGGCATTCGTCGCCGTACTGCACGGGGTGTTGGGGGACATGGCATGAGCGAGCTGCTGGATCGCACCGTCGTCGCGATCGGGCCGCCGGACGAGGGCGCGATGGCACAGGCCCGGGAGCTGCAGGGACGGCTGACGAAGCCGGCCGGCTCGCTGGGCCGCCTGGAGGAGCTCTCGATCCGCCTCGCCGGGCTCGCCCGAACCTGCCCGCCACCGCCGGTCGATCCGGCCGCCGTGGCGGTCTTCGCGGGTGACCACGGCGTCCACGCGCAGGGTGTCACGCCCTGGCCGCGCGAGGTGACCGCCCAGATGGTGCACAACTTCGTCACCGGCGGCGCGGTCGTCAACGCCTTCGCCCGCCAGGTCGGCGCCTCCGTGACCGTGGTCGACGTCGGTGTCGCCGTGGAGCTGCCGCCCTCGCCCCACCTGCTCGACCGCAAGGTGCGCGAGGGCACCCGGGACATGACGGTCGAGACCGCGATGACCAGGGACGAGGCGATCCGGGCGATCGAGGTCGGCATCGAGGTCGCCGACCGGCTGCTCGACGCGGGCGCGCACACCCTGATCACCGGCGACATGGGCATCGCCAACACGACCCCGTCGGCCGCCCTGATCGCGGCCTTCACCGGTGCCGACCCGGGTGTCGTCACCGGCCTCGGCACGGGCATCGACAGCGAGACCCACCACCGCAAGGTCGAGGTGATCCGCGCGGCACTGGCGCTGCACCGGCCGTCACCGCAGGACCCGATCGGCGTCCTGGCCTGCGTCGGCGGGCTCGAGCACGCGGCGATCACCGGCTTCATCCTGCGCGCCGCCGCTCGCCGCCACCCCGTCATCCTCGACGGCGTCATCGCCTGCTCGGCGGCGCTGGTCGCGGCTGCGATCGCCCCCGAGTCGGTCACCGCGATGGTCGCCGGGCACCTCTCGGTCGAGCCGGGAGCGGCTGCCGCCCTCGCCCACCTGGACCTTTCGCCGCTGCTCGACCTGGGACTGCGCCTCGGCGAGGGCACCGGCGCGGTGCTGGCCCTGCCGATCGTCGCGAGCGCGGTCCGCGCCCTGCACGAGGTGGCCACCTTCGACACCGCCGGCGTCACCGACGCCGCGCACGGTGACGCCAGCCCCGACCAAGACCGCCGCAACTCTTCAAGAGTCGGTCCTATGGACGGCCATCCGGTGGGTGCCGGGCCGGTGGACGTGGTGAACGAGCCGTGAGCCAGCTCTACCCCCTCGGGCTGCGCCTCGCCGGGCTGCGGGTCGTCGTCGTCGGTGGCGGCGCCATCGCCACGCGTCGGGTGCCGTCGCTGCTCGCCTCGGAGGCCGTCGTCGTCCTCGTCTCGCCGGAGATCACCCCGGCGCTGCAGGGGCTCGTCGAGGCCGGGCGGCTGGAGTGGATCCAGCGGCGATTCGAGCCCGCCGACCTCGACGGTGCCTGGCTCGTGCAGGTCGCCGTCGACGACTCGACCGCCGCGCAGCAGGTCAGCGCGGCGGCGGCGGAGCGGCGCGTCTTCTGCGTACGCGCCGATGATCGGGACGCGGCGACGGCCTGGACGCCGGCGGTGACCCGGCAGGGCGCGGTGACCGTGGCCGTTCTCGGCGGTGGCTCGCCGCGCCTGTCGATGGCGGTGCGGGACCGGATCGCCGAGCTGCTCGCGGGCTCCGCCGCCCCGGCCGACCTCGCCGAGCTGCGCGGCACGGTCGCCCTGGTCGGCGGCGGTCCCGGCGATCCGGCGCTGATCACGGTCAAGGGGCGGCTGCTCGTCAACGCCGCCGATGTCGTCGTCGCCGACAGGCTCGCGCCGGGGCTGCTCCTCGACGAGCTCGCGCCGACGGTCGAGGTGATCGACGTGGCGAAGCTGCCCTACGGACCGGCGGCGCTGCAGGAGCACATCAACGAGATCCTGATCGACCGGGGCCCGGGCGGGCAAGTTCGTCGTGCGGCTCAAGGGCGGTGACTCGTTCGTCTTCGGCCGGGGCGGCGAGGAGCTGATCGCCTGTGCCGACGCGGGCGTACCGGTGACGATCGTGCCGGGGGTGACCAGCGCGATCTCGGTGCCCGCGATGGCCGGGATCCCGGTCACGCACCGGGGGGTCGCCCACGACTTCACCGTCCTGACCGGGCACCTCGCCCCGTCGAACCCGGGCTCGCTCATCGACTGGCCGTCGCTGGGCGGTTCGCGCGGCACGATCGTGGTGCTGATGGGGCTGCGGCACCTCGCCGAGATCGCGCAGACCCTGATCACGCACGGCCGCGATCCCGGGACACCGGCCGCCGTGGTCCAGGAGGGCACCACCTCCACCCAGCGGCAGGTACGCGCACCGCTGGCCGGAATAGCCGAGGCGGCCGAGGCGGCGGGTCTGCGTACCCCCGTGATCACGGTGATCGGCGACGTGGTCGGCGCCCTGCCTCAAGCCTGAGTCACGTTTTGCAGCAAAGCGTGGTCTAGATCGCGATCTAGACCACGCTTTGCTGCAAAACGTGACTCAGTCGGCGTCGTCGAGCAGGATGGCGCAGCGGATCAGGCCCAGGTGGCTGTAGGCCTGCGGGTGATTGCCGAGGCCCCGCTCACCGTCGGGGTCGTACTGCTCGGGGAGCAGCCCCGTCGGACCGGCCGTGTCGATCATCTGGGCGAAGAGCTCCTCGGCATCGGCCCGCCGACCCGTACGCAGGTAGGCCTCGATCAGCCACGCCGTGCAGATGTGGAAGCCGCCCTCCCGTCCGGGCATGCCGTCGTCCCAGCGGTAGCGGTAGACGACGGGACCGCTGCGCAGCTCCGCCTCGATCGCGAGCACCGTCGAGAGGAAGCGCGGGTGGTCGTCCGGGAGCAGCCCGGACAGGCCGATCCAGAGCGACGACGCGTCCATCTCCGGGTGGCCGTAAGCGACGCTGTAGGCGCCCGCCTCGGGGTGCCAGCCGAGTTCGAGGACGTTCTCGGCGATGCGGTCGGCGAGCTCGGCCCACTCGCTCCACTCGGCCCGGTCCTTGCCGTGCTGCTGGGCGACCTTGACCGCGCGGTCCACGGTCATCCAGCACATCACCTTGGAGTAGACGTGGTGGCGAGGTGCCAGCCGCGCCTCCCAGAGCCCGTGGTCGGGCTCGTGCCAGCGCCGCTCGACCGCCTGGACCATGGCGGTGAGCACCCGCCACTCCTCGTCGAAGATCTTGCCGCGCTTGTCGACCACGGCCCAGAGCAGGTCCGCGACCGGCCCGAAGACGTCGAGCTGGAGCTGCGAGTCAGCGGCGTTGCCCACCCGGACCGGCCGGGATCCGGCATAGCCGGGCAGCGCGTCGATCACCGCCTCGGCGCCGAGCAGCAGCCCGTCGATGGAGTAGAGCGGGTGCAGGCGTTCGGGGTGGCCGCCGGTGCGCTCGACACAGCCGTCGACCCAGCGCAGCAGGGCCTCCGCCTCGCTCAGCGACCCCAGGTCGACGAGCGCTCGGGCGGTCATGGAGGCGTCGCGCAGCCAGCAGTACCGGTAGTCCCAGTTGCGGATCCCGCCGAGCTCCTCCGGGAGCGACGTGGTCGCCGCCGCGAGGATGCCGCCGGTGGGCTGGTGGCACAGCCCCCGCAGGGTGAGCGCGCTGCGCAGCACCTCCTCCCGGTGCCGGGTCGGCAGCGTGAGCGACGACGCCCAGTCCCGCCACGGCCGCTCGACCTGCTCCAACCGCTCGCCGGTGGAGAGCGGGTGCGGCCCGAGCTCATCGGTGTCGAAGCGCAGCTCCAGCAGGACCTCGCCGCCCATCTCCCGCAGGTCGAACCGGGCCCGGGCGGTCTCGTTCTCGTGGTCGGGAAGGATCTCCCACTCGACCCCGGGGGAGTAGAGCGAGGTCGGCTCGTTGGAGCCGAGCAGGCGCAGCCCGTCGCCGAGCGGCTGCAGGCTGACCGCCACGGCACCGAAACCGGGCCGCGGGGCGAAGGTGACGACGACGGGAACGTTTCCGGTGATCCGGCGCAACAGGCTGTTGCCGTCGAGCCAGTCCGTCACCGTCAATCCCGACCAACGGGTCTCCACGGTCATGGTGCGGGGCCGGTAGCGCTGGCCCAGCGGCAGGCCGCCGCGCTCGGGCGAGATGGAGAAGTGCCCGGCCGGCGAGCCGCCGAGCAGGTCGGCGAAGATCGCCGCCGAGTCCGGCCGCGGGTGGCAGAGCCAGGTCAACCGGGCATCGGGGGTAAGCAGGGCGACGGTGCTCCCGTCGGCGAGCATCGAGTGGCGCTCGATCGGCACCGCCCGCTCGCCGAAGAGCCAGTTGCGCCGGGTCTGCAGCAGCAGGCCGAGGCAGCGCACCGCCTCCTCCGGATCGGCGACCCGGAAGGGTGCGGCGGTGTCGCCCTCGCCGATCTTGACGCCGAGGTCGGGGCCGTGCAGCTTGAGGAAGACCGTCTCGTCGGTGGAGTCGTCGCCGAGGAAGAGGACGGCGCTCGCTGAGAGCTGCGTACGCAGCATGTCGACGGCGGCGCTCTTCTCGCTGGAGAGCACCGAGAGCTCGGTGACCTCCTTGCCGTGTGCGACGTGCACCCCGGGCCAGGTGGCGGGGCCGTCGAGGATCTCGTCGAGGGCACGGCGCGCGATCACGGGGTCGATGCCCCGGGTGTGCACGGTGACGCTGCCGGGCTTCGGCTCCAGCCGGATGCCGGGGTGGCGTGAGATGACCTCGGTCAGCGCCACCCCCAGTCGCGTACGCAGATCGACGAGCTCCGGGTCGAGCCGTTGGACGAAGCCGACGTCGAACTCGGAGCCGTGCGACCCGATCAGGTGCACCTCGCTGGGCAGGCGCGACAGGGCGGCGAGGTCCCGTAGGGCTCGGCCGGAGACGACGGCGACGGAGGTCTGCGGGAGGGCGGCGAGCGATCTGATCGCTGCGATCGCCTCCGGCAGGGGTACCGCGGCCGTGAAGTCCTCCACCAGCGGTGCGAGCGCGCCGTCATAGCCGCAGGCGATGAGGAGCTGCGGTACGCGGGCGATGCGGTTGAGTGCCGCTCGCAGTCCGTGGTCGAAGCCGTCTGGTGTGAGTTCGGCGGTGGTGCTCGTGGCGATATTCATCTCTGCGGACCCAGGTTGAGAAGGAACGAACGCGCCGCTCGGGTCACGTCGTCGCAGCGGAGGTGGCGATTCGTGGTCCCGGCCCGTTGCGGGGCCGGTGCCGGGTCGATATGCATGGTTCAGCCTAAGGCGTTTCACCGGACAAACCTCGCCAGACGCATTCCCTTCTCCGCGTGGATGTCGCCTGGTTCTGTCGGACAGCCGGAGCGCGTCGACCCTTATCCGCGGAGGCGACTAATCGTCGCTGGGTTGGCCCACGCTCTTCAGGTCGTCGAGGAACGAGTGCGACCAGTAGGCGACATCGTGCTTGCGGATCTGGCGCTGCATCGCCGCCATCCGCCGGCGCCCCTCCTCCGGGTCCATGTTGGTGGCCCGGATGATCGCGTCCTTGAGCGCGTCGAGGTCGTGCGGGTTGCAGAGCAGTGCCTGGCGCAGCTCGTTGGCGGCTCCGGCGAACTCGCTCAGCACCAGCGCGCCGCCGGTGTCCGCGCGGGAGGCGACATACTCCTTCGCCACCAGGTTCATCCCGTCGCGCAGCGGGGTCACGATCATGACGTCGGCCGCGCGGTAGAGGGCGGCCAGTTCCCGTCGGCTGTACGACTGGTGCAGGTAGTGCACCGCCGACACCCCGACCCGCCCGAACTCGCCGTTGATCCGGCCGACCTCGCGCTCCACGCGTACCCGCAGCGTCTGGTAATGGCCGACGCGCTCCCGGCTGGGCGTCGCGACCTGGACCATCACGGTCTCCGGCACGGACAGGCGCTCCTCGGAGAGCAGCTCCCGATAGGCCTTCAGGCGCCGCTCGATGCCCTTGGTGTAGTCGAGCCGGTCGACGCCCAGGATGATCGTCTTGGGGTTGCCCAGCTCGGCGCGGATCTCCTCGGCCCGGGCGCGGATCTCCGGCTCGTTGCTGAGGTCCTCGATCTCCTTGGTGTCGATCGAGATCGGGTAGGCGGCGGCCTTGATCTGCCGGCCCTCGTACTCGATGACGTTGCCGGAGTATGCGCAGCCCAGCACGTGGTGGGCGAGGCGGACGAAATTCTGCGCGCCCATCTTCTGCTGGAAGCCGATGAGGTCGGCGCCGAGGAGGCCGCGCACGATCTCGGCCCGCTGCGGGAGCTGCATGAAGAGCTCGATCGGCGGGAACGGGATGTGCAGGAAGAAGCCGATCTTCAGGTCGGGCCGGCGGTCCCGGAGCATCGCGGGCACGAGCTGGAGCTGGTAGTCCTGCACCCAGACCGTGGCGTCGGGCGCGGCGACCTTGGCCGCTGCCTCGGCGAAGCGTTCGTTGACCTCGCGATAGGACTGCGCCCACCGGCGGCTGAAGTAGGGCGGCTCCACGGCGTCGTGGTAGAGCGGCCACAGGGTGGCGTTGGACATGCCCTCGTAGTAGCGCTCGAGGTCGTCCTCGCTGAGGGCCACCGGGTGCAGGCTGATGCCGTCGGACCGGAAGGGGACGGGAGCGGGACCGGCCGCGCCCGACCAGCCGACCCAGGTGCCCTCGTGCTCGACGAGCACGGGGTCAAGGGCGGTGACCAGCCCGCCGGGGCTACGAGCCCAGCGTTGACCATCTACGCGATCCGCTTCGGGTATCTCATCCACGGGAAGGCGATTTGCGATGATTACAAACGAAGATCTTCCGGTCATGATGACTACATACCCACCATGACCCGAGTATTACCGAGTTTTCGGCACCGTGTCGGAAGATCACATTTCTCATCACGCCCAGCCCGGCCGCGTGGACGGCGGCCGGGGAGCGTGCCGTCAGGCGGCCGTCTCGCGCCAGCGGTTGGTGATCGGCAGCCGCCGGTCGCGCCCGAACGCCTTGAAGCTGATCTTGGTGCCGGGTGCGGACTGGCGGCGCTTGTACTCCGCGAGGTCGACCATCCGCATCACCCGGTCGACGAGCGCGGGGTCGTGACCTGCGGCGATGAGGTCGTCGCGACCGCGGTCGCCCTCGACGTAGCCCAGCAGGATGTCGTCGAGCACCGCGTAATCGGGCAGCGAGTCGGTGTCGAGCTGGCCGGGGCGAAGCTCCGCGCTCGGCGGCTTGGCGATCGAGTTCTCCGGGATCGGCGGCACCTGGTCGCGCGCCGCGGCGTCGTCGTTGCGCCACCGGGCCAGCTCCCAGACGAGCGATTTTGGCACGTCCTTGAGCGGGTTGAAGCCGCCCACCGAGTCGCCGTAGAGCGTGGAGTAGCCCACCGCGAGCTCGCTCTTGTTACCGGTGGTGAGAACGAGGTGCCCCTCCTGGTTGGAGAGGGCCATCAGGATCACTCCGCGCACCCTCGCCTGAAGGTTCTCGATCGCGAGCCCGGCGAGGTTCATGTTGGCGAGGAAGGCGTCGACCATCGTCGCGATCGGTTCGGTGCGGAAGTCCAGCCCCGAGCGCTTCGCGAGGTCCGCCGCGTCGTCGCGGGAGTGACCCGAGGAGAACTCGCTCGGCATCGAGACCCCGACGACCCGCTGGCCGCCGAGCGCGTCGACCGCGATGGCGGCGACGACCGCCGAGTCGATGCCGCCGGACAGGCCCAGCACCACCGACTTGAACCGGTTTTTCTCCACGTAGTCGCGCAGGCCCAGCACGAGGGCTCCCCAGACCTCGGCGAGGTCGCTGAGCCGCTCGGCGACGCCGCCGACCTGCGGCGCACCCGCGGGCGTCTGCCAGGCGGTCGGCACCTCGACCCGGCGGACTGCCATCTCGCCCAGGCCGCCCGTGGGCGCGTCGGCGACGGCGACCGGGAGGGTCACGTCGTGGATGAGCAGCGCCTCGGTGAACTGCTGCGCGCGGGCGAGCAGCTCGCCGGAGGGCGCCACGATCATCGAGTCGCCGTCGAAGGTGAGCTCGTCCTGGCCGCCGACCATGTTGACGTAGGCGACCGTCGCGTGCGCCTCGGCCGCCCGCCGGGCAACGAGGGAGAGCCGGGCGTCGTCCTTGTCGCGCTCGTAGGGCGAGCCGTTGATGTTGAGCACGAGACCGACCCGCGCGGCTGCCGCGACGGCGAAGGGCCCGCCCGGCTGCCAGATGTCCTCGCAGATGGTGAGCGCCACGTCGACCTGCTCGTCGCCGATGCCGAGCCTTACGACGGTCAGCGTGTCGCCGGGCACGAAGTAGCGGTCCTCGTCGAAGACGCCGTAGTTGGGCAGGTGGTGCTTGAAGTAGGTGGCGGCAACACCGCCCCGGTGCAGCACCGCCTGCGCGTTGCGCGGCCCGCGCCGGACCGTCGTGTCGTCGCCGAGCCGGGCCGGGCCGTCGGCGTCGAGGTAGCCCACGACCACCGCGAGCTCACCGAAGCCGCCTGCGTCGAGGTCGGCGGCGAGCTTCGCCAGGGCGCGCTGGGACGAGGTGACGAAGGCATCCCGGAAAGTGAGGTCTTCGACCGGATATCCGGTCAGCACCATCTCGGGGAAGACGACGAGGTGCGCGCCGGATCGCGCGGCTGCTGCGGTGCGTTCGCGGATCAGGGCGGCGTTGCCACTGAGATCACCGACGACTGGGTTGACCTGTGCGAGGGCTATGCGCAAAGTCGGCATGTCAACATCATGCCCCGCCAGGGCTGGTTTTGGCTTCCGGCTGCAGGGGCAGGATCTTCGACAGGGTCTGGTCGAGCAGCTCCGCCACCTGCTGGTCGAGCTGCTGCTCGGCGCTGGTCGGGCCCAGCCTGCGCAGCACGGAGATGGCCGAGCCGACCCGCCCGACGGCGAGGTAGCCGGTCTTGGTGGAGGTGGCGGAACTCACGGTCAGCCGCACGGTGTAGGAGCGCCCCAGCAGCGGCAGGCCGGGCTTGCCGGCGTCGAGCCGGACCCGGACCCGGGCGCCGTCCACGACCGTGGTGAAGTCCCGGCAGGCCTTGGTGGTGGCGAGCAGCGAGTCGAAGGTCTTCGCCGCGTCACCGCTCGACAGCACCCGCAGGGCCTGGTCGAGGACGCTCTTGTCCGGCGCGATGTGCCTGGTCGAGGCGTCGCCGTCGGCGTTGCGGCCGCTCGCCGAGGCGAGGCTGATCAGTTCGGCCGGGTCGGCGACGAGCGCCCGGCAGCGGGAGTTGCTCGCCTCCGTGCGCGGTGCGGGCGAGGACGGCAGGGTCGCGCTGGGGGACAGGACCAACGGCAGGTCCGGCCCGGCCACCTGCGCGGTCTGCAGGTCCGCCTGGATCGCCTCGCGGGGGCCGGGGTGCGGGTCCGACCGCGGGTGCGGCCGCAACCCGAGCACGCCCAGCAGGGTGAGTACGCCGACCGTCACGCACCCCAGCGCGGCACCCGTCACGATGGCCCTGCGCCGTGCTCGGTCGAGTCTCATCGTGCCACCCCGGTATGCCTGCCAGCCCTGTGCTCCGCAGGCTCAACGGCCTGATGGGTCAGCGGTTGCGGCATGCGGGATGTGTAACCTCCGCGTAACGTGATCAGTGTTGACTGAGCGACCGGGCAGCCGAAGGCTGCGCGACCCGCCCCGCCCGGCGCTGGAAGCCATGCATGGAAGAGGTCTGGCTGTGGATCGTCAGCAGGAGTTCGTGCTCCGCACGCTCGAAGAGCGCGACATCCGTTTCGTCCGGCTGTGGTTCACCGACGTGCTCGGCACGCTGAAGTCCGTGAGCGTGGCCCCGGCCGAGCTGGAGGCCGCCTTCGAGGAGGGCATCGGCTTCGACGGCTCCGCGATCGAGGGGTTCGCCCGGGTCTTCGAGTCGGACATGGTCGCGATGCCCGATCCGACCACCTTCCAGGTCTTCCCCTTCGAGGGCGGCGCCTCCGGCGAGAGCGCCCGGATGTTCTGCGACATCCTGCTGCCCGACGGCAACGCGAGCTGGGCCGATCCGCGCCATGTGCTGCGGCGCTCGCTCTCCAAGGCCGCCGAGAAGGGCTTCACCTTCTACACCCACCCGGAGATCGAGTTCTTCCTGCTGGAGGACGGACCCAACGACGGCAGCCCGCCCAAGCCGGTCGACTCGGGCGGCTACTTCGACCACACCACGCACGTCGTCGCGCGGGACTTCCGCCGCCAGGCCGTGCTCGCGCTGGAGCGGATCGGCATCTCGGTCGAGTTCAGCCACCACGAGGTCGCCCCCGGCCAGCAGGAGATCGACCTGCGCTACGCCGACGCGCTGACGACCGCCGACAACATCATGACCTTCCGGCACGTGATGAAGGAGGTGGCGCTCTCGCACGGCGTCCGGGCCACCTTCATGCCGAAGCCCTTCACCGACCAGCCCGGCAGTGGCATGCACACGCACCTCTCGCTCTTCGAGGGTGAGCGCAACGCCTTCCACGACCCGGCCGACCCGCACAAGCTCTCCGACGTGGCGAAGGCGTTCATCGCCGGCATCCTCACCCACGCCCGCGAGTTCACCGCCGTCACCAACCAGTGGGTCAACTCCTACAAGCGGCTCTTCCCGCAGCAGCTCGCCGACCGGATCACCGAGTCGCCGGCCTACGTCTGCTGGGGGCACGTCAACCGGTCGGCGCTGGTGCGGGTGCCCGCCTATGGCAAGCCCAACTCGGCCCGGGTGGAGGTGCGCTCGATCGACAGCGCCACCAACCCCTACCTCGCCTACGCGGTGCTGCTCGGTGCCGGTCTGAAGGGCATCGAGGAGGGCTACGAGCTGCCGCCCGGCGCCGAGGACGACGTGTGGTCGCTCTCCAACGCCGAGCGCAAGGCGATGGGCTACGAGGCGCTGCCGGAGAACCTCAGCGAGGCGATCGAGGTGATGGCGGGCTCCGAGCTCGTCGCGGAGGTGCTCGGCGAGCACGTCTTCGACTTCTTCCTGCGCAACAAGCGCGCCGAGTGGGAGGAGTACAGGCGCGAGGTGACGCCCTATGAGCGGCGGCGCTACCTCGGCGCGCTGTAGTTCCCGACGACTGAAAGCGCCTCCCGTTCACCTGCCTGGGTGAACGGGAGGCGCTTTTTCGGCGTACATCGATGGGTTGTAGGGGTTTTGGAGGGCCGCTGGAGGGACGACCGCGAGGCTGAGCGCACCCCGCGCAGCAACGGGTCTTGTCCACCATCCACCGGAGGGACCGTCCATATGCGATTGAACGTCCTGCTCCGTGCCGCCGCCACCCTCGTGCTCGGCGTCACCGGAACCCTGCTCCTCGGCACACCAGCGCACGCGGCACCGTCGTTCCAGCTCCCGTTCCCCTGCGGGCAGACCTGGTCGGGCAACAGCAGCGGCAGCAGCGCCCACGTCTCGTGGGAGATCGACTTCAATCGCGGGTCGACCCCCACCGCCGACCTGGGCGACACCGTCGTCGCGGCGGCTGCGGGAACCGTCGAGGTCTCCGCGCACCAGGGCGAGGTCAACGGCTACGGCAACCTCATCGTCATCAACCACGGCGGCGGCTACTACACCTACTACGCGCACCTCGACGCCCGGGCCGTGAGCGCGGGCCAGGCGGTGCTGCGCGGCCAGGCGATCGGCGCCCTCGGCAACACCAGCCGCACCGGCAACAACATCAGCCCGCACCTGCACTACGAGGTGCGCTACCCGGACCGGTCGCAGTCGCACATCATCAAGTCGGTCTTCAACGGGAGCACCTTCCCCTACAACGTCGGCTCGGTGACGAGCAACAACTGCGCCACCTCCTACGACCCCGCCGCCGAGTGCGGTGCGGGCTTCCAGATGACCGACTCGGTGAAGCTCGGCAGCGCCGGCACGGTCAACCTGCTCTGGAAGGGCTCCACCAGCCAGAACTGCGTGATCACCCTGAAGATGGCGAGTGTCGGCACCCCCACCGCCACCAGCGCCTTCCTCGAACCACAGGGCGCATCACGCACCACCGACTCCGGCAGCTTCTCCTACTTCGCCGGGCCCGTCATCCGGACCGCGCCGAACTGCGTCAAGTGGGGCGGCAGTGCGGGCGGCACGAGTTACACCTCCCCCTTCGAACACTGCTGACGACAGGGAAATCACCATGATTGGCAAGACTCTCCGGCTCACCCTCGCCGCGGTCGTCGCCGGTGCGGCGATCATCATCCCCAGCGCCCCGGCGCTCGCCGCGCCCGTCTTCAAGGTCCCCTTCCCCTGCGGGCAGGTCTGGTCCGGCCAGACCCGCTCCGACCACAGCCCCGCCTACGCGGTCGACTTCAACCGCACCAATGACGACGGTGACCCGGTCGTCGCCAGCGCTCCCGGCACGGTCGACGTCGTCGCCAACCTGGGCAGCACGAGCTACGGCAAGTACGTCCGGATCAACCACGGCAACGGCTGGACGACCTACTACGCCCACCTGAGCAGCTTCAACACCTCCGTCGGCGCCGTGGTCGGCTACGGCAAGGTGATCGGCTACGTCGGCACCACCGGCGGATCCACCGGACCCCACCTGCACTACGAGCAGCGCTCCGGCGGCAACGACGTGCAGGTCAAGTTCGACGGCGCCACCGCGCTCTACTGGGGCACCAAGAACTACACCAGCACCAACGCCTGCTCGGGCAGCTCGACCGGCGCGGGCACGGTCAACACGGCGGGCTCGCCGCTGACGATCCGCTCCGGCCCGGGCACGGGCTACTCCTCCGTCGGCACGGTCGCGGACGGCGCGGGGGTCACGATCTACTGCCAGACATCGGGTACGACGGTGACGGGCACCTACGGCACCAGCAGCATCTGGGACCGGATCGGCACCGGCAAGTTCATCTCGGACGCCTACGTCTACACCGGATACGACGGTTACATCCCCGGCGTACCGCGCTGCTAGTCGAGTTCCTCCCCGCTACGGGCCGGCCGGCCGCACCTCGGTCGGCCCGTTCCGCTGTCCCGCCGGTGTCATCGAGCTGCTCGGCCGGTTTGGCGTCGGGTCCGCTCGGGGTCATAGGGTGGGAATCATGATCGATTCTCCGAAAGTCTGGTTCATCACCGGAGCATCGCGCGGCCTGGGTGCGGCCGTCGTCACCGAGGCACTGGCTCGCGGCCATCGGGTCGTCGCCACCGGCCGGGACGCCGACGCCGTCCGGCGCGCCTTTCCTGCCGCCGACTCGCTGCTCGCCCTCGCCCTCGACGTGACCGACGAGCAGAGCGTCCAGGCGGCGGTCGGCGCGGCCGTCGAGCACTTCGGCCGGATCGACGTGCTGGTCAACAATGCCGGGCGCGGGCTGATCGGTGCGGTCGAGGAGGTCTCGGACAGCGCTGCCCGGGCGGTCTTCGACACCAACGTCTTCGGCGTACTCACCGTGCAGCGGGCGGTCCTGCCGACCCTGCGAGCGCAGGGCTCCGGGCACGTCATCAACATCAGCTCCGTCGGCGGCTTCGCCCGTGCCGCACCCGGCTGGGGCCTCTACGCCTCGACGAAGTTCGCCCTCGAAGGGCTGACCGAGGCGCTCAACGCCGAACTGGTGCCGCTCGGCATCAACGTCACGATCGTCGAGCCGGGCGGGTTCCGGACAGACTTCCTCGACGGGTCCAGCCTGCACATCGAGCCGACCGTGATCGACGACTACGCGGCCACGTCCGGCCTGACGCGGGGGATCCCGGCGGAGCACAACCACGCTCAGCGCGGCGACCCGGCCAAGGCGGCGATCGCGATCGTCGACCTCACCGAGGCCACCGATCCGCCGCTGCGCCTGCAGCTGGGCGCCGACTCGGTGGCCCGGATCGAGGCGAAGCTGGCTCTGGTCCACACGGAGCTGGAGACGTGGCGCAAGGTGGCCCTCGCCACCGACCACGACGACGTGGTCTGACCCCGCTCGTTTCCGCTCGCTTCTCGCGCGGTGATCACGTCTGGTTCCGGGAAGCAGACCGAATCTTGGCGCGTGATCACGTCTGGTTCCCCGAATCAGACGTGATCACGCGGGCGAGGAGACGGCCAGGAGAGCGGTGCAGGCTGCGATCAGGCGCTGTCGCAGCGGAGCCGCGCGCTCGGCGAAGGTCCGCTGGCGGGCGGCGTACTCGGCGCGGCCCTCGGGGGTCTCGATCCGCACCGGGGGGTAGCCGAGATCGGCCAGGTCATAGGGGCTCGCCTGCATGTCCAGGGCGCGGATCTCGCGGGTCAGCTCGAAACAGTCCGCCGTCAGCTCGCTCGGGACCAGCGGGGCGAGCTTGTAGGCCCACTTGTAGAGATCCATATTCGCGTGCAGGCAGCCCGGCTGCTCCAGCTCCGGCTGGGACTGTCTCGTCGGGGTCAGCACGTTGAGGGACCGGGCCGGGGGAGTGAAGAAGCGAAAGGCGTCGAAGTGCGTGCAGCGTACCCCCCGGTCCTCGACGACCTGGGCCAGCGACGGCGGTGACAGGCGCAGCGGCCAGGAGTTGTGGCGGACCTCGTCGGGCTGCTGGCGGTAGACCATCGCCCACTCGTGCAGGCCGAAGCAGCCGAACTGGGCCGGGCGGGCGGCGGTCTCGCCGAGCAGCGCGGCGATCCACGCGATCGACTCCCGGCGCCGCTCGATCACGGCCGGGTCGATCATCACACCGTCGGCGACCTCGATGTAGTCGCGGGCGGTCTCGCCACCCGCCAGCACGATCCCCGCGCCCGGGTGCCAGCGGCGGAGCTGTGCCGGGCGCTGGGAGTAGTAGGTGAAGAGGAAGTCCTCGACCGGGTGCTTCGCGCCGCGCTGCCGGCGGTCGCGGTGCTGCCCCAGCCACGAGTCCACGCGCGCCTCATGGGCGGCCCGGCGCGCTCGCCACACCACCGCATCCAGCACTGTCGGATCCACCGGACCAGGGTACCCAGCGGGATTCCGACTGCCGTGGGGCGTCGATCCGCCGGGAACGGTGAAATCCCACCGGATATCGTGAGGTTGACTTGGTCGCGTGATGGGAGCAGCTGTGCGTATTGCCCGGTTCGTGCACTCCGGTGGGATGTCCTTCGGCGTTGTGGAGGGCGAGGCCGACGCGGGCGCCGAAGCGCTCACCGTCGCCGCGATCGACGGACACCCCTTCGGTGAGATCAAATACACCGGGCAGCGCTGGGCCCTCGCCGACGTGCGGCTGCTCTCGCCGATCCTGCCGAGCAAGGTCGTGTGTGTCGGGCGCAACTACGCCGATCACGCCGCTGAGCTGGGCAACGCCGTGCCCAAGGAGCCGCTGCTCTTCCTCAAGCCGACCACCTCGGTGATCGGCCCGCACGACCCGATCCGCATCCCGCCGCAGTCCAAGCAGGTCGAGCACGAGGCCGAGCTCGCCGTGGTGATCGGCGCCACCGGCGCCCGCCGGGTCGACCGCGCCGACGCGATGAAGACCGTCTTCGGGTTCACCTGCGCCAACGATGTCACCGCGCGCGACATCCAGAAGGCCGACGTGCAGTTCACCCGGGCCAAGGGCTTCGACTCGTTCTGCCCGCTCGGCCCGTGGATCACCACCGGCCTCGACGTGACCGACCTGGAGGTCCGCTGCGAGGTGGGCCGCTCCGCGGACGACATGGATGTACGCCAGCTGGGCCGCACGTCACAGCTCGTCTTCGACGTGGCGACCCTCGTCTCCTACATCTCGCACGTGATGACGCTGCTGCCCGGTGACGTGATCCTCACCGGCACCCCCGCCGGCGTCGGCATCCTCGCCGAGGGCGACATCGTCTCCGTCAAGGTCGAGGGGCTGGGCTCGCTGACCAACCCGGTGCTCAACCTGTGACCCGGGTCGCGGTGCGCCGTGCCGACCCGGATACCCGGTTTGGTTCGGGCGGACCGGTCAGGTAAAGTTCACTCCCGGCACGGTAAGCGGTCACGCGAGCAGCGCCGATGGGGTATGGGGTAATTGGCAGCCCAACTGATTCTGGTTCAGTTAGTCTAGGTTCGAGTCCTGGTACCCCAGCAAACCCGCAGCGAGATGGGCCTGATAGCCCGAATTGAAGCGGGGGAGCTGGACCTGTTAGAGTTCGGCAGGCCGCCCGGAAGGGCGGCTGACATGTGAATACGGAAGTTCCTTGGTCCCGTCGTCTAGCGGCCTAGGACGCCGCCCTCTCAAGGCGGTAGCGTGGGTTCGAATCCCATCGGGACTACAGCGATAAACAGCAGCTCGCAGGCCATCGGCCCGCGAGCTGCTGTCGTTGGGGCCCGGACTCGGAGGCTGCGGAGCTCGGACTGTCGGGTGATGCCGATCTATCGATATGGTCGGTAGCGTTCGTCGAGTGACCGGTCATGTGTTCATCAGTTATAGTCACCGGCAGGACGGCGCCTATGTCGACCGGCTGGCAGCTCATCTGACCGCCGCCGGCCTGCCCGTCTGGTATGACCGGGAGATCGTCTCCAGTCATCGGTGGGACCGGGTCATCCAGGAGAAGATCGACACGTGTGCGGCGTTCGTCGTCGTCATGACCCCGCAGGCGTACGAGTCGGAGTGGGTCTCGCGGGAGATCATCCAGGCCCAGTCCCGAGCGCGTCCCATCTTCCCGCTGCTGCTGCGCGGCGACCGGTTCTTCGCCCTTGCCAACATCCAGTCCGAGGACGTCACCGGCGGGCGCCTGCCCAGTCCGCAGTTCCTCGCCCAGCTCCGAGCACTCGCTGATGGCCGTCCGCCACAGATGGGTGCCCTACCCCTCGGTCAGCCGGTGCGTCCTGCGCCCCCGCAGGCTCCTCCCCAACGGTCGAAGCGCGCCCGCCCGCTGCTGTGGGCTGCGGTGGCGGTGAGCCTCGTCGCGGCGCTCGGCATCGCCTGCCTGGGCCCGGGGCTCTCGTTCGTGGGGACGATGATCGGTCAGTTCCCGGACCTCGGCCGGAACAGCCCCGCCCCTTCGCCGTCGACACCGGGGCAGATCGTCGTACGGGCGAGCGGCAAAGCCCCATGGACGGTCCGCGGATACGGCTACGAGTTCTCGGTCACCAGAATCACGCATGCCACCGGCCCGTTCGGACCCAACGAGGGCAAGCCGTGCCTGCTGGTGGTGGCCTCTGTCGAACGCTTCGCGGCCGAGGACCACAGGTCCATGCGGCTGGTCGTCATCGACGACAAGCACAGGATCCTCGGCGCGGACCCGTTCTCCGGGAAGGGCAGCCTGGAACCGCCGCTGCATCAGAAGACGCAGTTCGAGACCGTCGTGGTCGTCCAGGGGACCGGCGCGGCGACGCTGACGTTCACCGTTCGAGGAGCTTTCTGGCCGGATGGACAGGACTTGATCCTGGAGGGCGTCCCCGTTCCCCGCTGACGGTCTCCGGCGAGACCTTGAATGATTTCTGTCGCCAGGGCAGCACAAATCATTCAAGGTCCACGGATCTGTGCCTGGGGCGAGGACTGGGCTGGGCTAATCGATGATGATGCGGATGGGGGCGACCGAGTCCGGGGCGCTCGGAACGTTCTCCAGTGTGGACTCCGGTGCGACGGGAGCCGCTGGGGAAGGAGGGACAGGTGAGCTGGGGTGGCTCACGGTGTTCCTTTCCCGGCCGGTGAAGAGATTTGCAGCGTAACGGCTGTGCGCGAACGCCGAACCGCCCCGAACGGCCGGGACCGGTCGGGGCGGCGTGATTGTGACGAAGGCTATAGGCCGGACAGGCGCTGACCTGCTCGGACGACCGCCATGGCGTGCCGGTCGCCGGGGCGCTTGCCGAGGCGCTCGATGGGTCCGGAGACGCTGATCGAGGCGATCACGCGCCCGGTCCGGTCCCGGATCGGGGCGGAGACGCTCGCCACGCCCAGCTCGCGCTCGGCGACGGACTGCGCCCAGCCCCTACGGCGTACCTCGGCGAGGGTTTTGCCGGTGAACTTGCACCGGGGCAGCAGGGGCATGACGGCCTCGGGCGGCTCCCAGGCCAGCAGCACCTGAGCGGCGGAACCGGCCGTCATGGGCAGTATCGCGCCGACCGGCACGGTGTCGCGCAGCCCGGAGGCGCGCTCGGCGGAGGCCACGCAGATGCGCTCATCCGCCCGTCGAAGGTAAAGTTGCGCGCTTTCGCCCGTGTTGTCACGGAGCGCAGCGAGGAGGGGCTCTGCTGCGGTCAGCAGGACATCGGGAGCGGCGTTCGCCAACTCCCCTAGGCGGGGGCCTGGACGCCAGCGTCCCTGCGTGTCCCGAACCAGCATCCGATGGATCTCCAACGCCTGCGCCAGCCGGTGCGCCGTTGCTCTCGGCAGCTTGGTGCGATCAACGAGTTCAGCCAGGCTGGCGCCATCGACACAGGCGGCAAGGATCACTACCGCCTTGTCAAGGACGCCGACGCCACTCATACTGTGTCCCACACACCGAAACATACCTCCCAAAGCTTGGGATGTCCAGATGGTGGGAGATACCGTGAACAGGACCCTCGCCCAGAAGGTCTGGGACGCACACGTCGTACACCGAGCGGCCGGCGAACCCGACCTGCTCTACATCGACCTGCATCTTCTCCATGAGGTGACCAGCCCGCAGGCCTTCGACGGCCTCCGGATGGCCGGCCGTGGGGTGCGCCGACCCGACCTGACGATCGCGACCGAGGACCACAACACCCCGACCGACAATCTCATCAAGATTCTCGATCCAGTCAGCCGGACGCAGATTGAGACACTGCGTCGAAACTGCGCCGACTTCGGCGTGAAACTCCACCCGCTCGGCGATCCCGTCCAGGGCGTCGTCCACGTGATGGGGCCGCAGCAGGGACTTACCCAGCCGGGCATGACGATCGTCTGCGGTGACTCGCACACGTCCACGCACGGCGCCTTCGGCGCGCTCGCCTTCGGCATCGGCACCAGCGAGGTCGAGCACGTGCTGGCGACGCAGACCCTCTCGCAGGGCACGCCGAAGCAGATGGCCGTCAACTTCGTCGGCGACCTGCAGCCCGGCGTCACCGCCAAGGACCTGATCCTGGCGCTGATCACCCAGGTCGGCACGGGCGGCGGCCGCGGCCACGTCGTGGAGTACCGCGGTCCGGTCATCGAGGCGCTCTCCATGGAGGGCCGGATGACCATCTCGAACATGTCGATCGAGTGGGGCGCCAAGGCCGGCCTCATCGCGCCCGACGAGACCACCTTCGCCTGGCTCAAGGGCCGTCCCTACGCGCCGCAGGGCGACCTGTGGGACGCCGCCGTCGAGCACTGGCGCACGCTGCGCACCGACGAGGGCGCCCGCTTCGACACCGAGATCACGCTCGACGTGAGCTCCGTGACGCCGTTCGTCACCTGGGGCACCAACCCGGGCCAGGGCGCGCCGCTCAGCGGCGATGTGCCGGACCCGGCCTCCTTCGACGACCTGGGCGAGCGAGGCGCCGCCGAGCGGGCCCTGGAGTACATGGGCCTCACCGCCGGTCAGCGCCTGCGCGACGTCGCCGTGGACGTGGTCTTCGTCGGCTCCTGCACCAACGGGCGCCTGGAGGACCTGCGGGCCGCCGCCTCCGTCATCAAGGGCCGCAAGGTCGCCGAGGGCGTGCGGATGCTCGTCGTGCCCGGTTCCGCCGCGGTGCGGGCCGCCGCTGAGGCGGAAGGGCTCGACGAGATCTTCGTCGAGGCGGGTGCCGAGTGGCGCTTCGCCGGCTGTTCGATGTGCCTGGGCATGAACCCGGACACGCTCAAGCCGGGGCAGCGGTCGGCCTCCACCTCCAACCGCAACTTCGAGGGCCGGCAGGGCCGGGGCGGGCGTACGCACCTCGTCTCACCGCCCGTCGCCGCCGCCACCGCCGTCGTGGGACGCCTCGCCGCCCCCTCCGACCTGAACTGAGGACGCCCGATGGAGAAAATCATCGTTCACACCGGCACGGCGATCCCGCTGCGCCGATCCAACGTGGACACGGATCAGATCATCCCGGCGGTCTACCTCAAGCGGGTGACCCGGACTGGATTCGAGGACGGGCTCTTCAGCGCCTGGCGTGAGGACCCGGAGTTCGTGCTCAACAACCCGGCCTACGCGGGGGCCTCCGTGCTCATCGCCGGGCCGGAGTTCGGCACCGGCTCGTCCCGGGAGCACGCCGTCTGGGCGCTCAACGACTACGGGTTCCGGGTCGTCATCTCGCCCCGTTTCGGTGACATCTTCCGTGGCAACTCCCTCAAGCAGGGTCTGCTCACGATCGAGCTGCCGGCCGACGCGGTGGAGCAGCTGTGGGCGCGGACCGAGGCCGACCCGACCGCCACGGTCACCGTGGACCTGGAGTCGCTCACGGTCACCGCGGGCGACCTGTCGTGGGCCTTCGAGCTGGATCCGTTTGCCCGCTGGCGCATCATGGAGGGCCTCGACGACATCGGACTGACGCTGCGCAACGAGGCGGCGATCACCGAGTTCGAGACCCACCGCAACGCGTTCAGCCCCAAGGTCGCCGTCTAGGTTCCAGCGCGCAGCGCCTTCCCCGCACCGCTTTTGGGGGGTCGTTTCCACCGCATCACGGTGGAAACGACCCCCCAAAACCGTTCCCGGCGCATCTCCTTGCCCCCGTGCGGAGTTCTCCTGAAGAGCCTGACGCAATGTGGATTCGCGCAAAGCCGTGTCTTCAGGCGACACAATGCCGTTTTTCTGGCAGTTGTTTGTATATGCGTCACGTAAGGCTTACGGTGCGCGAAGAATGACTGGCACAGGTCCAGTAGGGAAAACGGAGGAAAGCCGTGAACAAGGCCGAGCTCGTCGAGGCGCTCGCCGCCCGGTTGGGGGATAAGAAGACCGCCGCCGCAGCGCTCGACGCCATCATCACCGAGATCCAGACCGCCGTGACCAAGGGCGACAAGGTGTCGCTGACCGGCTTCGGTGTCTTCGAGAAGCGGGCGCGCGCCGCGCGGACCGCACGCAATCCGCGTACGGGTGAGGCGGTCAAGGTTCCGAAGACCTCGGTTCCCGCGTTCCGCGCGGGCGCCGCCTTCAAGGAGACCGTGGCGAGCGGCAAGGGCGCGGCGTCGCCCGCGAAGAAGGCCGCCGCGAAGAAGGCCGCACCGGCGAAGAAGTCGGTCGCCAAGTCGGCGCCCGCCAAGAAGACGGCTGCCAAGTCCGCACCCGCGAACAAGGCCGTGACCAAGAAGGCGACCCCGGCGGCGAAGGCCACCAAGGCCGCAACCAAGTCTGCCACCAAGGCCGCTCCGGCCAAGAAGGTGACCGTGGCGGCGGCCAAGGCTGCTCCGGCCAAGAAGGTCGCCACCAAGGCTGCGGCTGCTGTTCCGGCCAAGAAGGCTCCGGCCGCCAAGAAGGTCGTGGCTGCTCCTGCCAAGGCTGCGGCGGCGAAGAAGGCTCCTGCTCGGAAGCGTTAGTTCGTCCTGGTTCCGTGAGGGGCGTGGCTGTTCTGCCACGTCCCTCACGCTTGTTTCGGGGTCGGTTCGGGGGTTCCGGCGGTCCTTACCGGTGGGGGTCGAGGATCGCGGTCAGCTCGCGGTTCTCGCAGCGTTTCCAGACCCGGGGGTACGCCTTGCGCAGCCTCCCGGCCGTGGCCGCCTCCCGTACGTACAGGGCTTCGGCGACCGCGGGATCGGCTGCCAGTGCCCGCCAGGCGTCCGCGGCCGTGTTGGCGTCCTGGTGCTCGCCAAGGAGGTCCTGACACCTGGCGAGGGCCCGGGTGAGGGCCTCGTCGAAGCCGGTCGCCTCCAGGGCGTAGCGGGCCTGCTTGGTGCGGATGCGCAGATTGTGCCAGCGCTCCACCGGGTCGTGCGGCCGGATCGTCCTGGCCCGGCTCGTCAGGCGCTGCCAGGGCTTGGCGAGCAGCGGTGGCAGGATCGCGGCGGCGCTGAAGTGGGCGACGCGGAGGAAGGGAATCGGCTCCGCCAGCCTCGCCAGGAGCGCGTGGTGGGGCTCCGACGCCAGGTACGCGGCGGCTGCGGCGTCGGCGTGGTCCTTGGTCTGCCGGAGCTTTCGGGCGATCTCCTCGGTGCCCGTGAGCTGGTGGTCGGCGAGGCGTTCGAGGAGGACCTCGGCGTCTCGGGCGGGGCCGAGGGCGTCGGCGAGGTCGCGTAAGCCGGTCCTTACCGGGGTGGACCAGTGGGGGTCCAGCAGGGGCTCGAAGGTGCGCAGGGTGGAGCGCAATCGGCGGGAGGCGACCCGCAGCCGGTGCGCCAGGGTGTCGCCGGGCGGGACCCGGGGCGAGTGGAGTTGGCCGACCGAGCGGGTCAGGGACTCGACCAGGACGGCTGCAGCGGTGGGTCCGGGCATGGCGGCCCGGCCTCAGACCGCTTGCGAGCGGGCCTGGAGCAGCTGCTGGAGGTCGGCGAGGCGGCCTTCTACTGTGGAGGAGCGGCGGGTCCAGACGCCGTCGGCGCCCAGATCGAAGCCGTCCGTGGTCTCGGCGAGGGCGGCGGTGAAGACCTCGCTGAGCTCGGTGACGGCGGTCTTGTCGGTGATCCTGATGATGGCCTCGACCCGGCCGTCCAGGTTCCGGCGCATCATGTCGGCGGAGCCGAGCCACCACTGCGAGGCGGCGCCCCGGCCGAAGCGGAAGACGCGGGAGTGCTCCAGGAAGCGGCCCAGGATGGAGCGGACCCGGATCGTCTCGCTCAACCCCGGTACGCCAGGGCGCAGCGAGCACATGCCCCGGACGATGAGGTCGACCCGGGTTCCCGCCTGCGACGCCCGGTAGAGGCCGTCCACGATCGGCTCGTCGACGAGCGAGTTCACCTTGAACTGGATGAGCCCCTTGTCGCCCTTGGCCGCCTGGGCCTCGATGAGCTCCAGCAAGCCGTCCCGGACACCCCGGGGCGAGGTGAGCAGGCGGCGATAGGAGGCGGGCCGACCGTATCCGGTGAGGTGGTTGAAGAGCTCCGTCAGGTCCGCGCCGACCTCGGGATCGGCGGTCAGCAGGCCGAAGTCCTCATAGAGCCTGGCCGTCTTGGGGTGGTAGTTACCCGTGCCGACGTGGCCGTAGCGGCGCAGGACGGCCCCCTCCTGGCGTACCACCAGGGCGATTTTTGCATGGGTTTTCAGGCCGACCAGGCCGTAGACGACGTGGCAGCCGGCCCGCTCCAGCGTGCGCGCCCACCCGATGTTGGCCCACTCGTCGAAGCGCGCCTTCACCTCGACCACGACGACGACCTGCTTGCCCGCCTCGGCGGCGTCGACGAGCGCGTCGACGATCGGGGAGTCGCCGGAGGTGCGGTAGAGGGTCAGCTTGATCGCGAGCACGTGCGGGTCGATCGCCGCCTGCTCGATGAAGCGCTGCACGCTCGTGGAGAACGAGTGGTAGGGGTGGTGCACCAGGATGTCGCCGTCGCGCAGCACGCTGAAGACGCTGCGTTCGCCGTCGCGCAGGCGCGGATGCGTCGCCGGGGCGAAGATCTTGTCCTTGAGGTCGGGCCGGTCGGTCTCGTTGTAGACCTGCCAGAGGCCGGAGAGGTCGAGCAGGCCGGGAACCCGCTGCACGGCCCGGGGCTGCACGTCGAGCTCGCGGATGAGCGTCTCCAGCAGGTGCTCCGACATGTGCTCGGCGACCTCCAGACGCACCGGCAGCCCGAACCGGCGCCGGGCCAGCTCGCGCTCCAGCGCCTGCAGCAGGTCCTCGTCGCGGTCCTCGTCGAGATCGACCTCGGCGTTGCGGGTGACCCGGAAGAGGTGCTGCTCGACGATCGCGACACCCGGGAAGAGCTGGGCCAGGTGCACCGCGATGAGCGCCTCCACCGGCAGGAACCGGCCGGGCGTCAGCGCGACGAGGCGCGGCACGTTCGCCGGAACCTTGACCCTGGCGAAGAGCTCGCCCTCCTTCTCCGGGTCGCGCAGCGAGACGGCGAGGTTGAGGGAGAGCCCGGAGATATAGGGGAACGGGTGCGCGGGGTCCACCGCGAGCGGGGTGAGCACCGGGAAGACGTGGTCGTGGAAGTAGGTCGCGAGGCGGTCGCGCTCGGCGCTCGTCAGGTTCTCCCAGCGCTCGATGACGATGCCCTGCTGCGCCAGGAGCGGTCCGACCTGGTCGGCGAAGCAGGCGGCGTGCCGTGCCACCAGCTCGGTCGTCGCCTCGGCGACGTGGTCGACCTGCTGGCGCGGCGGCAGCCGGTCGGCGCCGCGGACCGGCAGGCCGGTCTGCACCCGCCGCTGCAGCGCGGCGATGCGGACCATGAAGAACTCGTCGAGGTTGGTGGCGAAGATGGCGAGGAACTTCGCCCGCTCCAGCAGCGGTGTCCGGGCATCCTCGGCGAGCGCCAGCACGCGCGCGTTGAAGTCGAGCCAGGAGATCTCGCGGTTGAAGAACCGCCCCTCGGGCAGTTCCGGGGTCACGACAGTCTCCGGGAGCGGTTTCGAGGGAGGTGTCGCCTTCGCCATCTCCTCATCTTGGACCGTCACCGGCGTCGGTGGGTCGCCAATCGTAGGCTTCTGCCCGCTGCCGATCCTGCGGGGGCGTCCAGGGGTCCTGCCGGTGCCGGTCACCGGCACAGGTTGACGGACCATGGTGAAGGGAAGGTGAACACGAGTTACATGGTGGGCAGCGTCACCATGCTGATGTTTCCGTCGCCGTCACTCTCCAGCCGCAGTCGCTGGCCGACGCGGAGCAGCCGCAGACCGCCCGCGGCGAACGCGGCGCCGTCGAAGGCGACCGGCGTGCCGTCGTCGAGCAGCACGGTGCCGCTGCGGGTGTCCGGTTCGAAGCTCGCGACGGTGCCCTGCATGTCCCGCACGCTACAGGTCGAGGCCCAGCATCCGGGCCCGGGCCAGGTCCGCCGGCGTATCCACGTCGTGCCGCAGCGTCGGCCAGTCGCCGGTCAGGGCGGTCGCGCCGCTGCCCGCGTGCGCCGCCGCCGAGCCAGGTCCGAACCTCGGCTCCAACCGGTCCCCGCGCACCGCGCCCAGCAGCACGGTCCCCGTCCCCTCGGCGTCGGCGACGAACCACCGGGGGTACGCCGACCCCGCCGCCAGTGCCGCGTCCAGCTCGACCGGGACCAGGGCGCCCACGTCGCCGAGGAGCGCCGCCACGGGCCCGGTCTCGGTGTTGGCGGCGGCCCGGATCGCGGCGTTGAGCCCGCCACCGGGGTCGGCCGTGATCTCCGCACCCATCGCACCGAGCACGCTCGAAGCTTCCGCGTCCCCGGTCACCACGACGACCCGGCCGACCTCGGACGCCTTCAACGCCGCCTCGACGGTGCCGACCGCCAGCGCCAGGACGAGCCGGTCGTGGTCCAGGTGCGGTGCCGCCCCGCGCAGCCGCGACTTGCCGTCGGCGAGCGATTTCAGCGGCACCACCACCGTCCACGTCACCTGACCAGTATGTCAGCGCCCCCATCGCACCAACTCTTCAAGAGTTGGTGCGATGGGGGCGAGGGCCGGGCGGGCGGGGGATAGCCTGTGGCGATGTTCTGGTGGGTTGTGGGAATCCTCGTCGTGGCGCTCGCCGCCGTTTATGTGGTCGCTCGGCTCCGCAAGGGGGCTCCGTCGGGTGGACGCCGCCCGGTGCCGAGGCCGCCGTCGAAGCGGCCGCCGACGAAGCCGGTCGAGAAGGGGCCGACGACCGGCCCGCAGCCGGGGGAGATCTGGTGGGCCGACGTGCCTTACGAGGACGGCACCGGCCACAAGGTGCGGCCCTGCCTCGTGGTGCGCAACGGACGCAGCGTCATCGAGGTACTCAAGATCACTAGTCAGGACCAGAGCGATCGGCAGGACCACGTGCGGATCACCACGAAGACGTGGGACCCCAACGCCGATCACGACAGCTACCTCGACCTGACCGACCCGATCCCGGTGCAGGTGGCGGCGTTCGAGGACAGGGCCGGGACCCTGGATGCGCCCACGTGGCAGAAGGTACGCAAGCTCCACTCGCTCTAGCCGTCCCCTCTTTAGGGCCAACTCTTCAAGAGTTGGCCCTAAAGAAACGGGGGAACCTAGCGGCGGCGGAGGCGGGGGAGGCCGATCAGGCCCAGGGCTGCCGTGGCGAGTACGGCGATCAGGGGCAGCGGGCTCGACGGCGCCGACGGGGCGTATCCGCCTGCGGTGCCGGACTTCTCGTACGCGGAGCCCGGCTGCTTGTCGGCGTAACGGTCGTGGACCAGCCGCTGGTAGTCGGCGACCGCCATACCGGTGCCCACGGCGGAGCGGGCGTCGGCGTTGAGCGGGACGACCCGGTCGCCGCGCAGGGCGTACCAACCGTTGATCTGCGGTTCTTGAAAGAGCACCGCCCCGCTGCCGGCGGCCGCCGCGTAGCGCGCCTCGTCGTTGCCGGAGGCGATGTTCACCACCGACCAGCCGGTGGCGGAGGGCGCGGCCCAGACCGACGCGGACCTGCCGTCGGCCGAGGTCGCGGTGGTCGCGACATACTGCAGCACCGCGACCGGCGCCGACCCCGAGCGGACGAAGGCCGGGTTCAGGCTGTAGACGGCGATCGGGGCACCGCCGAGGGTCGGTGCGGCGGTGCCGGCCGGTGCGGCGAGGCCGGTTCCGCTCGTCGCACCGGCGCCGGTGGCGGCGAAGAAGCGGCCGAGAGCGGTGATCGTGGCCGGTGCGGCGGCGGCCCGGCTCGCGGCGGTGAGATCGGCGGCGGCGGGAGCGGTGGGTCCGCCGGCCGCGGCGGGAGCGGCGAGGGCGAGTGCGGCGACGATGCCGAGGCCGAGGCCCCAGCGCAGGGTGGTGGACATGGCCTCACGCGCCGATCTGGTAGAGGGAGTGGGTCCAGAAGAAGGAGCTGTTGTTGACGTAATAGCTCCAGGTGCCCCAGTTGTAGCGGCTCGACGAGGCCCACGGGTTGCCCCAGTAGACCCAGCTCTGGCTCTTGTCGTAGCCGTAGATCACCATCATGTGGCCGCCGCCGGACTGCCACTGGATCCGTGTGATGATCGGCCGGAGCGCCTCGATCTCGTTCACGACGGTGTTGTAGGAGAGGTACCCGTTGTAGTAATAGCCCGGGTCGATCCCGATCGCCGCGAACGCCGTCTGGTCGTTGCCGAGGGTCGCCTGGTTGTTGGGGCAGGACGAGTTCATCGACCGGTTGAAGGCGAGGTTGCAGAATTGGTTCTGGCTGTAGGAGTAGCCGTAGAACGCGGCGACCGTGTTGCCCGAGGCCGCCCAGCACCAGTTGGAGAGCTGCTGCGCCTGCATGGTGATGTTGAGTTTGCGCCAGGTCGCGGCAACGGCGGCGGCGGGTGCGGCGATCGGGACGGCGGCGGGGGAGGAGTGCGGGCCGGGCGATCCGGCCAGGGCGGGTGCGCCGGGCAGGGTGAGCGCCGCGAGCATCACGGCGATCACCGTGATGGCTCTGCTGCGCCGGGCCGGGCCGGGGGTGTGGTTAGACATGCGCATATGGTTTGCGCAGGCAGTGCCATGTATCAATGCCCCGGTGGCGCCCGGGGGCGACTCCGTGAATCGTGCCCGGCCGGGGGTGGCATTCCGCTGGTCAAAGTGTGAACATTCACAGGGGTTGCTGGAGGTTCGCGTGAATAACGGTCGCGATGATCTGGCCACGGTGCTGCGCACCGGGCCGTTCCATCATGCGCTGCGCGCCGCCATCGAGGTGCGCGGGCTCGCCCTGCAGCGGATCCAGGCCCGCCTCGCCGAGCAGGGCCTGCACATCGGCCTCGCCACCCTGAGCTACTGGCAGCAGGGGCGCCGCAGGCCGGAGCGGACCGAGTCGCTGCGCGCGGTCACCGCACTGGAGACGATCCTCGGCCTGCCCCCGGCCGCGCTCACCGTCCTGCTCGGCCCGCCGCGCCCGCGCGGCCGGGTGGTCGGTCTACCCCCAGGCTCCCGCCGGTACGCCGACCTGGTCGAACCCGCCGAGGCACTGGACCGGATGCTCATCGACCTCGACAACCCCGCCGACGGCCGGCTGCACACGATCAGCCTCTTCGAGGACCTCGACCTCGGCGCCGCCCGGGACGGCTGGCGCCGCCGCTGCCTGCAGGTGCTCGCCGCACACCAGGAGGTCGACCGCTACGTCACGATCTACGAGGTGGACCCCGGTGGCGACGCCGCCCGGGTCGAGGTGCGCCCGCTCGCCAACTGCCGCCTGGGTCGCGTACGCCGGGACGTCGCGGCCGGCCTGATCGTGGCGGAGCTCCTCTTCGACCGGGTCCTGCGCGTCGGCGACACCAACATCATCGAGTACGAGGTGATCGACCGCAGCGGCGTGGAGTGCCCCGGCTACCACCGAGGGGTGCGCTTCCCGACGAGGCAGCTGGTCCTCCAGGTCCGGTTCCACCCGGATGAGCTGCCGGTCCGCTGCTACCGATTCCAGCAGCGAACGGTGGGCGGCCCCGAAATCCACCGGGACGAGCTGACCCTGAGCGGCCACCGAACGGTCCACGTCATAGAGCCCGACCTCCGCCCCGGCATCATCGGCATCCGCTGGGACTGGACGTAACCCCCGAAATTCGCGTTGATCAAGGGAAGACTCGCCGCATATCGGGCACCCGAGATGGTGAGTCTTCCCTTGATCAACGCGAATTGGGGTGAGGGGTCATGAAGATCGATTCGTCACGCCCTGGCTGCCATGAGCGAGGGGGCGTGGCATGATTCGTTCACACGCCGGGTGGCTCGTTCGAAGGGGCCGGCTCGCCGGTCGCGGCGGAGAAGGACCTAGGTGGCAGGGAGGTAGCCGTGGCGCGGCGAAAGTTGGGGTTCTGGTCCCGATTTGCGGTGGCTCTGGTGAAGCCGCCGATGCTGGTCATGACGAAGCGCGACTGGCGCGGCATGGAGAACATCCCGGCCGAGGGCGGCATCATCCTCGTCGTCAACCACACCTCGCACGCCGATCCGTTCGTCGTGGCGCACTACATCTATGACAGCGGTCGCTGGCCGCAGTTCCTCGGCAAGATCGGTGTCTTCCGGATCCCGATCGCCGGCAAGATCCTCTACTGGTGCCACCAGATCCCGGTCGAGCGCGGCACGATCGATGCGGTCAAGGCGCTCAACGCGGCGGTCGAGGCGGTCAGGGGCGGCGGTGCCGCGGTGATCTACCCCGAGGGCACGATCACCCGCGAACCCGATCTCTGGCCGATGCGCGGCAAGACCGGCGCGGCCCGGCTGCGGCTGCTCACCGGTGCTCCGGTCATCCCGATCGTCGCCGAGGGCTGCGAGAACCTCTTCGACCCGCGTACCAAGAAGGTCTCCCTGAAGCCGCGGCGGCCGGTGACGGTCGTGACCGGTAAGCCGCTCGATCTCAGTAGGTGGGACGGCGCCGAGGCCAACGCCGCGACCCTGCACGAGATGACCGAGGCGATCATGTTGGGCCTGCGCGACCTGGTCGCGGAGGTACGCCAGGAGACCCCGCCTCCACTCTGGACGCCGTCGGCGCAACCGAATGATGAGAAGGCTGAGCAGGCATGAGAACCGCAGTGTTGGGTGCCGGATCCTGGGGCACGGCCTTCGCCAAGATCCTCGCCGACGCCGGAGGCGACGTCGCGCTCTGGGCCCGCCGTCCGGCGATCGCCGAGGCGATCCGATCCACCGGCTACAACCCCGATTACCTGCCCGAGTGCCGGCTGCCGGAGCGGATCGCCGCCACCGCCGACCCGTTCGAGGCGCTGGAGAAGGCCGAGATCGTCGTGCTCGCCGTGCCGTCGCAGACCCTGCGGCGCAACCTCGCCGAGTGGGCCGGCCACATCCACCCCGATGCGACGCTCGTCTCCCTGATGAAGGGCATCGAGCTCGGCACCACCAAGCGGATGAGCGAGGTGATCGTCGAGACCGCCGGGGTCGCCGCCGACCGGGTCGCCGTCGTCTCCGGGCCCAACCTGGCGCCCGAGATCGCCCTGTCCCAGCCCGCCGCGACGGTCGTGGCCTGCACCGACATCGCCCGGGCCACGCTGGTGCAGAAGGCGATCACCACGCCCTACTTCCGGCCCTACACCAACGACGACGTCGTGGGGTGCGAGCTCGGTGGCGCGGTGAAGAACGTCATCGCCCTCGCCTACGGCATCGCCACCGCGATGGGGCTCGGCGACAACACCAAGGCGAGCCTCATCACGCGCGGTCTCGCCGAGACGACCCGGCTCGGTGTCGCGCTCGACGCCGATCCGCTGACCTTCGCCGGTCTCGCCGGTCTCGGTGACCTCGTCGGCACGTGCATGTCGCCGCTGTCGCGCAACCGGACCTTCGGCGAGCACCTCGGCCGAGGGCTGTCGCTGGAGCAGGCGCAGGCCGCCACGCGATACACCGCCGAGGGCGTCAAGAGCTGCCTGGCGATCCGCGACCTCGCCCGCTCCCTGCGGGTCGAGATGCCGATCACCGAACAGGTCGAGCGGGTGTGCCACGAAGGGGTGGCCCCGAAGATCGCTCTCGCCGCGCTGATGAGCCGCGAGACCAAGCCCGAATAAGAGGTCCGCATGGACGATCTCGGTGACTCCACCCGCTGCGTGCACGCGGGCCAACCGGCAGCGGTGCCAGGCCAGCCGCTCGCGCCGGGTCCGGTCTTCGCCGCGCCCTTCCACCTGCACCCCAAGGGGGTCGAGTCCGGCGCCGACGGATACGGGCGGATGGACAGCCCCAGCCGTCGGCTGCTCGAATCCGCGATCGGCGAGCTGGAGGGCGGCGACTGCCTCGTCTTCGGCAGCGGGCAGGCGGCGATCAACGCACTCCTCATGACCGTGCTGCGCCCCGGCGACACCCTGATGATGCCGAGCGACGGCTATTACAGCGTCCGGATCTTCGCTGCCACGACCCTGGCCGAGCTGGGCATCACCACGGTCGAGGTGCCGACTGCCGGGCCGTACCCATCGATGGACGGCGTGCGTCTCGTCCTGCTGGAGTCGCCCGCCAACCCGGGGCTCGACGTGGTCGACATCACCCGCGTGGCCCCGGCGGCCCACGCGGCCGGTGCCCTCGTCGCCGTCGACAACACGGCGGCGACCCCCCTGGGCCAGCGCCCGCTCGACCTCGGCGCGGACGTCTCGGTCGCGTCGGCGACGAAGGCGATCTCCGGCCACTCGGACCTGATCATGGGGTACGTGGCGACGCGCTCGCCCGAACTGCTCGCCGGGATGACGAAGTGGCGCACGCTCGCGGGCGGCATCAGCAGCCCTTTCGACGCCTGGCTCGCCCGGCGCTCGCTCTCCACGCTCGATCTGCGGCTGCGCGCGCAGACCGCCAACGCCGCCGCGCTCGTCGAGGTGCTGCTCGCCGACCCCCTCGTCACCGGGGTGCGCTGGCCGGGGCTGCCGAGCGACCCGTCGTTCGAGATCGCGTCGCGGCAGATGCGCCGGATTCCGGGCATCGTCGGCTTCACGCTGCCGTCGGCGGACCACGTCGAGCAGTTCCTGCGGCACAGCCGGTTCGTCGCGGCCGCCACCAGCTTCGGCGGCCTGCACACGAGCGCCGACCGCCGCGAGCAGTGGGGTGATTCGACCCCGCCGGGCTTCGTGCGCCTCTCCTGCGGCATCGAGGACGCGGCCGATCTTGTGGCAGATGTCCAGAGGGCGCTGTCCGCAACAAGAGCAGGGTAAGGTCAACCGCCGTGAGCAGCACTAGGAAAACCCGCGTCGCCGTGATCTTCGGCGGACGGAGCACCGAGCACGCCATCTCCTGCGTCAGCGCGGGGAGCATCCTCAACGCGCTCGACCCCGCCGAGTTCGAGGTGGTGCCGATCGGCATCACCAAGGCCGGACGCTGGGTCCTCACCAGCGGCGACCCGGCCCTGCTCGCGATCGGCGCCGGTCAGGCCCTGCCGGAGATCACCGCCGCCGCCGGATCCGCCGTCGTGCTCCCCGCGGACCCGACCGGCCACGACGTGATCCTGCTGGAGCCCGTCGACGGCCCGGCCGCGCTCGCCTCCGTGGACGTCGTCTTCCCCGCGCTGCACGGCGCCTATGGCGAGGACGGCACCATCCAGGGCCTGCTGGAGATGGCGGGCATCCCCTATGTCGGGGCCAACGTCTTCGCCTCGGCGGCGGCGATGGACAAGGAGTTCACCAAGAAGCTCGCGATCGCCGACGGCATTCCCGTCGGGCCCTACGCGGTGCTCCGGGCCGGGCAGTCGCTCAGCCAGGAGGACCGCGACCGGCTCGGCCTGCCCGTCTTCGTCAAGCCGTCCCGGGCCGGTTCCAGCTTCGGCATCACCCGGGTCACCTCCTGGGACGACCTCGACGCCGCCGTCGCGACCGCCCGCGCCATCGACCCGAAGGTGCTGGTCGAGGCCGCGATCATCGGTCGCGAGATCGAGTGCGGCGTGCTGGAGGGCGAGCACGGCGGCGAGCCCGAGGCGTCGGCGCTGGCGGAGGTGCGTGTCGTCTCCGGACACGACTTCTACGACTTCGAGGCGAAATACCTGGACGACTCCTGCGAATTCGACATCCCCGCACCGCTGCCCGACCACGTCACGGCACGGGTGCAGGAGCTGGCGAAGCGGACGTTCAACGCCCTCGACTGCGCGGGCCTGGGGCGGGTCGACTTCTTCGTCACCCCCGACCTGGAGATCTACCTGAACGAGATCAACACGATGCCCGGCTTCACCGCGACCTCGATGTTCCCGAGGATGTGGGCCGCGAGCGGCATCGAATACCCGAAGCTCGTCACCCGCCTCATCCGCACCGCCCTCCGCCGCGGCACCGGCCTCCACTGACCGCAGAAAATTCGCGTTGATCAAGGGAAGACTCGCCGCATATCGGGCACCCCGGATGGCGAGTCTTCCCTTGATCAACGCGAATTACGGGGAGGGCGGCCCCGGCCGCGGCGAGGTGGCGGCGGGGGAGGGGTCCAGCCGCGCGAGGTGAGAGCGCTGCTCACTCTTCCGATGAGGGTACGACTGCCGTCACGCAGGTCCTGGCTGGATGCCCTGATGATGAGCCAGCCTGCTGCGGCGAGGGCCGAGTAGCGGTTGACGTCGAGCTCGAACTGCGCCCGCTCGGCGTGCTGGCGGCCCTCGTACTCCACGGCCACCTGGTAATCCGGCCAAGGCAGATCCGGGTGCACCACGAGTCCGCCGACCTGGACCGCAGCCCCCGGCGTCGGAGCGGGCAGCCGACGGTCGTGGAACCGCAGGCGCAGGACACTCTCCGGCGGCGATGCTGCGACACCGTTGAGCAGCGGAGCTATCTCGCGAGCGATGCGCACCCCGCGGACGCGCTGCGCGGTGAGCAGCCGCTCCTGGATCGCCTCGATCGTGGTCAGTCCCCGCCGCAGGAGGGCGTCGCCCAGGACGATCAGCTGCTCCCGATCGCAGCGGCCGGCGATGTCGAGGAAGAGCCGTTCCGGGCTCGTCACCCGGACATCGCGCTCCCGCCAGACGTCATACTCCGACAGCCCGGCGACGTGCGTGACGAACTCCTGGCGTTGGATCGCCGGCTCGTACGGGTCGCTGGTGATGTGCAGTCGGGGATCGCGATATCGCCCGTCGACGGGTACGCCGTACCACCGCTGCGCCGACTCGTGGCTCAGTGCCGCATAAGGCGAGGCCAATTCGAGCAGCGTGACGATGAGATCGTCATGGCTGAAGTCGGACCCGTCCGGGAAGAGCCAGGTGTCATAGGCGAGGTGCACCAGCCCGGCTCGCTCGAATTGACTGCGCTGGATCCCGTACCACGTGTAGAACTCAGATCGAAAAGCGGTCCCCGCCACCACCGCAGGCAACCGCGAAAGCATCTCCCCCACGCGGCCACCCTGCCGCGCGCTGCCGGTCGCGCGCAACAATTCGCGTTGATCAAGGGAAGACTCACCATCGGGGGTGCCCGATATGCGGCGAGTCTTCCCTTGATCAACGCGAATTATGGGGCTTACAGAGCTACCGAGCTAAAGGGGGCGGCCGTAGCTGCGGACGCCCTCGGTGTCCTTGTAGTGGCCGAAGTGGGGGATGGGGACGTAGCCCAACTTCTCGTAGAGGGCCATCGCCTCTGGCTGGGCGTGGCCGGTCTCCAGGATCATCCTGGTGCGGCCGTGGTCCTTCGCGTTCTGCTCGATCGCCCGCATCAGGGTGGTCGCCACGCCGGTGTTGCGGGCCTCGGGAGCGGCGAAGAGACGCTTGACCTCCGCCGTCGTCTCGTCATCGCCGTGGCTGCGCCAGCCCACGCAGCCGACCGGGGTGCCGTCGAGGTAGGCCACGAGGAAGCCGCCGTCCGGCGGGTCGAACTCGAAGCTCTCGATCCGCGTCTGGTCCGGGCCGCCGTAGCGCACCGTCTGGTCTGCATAGATCGCCTCGACTAGGCGTTGTACGACGGCCGATCCGTACCTCATCGGCCTGATCTCGATCTCACTCACGAGGCGTGAGGATACCGAGAATTGTGATCTTTGGTGAAGTGATCCCAGCCGACAGGCCCCTTCCACGTCCTGCCGTCCACGGTCACCTCCGGCGTGCCGACCGCCGGATGCACCCTGCCGATCGCCGTCCAGCCGATCGGCAGCTCCACCGAGGCCGGGAAGGTGGCGGCGAAGGCGTGGTCGTCGCCGCCGGCCAGGATCCAGTGGTGCACGTCGCAGCCCAGGGCCATCGCGGCGTCGCGCATCTGCCCCGGGACGTCGAACGCGTCCCGGTGCACGTCGAGCCGGACGTTGCTCGCCGCGGCGATGTGCCCGAGATCGCCGAGGAGCCCGTCCGATACGTCGATCATCGAGGTGGCGCCCGCGACGGCGGCGAGCGGGCCGGCCGGGTAGGGCACGACGGGACGGCGATAGGCGTCGACGAGGAGTTTCGGCGTACGGAACCCTCGGGAGAGCACCGTGTAGCCGGCGGCGGCGAAGCCGAGCCGACCGGCGAGCGCGATCGTGTCGCCGGCCTGGGCACCGCTGCGGGTGACGGGCGCGCGCCCGGCCAGATCGCCCAGGGCGGTGACGGAGATCATCAGCAGGGGAGAAGACGTGGTGTCGCCCCCGACGACGCTGGCGCCCACCAGGGCGGCTTCCTCGGCCAAGCCCTCGGCGAGCTCCTCCGCCCAGTCGAGCGGTGTGTCGGGCGGCGCGCAGAGCGCGACGAGCAGCGCGGTGGGCGTGGCCCCCATCGCGGCGACGTCGGCGAGGTTGGCGGCGGCGGCCCGGTGGCCGATATCGGCGGCCTCGCACCAGTCGCGCCGGAAGTGTCGGCCCTCGACCATGGCGTCGGTGCAGGCCACGACCCTTCCGTCGGGGGCGCTGACGACCGCCGCGTCATCACCGGGGCCGAGCAGGCTCGTCTCGCCCTGTGGCATCCGGGCGGTGATGCGGGCGATCATGCCGAACTCGCCGGCCCCGCTCAGGCTGTTGTCGCGGCTCACTCGCATTGATCTCCCCCGGACACCCGAGCAGCGATACCCATCAGGTGCGGTACCTTCACTTTCTGGCAACACAATCGCAGCGCAGGTGCGGGAAAAGGAGTCGTGTCGTGGTTCACGCCTACATCCTGATTCAGACGGAGGTCGGGAAGGCACGTGACGTGGCCGCGGCGATCGAGTCGATCGCCGGAGTTGCCCGCGTCGACGCTGTGACCGGCCCCTACGATGTGGTCGTTTTTGCTGAGGCGCCCAACGTGGACGAGCTGGGACGCTTGATCCTGAGCAACGTGCAGACCGTCGCGGGGATCACGCGTACGCTGACCTGCTCGGTGGTCCGTCTGTGACATCGCTCTCCCCGAGGCTGCTCGCCTCGATCGTCGCCGTGCCCGTGGCGGTCGTCACGGGCGCCATCGTGTTCCAGCAGCTCCAGCCGGCCGACGCGGGTGCGCAGGCACCCGCTCCGCAGGCCACCGGCCCGGTCACCGTCGCCGCGGCCACCCTCACCGAGCGCCAGGCCACCGTCTGCCGCGCGCTCACCGCCCGCCTGCCGGAGAAGCTCGGCCAGGCTGTTCGCCGACCCGTCACCGCAGGTCACGAGCAGAACGCCGCCTATGGGGACCCGGCCTCGGTGCTCGAGTGCGGCGTCGCGAAGCCGCAGATCGGCATGACCGACTTCCTCGTCTCCATGAACGGTGTCTGCTGGCATTCGGTGACCGGCAGCGGCAAGACGATCTGGACGACGATCGACCGCGAGGTGCCGGTCCGGGTCACCGTGCCCGGCCCGATGGAGGGCGCCGCGCAGCAGGTCGTGCCCTTCGCCACCACGATCGCGACGACGGTCCCCTCAACGAGCGAGAAGCTGCCCTCCGGCTGCTTCTGAGCACGCCCGCGTAAGCGGCAGCAAGCCCGCATAAACGAAAACCCCCGGCGCGAGCCGGGGGTTTTCGATCGCTGTGGTGCCTCAGGCGCGGGTTACCTTACCGGCCTTGATGCACGAGGTGCAGGCCTGCACCTTGCGGGTGTTGCCGCCACCGGCCGGAGTGCGCACCGTCTGGATGTTGGGGTTCCAGCGACGGTTGGTCCGCCGGTGCGAGTGGGACACGTTGTGGCCGAAGCCCGGCCGCTTGTCACAGACATCGCACACGCTAGACACGGGATACTCCTGAGATAAGTCGATAGGTCATGCCCGCACGGCGGGCGACCCGGCCAGGTTACCTGACCGACCCTGCTCCTGCCCAATCGGGCAGCGGGCGTCCGGAAAGCATAGCGTGCCGCCCGCAGGCCCTTCCAGCGGCCGGACCTGTCGGTCCCGAGCCGAGCGATGGCCCGCACCTCAGGAGTGGCCAACCCGAGGCCGCCGCAGACACGTGATCCGCCGATGTTGGCTCTACGCTAGTGGGCGTGACGGAGGCATCCCGGGTGACGTTCGACGCTGCGGTCGCGCGACGGTGGGCCGATCGAGCCGTGATCGCGCTGGAGCGGCACCGCGACGAGATCGACGAGCTCAACGTCTATCCCGTCCCCGACGGCGACACCGGCACCAACATGCTGCTCACCATGGCCGCCGCCCGCGACGGTGCCGACGGTGCCGAGGATTTCTGGGACGCGCTGGCCCACGGTGCGCTGCTCGGCGCCCGGGGCAACTCCGGCGTGATCCTGGCCCAGCTCCTGCGCGGCCTCGCCGACGGGATGACCGGCGGCGACCTCGCCGCCGCGCTCAAGGTGGCCGCCCGGGCGGCCCGCTCCGCCGTCTCCCGCCCCGTCGAGGGCACCATCCTCACCGTCGCGGACGCAGCGGCGCTCGCCGCTGCCGGTGACGACGACCCGACGATCGCCCTCGCCGCCGCACGGGCCGCCGCCGAGGCGCTCGCCCGGACACCGGAGCAGCTTCCGGCGCTCGCCGCCGCCGGTGTCGTCGACGCGGGCGGCCGAGGCCTCGTGGTGGTCCTGGAGGCGCTCGCCGCCGAGCTCTCCGGCGAGGAAATCGAGTCCTCCCCGCCGCCCCGGCTCGCCGCGTCCGTCCGTCCGGCCGCCGCGGCCGCGGAGGAGACGACGAGCTTCGGCTACGAGGTGCAGTATCTGCTCGACGCCGAACCCGACGCCGTCGACCTGCTCGGGAGCACCCTGGACCTGCTCGGCGACTCGCTCGTCATCGTGGGCGGCCCGAAGACCTGGCGGGTGCACGTGCACGTCGCCGACGTCGGTGGCGCGATCGAGGCGGGCGTGCGGGCCGGGCGGCCCTACCAGATCGGGGTGACGGACCTGTCGGTGCAGGTCGCGGGGCGCCGGTGCCTGGATCCCGACGCTCGCGGGGTGGTCGTCGTCGCCAACGGTGCGGGGCTCGCCTCGCTCTTCGAGGGGGAGGGCAGCATCACGGTCGCGGCGAATCCGTCGACCGGTGAGGTGCTCGCCGCGATCCGCCGGGCCGCCGCCGGGCGTGTCGTCGTGCTCCCCAACGACCCGAACACCCAGGCGGTCGCCGTCGCCGCCGCCAACGAGGCCTATCACGAGGGCGTGAAGGTACGCGTGGTGCCGACGAAGTCGCCGGTCCAGGCGCTTGCGGCCCTCGCCGTCCGCGATCCGGACCGCCGCTTCGAGGACGACGTCATCGCGATGGCCGAAGCGGCGAGCGCCTGCCGCTTCGCCGAGGTGACCACCGCGTCCCGCGAGGCGCTGACGATGGCCGGGCACTGCCGTCCCGGTGACGTGATCGCCCTGGTCGGCGGCGAGGTGCACCTGATCGGCGAGGAGCTCGTGGGCGTCTGCACCGATCTGCTGGACCGGCTGCTCGGCGGTGGCGGCGAGATCGTCACCCTGCTGCTGGGCGCGGGCGCCCCGGCCGACCTCGCCGATGACCTGCGGACCCACCTCGCCGGCACCTGGCCCTATGTCGAGGTCCAGTGCTATGACGCGGGTCAGCCGCACTATCCGCTGATCGTGGGGGTCGAGTGACCGCGGAGACCGAGACCGAGAACGTCCTGACCGTCCGCACGCCGCTGCACAAGCTGCTGGGGGCCAAGACGGGCAAGGCGCTCGCCGGCACCCTGAACCTGCACACCGCCAACGACCTGCTGCATCACTTCCCCCGCCGCTATGACCAGCGGGGGGAGCACACCGACATCCGCTCGCTGCAGGTCGGCGACCAGGTCACGATCATGGGCCGGATCCTGCGGACCACCGTGCGCCGGTTCAAGGCCCGCAACGGCGATCTCGTCGAGTCGATCATCGCGGACGGTTCCGGCGCGCAGATCACCCTCACCTTCTTCAACCAGAAGTGGCGCGCGGCCGATCTCGAACCGGGCCGCTGGGGCCTCTTCGCGGGCAAGGTGACCGAGTTCAACCGGGTCCGCCAGCTCAACGGTCCCGAATACATCCTGCTCGACGCCGACGGCTCCGACGACGTGGAGCAGTTCGCCGGTGCGCTAATCCCGGTCTATCCGGCGGCGGCGAAGATCCCGACCTGGCAGATCGCCAAGTGCGTGCGGATCGTGCTCGACATGGTGCCGCTCACCGAGGACCCGATGCCGTCGCAGATCCGGGTGGCGCGCAAGCTGATCGATCTGCCCTCGGCACTGCGCGAGATCCACCGGCCCGCCTCACGGGAGTCGCTGGCCCTGGCACGGCGCCGGTTGGTGTGGGACGAGGCTTTCGCCGTACAACTCACGCTTGTCCGTCGCAAACGACGGGCCGCGCAGTGGCCGGCGCGACCGCGCCCACCGCGCGACGGTGGCCTGCTCGAAGCCTTCGACGACCGGCTGCCCTTCACGCTCACCGAGGGCCAGTCGGCGGTCGGCGCGGAGATCTCCGCCGACCTCTCCGCCGCGCACCCGATGCACCGGCTGCTCCAGGGCGAGGTCGGCGCGGGCAAGACGCTCGTCGCGCTGCGGGCGATGCTCCAGGTCGTCGACGCGGGCGGCCAGGCCGCGCTGCTCGCGCCGACCGAGGTGCTCGCGACCCAGCACCACCGGACCATCGCCAAGATGCTCGGCGAGTTCGGGCGCGCGGGCGAGCTGGGCGGTCACCCCGACGGGACGCGCATCGCGCTCGTCACGGGTTCCCTCGGCGCGGTGGCCAAGCGCCGCGCGCTCGCCGAGGTCGCGTCGGGCGAGGCAGGGCTCATCGTGGGTACGCACGCCCTGCTCTACGAGGGCGTCGACTTCGCCGACCTGGGCCTCATCGTCGTCGACGAGCAGCACCGGTTCGGGGTGGAGCAGCGCGACGCCCTGCGGGCCAAGGCGGAGCAGCCACCGCACGTGCTGGTGATGACCGCGACCCCGATCCCGCGGACCGTCGCGATGACGGTCTTCGGCGATCTGGAGGTGTCCACCCTCGCCCAGCTGCCCAGCGGGCGCTCGCCGATCGCCTCGCACGTCGTGCCCGTCGCGGAGAAGCCCGCGTTCCTGGAGCGGGCCTGGCGGCGCGTGGTGGAGGAGGTCGAGAAGGGGCACCAGGCCTATATCGTCTGCCCCCGGATCGGCGACGCCGAGGCCGACGAGGACGTGCCGCCGAGCGACACGGACTCGGACAAGCGAGCGCCGATCGCGGTCAACGAGATCGCTCCACTGCTGGCCGAGGGGCCGTTGAAGGGCTTGCGGATCGGTGTCCTGCACGGCCGGCTCCCCGCCGACGAGAAGGACTCGATCATGCGGGCTTTCGCGGCGCGCGAGATCGACGTACTCGTGGCGACGACGGTCATCGAGGTCGGCGTCGACGTACCCAACGCGACGATGATGATGATCCTCGATGCTGACCGCTTCGGGGTCTCTCAGCTCCATCAGCTGCGCGGCCGGGTCGGTCGTGGTTCCGCACCGGGGCTGTGCCTGCTCGTCTCCGAGGCGCCCGAGGAGACGCCCGCGCGGGCCCGCCTCGATGCGGTCGCGTCGACCACCGACGGGTTCCGCCTCGCGGAGCTCGACCTGGAGCAGCGGCGCGAGGGCGACGTGCTGGGCTCGGCGCAGTCCGGCCACCGATCGCACCTGAAGCTGCTCTCGCTGCTCAAGGACACCGAGGTGATCGGCGAAGCGCGTACGCAGGCCGAGGAGCTCCTCGCCGACGACCCGGAGCTGACGCGTTACCCGCTGCTCGCCGAGGCGATCGACACCCTCGTCGACGACACCCGCGCGGAGTACCTGGAAAAGGGCTGACCCTGCCCGCGACGGTCCCCCAGGGCCCCAAGATCGTCGCAACTCTTGAAGAGTTGGTGTTAAGCGGCGCGTGCTGCCGGCGCCCCCCTTTTTTTTGGACCAACTCTTGAAGAGTTGGTCCCAAAGAACGCGACAGCGGCGCCGCACCCGGGAGGGGCGGCGCCGCTGTCGTACCACCCGATTACGCGGCGTCGGTCAGTCGACGACGTCGGGCACCGAGTACCAGCAGGATTCCGGCGCCCACGAGCACGGCACCGACCCCGCCGAAGAGGCCGATCTGCGTACCGGTCACGGGCAGCCCGCCACCGGTCGACGGCGACGGCGTCGGGGTCGACTCCGTCGGCGGCGTGGAGGACGGGCTCACCGACGGTGACGGCGGAGTCGGCGAAGACTCCGACGGCGACGGTGACGGCGAGCCGTTGCAGCTCGCCGGCTTGGTGTAGACGGCGGTCACCGGCGGCAGGTCGTAGTCGGTGAACGTGACCGTCGCGTCGGTGTCGGCACCGGCGGTGAAGGTGGCCTTCTCCGAGGTGCCGGGTGCGACGGTGACCCTCTTGGTCTCGCCGTTGTAGACGATCGTCGCCTCGACCGGCAGGTTGCCCGCCGGGTTGGTCACCGAGACGGCGAAGGTGTCACAGGTCGCCTCGACGGCCACGGTCGGCAGCGGGCAGTCCTCGGGGCGCTGCCACGAACCGGTCTTGATGGTCTTGCCGTCCATCTTGACCGTGATCGAGCCCGCCTTGGCGGCCGGTACGACGATGTCCTTCGACTCGCCCGGGTTGACCGATGCCGACTCGCTGAAGCCGCCCTCGGCGGTCACCGTGAACGGAGCCGCGTAGTGCGCATCGGCACCGTTGGTGAGGTGCACGTTGACCGAGCCGTCACAGGCGGAGACGAGGGTCGCCGCCGGGATGGCGCAGGTCAGGTTGCCGCCGTTGTACCACCCGGCGGGGCCCGAGGACCGGTTGCCGGGCGCGCCGCCCGAGCCGAGCTTCAGGTCGTTGTAGCGGGCACCACCGGCGACCAGCGGGTCGATGATGACGCTCTCACCGCCCCAGACCAGGTCGACCTGGGTGAAGCAGCCCGGCACGTCCACGCTGAGCTCGACCGAGGGGTGGTCGCGGTCGATCGTGGCGGTGGCCGTGTCGTAGGCGTACTGCGGCCACAGGGCGACAGCCGCCGGTGCGTAGTAGGAGACGAGCGAGAAGGACTGCGATCCGCCCTGGCACAGCGGCAGGTCGCCCTTCAGCTTCACCGAGGCGGTGCCCGCGGGACCGGCGAAGGTGTGCTCGTAGCTCGCCTTGCTCGCGTCGACGCAGGACGGCGGCGCGGTGCACGGGCCACCGCGGAAGGTGACCGTCTCGTCCTGGGTCGAGGTCTCGCTCTTGCCGTGCTCCTTCGGCCAGCTCACCTTGACGGTGAGCTTGACCTTGTCCGCGGAGCCGGGGACGGTCTGCACCGCGGTGAGCTCGCCGTCGTCGCGTCCCGACTTCTTCGGGATGACGGAGCCCTTGAGGGCGGTGCTGCCGCCCACGACGGTGACTGTGGTGTCGGGGTTGGAGGTCTTGTCGGTGATCGTGGCGTCGCGGTTGCGCTTGTTCGTCAGGGTCCAGGTGATGCGCCACTCGCCGGTGGCGCGCAGGCACTCGGCCCTGCCGTCGATGGCGAGCTGGCTGTCGTTGCCGCCGCCACCGGTGAAGGCGGTCGGGGTGGCTGCGACGGACGGAACCGCGAGCGCGATGGCGCCGACCACGGCGATCGCGGCGCCGGCCGCTACGGCCAGGGCACGGCGAATCGGGTGAGAGGGGGTCACATCGTCTCCAGGGGTACGTATCGGGGGGTGAAGACTCCCACACCGTACGGATGAGCCTGATGGGCCGCAAGATGGAACGCATCGCGTACCGTCGGTGTGTGACCAGGATTGTGGCTGGACGGTTCGGCGGACGGCGTCTCATCGCCCCACCCGGGCAGCTCACCCGACCCACCGCGGATCGAGTGCGGGAAGCCCTGTTTTCGGCCCTGGAAGCCCAGGTCGGACTGCTTGACGTGCGCTTCGTCGACCTCTTCGCGGGCTCCGGCGCGGTGGGGCTGGAGGCGCTGTCGCGTGGCGCGGCTCACAGTCTGCTCGTCGAGTCGGACGCCAAAGCGGCCCGCGCGATCCGCGACAACATCGAGCGGATCGGCGCCAAGGGGCACGCACTCTTGGTCAACGCCAAGGTCTCCACGACTCTCGCGGGCGGTCCCTCGGGTGATCCTTATGACATCGTCTTCGCCGACCCGCCCTACTCCCTCGGCGAGGACGAGCTCGCCGAGATGCTGTCGGCGCTGGTCGATCGCGGTTGGCTGGCCCCCGACGCGGTGCTCGTGATCGAGCGGGCGAGCCGCTCGCCCGAACCGCGGTGGGTGCAAGGTGTCACCGGAGAGCGACAGCGCCGTTACGGCGAGACGACTCTTTGGTACGGTCGCGCTGCCCTAGCGCCGCTACGGGAACCTCGGCAGGCAGAAGGATGAGCGCAATGAGGCGTGCGGTCTGTCCCGGCTCTTTCGATCCGGTGACCAATGGCCACGTGGACATCATCGTCCGGTCGGCGCAGCTCTTCGACGAGGTCATCGTCGGTGTGCTGATCAATCAGTCCAAGCAGGGACTCTTCTCCGTCGAAGAGCGGATTGAGATGCTCCGCGAGGTGGCGTCCGCTCATCCCAACGTACGAGTGGAATCGTTTCACGGGCTCCTCGTCGACTTCTGCCGCGCCAACGGTGCCCAGGTCGTGGTCAAGGGCCTACGTGCAGTGAGCGACTTCGATTACGAGCTGCAGATGGCGCAGATGAACGTCGGGCTCTCCGGGGTCGAGACGCTCTTCATGCCAACGAACCCTCTCTATTCCTTCATCGCCTCCAGCCTGGTAAAACAGGTAGCGAGGCTCGGTGGGGACGTGTCGCAGTATGTGCCCAAGGTGGTCGAGGAGCGGATGGTCGCGAAGCTGCGACCAACTGGCTGATAGTCCGACGCGCCGTCGGGCGTCCGGTCGGCCCGCGAAAGGCTCTCGGGACGCATGATGGATCGGCGAGCAGACAGCTCAATAGGAAGTAGGAGAGACGGTGGACCCGCTCGATCGCATCGACGAGATCATCCAACTGGTCGAGACAGCGCGCAACGTGCCCATGTCACGTAACTGCATGATCGACCGAGGCGAGATGATCGGCGCGCTGGACGAGCTGCGCGCGGAGCTTCCGAGCGAGCTGCGCCGGGCTGCGGCCCTGCTGGAGGAGCGCGACAAGATCCTCGACGCGGGCCAGCGTGAGGCGGACCGGATCATCACCGACGGTGAGCGTGAGCACGCCCGCCTGGTCTCGGTGAACGAGATCACGGTCTCCGCCGAGCACGAGGGCAACCGGATCATCGGGGAGGCGCGGGCCGAGGCCCAGCGGCTGCGCGACGAGGTCGACGACTACGTCGACACGGCGCTCGCCAACTTCGAGCAGTTCCTGACGCGGGCACTCGCCTCCATCGAGCGCGGCCGCGACAAGATGCACGCGCTGCGCGAGATCGGCTCTTTCGTCCCCGACGAGAACGACCGCCCGCTGCCGTTCTGAATTATGGAGCTGGATCATGGCGCCACCTTCGGTGGCGCGGCGGCGTCCCTTGGGACCCGGTAGTTCGCGATCCTTCTGCGCCTTCGGCGCAGCAGAATCCCGAACACCGGCGGGACGCTGGATCATGGCGCCACCTTTGGTGGCGCGGCGGCGTCCCTCGGGACCCGGTAGTTCGCGATCCTTCTGCGCCTTCGGCGCAGCAGAATCCCGAACACCGGCGGGACGCCGCGTCGTGGTCTCTGCCATCGGCGGACGGTGTTCTCGGGGTCCGGCTACGATTGGTTGTCCGGCGTTGTCGCCTGGCCGCCGGTGGTGGTTGGGCTGATTCGACTGCCCAACCGGCGTCAGGTAATCTAATACGTCGGCCTCAACCAGGCCGGGAGCCTAATTATGCGTGATCATCACTCGAAGCACCTGAATGCCCGGGCACCGCTGGTCCTCGACACGAGAGACCTGCCTCGCAGCCCGGGTGCTATGCGTGCCCTCGAACGGACGGTTCCCGCTCCTGAGGATCTCGGACTGGAGCTGATCGGTGTGCCCGCGGGCTCCGACCTGCATCTCGATCTGGAGATGACGTCGGTCTCGGAGGGTGTGTTCGTCTCGGGGACCGTCGCCGGTCCCCTTCAGGGCGAGTGCGGGCGTTGCCTGCGACCGATCGAGGACGACTTCTCCGCGCGGATCCGGGAGCTCTACGCCTACCCGGAGAGCGCGACGGAGGAGACGACCGACGAAGACGAGGTAGGACGGCTGCAGGACGACCTGATCGACCTGGAGCCGGCGCTGCGGGATGCGGTGGTGTTCGCGCTGCCGGTCAACCCGCTCTGCCGACCCGACTGCCCAGGGTTGTGCTCCGAATGTGGAGCGCACTGGGATGAGCTGCCGGAGGACCACTCCCACCGGCAGATCGACCCGCGCTGGGCGGGTCTGAGCAAGCTGACCGCAAGCACCGAGGAGTAGAGACCCATGCCAGTCCCTAAGCGGAAGACGTCGCGCAGCAACACCCGTTCCCGCCGGGCGAACTGGAAGGCGACCGTGGTCGCGACCGTCGCCTGCCCGCAGTGCAAGTCACCGAAGCTGCCGCACGCTGCCTGCACTGTGTGCGGCACGTACAACGGCCGCCAGGTCATCGCGGTCTGAGCACGCACATACACACGGCGCCGATCGCCGTCGACCTCCTCGGTGGGGATAATGCCCCGTCCGTCGTGGTCGACGGCGTTCTGCGTGCTCTGAACGCCGATCCGCAGCTCCACCTGCTCCTCGTCGGGCCGCCCTCGGTGGCCGCCACGGTCCTGGACGCGCTGACGGAGGCCGATCGGCGGCGGTGCCGGGAGCGCACCGCTCTCAAGGTGGTCGCGATGGCGGACGCCCCGCTGCGGGCCATGCGCGCCGACACCACCATCAGGTCGTCCCTGGTCGCGCTCGCCGCAGGCGAGGCCGCCGCGGTGGTCTCGGCCGGTTCCTCCGGCGCGACGGTCACGGCCGCGGTGCTCGAGCTCGGCAGACTCGACGGGGTACGCCGACCCGCGCTCGCCGCCAGCATCCCGGCCATCGCCGATCCGGTCCTGCTGCTCGACGTCGGTGCCTCGGTCGAGACGAATGTGGCGACCCTGAGTTCCCATGCCCTGCTCGGTGCCGACCACGCCCGTCGGCTGGGCCTGCACAAGCCTCGGGTGGGCCTGCTCTCCGTCGGTCGCGAACCGGGCAAGGGCGACCGGGCCCGCCGGGCCGCCGAGTCCGCCCTCGCCGAGTTGCCCATCGACTTCGTCGGCCTCGTCGAAGGCGACGACGTCTGCCTCGGCGACCGGGCCGACGTGATCGTCACGGACGGCTTCACGGGAAACGTGCTGCTGAAAGGTATCGAGGGTGCTTACGCGCTGGCCCGAGGAGTGAGCGAGCGAAGCGAGGGAGCCCCGCAGGGTGCGCCGGGGGGATCTGTGCTGGCCCGAGGAGTGAGCGAGCGAAGCGAGGGAGCCCCGCAGGGCGCGCCGGAAAATACAGCGCCGGCGCACTCCGGGCTTCGGCGGGTGGGGGTGCCGGGGGGCGCGCCTCGAGCGGCGATGCTGCTCGGCGTACCGGGAATCGTGGTTGTGTGTCATGGTGCCGCAGACGCCGACGATCTCGCGGCGGCGATCGCGCTCGCGGCTGTGACCGTGCGGGCGCGCAGATGAAGGTTGAGCTGACGGTGAAGTCATGAAGAACCGAGCGGATCTGACCGTTCTGGAGGCCGCGACCGGTGTGAGCCTCGAAGCGGAGCTGCTGGAGCGTGCCCTCACGCACCGGTCCTTCGCCTATGAGAACGGTGGCCTGCCCACCAATGAGCGGCTGGAGTTCCTCGGCGACTCCGTGCTGGGCCTGGTGATCACCGACGCGCTCTACCGCGACAATCCCGACCTGCCCGAGGGCAAGCTGGCGAAGTTGCGGGCGAGTGTCGTCAATTCTCGTGCGCTCGCGGGGGTCGCGCGTGGACTGGGTCCGCTGGGGCTGGGGGAGTACCTCCTGCTCGGCAAGGGCGAAGAGGCGACCGGCGGCCGCGACAAGGAGTCGATTCTCGCCGACGCGCTGGAAGCGCTGCTCGGCGCGATCTATCTGCAGTACGGGATCGAACGGGCCAGCGAGGTGATCCATCAGCTCTTCGACCCGCTGATGGAGGAGTCCTCGCGGCGCGGTGCGGGCCTGGACTGGAAGACGAGCCTGCAGGAGCTCACGGCGAAGTACGGCTGGGGCGTGCCCGAGTACCAGATCGACGAGGAGGGCCCCGATCACGCGAAGTCCTTCACCGCATGGGCGGTGGTGGGCGGTGAGCGCTTCGGTGGCGAGCGGGGCAAGTCGAAGAAGGAGGCTGAGCAGCGCTCGGCCGAGGACGCGTGGCGGGTGCTGTCGGGGCGGGCGGTCAGCCTGGAGCATCCCGAGGTGACGGGAGAGGATTAGTCGTGCCAGAGCTTCCCGAAGTGGAGACCGTTCGCCAGGGGCTGGACCGCTGGGTCAGCGGACGCACCATCGACACGGTGGAGGTGCTGCATCCCCGGGTGATCCGGCGCCACCTCGCCGGTCCGGTGGACTTCGCCTCCCGCCTGCGTGGCCGCACGGTGACGGGGGCGATGCGCCGGGGCAAATACCTGTGGCTGCCGCTGGACTCCGGTGACGCGCTCATCGCGCACCTGGGCATGTCCGGGCAGATGCTGGTGCAGCCCCAGGCCAATGCCGACGGTCCGCACCTGCGTGCCCGCTTCACCTTCACCGACGCGGGCTCCGAGCTGCGTTTCGTTGATCAACGGACCTTCGGCGGGCTGCTCTTCTCGCCCGATGGCGCCGAGCTTCCGAGTGAGATCGCTCACATCGCGCGGGATCCGTTCGACCCGTCCTACGTCGAGGCGGAGGTGGCGAAGGCGCTGCGGGCCCGCAAGATCGGTGTGAAGCGAGCGCTGCTCGACCAGACGCTGATCGCCGGTGTCGGCAACATCTACGCCGACGAGGCCCTGTGGCGGGCCAAGCTCCACGGCGAGCGCCCCGCGGCCAAGCTGACCCAGGCGGCGGCCCTGGAGCTGCTGCGCCACTGCAAAGACGTGATGACGGAGGCCCTGGGCCAGGGCGGCACCAGCTTCGACGCGCTGTATGTCGACGTCAACGGCGAGAGCGGCTACTTCGACCGCTCCCTGAACGCCTACGGCCGCGAGGGCGAGCCCTGCCGCCGCTGCGGTGCCGAGATGCGCCGGGAGCCGTTCATGAACCGCAGCAGCTTCTCCTGCCCGGTCTGCCAGCCCCGCCCCCGTACCTGACCCCAAAATTCGCGTTGATCAAGGGAAGACTCGCCGCAAATCGGACACCCGGGATGGTGAGTCTTCCCTTGATCAACGCGAATTTCGGGGCTATACCGCCGTGAGGGACGGGCTGGGGACCAGGCAGCCCTCCGTGGTTGCCAGGCCCCAGCCGGCTCCTCTGCCTCGCATCAGCTCCAGGCACGCTGCCAACTGGTCCGTGGGGATGGAGTGCACGATGTGGGCATCGCCGGGGCGGACGCCCTCGGTGGTGCCGTCTATGTACTCGGTCCAGGACCCCTCGAAGGTGCAGATCGTGGCGCCAAGACCTCGGTAGAGGCTGTCGGTGGGGCGCCCGGGGTTGATCAGCACGGTGTCGAAGCCCCAGCGTCTGGCGGCCCGTACGGCGACGGCCACCGGCCCCACCGAGTACGGGCTGGTCGGCACCTGGTCGAAGAAGATCCCGCCGATCGCGGTCTCGGCGAGGCTGCCGATCTCGGCGCGGACGAGCTCCACGTGCCTGGCTCCGAAACCCAGATCCACATGGCCCAGGGGCACACCCGCGACGACAGGACCGCTGAGCGGGTGGGCATACAACGTCAAGTGTCGGCTCACATCGGGGTCAACGACGAGCCCCGAAAGGTGCCACTGTCAGTGATCTGATAGATCAGCTTCGGCCGAAGTCCTGCGTCCAGTAGGGCGTGGTGCCCTTGTAGACCAGCCCGACGCCGACGGCCTTGCTCCCGCAGTTGAGAATGTTGGCCTTGTGGCCGGCGCTGCCCATCCAACCCTTGACCACGGCCGCCGGGGAGCCGTAGCCATAGGCGATGTTCTCCGACGCGGCCGAGCCTTTCGGGTAGCCGGCTCGCTCGATCCGCTGGACGAAGTCGCTGCCGTCGTGGCCCTTGTGGCTGAAGAAGTTGAACTTGACCATGTCGCCGCTGTGGGCCCGGGCCGCCTGGCGCAGGTGCTCATCGGTCCGCAGAGCACCGCAACCGGCCTTCTTGCGCTCGGCGTTGACCAGTTTTGTGACCTGGTCCTCCCAGGCGATGACGCCCGCCTCGACGGTCGGTCGACTGGTGGGGATCGGGGCGGCGGACGTCTTGGCGACAGTCGGCTTGGATGCCTCGGCCGACGGCTTGGCGGAACCGGAACCGGAACCGGTGGCGGCCGGAGGTGAGGCGTTCGTCACGGGCGACCCGTCCGCGTCGGTGGGCGCCGTCGAGGCGCCGCCGAGGTCGAGCGCGGACGGTGCGAGGGCCGGCGGCAGCAGGATGGCGACGCCGAAGAGGGTGACCAGCAGCGCGATCGCCAATGCGAGTGCGGCGGGGAAGGGCAGTCGGCGGGGGCGCACCGGACGACGTTAACCGCAGCGGCGAAATCGAACAACCTGTGCCGCATGTCGGATCCCGACAGGTCCTATTTAATGCGTATTGCGGTTACTGCGTACGGCGGCTTGACTCTTCCCGGGGTTCGGCGGAACATGGAGTGCGTCGCCAATCGCGCCCATCCGTGCCCACCCACATGCGCCGTGGTCCGGAAGCCGCGAAATACGGGCGCGCGTTGACCGGATTTCCGGTGGCGCAGAACAAGGAGATGATATGGCGAAGGCCCTCTTTGGCCACGTCGCAGCCACGCCTGATAGGCGCCTGGTGGACGAGGTCACGAAGTTGCGTGCCCGGGTGAACAATCTCGAATTCGAGATCACCCGATTGCGAGCCGAGAATGATCGACTCGCTGCGGCCGCCGTGGAAGCCGACGAACTGTTCCGTCTGGCCGAGCCGGCGATGGCCTGAAGCTCGTTTGAGCCTCTGGTCGGCTAGCCGACCGACGCTTTGACAGCAAGGCTTGCCGTAAGCCCGAAGATAGCGCGCCTGCCACATCCGTGGCGGCGCGCTGTTGTTTGTCACGCGCCTGTGGGACTTGTGCCAGGTTTGATATTTCTGACGCGCTCTGCGGGGCTCGATCGCTTCGCTCCCTCACTCTTCGTGACGACGTCGTGTCAGCGTTTGATGTTTGTGTAAGCCTGTGTTTGGGTAAACCTGAGTGAGAGTGTCCGAATAGGGCCCCAGCGGTTGAGCAGGTAATCTGTTCCCCCACCGCCCCACCGACCACACCAGCCCCCGGAGACGCGTGCACCTTAAGAGCCTGACGGTCAAGGGCTTCAAGTCCTTCGCCTCTGCGACAACGTTGAAGCTCGAGCCGGGAATCACCTGCGTGGTGGGGCCCAACGGCTCGGGCAAGTCCAACGTGGTCGACGCCATCTCCTGGGTCCTGGGTGAGCAGGGTGCCAAGGCGCTGCGCGGCGGCAAGATGGAAGACGTCATCTTCGCGGGCACGTCGGGGCGGGCACCCCTGGGCCGGGCCGAGGTCACCCTCACGATCGACAACACCGACGGTGCGTTGCCGATCGACTACACCGAGGTGTCGATCACGCGCCGGATGTTCCGTTCGGGTGAGAGCGAATACGAGATCAACGGCGACCGCTGCCGCCTCGTCGACATCCAGGAACTGCTCTCCGACTCCGGCATCGGCCGGGAGATGCACGTCATCGTCGGCCAGGGCCAGCTCGACGCGGTGCTGCACGCCAAGCCCGAGGATCGCCGCGCCTTCATCGAGGAGGCTGCGGGCGTTCTCAAGCACCGCAAGCGCAAGGAGAAGGCGCTCCGCAAGCTCGACGCGATGCAGGTCAACCTCAATCGCCTCACCGACCTCACCACGGAGCTGCGCCGCCAGCTCAAGCCGCTCGGCCGCCAGGCCGAGGTGGCGCGGCGCGCGGCCACGATCCAGGCCGATCTGCGCGACGCCCGCCTGCGACTGCTCGCCGACGACCTCTTCACCCTGCGGACGACCCTGGACAAGGAGGTCGCCGACGAGGCGGCCCTGCGGGATCGCCGCAAGGAGGTCGAGCGCGAGTTCGCCCAGGCCAACAGGCTTCTCGGCGAGCTGGAGACGGCGCACGCCGCCGACGCGCCGGCCCTCACCGAGGCCCAGGACATCTGGTACCAGCTCTCCACGCTCCAGGAGCGCTTCCGCTCCACCGCCCAGCTCGCCAGCGAGCGGCTGCGCCACCTCTCCACCGTGCAGCCCGAGGACGAGCAGCGCGGCCGCGACCCCGAGCAGCTGATCGCCGAGTCCGAGCGGGTGCGCGCCGAGGAGGCCGACCTGCGCGAGGCGCTCCTTGCCGACCAGGAGCGGCTCGCCGAGGCGGTCATGGCCCGTCAGGAGCTCGAACACGAGCTCGCCGCCGCCGAGCGAGCGCTCGTCGCCGCGGTCAAGGCGATCGCCGACCGCCGCGAAGGGCTCGCGAAGCTCGCCGGTCAGGTCAGCGCCGCCCGCGAGCGCACCTCCACCGCCGCCGAGGAGATCGCCCGCCTCTCCGCCGCCCACTCCGACGCCGCCGTCCGCGCCGCCGAGGCCCAGCTCGAGGTCGACATGGTCTCGGCCTCCTCGACCGAGGCCGACCGCGACAACGCCGCCCTCGACGAGGCGTTCGCCGAGGCGACCTCCGCGCTCGACGCCGCCAACGCGATCATCAAGCAGCTCTCCGACGCCGAGCGCGCCGCCGAGAAGGACGGCGCCGGCTGGAAGGCCCGCGAGGAGGCCCTCTCCCTGGGCCTGCGCCGCAAGGACGGGGCCGGTGCGCTGCTCGCCAAGGCCGACGAGGTCCCCGGCCTGCTCGGCAGCGTCGCCTCGCTGATCACGATCGACTCCGGCTGCGAGGTGGCGCTCGCCGCCGCGCTGGGTGTTCTCGCCGACGCGGTCGCCGTCACCGGCATCGACGAGGCCGCCGAGGCGATGCGCCAGCTGAAGATCAGCGACGCCGGGCGGGCTTCGCTGCTCGTCGCCGGGCGTGGCGGTGGCGGATACGCCTCGCAGGAGTCGAGCGAGCTGCCCGACGGTGCCCGCTGGGCCCGCGACGTGGTGCGCTGCCCCGAGCAGCTCCGCCCCGCGCTGGACCGGGCGCTCGTCGACATCGTGCTCGTCACCGACCTCAACGCCGCCACGGCACTCGTCTCGAAGCGCCCCGGTCTGCGGGCGGTGACGACGGACGGCGACATCGTCGGCGTACACGCCGCTGCTGGTGGATCTTCAAAAGCCCCGAGCCTCGTCGAGACGCAGGCCCAGGTCGAGGAGGCGCGGCAGCGGCGCACCTCGGCCGAGGCCGAGGTGGCGAAGCTGCGCGGCGAGATCGCGGAGGCCCGCGACGTCGCCGCGACCCGCAAGCAGGCCGTGGACTACGCGGCGCAGGCGAAGCGGCAGGCCGAGGGCGAGCGCAACGCCGCAGCCCGGCGCCTCGCGGAGCTCGGCGCCGCCTCCCGCTCGGCGAAGGGCGAGGCCGACCGCCTGGGCCAGGCCCGGGACAAGGCCGCGGCCAACCGCGAGCAGGACCTCATGCGCCTGGAGGAGCTTGAGGAGCGCCTGCACCTGGCCGAGGAGAGCCCGCTCGACGAGGATCCGTCCCCGGCCGCGCGCGACCAGCTCTCGGCCCTCGTGCCGCAGGCACGCCAGAACGAGATGGAGGTACGCCTCGCCGTCCGCACCGCCGAGGAGCGCGTCTCGTCGATCGCCGGTCGGGCCGACTCCCTGCTGCGTCAGGCCAACGCGGAGAAGGCCACCCGCGAGCGGGCCGCCGCCCGTCGGGCCGCCCGCGAGCGTGGCGCGCTGATCGCGAAGGCGGCCGAGGCAGGTGCCCGGTTCGCGCTGGAGAGCCTCGGCGGCACGCTCACCCTCGCCGCCCAGCGCCGGGACGAGATCGCCACCGCCCGATCGGCCCGCGAAGCGGAGCTCGCCGAGTGCCGTGCCAACGCCAAGCGCCACGGCGGCGAGCTCGACCGGCTCACGACCGAGGTGCACCGCGACGAGGTGGCCCGTGCCGAGCAGCGGCTGCGGATCGAGCAGCTGGAGCTGAAGGCGGCCGAGGAGTTCTCCCTCGATGTCGAGACCCTGCTCGGCGAATATGGCCCGCTCGTGCTCGTGCCGCCGAACGCCGACGCGATCGCGCTGGACCCCGATGCCGAGGGCGTGCAGTACGACCGGGCCACCCAGGAGAAGCGGGCGGGCAAGGCCGAGCGCGACCTGTCCCTGCTCGGCAAGGTCAACCCGCTGGCGCTGGAGGAGTTCGAGGCGATGGAGGAACGCTACAAGTTCCTCTCCGACCAGCTCGAAGACCTCAAGGCGACGCGCAAGGACCTGCTCACCGTGGTCAAGGATGTCGACGACCGGATCCTGCAGGTCTTCGCCGAGGCGTTCGCCGACACCGCCCGCGAGTTCGAGCAGGTCTTCAAGGTGCTCTTCCCCGGCGGCGAGGGGCGGCTCATCCTCACCGACCCGGACGACATGCTCACCACCGGCATCGAGGTCGAGGCGCGCCCGCCCGGCAAGAAGATCAAGCGGCTCTCGCTGCTCTCCGGTGGCGAGCGCTCGCTGACCGCGGTCGCGATGCTCGTGGCGATCTTCCGCGCCCGCCCCAGCCCGTTCTACATCATGGACGAGGTGGAGGCGGCGCTCGACGACGTCAACCTCGGCCGCCTGATCACCCTCTTCAGCCAGCTGCGCGAGAAGAGCCAGCTCATCATCATCACGCACCAGAAGCGCACCATGGAGGTCGCCGACGCGCTCTACGGCGTCACGATGCGTGCCGGTGTCACCGAGGTCATCAGCCAGCGGCTCGTCCGCGAGGACGCGGCCGGGGAGGACGACGAGTGAACCTGCGCAAGCCCGCCTTCGCACTCTTCCTGGACGAGGGCGTGATGCGCCAGGCGGGTGTGGTCGATTCGGAGGTGCTCGCCTTCGTCCGCGAGGTCCGGGCAGTCGGCCGCCCCGTCGTACTCTGCGCCAACACCGATGACGACCTGCGTGCCGAGCTTGCGGCGGCGGGGATCGCCGACGACTTCGACGCGGTGATCACCTCCGGCGAGGCCGGCTGGTTCAAGCCGAGCAAGCCGTTCTTCGAGGTCGCGACGGCCGCGGTCGAGACCGAGGCGAAGCGCTGCCTGCTCGTCGCGGCCACGGACCGGGATGTCCGCGGTGCTCGCGCGGCCGGCCTGGTCGCGATCCGCTTCACCACAACCGCTGATCTGGGGTACGCCCGCAAAGCCCTCGCCCTCCCAGCCTGATCCACTGCTCAAGATCGTCGCAACTCTTGAAGAGTTGGTGCCTCAGGCCGCCAGGTTTTAGGACCAACTCTTCAAGAGTTGCGACGATCTTGAGTGGGCTAGCCTGTCGGGGTGGCGGAGCTGGTGCTGGGGCCGATGTTGCGCCGGGTGGACGGCGATACCGCGCTGATCTGGGCGCAGACCGATGAGCCCGCGGTGGTGAGCGTCATCGCCGGTGACGTCGTCGCGTCGGCGCCCACGGTGGAGGTCGGCGGGCACCACTTCGCCCTCGTCGCGCTGGAAGGACTGCCGGTCGGGTCGACCGCCTATCAGGTGCGGGTGGACGGGGTCGAGGTCTGGCCGAAGCCTGGGCTGCCGCCGTCGGTGATCTCCATCCGGGGCGCGGGGGACGCGGACGCCGTCATCGCGTTCGGGTCCTGCCGCCGGGTCGGCGGCGACCACGCACCCGACGCGCTGATCGCCTATGCCGAGCGGCTGCTGGCCGGGGGAGCGGTGCCCGATCTGCTGATCTTCCTGGGTGACCAGATCTACGCCGACCACGCGCAGACCTTCGCCGACTATGCCCGGCTCTATCGCACGGCGTGGTCGCCCGACGAGGTGCGATGGCTGCTCTCGACGGTGCCGACCGTCATGATCTTCGACGATCACGAGATCGCCGACGACTGGAACTCCTCCGCGTCGTGGCTCGCCGACGAGGAGGCGAAGCCGGGATGGGCGGAGCACCTCGCCGCCGGGATGTCGTCCTACTGGGTGTTCCAGCACGCGGGGAACCAGCTCGGAACCGGGCTCGACGACGGGCCGGGCGGGTCGGCGTACCGGTGGAGTTATTCGCTGACGGTCGGGGCGACCCGCGTGATCGTGCTGGACAACCGCGCGGGCCGCGTGCTGACCCCCGGAGCGCGGGCGATGCTGGCGCCGCAGGATTGGGAGTGGTTCGAGGCCGAGGCGGAGCGGCCGAGCGCGCACCTGGTGATCGCCTGCTCGCTGCCGTGGCTCCTCGCACCGATGGTGCACCACGGAGAGGGCGCCTGGGAGCGGATCTGTGACCGGTGGCCCCGTGCCGAGGGGATCCGCCGCTACTTCGATCTGGAGCACTGGGCGGCCCTCGGCGACTCGTTCCGGGACCTGACGGCGCTGATCCGGCGCCTCGCCGACGGTGAGCGCTCGGTGATCGTGCTCGGCGGCGACGTGCACCACTCCTACGTCGCCCGCACCGACCTGCCCCGCGTCGTCCAGGTCGTCTGCTCGGGGTTCCGCAACCGCCTCGACGGGCCGCAGCGGCACCTGCTGCGGATCGGCTGGTGGCGGCCGCTCGGCTCGCTCGCCGGATTCGTCGCCCGGCTCGTCGGGGCGCACCCGCCGGAGCTGAGCTGGTGGGCGACCGGGCGGCCGTGGTTCGGCAACGCGATCGGCACGCTCGCGACATCGGGTCGGGCCGCCGAGATCGCGATCGAGGGGACGGAACCGTCAGGCGGGCTGTTCCTGGTAGCCCGCGAGTCGGTGCAGTGACTCCAGGAACGCGGGCTCGGCGCTGACCGGCCGGAAGAACTCCCGGTCGGCGGCCTCCACGACGGCCATGGACTCCTCGGCGAGAGTCCGGCCGGTCTCGGTGATGTCGAGCAGCCGCCGGGCCGGGTCGAACTCGCCGATCGTGCCCGCGAGCAGGTCGCGCTTCTCCAGCGAGAGCAGCACCTGCCCCACGGCCGCCACGTCGCCCCCGGCGAGCGAGGCGAGCTCCCGCTCGCTCGGTTGCCGACCCTCGCTGGTAAGCCACCACACGGCCATGAGCTGCACGAACTGCGCATGGGTGAGACCGAGCGGCGCCAGCGCCGCCGTCATCCGGCGCTGCCAGCGCAGGGTGACCCGCCAAAGCAGGAATCCCGGGCTCTCGCCCGCCGCGTCCGGGATCATCGGGTCTGTCCTGGGGTCTGTCATCGGGCCGCCACCTCGCTGCACTGGGTGACCGAAGTCGGTCTCGTCACAGAACACGAACTTTAGAGCGCCGCGACCAGTTCGGGGGCGGGACACCGGGCGGAAGCGGGATCTGTGTCACAGCCGGGCATCTGAGAGGATGTCCCGATGGAATACCTCGTCATCGCTGTGGTGGTACTGCTGCTCGCGCTCGGTACCGCGCTCCTGGTCGCACGCCGCCGCCGCACCGCACTGCCCCCATCGGAGCAGCCCGGAGCCGTCGAGGCGCCCGCGGCGGAGCGTCCGGCCACCGCCGAGGTTCCGCCCGCGGTCACGGTGCCGCCCGCGGTGGAGGCGCCACCCGCCATCGAGGTTCCACCCGCCATCGAGGTGCCGGAGCCCACGGCGGGGCGGCTGGTCCGGCTGCGGGCCAAGCTCGCCCGCTCGCAGAACGCCCTCGGCCGCGGCCTGCTCGCCGTGCTCTCGCGCGACCACCTCGACGACGACTCCTGGGACGAGATCGAGGAGAGCCTCATCGGCGCCGACGTCGGCGTGGAGGCGACCGGGCAGATCGTGACGAAGCTGCGGGAGCGTACGCGGATCCAGGGCACGCGGACCGCGACCGAGCTGCGGACCATGCTCGCCGACGAGCTGATCGCCGCCCTCGACCCGGGCATGGACCGCAGCCTCGCCGCCACCCCCAAGGACGGCAAGCCCGCGGTGATCCTCGTCGTCGGTGTCAACGGCGCAGGCAAGACCACCACCTGCGGAAAGATCGCCCGCGTGCTCGTGGCGGACGGCCACACCGTGGTGCTCGGCGCCGCCGACACCTTCCGGGCGGCCGCCGCCGACCAGCTCGCCACCTGGGGCAGCCGGGTGGGCGCCTCCGTCGTCCGCGGCCCCGAGGGCGGTGACCCCGCAGCTGTCGCGTTCGACGCCGTGCGCCGGGGCACCGAGGACGGCGTCGACACGGTGCTGATCGACACCGCGGGCCGCCTGCAGAACAAGATCGGCCTAATGGATGAGCTCGGCAAGGTCAAAAGGGTCGTCGAGAAGCACGGACCAGTCGGAGAAACCCTGCTCATCCTTGACGCCACCACCGGGCAGAACGGCCTTGAGCAGGCACGCGTCTTCACCGAGGTCTGCGACGTCACCGGCGTGGTCCTGACCAAGCTGGACGGGACCGCCAAGGGAGGTATCGTCATCGCTGTGCAGCGCAAGCTTGGGATCCCGGTAAAGCTCGTCGGGCTCGGTGAGGGCCCCGACGATCTGGCCCCGTTCGAGCCCGAAGCCTTCGTCAACGCGCTGCTGGGCGACGCGTGACTGTGGACTCCGAGCTCGAGATCCCGCTGCGCGGCGGGAATGTCAGCACCGTCGTCCGCGTCGGCGACACGGTTCGCCGCAACGTGGGCCCGTGGACACCGGCCGTGCACGCGCTCCTGCGCCACCTCGAGCTCTCCGGCTTCACCGGGTCGCCGCGCGCCCTCGGCATGGACACGCAGGGCCGCGAGGTCCTGTCCTACCTCTCCGGCGAGTGCGGGGAGTATCCGCTCAAGCCGCACTGGGTGACCGACGAGGCGCTCGTCACGGTCGCCACGATGCTGCGGATGTTCCACGACGCGCAGGCCGGGTTCCGGCAGCCCATGGGGAGCGTGTGGCGCTCCTTCGGGCCGCCGCCGCCCGACGCCGAGGTGATCTGCCACCACGACGCCGCACCGCACAACGTGATCTGGCGGCCGGACGGCACGCTCGCGATGATCGATTTCGATCTCGCCTCGCCGGGGTCCCGGATCTATGACGTCTCCTATGCCGCCTGGACGTGGGTGCCGCTCTTCAGCGACCGGGACTCGGTGACGCTGGGGTGGCACCGGCCGGATCGGCCGCGGCGGCTGCGGTTGTTCGCGGACGCCTACGGGCTGATTCCGCGGGACCGGCATCGGCTGGTGCGGACGATCCGGAAGCGGATCGTGGATCACGTCGAGGGCATTCGGCGGATGGCCGCTTCCGGGGACCCGGCGTTTGTGCGGATCGTGAACAAGGGCCATCTGCGTCGGCCGTTGCGGGACTTGCGGCTGCTGGATTACGAGCGTTACACGCTGGAGCACGCTCTTCGTTAGTGCTTGCGCTTCGGGTCGTTTGGCGGGGATCGACCCGCTCTGGGCGGTCAGGCTTGATCCCGTCGCGGGTCGATCCCCGCCAAACGACCCCCGGGGTGACCCTGAGGGGGTCGGCCGTCTTTTAGTTCGTCTCGACGGTGACCCGTGTTGGTTCAGTTGGCGTAATTGTGGTGTTTGTCCTGGTGGCGGTGTCGGCTGCCGTGCGCTTTTTGGGGCTTGGTGAAGGTTTCTTCACACGTTGGAAACAGATCGTCATGGAGATGAAACCGCGCAACGCGAATGCGCGAAACACGCGGACGGAATCCTGCCTCAACAACCGGCGCACCGGCAGTGCCGCCCCCGCCGGCCGGAGGACCTCACACACTTAGGAGGGCAGCGTGCTGCTCCTGGATGACGTGCCGACGATCGACACCGGGAATACCACCTGGCTGCTCGTGTCGACCGCACTTGTGTTGCTCATGACGCCGGGACTCGCCTTCTTCTACGGCGGTCTGAACCGGTCCAAGAGCGTTCTTAACATGATGATGATGAGCTTCTCGTGCATCGGGCTCATCTCGATTCTGTGGCTGATCTACGGCTTCACGTTCGCCTTCGGTGTGAACGACAACGCCGACCTCAACGCCTACATCGGCAACCCGACCACCTACCTCGGTGGCGAGACCTCGACGACCTTCAGCGAGTTCTGGGTCGCCGGTGGCGCGTCGACGGGCATCCCGACCTACGTCTTCATCGCCTTCCAGATGATGTTCGCCATCATCACGGTCGCGCTGATCAGCGGTGCGGTCTCCGACCGGACCAAGTTCGCCGGCTGGCTGGTCTTCGCGTTCGGCTGGTTCACGCTGGTCTACGTTCCGGTCGCGCACTGGGTGTGGGGCGGCGGCTTCATCGGCGCCAAGATCCACGCTCTGGACTTCGCCGGTGGAACCGCGGTTCACATCAACGCCGGTGCGGCGGCCCTCGGCCTCGCTCTGGTGCTCGGCAAGCGCATCGGCTGGCCCAAGGAGAAGATGAAGCCGCACAACGTGCCGTTCGTGGCGCTGGGTGCCGGTCTGCTCTGGTTCGGCTGGTTCGGTTTCAACGCGGGCTCCGAGCTCACGGCTGACGGCACCGCCGCGGTCGCGTTCATCAACACCCAGGTCGCCACGGCCGCCGCACTGCTCGGCTGGATCCTGGTCGAGTGGATCCGCGACGGCAAGCCGACCCTGGTCGGTGCCTCCTCGGGTGCGGTCGCGGGTCTCGTCGCGATCACCCCGGCCTGTGGCTTCATCTCGCCCTGGGCCGCCGTGGTCGTCGGCCTCATCGCCGGCGCGGTCTGCGCGCTCGCGGTCAGCCTGAAGTACAAGTTCGGCTACGACGACTCGCTCGACGTGGTCGGCGTCCACTTCGTCGGCGGCTGGATCGGTTCGCTCTCGATCGGTTTCTTCGCGAACGACTTCGTCAACTCGTGGATCACCGATGAGAAGATCCTGGGCGCGAGCAACGGCCTCTTCTATGGTGGTGGCTGGGACCAGCTGCTCCGTCAGTTCGAGGGCAGCGCGATCGTCTCGGTCTACTCGTTCGCGGTCGCGCTGATCCTCGGCTGGCTGATCAGCAAGACCATCGGTCTGCGGACCAAGCCCGAGGCGGAGCTGGACGGCATCGACGTCGCCGAGCACTCCGAGAGCGCGTACGACTTCACGACGGCCGGCGGCAGCAGCGGCGCCTTCGCCTTGGCCGGTATTGCGACCCCGAAGGCGTCGGCTCCGGCCGAGGTCGAGGAGTCGGCTCCGGCATCCGAGAAGGTGTCCGGATAAGGTCCTCAAGATGGAGGGATTGAGCATGAAGCTGGTCACCGCCGTCATCAAGCCTTACCAGCTGGATGCAGTGAAAGAAGCACTGCAGACGCTGGGCGTGGCTGGGATGACCGTCAGCGAGGTCCAGGGGTACGGACGGCAGAAGGGTCACACCGAGGTTTATCGGGGTGCCGAGTACACCGTCGAGTTCCTCCCGAAGATCCGCATCGAGGTCGTCACCGACGAGCTGGAGGTGGAGAAGGTGGTCGACAACATCGTGGCCGCCGCCCGTACCGGCAAGATCGGCGACGGAAAGGTCTGGGTCACCGAGGTTTCCGAGGTGGTCCGGGTCCGCACCGGCGAGCGCGGCATCGACGCGCTGTAGCAGATGACTGAATCAACGAACGGCGCCGCACGTGATCCACGTGCGGCGCCGTCCGCCTCCCTCCGACCGACCATGCCGACCGGCATCGGACCGGTCGCCCGGGAGCTGCGGGCCACCTGGCTCGACAGCTGGCTGCGCGGTGTCGTCGACACCGCCACCGAGGGCGCGGGCCTGCCGAAGGGCGTCGCGCTCGTCGCGGTGGGCGGTCTGGGCCGCCGCGAATGCTCCCCGCACAGCGATGTCGACCTGATCCTGCTCCACTCCGGGGTCTTCGGCATCGACGAGCTCGCCAGCAAGCTGTGGTACCCGATCTGGGACTCCCGCCGCGGGCTCGACCACTCGGTGCGCACGATCGCCGAGACCCTCTCCGCCGCGCACGACGACTCGAAGGTCGCCCTCGGCCTCGTCGACCTGCGCCACCTCTGCGGCGACCCGTCGCTGCTCGCCACCCTGCAACCGGCGGCGCTCGACCTCTGGCGGCGCACGGCGGTCATGCAGCTCTCCCGGCTGCGCGAGCTCACCGAGGCACGTTACGTGCAGCACGGCGAGTTGGCCCACCTGCTCGAAGGCGATCTCAAGGAGGCCGCGGGGGGCCTGCGTGACGTCGGCGTCCTGCGCGGCATCGGCCGGGCCGGGATCGCCGACGCGCTGCCGCCGGCGGTCCGGGCCGCGCAGACCCGCATCCTCGATGTCCGCGACGCGCTGCACCTGTCCGCCGGACGCAAGCTCGACCGGCTCGTCGCGCACGAGCGCGCCATCGTCGCCAAGGCACTGGGCCTCGCCGACGGGGACGCGCTGCTGCGCCGGGTCGCCACCGACGCCGCCACCATCGCGTGGACGCTGCAGGACGCGTGGCGCTCCGTGCACCGCTTCCGCGCCGATCTGCGGCGGGGCGGTGCCGTTCGCAAACCCGAGCGGCTGCCGCTCGCGGCCGACGTGGTCGAGTTCGACGGGGAGGTGGTGCTCGCCCGCTCGGCGGTCACCCCGCGACCCGACCCCGCCCTTTCGCTGCGCGTCGCCGCCGCCGCCGCGCACGCTCGGCTGCCGATCGCGCGGGCCACCCTGGAGTGGTTGTCCAGCCACGTGCCGGCCCTTCCGGTGCCGTGGCCGGACGGTGCGCGTACCGCGCTGATGTCCTTGCTCGGTTCCGGCTCTGGCCTGACCCCCACCTGGACCGCCTGCGACCGGTTCGGGCTGGTCACCACCTGGCTGCCGGAGTGGGGGCGCCTGCGTGGCGCGCCCCAGCACAATCCGGTGCATCGCTTCACGCTCGACCAGCACCTGGTCGCGGCGGCGGCGGAGGCGGGCAAGTCGCTGCGCGACGTGGCCCGGCCAGACCTGCTCCTGCTCGGCGCGCTCGTGCACGACGTGGGCAAGGGCCTGCCGGGTGATCACTCGACGGTGGGTCGCCCGATCGCCGCGGCGATCGCGGCCCGCGTGGGGCTGCCGGCTGACGACGTGGCGACGATCGAGTTCCTGGTACGCCACCACCTGCTGCTCCCCGATGTCGCCACCCGCCGCGACCTGAGCGATCCGGCGACGATCGCCACCGTCGTCGACGCCGTCGGCACGGTCGAGAGGCTCGAACTGCTGCACGCGCTCGCCAAGGCCGACGCGGTCGCGACGGGGCCGGCCGCCTGGTCGCCGTGGAAGGCGAGCCTGATCGACGAGCTCTTCACCACGACCCGCTCGGTGATGAAAGGCTCCCCGCTGCCCGCGCCGCCCGCACCCGACCCGGCCCTGCTCATCGGCGAGCTGCCGGTGGTGATCTGCGACGAGAGCCGCGTGAGCATCGCCGCCGCCGACCGGACCGGCCTCTTCGCCTCGGTGGCGGGCTCGCTGGCGACGCACCGGCTGGACGTGATGGCCGCCGACTCGGTGACGATCGACGGCCGGGCGCTGCTGCACTGGGTCGTCGCGCCGCGCTTCGGTGGCGAGGTCGACTTCGTCGCGCTCCGCGCGGACCTGCGCCGGGCCGCCCTGGGCCAGCTGCCGCCGCCGTCACACCGGGTGGTCCGCAGTGTGCCGGGCGCCGGTGAGCCCGCCCTGATGTGGCACGAGGGCGCGACCGACGCGGTGATCCTGGAGTTGCGTACCGTCGACGCTCCCGGCCTGCTCTATCGGGTCACGTCGGCGCTGGCGGATGCCGGTGTCGATGTCCGGGCGGCTCGGGTCTCGACCCTCGGCTCCTCGGTGGTGGACGCGTTCTACCTGCCACCGGATGTCGATCGGGCGGCGGCGGAGTCGGTGGTCCGGGCGGCGTTCCCCACGTCATGATCGTGCCGTTTCTGGGTAATAGCCCCTACAGCGAGGGTGACTTCCCGCAAACTGCGTGATCTTTCGACCGTGGGATACCCTTGGCCTGGCCCCTATCAGGTCTTCTTGCCTTCCGACATTTGGGACTTAAGCTGTGTTTGACACCTTGAGCGACCGGCTCTCCGGCATCTTCACGAAGCTGCGCGGCAAGGGCCGGCTCACCGATGCCGATATCGACGCCACCGCCCGCGAGATCCGGATGGCGCTGCTGGAGGCCGATGTCGCCCTGCCGGTGGTCAAGAGCTTCGTCGCGGCCCTCAAGGAGCGCGCGCGCGGTGCCGAGGTCTCCCAGGCGCTCAACCCCGCGCAGCAGATCATCAAGATCGTGCACGAGGAGCTCATCGGCATCCTCGGCGGCGAGTCGCGCCGGCTGCAGTTCGCGAAGCAGCCGCCTACGGTGATCATGCTGGCGGGTCTGCAGGGCTCCGGCAAGACCACTCTCGCGGGCAAGCTCGCGCGCTGGCTCAAGGCGCAGGGCCACCAGCCGCTCCTCGTCGCGTGTGACCTCCAGCGCCCCAACGCCGTCAACCAGCTCCAGGTGCTCGGCAAGCGGGTCGATGTCGAGGTCTTCGCACCGCAGCCGGGCAACGGCGTCGGCGACCCGGTCTCCGTCGCCCGCGAGTCGATCGAGCACGCCAAGCGCACCATGCGCGACATCGTCATCGTCGACACCGCCGGCCGACTCGGCATCGACACCGAGATGATGGCCCAGGCCGCCGCGATCCGCGACGCGGTCAACCCCGACGAGGTCATCTTCGTCATCGACGCGATGGTCGGCCAGGACGCGGTCGCGACCGCCGAGGCGTTCCGCGACGGCGTCGGCATCAGCGGCGTGGTCCTCTCCAAGCTCGACGGTGACGCCCGAGGCGGTGCCGCGCTCTCCGTGCGCCACGTCACCGGCCAGCCGATTCTCTTCGCCTCCACCGGCGAGAAGATGGAGGACTTCGACGTATTCCACCCCGACCGGATGGCGAGCCGCATCCTCGGCATGGGCGATGTCCTGACGCTGATCGAGCAGGCCGAGGCGGCCTTCGACGATCAGCAGAAGGAGAAGATGACGTCGAAACTGCTCGGTGGCGAGCAGTTCACGCTGGAGGACTTCCTCGAGCAGCTCACCGCGATCCGGCGGATGGGCCCGATCGCCAACATGCTCTCGATGATGCCCGGCATGGGCCAGATGAAGGACCAGCTCGCCGAGCTCGACGACAAGCACTTCGACCGCGTCGCTGCGATCATCCGGTCGATGACCCCGGCCGAGCGCGCCAACTCCAAGCTGATCAACGGTTCGCGGCGCCTGCGCATCGCCAACGGCGCCGGCGTGACCGTGATGGACGTCAACCAGCTGCTCAACCGCTTCGTCGACGCGCAGAAGATGATGAAGCAGATGGGCGGCGCGATGGGCCTGCCCGGCGGGCGGCGCAAGGCCACGAAGTCGCCGAAGAACAAGCGCAAGGGCACCAAGGGCGGCAACTACTCCGGCGGCGGTCGCGGTGGCCTGCCGGGGATGCCCGCGGGAATGCCGCAGCTCCCCCCGGGCCTGGACCCGGCCGCGCTGCAGCAGCTCGAGGGCGGCTTCAAGCCCCCGAAGCTCGACTTCAGCAAGATCATGAAGCGCGACAAGTAGTCCTCGGAGCCGCAACTCTTCAAGAGTTGGTGTTAAGGCCTGGCGGCCTGAAGCACCAACTCTTGAAGAGTTGCGGCTTTTTGGTGTGATCTCATGTCAGCGTGACGGCTCTGCATTTTCGCGGCGTGGTGCTCCCCGACGACGAGGTACGCGACCTGTGGCTGGTCGGGGACCGGGTGACGTTTGCCCCGGTGGCGGGTGCGACGACGGTATCCGATGGCGGCTTCATCCTGCCGGGGCTCGTGGACGCGCACTGCCACATCGGCATCGCACCGGGTGGTGCCCCGGTCGTCGAGATCGCGCAGGCTCGGGAGCTGGCCCTGATCGACCGGGCGGCGGGGGTGCTGGCGTTGCGGGACGCGGGGTCGCCGCTGGCGTACCCGGAGCTGGATTTTGATCTTGATTTGCCTCGGCTGGCCCGGGCCGGGCGGCATGTCGCACCAGTGAAGCGCTATCTGCGCGACATCGGGGTGGAGGTGCCCGCCGAGGGCGTCGCGGCGGAGGTCGCGACGCAGGCCGCCGCGGGCAACGGCTGGGTGAAGCTGGTGGGGGACTGGCTCGACCGGGACGCCGCCGATCTCGCGCCCGCCTGGGACACCGCCACGCTGGCGAGTGCCGTCGCGTCGGCGCACGCGGCGGGAGCCAGGATCACCGCCCACTGCTTCGCGGAGGAGTCGGTGGCCACGCTCGTGCGGGCCGGGATCGACTGTGTGGAGCACGGCACCGGACTCGCCACGGACGACATCGACGAGATGGCCCGGCGGGGGACCGCGCTGGTCCCGACGATGATCAACATTGAGACGTTCGGCGGGATCGCGTCGCGGGCGGCGGAGAAGTTCCCCGGCTACGCCAAGCACATGCTCGCGCTGCGTGACCGGTTCCCGTCGGTGGTGGCGCAGGCCCATGAGGCGGGCGTGCCGATCTTCGTCGGCTCCGATGCCGGCGGCGGCATCCCGCACGGGCAGGCCGCGCAGGAGATGCTGCGGCTGCAGGCGGCCGGAATGTCCACACTGGAGGTTCTCGCCGCCGCGAGCTGGGGCGCGCGGGAGTGGCTGCGCTTCCCCGGGCTGGTCGAGGGGGGTCTCGCCGACCTCGTCGTCTACCCCGAGGACCCGCGCCGGGACCTGCGTGTCGTGCAGGCCCCGGCCCGGATCGTGCTGCGCGGCCGGATCGTGGTCTAGCCGATCATTTCGTGAAGCCCCACACCTTGATCTGCCCGCTGGCGACGCAGATCAGGTGTGTGGTGTTCCAGCCGCATTCGCCCACGCCATCCACCTCCCCCAGCAGCACCGGGTCGGCCGCTATCGGCGAGGTGGCGAAGACCTCGTAGCCGTTCTTGCCGAAGCCGCGGAAGATGATCAAGGCGTTGGTGTCGAGCCAGTAGGCGTCGCCCCTGCGCCCCTCGGCACTGAGCACCTCCCGGCCGTCGCTGTCGGTCACCGTGCTCACCATGTCGCTCTGACCGGGAGAGATGCTGACCAGCAGCAGCCCGTTAACGGTCCTGAGGTCTCGCGACTCGACGTTGCGCCGCCACGCCACCTTGCCGTCGGTGGTGCTGATCGAGGTGAGCCCGTATTTCCCGGACCGGTCTCCCTCGGCGAATTCGGTGAAGCAGAGCCTGCCGGTGCCACACGGGGTCAGGCTGTGGGCGCTGGCGGCGTCGTTCGTGTAGAGCTGCCGCGTGGCCCCACCCGGGCGCAGATCCGTGGCGCGGATCACGGCCGTCGCGTTGATCCTGCTGGTGTAGAGCACGCCGTCGATGGTGAGCATCTCATCGTGCGCATCCTGGCCGGCCGGGTCGGCCGCCTTCGGGTGGCGGCTGACCTCCGCGCTCGTACGGGCATTGCGCACGATCGCCGTGCCGTCGGTGGTGACCTGCACGATCCGCGTGAAACCAAAGTCCGCCCCGGGGGAGAATCGGCCTCGATTGCTGTTGACGTCACCCATCGCAGCGGTGCTGCTGTCCGCCATCAGGTGCACCGTCGGGTTGCCCCCGTCGGGCAGCGACCACTGGACCTTGCCGGTGGCGAGGTCGTAGGCGCGAATCGTCCGGTCGAGTCGAGAATCGATGATCATCAGCGATTCGCCGATGATCACGTGGTCCTCCTCGAAGTTGTTGACGTCGACTCGCATCAACACCTTGCCGTTCTTCTGATCGAGGACGGTGACGGAGCCGTCGGGCCGGACACCGGCGTCGTGGCGGCCGCTGGCGATGACGTACCTCGGGTGCCAGCTGACGAATGCCGCGTCGCCGAAGGTGCCGATCGTCTTCGGGCCCCACGCCACCCTGCCGTTGCTCAGATTGATCGCGGTAACGGTCAGCTTCCCGTCGTCCTCCGTCTGCCGGCCGACGAACGCCCGGTCGGCGGTGGTCGGGATCGTCGTGACGCGAGTGGGGCCGTCCACCGTCACCGCCTCGCCGACCTGCCGCAGCGAACCGAACGGGATGACCGGGCCGGGGACCGAGTGGCTCGCCACGGGCTGTGGCGCGATGTCCGGGTCGCTGCCGGATCCGCCGCGCACGGCCACACCCACACCCCCGACCAGCACCAGTACGCCGGCAGCGGCGCCTGCGACCGTCCGGAGGGTCCGGCTTCGCCCCCGGCGCCTCGCCACCGCCGGTACGCCGGTCGGCACGGCGTCAGCGTCCTGGCGGAGTGCCGCGAAGAAGGGATCGAGATCAGCGGTCATGGCGTCCCCCTGTGTGCGTGCGGGGCTTGAGGTCGGAGAGGGATTCAGCGAGAGCGGCCCGTCCCCGCAGCAGCCGGGACTTGACGGTGTTGACGTTCGTGCCGGTCTCGTCGGCGATCTCCGCCAACGACCGGTCCATCAGGTGATGCAGCAGGAGCACCTGCCGCTGCTCGAAGGGGAGGCCGCGCATCGCGGCCACCAGGAGCACGGTCTCCTCCGAGGGCGGCTCCACCGCCGGGGTCGGCGGATGGGATGCCGCAGCGGCCCGCCGCACCCGCAACCGTCGCCATCTGTCCAGGGCGAGCCGGTTCACCACCAGCCTCAGCCACGCCTCCGCGTCGTCATAGGCCCGCAGGCGGCGCCAGCGTTGCCAAGCCCTGGCGTACGCCTCCTGCGCCAGATCCTGTGCCTCCCCGGGGTCGCCGGTGAGGCCGTAGGCGTACCGCGTCAACCGTTGCGAAGTGCCCCGGTAGAACGCGTCGAACGTCTCGACGTCGGTCATCTTCCCTGCCGTCAGCTAGTGAAGTGGGTTCATATGCTGACACGGCACGCCCCGGCGCGAGGTTGCCCTTCATCGATGATCAACTGCACGGGTAGGATTGCTCCTCATGGCACGCGTGCTCACTCCCCGAGCGGAAGACTTTCCCCGCTGGTACCAAGACCTGATCGCCAAGGCCGAGCTGGCCGACAACGGCCCTGTGCGCGGGACCATGGTGATCAGGCCGACCGCCTACGCCATCTGGGAGCGCATGCAGGCGGACATGGACGCCCGCATCAAGGTCACCGGTGCGGAGAACGCGTACTTCCCGCTCTTCATCCCCGAGAGCTACCTCAAGCGCGAGGCGCAGCACGTCGAGGGCTTCTCGCCGGAGCTGGCGGTCGTCACCCACGGTGGCGGCAAACCGCTCGCGGAGCCGATCGTCGTGCGCCCCACCAGCGAGACGGTCATCGGCGAGTTCATGGCGAAGTGGGTCGACTCCTACCGCGACCTGCCGCTGCTGCTCAACCAGTGGGCCAACGTGGTCCGCTGGGAGCTGCGCCCCCGGCTCTTCCTGCGCACCAGCGAGTTCCTCTGGCAGGAGGGCCACACGGCGCACGCCACCGAGGCCGACGCCAAGGACTACACGCTGCGGATCCACCACGAGGTCTACGAGCGCCACATGCGCGAGCTGCTCGCCATCCCCGTGGTCGTCGGCCGCAAGACCGACCGTGAGCGCTTCGCGGGTGCCACCAGCACCTACACGCTCGAAGCGATGATGGGCGACGGCAAGGCCCTGCAGATGGGCACGTCGCACGAGCTCGGGCAGAATTTCGCCAAGGCGTTCGACATCACCTACTCCTCGTCGACCGGCAGCCGCGAGCACGCGTGGACCACCTCCTGGGGCACCTCGACCCGGATGGTCGGCGGGCTCATCATGTGCCACGGCGATGACAACGGCCTGCGCATCCCGCCGCTGCTCGCACCGACCCAGGTGCTGGTCACGGTCGTCAAGGAGACCGACGGATCGGTCACCTCGGCCGCCAGGACGGTCTATGAGGACCTGCTCGCCGTCGGGGTCCGGGCCAAGCTCGACGACCGGGTCGACACGCCGTTCGGCCGCCGGGCCGTCGACGCCGAGCTCAAGGGCATCCCGCTGCGGGTCGAGGTGGGACCCCGCGACCTGGCCAACGGTCAGGTCGTGCTGGTACGCCGTACCGACGGCTCGAAGACGCCGCTCGCCCTCGCCGAGCTCGTGGGTGCCGCGACGGCCGCCCTGGAGCAGGACCAGAAGGCGCTCTACGACAGCGCGCTGGAGTTCCGCGAGTCGCGGACCGCCGACGTCTCTACATTGGATGATGCACTCGCCGCTGCGGCGACCGGCTGGGCCCGGCTGCCGTGGTCGGCCGTCGGTGTCGAGGGCGAGGCTCGGGCCAACGCCGAGGCGGTCACCGTGCGCTGCCTCTACCGCGCCGATGGTTCCGTGCCCGCGTCGCAGGACGAGCCCGACCTGATGGCGATCCTGGCCCGCTCTTACTGAGTCTTGAGGTGACGGTGCCCCGCCCCCCGCACCTGGGGCGGGGCACCGCGCTATTAGGCCGGCCGTTGCTCCGGTAGCCGCGTGAGGATCACGTCGAGCCTGCTGAGCACCGTCGCGACCTTCGACTCGATCGCGGCGTTGAAGGCGTCCTGCCGTTCGTTGAACTGGGCCTGATCTCCCAGCAGCTTGGTGTGGTGCGTGAGGGTCGCGCCCTGACTCTCGAGCATGGCGGTGTGCTGGTCGAGGACCTTGCCGTGGCTTGCCAGCGTGGCGGTGTGCTGGTCGAGGACCTTGCCGTGGCTTGCCAGCGTGGCGGTGTGCTGGTCGAGGACCTTGCCGTGGCTTGCCAGCGTGGCGGTGTGCTGGTCGAGGACCTTGCCGTGGCTCGCGAGCGTGGCGGTGTGCTGGTCGAGGACCTTGCCGTGGCTCGCCAGCGTGGCGGTGTGTTGATCAAGGACCTTCGCCTGGCTCGCGAGCGTGGCGGTGTGCTGGTCGAGGACCTTCGCCTGGCTCGTCAGCATGGTGCTGTGGCGGCCGAGGGTCGCAGTCTGCTCGCGCTGGGTCTCGACCAGCTCGTCGATGATGTCGCTCATGGTGCGGTCATTCTCGTCCAGCTTCTCCGTCTTTCGCGCGAGAGCCTCGAGACTGATTGGTGCGGGGGTGTTCACGTGCCTTCTCCTGGTGTCGGTGGTGCGGCCATTGCGACTGAGGAGGACCTTCTCCTGGGTATGCCTGCCCGGACAGGCGGAGGGCCAATTTACGACCGGCTGCAGTGCCTGATTTCGACTTCCCGGACGTTACCGAAGCGGTTTCAAGATTGCAAGTAGTAATGGTGGCCAGGTGGTACCAATGATCGGTAACGAACGCCACGGGCAGGGCGGTTCGTCCGTTCCGGGGCGGCATGGCAGAATGGACCACTGGTAATCGGTGCGCTATTGGCTGCCCTCTAACTTCCGGTGGCGCTGACCGAGTCCACGAGCGCCGATCGCCGTATCCCCACGCGGGGTGACGACGCTCAACCCTTATCGCAACAGGAGCGAACACACGTGGCCGTCAAAATCCGGCTTCTGCGGATGGGCAAGATCCGCAACCCGCAGTACCGCATCGTCATCGCCGACTCACGCGTCAAGCGTGACGGCAAGGCGATTGAGTTCATCGGTGTCTACCACCCGAAGGAGGAGCCGTCGCTGATCGAGGTCAAGTCCGACCGCGTGCAGCACTGGCTCTCCGTGGGTGCGCAGCCGACCGAGGCTGTCATCGCCATTCTCTCGAAGACGGGCGACTGGCAGAAGTACAAGGGCCTGCCGGCCCCGCCGCCGCTGCTCGTCAAGGCTGAGAAGCCGAGCCGCATCTCGCGCTACGAGCTCGAGTCGAAGGCCGCCGCCGGGCTGGTCGAGGCCACGCCGGTGAAGACCGCTCCGAAGAAGGCAGAGAAGAAGACCGCCGAGCCCAAGGCCGAGGCCGCTCCGGCCGAGGTGAAGGCCGAGGAGGCCCCGGTTGCGGACGCCGCCGAGTAGCAGCAAGCCTGACGGAGCGCTCCGGCCCGCGCTGGAGCACCTGGTCAAAGGCATCGTGGAGCACCCGGACGATGTCCGGGTGCGTCTCGTCGACGCGCGCCGCGGTGCGCGCCTCGAGGTGCGCGTGCACCCCGAGGACCTGGGCACGGTCATCGGTCGCGGCGGGCGCACTGCGCGCGCGCTGCGCCAGGTGATCGGCTCGGTGGGCGGTAAGGGACTGCGCGTTGACATCGTCGACGCCTGACACTTCCCGCCTGGTCGTCGGCAAGATCATCCGACCGCACGGCGTACGCGGCGAGGTTGTCGTGGACATGCGGACGGACTCTCCCGAGCAGCGCTTCACGATGGGGTCGGTGTACTTCACCGACCCCATCGCGGGGCGCACCCTGAAGCTGGAGTCGGGTCGCTGGCACCAGGGCCGGCTGCTCGCCGTCTTCGCCGAGATCCCGGACCGCAACGCGGCCGAGGACGCGCGGGGGACACTGCTCTGGCTCGACGTCGCCGAGATCGAGGCGCCCGAGGATCCCGACGAGTTCAACGACTTCCAGCTGGTCGGGCTCGACGTCGTCACGGTCGAGGGCGAGCATGTCGGCAAGATTGTTCGCATCGACCACGCTCCCGCGTCCGACCTGCTCGTCATCACCTGGTCCGACGGGCGCATCGTGCTGCTGCCATTCGTCACCTCGATGGTGCCGACCGTCGACATCGCGGGTGGTCGGGTCGTCATCAATCCGCCCGACGGGCTGCTGGATCTGTGACATGCGCGTCGACGTCGTCACGATCTTCCCGGACTATCTAGCCCCGCTGGAGCTCTCCCTGCTCGGCAAGGCCCGCGCCGAGGGACGCCTGGAGCTGGAGGTCCACGACCTGCGGCGGTGGACCTACGACGTGCACAAGACCGTCGACGACTCGCCCTACGGGGGTGGGGCCGGGATGGTAATGCGGCCCGAACCGTGGGGCGAGGCGCTCGACACGCTGGCGAAGCCGCACACCCGGCTCGTCGTCCCCGCGCCGACGGGCGTGCGCTTCACCCAGGCCCTGGCGCACGAGCTGGCGGTCGAGGAGCACCTCCTGTTCGCCTGCGGGCGCTACGAGGGCATCGATCAGCGGGTCATCGACTACGCGTCGGCCCGGATGACGGTGACCGAGGTATCGCTCGGTGACTACGTGCTCTTCGGCGGCGAGGTCGCCGTGCTGGTGATGCTGGAGGCGATGACCCGGCTCATCCCGGGGGTGCTCGGCAACGCCGACTCGCTCTCCGACGAGTCCCACGCGCACGGGCTGCTCGAAGCGCCGATGTACACCAAGCCGGCGACGTGGCGGGAGCTCGACGTGCCCGAGATCCTGCGCTCGGGGGACCACGGTCGGATCGCGCGGTGGCGGCGGGATCAGGCTCTGCTGCGTACCGGTGAGAGAAGGCCGGACCTGATCGCGGACCTGGACCCGGCGACGCTCGACAAGCGTGATGTCGCCACCCTCACCCAGGGCGGATTTCAGGTTCCCGCACGGGGTGTGGCAGAGTGATGAGGTTGCCGTTCGCGGCGCGCTTCCGCGCGTGCGGACGAGGGCCCTGCACCGGACACCCAGGCGACACCCGGGGTGGCTGGAGGGCCAGTAATATTCGCTTTGCATGCTGGTCGCATGCAATGAGCCGCTAAGGAAGCACAGCGATGAATACGCTGGACGTGCTCGATGCCGCATCGGTCCGCACCGACATCCCGAGGTTCCGCGCCGGTGACACCCTGAAGGTGTATGTCCGGGTCGTCGAGGGCAACCGGTCCCGCATCCAGATCTTCGAGGGCATCGTCCTTCGTCGGCAGGGTTCGGGTCTGACCGAGACCTTCACTGTCCGCAAGATCAGCTACAGCGTCGGTGTGGAGCGCACCTACCCGATCAACAGCCCGCAGCTGGACAAGATCGAGGTCGTGACCCGCGGTGACGTTCGTCGCGCGAAGCTCTACTACCTGCGTGATCTTCGTGGCAAGAAGGCCAAGATCAAGGAACTCCGCGACGCCAAGGTCAGCTGAACGACCCATTAGTCGTAAAAAAGCGGATGGTCCGCCGTCGCGAGACGGGGCCATCCGTTTTTTACATTTGAGCACTCCACAAATACCCGCCGAAGGCCTACAGTGCTCCGGTGACCCAGCGGTGGACCGACTACTCCGATACCCCTGACGAACCATCGCGCGACCTCGCCACCCGTGAGCCGGCAGCGGTGACGGGCGAGGTCTGGGGCCGGCGGCGCAAGCGCCGCGGGGGGCGCAGGATGCCGCTCTGGCAGGAGATACCCCTGCTGCTCATCATCGCGCTCGGGCTCGCGGTGCTGGTTCGCACATTCTTCTTCCAGGCGTTCTTCATCCCGTCGGGATCGATGGAGGACACCCTGCGCCGCGACGACCGGGTCATCGTCAACAAGCTCTCCTACGAGTTCGGCGACCCCGAGCGCGGCGACGTCATCGTCTTCAAGGGCCCCGACAACTGGGTCCCGGAGAACGCCGTCGATCCCAACTCGAGCTTCTTCACCCGGCTCGGTCGGGGTCTCGGCGACCTCGTCGGCATCAGCCAGCCGGGGGAGAAGGACTTCATCAAACGGGTCATCGGCCTCCCCGGCGACCATGTCTCCTGCTGCGACGTCAAGGGCAGGATCTATGTCAACGGCATCCCGATCGACGAGCCCTATGTCACCAGCACCAAGGACGCCAACCTCGACACCGCCAAGACCCCGGGGCGCTGCGGACCGCGCGCGTTCGACGAGGTCACCGTCGAGCCGGGCATGCTCTTCGTGATGGGCGACCACCGGCTCGTCTCGCAGGACTCCCGGTGCCAGGGCCAGGTCCCGATCGAGAATGTGATCGGCCCCGCATTCTCCATCGTCTGGCCCGTCAGCCGATGGAATGGTCTCGATGTCGGAGACACGTTTTCCAAGGTCCCGGACGGCCGTGCGAACGCATCTGGGCAGGTCAGTCCAGGTGACCCCGCACCACTGGGTGCACTGCTCGCCGGGGCCGCGGTGATGTTGCCCTGGGCGACGGCGCGCCGGGTCCGCGCGCTCAAAGGTGAGTCACGTAGGCTTCGGCCGTGATTGACGAGCAGACGAAGCCCAGTAAGCACGCCAAGAAGAGTGGCGGCTCATTCTGGAAGGAACTCCCGATCCTGCTGGGCGTGGCCCTATTGGTCGCGTTCCTGGTCCGGGCGTTCGTCGTGCAGACTTTCTATATCCCCTCGCCGTCGATGGAGCACACGCTCGACATCGACGACCGGGTGCTCGTCAACAAGCTCGTCTACGATTTCCGCTCGCCGCACCGCGGCGAGATCATCGTCTTCGAGTCGCCGTTGAGCTGGCGCTCGAACCCCGATGAGAAGGACTTCATCAAGCGCGTCATCGGCGTCGGCGGCGACAAGGTCACCTGCTGCGACGGCAAGGGCCGGATCATGATCAACGGCAAGCCGCTCGACGAGACCTACATCTTCACCGAGGACGGCGTCACCGACCCGGCAGCGACCGAGAACTTCGAGGTGACGATCCCGCCGGGCCGCCTCTGGGTGATGGGTGACCACCGGTCCGCCTCGGGTGACTCGCTCGCCAACTACCGCAAGAACAAGTCCGACCTCAACGCGGCCACGATCGCCGAGGACAAGGTCGTCGGCCGGGCCTTCGTGCTCTTCTGGCCGTTCGACCGGGCGACCTGGCTGACGGTCCCCGAGACCTACGACGACGTGCCCACCTCCGGCAGCTAGGTCGCACGATGACTGAGACCCCTCGCCGCGCCACCAGGGTGCTGCTCGTCGACGGGCTCGGCAGGGTGCTGCTCTTCCACGGAGCCGATCCGGCCGAGCCGGATCGGCCCTACTGGTTCACCCCCGGTGGCGGCCTCGACGAGGGCGAAGAGCCGCGCGTCGCGGCCGCCCGGGAGCTGATGGAGGAGACCGGTCTCGCCATCGACCCGGCGGCGCTCGGCGAGCCGGTCCACCGCGAGGTCGCCCGCTTCTCCTTCGACGGCGTCCGATACCGCCAGGAGCAGGAGTTCTTTCTGCTGCGGGTCGACTCCTTCGAGGTCTCGACGGCCGGGTTCGACGAGATCGAGCGGGATATCATCGACAAGCACCACTGGTGGACGGTGGCAGAGCTCGCGGGCACCGACGAGGTCTACTACCCGTTGGATCTGATCGACGTGTTGCGGCGTGTTTCAAGACATGAGGTGCTCTAGATGCTGGCGTCGCCCAGGACGGTCGTGCGCCGCGAGGGTGGCATCTACGCCCTGGAGCGGGCGCTGCGCCGCCGTGGCTTCGCGGTGGTGGCCGGTGCCGACGAGGCGGGGCGGGGCGCCTGTGCCGGGCCTCTCGTCGCCGCCGCCGTGGTGCTGCCGGAGGGCAAGGCCGGGGAGATCGCCGGCCTGACCGACTCCAAGCTGCTCACCGAGGCGGCTCGGGAACGGATCTTCGTCGAGGTGCAGCGCCGGGCGACGGCCTCCGCCGTCGTGGTGATCCCGCCCGGCGACGTCGACCGGCTCGGGCTCCAGGTCTGCAACCTCGCCGCGCTCCGCCGCGCGCTCGCCACCCTCACCGTACGCCCGCACTACGTCCTCACCGACGGCTTTCCGGTGGACGGTGCGGGCGTTCCCGGACTCGCCGTGTGGAAGGGTGACCAGGTCGCGGCATGTGTGGCCGGTGCCAGCGTCCTCGCCAAGGTGACCCGGGACCGGATCATGGTCGAGCTCGCCGAGACCTACCCGGAGTACGGCTTCGACCAGCACAAGGGCTATTCGACGGCGGAACACATGGCCGCTCTTCGCGCGCACGGGCCCTGCCCCGAGCACCGGCGTTCCTACGCCAATGTCGCTGCGGCCTCGGTCTAAGGAGGCACGATTGGCATCAGATGGGCGCTTCCCGGCCACGCGGGGTACCGTCGGCGTGGCGTTCTGGGAGCGGAGTGCCGGACGCGAGGGTGTGGGGGAAGATGTTGGCATGGAGGACGAGCGATGAGCGCTGAGGATCTCGAAAAGTACGAGACCGAGATGGAGTTGCAGCTCTATCGGGAATACCGCGACATCGTCCGCCAATTCTCCTACGTGGTGGAGACGGAGCGTCGCTTCTACCTCGCCAATCAGGTCGACCTGCATGTGCGGAACTCTGACGGCGAGGTCTACTTCGAGGTGGAGATGCACGACGCGTGGGTCTGGGATATGTACCGCCCAGCGCGTTTCGTGAAGAATGTCCGAGTGATGACCTTCAAGGATGTCAACATCGAGGAGCTGGAGAAGCCGGACATCTCCCTGCCGGCCGACATCTAGCCCGCTGTCCACACGGCTCGGCTGTCCACAGCCGGGCGGGTGTGGAGCTCGACCACACGTCATGCCCGGACGAAGCTCCGGGCATGACGTCTTTTCTGCTGTCGGTCCTGCTGCTCCTCGCCGGTGCCCCGGCACCCCACGACGGCTTCCGCTGGCCGCTCGGCGGCACGCCCGCCGTGGTCCGGCAGTTCTTCCCGCCGCCCGAGCCCTGGCTCCCCGGCCACCGCGGCGTCGACCTCGCCGCCGCGGCGGGAGCGGCCGTTGTCGCGGCCGGTGCCGGGGTCGTCGTCTTCGCCGGTCGCCTCGCCGGCCGGGGAGTGGTCAGCATCGCCCACCCGGGCGGCCTGCGCACCACCTACGAACCGGTGGTGGCGAGCGTCGCGGCCGGTGCGAGCGTCGGCGCCGGCGAGGTGATCGGAGCACTCGCGGGCGGGCACGCGGGCTGCCCGGTCGAAGCCTGCCTGCACTGGGGCGTTCGGCGGGGCGAGGTCTATCTCGATCCGCTCAGCCTGCTCGGGCTCGGCCGGGTCCGGCTCCTGCCCCGACCGCGCGTCGGCGGCCGGTCACAGCAGCTTGGGCAGGCCGGCGGCGAGGGCGGCGTACTCGTCGGGGGTGTTGTAGATCTGCCCGCACAGGCGCAGCAGGCCGGTGCCGTTCCAGGCGGCGATGTTGACCTCGGTGTGCAGCTCGCGGGCGATCCTTCCGAGCAGCTCGTTGGCGTCGGCCCTGGTCGACGCGGTGCCGGGCGGCAGTGGGACCACGCGCATGCTCACCTCGGGCCCGGGATCGGGCAGGTGGGTCACGCCGAGCGCCTCGGCGACGACCCGCTGCCCCTCGGCGACGAGCCGCACGTTGCGGTCGCGGGAGGCGGCGCCGAGCTCGGTGAGCAGCTCCGTCCCGGCCGGTGCGGCGATCCAGCCGCTCACGTCCCGGGTGCCCTGCTGCTCGGCGCTGGCGGGGAAACCGAGCACGGCGCCCCGCGACGGAACCGCCGGTGTCACCCGGTCCCGCCACTGCGGCGCCACGTGCAGCAGCGCGGTGCCCCGGGGGGCGTAACCCCACTTGTGCAGGTTGCCGACCCAGAAGTCCGCGCCGAGCGAGGTGACCGGGGTCGAGAGCATGCCCGGTGAGTGGGCCGCGTCGGCATGCAGCGCCACGCCCGAGCCCGCAAGGGCCGCGGCGATCGCGGTGATCGGGAAGAGTTTGGCCGTCGCGGAGGCGATGTGGTCGATGATCATCAGCTTGGTACGCCCAGGGCGCACCGCGGACACCAGCGCCGCCACGATCTCGGCGTCGGTGGCGTCGAGCCCGATCGCCACGGTGGTCACGATCACGCCCCGCTGCCGCCGCAGCTCGTCGAGCGCCACCCCCACCGCGTTGTAGAGGTGGTCGGTGACGATGACCTCGTCGCCCTCGCCGAGCGCCATGGTGTTGAGCACGATCGCGGTGCCGCTCGTGGCGTTGGCGACGAAGGCGCAGCCCTCCCGATCCGCGCCGAGGAAGTCGGCGAGCCGATCGCGCGCGTCGACGACGAGGGCTTCGCCGTCGCGGTCGTAGAAGGCCATCGGGTTCCACTCGACGAGATCGCGGACGCGCTGCTGTTCACGCTGGACGCGCAGCGGCACGGCGCCGAAGGATCCGTGGTTGAGGTGGGCGACGCCGGGATCCATGCTGAAGAGTTCTCGCATAGACCATCTTAACCGTTCGGCGACGCCTCACGCTCGCGGATGTGCCTGCTTATAGGCCGCCCGGAGCCGCTCAACTGATACATGCGTATAGATCTGTGTGCTGGCGAGCGAGGCGTGCCCGAGCACCTCCTGCACGCTGCGGAGATCCGCGCCGCCCTCCAGCAGATGGGTGGCGGCCGCGTGCCGGAGCCCGTGCGGTGACGTGTGCGGCACCCCCGCCGCGGTCGCCGCCGCGGCCACGACCCGGCGGGCCACGGCCGGCTGCAGCGGACCGCCTTTCGCCCCGAGGAGCAGCAGGTCGGCGCTGGCCGGGGTGGCGAGCTCGGGACGGCCCAGCTCCAGCCAGTCGGCGATCGCCACCGCGGCGGGTGTGCCGAAGGGCACCGATCGGTCGCGCCCGCCCTTGCCGTGCACCCGGACGACCCGTCGGCTGCTCTCCACATCGCCGAGCCGGAGACCGCAGATCTCGCTGATCCGGGCGCCGGTGGCGTAGAGCAGCTCGACGAGGGCGCGATCCCGCCGGGCGATCGGGTCGTCGGCCGTCGTCGTGGCGGTGACGAGCGCGGCGGCCTGCTCGGGGCGCAGCACGTCGGGCAGCTCGCGATGCGCCTTCGGGCCGACGAGCCGCAGCCCCGGATCCACGGTCGAGAGCCCGTTCTGCCGGGCCCAGGCGGTGAAGGTGCGGATCGACGCCGTATGCCGCGCCTGCGACGTCCGCGCCGAACCCTCGCTCTGCCGGACGGCGAGCCAGGCCCGCAGCACGCCGAGGTCGAGCCCGCTGATCGCGGCGACTCCCCGGCCGACCGCGAAGTCGAGCAGGTGCACCGCGTCCGAGACATAGGCGCGCACCGTCTCCGGCGAGCGGCCCGCCACCATGCCGAGGTGGCGGGCGAAGTCGTCGACGGCGTCCCGCAGGTCCGGCGGCAGCGCCTCGTGCCGCTCGCGTGTGCTGCTCATCGAGGTAGACGATAGCCCTCCTCGGACTCCGCGAGGACTCCTCTGGTGACGAGCGACGGCAGGCGTCCGGCCGCCGCTCGCAGCGGCACACCGGCGATCTGGGCGAGCTTGGCGGCGGTGGCCGAACCTCGGGCGGGCAGGGCGTCGACGAGCATCCTCTCGAGGTCGTCGAGCGCGTCGTGGAGACGGTCGGGACCGCTCGCCGGGATCGAGAGCTGGCCGATCGGGCCGACCTCCTCCAGCACCTGCGCGACGCTGGCGACGAGCCGGAAACCGTCCACCCGCAGCGCCTCGTGGCACCCGACCGACATGGCCGAGGTCACCGGGCCCGGCACCACCATCGGCCGTCGACCGAGCAGCCGGGCCCGGCCCAGCGTCTGCCGGGCTCCGCTGCGCGCCGACGCCTCCACCATCACGGTGCCCCGGGTCAGCGCGGCGATGACCCGATTGCGGATGAGAAAACGGTGCTTGTGGGCCATCGAACCCGGCGGCCACTCGCTGATCAGCAGCCCGTCGTCGGCGATCCGGTCGAAGAGGCCGGTGTGCGCGACCGGATAGGCCCGGTCGAGCCCGCAGGCGAGGACCGCCGCGGTCACCCCGCCCGCGGTCAACGCACCCCGGTGCGCGGCGGCGTCGATGCCGAAGGCGCCGCCGGAGACGACGGTCCAGCCCTGCTCAGCGAGCGTGAAGGCGAAATCACCGGCGATGTGGTCGCCGTAGGGGGTGCTGGCCCGGGCGCCGACGATCGCGACCGATCTCTCGAAGGCGGCGAGCAGGGTCAGCGGTCCGCGTACCCAGATGCACTGGGGTGGGAAGGTGTCGCGGGCGATCCGGTCACCGCCCTCCCGGCTGATCAGCTTGAGGTCCTCGAGCTGCGGCGGCCACTCCGGGTCCTCGGGCGTGACGATGCGCATGCCCGTCCGGTCGGCGTGCTCCAGGCGGCGAGCCGCGAGTTCCCACGGATCGCCGTTGCCGAGCCGGGCGAGCACGCCCTCACCGAGGGAGCCGGTGCCCCGGATGATCCGATCGAGTGCCTCGACCGGGCCGTGTGCCTGGACCGCCTGGAAGAGTTCCTTACTGCCGGGCTCGGCGACGCTGCCGAGAGCGATCCGGGCGAGGCGGGTCTTGTCGATCATCGGGCTGCTCCTGTTCGCAGGGTGAGGGCGGCGTTGACGTCGTCGCTGGTCGGCCGGTCTCGTCCGGCGAGGTCTGCGAAGGTCCAGGCCAACCGCAGCACGCGGACGTAGCCGCGAGCCGAGATGAGACCCAGATCGATGCGGTGGCGCAGGTCGCGGGTCGCCGACAGCGGCAGGCGCCACGGTGGTTCGTTGAGTTTGGTGCCGGTCGCCGCCGCGTTGACCAGCCAACCCTCCGACCGCCATCGCTCGGCCGCCGCTGCCCTGGCCGTCACGACCCGCTCGCCGACGGTCGCCGACGACTCCCGGATCTGATCGGTGTCGAGCAGCTCGGCAGCGGTCAGCGCGAGCGGGCGCAGGTGGATGTCGATCCGGTCGAGCAGCGGTCCGGAGAGCCGGCCCAGGTAGCGGCGGCGCGCCTGCGGCAGGCACTCGCACTGCTGATCGCCGCCGGGCTTGGCGCAGGGGCACGGGTTGGCGGCGAGGACCAGCTGCACCCGAGCGGGGAAGGTGAGCGTCTCGCGGCTGCGCCCGATCGTGATCGTGCCCTCCTCCAGCGGCTGCCGGAGGGTCTCCAGTGCCCGGGCCGGGAACTCGGGCGCCTCGTCGAGGAAGAGCACGCCGTGGTGCGCGAGGGAGAGCGATCCCGGCCGGGCCAGGCCGCTGCCGCCGCCGACCAGCGCGGCTATGCTCGCGGTGTGGTGCGGGGCCTGAAACGGCGGCCGCCGCATCAGTCCGGTGCCCGGCTCCAGCTGCCGGGCGATGGAGTGGATCGCGGTCACCTCCAGCGCCGCCTCGTCGTCGAGCGTCGGGATGATCGACGGCAGGCGCTGGGCCAGCATCGTCTTGCCCGCGCCGGGCGGCCCCACCATCGCGAGGTGGTGCCCGCCCGCTGCGGCGACCTCCAGCCCGAGGCGGCTCTCCTCCTGGCCGATGACGTCGGCGAGGTCGGGGCCCGGCGCGGTCACGCCGATCGTCTCGGGCGGCGCGACCGGCAGCGGCGCCCGACCCCGGATGAAGGCGAGCACGGAGTGCAGGCTGTCGGTCGCCCGCACCTCGATGCCCGGCACGAGGAGGGCCTCCTGGGCGTTGGCGAGCGGCACGATCGCCCGGCGGAATCCGGCCCGGGTGGCGGCGGCGACCATCGCCAGCGCGCCCCGGACCGGCCGCACCTCCCCGTCGAGGCCCAGCTCGCCGAAGATCACCACTCCGTCGAGGGGGAACAGCGGCAGCCGCCCCGTGCCGCCGAGGATTGCGACGGCGATCGCCAGATCGAAGCCGGAGCCGCGTTTCGGCAGGTCGGCGGGGAGGAGGTTGACCGTGATCCGGCGCTGCGGCCACTCCTCGCCGGAGTTGACGAGTGCCGCCCGGACCCGGTCGCGGGCCTCGTGCAGCGCGGTGTCGGGCAGACCCGAGAGGACCATGGTGGGCAGGCCGGCGGCGACGTCCGCCTCGACCTCGACGACCGAGCCGGTCAGACCGACGAGCCCCGCGCTGTAGACCTTGGCGTAGCTCATGTCAGCGCACCACGCAGATGATCGATCTCCGGCGGCCCCTGGGGCTGCGGCATGACGCAGATCACGTCAAATCGCACCTCCACCGAACCCGCCTCGCGAAGGGCGAGCCAATGCGCGGCGAGTCGCCGCAGGCGGCGGGCCTTCTGGCCGACCACGGCATCGACGGCCGGCCCGAACGCCCGGCTGCGCCGCGTCTTCACCTCGCAGAAGACGATCGTCTCCGCCTCCCGGGCGATGATGTCCACCTCGCCGTCCCGGCACCGCCAGTTGCGATCGAGCAGGATCATGCCCGAACCCAGCAGATACTCCGCGGCGATGCCCTCTCCCCAGGCGCCGAACGCCTGCCGCACCTTCGTCACGGCCGCCAGCCTGCTGAACCCTTCGGGCGGGCGCCAGCGCTCCCCGGCCCCGCCTGTGGATAGCGGCGATGTGTGGACAACCTCGTCCGATTGGCCTACGGTCAGTCGCCGTGACGGCTGATCGTGGATACCCGGACGAGCGTTGGTACGCAGAAGACCGCGGCACGCGGGACGGCTATGCCGAGCCCGACTGGAGTGAGCGCCGCAATCCCTATGGCGTTCCGGAGCAGCGGCACACGGACGACCCCCGGCGGGGGCTCGATCCACGTGGCTCCGAGCAGCGTCCCGAGGCCCGTTACGCCTCCCTGGCCGAGCTGAGCAGCGAGGCCGAGCGGCGGCGTGCCGAGCGCCCGCCCGCCGATCCCAGGCCGGCCGATCCGCGTCCGGTCGATCCGCGCCCGGCGCTGGAGGCCCGCCCGCCCGCCGACCAGCCACCGCCGGAGCCGCCGACGGAGCCGGTCGACCGGGCGTCGCTGCGGCGGGCGGCAGAGGGCCCGACCCGCCTGACCGCCGAACCGGCCCCGGACGGGGTCTACCGCAGCAAGCGGCCCGGCGTCGCGGTCGGCATCGGCCTCGCGCTCGGTGTGCTGGAGCTCGCGATGGCCCGGGTCTTCGCGGCCGGCGTCTTCGGCGACCCGCTGGACGTGTCCCGCGCGGTCGCCGGCGGCCTGATGCTGGTGGCGCTGCCGCTGCTCGGCATCGGCCTCTACGCCCTCGCCACGGGCGCCGCCCGGGCCGTCGACCTGCGCGGACCCAGGGTCTGGCTGCGCCCGCCCCTCGCCTACCTCGTCGTGGCCCTCGTGCTGATAGTCGCCGCCGGGGCAGCGGCGTAGGTTAACTGCCTGTTTCGGGGGCACGATCGAGGTGTTCCCGGCACACCGCGTATGCTTGGGATTCGGCGACCGCAGATGCGGTCGACTTCGCGCGCCTATCTCCGGCCACACGGTCGGACGGCAGCCCCCTGGTCCACGGGATCTCGATCCTCCGGTCCACCTGGCTGACGACATGGGCGCTAGGGCGAGGGCCGCCCGGCCCCCGCACTAACCAGGGAAACCCAAAGGAGCACCACCATGGCCGTCGTGACCATGCGTCAACTGCTGGAGAGCGGTGTCCACTTCGGGCACCAGACCCGCCGTTGGAACCCGAAGATGAAGCGCTTCATCTTCACCGAGCGCAATGGCATCTACATCATCGACCTCCGCCAGACCCTCGATTACATCGAGAAGGCGTACGAGTTCATCCGCGTCACCGTCGCCGAGGGCGGCTCGGTGCTCTTCGTGGGCACCAAGAAGCAGGCTCAGGAGGCCGTCGCCGGCGAGGCTTCGCGCGTCGGCATGCCCTACGTGAACCACCGCTGGCTGGGCGGCATGCTCACCAACTTCCAGACGGTGTACAAGCGCCTGCAGCGGATGAAGGAGCTCGAGGCGATCGACCAGATCGGCGCCGAGAAGGGCTACACGAAGAAGGAGACCCTGCAGCTCCAGCGCGAGAAGATCAAGCTGACGAAGACGCTTGGCGGTCTCCGCGACATGCAGAAGCTCCCGAGCGCCATCTGGGTGATCGACACCAAGAAGGAGCACATCGCCGTCGACGAGGCCCGCAAGCTGGGCATCCCGGTGATCGCGATCCTCGACACCAACTGCGACCCGGACGAGGTCGATTTCCCGATCCCGGGCAACGACGACGCGATCCGCTCGGCCGAGCTGCTGACCCGGGTCGTCGCGTCCGCGGTCGCCGCCGGTCTCCTGGCCCGTTCGGCGAAGAGCCTGCGCGGCGGTTCGGCCGAGGCGAAGCCCGAGCCGGGTGCCGTCGCCGCCGACGAGCCGCTGGCCGAGTGGGAGCGCGAGCTGCTCGAGGGTGACAAGGCGAAGACCGAAGAGGCTGCCGCCGTCGCCGCCGACGAGACCGCCGAGGCTCCGGCCGACGCTGCGGTCGAGGTCAAGGCTGCCGCCGAGTAATCGTCCGTCGATCACGTCAAGCCGAAAGAGATAGAGATGTCTGCTGTTACTGCCCAGGACGTCAAGCGCCTGCGTGAGCTCACCGGCGCTGGGATGATGGACTGCAAGAAGGCGCTCGAGGAGTCCGAGGGCGACTTCGACAAGGCCGTCGAGCTGCTGCGGGTCAAGGGTGCGAAGGACGTCGGCAAGCGCGCCGGCCGGACCACCGCCAACGGCCTGGTCGCCCACTCGGGACCGGCGCTGCTGGAGCTCAACTGCGAGACCGACTTCGTGGCGAAGAACTCCGACTTCGTCGCGCTGGCTCAGCAGCTCGTCGAGCACGTCGAGGCCACCAAGCCGGCCGATGTCGAGGCGCTGCTCGCGTCCCAGCTCGAGGGCGTCACCGTCGCCGAGCTGATCCAGGAGCGGTCCGCGAAGATCGGCGAGAAGCTGGTCATCAACCGGATCGCGATCTTCGATGGCGAGATCGCCGTCTACCTGCACCGCAAGGCCGCCGACCTGCCTCCGCAGGTGGGTGTGGCGGTGGAGTACACGGGTAAGGGCGACGAGGCTGCGGCTTCGGACGCTCGCGCCGTGGCGATGCAGATCGCGGCCATGCGGCCGAAGTACGTGACCCGCGACCAGGTTCCGGCCGAGGTCGTCGAGTCGGAGCGCCGCATCGCCGAGCAGACCGCTCGCGAGGAGGGCAAGCCCGAGGCCGCCCTCACGAAGATCGTCGAGGGTCGGGTCAACTCGTTCTTCAAGGACTACGTCCTCGTCGAGCAGCCTTCGGTGACCGACCAGAAGAAGACCGTGCAGCAGGTGCTCAACGAGGCCGGCATCACCGTGGCCCGGTTCGAGCGCTTCGAGGTTGGACAGGCCTAAGAAATCTCCCCACAGGGAGGCCGTTGGTGGAAGCCAAGGCCTCCCTGTGGCATATCGTCGTCCAGGATGTCTGCAGGAGGGGTCTCAAGCATGAGCCAGAAGAAGTTCCGTCGAGTTGTCCTGAAGCTCTCCGGTGAGGTCTTCGGCGGCGGTGCGGTCGGCATCGATCCCGACGTCGTGCAGGGGATCGCGAGCCAGATCGCGACGGTCGTCCGCCAGGGCGTCGAGGTGGCCGTGGTCGTCGGCGGCGGCAACTTCTTCCGCGGCGCTGAGCTGCAGAAGCGCGGCATGGAGCGGTCCCGGGCCGATTACATGGGCATGCTGGGCACGGTGATGAACTGCCTCGCCCTCCAGGACTTCCTGGAGAAGGAGGGCATCGAGACGCGCGTGCAGACCGCCATCACGATGGCCCAGGTCGCCGAGCAGTACATTCCGCTGCGCGCGATCCGCCACCTGGAGAAGGGGCGCGTCGTCATCTTCGGCGCGGGCGCGGGCATGCCATATTTCTCCACCGACACGGTCTCCGCCCAGCGGGCGTTGGAGATCCACGCCGACGTGGTCCTGATGAGCAAGAACGGGGTGGACGGCGTCTACACGGCCGATCCCCGGACCGATCCGACCGCGCGCAAGCTCGAGCACATCACCTTCGATGAGGCGGTCCGCGAGAACCTGAGGGTGGTCGACACTGCGTCCCTCTCCCTCTGCATGGACAATGGGCTGCCGATGCTCGTCTTCGGCGCCGAGGGTGACGACACGATCATCCGGGCGGTCAACGGCGAGAAGATCGGCACGCTGATCACCGCCGCTTAGGCATCCGGCGCAGCCTACGGCGAGCGCCAGGAACATAGTTGACGACAAGGAAGGGAGGCCCGCAATGATCGACGACACGCTCCTCGAGGCCGAGGACAAGATGGAACGCGCGGTCGAGCACGCGAAGGAGGACTTCGCGGCGATTCGCACGGGCCGCGCCAGCGCCGGGATGTTCGCCAAGATCATGGTCGACTACTACGGCACACCCACCCCGCTGCCGCAGATGGCCTCGATCGGCACTCCCGAGCCCCGCATGGTGATCATCAAGCCCTACGACGCCTCGCAGATCGGTGCGATGGAGCGGGCGATCCGCGACTCCGACCTCGGCGTCAACCCCGGCAACGAGGGTACCCAGATCCGCATCGTCATCCCCCCGATGACCGAGGAGCGGCGCCGCGAGATGGTCAAGGTCGCCCGCGGCAAGGGCGAGGACGCCAAGGTCGCGGTCCGCAACATCCGGCGCAAGGGCAAGGAGGAGCTCGATCGGCTCGTCAAGGACGGCGAGGTCGGCGAGGACGACGGCCGCCGTGCCGAGAAGGAGCTCGACGATCTGACCGGCCGCTTCGTCGGCGTGATCGACGAGATGATCAAGCACAAGGAAGTCGAGCTGCTCGAGGTATGAGCGAAGACGACCGCCGGGATCCCGGCTACGGCTCCGGGGCCAGCGCTTACTCGCGCCTCGGCGGGCTCGACGACGCCGACGCGGGTGGCGGATTCTTCGCCCGTGGCGAGGACGTCGAGCCTCCACGCCCGCCTCGGGGCCAGGCGCCCGGCCGGTCCGAGGAGACCGCCCGGCCGTCGCGGTCCCGGCGGGACTCCGGCGCTCGGGCACCCCAGGAACAGCCCCGGCGCGACACCGGCCGCCCGGAGCCGTCGGCGTGGGAGGAGCCGCCCCGCCGCGGTGCGGCCGCCCGGGGCGACGAGCCCACTCGCGGTGGCCGGCCCTCCCGAGGCCAATACGAAACCCCCGGGGGGTACGAGCACCCGCGCGCCGACGACACGGCGGAGCGTCCGGCGTACCCGGCGGAGGAGCAGCAGTCCCGTGGCGGCCGCAGTGGCCGGCGGCGCGCACCCGCCGGTGAGCCCGCGCCGCTGCCCGTGGAGCGCAAGTCCCGGGCCGGGCGCAACGTGCCGGTCTCGATCGGCGTGGGCATCCTGCTCGCGGCCGTGGTGCTGGGCACCCTGTTCTTCTACAAGCAGGCCTTCCTCGGCGTGCTCATCATCGCCGGCGCGGTCGGCAGCTGGGAGCTGATCCGGGCGATCAGGACCACCGGTGCGCAGCCACCGATGGTGCCGGTGATCGGCGGCGGCGCGGTGATGATCGCGCTCGCCTGGTTCTCCGGTCTCGACGCGCTCTCGCTGGGCCTGCTCATCGCCGTGCTCGCCACGTTCGTGTGGCGGATCGGCGACGGTCCGGAGGGTTACCAGCGCGACATGGGCGCCTCGGCCCTGATCCTCGCCTATGTGCCTTTCCTGCTCAGTTTCGGCGCGATCATGGCGACTCCCGACGACGGCAAATGGCGCATCCTGTGCTTGCTGGCGGCAGTGGTGCTCTCCGATACCGGTGGCTTCGTCGCGGGCGTTTTCCTGGGCAAACACCCCATGGCGCCGACGATCAGCCCCAAGAAGAGCTGGGAGGGGTTCGCGGGTTCGCTCATCGCCACGGCGCTGGGCAGCTCGGCGCTGCTCTACTTCCTGCTCGACGTGGACCTGTGGAAGGGCCTGGTCTTCGGCCTCGCCGTCTCCATCGCCTGCGTGCTGGGTGACCTCGCCGAATCGCTGCTCAAACGAGACCTGGGCATCAAGGACATGAGCAACCTCCTGCCGGGGCACGGCGGCATGATGGATCGACTCGACTCCATCGTCTTCGCCCTGCCCACGGCGTACGTCCTGCTGAGCGTGCTCGTACCCACAGCATGACCTGGGGCGGCGCGGCCGCGGCGACGACGTGGGAGACTGGACCGGTCATGACGAACACTCCTGTGCAATCCGACCTTCCGGCGCCGACGCCAACGCCAGAGCAGCGGCAGCTGGTGGTGCTGGAGCGCGGCTCCGGCGAGCCCGCCGCCACCGCGCGCCACCGGGCGAAGATGCCTCCGCGGCACCTCGCCGACCTCGACCTGGCCGGTCGCCGGTCCGCCGTGGCCGATCTCGGTGAGAAGGAGTTCCGGGCGGGTCAGCTCTCCACCCACTACTTCGCCCGCCTCGAGCGCGATCCGGCGGCGATGACGGACATCCCGGCGGCGTCGCGCGAGCGCCTCGCGGCTGAGCTGCTCCCCAAGCTGCTGACGCCGGTCCGCGAGCTCGCCTGCGACGACGGTGCCACGCGCAAGGCGCTGTGGCGGCTCCACGACGGCTCTCTGGTCGAGAGCGTGCTGATGGGTTACCCGGACCGGGTCACGGTCTGCATCTCCAGCCAGGCGGGCTGTGGCATGGCCTGCCCGTTCTGCGCGACCGGTCAGGCCGGCCTGACCCGCAACCTCTCCACCGCCGAGATCGTCGACCAGGTGGTCTACCTCGCCGGTGTCGCCGCTTCCGGCGCCGTGCACGGCAGCCCGCCCCGGCTGAGCCACGTCGTCTTCATGGGGATGGGCGAGCCGCTCGCCAATTATCCCCGGGTGATCGACGCGATCCGGCGCCTCGTCACGCCCGCGCCGGAGGGTCTCGGCCTGTCCCAGCGGCACATCACCGTGTCGACTGTCGGACTCGTGCCGGCAATGCGCAAGCTGGCGGAAGAGGATCTGTCCGTGACGCTTGCGCTGTCGCTCCACGCGCCTGATGATGATCTGCGCGATGAGTTGGTCCCGGTCAACCAGCGGTGGAATGTCGCCGAGGTGCTCGACGCGGCCTGGGCCTACGCGGCTCGCACCGGACGCCGCGTCTCCATCGAGTACGCCATGATCCGGGATGTAAATGATCAACCGTGGCGCGCGGACCTGCTGGGGAAGCTCCTGGCCGGAAAGCTCACCCACGTGAATCTCATCCCGCTCAATCCGACGCCGGGCAGTCGCTGGGACGCGAGCCCCAAGCCGGTGGAGCGGGAGTTCGTCCGGCGGTTGCGCGCGGCCGGGGTTGCGACCACGGTGCGTGACACCCGTGGCCGGGAGATCGACGGGGCCTGTGGACAGTTGGCGGCTAGCGAGGTGGAATCTTGAGCAATCAGGGGCAGCGGTTCCGGCGGCGCGCGGTACGCCGGGGATACAAAGTCGATGAGGTCGATTCGTTCCTCGACCGCGTGGAGGCGACGCTCAACGGCGTGCCCGGCGCTGCGGTCGGCGCGCAGGAGGTCCACGACGTGGTCTTCCGGGTGCGCTTTGGGGGATATGACGAGTGGCAGGTCGACCTGCACCTCGACCGGGTGGAGCGGCAACTCTCGGAGCTCGAGGAGCGGGCGGCGCAGCCTGGCCGCGGCGCCGAGCTGCGCGCCACCGAGCTGCGTCCGGCGGAGCCGCCGAGGATGAGCCCGCAGGCTCCGGCGTCGATGGGCTCCGGCCCGGCGACCGGCAACCTGCCCAACCGGCCGGCACCGTCTCCGGCGCCGCAGCGGTTCGAGGACCCGGCGTTCGCGGGCGCGGGTTTCGACTCGCGTGACCCGTCCCGGGATCCCGGGTTCGACCCGGGCCGCCACGGCAAGATGGACATGACTTCCGAGATCCGCATGCCGGACGCCGGGCGCTTCAACCAGCCGGCGGGCGGACCGCCGCCGAGCGGACCGCCGACCGGTGGATTCAACGGCCCGCCGCCCGGATATCAGCAGCAGCAGCCGCCGCCCGGCTACCAGCAGCAGCCGCCGCCCGTGGCGCAGCCGCCGCAGGGCTACGGCCAGCCGTCCGCACCGGGTGGATTCGGTGGCGGCTTCAACGCGCCGCCGTCAGCGGGCCCGCAGGGCGGCTTCAACGGCCCGCCCGCACCGCCCGCGAGCGCTGCTCCGACGGGTGAGGTCCAGCGGGTCGACCAGATGCGCCGGGGTTTCCAGCTGCGCCGCTTCGGCAGCGGTTACGACCCGGCCCAGGTCGACCGGCTCTTCGAGGGCGTGGTCAGTGCTCTCGCCGGGCACGGCGCGACTCCGATCAGCGACAACGAGCTCGACCCGGCGCAGTTCAGCCTGGTCCCCGGCGGCTACTACGAGGGCGAGGTCGACGCGGCTCTCCGCGAGGTCCGCGACATCGTCCGCCGCCGCTGAGCTCCCCGACGCCATGAAGAAAGGCCCCGCCTCGGCGGGGCCTTTCTCGGTGTGATCGAGAAGATCACACGTAATTCGGCGAACCAGACGCGATCACGATCCAAGATCCGGTCTGTTTCCCCGAACCATGTGTGATCTTCCTGAGGGACGTTCGAATACTCAGCGGAGCCCGTTGCGGCGCAGGACGGCATCACTGGCGATGATCGCGATGATGAGGCCGGCGACGATGTAGAGCCACGCCTGCTCCTCACCGGTGATGTTGCTGCCGATCGACAAGAGCAGCAGCGCGATGGCCGTGACGATCCCGGCGATGTAGCCCTTCTTCACGGGCGTGGGCTTGTGCTGATCGGGCGAGGTCACCGGCTCTGATCCAGCCACGGTCGTTCCCTTCGTTGCGGCGCGTAGTGCCATCAGTGTGGCATCCGATACCCGTCAGGTAGCGTCGTGGGGTCACAGCAGCGGTAACGGCGAGGAGCAGCGGTGCGCATCACGGGCACGGGTCACGCGAGCATGCGGATCGACACATCGGCGGGGAGCATCCTCTGCGACCCCTGGGTGAATCCTGCCTACTTCGCATCGTGGTTCCCCTTCCCGGACAACTCCCAGCTCGACTGGGAGCAGCTCGGCGACGTCGACTACCTCTACGTGTCGCACCTGCACCGCGACCACTTCGACGCCAAGCACCTGCGGCGGTTCGTCAGCAAGAAGGCGACCGTGCTGCTCCCGGAGTACCCGACGAGCCAGCTCGAGGACGAGCTGCGCGACCTGGGCTTCACGAGCTTCCTGCGGACGGTCTCGGACGAGGTGCACGAGCTCGACGGCGGTCTGAAGATCATGATTCAGGCGCTGATCAGCCCCACCGACGGCCCGATCGGCGACTCGTCGCTCTGGGTGGAGCACGACGGCGTCCGCGTCCTCAACCAGAACGACGCCCGCCCCACCGACCTGGTGCGCTTCACGGAGCTGGGCCACGTGCACGCGCACATGCTGCAGTTCTCCGGCGCGATCTGGTACCCGATGGTCTACGAGCTGCCCCAGTCGGCGAAGACGGCGTTCGGCAAGCAGAAGCGCGACCGGCAATACGACCGCACGTGGCGCTACATCGACGACCTGAAGCCCAGTCACGTCTTCCCGATCGCCGGGCCGCCGTGCTTCCTCGACGAGGAGCTGTGGCACCTCAACGACATCTTCGGCGACGAGGGCAACATCTTCCCCGACCAGGCCGACTTCCTGCGGGAGTACGCCAAGGTCGGCGGCACCAACGGCGTGGTCCTGCTGCCCGGCTCGGTCTCGACCCTGACCGCTGACGGCTGCACCACGACGCATCCGGTCGACGACGTGGACGACTTCTTCGCCAACAAGGCCGAGCACCTGAAGGCTTACCGCGACCGCGAGCTGGTGACGATCCAGCGGGAGAAGGCATCCTGGTCGCACCCGGAGATCGACGTGCTCGCCGGGATGAAGGCCCGGATCGACCCACTGCTGGAGGAGTCGGTCCGGCTGGCACAGGGTGTCGGCGGGCCGGTGCGGTTCGACCTGACCACGCCGTTCGAGGAGGGCGGCGAGATCATCGAGTCGATCCTGATCGACTTCCCCGGCAAGGAGGTCCGGATCGCCGCCGATGAGAAGGTGCGCTACCGGTTCAAGACCGAGCGCCGCCTCGTCGAGCACCTGCTCTTCATCGATGAGGGTGACTGGGTCAACTCGCTCTTCCTGTCGTGCCGCTTCACCGCCGCCCGCATCGGGCAGTACAACGAGTTCGTCTACGCCTTCTTCAAGTGCCTGTCCGAGGAGCGCCTGCAGTACGCCGAGGGCTGGTACGAATCCCAACGCCCGGACGCCGAGGACATCACGATGGGCGGCTGGACCTTCCAGCGCCGCTGCCCGCACCTCAAGGCCGACCTGACCCGCTTCGGCATCGTCGAGGGCGACACGCTCACCTGCCAGCTACACGGCTGGAAGTTCAACCTCGCCAGCGGCAAGTGCCTGACGAGCGTGGGCCACGAGATCCGCTCGGAGAAGGCTTCCTGACTCGCGACTCAGCTATTCTGAGCGCCATGACGGAGATCCCGGCGCGCGCGGACGTAGTGATCATCGGCTCCGGCCACAACGGTCTGGTGGCGGCGATCATGCTCGCCCGTGCCGGGCTCGCCACCGTGGTCCTGGAGGCCGACAGCACCATCGGCGGCGCCACGCGGACCGAGCGGATCTTCCCCAAGGTGCCGGGCCTGCGCCAGTCCACCGGCTCTTACCTGCTCGGACTCATGCCGCCCGAGTTGCTCGCGAAGCTCGACGTCCAGATCCCGACCCGGCGGCGTGATCCGCACTACTTCCTCCCGACACCGGGGCCGGTCGGGTCGCCGTACCTCCTGTTCGGCACCGACCGCGCCGCCGCGCGAGCACAGCTCTCGCCCGCGGACCTCGCGGCCGACGACGCGCTCCAGGCCGAGCTCGCCGACCTGCGCGAGGACCTCGCGCCCGCGTGGCTCGCCGAGCCCGGGTCCGTCGAGGAGACCGCCGAGCGCTACCTGCGGCCCGCGCTGCGCAAGACCTTCATCCGACTGGTACGCGGATCCGTCGCCGAGTATCTCGCCGGCTTCGACCTCTCCGAGCTCCTCACCGCGATGTACGCCGTGACCGACGGCCTCTCCGGTGCCCACGCGGGCCCCGACGACCCCGGCACCGGGCACAACTTCCTGCTGCACAACATGTGCCGCCTGCCCGGCGCGGACGGCACCTGGATGATCGCCGAGGGCGGCATGGGCCGGGTGGCGGAGATCCTCGCCGGAGCGGCCCGCCGCCAGGGCGCGCAGATCATCGCGAGCACTCCGGTGGCCCAGGTCCTCACCAGCGGGGGAGCGGTCAGCGGAGTCGCCCTCGCCGACGGCCGGGTGATCGAGACGACGACGGTGCTCGGCGCCTGCGACCCGTTCCGCCTCGCCGAGCTGGCCCCGCTGCCCGCGGCGCTCGCGGATCACCTGGCGAGCGTGCGGCGTTCCGGCACCACGATGAAGGTCAACCTGGCGCTGAGCGGACTGCCGCGTTTCCGCTGCCTGCCACCGGACGCGCCGTCGCCGTTCGGGTCGACGATCCACCTGCTGCCGGAGAGCCTGGGTTCCCCGATGGCGGCCCTGCGCCGGATGTGGGAGCAGGTCCGCGCGGGCGAGCTGCCCGACGAGCCCACCATCGAGTGGTATGTCCACACCACGGTCGACCCGTCGCTCCAGGACGATGCCGGTCACCACTCCTCGGCCCTGTTCGTCCAGTCGGTTCCCTACGCCCCCAACGGTGGCTGGGACGCCCAGGTGGACGGCTATGTGGACCGGCTCCTGGAGATCTGCGAGCGCTATGCGCCCGGCACGAGGTCCCTGGTGGTCGATGTGGCCCCGCTGACCCCGCCGGGCATCGAGCGCCACTTCGGCATCACCGGCGGCCACATCCAGCACCTGGACAACACGTTCGCCCTCGATCGGCGTATGCCCTACTTCACCGGCGTGGACGGCCTCTACGCAGGCAGCGCAGGCTGCCACCCCGGCGGCGGCGTGACGGGTGCCCCCGGCCACAACGCAGCGGTCCGCATCCTCACCGACCTCAACCTCCCTGAATTTTAATGCTGGACACGCCGCGAAAACTGCAACAAAAGTCAGGATCAACTCGAGGTTATCCACAGGGGCTGGAAACGGCCACGCGGACCGGCAATGTTGGTCGGCGTGGAGAGATACGCGCTCATCGAGGACGTCGCCGCCGCCCAGGACGGAGTCATCACCGCACGTCAATGTATAGAGATCGGTGTCAGCCGGAACCAGATCGCGACGCTCTGTCGGAAAAAGCTGTTGCGGCGGCTCTTCTGGGGCACCTATCTCGTCAACGCAGATCTCGTCGGCGAGCCGAGTGCTCGAGTCAAGGTTCGATCGGCGCTGCTCAGCGCGGGTGGAGTGGCGATTCGCGACACCGCGGCCGAGCTGCTCGGGATCGCGGGCGCCTTCCCCGGTGACCGCCCGGTCCACATCGCCTGTCCGGTGGGGAGCGGTCGGCGGCAGCGGGTCGTCGATCGCGAGCTCCGCTATCACGAGGTCACGCTGCGGCCGAGTGAAATCATCACAGTCGATGGGATGCGGGTCAGTTCGGTTGTGCGTACCCTCGCTGATCTGCTCTTGAGCCTTGATCGGCTGAGCGCGGTCTCAGCCGTCGACTCCGCGCTGCAGCGCGGGTTGATCCAACCCCAAGACCTCGCGGCGGTACGCGAAACGCTCGCCGGACGCCACCGTGCCGAGATGGCGGCCGACCGGATCGCCGAGGTGAACGCGCGAGCGGAGTCGCCGCTGGAGACGAGGGCCCGACTGCGCTGTGTGGACGGCGGTGTGCCGCCGGATGAGCTGCAGGCGGAGATCCTCGATGTGGACGGGAATTTCCTGGCGCGGGTCGACATGCTGTGGCGTGCCGGGCGGGTGATCGGCGAGGCGGACGGCGCGGAGTTCCACGATCGTCCGGACGCGCTCTACCGCGACCGTGAGCGGCAGAACGCGTTGATCAGCGCCGGATTCAAGGTCATCCGATTCACGTGGAAGGACACCATCCGTCCCGGCGACATCCCCGAGATGGTGCGGACCGCGCTGTCCCCGTGGCGTTGATCCTGACTTTTGTTGCAGTTTTCGCGGCGTGTCCAGCATTAAAATTCAGGGAAGTGGGTGGTGTGGCGCGACACCACTGTGGCGATCGTCTCGTTGCCCGGCGCGGCCCAGATCTGCTCGTTGAAGATCTCCACCTCGACGTGACCCTCATAACCCGCCGCCAGCACCGCCGCCGTGATCGGGGCGAACTCGATGTGGCCGTCGCCGACGTGGCCTCGGCCGAGCAGGACATCCGCCGGCAGCGGCAGGGTCCAGTCGCAGACCTGATAGGCGGAGATCCGCCCGGCCGCCCGCGCGATCTGCTCGAAGAGCTGCGGATCCCACCACACGTGATAGGTGTCGACGACGACACCCACCTCCTGCGGCGCGAAGTGCGACGCGAGGTCCAGCGCCTGCCCGAGGGTGGAGACGACGGCCCGATCGGCGCAGAACATCGGGTGCAGCGGTTCGATCGCGAGCCGTACCCCGACCTCCCGCGCATGCGGCACGAGCTGCTCCAACGCGTCGAGCACCAGCGCCCGCGCGCCGGGGAGGTCCCTGCTGTCCGGGGCGAGCCCGCCGACGACGAGGACGAGTTCGCGGGTGCCGAGCTCGGCGGCTTCGGTGATCGCGGCCCGGTTGTCGGCTTCCCAGCCCGGTCGGGTGAAGAAGCCCCCGCGGCACAGGCTGGTGACGACGAGCCCGGCGTCGCCAATGATCTTGGCTGCGGCCGCGCCGCCGCCCGCCTCCGCGACGCGGTCGCGCCAGACGCCGATGCCGGTGATGCCGGCGTCGACGCAGCCCGCGACGGCCTCGGCGAGGGTGAGGCGTTTGACGGTGGCGGTGTTGAGGGAGAGTTTCATCCGGTCACCGTCGCGAGGCGGGCGGCGGCGAACTCCGGGTCGGCGAGCGCACCGGCGGCGAGGGCGAGCTCGTGCAGCGTGACCAGGTGCTCGATGCTGCGGGCGGTCTGGAGCCCGCCGACCATCTCGAAGCGCTCCTGGTGCCCGTTGAGCCAGGCGAGGAAGACGATCCCGGTCTTATAGTTATAGGTCGGCGGCTGGAAGATGTGCCTGGCCAGCGGGACGGTCGGGTCGAGGACCGCCCGAAACCCGGCGACGTCCCCGCCGGCGAGCAGCTTCAGCGCTCGTGCGGCCGGTTCGGCGATCGGGTCGAAGACTCCGAGCAGCGCGTCGGAGTAGCCGTGCTCGTCCCCCGCGATCAGCGTCGGGTAGTTGTAGTCGTCGCCGGTGTAGAGGCGCACCCCGGCCGGCAGCGCCCGCCGGATCGCGATCTCCCGATCCGCGTCGAGCAGCGAGATCTTGATGCCGTCGATGCGGTCGGCGTGGGTCTTGATCAGCGACAGCACGGTGCCGGTCGCCTCGTCGAGATCGGCGGAGCCCCAGTAACCGTGCAGCGCCGGGTCGAACATGTCGCCCAGCCAGTGCAGGATCACCGGCCGCGACGCCTGCGAGAGCAGCTTGCCGTAGACGGCGTGGTAATCGTCCACACTGGTCGCGGTCGCGGCGAGCGCTCGGCTCGCCATCAGGATCACGTTGGCGCCGCTCGCCTCCACGACCGCGAGCTGCTCCTCATAGGCGTCGACGATCGCAGCGAGGGTGTGCTCGCCGGGTGCGAGCTGATCGGTCCCCGCACCACACGCGAGCAGCCCGCCGACCGAGGCCGCCTCGGCGCCGGAGCGCGCGATCAGCTCGCGGGTGGTCGCCCAGTCGAGCCCCATCCCGCGCTGCGCGGTGTCCATCGCGTCCGCGACACCCAACCCCAGGCTCCACAGGTGGTGCCGAAAGCGCAGGGTCGCGTCCCAGTCCAAGCTGCCATCTCCCCGCGCGCCCTGCGCCCCTTTGCCGGGTACGACATGAGCCGCCGCATACACCACCCGGTTCATCACGCCTCCAGTTCGGGGATCGTCAGCTTCGTGCCGGTCCGCCAGGACTCGATCCCGAGCTCGGCGAGCTGCACGCCCCGGGCGCCGGCGAAGAGGTCGTGGCGGTAGGGCGCGTCGGCGACCACGTGAGCGAGGAACTCCTCCCACTGGGTCTTGAAGCCGTTGTCGTACTCGTCGTTCTCCGGCACCTCCGTCCACTGTGCCCGGAAGTCGGTGGTGACGGGGAGGTCGGGGTTCCAGACCGGCTTCGGGGTGGCGTTGCGGTGCTGGATACGGCAGCCGCGCAGCCCGGCGACGGCGCTGCCGTGGGTGCCGTCGACGTGGAAGGTGACGAGCTCGGTGCGGTCCACCCGGGTCGTCCAGGACGAGTTGAGCTGGGCGACGATCCCGCCCTCCAACTCGAACACCGCGTAGGCGGCGTCGTCGGCATCCGCCTTGTACTCGTTGCCGTGCTCGTCGACGCGGGTCGGGATATGCGTACTGGCCTGGGCGTAGACGGTGCGCACCGGGGCGATGACGTGATCGAGCACGTAGCGCCAGTGCGGGAACATGTCGAGGATGATCCCGCCGCCGTCGGCGCTGCGGTAATTCCACGACGGCCGCTGGGCGGGCTGCCAATCGCCCTCGAAGACCCAGTAGCCGAACTCGCCCCGCACCGACAGGATCCGCCCGAAGAAGCCGGAGTCGACGAGCCGCTTCAATTTGAGCAGGCCGGGAAGGTAGAGCTTGTCCTGCACGACGCCGTGCTTGATCCCGGCGGTGCGAGCGGCGTCGGCGAGAGCGAGCGCGTCGTCGAGCGTCTCCGCGGTGGGCTTCTCGGTATAGATGTGCTTGCCGGCCGCGATCGCCGTGTGCAGCGCCTCGACGCGGGCGGTGGTGACCTGCGCGTCGAAGTAGATCTCGTTGGCCGGGTCGGCGAGCGCTCCGGCGAGGTCGGTGGTCCAGCGGGTCAGCCCGTGCATCTGCGCGAGCGCGGCGAGTTTCGCCTCGCTGCGGCCGACGAGGACCGGCTCCGGCCAGACGACGGTGCCGTCGGCGAGGGCGAGCCCGCCCTGCTCGCGGATGGCGAGGATGGAACGGACCAGGTGCTGGCGGTAACCCATGCGCCCGGTGACTCCGTTCATGACTATGCCGATCGTCCTGCGTGCCACGCCGGACCCCCTCTCGGTTCAAGCTCTGCCTTTTCCGGCTCGCATTCGTGCGGAAAGCGCTTTCCGCTTGCCCGCGAGGCGGTACGTTACCGGGGTGCCTGAGATTCCGTCAACCGTCACCCTGCAGCAGGTCGCCGACGCGGCCGGCGTCTCGCTCGCCACTGCCTCCCGTGTCCTGCACGGCAGCGGCGGACGAAGCCCCACCGAGGCGCTCCGAGCCCGGGTCGAGGACGCAGCAACGAGGCTGCACTACGTCTCCAACGGACCCGCGCAGGCGCTGGCCCGATCGACGACCTCGATCGTCGGCCTGATCGTGCACGACATCGCCGACCCCTACTTCGCCGCGATCGCCGCCGGTGCCATGCGGGCCGCCCGTGCCGAGGACCTGATGGTCATGGTCGCGAGCACGTTCCGGGAGCCGAAGCTCGAGCTGGACTATGTCCGGCGCCTGCGTACGCAGCGCGCCCGCGCCATCCTGCTCGCCGGCAGCGCCTTCACCACCGGGGAGTTCCTCACCGAACTGGGTGAGGAACTCGCCGCCTACACCGCGCGCGGAGGCAGGGTCGCCGCGATCGGCGGGCACGGCCTCGGTGTCAGCGCCGTCGAGCCCGAGAACCACGAGGGTGGCCGGGCCGCCGGAGAGCACCTGCTCGCCCTGGGTCACACCGCGATCGGGGTCGTCGCCGGGCCGCCCCAGCTCGCCGCGGTGACGCATCGGCTCGCCGGATTCCGCGAGGCGCTCGGCCCGCTGCCGTGCCAGGTGGCGACCGCCGACTTCACCCGTGAAGGGGGGCGGCAGGCCACCCTCGCCCTGCTGGCCGAGCATCCCGAGCTCACCGCGATCTTCGCCCTCAACGACCTGATGGCCCTCGGCGCGATGGCCGCGGCCCGGGAGCTGGGTCGACGCTGCCCGGAGGAGCTCAGCATCATCGGCTTCGACGACCTGCCGACGGCGGTCGACGCCAACCCGCCGCTCACCACGATCCGGCTGGAGTTGACGGAGCTGGGCGCCGCCGCGATGTCCCTGGTCCTAGCGGAGGAGACCCAGCCCCCCAGGTCCATCCTCGCTCCCGCCACCCTGATCCCGAGAGCCAGCACCGCCCCCGCCCCGGCCCCTGCCTCCAGCTAGCCGTCAAGATCCCCGCAACTCTTCAAGAGTTGGTGCTAAGCGAGCCCTCGCCGCTGCGTCGGCGGGGTCCGCGGCGGTGCCCGCGGGCCATGATCGCGCTGTTTCCCGGAAGTAGTCCCCTCGGCAGCGGGCCGAGGGGACTACTTCCGGGAATTAATGCGATCAAGGTGACATCGCGGGGGTGGGCGGCACCGCTTAGCACCAACTCTTGAAGAGTTGCGGCGATCCTGGCCTGTGTGTCGGGCGCCGTACCGTGCGCTGAGCGCTGCGTCGCGTGGGCCCCGAGCCCGGCGGAGTTACGGGGTCACGGTTTGCAGCGACGCGTGGCCTGGAGCGCCTGTCGACCGGACGGTTTGCTGCAAAGCGTGACGGTGAGGTGGCCGCTACCGGGCGGGGTGCTGGAGGGCGAGGCTGGTGGCGGCGTGGTGGAGCCAGGACAGCGGGTCGGCGATGGCTGCCGCTGCGGAACCGGCCAGGTCGGCCAGGGATAGCGCTGCACAGGGCGCGGCCGTGGCCACCTGACCCGCGATGATCGCCGCTGATGTGGAGCTCGCGGCGGCCAGGGAGAGGACGTTGCCGACCACCTTGCCGACGAGGCTGGTCGGGTCGAAACGACCCTCGCCGGTGATGACGAGGTCGGCGGTGATCAGGGCGGTGGGGAGGCCGACGAGGGCGGCTACGGTGGCGGCGCCGGGGGAGAGCGTCGCACCCCAACCGGCCGACAGGCCATAACCGGTGCCTCCGGCGGCACCGGTGCCGGGCAGGGCGGGGTCGCCGCCCAGGAGGCCGGCGAAGACCGCCAGCCCGGCGTCGAGGAGGGTCACATCGGCGGCGGTGGCGCCCTTCTGGGGGCCGAAGACAGCGGCGGCGCCGGTGGGGCCCAGCAGCGGCGTACCCACGTCGACGAGGCAGGACACGCCACCGGGAGGCGCCGCGCGGAGCCCGGTGAGGTCGATGCTCGCGAGGGCGGGCAGCGAGCCGCCGCCGGGCGCGAGCGGGCGACCGGACGCGTCGAGCAGGCGGGCTCCGAGTGCGGTGAGCAGGCCGGATCCGCCGTCGGTGGAGGCCGATCCGCCGAGGCCGATGACGATCCGGGTGGCGCCGTGATCGAGGGCGTCGGCGATGACCTGGCCGAGGCCGACGGTGTGCGCGCCGAGCGGGTCGAGGGCCCGCATCAGCGGCAGGCCGGACGACTCGGCGAGTTCGACGACGGCGGTGCGGTCGGGGAGTTCGAGCCAGCGTGCGTCGACCGGGCGGCCGTCGGGCCCGCTGACGCTCCGCACGGTATGCCAGACGGTGCCGGGGTTGGCGGCGGCGATCACCGAGGTGGTGCCCTCTCCGCCGTCGGCGAGCGGGATCGCGATCAGCTCGTCGTCGGGGCGGACCGATCGCCAGCCGTCGGCGATCGCGGTGGCGACGGCGGCGGCGTCCGCGCTGCCCTTGAAGGAGTCCGGTGCGATGACAACGCGCATGGCGCGCCATCATGCCAGACGGAACGCCGTTCCACAGTCACGGAGCCAGGCGGTTGACATACTCCGTCAATTCGGCCTCGAACAGCGGGCTGACATCGGTGACCGCCCAGCTCAGGTGCCCGAAGATCTCCATCGCGACGATGCCGTAGAGCTTCACCCAACCGCTGATGTAATAGGCGACCGCCTCGGGCGGCATGACACCGTCGAGCCAGCTCAGCAGCGGTCCGTCGAGGGACTGCGCGACCGCTGCGGTCGTCTGCGGATCGGTCGGGTCGGCGGTGCGGGTCACCCACAGCGCCATGAACGCCTCGGCGAAGAGTGTGCTGAAAGCCACACCCGAGGTGTGTACGCGGCATGCGGCATCGAAGTCCGTCACGCCCGGCAGGGGGCTGCCGAACATCAGGGTGAACTCCTGCCTGTTGGCGACCGCCCATGCGCGGAACCCCCGTGCCGAGGCCAGGAGCTGAGCTTTCGGGTCGGTCTCGGCGTCCCGGAGTTTGATGATCGACTCAGTCAACCGGTCGTAGGAGTCGGCTGCGAGCTCCTCGACGAGCGCGTCGAGTCCGGGGAAGTACCGATAGAGCGCCGCCGCTGTCATGCCGAGATCGCGGGCGATGGCGCGCAGTGAGATCGAGGTCGGCCCACCCGCGATGAGCTGCGCGTACGCCGCCTGCTTGATCTCCTGCACGGTCGCCTCGCGGACGCGCTCCCGACGGTTCACTCTGTTCCCCTTGACAAGTCGCCAGCACCGCTCACTAAAGTAAACGGTGTTCATTAAGTAAGTGGCGTACACATCATAACGTGCCTGTAGAGGGGAAGCCATGTTCGCGTGGTGGGGTCGAGCGGTTTTCCGCTGGCGCTGGGGAGTTCTGCTCGGAGCATTTGCACTGCTGGTGGCCGGTGGCACCTGGGGGGCCGGCGTCTTCACGGAGCTCACCGGCGGGGGATTCGAGGACCGGTCGAGCCAGTCCTGGGCAACACACGAGAAGATCACCGAGACGTTCGGATCGTCGGGCGCGGACCTGATCGTGCTCTACACCGCCGACGGCGGGATCAAGGCGCACGAGGCCGACATCGCCGCGACGCTCGCCGCGGTGAAGAACCGGCCCGAGGTCGCCGACGTGACCTGGGACCCGGCGATCCCGCAGCTCACCTCGGCGGATGGCAGGTCGACCTACGCGGCGATCCAGCTCGGGGCCGCCGACCTCGACGAGAAGGTCACGCAGTACGGGGAGATCGCGGACCTGCTCGTCGCGCCCGGTGTCAGCACGCAGGTCGGGGGGCAGATCGGCTTCCAGAAGGCGGCCAACACCCAGACGACCGAGGACATCACGATGGCCGAGATCCTCTCGATGCCGTTGCTGCTGATCCTGCTGATCTTCATCTTCCGGGGTGTCGTCGCGGCGCTGATGCCGCTCATCGTCGGGATCCTCGCGGTCCTCGGTGCGTTCGTCGGCGTCCGGGCGCTGACCGGGCTCACCGACGTCTCCGTCTTCGCGATCAACATCATCACGCTGATCGGGCTCGGCATGGCGATCGACTACTCGCTCTTCATCGTCAGCCGCTTCCGGGAGGAGCTGGCGGCCGGCCTCGACACCGCGGCGGCGATCAAGCGGACCATGTCGACCGCCGGGCGGACCGTGCTCGTCTCGGGCCTGACGATCCTGCTCGCCCTCGCCAGCCTGCTCGTCTTTCCGCAGATCTTCCTGCAGTCCATGGGCTACGGCGGCATGCTCGCCGTCGGCGTCGCCATGCTCGCGGCACTGACGGCGCTGCCCGCGTTGCTGGCGGTGCTGGGGCAGCGGGTGAACGCGTGGCGCGTACCCCTGCCGGTCTTCTTCAAGAGCAAGGAACGGGCCGAGGGCGAGGAGCGCGGGTTCTGGTGGGGCATCGCGCACAGCGTGATGCGGCGCCCGGTGATCTATGCGGTCGCCGTGGTCGGCGTGCTGCTGGCGCTGGCGAGCCCGGTGGTGCGGATGGAGTTCGGCGGCTTCGACGAGCGGGTGATGCCGCCCGGCTCGACCGTTCGCGAGGTGACCGACCGGCTCGCCTCCGGCTTCCCCGGCGGCACCGCGACATACCCGATCCAGATCGTCGTCACGGGCACGACGCCCGAGGTCGCTGCCTCCTTCGCCACCACGGTGGCGGGCGTGGACGGCGTCACCGGCGCCGCGGTCACCGGGGTCAAGGACGGCACGGCGCTGATCTCGGCGAGCTATGCCGGTGCACCGACCGACGCGGCGAGCCGCGACACGGTGGAGGCGATCCGCGCCCTGCCGGCGCCGACGGGCAGCGAGCAGGTGCTGGTCGGCGGGCGTTCCGCACTCGACGTGGACCTGCTGAGCAGCCTGACCGACCGGCTGCCCTGGCTCGCCCTGATCATGGCCTCGGCCACGTTCGTGCTGCTCTTCCTCGCCTTCGGCTCGATCGTGCTGCCGATCAAGGCGGTTTTGATGAACATGATCTCGATCGGTGCGAGCTTCGGCGTGATCGTCTGGGGCTTCCAGGAGGGCCACCTCGCCGATCTGCTCGGGTTCACCTCGACCGGCTTCATCGAACCGACGAACCCGATCCTGATGCTCGCCGTCCTCTTCGGACTCGCGACCGACTACGAGGTGTTCCTGCTGTCGCGGGTCCGCGAGGAGTGGGACGCCACGGGTGACAACACGACGGCGGTCGCGCGGGGCCTGCAGCGGACCGGCGGGATCATCACGGCGGCGGCCCTGCTGCTCGTGATCGTCGTGGCCGGTTTCGCGACCGGGGAGATGGCCTTCATCAAGCTGCTCGGCGTCGGCATGATCGTGGCGATCATCGTGGACGCGACGCTGGTGCGGGCCCTGCTGGTGCCCGCGACCATGCGGCTGCTCGGCCGGTGGAACTGGTGGGCGCCGGGTCCGCTCGGCAAGGTCTATCGGCGGTACGGGATCCGCGAGGACGATGCCGCACCGGCACCCGCCGTCGAACCCGCCCCGGCGGCGGTCTGAGGGTCGCACCATTCGCGGCTGGAGTCGCTCAGGGTTGCCCCGGGCGCTTCAGCTGCGAATGGTGCAAATTATCCCGTATCGGCGTATAACGGATGATCGTTTATGCCAGCATGACTGCGCTTCGTTTCTCCGCCGCGGTGGGCATCGCCTCCGCCGGTGTCCTTCTTGCCGGCAGTGCGGCCTCCGCCGCCCCCGCGTCGATGGACAGCTTCCTCAACGTGGGCATCGCCAACGGCATCCAGGCTTACGCGCCGATCCAGGTGCCGGTCAACGCGTGTGGCATCGCTGTCGGCCTGCTCGGCACCGCCACCGCCTCCTGCACCGGCTCCGCCACCGCCACGATGGGTGGTGGCGGCTGGGGCGGCTGGAGCGGCTTCGGCGAGGGCGGGATCGACATGAACTCCGACCTCAACATCGGCATCGCCAACGGCATCCAGGCAGCTGTGCCGGTGGAGGTGCCGGTCAACGCCTGCGGCATCGCCGTCGGCATCCTCGGCGAGGCACAGGCGGCCTGTGACGGCACCGCCACCGCCACGCAGGGCGGCACCCAGGGCCGCCCCGGCTTCACCCCGCGCCCGTGGGACCAGCGGTCCGCGCCGCCCGACGGTGCGAAGGCGGACAAGAAGGGCGGCGCGCTCGGCGGGCTGCTCGGCCTGCTGCCGATCGAGGGCCTGCTCGGCAAGAAGGCCGCCAAGCCGGCCGCCGCAGCGGACCAGGGCCACGACCTCGGCCACGGCCAGGACCAGTGGCAGGGCCAGAACCAGGGCAGCAGCCACGGTTACGACCAGGGTGGCCACGACCAGTGGCCGAGCCAGGGCCACGACCAGGGCCAGGGGCACGACCAGTGGCAGGGCCAGCAGGGTCACGGCCAGTGGCACGCGCAGCCCGTCGACAACTGGAGCTGCCGCAGCTCGGTCGACATGAGCACCTTCGGCAACGTCGGCATCGCCAACGGCATCCAGGCTTACGTGCCGGTGCAGGTGCCGGTCAACGCCTCCGGCATCGGTGTGGGCCTGCTGGGCACCGCCTCGGCGTCCGCCTGGCACACCGCCGCGACCGCGAAGATGTGCTGACGATCGACTTCTGAAACGGCGGCGGACCCGGTCGGGTCCGCCGCCTTCGTATGTGACGGGCTGGTGAAGATCGGGGTGGTCGCGGCGGGCCGGCTCGGACACAATCGGTCCGGTGAAACCGATCTTCGAAACCGAGCGGCTCGTCGTACGCCGGTGGTCCGACGATCCGGTCGATCTGGCGCGGGCGCTCGACATCTACTCCCGCCCCGAGGTCGGGAAGTGGATCGGACTGGACGAGCCGTGGCGCGACCTGGCCGAGGCGGAGGCGACCCTGGCCCGCTGGCACGCGTACTTCGCCCGGCACGGCGACCGCTACGGCGCCTGGGCGGTCGAGGTCCGCGAGACCGGCGTCGTCGCCGGAACGCTGCTGCTCCAGCCACTGCCCGAGCCGACCGACGGCGAGCCCGGTCGAGGCGAGGTCGAGGTTGGCTGGCACTTCCACCCCGACTCCTGGGGCAGCGGATACGCCACGGAGTCCGCCCGAGGCGCGTTGGTGCACGGCTTCGCCGCCGGGCTGCCCGAGATCTACGCGATCGCCGACCCGGCCAATAGTCCCAGCCTGGCGGTGATGCACCGGCTCGGGATGACCCGAGTCGGCCGGACCCGCCGGTGGCACGGTCTGGAGTCCGAGTGCTACGTCATCGCCTCACCACGATGAGGTGTCTTTCCGGTCCCCGCATGGACGCGGTGTGACGTGCTCGGGGAGAATCGAAGCGTGACCACGCCCCGCGAGATAGTGCTGCTCGGCTCGACCGGCTCCATCGGCACTCAGGCGATCGACATCGTGCGCCGCAATCCCGACCGCTTCAAGGTGGTCGCCATCGGTGCGGGCGGCGGCAACGTCGAGCTGCTCGCGGCACAGGCCCTGGAGCTGGGGGTCGAGGCGGTCGGCGTCGCGAAGGCGAGCGCCGCGCAGGACCTCCAGCTCGCGTTCTACGCGGTGGCTTCCCAGCGGGGGTACGCGACGGGCGACTTCCGCATCCCCAAGATCCTCGCCGGCCCCCAGGCGATGACCGAGCTGGCCGAGTGGCCCTGCGACGTGGTCCTCAACGGCGTCGTCGGCTCGCTCGGCCTCGCGCCGACCCTCGCGGCGCTGCGCGCCGGGCGCGATCTGGCCCTCGCCAATAAGGAGTCCCTCGTCGCGGGCGGACCGCTGGTGCGTGCGGCGATCACGCGGCCGGGCCAGATCTCGCCGGTCGACAGCGAGCACTCCGCCCTGGCCCAGTGCCTGCGCGCCGGGGCGCACGCGGAGGTCCGGCGCCTCGTGCTGACGGCGTCCGGCGGTGCGTTCCGGGGCAAGACCCGCCAGGAGCTGGAGCTCGTCTCGGTGATCGACGCGCTGAAGCACCCGACCTGGGACATGGGCCCGGTCGTCACCATCAACTCCGCCACCATGGTCAACAAGGGCCTCGAGGTGATCGAGGCGCACGAGCTGTTCGGCATCGCCTACGACCAGATCGAGGTGATGGTGCACCCGCAGTCGGTGCTGCACTCCCTCGTGGAGTTCGTGGACGGCTCGTCGATCGCGCAGGCGAGCCCGCCCGACATGCGGCTGCCGATCGCCCTCGCCCTGGGCTGGCCGGATCGGGTTCCCGACGCCGCGCCCGGGGTCGACTGGACGCTCGCGCACACGTGGGAGCTGCGTCCGCTGGACCCCGCGGTCTTCCCCGCCGTCGAGCTGGCGAAGGCCGCCGGCAGGGCGGGAGCGTGCCGACCGGCGATCTACAACGCGGCCAACGAGGAGTGTGTGGCGTCCTTCACATCGGGGGATCTGCCCTTCCTGGGCATCGTCGACACGGTGGCGAGGGTCCTCGAGGATGCCCCCGATTTCGGCGAACCGGGTACGGTCGATGACGTACTCGCCGCAGAGTCGTGGGCACGTGCCTACGCTCATGACCTGATGCATAAGGATGCTTGATGATCTACGCCCTGGGCCTCGTCGCGCTCGCCCTCGCGCTCTTCGTCTCCGTCTGCCTGCACGAGGCGGGCCACATGGGGACGGCGAAGATGTTCGGGATGCGCGTCACCCGCTACTTCGCCGGCTTCGGGCCGACCCTGTGGTCGTTCAAGCGCGGTGAGACGGAGTACGGCATCAAGGGCATCCCGCTCGGCGGCTTCGTCAAGATCGTGGGGATGACGCCGCAGGAGGACGACGCGGACGACCCCCGGGCGATGTGGCGCTACCCGGTGTGGAAGCGCACGATCGTCATGTCGGCGGGCTCCGTGGTCCACTTCATCCTCGCGTTCTTCATCTTCTGGGGAGTCGCGGCGACCGCGTCGCTGCCCAACAGCGCGATCGACACCCCCGCCGAGCAGCTCGCCCAGCCGGCGATCGTGACCGTCGCCGAGTGCATCCCGATGGTCCCCGAGAAGGGCTGCCAGGACACCGACCCGAAGGGCGCGGCGCTCACCGCCGGGCTCAAGGACGGTGACCAGATCACCCGCGTGGGCAGCACCGACACTCCGACCTACCTGGCGCTGGTGGGGGCGATCCGGACCCTGCCGGCCGAGCAGAAGGTCGACATCACCTTCCTGCGCGACGGCGTGAGCCAGACCGTCTCGGTGCAGCCGACCGTCGTCGAGCGCACCCCGATCGACGATCCCGACGGGAAGAAGACCAAGGTCGCCGCGATCGGTGTCGGCCAGGACTTCCTGCCCGCGCTCAAGGAACCGGTGCACTACAACGTGGTCGAGGCCTTCCCGGTCGCCGCCGACTACTACGGCCGCACCATCTCCGGTTCCTTCGCCGCGATGAAGAAGATCCCGGAGAAGGTCCCGGCGCTCTTCGGTGCGATCTCGGGCGACGAGCGCGACCCCAACGGGCCGATCAGCGTCGTCGGCGCCAGCCGGATCGGCGGCGAGCTCGCCGAGGTCGGCGCCTGGGCCCAGATCTTCCTGGTCATCGCCTCGCTCAACCTCTTCTTCGGCATCTTCAACCTGCTGCCGCTGCTGCCGCTCGACGGCGGCCACATCGCGATCGCGTGGTTCGAGCGCGCTCGTACGTGGGTTTACGCCCGCTTCGGCAAGGCCGATCCCGGCCGGGTCGACTACTACAAACTCATGCCGGTCACGTACGCAGTGATCTTCATATTCGGTGCGTTTACACTGCTTACCGTTACCGCGGACGTCGTCAACCCGATCAGAATCTTCAGGTGAGTTCACCGTGACCGCTATCTCCCTGGGCATGCCCGCAGCTCCGCCGCAGCCCCTCGCCCCCCGCCGCCAGACGCGTCAGATCAAGGTCGGCAACGTCCTGGTCGGCGGCGGCGCACCCGTCAGCGTGCAGTCGATGGCGACGACCCTGACCTCCGACGTCAACGCCACGCTCCAGCAGATCGCGGAGCTCGCGACCGCCGGCTGCCAGATCGTCCGGGTCGCCGTGCCGTCGCAGGACGACGTCGAGGCGTTGCCCGCGATCGCGCGCAAGTCCCCGATCCCGGTGATCGCGGACATCCACTTCCAGCCCAAATACGTCTTCGCCGCGATCGACGCGGGCTGCGCGGCCGTCCGGGTCAACCCGGGCAACATCCGCCAGTTCGACGACAAGGTCAAGGAGATCGCGGCGGCCGCCTCGGCGGCGGGCGTCCCGATCCGGATCGGCGTCAACGCCGGGTCCCTCGACAAGCGCCTGCTGGAGAAGTACGGCAAGGCGACCGCCGAGGCGCTCGTCGAGTCGGCGCTGTGGGAGTGCTCGCTCTTCGAAGAGCACGGCTTCCGTGACATCAAGATCAGCGTCAAGCACAACGACCCCGTCGTCATGATCCGTGCCTACCGGTTGCTCTCGCAGAAGTGCGACTACCCGTTGCACCTCGGGGTGACCGAGGCCGGGCCGACGTTCCAGGGCACCGTGAAGTCGTCGGTCGCGTTCGGCGCGCTGCTCGCCGAGGGGATCGGCGACACCATCCGCGTCTCGCTCAGCGCCCCGCCGGTCGAGGAGATCAAGGTCGGCAACGCGATCCTGGAGTCGCTGGGCATGAAGGAGCGGGGTCTTGAGATAATCTCCTGCCCGTCCTGCGGCCGGGCTCAAGTGGATGTCTATACCCTCGCTGAGCAGGTGACCGCTGCGCTGGAGGGCTTCCCGGCCCCGCTGCGCGTCGCGGTCATGGGCTGTGTCGTCAATGGACCCGGCGAGGCCCGCGAGGCCGACCTCGGCGTCGCCTCCGGCAACGGCAAGGGCCAGATCTTCGTCAAGGGCGAGGTCATCAAGACCGTGCCCGAGTCGATGATCGTGGAGACGTTGGTCGAGGAGGCGTTGAAGCTGTCGGTGCAGATGGGCATCGAGCTCCCCGAGGAGCTGCGTGACCTCGTCGGACCCGTGGTGACGGTGCACTGACCGTCCCACCACAAGACCAAGATCGCCGCAACTCTTCCAGGGTCGCGGCGATCTTGCTGTTTCGGGGACCGCCGCGACGGCTCCGTTAGCACCAACTCTTGAAGAGTTGGCTCCTTAAGGAGCCAACTCTTCAAGAGTTGGTGCTAACGGGCGCCGCTCAGAAGAGGACCGTGGCGAACTCGCCCACCTGACGGAAGCCGCAGCGGTCGTAGGCTCGGCGGGCGGGGACGTTGTAGTCGTTGACGTACAGGCTGACGGTGGGTGCGAAGCGGCGCAGCACGTGGTTGACGACCGTCGACATGCCACTGGTCGCGAGGCCCTGTCCGCGCCACTCCGGATGCACCCAGACGCCCTGGATCTGCGCCGTGTGCCGGGTCAGCACCGCCACGTCGGCCTTGAAGACCACCGTGTCGCCGTGGAAGCGGGCGTAGGAACGCGAGCCCCGGACCAGGGTCGCCACCCGGGAGCGGTAGCCGGTGGTGTTGGTCGCGTCGACGGGGGAGACGCCGACCTCCTCGGTGTACATCGCGATCGACGCCGGCATGAGTTTGTCGAGCTCGTCGAGCGCGACCGGGCGTACCAACGGATCCTCGGCGACCGGCGACGGCGCGTCGGCGAGCAGCAGCGGCTGTGCCGTGCGGACCTCGCGGGAGGGGCCCCAGAGGCCGGAGAGGGCCGCCCAGAGTTCGAGGACGCCCTCGGCCGGGCCGACGATCGAGCCGCAGGTACGCGCTTGGCGGGCCAGCGTCTCGGCGAAGGCGGCGACCGCCTCGCGATGGGTGGCGAGCGGCGTGACGTGCGCACCCGCCCAGCAGATCGCCTGTAACTCGCGGCGCTGGCCGTAGCCGAGCATCTTGCCGTCGGAGCGCCACCAGCTCAGCCCGCGAGCCGCGATGCGCTCGATCACCTGGGCTGCGGCGATGGGATCGCGCTCCAGCAGCCGTTCGACCGCGGATCGCTCGCTCTCGCCGAGATGACGCACCGGAGACCTAGTCAGCACCCCTCTAGCCTCGCATTTTCTGTAGATCCTTGCTTCCGACTGCTTTCCGATATATCGTTAACGCATCGACGATAGGAGAACGAGATGTTTAGCCAACACACTCATCGACACGGCCGTGACCACGGCCACATGCACGACCATGGCCACGGCCACGACCCGCGGATGTTCGCCTTCGGGCGCCCGCCCTTCCCCGGCTTCCCGCCGCCGCCGTTCGAGCGCGGTCGGGGCCGAGGAGGCGGCGGCGGTGGCGGCCGAGGCCGTGGACGCCGCGGCAACGTCCGGGCCGCGATCCTCGGGCTGCTCGCCGAGCGCCCGATGCACGGCTACGAGATGATCTCGGAGCTGGAGACCCGCACCGGCGGGGTCTGGCGGCCGAGCCCCGGCAGCGTCTACCCGACGCTGCAGCTCCTGGAGGACGAGGGCCTGATCGAGGCCGTCGCCGACGGCGGGCGCAAGAGCTACACCCTCACCGAGGCCGGCCGGACGGCTGCCGAAGCGATGCCCGAGCGGGCGCCGTGGCAGGAGTTCACCGAGTCCGAGGTCAACGAATCCCAGGACTTCCGCCAGGCGGGCTGGGGCATCATGCAGGCGCTCCGCCAGGTAGGCATGGAGGGCAACGACGAGCAGCGAGCCCGTGCGCTCGAGGTGCTCGTCGAGACGAAGCGCAAGCTCTACGCCATCCTCGCCGAGTAATCGGTGTCCGCCCGTGACGCGATCGCGCTGCTCCCCTCCGGGAGCGGCGCGATCGCTGTATAACCCAGCGGCACGCCCGAGCGGGCTGGTTCGCGACTTTGTGCACACGACCGATTACGGTACGTAACGATAGTCACACACGCAGGTTACGGCCAACGAGGTGAGAGCCCCATGGGGCGGATCGTCAAGCAGCTCTCTGACAACACCACCAAGTACTACTGGTACCCCGGAGAGAAGCAGGAGTGGGTCCGCGCGGCTGTCGCCGTCGGGTCCGGACTCGTCGCGGGAACGTTAGCGATGATGTTCCTCAAGAGCGCAATCTCTGCCGTGGTGATCGGGACATCGCTGACCCTCGCCATCGCCGGGTTCAACTTCGGTCGCCGCGACGCCCGTGCGCTCGCCGGCTTCCCGGGGATGGCGGACAAGGCGGCTCGACGTGCCGCCGCCGCCTACACCGGCAAGGCGGCCTGGCGCGGCCTGGTGATGGGGATCGGCGGCGCGCTCGCCGCGATGCTGGTGATCAACCTGTCGCCGATCGGCTGGATCAACGACTGGCTGCTGCCGGTCGTGCCCGCCGTCGCCAGCGCGCTCGCGCGGCAGCTCGGCATGGTGTGGCAGCAGATGGGCCACCAGGTCAAGACCAAGGGGCCCGCCGCGCCACCGGCACCCGCCCAGCCGGAGAAGGCATGACCGGCGGTCAGTGCCCGACGCTCTCGTAGCGGCGCAGGCCGCGCTGGAAGATGCAGTAGGCGAGAGTGAGACACGCCACCGCGACGACCGGGGTCAGCAGGCCCAGCCAGGCGAAGCCGCCCTTGCCGAGCACCCAGGCCGCCGGGAAGAACCCGGCGAAGGCGAACGGGATCGCCACCCCGATCAGCAGCCGGATCGGCGCGCCATAGATCGTCACCGGATAGCGGCCCAACTCACCGAGCTGGTAGATCGCGTCGGCGACCATCGGAAACGGCGCGCGCACCCAGAAGCTCGCGGCGTTGCTGGCGAGCGCGATCGCGATCCGGATGCCCACACCGCCCGCGAACAGCAGCACTGCGATCAGGGCGGTGCCGACGGACCAGTCGACCTCGACCCGCGTCAGCGCCCAGACGACCAGCGCCGAGGAGCCGATCGTGTCGCCGAAGCCGTTCATCCCGAGCGAGTTGCTCGCCACCTGCAGCACCGGTGGAAAGGGCCGGACCAGGCGATAGTCGAGCTCGCCGTAGTGGATCTGGTGGCTGATCCCCCAGATCCCGTCGACGAGCACCGGGATCAGCGCCGAGGTCAGCCCGGCCAGGCCGTAGATGAGCACGACCTCCTCGAAGCGCCAGCCGTTGAGCGTCGGCACCCGGGCGAAGACCGCGGCGAAGAAGAAGATGCCCAGCGTCTGGGTGAGCAGCCCGGCGACGACGAGGATCCAGAAGTCGGCCTCGTACTCCAGTTGGGCACGCAGGTGGGCGCCGAGGCTGCGCCGGTAGATCCGCAGGATTCGTGCCATCTCAGCCTCCGTGCACCGTGAGCCGGCGCGACGCCCCACGCCAGGCGAGCCGCGAGACCAGCCACAGCCCCGCCACCCAGCCGACCTGGATCGCGATCAGCCCGACCGCGTCGGCGGTCGAGACCTTGCCCAGATAGATCAGGGCGGGCGTGCTCATCACCGCGGCGAACGGCAGCAGCGAAGCGATCAGCTGCACCGCGTCCGGCAGCAGCGCCAGCGGCACCATCGCGCCGGAGAGCAGCAGCCAGATCGCCTCGCGGGCCCAGAAGACGCCGTGGTAATTCTGGGTGTAGAAGCAGATCAGCGTGCTCAGATAAACGATCAGGAACTTGAGGGGTACGACGAGCAGCAGGCTCGCCAGCAGCAACCCCCAGTGCTGCGGCGCCTCGATCGGCTGGGCGAGCAGCACGAAACCGCCCCCGGCGACGACGATCACCACCAGGTCCAGCACCACCCCGCCGAGCGTCGCCGCGAACTGTGTGGCCTGGTAGTTGATCGGCCGGACCAGGTCGAGCGCGATCATGCCGCTGTGGATCCGCTGGGCCATGGCCCAGTCGCCGACGGTCGACCCCAGGACGTTGACGACGAAACCCACCAGCAGGTAAGCCTTCATCTCCGGCAGGTCGAAGCCGCCCAGCGTGCCGCCGTTGGCGAGCAGCGCACCCCAGATCGCCACCGTGGCGAGGAGCTGGAAGCACCGGCCGAGAGTGCCGAGCGCGATCGCGGTGGAGTAGGAGATCCCGGTCCGCAGGCTCAGCGCCGCGAAGCGCAGATAGGCCCTCACTCGGCGGCCTCCGCCAGCACGAGATCGCCCGCGTAGACCCGGCGCACGACATCCTCGATCGCGGGCTCGTCGATCCGGACCTCCAGCACCTCGGCGAGGGGCAGGATCCCGGCGAGGACGGCACCTGCGGTGAGGGTGAACCGGTCGAAGGTGACGGTGAACTCGCCCGGATGGTCGCCGGCCACGACGGCCGCCGTCGGGAGCCGGTCGGCGATCGCGTCGCGGGTCACCGCCCCGGCGAGCTGCAGGTGCACCGAGCGCTCGCGCGCGTACTCATCCTTGACCTGGGCCAGGCCGCCGTCGTAGATGATGCGGCCGGAGTCGATGATGACGATCCGCTCGCAGGTGTCCTCGATGTCGCCCAGGTCATGGGTGGTGAGCATGACCGTCGTCCCCTCGTCCTTGAGGCTGCGCAGGAACTCCCGCACCCGGTCCTTGACCGAGATGTCGAGCCCGATCGTCGGCTCGTCGAGGTAGACCACCCTGGGGGAGTGGATCAGGGCGCAGGCGAGGTCGGCGCGCATCCGCTGGCCCAGGGAGAGCTTGCGGGTCACCACCGGCAGCAGCTCGGCGAGGCCGAGCACCTCGTCGAGCCGGTCCAGCCTCGCCTTGTAGGCGGCAGACGGGATGTCATAGATGTCGCGGAGCAGCGTCAGCGACTCGCGGACCGGCAGGTCCCACCAGAGCTGGCTGCGCTGTCCGAAGAGGACGCCGATCTGCCGCGCGTTGGCGTTGCGGTCGCGATGCGGCACCACGCCGCCGACCACCACCTCGCCCGAGGTCGGGTGGATGATGCCGGTGAGCAGCTTCACCGTGGTCGACTTGCCCGCGCCGTTGGGCCCGACATAGGCGACGGCTTCGCCGGCCTCGATCGAGAGGTTGACGTCGTCGACCGCCGTCACCGTGGTGAACTTGCGCTGCACCAGGTGCTTCAGCGAACCGCCGAGGCCCGGTCCCTTGTCGGGTCGGCGGAAGGATTTCGTGAGCCCGCGAACCTCGACCAGCGCCATGCCCCGGAGTCTCCCAACGACCCCGACAATGTCGACCGAGTTCCCGCACCAGTCCTCGCGCGCCCGGTAGACCCCAAGATCGCCGCAACTCTTCAAGAGTTGGTCCTAACGGGTTTCTAGGACCAACTCTTGAAGAGTTGCGGCGATCTTGGGCGCGGCGAGGCGGGTCAGTGAGGGCTGAAGGTACGGCGGAACGCGTCGATCGCCCTGGTCGTGACCCAGTGGCGGTTGTGGGCGAACGGGCCGAAGCGGCGCGGATCCAGCGAGGTGACGTCCCACTCGGCTGCGCCGCCGGTGATCTGCTCGGCGAGGGTCTTGCCGATCCCGGCCGCCAGGCCCATGCCGTGCAGGCCCATCCCGGCGGCGACCCAGAGTCCCTCCACACCGGACGGTCCGACGAGCGGCTCCCCGTCGGGCGTGAAGCCCTCCGGACCGTGCATCAGCTTCACGACGGCGGGCATGCCGGGGACGCGCTCGCGGGCGGCGGCCTCCACCTCGTCGTTCGACACCGGTTCGGCGAGGCTGCGCGGCCGGCTCAGCGGCGCGGTGCTGCCGGTCGGCCAGGCCGGTACGGGGTCCTTGGCGTAACCGCCGATGATCAGCCCGCCACCCGCCGCCCGCAGGTAGAGGTTGCGCTCGGGGTCGCGCACCGTGGGGGTGGTGTCGGGGTCCAGGGGCGGGTCGAAGGAGCCGGTCACTGCGTACTGGTGGTTGATGGGGCAGACGGGGACGGCTGCGCCGCCGAAGGCGCCGATCGAGGAGGCCGCGGCACCGGCTGCGTTGATCACGGCGGTGGCGCCGATCGTGCCGTCGGTCGTCTTGACGCCGGTCACGCGCTTGCCGGTGACGACGAGGCCGGTCACGCGTACCCCCGTGCGAATTGTCACGCCGCGGGCGACGGCGCCGGCGGCGAACGCGGCAGCGGCGTTCTTGGGCCGGATGAAGCCGTCGCCGGGCAGCCACGCGGCGGCCTGGACGCCGGTGAGGTCGAGGATGGGGGCGAGCGACGATGCCGCCGCGGCCGTGCGCAGCTCCACCGCGATGCCGGCCTCCTCGACGAGCCGGGCCTGGCGGCGCAGCTCGTCGACGCCGGCGGGGGTGCTGGCGAGCCGGAGCCCGCCGACCGAGCGCCAGCCCGCGTCGAGGCCGGTCTCGGCGGAGACCGCCCGGGTGGCCTCGGGGAGGTAGCCGACGAGCCTGCGGTGCGCCGCGTTGCCGCGCAGGGCGGTGACGAAGCCGGCCGAGTGCCAGGTCGTGCCGTCGGTGAGCTCATGCTGCTCGATCAGCGTGATCTCGGTCCAGCCCAGCCTCGCGAGGTGATAGGCGGTGGCGCAGCCCACGATGCCGCCGCCGATCACTACTGCTCGTGCCGTTTCCGTCATGAAGCACCGCCCGCAGGTATCGACGGAGGGCGCGTGCCATCCGTCAGGTGTGAAAGACCTATCACGGAACGTGCGCGACCCGCCAGGGTGTGCGGTTGACGGGCTGCGTCGACCAGGGTAGATCTAATCCGGTGAAGCCGCCGTTGAGCGTTGAGGCACTACGTGTGGGCATCGCGTCGGGAGAGATCGACACGGTGCTGCTGGCTCTGACCGACATGCAGGGGCGGCTTCAAGGAAAACGCCTGCATGCGCAGTATTTCCTGGACGAGGTGCTCGCCCACGGCAGTGAGGCATGCAACTATCTGCTCGCCGTGGATGTGGAGATGAACACCCTACCCGGTTACGCCATCTCGGGGTGGGAAACCGGGTACGGCGATTTCGTCCTTGTGCCCGATCTGGACACCCTGCGCCCCGTGCCGTGGCTGCCCGGCACCGTGATCGTCCTCGCCGACCTGCGCTGGCCCTCGGGTGGCGACGTGGTCGAGTCGCCGCGCCAGATCCTGCGCCGCCAGCTCGACCTGCTGCAGTCCGAGCACGGGCTCACCGCCTGGGTCGGCACGGAGCTGGAGTTCGTCGCCTTCGCCGACACCTATGAGCAGGCGGCGGAGCGCGGATACCGAGGTCTGACGCCGGTCAATCAATACAATGTGGACTACTCGCTGCTCGGCACGAGCCGGGTGGAGCCGCTGCTGCGGCGGATCCGGCTGCAGATGGCGGGCGCCGGGTTGGAGCCCGAGAGTGCCAAGGGCGAGTGCAACCCGGGCCAGCACGAGATCGCCTTCCGCTACACCGACGCGCTGCGCACCGCTGACCAGCACATCCTCTTCAAGCACGGGACGAAGGAGATCGCGGCCCAGGAGGGCTGCTCGATCACCTTCATGGCGAAGCCCAACCAGCGCGAGGGCAACTCCTGCCACATCCACTTCTCGCTGCGTGATGCCGACGGCCGTCCGGTGATGGGGATCGGCGACGAGCTCACCCCGACCGGTGCCGCCGTCGTCGCCGGGCTGATCGCCACCGCGCGCGATGTCTCGGTCCTGGTCGCGCCCAACATCAACTCTTACAAGCGCTACCAGCGGGGCTCCTTCGCGCCGACCGCGCTGCGCTGGGGCCGCGACAACCGCACCTGCGCCATGCGGGTCGTCGGACACGACGCGTCGCTGCGGGTGGAGAACCGGGTGCCGGGTGCCGACGTCAACCCCTACCTCGCGATCGCCGCGCTGGTCGCGGGGGCACGGCACGGGCTCTCGGCCGGACTCAGTCTCGAGGACGCCTACACGGGCAACGCGTACGCCGACCCCGACGCGCCTCGCGTACCGGGCACGCTCGGCGAGGCGCTGGCGTTGTGGCGCGCGTCGGACTTCGTCCGGGACGCATTCGGTAACGAGGTCGTGGCACACTACGCCCGGGCGGCCGAGGTGGAGCTAGAGGCCTTCAACGCCGCCGTCACCGACTGGGAGCTGATCCGGGGGTACGAGCGCCTGTGAAGATCCTCAACCCGGCGACGGGTGCCGTGCTGACCACGGTCGACGACACCTCGCCGGAGGCGGTCGACCATGCCGTCGCGACAGCGCTGCGCGCCTTCCCGGCGTGGGCGGCGATCGCACCGGGGGACCGGGCGCGGCTGCTGCACCGCTTCGCCGACATCGTCGAGGACCACGCCGACGAGCTCGCGACGCTGGAGATCGCCGAGGCCGGCCACCCCGTCGGCCAGGCCCGCTGGGAGGCGAGCCACGTCCGCGACGTGCTGCGTTACTTCGCGGGCGCGCCGGAGCGCCTGATCGGCCAGCAGATCCCGGTCGCCGGTGGCGTCACGATCACCTTCCACGAGCCGCTCGGCGTCGTCGGCGTGATCGTCCCGTGGAACTACCCGATGCCGATCGCCGCCTGGGGTGTCGTCCCCGCGTTGGCGGCGGGCAACACGGTGATCCTCAAGCCCGCCGAGACGACCCCGCTCACGGCGCTCCGCCTCGCCGAGCTGGCCCTGGCGGCCGGTCTCCCCGAGGGCGTCCTCACGGTCCTGCCCGGCCTCGGTGAGGTCACCGGTGCGCGGCTCGTCGAGCACCCGGACGTACGCAAGATCTGCTTCACCGGGTCCGGCGAGGTGGGACGGCACATCCTGCGGTCCGGCGCCGACCAGATCAAGCGGATCACCCTGGAGCTCGGCGGCAAGAGCGCCAACATCGTCTTCGCCGACGCCGACCTCGACCGGGCCGCGGCGACCGTACCCGACTCGGTCTTCGACAACGCCGGACAGGACTGCTGCGCCCGGTCCCGACTGCTCGTGCAGCGCTCGGTCTACGACGAGTTCCTGGCCCGGCTGGAGCCCGCCGTGGCCGCCTGGCGGGTCGGCGACCCCACTCTGGAGTCGACCCAGATGGGCCCGCTCATCTCCGCCGCGCAGCGCGACCGGGTCGCCTGGTTCGTCGACGGCGCCGAGGTGCTGATGCGCGGAGCATGCCCGAGCGGCGACGGCTTCTGGGCCGCCCCGACCGTGCTCGCCGCCCGTGACGGCACCGAGGCGCACTGGCGCGAGGAGATCTTCGGCCCGGTCGTCAGCGTGCTCCCCTTCGACGACGAGGCGGACGCGATCCGGCTCGCCAACGACAGCGACTACGGCCTGGCCGGCTCGTTGTGGACGCGGGACCTGGGCCGGGCGCTGCGGGTCTCCCGGGCGGTCCGCACCGGCAACCTCAGCGTCAACTCCCACTCCAGCGTGCGTTACTGGACCCCCTTCGGCGGGATGGCCCAATCGGGGCTCGGCCGCGAGCTCGGCCCGGACGCCCCGTTAGCCTTTACCGAGGTCAAAACGGTCTTCTACAGCTCGGAGGCACAGTGAAGAGGCTCGACCAGCGGGTAGCGGTCGTCACCGGCGCGGCGAGCGGGATCGGGCTCGCCACGGCGCGCCGGTTCGCCGCCGAGGGCGCGATCGTGGTCTGCGTTGACCTGGAGAGCTCCGCAGCGGCGGGCAAGCAGCTCGCCGACGAGATCGGCGGCGAGTTCGCCGACTGCGATGTCTCCGACGAGGAGCAGGTCGCCGCGCTCTATGCCGGGGTCGTGCAGCGCCGGGGCCGGGTCGACGTCGCCTTCCACAACGCGGGGATCTCGCCGCCCGACGACGACTCGATCCTGACGACCGGCATGGAGGCCTGGGAGCGGGTGCTCAAGGTCAACACGACCAGCGTCTACCTGGGCTGCAAGTACGTCATCCCGATCATGCTGGAGCAGGGCAAGGGCTCGATCATCAACACCGCGAGCTTCGTGGCGCTGCTCGGTGCCGCGACATCGCAGATCGCCTACACGGCGAGCAAGGGAGCGGTGCTCTCGATGACCCGTGAGCTGGGCGTCCAGTTCGCCCGGGAGGGGATCCGGGTCAACGCGCTGTGCCCCGGGCCGGTCGCGACGCCGCTGCTGATGGAGCTGTTCGCCAAGGACCCGGAGCGGGCCGCCCGGCGCCTCGTGCACGTGCCGCTGGGGCGCTTCGCCCAGCCCGAGGAGATCGCCGCCGCGGTGGCCTTCCTCGCCAGCGACGACGCTTCCTTCATCACCGCCGCTCAATTCATCGTGGACGGCGGGATCACCGGCGCCTACGTCACGCCGCTGTGACCGGGGCGCGACGGCCGATCATCGGGCTCTCCACCTACGTGGAGACGGCACGGTGGGGTGCGCACAACGCCCGGGCGGCGATCCTGCACATGTCCTACGTGGATGCGGTGCGGGAGGCCGGTGGGCGGGCGGTGCTGCTGCCGCCGGACGATCTCGACGCCGGGGTGCTGGAGCTGCTCGACGGGCTCGTCATCACCGGTGGCGCGGATGTGTCGCCTGCCTACTACGGCGCCGAACCGCACGCCACCACGGTCTCCCGGGCCGATCGCGACGCCGGGGAGCTGGCACTGCTGCACGGTGCCTGGGAGCGTGACATCGCCGTACTCGGCATCTGCCGGGGTATGCAGTTGATGGCGGTCGCCGCCGGCGGCGCGCTGCACCAGCACCTGCCGGAGCTGCTCGGCAGCGAGCGGCATCGGCCCGGACCCTTCGACCGGGTGGTCTTCGGCTCGCACGAGGTCGAGCTCGCCGAGGGTTCCCGCTGCCGCAGCGTGCTCGGTGACCGGCTGACCGTCAACTCGCTGCACCACCAGGCGGTCGCCGATCCGGGCAAGCTCACCGCCACCGGCTGGTGCGTCGAGGACGGGCTGATCGAGGCGGTGGAGGACCCGGCGCGGCGGTTCAGCGTCGGCGTGCAGTGGCACCCGGAGGAGAGCGACCACACCATCATCACCGCGCTGGTTCAGGCGGCTGCGCGGCGCTGAGCGGCGTCCGTCGATGCATACTTGTGCGGTGGGCGGGCAAAGCGCGTGCCCGACTGACGCCGCCTGGGCGTCGCGATAGGGTGGAGATCATGACCGTACGCGCCCCGCTGACGCCCGGCACCCTCTCCCCGTGGCGGGAGGTGCCCGCCTCGATCGAGCGACCGGAGTATGTGGGTCGCAAGGAGCCCAAGCGCTCCGCCCGCGAGGTCCAGGACGAGGAGACACTGGCGAAGATGCGCATCGCCGGGCGGATCGCCGCCCAGGCGACCCAGCTCGCCGGTGAGCACTGCAAGCCGGGTGTGACCACCGACGAGCTCGACCGGCTGGTGCACGAGTTCCTCTGCGACCACGGCGCCTATCCGTCGACGCTGGGCTACAAGGGCTTCCCGAAGAGCTGCTGCACCAGCCTCAACGAGGTCATCTGCCACGGCATCCCCGACTCGACGGTGCTGGAGGACGGCGACATCATCAACGTCGACGTCACGGCGTACATCGGCGGCGTGCACGGCGACACCGACGCGACCTTCCTCGTCGGCGACGTCGACGAGGAGGCGCGGCTGCTCGTCGAGCGCACCCGCGAGGCGACGATGCGCGGCATCAAGGCCTGTGCCCCGGGCCGCCAGATCAGCGTCATCGGGCGGGTCATCGAGGCATACGCCCGGCGCTTCGGCTACGGCGTGGTCCGCCACTTCGGCGGCCACGGCATCGGCCGCTCCTTCCACAGTGGACTTTTCGTGCCGCACGTGGACACGCCCGAGGCGACCACCGAGATGGTCCCCGGCATGACCTTCACCATCGAACCCATGATCACCCTCGGTACGGTCTCCTTCGACCTCTGGGACGACGGCTGGACCGTCGTCACCAAGGACCGGAAGTGGACCGCGCAGTTCGAGCACACCATCGTGATCACTGATGACGGCTACGAGATCCTGACCCTGCCGTGACCGCTGCCGAGGAGCCGGCCGCCGCGCTGGATCCGCACCACCACGCCGATGTCTCCGGCGGCTGGCTGCGTCCGGCCGTCTTCGGCGCCATGGACGGGCTCGTCACCAACATCGGCCTCATCGCCGGTGTCGGCGGCGGCGGCCTCGCGCCCAAGAACATCGTGCTCACCGGACTGGCCGGGCTCGTCGCCGGTGCGATCTCGATGGGCTTGGGGGAGTACACCTCCGTCAAGACCCAGAACGAGCAGGTCGAGGCCGAGGTCGACAAGGAACGCCGGGAACTCGCCCGCAACCCCGCCGCCGAGGCGGAGGAGCTGGCGCTGCGCTGGATCGACCGCGGCCTCCCCGAGGACCTCGCCCGCCAGGTGGCCGACGCGCTGCGGCGCAATCCGGCGGAGGCGCTGCGCATCCACGCCCGCGAGGAGCTGGGCGTCGACCCGGACAGCACCCCGAGCCCGTGGGTGGCGGCGGCGCTGTCGTTCGTGTGCTTCTCCATCGGCGGTGTGGTGCCGCTGCTCTCCTACCTCTTCGGCTCCACGTCGCTGGCGCTGGCGCTGGGCATCGGCGGGGTCGGGCTCTTCATCGCGGGTGCGATGTTCTCCCGGTTCACCCGGCGGCACTGGTTCGTCAGCGGCCTGCGCCAGCTGGTGCTCGGCGGGCTCGCCGCGGGCGCGACCTACCTGATCGGCAACCTGATCGAGGGCTCGATCGGCGCGTAGCCGCCACGTGGCCCGGTCACGTTTTGCAGCAAAGCGTGGCCATTTCGGCGCGCGAGGCCACGCTTTGCTGCAAAACGTGGCCGAGGGCGGCTTGCCTAGTCGTAGTGCTGGAAGAACGGCCAGAGGGCCGACCACGGCTCGCGCGGGTCGCGGCAGACCGTGATCGGCAGGGTCTGCTCCTCGTTGTCCACGCCCACCCCGTTGTCCAGCCTCGCCGCGATCTCGCACGACGCGAAGTGCGGTCCGAGCCGCCTCGGCGAGTAGCCCACCGCGATCAGCACTCGGGCGGACTCCGGCGGCCGTGCGCGGAAGTAGAGCTCGTTCTGACCGCTGTAGACCGGCAGCGCCGGGGCGTAACGGTCCACCGCGCCCGACTCGCCGTAGTTGGCGGTCACGACCACGGCATCCGCCCGGTCGGCCGCAGGCAGGGCACTGTGGACCGCCGCGACCTGGGCGACGTACGCCTCCCAGCCCACCTGGTCCACCATGAGCTGGTTGACGACGGGCACCGGGCTGTCGCCGAGCATCCCGACCGGGAAGACCGGCAGGACCAGCAGGGCCGATCCGACGACGTTGACCGCGACGGCGATCGCGGGCCACCTCCAGGTGTGCAGGCGGGCGAAACCGGCGCAGAGGACCAGGATCAGCAGCGGCGCCACGTAGTCGGGCCGACCACCGGTGGCGAGGACGATGACGCAGGCCACGGCGTACGCGATGGGTAGTGCCCTGACCCGGCGCCAAGCCTCCTCGCGGAAGAACCCGCGCGCACCGACCACCCAGATCGGCACGAGCGTGACACCGATGAGGACGAGCTGCATCGGCACGAAGAGCAGCCGGTTCTCCACGCCGTCGTTGTCGGCGAGCGCCCCCGCCATCGTGAGCTGGGGAAAGTCATGGGTGAGCTGGTAGATCAGGTTCGGCGAGCCGATGACGACCGCGAGGCCGAGCCCCGCCCAGAGCCGCCAGTCGCGGAAGACGTCCCGCGGACCCACGATGAGCAGGGCGGCGACGACGCCCAGGCCGAGCAGGATGATCAGCTGCTTGTTGTAGAGCGCGAGACCCATCACCGCCCCGGCCGCGAGCCACCAGCGACCGTCGACGCGCTTGAGCGCCCGGGTGACGAAGAGCAGCGCCAGCAGCGACAGCGGCACGTCGAAGCTCGCGGTGAGCAGGAGGTGGCCGATCCCGACCGGGAAGCCGCCGAGCGCGACCGCGGCGCCACCGAGCCACTGTCCGGTGCGTTCGCCGCCCAGCTCGCGCACGATCAGCGCCACGAGCAGCGGGATCAGCGCCGCGCAGAGCACCGCCGGAAGCCGCAGCGCGAAGAACGAATCGCCGAAGAGCTCGGTCGCGACCCGCCCGATCAGCGGCGTCGCCGGGCCCTGGTCCACATAGCCCCACGCGGGGTGCTCACCGAGCTGCCGGAAGTAGAGCTCGTCCCGGTGATAGCCGTAGCGGGTGGCGGCCAGCAGGTTCACCACGAGGGTGACGAGGCTGACGATCGTGATCGGACGCCAGGCGATGCCGGGAAGGGTCACGCAGCACAGGCTAGCCGCTGCGACGCAGTCTGAAGACTCTGATCGTGCGCCCGGCGGCGCGTTCCGCGTACGTGTCGTAGGCCGGCCACCGCTTCAGCGCGATCGCCCAGAGCCGCTCGCGCTCAGATCCAGAGGCCAGATCGGCGTGTACGCCGAACCGCTCACCCTTCAGCTCCACCGTCGCCGCGGGGTTGGCGATGAGGTTCGCCGACCACGACGGGTGCTGCTGCTGCCCCCAGTTGGACGCGATCAGGATGAACCCGTCCCCGTCGGGGAAGTAGGCGAGCGGCTGCGTGAACTCCCGACCGCTCTTGCGGCCGGTGGTCGTCAGCATCAGCCCCGGCAGCAGCCCGGCCGTGACGACCTTGCCCCTGGTCAGCTTGCCGATGAGCCGGTCGGTCGGTGCGACGACGGCCTTGCCGAGCTTGGCGAACCAGGGCTTGTGGCCGAGTCGCGCGACGATGCGGTGGACGAACATCGGCACAGTGTGAACGAGTTTCGCGTCAGTCGTCCAGTACGAAGGAGACGAGCATGTTGACCCGGTAGCCGGTGATCTCACCATCCGTGAGGGTGACCTTCTGCTCCTTGATCCACGCACCGCTGACCCCGCGCAGGGTCTTGTGGGCGCGGGTGAGGCCGGTCTTGATCGCGTCGTCGAAGCTCTTCGAGGAGGTCGAGCTGATCTCCGTGACACGCGCAACGGTAGTAGTCATAACGGCACCATATGGGGTGCTTCCGGCACCCGTCCCAGAAACCCCAAGATCGCCGCAACTCTTCAAGAGTTGGTCCTAAAACCCCCGTTAGGACCAACTCTTGAAGAGTTGCGGCGATCTTGGGGCGCGGCCGGGACGCTGCGGCCGCAGACGCTACTGGGAGCGGCGTTCGATGGGGAGGCGGGACCGGGTGAGCAGGCCCGCGCCGAGCATCGCCACCAGCGGTACGACGAACACGGTGACCAGATTGCCCCACGGCACCGCGAGCGGCAGCTCCATCGGGACGGGCCAGGCCTCCGCCGTCGAGACGTTGAGCGCCTTGATGATCGCGAACGCCCCGCCGACCCCGGCGATGACGCCGAGCAGCGTACCCAGCCCGGCGATCACCCCGGACTGGCTCAGCGACAACGTCCGGCGCAGCCGCGGGCTCGCGCCGACCGCGGCGAGCGTGGCGAGATCGGACCGCCCGTCGGCGGCGGCGAGGCCGGTCGCGACACCCGCCGCAGCGAGCGTGATCAGGGCCGACGCCAGCGCCAGGATCAGCAGCGTCGGGTCGAACTCGCCATCCGCGCCCTGCTCGACGATGGGGTAGATCGAGTTGTCGATCTCCTGCATCGCCTGGTTGAGTCCGTCGACCTCAGCGGTGGTCGGCATCTCCCGGGTCGTGGCGAAGAGGTAGGCGGGATCGCTCGTCATGCTCCCGCCGAACGCGGCGGCGAGCTGCGGCAGCGCCGACGGCGGCATGATCAGGTTGATGCTGCGCGCCCCGGTCGTCATGGCGTAGGCGGGCACCGTCACCAACGGGCCGTCGGCCTGGCCGTCGACCGTGTCGGTCCGGCGCAGGGTCACCTTTCCGCCGGAGAGGAAGCGCTCGTCGGAGACGACGACACCACCGGAGCGCAGCATCGCCACCGCCCGCTCGACATCCGCCGCCTCGCCGCCGGTGATCAGGGCGAGATTGCCGCCGTCGTCGACGACGTTGTGCAGGCCGCTGTAGGTCCCCGGACTGCCGTTGCGGCAGCGCGGATCGTCCAGCGCCGTCGGCATTTCCTCGGGGGTCGGTGGCCGCTCGGCGAACGGGCAGAGCTGCTCGGGCGGGACCACCGGATCGAGCGGGCACTGGTACGAGTCGGGGTCGGCACCGGACAGGCGGCAGGAGACGCCCGCCACCACGGCGGTCCGGTCGACCGGCAGGCTCTCGCGCAGCCGGGCCTCGATCTGCCGCATCGTGGCCTCGCCCATCCGCTGCTGACCGGCCGGACCCCAGGTGAACAGGCCGATCGTCGCCGAGCCCAGCGGGCCGGAGGGAACGTGATAGCTGTTGTTGCGGATGTTCTGGCTGTTCATGAAGATGCCGATCATCACGCTGCCGGCGACGACCGCCATCACCGCCGAGATCGCCGGGGCGGCCGAGGCGCGGTTGCGTGCCGTGTCGCGCAGGGCGATCCGGGGCGCGAGCGGCAGCCGGGAGCCGAGCCGCCCGATCACGCCGACGAGGCTCGGCGTCAGCAGCGCCAGGCTGAACTGGCCGAGGATCAACCCGACGAGGATCACCTCGGGGGACGGGACGAGCGCACCCGCCACCGCGACCAGCGAACTCACCACGAGCAGCACCGCACCGACGACGATCCACCGCGTGCGGGACCGCACGATGCCCCGGCGGCCCGAGAGCGCCGCGATCACGCTCTGCCGAGCCGCGGTGAAGGCGGGGACCAGGGCGGCGAGCAGTCCGGTGCCGATCGCGAGAATCACGATGCCGGCCAGGGCGAGCGGGAAGAAGCGGTAGCCACCGGCGCGTGAGCCGACGAGGTACTCCTCGATCAGGGGACGGCCGCCGAACGCCAGAGCCACTCCGGCGACGATGCCGAGCACGGCACCGACGGCACCGAGCACGACGCCGTCGGCGAGGACGATGCGGCGCACCTGAGCCGGCGTACCCCCCGCTGCGGCGACGAGAGCCAGCTCGCGCTGCCGACGGCGCGCGCCCACCGCGAAGGCCGGGCCCGCCAGCAGCACGATCTCGAAGATCGCCATGCCGATGACGATGACGCCGAGGGTGAGCTCCTCCTCCGCGATGGTGTTCTGGGCGGTGAACTCGTCGAGCGAGGCGTTGAGCGCCACGTCGCGAGGCATCACGCGCAAGCCGGCCGCATTGAGACGGCCGATGTCGGCGAGGCCCAGCGGGGTCGGGGTGGCCATGAGCCACTCGCTGCTCCGCAGCGGCACCCCGTCGGGGCTGGGCATCGCCTCGGCGCGGAAGAAGATGTACTCGCTGAGCTGCTCGGGCATCTCCACCAGCGCGGTCACGGTGAAGGCCCGATCGGGCACGGTGGTCCGGACGGTGCCGCCGATCACGGCACCGAGCCGGGCGGCGGCCTGCGGTGTCAGCGCCACCTCCGTGTCACTCCGGGGCGGGACGCCATCGAGCAGTGTCACCATCCCGGCGGTCACCGGGTCGGCGATCGTCAACGCGAAGGCGCTGACGTTGCCGATGCCGGTCGCGGTCCGCATCTGCGCGGTGCCCTGCATGATCGAGACAGCGCGGCTGCCGGCCGGGAAGAGCGCCTCGATCTCGGCGGTGGTGGGGATCTCGGGCGGGGTCTTGTCGCTGCCGCCGCTCTCGACACTGCCCGGTGTGAGCTGATTGACGGGGCCGCCGGCCCAGCTGACGAGAGCGTCCGCGGCGCCGAGCCGACGCTCGATCAGCTCCGGCCGGGTGAGGTTGAACATGTCATAGGAGACCGCGGCGAAGGACAGCCCCAGCACCGGCAGGCCGATCATCGCCAGGACCAGCAGCGATCGCCCCCGGTTGCGGCGCGCCTCGCGCCGGGCGATCCGCAGCGAGACCGCCCACGATCGAAGCCAGCTCATGAGGGCAGCTCCAGCAGGTGCTCGGGCCCGTTGAGCGGCGCGGAACTGTCCACTACCGAGCCGTCGCGCAGGAAGATCACCCGATCCGCCCAGGCCGCGTGCCGTGCCTCATGCGTGACGAGGACGGCGGCCGCACCCGCGTCGACCCGCGATCGCAGCAGTTTGAGCACGGATTCGCCGGTCTGCGAGTCCAGCGCGCCGGTCGGCTCGTCGGCCAGCATCAACCGCCGCTCGCCGACGAGGGCCCGGGCGATGGCGACGCGCTGCTGCTGCCCGCCGGACATCTCGTCGGGGAACCGCTCGGCGATGGCGAGCAGCCCGACCTCGTCCAGCGCCCGCTCGCCGAACGGGCGCGCCTTGCGCGGCGACACCCCGTCGAGCTCCAGCGGCAGCGTGACATTCTCCACCGCGGTCAGGCTGGGCAGCAGGTTGAGATCCTGGAAGACATAGCCGATGTGGGCCCGGCGCAGCTTCGCCAGCGCGTTGCGGCCCTGCCCGCCGAGGGAGACGCCCTCGACGAGCACCATGCCGCCGGTCGGCGAATCGAGCCCGCCGGCCAGGTTGAGCAGCGTGGACTTGCCGGAGCCCGAGGGGCCCATCACCGCGACGAGCTCGCCCGGCTGCACGGTGATGCTGACCCCGCGCAGCGCGTGCACGGCGGTGTCGCCGCTGCCGTGGACGCGGTCGACGGCGCGGAGTTCGAGGACGGTCATGCCGTCACCTCGCTCGACTCGGCGGTCACGATCGCCGGTGCGGCACCGGTGGTGGTCGCCGGCGTCGGCCGCCACCGGACCAGCGCCGACTCGCAGTGGTCGAGCCAGCGCAGCTCCGCCTCGGCCTGGAAGATGAGCGAGTCGAGCACCAGACGCCAGGAGAGCTCGCCGTCGTTGCGCTTGAGCCGGGTCAGCTCCTGCAGCGTGCGCATCGTGGCCACCCGCTGGGTCTGCACCACGCTGCGCACGTCGACGCCGGGCGTGGTGATCGCGAGCGCCAGCTTGATGGCGAGCTCGTCGCGGGGCCGGTCGGAGTGGGCGATCGGTGTCGCGAACCACATCGTCAGCTCGGCCCGGCCGGCGTCGGTGATCTCGTACGGCCGCTGCCCCCCGTTGGAATCCGGGAGCGGTCGCACGAGGCCGTCGCGTTCGAGCCGGTTGAGCGTGGTGTAGACCTGACCGATGTTGAGTGGCCAGGTGGCCCCGGTCTCCGCCTCGAAGGAGGCGCGAAGCTGGTAGCCGTACATGTGGCCGCGTTCGAGCAGCGCGAGCAGACCGTGCCTGATGGACATAGCTACGGAGTATGCATACTCGGTATGCGGGTTGTCTACCCCCGGCCGGGGAATGTGACGGTCGCCGGTGTCGTGCCCGCCGCGCGCCGCCACTGGGCAGCCCGGTTGGCGGCATCGATCATCGCGTCGAGCACCTGGCGCCGGGTGTCGCCCTCGGTCACCGCGAGTGCGGCCCGATAGGCGGCCGTCACGCGCTCCTCGATCTGCCCGGCGAGCTTGGCGGCGGCGACCGCGTCGGCGAGCGGCGGCGTGGCGTATGCGGCCGCTGCGGCGGGTGCGCCCTCGCCCAGCAATCTGCTGAACTGATCCCGCCGCCGCCGGTGCATCGCCTCGGCGGACTCGGCCGCGGACACGGAGCCCTTGGTCAGGCGGGGTCCGATGACGCCGTAACCGTAGATCGCGGCATGCTCGGCGGCGACCGCCGTCGCGAGCCGCTCCCGGCCGGCCGGGGAGAGCGCGGGCGGCGGTGACGGGGTCGCGGACGGCGTCGGCTGGGTCATGACAGCACCGTCACATGCGCGGCCCGGGCGGCGGCGATCTCGCCGAGGAGCGTGGCGCGCGCGGCGGGCACGACCAAACACGTCTCGTACGCCAGCTTCGCCCCCTCCTTCTCCAGCGCCAGCAGCGCCACCTTCGGGTCGCCGGGAGTGCCCGAGGCGGCGGCGCTCGGCGCACCCGCCCCGGCGGAGGGAGACGGCGGTTTGATCAGTGCCTCCAGCGCGGCCACATGCGCCCGATGAGCGTCGCGGATCGGGTTGATGATCGTCACCAGCGCCGGCGGCGCGCTGCCGATCGCCGTGGAGTAGGCATTGACCAGGGCCTTGGTCCGGGCCAGGAAGCCGAGCAGGGGATCGGGATCGGGCGCCGGAGTGGCGAGCAGATCGCAGCCGGCGAGCACGCCCGCGGCGCCGACCGCGGCCAGCGTGCGGAGCAGATCGCGCCGCGAGGCAGGGTCGGTGATTCGCATCTGGCTAGTGTTCACCATGCGCGCATCGACGCCAAGCGCACTTTGCCCGCGCGGCGTGAAGGGCTGCCCCGTGTCGGTGTGCCCCTGGCCTTCACCTCAGGTTACGCTCTGCCCAGCCGGAGACTCCGTCCTCGGCTTCAGGTTGTGCCCGAAGGAAGGGGTAAGGAGATGGCTCAGGGTGGCCGTTCTGTCGGCCGGGGCCGTCCCAGTGCGCCGCGCCGCACCGACAAGGGTGCGCCGCGAGAGGCGGTCGCCCCGATCAAGGCTCCGGCCGCCGATCTCGCCGCCGCGCGGGACCGGGTGCAGGCCCTCATCGAACCGGTGCTCACCACTGCCGGTTACGATCTTGAAAGTTTGACGCTCAAGCAGGTCGGACGGCGTTTCAGCTTGAAGCTGACCGTGGACGGCGACGGCGGTGTCAACCTCGACACGATCGCCGAACTCTCCCGCGCCGTCGCCGACACCCTCGACGAGGCCGAAGCGGCCGGACGCGAGATCATCGCCGGCGAGTACCAGCTGGAGGTCAGCTCCCCGGGCGTGGACCGCCCGCTGACCCTGCCCCGGCACTGGCGGCGCGCGATCGGCCGGCTCGTCGCGGTGAAGGCCGCGGAGAAGCAGGTGACCGGCCGGGTGGTCGGCACCGACGAGAGCAGCGTCACGTTCGAGATCAACGGGGCGAAGAAGACTTTCCGCCTGGCCGAGCTGGGCGCGGGCCGCGTGCAGATCGAGTTCAGTCGGCTGGAAGAGATCTCCGACGACGACCTCGAGGAGATCGCGGGAGACGAAGACGACGAAGACGACGAGGAGCAGCAGTGAATATCGACCTGGCCGCATTGCGCGCGCTGGAACGCGAGCGGGAGATCCCGTTCGAGACAATTCTGGCCGCGATCGAGACGGCGCTGCTCACCGCATACCGGCACACCGACGGTGCGCATCAGCATGCCCGAGTGGAGATCGACCGCAAGACCGGCGGAGCCATCGTGCTCGCGCAGGAGTTCGACGACGACGGCTCGATCGTCCGTGAGTTCGACGACACCCCCGACGACTTCGGCCGCATCGCGACGATGACGGCGAAGCAGGTCATCCTGCAGCGCCTGCGCGAGGCGACCGACGAGGTGCACTTCGGCGAGTACATCAACCGCGACGGCGACCTCGTCACCGGCATCATCCAGGCCCACGAGAGCCGTTCGGAGAAGGGCATCGTCTCCGTCGACCTCGGCAAGATCGAGGCGACGCTGCCCCTGTCCGAGCAGGTGCCCGGCGAGGTCTACCGGCACGGCGAGCGCATCCGGTGCGTCGTGATCCACGTGGTCAAGGGCCCGCGCGGCCCCCAGGTGACGCTCTCCCGCTCGCACCCGGCGCTGGTCAAGAAGCTCTTCGCGCTGGAGGTGCCCGAGATCGCCGACGGCACCGTCGAGATCGCCGCCATCGCCCGCGAATCGGGGCACCGCACCAAGATCGCCGTACGCTCCACCGTCTCCGGAGTCAATGCGAAGGGCGCCTGCATCGGTCCGATGGGCCAGCGCGTGCGTGCGGTCATGAGCGAGTTGCACGGCGAAAAGATCGACATCATTGACTGGTCGGAGGACGCGGCCGAGTTCGTCGGGAATGCGCTCTCGCCCGCCCGGGTTATCAAGGTCGAGGTGGTCGACCGCGAGGCTCGCGCCGCCCGGGTGACCGTCCCGGGTGAGGTGCTTTCGCTCGCCATCGGCAGGGAAGGGCAGAATGCTCGGCTTGCGGCCCGTCTGACGGGTTGGCGAATCGACATTCGTTCCGATGCACCGGAGGGCAACCCGCCCCCCGGCGCACCGCGCCCGGCCCGCTCCGTCGCAGGTGTAGGGGCCGAGCACGGAGGCGCTGATCACGAAGGCGAGGCGGCCTGATCGTCTGTCGGACGATAGGGGTAGACTTCCTCGGTGGTACGTCGCTCGCTGTCCGCTGATATCCAGCTAGCACCTCCGGTGCGAACCTGTGTCGGCTGTCGGCAGCGTGCGACCGCCTCCGAGTTGCTGCGGGTCGTGGCGATCGAGCGCGAAGCTGGTCAGTTCAGCCTCATGCCTGATCCGGCCCGCAGAGCGCCGGGCAGGGGAGCGCATCTTCATCCCGTCCCGGCATGTCTCGTGTTGGCGGAGCGGCGCAGGGCCTTCGGGCGTGCGCTGCGGGTGACCGGTGTCCTGGACATCGGCACGCTCAACGAGGCGATCCCAGGCGGGGACGGATGATCTGCGCCAGAATGGGATCAACGACATGCGATCCTTCGGGATTGCGAGCGCAGGGCGAGTTGCGGGGAGCGCAGCGCGCCTTGCAGCGTAAAGACAACGCTCAGCACCCACCGTCGTCGTGGCACCGAGTCACGGCCGGAGAAGAGCAAGGTAGGAAAACCGGCATGAGCACACGATGAAGTCGCCAAAATGACAAGGCTTCAAGTGCACAAGTGAGGTCGATGTGGGCTGCCGCCCGCACGGCCTCGGAATGAGGAGTGCAGTGGCAGGCAAGGCCCGCGTACACGAGCTCGCCAAGGAGCTCGGCGTCGAGAGCAAGACCGTTCTCGCCAAATTGAAAGAGATGGGCGAGTTCGTCAAATCCGCGTCGAGCACCGTCGAGCCCCCCGTCGCACGGCGGCTGAAAGAGGTCTTCGGATCCTCTGGCGGCCCGTCGACCGGCTCATCCGGACCGAGCGCGCCGACGTCGTCGGCGCCCGAAGCGACGTCCAGCGCGAGCGAACCCCGGGTGTCGGCACGGCCGGCTCCGCCTAAGAAGGCGACGCCGAGCAAGCCGAAGGAGCCGGCGTTGACGCCGGCGGGTTCCCAGGTGACGAAGAGCGCACACGACATCGAGGTCGAGGCGGCGGAAGCCCGCGCCTCGGCCCTGAAAGCAGAGCAGGAGGCCTCCGTCAAGGCGGCCCAGGTTGCTCGCGAGACCCGGCGTCCGTCGGGTGAGGACGGCCCCAAGCCGACCTTCATGCCGCCCCGCCCCGGTACGACCGGCGGCGCGCCCGGCGGTGCTCGTCCCGCCTCTCCCGGTGCTCCCGGTGGCGCACGTCCGGCGGCGCCGGGTGGCGCACGTCCGGCGGCTCCCGGTGGGCGTCCCGAGCGTGGTCCCGAGCGTCCCGCCGGTGACCGTGGTCCGCGCCCCGAGCGCACCGACCGGCCGGGTGCCCCGCGCCCGCCGGCTCGCAGCGGCGGCAACAACCCGTTCGGCATCACCCCTGGTGGCGGTGCCCGACCGGCTGGCGGACCCAACCCCAACAATGCGATGCCCCGGCCCAACCCGGCCTCCATGGGCGGCCCCCGGCCGAGCCCTGCTTCGATGGGCGGACCCCGGCCCAGCCCGGGCCAGATGCCTTCGCAGCGTCCGGCTCGTCCCGGCGGTCCCGGTGGCGGCACCGGTCGTCCGGGCGGTCCCGGTGGTGGCGGCGCAGGTCGTCCCAGCGGTCCCGGCGGCGGCGGCTTCCGTCCCGGTGGTCCCGGCGGCGGCACCGGTGGCGGCTTCCGCCCCGGTGGCGGCGGTGGCGCTCCCGGTGGTGGCGGCGGTTACCGCGGCGGCCCCGGTGGCGGTGGCGCTCCCGGTGGTGGCGGCGGTTACCGCGGCGGTCCCGGTGGCGGCGCTCCTGGCGCTGGTGCACCGGCCGGTGGCGGTGGTCGTCCCGGTGGCGGCGGTCGTGGTCGCGGCGGTAGCGCCGCGGGCGCGTTCGGCCGTCCGGGTGGCAAGCCCGCCCGTGGCCGTAAGAGCAAGAAGCAGCGGCGTCAAGAGTTCGACAACCTGTCGGCACCGACGATGAGCTCCGGTGCACCGCGTGGCCAGGGCCAGCTCGTCCGCCTGCCGCGCGGCGCGTCCCTGTCGGACTTCGCCGACCGCATCAACGCCAACCCGGGCTCGCTCGTCCAGGAGATGTTCAACCTGGGCGAGATGGTCACGGCGACGCAGTCGTGCACCGACGACACCCTGCTGCTCATCGGCGAGCACCTCGGCTTCGACGTGCAGATCGTCAGCCCCGAGGACGAGGACCGCGAGCTGCTCGCGCGCTTCGACATCGACCTCGACGCCGACGTCGCGGAGGACCGCCTGGTCAGCCGCCCGCCGGTTGTCACGGTCATGGGCCACGTCGACCACGGTAAGACGAAGCTGCTCGACGCGATCCGGTCGGCCAACGTCGTCGAGGGCGAGGCCGGTGGCATCACCCAGCACATCGGTGCCTACCAGGTCCACGTCGAGCACGAGGGCGAAGACCGGGCGATCACCTTCATCGACACCCCGGGTCACGAGGCGTTCACCGCCATGCGTGCTCGTGGTGCCCAGGCGACCGACATCGTCATCCTGGTGGTCGCGGCCGACGACGGCGTCATGCCGCAGACGGTCGAGGCGCTCAACCACGCCAAGGCGGCCGGTGTGCCGATCGTGGTCGCGGTCAACAAGGTGGACAAGCCGGATGCCAACCCGGGCAAGGTCCGTCAGCAGCTCACCGAGTACGGCCTGGTCGCCGAGGAGTATGGCGGCGAGACCATGTTCGTCGACATCTCCGCGAAGAGCCGGATCAACATCGACGGCCTCCTGGAGGCCGTGCTGCTGACCGTCGACGCGTCGCTCGACATGCGGGCCCCGATCGACGGGCACGCACAGGGCATCGCGATCGAGGCGCACCTCGACAAGGGCCGCGGCCCCGTCGCGACGGTGCTGGTCAACAAGGGCACCCTGCGGGTCGGCGACTCGATCGTGGCGGGCAACGCCTACGGCCGCGTCCGCGCCATGCTCGACGACAACGGCCAGCCGGTCACCGAGGCCGGTCCGGCGCGTCCGGTCATGGTGCTCGGTCTGACCGCGGTGCCGGGCGCCGGCGACAGCTTCCTCGCTGCCGACGACGACCGCACCGTGCGCCAGATCGCCGAGCAGCGGCAGGCTCGCCGCCGTGCGGCCGAGCAGGCCAACCTGCGTGGCCGGGCCACCCTTGAGACGCTCCTCGAGCAGCTCAAGGAGGGCGAGAAGACCTCGCTCGACCTCATCATCAAGGGCGACGTGGCCGGTTCGGTCGAGGCGCTCGAAGATGCACTGGTCGGCCTTCCGATCCCGGAAGAGGTCACGCTGCGGATCATCCACCGTGGTGTCGGCGCGATCACCGAGAACGACGTCAACCTGGCGAGTGCGACCTCCGACTCGACCGCGATCATCATCGGCTTCAACGTTCGGCCGATGCTGCAGGCGCGGGCCCTGGCGGACCGCAATGGCGTGGAGATCCGGTACTACACCGTTATCTACCAGGCCATCGAGGAGATCGAGGCGGCCCTCAAGGGCATGCTCAAGCCGGTCTACGAGGAGTCCATCCTCGGATCTGCGGAGGTCCGCGAGGTCTTCCGCTCGTCCAAGATCGGTACGATCGCGGGTTGCATCGTCCGGACCGGCATCCTCAAGCGCAACGCCAAGGCGCGGGTCATCCGCGAGGGCGCGGTCGTGGCGGAGAGCGTCACGATCACCTCGCTCAAGCGGTTCAAGGATGACGCGACCGAGGTCCGCGAGGGCTACGAGTGTGGTCTGACCCTGGGCGGCTTCGGCAACCCGCAGGTCGGCGACATCTTCGAGGCCTACGAGATGCGCGAGAAGCCGCGCGCCTAAGCACGACGATCAAAGGGGTGGCCGGTTCAGACCGGCCACCCCTTCTCTCTTATAGACGACAGATTAGGCTTCCATCGTGGAATATGCGCTGCTCCTGGCCCCGTCATCGAACCGGGTCTACACCGCCGGGGCCGCCGCCCTGGGCGCCGCCGAACTCGCCGCCTTCTCCGTCGGCGCTCTCGACGGCCGCCTCGGTCCCGTGGCGCCGATCGAGCTCGCCGGGCGTACCTATCTGGGGTTCTCGGTGGCCGACGGACCGCTCGGTGAGCGCGACCTGGCCTATCTCGCGAACGTCTCGTCGGCCTTCGCGCTCTTCGAGCGCGTCGAGGGCGACCTGCTGCGGCCGATCGCCGGGCAGCCGCTGGACCGCTACGACGACGATCTGATCAGCATCCAGAAATACTCCGGCAAGACCAACGAGCACTTCACCAAGCTGCTGCTCAACGTGACGGTGCTGGCGAGCGCCTTCGCCGACCGGATGCTGGAGCGCAAGCTCACCGTGCTCGACCCGGTCTGCGGTCGGGGGACGACCCTCAACCAGGCCCTGATGTACGGCTGGGACGCCATCGGCATCGAGCGGGACCAGCAGGACCTGGAGGCCTACTCGGCCTTCATGAAGACCTACCTCAAGCGCAAGCGGCTCAAGCACAACGCGGAGATGACGCCGCTGCGCCGCGAGGGCAAGAAGCTCGGCCGCCGCTTCGACGTGACGATGGCGCCCGACAAGGCGGCGCACCACGCGGGCGAGACCCAGCAGCTGACGGTCTTCGAGGCCGATACGTCGCTGGCCCGCTCGCTGCTGAAGAAGCACTCGGCGGAGGTGGTCGTCGCGGACCTGCCCTACGGCATCGTGCACGGCAGCCGGGGACCGAAGGGGATCGCCCGGGGGCCGCAGGAGCTGCTGGAGACGGCGCTGCCCGGCTGGGTGCAGCTGATCATGCCCGGTGGCACGCTCGGCTTCTCCTGGAACACCCACGTCGCGCCACGCGAGGAGGCGATCGCGCTGGTGGAGAAGGCCGGACTGCGCATCGTCCCAGCCGAGGGCTTCTCACACTGGGTGGATCAGGGGATCACCCGCGATATTGTGATCGCCCGCCGGGACTGAGAAGCAGTAGTCTCAGCACTTGTGTTTCTAGGCTCAATCGTCTTCGACGTGCTCCTGCCCGGCGACTCCCGGTCGCTCAAGGAGAAGCGCAGCTATCTGCGGCCCGTCATCGCGGCCCTCAAGAAGTTCGAGGTCTCCGCGGCCGAGGTCGGTGACCAGGATCGGCACGGTCGGGCGCAGCTCGCCGTCGCCGTGGTGGCGAGCGAGGCCGTCCACGTCCGCGAGGTGCTCGATCGCTGCGAGCGGCTCGTGGCCGGGCGGCCGGAGCTGGAGCTGCTCTCGGTCAAGACCCGCCTCATCAGCGGCGAGGACCTGGACTGACGCCAGACAAAGATCATTTCCGATTGCCTGTCGTCGCAGACGGGTAATCTAAGTAGGTCGACCTGCACTGGAGGTAGCGAAATGTCCGATCCGGCAAAGGTACGCAAGCACGCCGAGCGCGTACGGGAGCTGGTGGCCTCGGCGGTGCGGACCCAGATCAAGGACCCGCGACTGGGCATGGTGACGATCACCGACGCCCGGATCACCGCAGATCTCCGCGAGGCCACGGTCTTCTACACCGTGCTCGGTGACGTCGAGGAGCAGCAGAGCACCGCCGCCGCGCTGGAGAGCGCCAAGGGGATGCTGCGCGGCCCGGTCGGCCGTGCGCTGGGCCTGCGCCACTCGCCGTCGCTGGCGTTCGTCATGGACAACGTCCAGGAGACCGTGAAGCACATCGACGACCTGCTTGCCGAGGCGAAGATCGCCGACGCCAAGGTGCACGAGATCGCCGAGCGCGCGACCTACGCCGGTGATCCGCAGCCCTACAAGCTCGACGACGACGCCGACGAGGCGGATGACGACGACGAGGACGAGCCGGCCCGCGCGGCCGAGGTCGGCCGGTGAACGAGGGCATTACCGAGGCGGAGTGGAGCGCGGCTGTCGCGGCGATCCACTCCGCCGTCACGGCCGACGACACGATCCTGCTCGTCTGCCACGTCAACCCCGACGGCGACGCCCTCGGCAGCATGCTCGGCGTGGCGCAGGCACTCGTCGCGCTCGGCTCGACCCGGCTGCAGGCGACCTTTCCGGGACCGCTGACGATCCCGGAGCCCTTCGCGCCGATGCCCGGCCTGCACCTGCTCGTCGCCGAGGACCAGGCGATGGCGCGGCCCGACCTGCTGATCACCTTCGACGCGGCGAGCGAGTCCCGGCTCGGCAAGCTCCGCGACCGGCTGGAGACCTCCGGCGACTCCATCGTGCTCGATCACCACGCCAGCTTCACCGGCTTCGGCCGGCACCAGCTCGTCGCGCCCACCTCGGCGGCGACCGCCGTGATCGCGGCCGAGCTCGTCGACCGGCTCGGCGTCGCGCTGGACCGCTCCATCGCCGAGTGCCTCTATGTCGGGGTCATCACCGACACCGGGTCCTTCCGCTACGAGCTCACCACGCCCGCCGTGCACCGGCTCGCCGCCCGGCTCGTCGAGACCGGCATCAACCCCGGCGAGGTCTCGCAGCGGATCTTCGACAGCCGCACCTTCGGCGCCGTGAAGCTCTACGGCGAGGTGCTCAGCCGGGCCGTCCTGGAGACCGAGAAGCGTCTCGTCTGGACCGTGGCGACCCTCGACGACCTCAAGCGCCACGACCAGCCCGCGCACGTCCTCGAAGGGCTCATCGACGGCATCCGCTGCACCGTGGAGGCCGACGTGGCGTGCCTGCTCAAGCAGGTCGCTCCCGACGAGTGGTCGGTCTCGATGCGGGGCCGTGGCGGTGCCGACGTGAGCCGGGTCGCGATCGCGCTCGGCGGCGGCGGCCACCGGCTCGCGGCGGGCTTCACCGGCCGCGGCTCCGCCGACGAGGTCATGGATCAGATCCGCGCCGCACTCTGACAGCAGAGGTCCGCACCGCCTCGTGCGGTGCGGACATTCCGGCACGCAGTGACTGAAATGCCGCCCTGAGACGCTGATCAGCGGAGACAATCGGGGGATGGATCAGCCGTCCGGCATCACCTTGGCCGACGCGGCCGCCGACGGGCCGCCGTGGGCCCGCCGCATCGTCATCCTGCCGACCTTCGCGGTGCTGGCCCTCGTCGGCGGGCTGCTGCCGTCCTTCTCGGTCGTCGCCAACCTCTACGTACTCGTGATCGGCTCCGTCATCGCGTGGATCGGGTTCACCCGCAGGCTGCCCCAGCGGACGGTGCCGAACCGGGTGGGCAGGGGCGTGTTGTGGTGGCTGCTGCCGATCGGCGTCTTCGTCATCTTCGAGACCACGACCTTCGTGGGCGGCTCGACCTACGAGTACCCGACGCTGTCGCTGCTCGCCGATCCGCTGCTCGATGCGTACCTGCCGCGGGCTGCTCTGTACTTCGCCTGGCTGGCCGGGTTCTGGGGGTTGTGCCGCCGATGAACGCGCTCCGAATGCTCGCCGTCGCGGGCTTCGCGCTCGCCGGGCTGCTGGTCGTGGCCGTGGAGTGGGCCGCCCGCCGGGACGGCTCGCGGATTCCGAGCCTGGGCGATGTCGCCGCGGTGGTCATGTCGCACGAGGTGGGCGGTCTGCCGGTCGGCCGGATCGCCGTCTTCGGGTTCTGGTGGTGGATCGGCTGGCATTTCCTGGCCCGCTAGCGGGCCGTGGCGGCACGGCCTGCCAGGTTGCGGCCGGTCACGTTCTGCGGCCGGTCACGTTCTGCGGCCGGTCACGTTTTGCAGCAAAGCGTGGCATGGGCTCGCGGAATGGCGCCGGATTGCTGCAAAACGTGTCTGGAGGTCGGCAGCGCATCTCACAGTATGAAAAACATGCGCACTATGTGGAACTGAACGTTAACTTTGGTTGCTATGCAAACCAAGCAGCAACCGAAGTCGTCCACGCAGCGTCCGCAAGCCGATGAGGAGCGCGAGCAGGCTCGTCGTGCACTACAGACGTCGATGGACACGCGCCAGTAAGGTAATTATCGATATGTTGTTGACTCCTTACTTCGGAGTCGGCACGATGGTCGCGTGACCATCACCGCCCCAGCCGCGCCCGCACCCGCGAGCCTCCAGCGGATCGTCGCTCTCGCGCTGCCCGCGCTCGTCGTCCTCGCGGCCGAACCGGTCTATGTCCTCGTCGACATGGCGGTCGTCGGCCACCTGGGCCGGGTCCAGCTCGCCGCATTGGCGCTGGGTGGCAGCGTGATGGGCCTCGCCGCCTGGCTGGGCAACGTGCTCGCCATGGGCACCACCGGCCGCGCCGCCCGCCGGTTCGGCGCCGCCGAGCGCCTCCCCGCCGTGATCGAGGGCGTCCAGGCCTCCTGGCTCGCGCTCGCCGCCGGATTCGCCCTGGTCGTCGGGGTCGAGGCGGTCGCGGGGCCGCTCACCCGCTCGCTCGCCGGATCGGGCCCCGACGGTGCCCTCATCGCCGCCGGTGCCGAGCAGTGGCTGCGGATCGCAGCGCTCGGGATGCCCGGAATCCTGCTGACCTTCGCCGGAAACGGCTGGATGCGCGGCGTGCAGGACACCCGTCGGCCGCTCTACTACGTCATCGGCGCCAACGTGCTCTCCGCGATCCTCTGTCCGCTGCTCGTCTACCCCGCCGGGCTCGGGCTGACCGGTTCGGCGATCGCCAACGTCGCCGCGCAGACCATCGGCGGCCTGCTCTTCCTGCTCGCCCTCGCCCGCGAACGCGCTCCGCTCGCGCCCCGCGCCGACATGCTGCGCGGGCAGCTCTCGCTCAACGGCGCGCTGCTGGTCCGCGGTGCCGCCTTCCAGGCCTGCTTCCTCTCCGCCGCCGCCGTCGCCGCCCGCTTCGGCGCCGCCGCGATCGGCGCGCACCAGATCGCGCTGCAGCTCTGGATGTTCTGCGCGTTCGCCCTCGACTCGATCGCCATCGCGGCCCAGTCCCTGGTCGGGGCGGAGCTCGGCGCCGGGCTCGGGGACCAGGCCCGCCGCACCGCGGATCGCATCGGCCGCATCGGCGGCCTGCTCGGCCTGGGGCTCGCGGTGGTCATCGGTGTCGGTGCCGTCGCGCTCCCCGCGCTCTTCACCACCGATTCGGCGGTACGCGCACAGGCCCTCATCGTCTGGCCCTGGTTCGTGGCGATGCTCCCGATGGCCGGAGTGGTGTTCGCGCTGGACGGCGTGATGGTGGGTGCCGGCGATGCCCGCTACCTGCGCAACCTCACCCTCGTGGCGGCCCTGTGCGGTTTCCTCCCCGCGATCTGGGCGGCGTACGCGTTCGACCTCGGCCTGGGCGGCATCTGGTTCGGCCTGACCATGTTCATCGTGATCCGCCTGATCGCGCTCCTGCTCCGCATGCGCAACGGCGCCTGGGCCGTCACCGGCGCCACCCGCTAGCCAGGATGGGCGGACCCGGCGGAGCTTCTCGACGGCTGGGCTGGCAGGCTGATCGGGTGGCAGCCGAAGCAGTGACCGACGGGTTGATCATCGTGGACAAGCCGGGCGGGATGACCTCGCATGACGTGGTCGCCCGCTGCCGTCGCCTCGCCAGGACCCGGCGGGTCGGGCACGGCGGGACGCTGGATCCGATGGCGACCGGCGTACTCGTGATCGGGGTGGGGCGGGCGACGAGACTGCTCACCTACGTCGTGGGCGTGGGCAAGGTCTATCGGGGCACGATCCGGCTCGGGCAGTCGACGCTCACCGACGACGCCGAGGGCGAGGTGACCGGTGGAGCCGACGCGGGCCACGTCGCCGACGCGGAGATCGCGGCCGGGCTCGCGGCGCAGACCGGTGAGGTCGACCAGGTGCCGAGCGCGGTGAGCGCCATCAAGGTCAACGGTGTCCGCGCCTACAAGCAGGTACGCGATGGCAAGACCCCGGAGCTGGCAGCCCGTCGGGTGACGATCTCGCGGATCGAGGTCTCGGCGATCCGGCGGAGCGAACCCGGACTCGTCGACATCGACGTCGAGGTGGCCTGCTCCTCGGGAACCTATATCCGGGCGATCGCTCGGGACCTGGGCGCCCGGTTGGGGGTCGGCGGCCATCTGGCGGCTCTGCGGCGTACCCACGTGGGAGATTTTGATCTTGAGCAGGCCGCCACCCTGGAGGAGCTCGCGGAGCTCGCCGACCCGGTGACCCTGCCGCTGCCCGCGGCCCTGCGCCGGGTCTTCCAGGTCCGCGACGCCGATGTGGAGGAGACGCGGATCCTGTCGCACGGCGGACCGCTCGAACCCGTGGGAATAGCCGGGCCCTATGCGGTCTTCGGGGCGGACGGCGCGCCGCTCGCCGTGGTGTCGGAGCGCGGCGGCAAGGCCCGCGCTGAGATCGTGCTGGTAGGGGCGTCCTAGAGATGGCTATGCAACGGTGGCGGGGAGCGGACCAGGCGCCGCGCGGCTGGGGGCGTTCGGTCGTGACGATCGGCGTCTTCGACGGTGTCCACAGGGGACACCAGCAGACGATCGGCTATGCGGTGGCGCGGGCCGAGGAGCTGGGCGTGCCGTCGGTGCTGGTCACCTTCGACCCGCATCCGTCGGAGGTGGTGCGGCCCGGCTCGCACCCGGCGATGCTGACGAGCCCGACCCGCAAGGCGGAGCTGGTCGAGCAGTTCGGGATCGACGCGCTCTGCGTGATCCCCTTCACCCAGGACTTCTCGAAGCTGCCCGCCGAGGCGTTCGTGCACGACGTGCTGGTGGAGCAGCTGCACGCGTCGGCGGTCGTGGTGGGGGAGAATTTCCGTTTCGGGCACAAGGCGACCGGGGATGTCGCGCTGCTGACGAAGCTGGGACGCAGCTTCGGCTTCGCGGTGGAGGGCGCGCCGCTGCTCACCGACGACGGCACCGTCTTCTCCTCGACCTATGTCCGCGCCTGCGTGGCGGCCGGGGATGTCGAGGCGGCCGCATCGGCGCTGGGGCGGGCGCACCGGCTGGAGGGTGTCGTCGTCCGCGGCGACCAGCGGGGCCGGGAGATCGGCTTCCCGACGGCGAACCTCTTCACCGGGCGGTTCGCGGCGATCCCGGCCGACGGCGTCTATGCCGGGAGGCTGATCCGGGCCGGTCAGGCGCTGCCCGCGGCGATCTCGGTCGGCACCAACCCGACCTTCGCGGGCACCGAGCGCCGGGTCGAGGCATACGTCCTTGATTTCGACGGAGATCTATACGGTGAGCGGCTCGCGATCGACTTCGTCGCCCATCTGCGCGGGATGCTCCGCTTCGACGGCATCGATGAATTGATCACCGCCATCACCGACGACGTGGCCCGGACCAGGGTGATCTTGAACACGTGACGGATTGTTGCGGTATCTGTGTCGGAGGGTAGTCCGCCTGCTGGTAACCTTGGAGTGTCGCCGGCTTCCGGCGAGGTCTCGCGTGCCTGCCCGACGCCGCGGGTGCGAGATCGAAGGAAACCCACATCTACCGTTAGGGAGATCATGGCGCTCGCAGCAGAGCTCAAGACTCAGATCATGCAGGAGCACGCGACCGTCGAAGGGGACACCGGCTCGCCGGAGGTCCAGATCGCGGTCCTTACCCGCCGGATCAAGGACTTGACCGAGCACCTCAAGGTGCACAAGCACGACCACCACAGCCGTCGTGGTCTGCTGCTCATGGTCGGCCGCCGCAAGCGGCTGCTGGCCTACCTTTCGAAGTCGGACATCGCGCGCTACCGGACGCTCATCGAGCGCCTCGGCATCCGTCGATGACCTCGGAGGGGAGTGGCCTCGGCCGCTCCCCTTTTTTACAGCCGTGCGAGCAGCGTGCTCGCTCGGTTGCAGCGTCCGGGCAACCTGCCCGGCGCCAAAGACGTGGCAGAGGAGTTCCATCACATGACCGAGACCACTCTCGGCTCTCAGCACAGCACGGCTGTGATCAACAACGGGAAGTTCGGCACCCGTGAGGTCGTCTTCTCGACCGGGCGTCTCGCCCGGCAGGCAGCCGGTTCGGCCTTGGCACAGCTCGGCGACACCGTGGTTCTCTCCGCGACGACCGCCAGCAAGCAGCCCAAGGAGCAGTTCGACTTCTTCCCGCTGACGGTCGACGTCGAGGAGCGGATGTACGCCGCAGGGCGCATCCCCGGCTCGTTCTTCCGTCGCGAGGGCCGTCCCTCCGAGGACGCGATCCTGACCTGCCGGCTCATCGACCGCCCGCTGCGCCCGTCCTTCGTCAAGGGCCTGCGCAACGAGATCCAGGTCGTCGTGACCGTTCTCGCACTCGACCCGACGACGCCCTATGACGTGGTCGCGATCAACGTGGCCTCGCTCTCGACGCAGCTCGCGGGCCTGCCGTTCTCCGGCCCGATCGGTGCGACCCGGGTCGCCAACATCGACGGTGAGTGGGTCGCCTTCCCGACCCACGAGGAGCTCGACCGCGCCACCTTCGACATGGTGGTCGCCGGTCGCGTCGTCGGTGACGACGTTGCGATCATGATGGTCGAGGCCGAGGCCACCGAGAACACCATCGCCCTGGTCGCCGGTGGCGCCGTGGCGCCCAACGAGGAGATCGTGGCCGCCGGCCTCGAGGCCGCCAAGCCGGTCATCGCCGAGCTGTGCCGCGCACAGGCCGAGCTCGCCGCCCAGGCCGCGAAGCCGACCGGTGAGTTCCCGGTCTTCCTCGACTACTCCGACGACGTCTACGCCGCGGTCAAGGCCGCCGGTTCGGGCGACCTGGGCGAGGCTCTGAAGATCTCCGGCAAGGCCGACCGCGAGGAGGCCCTCGACCGGGTCAAGGCCGCTGTCATCGAGTCGGTCGCGCCGCAGTTCGAGGGGCGTGAGAAGGAGGTCTCGGCCGCCTTCCGCTCGCTCACCAAGGCTGAGGTCCGGGCCCGCGTCCTGCGGGACAAGGTCCGCATCGACGGCCGTGGTCCGGCGGACATCCGCCCGCTCACCGCCGAGGTGCAGGTCCTGCCCCGCGTGCACGGTTCGGCGCTCTTCGAGCGCGGCGAGACCCAGATCATGGGTGTCACCACGCTCAACATGCTCCGCATGGAGCAGGCGCTCGACACGCTGTCGCCGGCGAAGACCAAGCGCTACATGCACAACTACAACTTCCCGCCCTACTCCACCGGTGAGACGGGTCGGGTCGGTTCGCCGAAGCGCCGCGAGATCGGTCACGGCGCGCTCGCCGAGCGGGCCCTCATCCCCGTGCTGCCGGCTCGCGAGGAGTTCCCCTACGCGATCCGCCAGGTCTCCGAGGCGCTGGGCTCCAACGGCTCCACCTCGATGGGCTCGGTCTGCGCCTCCACGCTGTCGCTGCTCACGGCCGGTGTGCCGCTGAAGGCGCCGGTGGCGGGCATCGCGATGGGCCTCATCTCCGACGAGGTCGACGGCAAGACGGAGTATGTGACGCTGACCGACATCCTCGGTGCCGAGGACGCCTTCGGCGACATGGACTTCAAGGTCGCCGGCACCCGTGACTTCGTGACGGCGCTCCAGCTGGACACGAAGCTCGACGGCATCCCCTCGGAGGTCCTGGCGGCCGCACTGCGCCAGGCCCACGACGCGCGCCACACCATCCTCGACGTCATGCAGGCCGCGATCGACGCGCCCGGCGAGATGAGCGAGTACGCGCCTCGCGTCACCTCGGTGAAGATCCCCGTCGACAAGATCGGCATGGTGATCGGGCCGAAGGGCCAGACCATCAACGCGATCCAGGACGAGACCGGCGCCGAGATCTCCATCGAGGACGACGGCACGATCTACGTCGGCGCGACCAACGGGCCGTCGGCCCAGGCCGCGGTGGACCGGATCAACGCCATCGCCAACCCGACGATGCCGAAGGTCGGCGACAAGTTCCTCGGCACCGTGGTGAAGACGGCGGCGTTCGGCGCCTTCGTCTCGCTGCTGCCGGGGCGCGACGGCCTGCTGCACATCTCCAAGGTGGGCGACGGCAAGCGCGTGGAGAAGGTCGAGGACTTCCTCAACGTCGGCGACAAGGTCGAGGTCGAGATCGCCGAGATCGACTCGCGCGGCAAGATCTACCTGGACAAGGTGCTGCCGGAGGGTGTCGAGCGCCCCGCGCCCGTCGCCAACGGCGACCGGCCCGCGACGCGGGACAAGGAAGACCGTGGGCCGCGTTCGGCCGACCGTGGTGACCGTGGTCCGCGCCGTGACGGCGACGACCCGGAGCGCCGCCGCCGGACCCGTCGCGAGTGACGAGTAATTCAGCACAAGCCCTGGGGGGGACGGTCGAGCGGACCGTCCTCCCCAGCGGTTTGCGCATCATCACCGAGGAGATCCCTGCCATGCGCAGCGTCTCCTTCGGCATCTGGGTCAACGTCGGTTCGCGCGACGAGACGCCCGCCCTCGGCGGCGCGTCGCACTTCCTGGAGCACCTGCTCTTCAAGGGCACGAACAAGCGCTCCGCGCTGGAGATCTCCTCGCAGATCGAGGCGGTCGGCGGCGAGACCAACGCCTTCACCACCAAGGAGTACACCTGCTATTACGCGCGGGTGCTCGACGAGGATCTGCCGCTCGCGATCGATGTCGTCTGCGACGCGGTCGCCGACTCGATCCTCGAACCCTCCGATGTGGAGACCGAGCGCGGCGTCATCCTCGAAGAGATCGCGATGACCGAGGACGAGCCCGGCGACGAGGTCCATGACCTGCACATGGCCGCGCTCTACGGCGGCCATCCGCTGGGCCGGCTCATCTCGGGCACCACCGAGACGATCACGCCGATGACCCAACAGCAGATCAACAGCTTCTACCGGCGGTATTACAAGCCGCCGGTCATGGTCGTGGCTGCGGCCGGTCGCCTCACTCACGCCGAGGTCGTGCGCCTGGTCACCGAAGCCATCGCGGGTACGCCGTTGTCAGCCGGCACCGCCGCGCCCGCACCGCCGCGCCCGACGAGCCGCCGGGTTCCCGTCCTCGAGCCCGTGACCGTCGTGCGGGAGAAGGACACCGAGCAGGCCCACCTGGTCCTCGGCGGCCTGGCGATCGGACGGCGGGACGAGCGGCGTTTCGCGGTCGGCATCCTCAACAACGTGCTCGGCGGCGGCATGTCCTCGCGCCTCTTCCAGGAGATCCGGGAGAAGCGGGGCCTGGCATATTCGGTCTACTCCTACACCGCGCAGTACGCCGAGACCGGCACGTTCGGCGTCTACGCCGGGTGCGCGCCGGGCAAGGTCGCCGAGGTGCTCTCGATCGTCCGTGCCGAGCTCGACACGGCGGCGCGGGGCGGGATCACCGCTGATGAGCTGCGCCGGGGCAAGGGCATGCTGAAGGGCTCGCTCGTGCTCGGGCTGGAGGACACCGGCTCGCGGATGACGAGGCTCGGCAAGGGCGAACTGCTCTTCGGCGACGTGCTCTCGGTCGACGACCTGCTCGCGCGGATCGACTCGGTCACCCTGGACGAGGTGGCCGAGATCGCGGTGGAGATGCTCACCGCGCCGATGTCGCTCGCGGTGGTCGGCGCGTTCCCGTCGGACACGGTTTTCTAGCGGTTGTCACCTCCATGATCCGGCCATCTTTGCTGAAGATGGCCGGATCACGGTGCTTGATCACGCCGTTTTCGGCGAAGACGGCCGGATCATGGGGCTTGATCACGTCATCTTCAGCGAAGGTGGCCGGATCATGCCGGTGAGCTGCGCGAGCCGAGCGGGACGGGGGCGGCCGGAATGGGATCTTGGGGCGCTACCCGGGCGGCGGCGGACACGATCCGCTAGGTTACGCATGTGACGCAGGAGAATGAACCCATTCGGGTGGGTGTGCTGGGTGCTCGTGGCCGGATGGGCCAGGAGGTCTGCAAGACGATCAACAGGTCGGACGACCTGGAGCTGGTCGCCATGATCGATCAAGGTGACTGGCTCTTCAACGCCTCCGACGCCGCCGCCGAAGTCGTCGTCGACTTCACCACCCCGGACGTGGTGATGGACAACCTGCACTGGTGCATCGACCAGGGCATCAGTGTCGTCGTCGGCACCAGCGGCTTCACGCCGACCCGGCTCGACCGGGTCAAGTCGTGGCTGGACAAGAAGCCCGAGGTCGGCGTGGTCATCGCGCCCAACTTCGCGATCGGCGCGGTGCTGATGATGGAGTTCGCCGAGCGCGCCGCGAAGTACTTCGAGAGTGTCGAGATCATCGAGCAGCACCACCCGGCGAAGGTGGACGCTCCGAGCGGCACCGCGTTGCGTACGGCTCAGATCATCGGTGAGGCTCGTGCGGCGGCCGGCCTGGGCATCGTGCCGGATGCGACCAAGGACGAGGTCTCCGGCGCGCGTGGTGCCACCATCGACGGCATCCGGGTGCACTCGGTGCGGTCCATGGGCCTGGTCGCGCACCAGGAGGTCCTCTTCGGCACTCAGGGCGAGACGCTGAAGCTCCGCCACGACTCCTTCGACCGCAGCTCGTTCATGCCCGGCGTCCTGCTGGCGATCCGCGCGGTGGTAAACCGTCCCGGCCTGACGATCGGCCTGGGCGACCTCCTCTGACCACAAATTCGCGTTGATCAAGGGAAGACTCACCATCGGGGGTGCCCGATATGCGGCGAGTCTTCCCTTGATCAACGCGAATTCAGGGCCTTACAAGGCTGCGTGGAGGCGGAGTTGGGGGACCAGCATGTCCTCCACGTCCAGCGCCCTGGTTGCGCCGTCGGGGGCCCAGCCGGCTGACGTCAAGAACTTCGTCGTCGCGGAGTCCGCCTCGAAGGACCAGGCGACACCCATCCGCAGGCCCGACTCGCGCCAGAGGTCGACGCTCGCGGCCAGCAGCCGGCTGCCGTGTCCGCGGCGGCCCCAGCGAGGTTCGACGAGCATCTCTGTGATCGCCGCCACATCCTCGCCCAACGCGGTGTGATCCTCGTCGGGTGCGAGAGCGTTCTCATCTGCTGGGCCTGACGCGAGGAAGCCCACCACGTAAGATTGGTCAGGTGCTTCCATCTTCTCGTCGCCCGTCTGGTCGACGGCGATCAGCACGCGGTGTGCCTTGCTGGGTGGTGCGGTGATCGCCTCCAGCCAGCGCTCGGCGAGCAGGGGTTCCTCCAGCCCGTCCAGCACCTGCCGGGGGAGCAGCCGCCGATAGGCGACCCGCCAGGTCGCCACCTGGATACGTGCGATCTCACCGGCGTCGTCTGGACGCGCCGGTCGGACAAAGCCGACAGCCATGAGCAGAGAGCCTACGATGAGCCGTCTCGACGGCGGTCAGGGGAGGACCAGGAGTGCGAGCCGAGGGGATCAACTCCGGGCGGGTCGGCGCCGGGCGGACCGGCGCGCTCCTGGCCCGGCCGCGGGTGCGAGTCGGCCTCGTGGTGCTGCTCGTCGCCGTGGCGCTCGGTTTCGACGCGGCCTTCGCCCAGCGGCACGGCTTCTTCGACCTCAACGTCTACTGGGGCGCGATCAATTACTGGACCTCGGGCCAGGGCGAGCTCTACGACTTCATCCGCCCGGCCAGCACATACGGCTTCACCTATCCGCCCTTCGCCGCGATCGCCATGCTGCCGATGGTGCTGGTGAGCTGGCCGGTGGCGATCGTGCTCGCCTCGATCGCGACCTTCGCCGCGACCGGCCTCGTGATCTGGTGGCTGCTCGCCGAGGGCCGGGGCCGAGCGGGCTGGTTCCCGGTCGCCATCGCGCTGGCGCTGCTGATGGCGTTCGAGCCGCTGCGGGAGACGTTCCTCTTCGGCCAGGTCAACATGCTGCTCGTCGCCCTGGTCGGTGCCGACCTGCTCTTCGGTCTCCGCCGGGGCCGGTGGTGGGCCGGTGTCGGCATCGGACTCGCCACGGCGATCAAGCTGACACCGGGCGTGTTCATCATCTATCTGCTCGTCACCGGACGGATCAAGGCCGCCTTCGTGGCGATGGGGTCGGCGGCGGGGGCGACCCTGCTCGCGGCGGCGATCGCGCCGGACGCCGCACGGGAGTTCTTCACCTCGGCGATCTGGGACACCGACCGCATCGGCCGCCTCTCCTTCGTCTCCAACCAGTCGCTGCAGGGCCTCGTGGCCCGTCTCGACGACGCCCACCCGAGCAAGCTGCTCTGGCTGGTGCTGGTGCTCGCCACCCTCGCCGTCTGGATCGTGCGCTCGCGGCGCGCGGTGGCGGCGGGCGACGAGGCGACCGGCTTCGCCCTCACCGGCATCGTGGGCTGCCTGATCAGCCCGGTGACCTGGATTCACCACCTGGTCTGGCTGATCCCGGCGATCCTGCTGCTGGTGAAGCGCGGAGCGGAGCGCCGTGACTGGCGCCTGCTGGGGCTCGCCGCCGCCGTCTATGTGCTCCTGTCGAGTCGCGTCGTCTGGCTCTTCGACGCCGATTACGGTCTCGGCTGGCCGGTCACCGGCGTCGCGGGTGTGCTGGGCAGCAACGCCTATGTCTGGATCTGCCTCGCGCTGCTGCTGGCGACACCGATCGTCCGCCCGGCCCCGGCCCTAGCGGACGATGGCATAGCGGACTTCGGGCAGGCTGACGTCACTGCCACGCGGCGTCCAGAGCGCGGTCGTCCCGTCCGGGTGTAACCCGTTGCGCTCGTAGAATCGCCGGGCCCGTAGGTTGTCGGCGAGCACCCACAGCCGCACGACGGACTGCGGCAGCGCGGCGAGTCCGGCCTCGATCAGCGCCTTCCCGGTGCCGCGACCCCACTGGTCCGGGTGGCAGTAGATCGCCCAGATCTCGCCGATCGAGCTCTCCTGCCGTTCCGGATCCTGGTCCACGCGGTAGGACCCGGTCATCACGTGCCCGACCGGCACATCGCGATCATCGACGGCGACGAGCGCGGCGGGGCGCGCTGCGGCTCCGAATCCGGCTCGCCGGCGCTGCGCCCACTCGGCCGGATCGAGCGCGTCCAGCACGTCGTCGGGGATCATTCCCTGGTACGCCACCCGCCACGCCGCGATGTGGTTGCCCGCGATCGCGTCGGCGTCCTCGATCCGCTCCGCCCGAATGGTGACCATGGCGAGCAGGCTATCGACGGCGGCCGGGGCGGCCAACGGGATTTCTGTCGGACCCCGCCGGTACCGTCGACGCCGATGGACAGCATCTCGACGACCCAGGCCCGGCGGATCGCGCTCGCCGCCACCGGATTCGGCGCGGCACCGCCCCGTGGCGCCGTCACCGCACGCCACCTGCGTGGTGTCGTGGCGCGCACCGGGCTGCTGCAGATCGATTCGGTCAGCGTGCTGCAGCGGGCCCACTACATGCCGATCTACAGCCGCATCGGGGCATACCCGACGGAGCTGCTCGATCGCGCCTCGGCCCGCCGCCCGCGCTGGCTCTTCGAATACTGGGGCCACGAGGCTTCCCTCGTCCCGGTCGAGTTGCAACCGGCGCTGCGGTGGCGGATGGCGGAGGCGCACACGCGGGCGTGGGGCGGCCCTCGCAAGATCGCTTCCGAGCGGCCCGACCTGGTCGCCTGGGTGCTCGACGAGGTGGCCCGGCGCGGCCCGGTCACCGCGGCCGAGATCGAGGAGGATGTCCCCCGCGCGACCGGCCACTGGGGGTGGAACTGGTCGGATGCGAAGAAGGCGCTGGAGTTCCTCTTCTTCGCCGGCGACATCACCTCGGCGGGCCGCACGGCGTCGTTCGCCCGGCGTTACGACCTGACCGAGCGGGTGCTCCCGGCCGACGTGGTCAACCTGCCCACGCCGAGCCCGGCGGAGGCGGCCCGGCGGCTGGTGGAGATCGCCGCGGCCGGGTTCGGCGTCGCCGCCGAGCCGGAGCTGCGCGACTATTTCCGGCTGAGCCCGGCAGCCTCCCGGCAGGCCGTGGCGGAGCTGGTCGAGGCAGAGGTGCTCATCCCGGTCGCGGTGCAGGGCTGGCGGCACCAGGCTTACCTGCACCGTGACGCCCGGATCCCGCGCCGAATCCACGCCTCCACGGTCGTGAGCCCGTTCGACCCGCTGATCTGGGAGCGCCACCGCACCGAGCGCCTCTTCGACCTGCGCTACCGCATCGAGATCTACGTGCCCGAGGCCCTGCGGGTGCACGGCTATTACGTGCTGCCGTTCCTGCACGGCGACCGCTTCGCCGCCCGCGTCGACCTCAAGGCCGACCGCAAGGCCGGCGTGCTGCGGGTGCCGGCGGCCTGGCTGGAGCCGGGTGCCAAGGCCGGTGCGACAGCCGAGGCGCTCGCGATCGAGCTCCGGCGCCTCGCCGACTGGCTCGGCCTGGACAGCATCGCCCCACCGGAGCGGGGAGACCTGGCGCCGTTGCTCGGGGGCGTGCACTAGCGCGGGGGAGTTCTTGTCGTGGCGCCGTTCGGCCGAGGGATCTTCCCCGGTCGAGTGGATCTCGAGACGGGCGTCCCCGGTGTAACGTCTGATCCATGACGACGCAGGTCCAGCCGCCCATGGCGACAGGCCCCTTTGGCGCCCCGGTGCAGCGTGACCGGATGACCCGGTTGATGGACCGCATCGCCGCCCGCTCACCCCGCTGGCTGGCACCGGCCGCCGCGCTCACCTGCATCGCCGGTGCGCTGGGCTACACGATCTGGATGGACCCGACGGTCTCCCAGGCGGGTGAGGCGCCGAGCTGCCTGGTGAAGCTGACGACGGGCTTCGACTGCCCCGGCTGCGGCGGCACCCGGGCCGCTTGGTACCTGTTGCACGGCGACCTGCCCGCTGCCGCCCGGCACCACATCCTCTTCGTCTTCGCGGTCCCGTTCCTGATCTATATGTATGTGGCCTGGGCAGCCAAGACCGCCTTCGGTTGGCGGGTGCCGCAGCTGCAGGTCAGCCCCAAGACGATCGCCTACTTCCTGGCTGCCTGGGGTGTCTTCACGGTGCTGCGCAACCTTCCCTTCGCGCCGTTCACCTGGTTCTACGTCTGACGAACACCAACGCGACGAGGGGCCGGTGCGGATCCGCACCGGCCCCTCGTGTCATCCGAGTCAGGCGACCGCGCGGTGCACGTGCACGTCGCCGGACATGGTCCGCAGGTGCAGGGAGAGTTCGGCGGCGGAGCTGGTCGCGCTGGCCGAACCCGAGTCGAGATCGCTGCGGGCGCGGCCGGACATCGCGTTGACATCCAGCCAGACGCCGGTGCCGGGGGCCACACCCACGGAGAGGTCGCCGCTGGCCGAGTTGATCTTAACGAGGCCCCTGCGTACCTCACCGACCCGGATGTCGCCGGAGGCGGTGGTGGCCTTGACGTTGGCGGATGCCCGCTTGATCTCGACGTGGCCGCTCGCCGAGTGGACCTGGACGGCGCCGTCGACCGAGCCGACCTCGCTGTCGCCGGAGGCGGAGTGGATCTTCAGCTCGCCGCCGACCTGGTTGGCGCGCACGTCGCCGCTCGCGGTGTGGACGTTGACGTCACCGCTGGCCCGGTCGACGACGATGTCGCCGCTCGCGATGTGCGCCGTCACGGACCGGTAGGCGCCTTCGCAGACCGCGTCGGCGGAGGCGAGCTTCAGCTCGACGCTGCTCTCGGCCGGAACGGCGATGACGAGGCGCACCGGCGCTCCCCTGCGCTTCCACCACCCCGTCCCGCGGTCCGGGGTGTGCACGACGAGCCTGTCGCCGCGCATCTCGACGGTGGTCCGGGCCGCTGCCTCGCGGCTCTGGTCGGTCTGCTCCATCGCCTCGATCGTGACGGTGGCGGTCTGCCGGGGCTCGGCCAGGATCTCCACGCGGCCGTCGCCGATCCGGATCTCCGCGGTGATCGGTCCGGAGACAGGGAACTCGCTCATGGGAAGCACTCCTCTGGGTGGGCTGCGCAGGCTCGGGCCCGCGCGCTGCGGCTGAATCAGGCCTGGGCGAAGCCGGTGATGCGATTCCCGGCTCGGCTCGACGGATGGATGGTGGCCGGGCGGACGGCCCCGGCGATGGCCCGGACGAGCCAGGCGTTGGTCGAGACGCCCTCGGCGGCGGCAGCCCGCTCGACCGCCTCCTTGAGCGGCTCGGGCAGGCGCAGGGTGATGCGGGTCTGCTCGGCACCGTCCGGGATGGCGGCGGGGGCGGGCTGCTCGGACGACTGCTCGGTGACGGGTGCCTCGATCACGACGAAATCGGCGTCCCGCCCACGCAGCCGCACGTCGACGCTGGTGTTGGAGAGCTTGCTGGTGATCTCGGCCGCTGCGTCGGAGAGGGCCTCCAGCAAGCACAGCCGGGCGGAGGCGTCCAGCGATCCGGCGAGCAGCTCGGCGGCGCGGATGATCTGCTCGCCACCGGGCGCGGCGGCGGCCTCCAGATCGCGTTGCAGAGATTCGAGGTACGGCGACAGCTCCATGACATCACTATGACATCACTGCGACGTCATTTCAAGCGAGAGTGGCGTCTGGCGTACGTCAGGTTGACGTCACTCTCTCCGGGGGCTCGCGGAAATGGGTCGCCTCGCCGAAAATTTTGCGTGAGTCGCGCCGACCCTCCGGAAATCCAGTTGCAGGTCAACCCTGGACGGGTCGCCGAGAAAGCGTCCCGGTAATGTGCTGGGGTGACTGAGATCGTTTCGCCGCAGGTAGCCTTGATCGCTTGGACTCAATTCGCGACCCCGGCCGGGGTGCCGTGGGAGACCGATGCCGAGGGCGGGCAGGCGCTCGCGGAGTTCGCGGGGCGGGCGTGTTACCAGTCGTGGGCCAAGCCCAACCCGGCGACCGCCACCAACGAGGGGTACCTCCGGCACATCCTCGAGGTCGGGCACCTCTCCGTGCTGGAGCACGGAACCGTCACGTTCTACTTCACCGGCGTCTCGCGGTCCTTCACCCATGAGCTGATCCGGCACCGGCACTTCTCCTATTCGCAGCTCTCCCAGCGCTATGTCCCGGAGCGGGACGCGGCCATGGTCGAGCCGGGTGTCATCGCCGAGGACCCGGAGCTGCACAAGAGGTTCGTCGCGGCGAGCGAGGCCGCCGTCCGCGCCTACACGGAGCTGCTCGAGGGGCTTGAGGCCAAGTTCGCCCACGTCGGCAATGCGACGCTGCGGCGCAAGCAGGCCCGCCAGGCGGCCCGCTCCGTGCTGCCCAACGCCACCGAGACCCGGATCGTCGTGACCGGCAACTACCGGGCATGGCGGCACTTCATCGCCATGCGGGCGACCGAGCACGCCGACGTGGAGATCCGCGAGCTGGCGATCGAGTGCCTGCGCCAGCTCCAGGGCGTCGCACCCAACGTCTTCGCCGATTTCAAGATCAGCAAGCTCGCCGACGGATCCGAGATCGCGGCGAGCGAGTTCAGCTGGGAGTCGTAAGCGAGTTCGGCCGGGTGTCATCACCGCGTAGGCTCGATGAAGAGCTCCAGCTAGCGCATGTCATCAGGTTGTAAGTCCATTCTCCACGGCATACCTCCTCATATAGGTTGGAAGTCATGAAGCACGACGCCCAGCGGCCATTCGGCCGCCTGCTCACCGCAATGGTGACCCCGTTCCGAGGCGACGGTTCGCTCGACGCCGACGGTGCGGCGAAGCTGGCGACGTGGCTCGTGGATGTTCAGGGCAATGACGCACTGGTTGTCAACGGAACCACTGGCGAGAGCCCCACTACCACCGATGCTGAGAAGGAGACCGTGCTGCGCGCCGTCCTGGAGGCGGTCGGCGACCGCGCACAGGTCGTCGCCGGAGTCGGCACCTTCAGCACCGCTCACACGATCGAGCTGGCCCGCACTGCGGAAAAGGCCGGCGCCCACGGATTGCTCGTGGTCACGCCCTACTACTCCAAGCCCCCGCAGGCCGGCCTGATCCAGCACTTCACCGCGGTGGCCGACGCGACGTCGGTGCCGATCCTGCTCTATGACATCCCGCATCGCGCCGGGGTGCCGATCACCACCGAGACGCTCGTCCGGCTCGCCGAGCACGAGAACGTCATCGGGGTCAAGGACGCGAAGGGCGACATCACCGCGTCCTCCTGGGTGCTGCAGCGCAGCGACCTCGCTTTCTATTCGGGGGAGGATGCTCTCACCCTTCCCCTGCTCTCCGTCGGTGCGGTCGGTGTCGTGGGCACGTCCACGCACCTCACCGGCGCGAGCACCAAACAGATGATTCACGCCTTCGAGCGTGGCGATGTGGCGGCGGCTCTGCGCCTGCACCGGCAGCTCATGCCCCTCTACACGGGCATCTTCCGCACGCAGGGCGCGATTCTCGTCAAGGCGGCCATGAACGCCCTCGGCCAGCCCGCCGGACCGATGCGATCGCCGTTGGTCGACGCCACACCAGCCGAGCTCGAGCAGTTGAGGGCCGATGCATCGGCCGCGGGAGTAACGATATGAGTCAACCTCATCTAGACCTCGATCCGCCCGGCCCGCTCCCGGAGGGTGGTCTGCGGATCACCCCGCTCGGCGGCCTCGGCGCGATCGGCCGCAACATGACCGTCTTCGAATTCGGCGGCAAGCTGCTGATCGTCGACTGTGGAGTGCTCTTCCCCGATGTCGAGCAACCCGGCGTCGACCTGATCCTGCCCGACTTCGCGCCGATCCTGGACCGGCTGGGCGATGTGCAGGCGATCGTGCTGACGCACGGCCACGAGGACCACATCGGAGCCGTGCCCTACCTGCTCGCGCACAAGCAGGACATCCCCCTCGTCGGATCCCAGTTCACGCTGGCCCTGGTCGAGGCGAAGCTCGCCGAGCGGCGGATCAAGCCCTACACGCTCACCGTCGTCGAGGGCGGCCGCGAGCGGCTCGGCCCGTTCGAGTGCGAGTTCTTCGCGGTCAACCACTCGATCCCGGACGCCCTGGCGGTCGCGATCCGCACCCCCGCCGGGCTCGTGCTGCACACCGGCGACTTCAAGATGGACCAGTTGCCGCTCGACGGCCGGATCACCGACCTCGCGGGCTTCGCCCGGCTGGGCGCCGAGGGCGTCGATCTGCTCCTCTCGGACTCGACCAACGCCGAGATCCCGGGCTTCGTCACGCCGGAGCGCGAGATCGGCCCGGTGATCAGCTCGATCTTCAACAAGGCGACCGGCCGCGTCATCGTGGCGTCCTTCGCCTCCCACGTGCACCGCGTCCAGCAGGTCCTCGACGCGGCGGGGGAGCACGACCGCAAGGTCGCCTTCATCGGCCGCTCCATGGTCCGCAACATGGGCATCGCCCGCGACCTCGGCCTGCTGCGCATCCCGGCCGGGATGCTGGTCAGCCTCGACGAGGCGACCAACCTGCCGCCGGAGAAGATCGTCTTCATGTCCACCGGTTCGCAGGGCGAGCCGATGAGCGCGCTGGGTCGCATGTCGACCGGCGACCACCGGCACATCACCATCGCCGCGGGCGACACGGTCGTGCTGGCGTCGTCGCTGGTGCCGGGCAACGAGACCAGCGTCTATCGAGTCATCAACCAGCTCTCCCGGGCCGGTGCGAAGGTGATCCACAAGGACGTCGCCAAGGTGCACGTCTCGGGTCACGCCCCCGCCGGTGAGCTGCTCTACCTGCTCAACGTCGTCAAGCCGAGCAACCTCATGCCGGTCCACGGCGAGTGGCGCCACCTGCGCGCCCACGCCCGGCTCGGCGAGGAGAGCGGCGTGGCGCCCGACCGCATCGTGCTCTGCGAGGACGGCGACGTCGTCGACCTCGTCGACGGCATGGCCTCCGTGGTCGGCCACGTGAAGAGCCGCTACGTCTACGTGGACGGCCTCGCGATCGGCGATGTCGGCGAGAGCCTGCTGACCGAGCGCCGGATCCTGGGCGACGGCGGCTTCATCGCCACCACGGTCGTGGTCGACTCCGTCACCGGCAAGGTGGTCGCCGGCCCGACCCTCTCGGCGAAGGGCTTCTCCGAGGACCCGTCGGTCTTCGACCCGGTGCTGCCGATCATCACCGAGGCGCTGGATCGCGCCGCGGCCGACGGCGTCACCGATCCCCACCAGCTCCAGCAGGTCGTCCGCAGGGTCGTGGGCCGCTGGGTCAACGAGGCCTACCGCAGGCGCCCGATGATCGTCCCGACGGTCGTCGAGGTCTGACCGCTCAAGATCGCCGCAACTCTTCAAGAGTTGCGGCGATCCGGGGTCACGCGACGAGCTCGATCTCGCCGCGTGCCTGGAGGAAGTCCCGTCTGATCGCCGAGGCCTGGACGAAGTAGAAGGTCACCTGGCCGGCTGTCTCGCCGTCGACCCAGACACAGATCGCCATGGTCGTGCCGTCGCGGACGACATCTCCGCAGCGCGCCGTGCCGCCGAGCGGTCCGGCCGGGACCTCGGCGAAGTCGGTGGCGATCGAGGCGCCGACCCGCCGGAGGGTACGCGGAAAGGCGTCCAGCGTCGCGACCTGATCCGGGTTTCTCACCTGGAACGCGGTGAACATCCGCAGCTGCCGCTTGGCCGGGTCGCCGTAGATTCCGCTGACGACGCTGCCGGCCGCTTTCGCCGTACCCCCCAACTGCTCTTTCGCGGCGATGAGCGCGCGTTCCACCTCGGGGTTGGTGAACCGCGGGTAGCCGACCAGCTTCGTCGGGACGACCAGCCTGACCCGCGGCGCCGGGGCCGACGGCGAGGTGGACGCAGGCGGCGGGGAGGCGGGTGTCTCGATCACCTCCGCGGCGGCGGGTGCGGCGGTGCGGGGAAGCAGCAGCACGGCTGCGGCACCGCCACCGCCGAGGAGGACGACGATCAGGCCGAGCACCGGCCAGAGCCAGCGCCGCCGGGGCGGGTACGCACGATCCGGCCAGGCGAGGTCGCTCGGTGCCGCAAGCGGCCCATGATCAGACATGTGTCGATGCTCCATGACGAAGGAGCTGCCGATCCTATCGGGACGGTCCGGCGCTGTGGGGCCCGGTTGATTGGCGGTTATCAACCCGATTTGGCACGAGACTGAGACTGCAATTACCACAGGCCGGCCCGTATTGGTGGCATGACACGACGGGGAAAAGTGCGGTTCTGTTGATGATCTCCACTACGGTGTAGTGCATGGCCGGCCGAACCTCTCAACCGAGCCGCCGTCGGGCCACGACACCGACTCGCGCGGCTGCCAAATCGCGCGCCACGCCGGCCGGCCGCCGAACGACACCGGCCCGGCCCCGCCGCGGTGCCAACATCCCGGGCCCGCTCGATGTGCTGGGCAGGGTCATCACCGGAGTCTGGATGGGGCTCGCGCACGGTGTCGGCTGGTCCGTCCGCGCGCTGGGCGCTCAGGCGGCGACGGCCCGGGAGCTCGAGTCCGAGCACCGCAAGGACGGCCGGGCGCTGCTCGCCGTCGGCATGGGTCTGCTGCTCATCGTGGCGATCTGGTTCGACTCCGGCGGCCCGGTCGGCGAGTGGATCGCGTCCAAGGTGCGCTTCTTCTTCGGCTCGGTCTCGATGGCGCTGCCGTTGCTGCTGCTCTACGGCGCGGTGCGGCTGATGCGCCAACCGGACGAGGTCGCCGAGCGGCGTGGTTCGGGGCTCGTCGGCTGGGGCAGCCTGATCGTCGCCAGCACCGGGCTGCTCGACCTCAGCCAGGATCCCCAGGACGTGATCCAGTGGGAGCACGCGGGCGGGTTGCTGGGCCAGGGCTCCGGATACCTGCTCGCCAGCGGAGTGAGCGGCTGGGTCGCCGTACCCCTGCTGGTGTTGCTCTTCGGGTTCGGTCTGCTCGTGGTGACCGCGACCCCGATCCACCGCGTGCCCGCGAAGCTGCTCGCGCTGCGCGATTCCCTGCTGGGTACGGGCAGCGCGACCGACGAGGACGAGGAGGAGGACGAGCCGAGGCCGGTCCGCCAGCGGCGACCGCGACCGCTCGCCAACCCCTTCGAGGGCGACGACGACCAGGATCTCGGCGATGGCCAGCTCACGGTCGAGCTGCGTCGGCGCAAGCCGGCCAAGGTGATCGAATCGACGGCGAAGCGGCTCGAACCGCCGCAGCACACCCCGCCACCGGCGAAGATGGAGCAGCTCGCGGTCCCGGGCCTGGGCGGGGACTACATCCTGCCGCCCGCCACCATGCTGCGACCGGGCGAGGCGCCGAAGTCGCGTTCCAAGGCCAACGACGACGTCATCGCGGCCCTGCGCCACGTCTTCGAGCAGTTCGATGTGGACGCCGATGTGACCGGCTTCACCCGTGGACCGACGGTGACCCGCTATGAGGTCGAGCTCGGCCGGGGTGTCAAGGTCGAGCGGATCACGCAGCTCTCCCGCAACATCGCCTATGCGGTGAAGTCACCGGACGTGCGGATCATCAGCCCGATCCCGGGGCGCAGCGCCGTCGGCATCGAGGTGCCCAACACCGACCGGGAAAACGTCGCCCTCGGCGACGTGCTGCGCTCGCGCGCGGCCGACGACGAGACGCACCCGCTCGCGGTGGCGCTCGGCAAGGACATCGAGGGCGGCTACGTCATGGCCAACCTCGCCAAGATGCCGCACATCCTGATCGCCGGTGCGACCGGCGCGGGCAAGTCGAGCTGCCTCAACTCGCTGCTCGTCTCGCTGCTCGCGCGGTCGACCCCCGACGAGGTGCGGCTGCTGCTCGTCGACCCCAAGCGCGTCGAGCTCACCGCCTATGAGGGCATCCCGCACCTGGTCACGCCCATCGTGACCAACCCGAAGAAGGCCGCCGACGCCCTCGAATGGGTGGTCCGCGAGATGGACATGCGCTATGACGACCTCGCGGCCTCCGGTGTGCGGCACATCGACGACTACAACCGGCAGGTACGCGCGGGCAAGATCACGGCACCGCCCGGCTCGGAACGGGTGATCAAGCCCTACCCGTACCTCCTCGTCATCATCGACGAGCTCGCGGACCTGATGATGGTGGCACCGCGCGACGTCGAGGACTCCGTCGTGCGGATCACCCAGCTCGCCCGCGCCGCCGGGATCCACCTCGTGCTCGCCACCCAGCGGCCCTCGGTCGACGTCGTGACCGGCCTGATCAAGGCGAACGTGCCGTCGCGGCTGGCGTTCGCGACGAGCTCGCTCTCGGACTCGCGGGTCATCCTGGACCAGCCCGGCGCGGAGAAGCTGATCGGCCGCGGCGACGCGCTCTTCCTGCCGATGGGCGCCTCCAAGCCGATCCGGATCCAGGGCGCCTGGGTCGACGAGGACCAGATCGCCGAGATCGTCGCCTTCTGCAAGCGGCAGCGTGAGCCGGAGTTCCGCCCCGACGTGCTCGCGCCCGCGCTCGACACGAAGAAGAAGGTCGACGAGGAGATCGGCGACGACCTCCAGCTGCTGATGCAGGCGGCGGAGTTGATCGTCGTGTCGCAGCTCGGCTCCACCAGCATGCTGCAGCGCAAGCTGCGGGTCGGCTTCGCCAAGGCGGGCCGCCTGATGGACCTGCTGGAGACGCGCGGCGTGGTCGGCCCCTCCGAGGGCTCCAAGGCACGCGAGGTGCTGATCAAGCCCGACGAGCTGGCGGAGTTCCTGGACTCGCTGGGGCCGAGTGAAGAATAGGCCGTGTGACGAACAAGTCCGCACGTCAGCGATAGGACAGTATGGACAGACGGAGCGGCCATAGATAGATTCTCGTGCATTGCCTGCGCGCTGCGGGCGATGGAGAGGGAGTCATCGTGGCCACACCGTCCGCCGCCGCGCCCGTTCGGAGCATGAAGCTCTTCATCGGCATCGCCGTGGTCTGGTTCGCGCTCGCCTTCTGGGCCGGGGCGACCGGCATCGTCGCCCGCAACGCCGACGACCCGCCGCTGCGGATCGCGCTCGCCGCCGGAGTGCCCACCCTCATCGGCATCGGGCTGCTCGTCTTCTCCGGCCGGGTCCGCGCCTGGGCGCAGGGGCTCGACCTGTCACTGCTCATCTACCTGCAGGGGTGGCGGATGGCGGGCTTCTCGTTCCTCGCCCTCTATGCGCAGTCGCTGCTGCCGAACGACTTCTCGCTCGCGGCCGGGCTCGGCGATCTCGCCCTCGCCGTCACCGCGCCGTTCGTCGCCGGCTATGTCGCGCGGCGCGGCCGGGCGGCGGGTGCCGTCTTCGTCACCTGGACGGTCCTCGGGATCCTCGACTTCATCGTCGCGATCACGCTGGGAGCGATCAACGACATCACCGCGTACACGGTGCTCGCGGACGGGACGAAGGAGATCCCGCCGATGGCCGAGCTGCCGCTGTCGCTGATCCCGACCTACTTCGTACCCCTGCTGATCATCGTGCACCTGCTGGCGCTGGTGCGGTTCCGGGCACTGGATACCCTCCCTGGGTGACGCAACCGCAGGAATCCGTGGTCCGGGTCTCCACACTGGAGCTCTTCTTCGACCTGGTCTTCGTCTTCACCATCACCCAGCTCACCCAGAACCTCGCCGCCGACCTGACCTGGGCCGGCGCGGGGCGGGTGGTGCTGATGCTCGGCATCATCTGGTGGATGTACGACGGTTACGCCTGGCTCACCAACACCGTTGCGCCCACGGACAACGTCCGCCGCGGGCTGCTGCTCGCCGGGATGGGCGGCTTCCTGCTCATCGCGCTCGCGATCCCGGGCTCCTTCGACGGCAGCGGCTGGGCCTTCGGCGTCGGCTATTTCGTGGTCAACGCGATCCACAGCGGCCTGCTGCTGCGGGCCAGCCCGGCGGCGATGCGCATGCTCGCCCCGCTCAATCTGCTCAGCGCGTCGCTGGTGCTGATCGGCGGATTCCTCCCGCACGACTGGCGGCTGATCGCCTGGTGCGCCGCGCTCGTCGTGCAGGCCGCCTCGCCCTACCTGCACCCGCTCGGCGAGTGGTCGATCTCGTCGGCGCACTTCGTGGAGCGGCACGGGCTGATCGTCATCATCGCCCTGGGCGAGTCGATCGTCGCGATCGGCGTGGGCGCCGCCGACCTGCCGCTCGACGGCCCGCTGATCGCGGTGGCGATGCTGGGGCTGACGCTCGCCTTCCTGCTCTGGTGGATCTATTTCGGCGGGGACGACGAGCGGGCCGAGCACGCCCTCGACGCGACGCCGTCGAGGCTGCGCGGCCGCAAGGCGATCCACGCCTTCGGGTTCGCCCACTACCCCCTGCTCTTCGGCGTGGTCGCGTTCGCCGCGGGTGTCAAAAAAGCCGCCGCGTACGCCGACGGACACCTCTACCTCGCCCAGGCCCTCGTGCTCGGCGGCGGTGTCGCGGTCTTCCTGCTCAGCGACGCGCTCTTCCGGGGCGTCCTCGGCATCGGGACGCGCCGGTTCCGCGTCCTCGGCGGCCTGGCGGCGCTGCTGACCTGCCCCCTCGGAGTGGTCAACACCGCCGCCCAGCTCGCGGCCCTGCTGGTGGTCCTGGTGGCGGTCATCGCCGCCGAGGCGCATCGCGATCGCGCCGCTGCGGCCGTCGCTCCTCAGGCTCCTTAGAACCAACTCTTCACGATTTGCGGAGATCCTGGGCGTGCGGGGGCGTCCTCCTGGGGCGGGGGAGGGTCACTGTGGCGAGGGAGATCAGGGAGACGATCGTCCAGACGCCTTCGAGCAGCAGGAAGCCCCAGTCCCGGGTGGTCCAGGCGAGCCACGCCAGCACGCCAGCGCCCACGATGTTGAGGAGGAGATAGGCGACGGCCTTCGGATTCAGCACGCCCGATTGGGTGAGTGCGAAGGCGGTGAGGACGAGGAGGGCGCCGACGATCTGCAGCAGGTCATGATTCATGAACTGTTCTTCTGCGCGCCGTCTTCGCAGGCCGGGTACGGCGGGCTCTCGTCCGGGACCGGCGATCACGCGCGGTCTATCGACCAGGTTAGCCAATTTCCGCAGTAAAGGAGATGGTTCGGTGACCAACGGCACCGAAGGTCTGTCGGGGGCGCCCGGTACTCTCGGTAGGTGCTCGACTCCATCACGACCTCCCCGATCTCGCCGCCCACCGAGGGTTCCGGCCGCCGTGTCGCCCTCCTGACGCTGGGCTGTGCCCGCAACGAGGTCGACTCGGAGGAGCTCGCCGCCCGCCTCGCCGGTGACGGCTGGTCGATCACGACCGACGGCGAGGACGCCGACGTCGTCCTCGTCAACACCTGCGGCTTCGTCGAGAAGGCCAAGCGCGACTCGATCGAGACCCTGCTCGCGGCGTCGAGCACGGGTGCCAAGGTCGTCGCCGCCGGCTGCATGGCCGAGCGCTACGGCAAGGAGCTCGCCGAGAGCCTGCCCGAGGCCGACGCCGTGCTCGGGTTCGACGACTACCCGTCGATCGCCGCGACCCTCGACAAGGTGCTGCAGGGGGAGAAGTTCACCTCGCACACCCCGCGCGACCGCCGCGAGCTGCTGCCGCTGACCCCGGTCGCCCGCCAGGCATCCGGTGCGAGCGTCCCCGGCCACGCCACCCTCCTCAACGACTCGGCCACCCCGGCCCACCTGCGCGGGGTGCTGCGGCACCGGCTCGACTCGTCGCCGGTCGCCTCGCTGAAGCTCGCGAGCGGCTGCGACCGCCGCTGCTCCTTCTGCGCGATCCCGGCCTTCCGGGGCGCCTTCGTCAGCCGCACCCCCGACGAGCTGCTCGCCGAGGCCGAGTGGCTGGCCGGCACGGGCGTCCGCGAGCTGGTCCTGGTCAGCGAGAACTCCACTTCGTACGGCAAGGACCTCGGCGACCCCCGCGCGCTGGAGAAGCTGCTGCCGCAGCTCGCCGCGATCGCCGGCATCGTCCGGGTCCGGGTGAGCTACCTGCAGCCCGCCGAGACCCGCCCGGGCCTGGTGGAGACGATCGCGACGACACCGGGCATCGCCGCCTACTTCGACCTCAGCTTCCAGCACTCCTCCGAGGCGGTGCTGCGCCGCATGCGGCGTTTCGGGTCGACCGACCGGTTCCTGGAGCTGCTCGCCAGCGCCCGCGCCTTCGCGCCGCAGCTCGGTGCCCGCTCCAACTTCATCGTCGGCTTCCCCGGCGAGACGGCCGCCGACGTGAAGGAGCTGGAGCGCTTCCTCACCGAGGCCCGCCTCGACGCGGTCGGGGTCTTCGACTACTCCGACGAGGACGGCACCGAGGCCGCCGGGATGGACCGCAAGGTCGGTGCCCGCACGATCAAGGGCCGCTACGAGAAGCTCCTGTCGCTCTCCGAGGAGCTATGCGCCCAGCGGGCCGAGGAGCGCCTCGGCTCGACGGTCGACGTGCTCGTCGACACGATCGGCGACGGGGTCGAGGGTCGTGCCGAGCACCAGGCACCGGAGGTCGACGGATCGACGACGCTCGTCACCGGCGACGACGGGGTCGACCTGGGCGCCCTGCACCCCGGTGACCTGGTCCGGGCCCGGGTCGTCGGCACCAACGGCGTCGATCTTGTTGCGGTTCCCGTCGAAATGCTGAGCGCCGCCGCGAACGGCCGATAGCGTGTCCGCTGTGCCAGAACGAATTCGCCGGGTTCCCGTGCTCAACGCGGCGAACGCGCTCACTGTCGCGCGGATCGCTCTGGTGCCGCTCTTCGTCGTCTTCGTGGTCGCCTCCGACATGACCGATCGCTGGTGGCGGATCGCCGCAGCGCTCACCTTCGGGGTCGCCTCGATCACGGACTTCGTCGACGGCTGGATCGCCCGCCGCTTCGGCCTCATCACCTCGTTCGGCAAGGTCGCCGACCCGATCGCCGACAAGGCCCTGACCGGGTCCGCCCTGATCCTGCTCTCGATCTATGACCAGCTGCCCTGGTGGGTGACGCTGACCGTGCTGATCCGCGAGTGGGGCATCACGGCGCTGCGCTTCTGGGTCCTGCGCTACGGCGTGATCGCCGCGAGCCGGGGCGGCAAGCTCAAGACGGTTCTGCAGATCGTCGCGATCGCGTGGTACCTGTGGCCCTTCCCGCCGGGGCTCGCCGCCGTGGGCCCGTGGCTGATGGGTGCGGCGCTCGTCGTCACCGTCGTCACCGGCCTCGACTACGTCGTCACCGCCTACCGGTTGCGACGGAGCGCCCGCGCGAGCCGGTCATGACCACCGAGGCATACCTGCACCGCCTGGGCCACGACCACGAGGAGCCCACGGTGGACTACCTCTTCGCCCTGCACCGTGCCCAGGTCGAACGCGTACCGTACGAAAACCTGGAGATCATCCTCGGCCGCCCGACCACGATCGCATCAGGCGAGTCGACCGGGCGGATCGTGGCGGGCCGGGGCGGCTACTGCTACCACCTCAACGGCGCCTTCGGCGCACTTCTGCGCGAGCTGGGTTTCACCGTCAGGACGCACGTCGGCGGGGTGCATCGCCTGGGCGCGGAGCCCGTCGGCGCCAACGGCAACCACGCGGTGCTGACCGTGGAGGGGCTGCCGACGGCCGAGTGCCCGGACGGAATCTGGTTCGTCGACGCGGGCCTCGGCGACGCCATCCACGAACCGCTGCCGGCCCGGACCGGTGAATACCGGCAGGGACCCTTCACCTATCGGCTGGACCCTTCCGCCGTGGCGGTGCCCGGTTGGCACTTCACCCATGCACCGGGCGGTTCCTTCGGCGGGATGGACTTCGACGCCGCCGCCGTCGCGGGCATCGAACGCTTCGCGCCCGACCACGCGGAGCTCTCCGCCCCGGGCAGCCACTTCACCAAAATGGTCGTCTGCCAGCGGCGCGACAGCCTCGGTGCCCACATCCTCCGCGACGCGCGGCTCACCCGCTGGGACGCCGCCGGCAAGGCCCATCTCGACCTGCGTCATGCCGTCGAGTGGCGAGCCGTGTGGGCGGACGTCTTCGGCATCGTGCTCACCCCGGACGAGGTCGATCGGCTCTGGCCCGATGCCGTCAAGCGCACCGAGATCTGGCTCGCCGAGCAGGCGACCGAGGCGTCGTGACCCTCGCCGAGCGGCTCGTGGTGCGCCTGCGGGAGCGGGGGGAGACGCTCGGTGTCGCCGAATCCCTGACGGGCGGGCTGCTCGCGGCCAGCGTGGTCGAGGTGGCCGGTGCGAGTGCGGTCTTCCGGGGCGGGATCGTCGCCTATGCGACCGAGTTGAAGGCGTCGCTGGTGGGCGTACCGGCCGGGTTGTTGGCGGAGCGCGGGCCGGTGGACCCGGACGTGGCGGCGGCCCTGGCCGAAGGAGCGCGCGATCGGTGCGGCGCGACCTGGGGCCTGGGTACGACGGGCGTCGCGGGCCCCACACCGCAGGGCGGGCACGAGGTCGGTGTCGTCTACCTGGGGCTCTGCGGACCGGGTGGGGGACGGGTGCGCAGCCTGCGATTGACCGGCAGCCGCTCGGAGATTCGTGTGGCGAGTGTCACGGCCGCCCTCGATTTACTCTATAGCGCGCTCACATAGTGGGCTGGGGTGTCGAACGTGACCTGAGGGAGTACGGTTTAGGGCAACCGTTGGTGATGACCGACGGTTAGCGGCTCTTACACGGCGTGCGGGTCTTGAGGGGGTGTGCGAGATGGTACTGCTACGACGGGTCATCGGTGATGCCCTCCGTGGGCGACGACAGGGCCAGCAGCGCACGCTGCGCGAGGTCTCCACGGCGGCGAATGTCAGCCTCGGCTATCTCTCGGAGATCGAGCGCGGTCAGAAGGAAGCCTCCTCTGAGCTGCTCGCCTCCATCTGCGATGCGCTCGGCGCGCACCTGTCCGACGTGCTGCGCGAGGTGAGCGACACGATGGCTCTCGCCGAAGCGCTCGACGGCATCACCACCGGTGAGCCCGCCTCGACGCCGACGCCCCGCAAGCCCGAGGCTCGGGTCACGGATGGCGATGTCTCGGTCACGGTGCGGCGCGATTCCCCGCTGCGCACCACGCTGAAGGCGACCCGCAACCGGCGCCCCGGCACCGACCGCCCGTACGCCAACGTCTGAGGCGCTACACCGGGGCGATGAGTAGATCGTTGCGGCCCAGCTGGCCCACGATCTCGTTGAGCACCGGCACGTCCGCGCTGACCGGCCGCCGGGGGTGGCGGTCGTGGCCGGAGTGGCGGTGCCGCGAATCCCGACGGACGACCACGAAGTGAACCGCTGCCCGCACCTTCGCACGGTCGGCCGCGCTCGCACGGGCGGTCTCGGTGACGAGTCGGCGCAGGGTGATGGCGATGCGCTGGGCCAGGGGCAGATCGAGCGGCGAGCGCGCCTCCACCCAGGCGAGGTGCCCGTCGAGCTGCCGCATGAGGACATCGGACTCGTGGCGTGGATCGCGTCGGACGTTGTCGTCCGAGGAGGAGCGCTGTGCATCCATGATGCCGATCCTTCCAGCGTGTAATCGATGGACTACTGACCGTGCACAAAACCATAACCAATTAGGGCGAGTTCGGGCAAGGATGAATTAACTCCACTGAGTGCATTGGATCAAACCTGGTCAGAACGGAAATCGTCGGTGGGTGGGGGCAGGATGTCAGGTGTGAGTGCAGCGGGTGAGGTGATGGCGGCGTTCGGCCCGGCCACGCGGGCGTGGTTCACCTCGGCCTTCGCCGAGCCGACCGCAGCGCAGGAGGGTGCCTGGCGTGCGGTGGCCGCCGGGAGAAACGCCCTGGTCGTGGCCCCGACAGGCTCGGGCAAGACGCTCGCCGCCTTCCTCTGGGCCATCGATCAGCTGGCGCACGAGCCGAGCACGGGCACGACCCGGGTGCTCTACCTCAGCCCGATCAAGGCGCTCGCGGTCGATGTGGAGCGCAACCTGCGTGCTCCGCTCGTGGGCATCCGCCACGCGGCCGACCGGCTGGGCCTGCCCCGTCCGGAGATCACCGTCGGCATGCGAACGGGTGACACGCCCGCCGACGAGCGACGCGCCTTCGTCCGCCGCCCGCCCGACATCCTCATCACCACGCCCGAGTCGCTCTTCCTGCTGCTCACCTCCCAGGCCCGCGACGCGCTGCGCCACGTCGAGACCGTCATCGTCGACGAGGTGCACGCCGTCGCCGGCACCAAGCGCGGCGCCCACCTCGCCCTCAGCCTCGAGCGGCTCGACGCCCTGCTCGCCAAACCGGCCCAGCGGATCGGGCTCTCCGCGACGGTCCGGCCGGTGGAGACGGTCGCGGCGTTCCTCGGCGGCGCCGCCCCGGTCGAGGTCGTGCGCCCGCCCAGCACCAAGACGATCGAGGTCGCGGTGCAGGTGCCGCTCGCCGACATGACCGCGCTCGACGAGTCCCGCCCCGATGACGACGGCCCCCGCCGCGCCTCGATCTGGCCGGCCGTGGAGGAGCGCGTCCTCGACCTCATCCAGGCGCACCACTCGACGATCGTCTTCGCCAACTCGCGCCGCGGTGCCGAGCGGCTCTGCGCCCGCCTCAACGAGCTCGCCTTCGAGCGGGCCGGTGGCGTTCCGGCTGCTCAGAGCGGCCTGCCCGCGCAGATCATGGCCCAGGCGGGCCAGGCCGAGGGTGCGCCACCGGTGATCGCCCGGGCCCATCACGGCTCGGTCTCCAAGGAGGAGCGCAAGCAGATCGAGGAGGCGCTGAAGTCCGGCCGCCTGCCCGCCGTCGTCGCCACGTCGAGCCTGGAGCTCGGCATCGACATGGGCGCCGTCGACCTCGTCGTGCAGGTGCAGGCGCCGCCGAGCGTCGCCGCCGGGCTGCAGCGGGTGGGCCGGGCCGGCCACCAGGTGGGCGCGGTTTCCCGAGGTGTGGTCTTCCCGCTGCACCGGGGCGACCTGCTCTCCTGTGCCGTGGTCGGCCGCCGGATGGTCGACGGCGAGATCGAGGAGATCGTTCCGCCGCGCAACCCGCTCGACGTGCTCGCCCAGCAGATCATCGCGATGGTGGCGATGGAGCCGTGGACCGTCCCCGAGCTGGCGGCGGTGGTGCGGCGCTCGTCGCCCTTCGCCGAGCTGCCCGACTCCGCGCTCTGGGCGGTGCTCGACATGCTGGCGGGCCGCTACCCGTCGACCGACTTCGCCGAGCTGCGGCCCCGGCTCGTCTGGGACCGGGCGGCCGACACCCTCACCGCCCGGCCGGGCGCGCAGCGGCTCGCCGTGACGAGCGGGGGCACGATCCCCGATCGAGGGCTCTTCGGCGTCTTCCTCGCCAATGTCTCCAAGCCGTCGCGCGTGGGCGAGCTCGACGAGGAGATGGTCTACGAGTCCCGGGTGGGCGATGTCTTCGCGCTCGGGTCGAGCTCCTGGCGGATCGAGGAGATCACCCCCGACCGGGTGCTCGTCTCGCCCGCGCCCGGCCAGCCCGCTCGCCTGCCCTTCTGGAAGGGCGAGTCCGTCGGGCGTCCGGTCGAGCTCGGGCGGGCGCTGGGCCGCTTCCTGCGCCAGGGCGGCGACACCGGGCAGCTCGACGAGTGGGCGGCGAGCAATCTCCAGTCCTATCTGGACGATCAGCGCGCGGCGATCCGGCAGCTCCCCGACGACCGCACGATCGTGGTCGAGCGGTTCCGCGACGAGCTGGGCGACTGGCGCATCGCGGTGCACTGCCTGCTCGGCGCCCCGGTCAACGCCCCCTGGGCGCTCGCGATCGGCCGCCGCCTCACCGAGCGCTTCGGCCTCGACGCGCAGGTGCTGCCGAGCGACGACGGCATCGTCATCCGGCTGCCCGACACCGCCGAGGAACCACCCGCCGCCGATCTGATCGTCTTCGAGCCCGACGAGATCCAGGCGATCGTGCGCGACGCGGTCGGCACCTCCGCGCTCTTCGCCGCACGGTTCCGCGAGTGCGCCGCCCGATCGCTGCTGCTGCCCCGGCGCAATCCCGGCAAACGCCAGCCGCTCTGGCAGCAGCGCCAGCGCTCGGCCCAGCTCCTCGACGTGGCCCGTGAGTACCCGGACTTCCCGGTCACCCTGGAGGCGGCCCGGGAGTGCCTGCGCGACGTCTTCGACCTGCCGGCGCTCGGCGACCTCATGCGCGACCTGCAGAGTCGCAAGATCCGGCTGATCGAGGCCGAGACGCCGAAGCCGTCGCCCTTCGCCCGGTCGCTGCTGTTCGGCTATGTCGGCGCCTTCCTCTACGAGGGCGACGCGCCGCTCGCCGAGCGCCGGGCGGCGGCCCTCGCGCTCGACCCGACTCTCCTCGGCGAGCTGCTCGGCCGCATCGAGATCGCCGAGCTGCTCGACCCGGCCGTCATCGTCAGCACCGAGGCCTCGCTGCGCTGGCTCACCGAGGAACGCCGCCTGCGCGACGGCGAGGACGTGGTCGAGGTGCTGCGCCGCATCGGCGATCTCAGCGCCGAGGAGCTCGACGTGCGGGGGGCGCAGGCGGAGTGGCTCGACACGCTCGTCGCCACCCGTCGGATAGTCGCCGTCGGCATCGCCGGTGAGCAGCGGTACATCGTCGCCGAGGACGCCGGGCGCTACTCGGCCGCGCTGGGCACGCCGCTGCCACCGGGACTCGCCGAGGCGGTGCTCACCGCAGGCGTGGATCCGCTCGGCGACCTGCTCGGCCGTTATGCACGGACGCACACGCCCTTCACCACCCACGCGTGCGCGACCCGATTCGGGCTCGGCACCGCCGTCGTCTCGCACGCCCTGCGCGGACTCAGCGCCCGTGGCCGGCTCGTCCGCGTCGACGGCGACGACTTCGCCGGGGAGCGCTGGTGCGACCCCGAGGTCCTCCGTCTGCTGCGCCGCCGGTCGCTCGCCGCGCTGCGCAAGGAGATCGAGCCCGTGCCGCCCGCCGCGCTCGGCCGATTCCTGGCCCGCTGGCAGCGGATCGGCTTCTCCCGTCGCAGCGAGGGCCTCGACGCCGTCGCCGCCGCCATCGACCAGCTCGGCGGTGTCGCGATCCCGGCCTCCGCGTGGGAGCGGCTCGTGCTGCCGACGCGGATCGCCGACTATCGTCCGTCCTATCTCGACGAACTCTGCACCACCGGCGAGGTGCTCTGGTCCGGCAGCGGCGCGATCGCGGGCGGCGACGGCTGGGTGACCTTCGCCTTCGCGGACGCGGCGCCGCTGCTGCTGCCCCCGGCGCTGCCGATCGCCGAGGACGGCCCCGAGGCGGCCGTGCTCGCCGCGCTCGGCGACGGGCAGGCCCTCTTCTTCCGGCAGCTCGTCGAGCGGCTCTCGCTGCCCACCGAGACGGTCCTGGCGGCCCTCTGGGAGCTCGTCTGGTCGGGGTTGGTCAGCAATGACACCCTCGCCCCGCTGCGGGCGTCGCTGACCGGCACCGGTGCGCACAAAGCGCGCCCGGGTCCCGCCCGCGCCCGGGTCCGCCGTCCCTCCCTCAACTCCCTCGCCCGCGCGGCCGCGCCCCTGACCTCCGCAGGCCGGTGGTACGCGTTGCCGCCCCGCGATCTCGACCCCACGCGCCGGGGTGCCGCCGTGGCGGATGCCCTGCTGGAGCGCTACGGCGTCGTCACCCGCGGCGTCGCAGCCGGGCTCGTCGGCGGCTTCGCCGGGGTCTATCCGGTGCTCGCCGCGATGGAGGACCGGGGTGCCGTCCGGCGGGGCTACTTCGTCGACGGGCTCGGCGCCGCCCAGTTCGCCCTCCCCGGCGCCGTCGACCGGCTACGGGCGCTGACCGAGCCGTCCCGCGAGCCGGTTGCGCTGGTGCTGGCGGCGACCGATCCCGCCAATCCATACGGCGCGGCGCTGCCCTGGCCCGCGACGGAGGAGGGGCACCGGGCCGGCCGACGGGCGGGCGCGCTGGTGGTGCTCGTCGACGGCGAGCTCGCCCTCTATGTCGAGCGGGGCGGCAAGACGCTTCTCTCCTATCTCGACGGTGAAGAGGCGTTGGGGCTGGCCGCAGCGGCTCTGGCGACCGCGGCCAAGGACGGCTGGCTGGACGGGCTGCGGATCGAGCGGGCCGACGGCGAGTCCGTGCTCGACTCACCGCTCGCCGCCGCGCTGCACGTCGCGGGATTCCGGGTCACCCCTAGGGGATTAATCCTGCGTCCCTAAGCATGCCTTCAGCTATTAGGCTGCTGCTTCATGACCGTTCCCCTCGACGTGTCCTCGGTGCGGCTCCCGACCAAGCGCGACGCCTACGTCGACTTCCTCCGGGCGGCGAGCCTCATCGTCGTGGTGATCTGGCACTGGGCCTTCACGATCCTCTCCTGGAGCGCCGACGGGCCGCACGCGACGAGCCCGCTCGGCTTCACCAGGGGCTTCTGGCTCGTCACGTGGCTCTTCCAGGTGATGCCGCTCTTCTTCTACATCGGCGGCTATGTCCACCTGCGCTCCTGGGACCGGGCCAGCCAGACCGGAGTGGGGCTCGGCGTCTTCGTCTGGCGCCGCATCCGCAAGCTCGCCCTGCCCGCCCTGATCGTGCTGCTCGCCTGGGTCGTCGTGGGTTCGATCCTCGGCTCCTACTTCAAGCTCCAGGGCGCGAGCCGGGCGGTCAAGCTCATCGTCAGCCCCATGTGGTTCCTCGGCGTCTACCTGATGCTGATCGCCCTGCTCCCGGCCGCGCTCTGGCTGCACCGGCGGTTCGGCTCGATGGTGCTGATCTGGCTCGCCGGACTCGCGATGTGCGTCGACGTCGTGCGCTTCAACGTCGGCATCGAGGAGGCCGGCTGGCTCAACATGGTGCTGATCTGGGGACTCGCGCACCAGGCGGGGTTCTTCTACCACCGGGTGGTGGACGCGCCGCGCCGGTCCGACTGGACGCTGCTGTGGGCGGGGCTGTTCGGACTGATCGGGCTGGTCGGGTCCGGGCTCTACCCGGGGTCGATGGTCGGCGTACCGGGGGAGCGGTTCTCCAACATGGCACCGCCCACCTTCGTCATCGTCGCGCTGCTGCTCTTCCAGATCGGCGTCGTCGAGCTGCTGCGCCCGATGATGGAGCGGCGGCTGGAGCGCCCGCGCTGGAGCCGTGCCAACGACGTGATCAACCGGTTCTCGCTGCCGCTCTACCTCGTGCACACGACCGGACTCGCGATCTTCCTCTTCGCCGCCTGGCTGTGGTTCGGCTACGAGTTCGACGACAGCACCGATCTCAGCCTCTGGTGGTGGCTGGGCCGGCCCCTCGCCGTCGTGGGCCCGCTGGTCTGCACGCTCCCGGTGATCGTCCTTTTCACCAAGGTACGCCGCCCTCGTTCACCCGATCGCCCCTGACGAAGGTGTCCAATCCAGACTAACGTCGATGTCATGGCTGGATACACCACCGTGAGCTTCACGACCGATTACGGATTGTCGGACGGGTTCGTCGCCGCATGCCACGGCGTCATCGCCCGCATGGCGCCGACGGTCCGCATCATCGACGTCTCGCACCTCGTCGCGCCGGGTGATGTCCCACGGGGAGCGGCCGTGCTGGCGCAGACCGTGCCGCACCTGCCCAAGGGCGTTCACGTCGCCGTCGTCGACCCCGGCGTCGGCACCGCCCGGCGAGGCATCTGCATCACCACCCCCAACGGGCTGCTCGTCGGCCCCGACAACGGGCTGCTCCCCTGGGCGGCGGAGGCCCTCGGCGGCATCTCCGGCGTGGTCAGCCTGGAGAACAAGGACTGGTTCTCGTCGGTCGTCTCGCGTACCTTCCACGGCCGCGACATCTTCGCCCCCGTCGCCGCCCGGCTCGCGCTGGGGATCCCCGCCGCCGAAGCCGGTCCCCGCGTCGATCCGATGACGCTGATCCGGCTGCCCGATCCGGTCGTCGCGATCGGCGACGGCTGGCTGGAGGCGGAGGTCCTCACGATCGACCGCTTCGGCAACGTGCAGCTCGCCGCCCCGGGTTCGCTGCTCGGTGGACTGCCGGGCCGGATGACGGTCGGCGGCTGCCGTGCGGTCAACGGCTCGACCTTCGCCGACGTGCCCTCGGGCGGGATGGTCGTCTACCCGGACTCCGCCGACCGGATCGCGGTGGCGGTCAACGGCGGCCGGGCAGCGGTGGTCCTGGCCGTCACCCCCGGCGACGTGATCCGCATCGCCGCCTGAACTTTAATGCTGGACACGCCGCGAAATCTGCAACAAAAGTCAGTATCGAATCGGTCCTGACTTTTGTTGCAATTCGTCCGGCGTGTCCAGCATTAAAGTTCAGGGGTCAGGTCATCGACGACGTGGCGAGCTTCAGGCTGAAGCCGAGGAACAGCGCGCCCACCGCGCTCGTCCCGGCCGCCGCGAGCCGCTTGCGGCGCTCGAACTGCGCAGCCAGATAGGTCCCCGCGAAGATCAGCGCACTCAGGTAGATCAGGCTCGTGATCTGCAGGATCACCCCGAGCACCAGGAACGTGATCGCCGGGTGCGGGTACGCCGGGTCCACGAACTGCGTGAAGAACGAGATCAGGAAGAGGATCGCCTTGGGGTTGATGATGCTGACGATGAACGCCCGCCGGAACGGGTGCGGTTCGGCCACCTCCTGCACCGCAGCGGCCACCTCACCCCGCTGCCGCCACGACTTGACCGCGCCGATCAGCATCCGCACGCCGAGGTAGGCGAGGTAGGCCGCGCCCGCGTACTTGAGGGCGGTGTAGACCGGCGGGAACGCCCGCAGCAACGACGCCACCCCGAGCGCTGTCGCGACCATCAGGATCGCGTCGCCGAGGAAGACGCCGCTGACCGCGCGATAGCCGGCCCGCACCCCGCGCTGAGCGGCGGTGGCCAGCACGAACATGGAATTCGGTCCCGGCAGCAGGATGATCGCGATGGTGCCGATGACATAGGTGGGAAGATCCGTTACGCCGAGCATGGCTGACACTATGCCTCGCCGATCGGTCGGGGCAGTAGTCGTCCGATCAGCGCTTCCCGGGCCGCCGGCCACTCGTCGGCGGTCATGCCGAAGACCGCGGTGTCGCGCCAGGTGCCGTCGGCGAGCTTCTTGTGCCGCCGCAGGGTGCCCTCGCGGGTGGCGCCGAGCCGCTCGATCGCGGTGTGCGAGCGGACGTTGTGCGAGTGCGCCTCCCACTGCACCCGGACGCAGCCCAGCGTCTCGAAGGCGTGGGTGAGCAGCAGCAGCTTGGACTCGGTGTTGACGCCGCTGCGCCACCAGCGCTGGCCGAGCGCGGTGATGCCGATGTTGACCGACCGGTTGAGCTGGTCGATGCCGTAGTAGGACGTGGTGCCGACGATCTCGCCGGTGACCGCGTCGCGCTGCACGAAGGGCACCCGGGCGCCCTTGAGCTGCTGCACCTCGGCGTCGGCGACGAGCTGCGCCATCTCGTCGACGGTCTGCGGGGTGGCGTTGAGCAGGAAGCGCCAGACGTCGTCGTCGCGCCCGACGGCGGCGAAGAGTCCGTCGACGTGGTCCATGGTGAGGCGTTCGAGGATGACGTGCTCGCCGGTGAGGGTGGGTGCCTCGTGCCACCGCGACGGCACCTCGCGCAGGTAGTCGGGGATCGGCGCGCGGACGCCCGGCGCGGGCTCGATCTGACCGGGTGTGAGCTTGAGCGGGATCACCCCGGCCCAGTGCGGCAGGTCGAGGTCCTCGGGCTCGTCGTTGACCCCGCCTTCCCGGGTGCGCACACTCACCTCGTGCAGCGGCAGCCGCAGCATCGCGGTCTGCGCCAGCTCCTTGGCGTCCGGCGGCCGGGTCGATGCGGCGCGCCCGGTGCCGAGCTTCTCGACGAGCGCGGTGAGCACCGCCGACTTCTCCGCCTCATCGGTGACGAGGGTGGCGACACCGTGCGCCACGAGCGACCGGTAGTTGGCGCTGTGGTGGAACTGCGACCGGGCCAGCACCAGCCCGTCGAGGTGCGTGACGCTGAAGCAGATGCCGATCCCGTCGAGCCGGGCGGCGAGGAAGGGGCGTGAACCCGTGGACGCGTGCACGTAGACGGCGTCGTCGACGCGGACGAAGAGCGTGGGCAGCGTGCGGGGCTCGCCGTCGACGACGAAGGAGACCGTGCAGTGCCAGGCCTCGTCGAGGATGTCGTGGGCGGCCTGCCGGCCGTAGGTCATCCGGTCGCGCTCGCGCAGGGAGGTGGTACGAGGAGTCTTGGCATACATCGGTGCGCCGTCCCAGGGTGAGTATTTGTTCTGCTACAATCTTGAAACTGTGGCAGCACAATATCAGATCACGGGTGACTCCGCAGCCTCGATCGTCACGTCGATCGAGGAGGGAGTCCGGCAGGGTGCCCTGCGACCAGGGGATTCTCTCCCCACGGTGCGCGGGCTCGCGAGCGCGCTCGGCGTCGCGGCGAACACGGCGGCCGCCGCCTATCAGCAGCTTCGAGCCCGCGGGATGATCGAGACGGCGGGGCGGCACGGCACCCGGGTGCGTCCGGTGACACCGCTGGGGCGTACCAGTCGGGGGTTGCCTGTGCCCGTGGGGGTTGCCGACCTCTCGTCGGGGGCGCCGACGCTGCTGCCCGCCCTCGGCCCGGTGCTCGCCACGGTCGCGCGCGAGGTGGGCGACCAGCCGAGCTACGGCGCCGCGGGACCGCTGCCGGAGCTGATCGCCGCCGCGCGCGAGCGGCTGCCCGAGCTGCCGGCGGGCTGCGCGATCACCGTCGTCTCGGGCGCGCTGGACGGGCTCGACCGGCTGCTCTCGACCCAGCTGCGCCCCGGCGACCCGGTCGGTGTCGAGGACCCGGGCTGGGCCGCGCTCCTCGATCTCATCGCCGCGCTGGGCCTGACGCCCGTGCCGATGCCGGTCGACGAGGACGGGCCGACCGAGGAGGGGCTGCGCCGGGCGCTCGGGGCGGGGGTGAAGGCGATCATCGTCACCACGCGGGCGCAGAATCCGACGGGTGCGGCGGTCACCCGGGCCCGGGCGCGCGCACTGCGGCACCTGCTCGACGGCGAGGACGTGCTGGTCATCGAGGACGATCACGCCGCCGAGCTGGCCGGGGTCGAGCTCCATCCGCTCGCCGGGGCGACCGCGCGCTGGGCCTTTCTGCGCAGCGCCTCCAAGCCCTACGGTCCCGATCTGCGGATCGCCGCGCTCGCGGGCGACGACGTGACGATCTCCCGGGTGGCGGGGCGGCTCGCGCTCGGTGCGGGCTGGGTCTCCACCGTGCTGCAGCGGGTGCTGCTGCACCTGTGGGCGGAGGCCGACGTCACGGCCGCCCGGGAGGCCTACGACCTGCGGCGCCGAGCGGTCCTGGCGGCACTCGCCGAGCGCGGGGTGCCCGCGACCGGGCGCACGGGCATCAATATCTGGGTCAGCGTCGCCGACGAGACCCGGGTCGTCGCCACGCTTCGCGACGCGGGCTACGCCGTCGCGCCCGGCAGCCTCTTCCGGATCGCGGCGGCACCCGGGATCCGGGTCACCGTGGCGGGCCTTCACCCGGTCGATATAACGAATTTCGTCGATGCCCTGGTCGGCGCAGTGCAAGCTGGGGAGCGCGCGGGAAGATTCTGAACACGTATTCCGCACCGATGATCGGGAGGGATAGGGTCAGCAGCCCGCCCCTCACCGCACCGGGAGCGAATAGTGCCGATCGTCGATGCATCCTACGTCGCCCGTGTCCAGAAACGTACAGTCCGGCTCCTCGTCACCAACGAGATCATCAGCGGGTTGGGTGCCGCGATCGGCATCTCGGTCGGCGCACTGCTCGGCGCGGATCTGCTCGGCAAGGCGTTCTCCGGAGTGGCGCAGAGCAGCGCCATCATCGGCGGCGCGCTGATGGCCCTGCCGGTCGCGCGGATCATGGGGAGATACGGCCGCCGTCCCGGCCTCACGCTCGCCTATCTCGTCGGCGCGATCGGCGCGATCGGCGTGGTCCTCGCCGCCGCGAACCGCAACATCCCGCTGCTGCTCATCGGCATGTTCGGCTTCGGTGCGGCGAGCACCGGCAAGTACCAGTCGCGCTACGCCGCGACCGATCTCGCGGAGCCGCACCGCCGGGGCCGCCAGCTCTCCTGGGTGGTGTGGGCCTCCACGCTGGGCGCGGTGGCCGGGCCCAATCTGGCCGCGCCGGTCGGCCACCTGGTCGGTGGGTACGGCGTACCGACGCTCGCCGCACCCTTCGTCCTGTCGGCGGTGACATTCCTCTTCTGCTGCCTGTGGTTGACGGCGACCCTGCGCCCGGACCCGCTGCGCCTGGCGAAGCAGTTCGCCGCCGCGGACTCGGTCCGGGCCGGCACCGTCGGGGAGCCCGCGCCGCGGGTGGGGCTGCGCGAGACCTGGCGACGGGTGATGGCGATGCCCAGCGCCCGGCTCGGCCTCGCCTCGATGGCGATCGGGCACCTGGTGATGGTGGCCGTGATGTCGATGACACCGGTGCACATCGGCGAGGCGCACTCGCCCTCGAAGACGCTGAGCATCGTCGGTTTCGTGATCGGCCTGCACATCGCCGGGATGTACGCCCTGTCACCCATCGTCGGCTGGCTCACCGACCGGGTGGGCCGCGGCAACGTCATCCTGGCCGGGGTCGGGCTGCTGATCACGGCGTGCGCGGTCGCCGGGACCGCCGGGCACGACACCGCGCGGCTCGCCATCGGCCTCGTCCTGCTCGGCCAGGGCTGGTCCTGCACCATGGTGGCCGGGTCGACGCTGCTGGTCGAGAGCGTGCCGCTGGAGATCCGGGCCGGCGCGCAGGGCCTCTCCGACACGGCCACCGGGCTCTGCGGTGCCGTGGCGGGGCTGCTGTCGGGCGTCATCGTGCGCTATGGCCAGTTCCCGACACTCGCCCTCGTCGCCGGGCTCGCAACTGTGCCACTTCTCGCGCTGGCCCTGCGGGACCGCAAACCCGTCGCGAAGCCGGCGTGAGCGTCGCCGCGGGGGACGACCGGTCACTCGTCCGTGGTCGGTGGGGCGGGTTATGGTGCTTGGTGGTGGCGCTGCCCCGGTGCCGCGGAGGGGAAGATCTCGGTTGAGGCTCAGTGAGTTCTGGCGCCGGATGGGCGAGGCCTTCGGTCCCGCCTATGCCCGTTCCGTCGCGTCCGACCAGGTCGTTCCCCAGTTGGGCCGCACGGTGGACGACGCGCTGCGCTCGGGTGTCGACGCGACCGTGGTGTGGCGCGCCGTCGCCGCGGCCTATCCCGATCGAGTGCCGTCCCGGTTGCGCTGAGCGTTGGGGTCTGGCGTCGAACAGACGTTCGGTTATGCTGTGGCCTGGCCGTCGCGAGGGCCGATTTCACTACTCGCCGAGGGCCAGTTATCCACAGTCCGCCGGTGGCGACGTGATTTTGTCGGACCCGACGCATAACGTGTCGGCGTGACGAAGAGCGCGACGGCGAAGACGGCCGCTAAGACGGCAACTCAAGGGGTGGCAGGGATGGCAAGCTCCGACAGCAAGGAACGAGCGCTCGATCTCGCGCTCGCACAGATCGAGAAAAATTTCGGCAAGGGCTCGGTGATGCGCCTCGGCGAGCGCCCGCAGGTGCAGATGGCGGTCATCCCGACCGGTTCCATCGCGCTGGACGTGGCGCTCGGCATCGGCGGTCTGCCGCGAGGCAGGATCGTCGAGATCTACGGTCCGGAGTCCTCCGGCAAGACGACGTTGGCGCTGCACCTGATCGCCAACGCGCAGCGCTCCGGCGGCATCGCGGCGATCATCGACGCGGAGCACGCCCTCGACCCGGAGTATGCGAAGGCGCTCGGCGTCGACACCGACGCCCTGCTCGTCTCGCAGCCCGACACGGGTGAGCAGGCGCTGGAGATCGCCGACATGCTGATCCGCTCCGGTGCGCTGGACCTCATCGTCATCGACTCGGTCGCGGCCCTCGTGCCGCGTGCCGAGATCGAGGGCGAGATGGGCGACAGCCACGTGGGTCTGCAGGCTCGGCTCATGAGCCAGGCCCTCCGCAAGATCACGGGTGCGCTGAGCAACTCCGGCACCACGGCGATCTTCATCAACCAGCTCCGCGAGAAGATCGGTGTGATGTTCGGCTCGCCCGAGACGACCACCGGTGGCAAGGCGCTCAAGTTCTACGCCTCGGTCCGGCTCGACATCCGCCGGATCGAGAGCCTCAAGGACGGCACCGACGTCGTCGGTAACCGCACCAGGGTCAAGGTCGTGAAGAACAAGGTCGCCTCGCCCTTCAAGCAGGCCGAGTTCGACATCATGTATGGCAAGGGCATCTCCCGCGAGGGGTCGCTCATCGATGTCGGCGTGGAGCAGAGCATCATCCGCAAGGCCGGCGCCTGGTATACCTACGAGGGTGACCAGCTCGGCCAGGGCAAGGAGAAGGCCCGGGAGTTCCTGAAGGAAAACCCGGACGTCGCCGCCGAGATCGAGAAGCGGATTCTCGAGAAGCTCGGTGTCGGCCAGGGCGCCGTCTCCGACGAGGCCGGCGGTCCCGCGCTTCCTCCGGTCGACTTCTGACGGGCTGACCCGTGGCTGGCAGGCGTGCCCGCACCGGACGTGGCTGGGATGCTTCCCCTCGACGCGCGAGCAGTCGCGCGCCGGGGGGAGGCCCTCCCGAGGACGAGTCCGGCTCCGCGGAGGCTCCACTCGGCCCTCGCTCCCGTCGGGCCGAGCGCGCTGCGGAACCACCCGCGCCGCTCACTCCGCGCGAGGAGGGCGAGCGGGCGAGAGAGATTTGTCTCCGACAGCTCGCGGTCCGGCCGCGCACCCGATCCGAACTCGACACCGCTCTGCGCAAGCGCGGCATCGGCGAGGAGACGATCGCGGAGGTTCTCGACCGCTACGACGAGGTCGGCATCATCGACGACGCTGCCTTCGCCCGGGCCTGGGTGAGCAGCCGCCACTACGGCAAGGGACTCGCCGGCCGGGCGCTCGCTCAGGAGCTGCGCCGCCGAGGGGTCGAGCAGGATCTGATCACCGAGGCGGTTTCCGAGATCGATTCGGAGACGGAGGCGGCGACCGCCCTTGACCTGGCCCGTCGCAAGCTCCGCAGCCTGCACGGTGATCCGCAGTCGGTATTCCGACGGTTGGTGGGAGCGCTCGCGCGCAAGGGCTACTCCGGTGGCGTCGCGGTGGGGGCCGCCAAGCAGGCATTCGCCGAGCGGAGCGCCGAGGATGCGGAGCTCGCCGAGGCGATTGATCCTGATTCCGTTACTGAGGATTAGCACCCGGTCACACGCTGGTGGGACGATCCGCCCGAGTCATGCCTGATCATGAGTTCTTGACCGTGGGGCTTACACGCCCTAGCCTCGTGTTACGAGGACGTAGTCCGACCACTTTGAGTCTCACGCACAACATAGATCGCGTAACAGTAGAGCAACAGTTTGAGGTTCCGATGCCTTCTCCGCATCGGTGCTGGTTAGCCATGAGCGGCTGACCAGCACTCGAGTCGCGGGGTCGATGTCGTGTGCACCTCCTCGCTTTGGTCGGGCGGCTTCCGTCAGCATCGGCGTGTGGAGGGGAGACGGCCATGAGCTTGCTCGAAGGAGTGCTCGTCGTTGCAGTGGTCACCCTCGCCGCTGTCGTTGTCGTCGCACTGGTCCTCGGGCTGCGCGCGGTCAAGAACCTCGGCTCCGGCAGCGGCGGCTCCTCGCACGACCCGGAGGACCACACGCCCTGGCGGCGTCCGGCCGAGGTGGCCGAGAGCCAGGCTGAGCTCGCCGAGCTGAAGGAGCGCCACTCCGCGCTGACCAGCGCCGCCGCCGAAGCGGGCACCGCTGTCGAGCAGGCCAGGGCGCAGGCGTCCGGCGCGCGTACGGAAGCGGCGGCCGCGAAGGCCGAAGCCGCCGCGGCCAAGGCCGAGACCGTCGCCGCCCGGGCGGAGGCACAGCGGGTGCTGGACTCCGCGCACGCCGAGGCCGACGGCATCCTCGAGCGCGCCCACAAGCAGGCCGAGCAGGACGCCGAGCAGCTCCGCCTCCAGGCCCGCCGCAGTGGCGAGCGGGAGATAGCGATGCTCACCGCCACCGCCAAGGAGCAGTCCGAGGACACCGAGCGCCGGGCGCAGCGCCAGGACGAGCGGGAGCGCCGCCACGCCGAGGAGGCCGACCGGCTCGCCGAGCGGGAGCGGCTGCACGCCGAGGAGGCCGAGCGGCTCGCCGAGCGCGACCGGCGCATCGCCGCCGCCGAGCTCGACCTGGTCCGCTGGGAGCAGGAGCTCACCGGGCAGCGCGACGAGCTGGAGCGGGCCGAGGAGCAGCGGCGCCGGGCGCTGGAGCGGGTCGCCGGGCTCACCGCCGACGCCGCCAAGGCAGAGCTGGTCGAGGCGATCGAATCGCAGGCCAAGCGCGAAGCGGTGCTCCTCATCCGCGACATTGAAAACGATGCCAGGTCGACCGCGGACTCGCGGGCCAGGCACATCGTCGTCGACGCGATCCAGCGGGTGGCGAGCGAGCAGACCTCCGAGAGCGTCGTGAGCGTGCTGCACCTGCCCAGCGACGAGATGAAGGGCCGGATCATCGGCCGCGAGGGTCGCAACATCCGCGCCTTCGAGTCCGTCACCGGCGTCAACCTCATCATCGACGACACGCCCGAGGCGGTGCTGCTCTCGTGCTTCGACCCGGTCCGCCGCGAGATCGGCCGGGTCACCCTGGAGAAGCTCGTCCTCGACGGCCGTATCCACCCGCACCGCATCGAGGAGGTCTTCGAGGCGGCGAAGCACGAGGTGGAGCGGCTCTGCCAGCGCGCGGCGGAGGACGCGCTGGTCGAGGTCGGCATCACCGACATCCACGACGAGCTCGTCACCCTGCTGGGTCGCCTGCGCTACCGCACGTCTTACGGCCAGAACGTGCTCAAGCACCTGACCGAGACCGCGCACATCGCCGGGATCATGGCATCCGAGCTGGGCCTGGACCCGACCCTGATCAAGCGGTCGGCGTTCCTGCACGACATCGGCAAGGCGCTCACCCACGAGGTCGAGGGCTCGCACGCGATCATCGGCGCGGACATCGCCCGGCGGCACGGGGAGTCCGAGGAGGTCGTGCACGCGATCGAGGCGCACCACAACGAGGTGCCGCCGCAGACCCTCGAAGCGGTGCTCACCCAGGCCTCGGACGCCTGCTCCGGCGGCCGGCCGGGGGCCAGGCGGGAGAGCCTGGAGGCTTACGTCAAGCGGCTGGAGCGGATCGAGGAGATCGCCAACTCCAAGGCCGGCGTCGACAAGGTCTTCGCGATGCAGGCCGGCCGCGAGATCCGGGTCATGGTCCGTCCCGACGACGTCGACGAGATCGGCGCGGCGGTGCTCGCCCGCGACGTGGCGAAGCAGATCGAGGAGGAGCTGACCTACCCGGGGCAGATCCGGGTCACCGTGGTCCGCGAGTCGCGCACCACGGAGATCGCCCGGTAGTTCGTCAGGCGGCGGGAACCGACGCCGGGGTGACCGCCTGCTTCGCGGTGCGGTAGCCGCGCTGGGAGACGCGGCGCTGGACGTACTGGGCGAGCTTCGACAGCAGGTAGTTGACCGCGATGTACATGATGCCGATGGTGAAATACATCGGGATGCCGATCGCCAGCGACGGGGTCTCGCTGCGGAACGCCTCGACCATCAGCTTCGTCGCACCCAGCGCCTCGTCGTAGGAGATGACCAGGCCGCCGAGCGAGGTGTCCTTGAGGATCACCACGACCTGGCTGATCAGTGCGGGCAGCATCACCCGGAACGCCTGCGGCAGCAGGACGAGTCGCGAGGTCAGCGCCGGTCCGAGCCCCACCGCGAGCGCCGCCTCCGACTGGCCCTTGGGCAGGTTGTCCATGCCGGAGCGGAGGATCTCGCCGATCACCACGCTGTTGTAGAGGGTCAGGCCGAGGACGAGGAACCACATCCGGTCGTCGAAGTCGATGCCCCAGACCGGCAGCACGAGGAAGACGAAGAAGAGGGTGGTGACGACCGGCGTACCCCGCCAGACCTCGACCCAGACCCGGCTCACGGCACGGCCGACGGCCAGGCCGATGCGCCCGAGCAGGGCCGCCGGTGCGGGCCAGGACAGGAAGCGATGCCCCCGCAGATCGCGGAGCTGGCGGCGCAGGAGCGCGAGCGCGACGCCGACGGTGAGCGACGCGACGATCGAGAGACCGGCGGCCTTGAGCGTGTTGACCCAGCCGTCGCCCAGGATCTTCCAGACCTGATCGAAGTACTTGTTGTCCGGGTCGACGATCGGTCCCCAGAGCTTCATGCTCAACTGTCCGGCTCGGTCCAGCGGCTGGTAGACGAGACGGTAGAGGCCGTAGCCCAGCGCGATCGCCGCCAGGATGCTGGCGATGACGGTGATCCGGCGGGTACGCGGACCGGGGGTGTCGTAGAGAACACTGCTCATCGGCGGGCCGCCTTCATCTGCGAACGTTCGACGGCATCGATCAGGAGGCCGAGCGGGATTGTCATGATCAGGTAACCGACCACCACGCCGACGAAGACGGGCTCGGTCTGGTAGTCCTTCTGCCCGACGAGCTCGGGCACCACGCCCATCAGCACCGCGGACGCGCCGAATGCCGAGGCGAGCGCCGAGTTCTTCAGCATGGCGATGATGACGCTGCCCAGCGGCACGACCGCGTACTTCCATGCCTGCGGCAGGACGATGTGGCGCAGGTTCTGGGCGAAGGTGAGGCCGAGTGACCGCGCCGCCTCCACCTGGCCCAGCGGCACGGCGTTGATCCCGCTGCGCAGCGCCTCGCAGACGAAGGCCGCCGTGTACAGGGTGAGCGCCAGCAGGGCGAAGTGGAAGAACGGGAACGCCGACCGGAGCTCCGGAAAGACCGACGTGAGCCCGGGGATGCGCAGGAAGTCGGCGTTGGTGCTGCCGAGCACCGGCAGGGCGAAGGCGGTGAAGAACATGACCACCGTCAGCGGGATGTTGCGGAAGAGCGTGACGTAGGCCGTCCCCACCCCGCGCAGCGGCGGCAGTGGCGAGATCCGCAGGACCGCGATGAAGGCGCCGATGATCAGCGCCCCCACCGCGGCCAGCACGCACATCTGCAGGGTGCCGAGGAAGCCTCTCCAGAAGACGTCGAACTGTTCGGAAAAGACTTCCACGGCGATCCCTTCACATCAGTGCAGCGGTTTGGTCACACGAGCGGCTCAGTAGCGGACGACGCTCAGCGAGGCCGGGATCGCGATGAGGGTGCCGATGCTGGCATCCCAGGCCTTCTTGTAGCGGCCGTCCTTGAACGCCGCCTCGAGCAGGTCGTTGATCCAGTCGCGGAAGACCTTGTCGTCCTTGGTGAGGCCGATGCCGTAGGGCTCGCGGGTGAAGGGCTGACCCAGCACCTTGACCGCGTCGGGCTCCTTGCTCTGGTAGCCGGAGAGGATGACGTTGTCGGTGGTGACCGCGTCGACCTGCTTGTTCTTCAGCGCGTCCAGGCACTTGGAGTAGACGTCGAAGAGGACCAGCTGGGCGGCCTTGTCCTTGAGGTAGGTCTCGATGTTCTTCGCGGGGGTCGAGCCGGTGACCGAGCAGACCTTCTTGTCGCCGGCCTGGAAGCTCTCCGGGCCGGAGATCGCGGTCTCGTCCTTGCGCACCAGGATGTCCTGACCGGCGACGAAGTAGGGACCGGCGAAGGAGACCTTCTGCTTGCGGGTGTCGTTGATCGTGTAGGTCGCCACCACGAGGTCGACCTTGCCCTGCTCGATGAAGGGCTCGCGGTCGGCCGACTTCGACTCGATCCACTCGATCTTGTCTTCCTTGATGCCCAGCTCGCCGGCGATGACCTTGGCGATCTCGACGTCGAAGCCGGCCGGCTTGCCGTCGAGCCCCTTCAGACCGAAGAGCGGCTGGTCGAACTTCGTGCCGACCTTCAGCTTGCCGGCCTTGCTGAGCTTCTCCATGGTCGAACCGGCCGGGAACTTGCCCGCCGCCGCCGGCTCGTCGTCGTCCCCACAGGCTGCCACGCTCATGGCGAGCGCGGCGCTCAGTGCTACCGCGGCGATACGCGAGAAACGCATGAACTCTCCCTCCCTCAACCGTCGCGATGACGCGACGGAGTCATGTGTGCCGCCGAGCGCCACGGGCACTCCAGGCAGCGAAGTGTCAGTGCGTGAGGACCTTGGCGAGGAAGTCGCGGGCCCGGTCGCTGCGCGGGTTGTCGAAGAACTCTCCCGGCGGCGCGATCTCGACGAGCTGCCCGTCGGCCATGAAGGCGACCCGCTCGGCGGCGTGTCGGGCGAAGCCCATCTCGTGGGTCACCACGACCATCGTCATGCCCTCGCGGGCCAGCGACGTCATCACGTCGAGCACCTCGCCGACCATCTCCGGGTCGAGCGCGCTCGTCGGCTCGTCGAAGAGCATCGCCTTGGGCCGCATCGCCAGGGCCCGCGCGATCGCCGCCCGCTGCTGCTGGCCGCCGGAGAGCTGCGCGGGGTGCTTGTCGGCCTGATCGGCGATGCCGACCCGCTCCAGCAGGCTCATCGCGTGCTCGCGGGCCTCCGCCTTCTTCTCGCCGCGCACCTTGATCGGGCCGAGGGTGACGTTTTCCAGGATGGTCTTGTGCGCGAAGAGGTTGAAGGACTGGAAGACCATGCCCACCTCGCTGCGCAGACGGCTCAGCGCGCGTCCCTCGGCGGGCAGGGGCTGACCGTCGAAGACGATCGAACCGGAGTCGATCGTCTCCAGCCGGTTGATCGCGCGGCACAGCGTCGACTTGCCGGAGCCCGATGGCCCGATGACGACGACCACCTCACCCTTGGCGACCGAGAGGTTCACATCGCGCAGGACGTGCAGCTTGCCGAACCACTTGTTGACACCGTCCAACACGATCAGGGGCTCTTCGGTCATCCGTGGGAATCCGTTCGGGTTGGGGTACATGAGCTGTATGGTTCGCCCGCAGTGTAGAGATGTTCATGTGTCACATCGCAATACGTTTGGTCACGGAGGCGTAACACCCACCGTCGGAAGCACGTCATCCTCTGCTGAATTCCCCGGCCCGCCCTGCGGGGCTCGCTCCGCTCACTCCTCGGGCCAGTGCCCGGGTAACCTGGCTTACCGAGATGACTACTTCAGTTGAGGCTGCTGCGCCGCGGACCTATCAGGTCCGGACCTATGGCTGCCAGATGAACGCGCACGACTCCGAGCGGATCGGCGGGCTGCTCGACGCGGCCGGTTACGTGCAGGTCGGCGACGCCGGCGAGCCCGACGTCGTCATCTTCAACACCTGCGCGGTCCGAGAAAACGCCGACAACCGGCTCTACGGCAACCTCGGCCACCTGCGCCCGGCCAAGGTCCGCAACCCCGACATGCAGATCGCCGTCGGCGGCTGCCTGGCGCAGAAGGACCGGGGCGAGATCGTCCGGCGCGCGCCGTGGGTCGATGTCGTCTTCGGTACGCACAACATCGGCTCACTGCCGGTGCTGCTGGAGCGCGCCCGCCACAACGCCGGTGCCGAGATCGAGATCCTGGAGTCGCTGGAGGTCTTCCCGTCGACGCTGCCGACCCGGCGCGAGTCGACCTACGCCGGGTGGGTGTCGATCTCCGTGGGGTGCAACAACACCTGCACCTTCTGCATCGTGCCGGCCCTGCGCGGCAAGGAGAAGGACCGCCGCCCCGGTGACGTGCTCGCCGAGGTCGAGGCGCTGGTCAAGGAGGGTGTGCTGGAGGTGACCCTGCTCGGGCAGAACGTCAACTCCTACGGCGTGGAGTTCGGCGACAAGCAGGCCTTCGGCAAGCTGCTGCGGGCCTGCGGCGAGATCGAGGGGCTGGAGCGGGTGCGCTTCACCTCCCCGCACCCGAAGGACTTCACCGACGACGTGATCGAGGCGATGGCGTCGACACCCAACGTCTGCCACCAGCTGCACATGCCGCTGCAGTCGGGCTCCGACGACGTGCTGCGCTCGATGAAGCGGTCCTACCGCGCGGAGAAATATCTCGGCATCATCGACCGCGTCCGCGCGGCGATGCCGGACGCCGCGATCAGCACCGACATCATCGTGGGCTTCCCCGGCGAGACCGAGGAGGACTTCCAGCAGACCCTGGAGGTCGTCCGCAAGGCCCGCTTCGTCACCGCCTTCACCTTCCAGTATTCGGTCCGCCCCGGCACTCCCGCGGCGACCATGCCGGACCAGGTGCCCCGGGAGGTCGTCCAGGAGCGCTATGAGCGGCTGCTGGCCCTCGTGGAGCATGTCGCCTGGGAGGAGAACAAAAACCTCGTAGGCACCGTCCAGGAGGTCCTGGTGGCTGTCGAAGGACGCAAGGATCAGCGGACCGGTCGGCTCACGGGACGGTCTCGGGACGGGCGGCTGGTGCACTTCGCGGTCACCGACGAGCAGGCTTCGCGGATCCGGCCCGGTGACATCGTCACGACCGAGATCACCTACGCGGCTCCGCACCACCTCAACGCCGATCTGGAGCTGCTCACGCATCGCCGGACGCGCGCGGGTGACGCGTTCGAGGCAGGGGCGGTCACGCGTACCCCCGGAGTGAACCTGGGACTGCCCACGATCGGGCCGCGCCCCGCGGCACCGGCCGAGACGGACGCCTGCGCCGTTCGCTGACATGGAGATGGGGCCGACCCGCCGGGTCGGCCCCATCTCTCAGCTGTCAGGCGCCTTCGGCGAGGGCGAGGAACTTCTTCTTCGTCTCCAGCGCGGCCGTGGCTTCCTTGATCCGCTTGGAGTCCCCGGCGGCGGTCGCCTTCGCCAGCTTCTCCTCGGCCTCGGCGACCTGGCCGCGCATCTGCGCGAGCAGCGGGTTGGCCGACGGCTCGGTCCGCCGCCAGGCGACGTCCATCGCCTCCTTGACCTTGTCCTCGACGGCGCGCAGGCGCCGGTCGAGCCCGGTCGCGGAGTCGCGGCTGACCCGGCCCGCGTCGTGCCACTGCGCCTGGATGTCGCGCAGCGCGGCCTGAGCGGCCTTCGGGTCGGTCTCGACATCGAGCGCCTCGGCCTTGGTGAGCAGCTCCTGGCGCTTGGTCAGCGCCGCCTTCTGCTCGGCGTCACGCGCGGAGAAGACCTCGCTGCGACGCGTGAAGAACGCGTCCTGGGCGGCGCGGAACCTCTCCCACAGCTTCTGCTCGGACTCCTTGGAGGCGCGCGGAGCGGACTTCCACTCGGTCATCAGCTCCTTGAGCCGGGCCGCCGTCGCGTTCCACTCGGTCGACTCCGAGAGCTTCTCGGCCTCGACGACCAGCTCCTCCTTGCCCGACTGCGCCTGCTTGCGCTGCGAGTCGAGGGTGGCGAAGTGGGCGCCGCGGCGGCGGGTGAAGCCGTCACGGGCGGCGGCGAAACGCTTCCACAGCTCGCCGTCGGTCTTCTTGTCGACGCCGCGGATGGCCTTCCACTCGTCGAGGATCTCCTTGATGCGGTCGCCCGAGACCTTCCAGCCGGTCGCCTCGGCCGCGATGAGCTCGGCCTCCTCGACCAGGGCGGTCTTGCGTGCGACGGCCTCGATCCGGGCCGCGTCGCGGGCGGCCTTGGCGGCGCCCGCCTTCTCCTCCGCGATGATCGCGATCGCGTCGAGCCGCTTCGCCAGCGTCGGCAGGTCACCGACGACGTGGGCCTCGGGGAGGCTCGCGCTCAGCTTCTTGGCAGCGGTCAGGGAGTGCGCCGCGTCGGCACTGCCGTTGTTGAGCCGGGTCTCGATCAGCTCGACCTCGGTGAGCAGATCCGCATAGCGACGGGCGAAGTGGGCGAGGCCCTCCTCGGGAGTGCCCGCCTGCCAGGAGCCCACGACGCGCTCGCCGTCATCGGTCTTGACATAGACCGTGCCGTCCTCGTCAACCCGGCCGAAGATCGTCCAGTCGCTCATATGCCCATCCTCATTCTCCCGGCCGCGCTGGTCACCCAACGCGCCCGCCGCCGCGCGCAAAAGTTACACCCGGCATTGTCACAGGTCCGACCGGGTCCGCGTCCACCGCCTGTGGTCGACCGTGACCATACGGTGTCTTTGGACATCATGCCCCTTCCCTGCGAGGGATCCGAGCCACGATCCGATTACTTTTGTTCACGTGATGACAACTCGGGTGATCGCGGTCGTCGGTCCGACCGCAGCCGGCAAGTCGGCGTTGGCGATCGCCCTGGCCCACGCCCTCGACGGCGAAGTGATCAACTGCGATTCTATGCAACTGTACCGGGGCATGGATATAGGCACCGCGAAGCTCTCCGCGGACGAGCGAGACGGTGTGCCCCACCACCTCCTCGACATCTGGCCGGTCACCAGGACCGCGACGGTCGCGGAGTTCCAGGCCCTCGCCCGCGCCGCGATCGACGAGGTCGCGGCGCGCGGCAAGCTCCCGCTGCTCGTCGGCGGATCGGGGCTCTATCACCGCGCGGTCCTCGAGGATTTCGAGTTCCCAGGAACCGATCCGGGGGTACGCGCAGCGCTGGAAGCCGAACTCGCCGAGCACGGACCGCTGGCGCTGCACGCGCGGCTGACCACCCTCGACCCGCTCGCCGCCGAGCAGATCCTCGCCAGCAACGGCCGCCGACTGGTCCGTGCCCTCGAAGTGATCCAGATCACGGGGAAGCCGTTCACGGCGGCCCTGCCCGATCCCCGCCCGGTCTATGACACCCTGCAACTCGCCGTCGACCGCACCGATCTCGACGCCCGGGTCGAGACGAGGGTCCGCGACATGTGGGACCGCGGGCTCGTCGACGAGGTGCGCTCGCTGCTGCCGCTCGGCCTGGCCGAGGGGATCACCGCCAGCCGCGCCCTCGGCTATCAGCAGGTTCTCGCCTTCCTCGACGGCACCTGCACCGAGGAGGAGGCCTTCGCCTCGACCGTCACCGGGACCCGTCGATTCGTCCGGCGGCAGCGGTCCTGGTTCCGCCGGGACCCCTCGGTAATCTGGACGGACGGAGCCGCCGACGATCTGGTCCCGGCCGTACTCAGCCTGATCGGGGAGCGAGCATGAGGTTCGTCAAGGGCCACGGCACGGGCAACGACTTCGTCATCCTCGACGACCCGTCCGTCGAGCTCACCGCGGATCTCGTCGCCCGCCTCTGCGATCGGCGCTTCGGCATCGGCGGCGACGGCGTCCTGCGGGTCCTGCCGAGCACCGGTCCCGCCGCCTCCTGGTTCATGGACTACTGGAACTCCGACGGCTCGCTCTCCGAGATGTGCGGCAACGGGATCCGCGTCTTCGCCCGGTACCTGGAGTCGACCGGCCGCGTCGAAGGCGACTCGGTCGCCATCGACACCCGCGACGGCGTCAAGACCGCCCACTTCGACGGCGATCAGATCCGCATCGACATGGGTCCAGCGCGCCACCTGGGCCACTCCGCCGCCACCCTCGGCGGCGCCGACTACACCGGCCGCGCGATCTCGATGGGCAACCCCCACCTCGTCTGCAGCGTCACCGATGTCGCGAAGCTCGACCTCTCCGCCCCGTTCGACTACGACCGGGCGCTCTTCCCGCACGGCGTCAACCTCGAGTTCTGCCAGCCCGATGTGGCCCTGGGCGAGCCGTCCGCCTACCGCCGGATGCGGGTCATCGAGCGCGGCTCCGGCGAGACCCTCTCCTGCGGCACGGGCGCCTGCGCGGTCGGCGCCGCAGCTCTCGCCGAGGCGGGCCTGCACACCGGCACCGTCAAGGTCGACGTACCCGGCGGACGCCTCACGATCACGATCGACGAGTCCACCTGCTGGTTGACGGGCCCGGCAGTCCTGACGTTCACCGGCGAGATCACCCTCTGACCACCGCAAGATCGCACCACCTTCGGGCAAGAAGGTGTGATCTTGGGGCTTGATCGCACCTTCTTGAGGGAAATCGGTGCGATCACCCAGCCAAGATCACCCCAGCGCGAGCGAAGCGACGCGCGCCCCCCGAACCGCATCCACCCCACGGCCCGTCTGATCACTGAGCGGAGCGACGTGCGCCTCGCACTCGGCAAATGCAGTCACCCCAAGCGGAGCACCCGCAAGATCGCACCATCTTCGGCCAAGAAGGTGTGATCAAGCCCCAAGATCGCACCTTCTTCAGGGAAATCGGTGTGATCACTCGACCAAGACCACCCCAGCGCGAGCAAGCGACACACGTCCCCGCGCGAATGCGGGCTCGCGGTCGCGATCCCCGCGCGCCGGACGTGCCGAATGTCGATGACCAAGACGTATCCGGGTGACGCGATCAGGTCTGCCACCCCGACAACCGGGTGATCAACGCATAAGGATCACCGTCAAGCGGTCTAACACCCCGCCTCGGTGCCCCAGACAGGCTTTCGGGCGGGGAATGACCCGCGTCGGGATCAAGCCTGACCGCCCAGAGCGGGTCATTCCCCGCCCGAAAGCCCAGGCCGCGACCAAACTAGGAAGCAGAAGAATCCAACCGAGGCGCCCCAGCAGCCTTGGCGACAGCAGCCACCGCGGCAGCCACGGCAGGCGCCACCTTGGGGTCGAACACCGAAGGCACGATCACCGAAGCGTTGACCTTCTCGGCCCCCACCACGTCGGCGATGGCCTGAGCCGCAGCCAACGCCATCTCCTCGGTGAACTGCGAGGCCCCCGCGTCCAGCAACCCCCGGAAGACGCCCGGGAACGCGAGCACATTGTTGATCTGATTGGGCTGGTCGGACCGCCCGGTGGCCACCACGGCCGCGTACTGCCGGGCTTCCCGGGGGTCGACCTCCGGATCCGGGTTCGCCAGCGCGAACACGATCGCCTTCTCCGCCATCTGCGCGATGTCCGCCCCCACGAGCAGGTTGGGCGCGCTGACGCCGATGAACACGTCGGCGCCCTTGATTGCTCCCGGCAGGTCACCGGAGTAGTTGGCCCTGTTGGTGTTCTCCACCAGCCACTGGTGCGACGTGTTCAGCCCCGGCATGCCCCGGTGCAGGGCGCCGTTGCGGTCATAGGCGATCACGTCGCCGACGCCCTGGCGCAGCAGGAGCTTCATGATCGCCGTACCCGCCGCGCCTGCTCCGGAGACGACCACCGTGACGTCGGAGATCTGCTTGCCCACGACGCGCAGTGCGTTGGTGAGGGCGGCGAGGACGCAGATGGCGGTGCCGTGCTGGTCGTCGTGGAAGACGGGGATGTCGAGCATCCCGCGCAGCCGCTCCTCGATCTCGAAGCAGCGCGGCGCGGCGATGTCCTCGAGGTTGATGCCGCCGTAGGCCGGTGCGATCGCCTTGACGATCTTGATGATCTCCTCGGTGTCCTGGGTGTCGAGGACCACCGGCCAGGCGTCGACGCCGGCGAAGCGCTTGAAGAGCGCGGCCTTGCCCTCCATCACCGGCATCGCGGCATAGGGTCCGATGTTGCCCAGCCCCAGCACCGCGGAGCCGTCGGTGACGACCGCGACGGTGTTGCGCTTGATCGTCAGGCGCCGGGCGTCGGCGGGGTTCTCGGCGATCGCGAGGCACACCCGCGCAACCCCCGGGGTGTACGCCCGGGAGAGCTCATCGCGGTTGCGCAGCGACACCTTCGGCGTGACCTCGATCTTGCCGCCGAGGTGCAGGAGGAAGGTGCGGTCGGAGACCTTGCGGACCTCGACGCCCTCCAGCTCACGCAGCGCGGCGACGACCTGGTCGGCGTGGCCCGCGTCGGCGGTGTCGGCGGTGATGTCGGCGACGACGCGAACGTGGTCGGAGTCGACGACGTCGAGCGCGGTCACGATGGCTCCGGCCTCGCCGACGGCGGTGGTGAGGCGCCCGATCGCATAGGGGTCGGCGGTCACGGAGACCCGGACAGTGATCGAGAAACCGGCACTCGGCAGGCGGCTGGCCACGATGAACCTTCCCAACACGGCGGTGTGTACCTCGCCATTCTCACCGACCCGTTCCGCGGGGTGCGCGCCAGGTCGTTGATCGAGTGGTTACGGCACGCATATCCGGGTGCGTACTGCTCCGACACGTGTCACGATCAATGGAGAGAAGGAGGCTTGAGACTTTTGTTCGATACAGAGGTAGAGACGACCGCCGGAGAGTTCGACCTCGAGGAGCGGCGCTCCCTGCGGCGGGTGGCGGGACTCTCCACCGAGCTCACCGACGTCACCGAGGTTGAATACCGCCAGCTGCGGCTGGAGCGTGTGGTGTTGGTCGGGGTCTGGACCGAGGGCACCGCCATCGATGCTGACAATTCGCTGACCGAGCTGGCCCTGCTCGCCGAGACGGCCGGTTCGCTGGTCCTGGAGGGTCTGATCCAGCGGCGCCGGGGCGCTCCGGACGCGGCGACCTTCATCGGCCGCGGCAAGGTCGACGAGGTCAAGGCCGTGGTGGAGGAGACCGGCGCCGACACCGTGATCTGCGACGGAGAGCTCTCCCCCTCGCAGCTGCGGGCGCTGGAGCAGCAGATCAAGGTCAAGGTCATCGACCGGACCGCGCTGATCCTGGACATCTTCGCCCAGCACGCCAAGAGCAAGGAGGGCAAGGCGCAGGTCGAGCTGGCTCAGCTGCAGTATTTGCTGCCACGCCTGCGCGGTTGGGGTGAGGCGCTGTCTCGCCAGTCCGGTGGTTCCGGGCGTGGCGGCGGTGCCGGTGGCGGCGTGGGCCTGCGCGGCCCGGGTGAGACCAAGCTGGAGACCGATCGGCGGCGCATCCGCACCCGGATCTCCAAGCTCAAGGGCGAGCTCAGCGGCATGAAGGTGATGCGCGACACGAAGAAGGCGACCCGCCGGAAGAACGAGGTGCCGACGGTCGCGATCGCCGGTTACACCAACGCCGGCAAGTCCAGCGTGCTCAACCGGCTCACCGGTGCGGGCGTGCTGGTCGAGGACGCGCTCTTCGCGACCCTGGACACGACGACGCGGCGGACCACGACCTCGGACGGGCGGATCTACACCCTCTCGGACACGGTCGGATTCGTCCGGCACCTGCCCCACCAGCTCGTCGAGGCGTTCCGCTCGACGCTGGAGGAGGTCGCCGACGCGGACCTGGTCGTGCACGTCGTCGACGGTGCGCACCCGGATCCGGAGGGCCAGGTCCGGGCGGTTCGTGAAGTGCTGGCCGAGGTCGGCGCCGACAAGCTGCCCGAGCTGCTGGTGATCAACAAGATCGACGTCGCCGACGAGGAGATCCTGGTCCGGCTCAAGCGCACCTGGCCCGAGGCGGTCTTCGTCTCGGCGCATTCGGGCGCGGGCATGCCGGAACTCCAGGCCACGATCGAGTCGCGCTTGCCGCGGCCGAGAATCGAGCTGCTGGTACGCCTGCCGTACGACCGGGGCGACCTCGTCGCCCGCCTGCACAAGTGGGGTGAGGTGCTGAATACGTCACACGAGGGCGGCGGCACAGTGGTCCTGGTGCGGGTCAGCGAGGAGTTCGCAGCCCAATTGAGCGAATTTGTGATTACCGAGAGCGACCGCGTCATCGACGCTTAGTCATCGAGATATTCCTGGTCCCCATCGCGGCGGCCGAGCATGGCAAACTTGCCCGATGCGGCGAGTGACATTCTCGGTCATCGCGGTGGGGGCCATACTTCTGGTGCTCGGCAACCCCGCGCTGGCTGCTCCCACCCCTAGTCCCAGTGCCTCCGGCGTGCCCGGACCAGGGGCTGGGCCGGTGACCCCGGGCAAGAAGGTCTGCACGGTGGCCGACACGAAGCTGACCGAGATCACCGGCATCGTCGCCACCTCGGCCGGTTATGTCGTGGTCAACGGCGCCTACGAAGGTGCGCCCGAGTCGCACCTGCAGGTCTACGCGATGTCCGCCGCCTGCAAGCTGGGCAAGGCGAAGTCCTATCCGAGCAACCCGCTGGACCCGCAGGACATCGCGCGGGGCAAGGACGGGTTCCTCTGGCTCGCCGACATCGGCGACGAGAAGAAGGACCGCAACAACATCGCCCTGTGGAAGGTGCCGGCCGACCTCTCCAGCGCGCCGGTGATCCACCGGATGAGCTACCCCGACGGCAAGCACGACGCGAAAGCGCTGCTCATGTCGGGTGACGGCACCCCGATCGTGATCACCAAAGAGGGCAACGGCACGGCCAACCTCTACTCGCCGGGCACGCCGCTCGTGGCGGGCAAGACGGTGGAGCTCGCCAAGGTCGGCACGGTCACGCTGCCGAAGACCTACACGGTCAACATCTTCGGTCCGGTGGGCCGCTTCGCCGTCGTCGGCGCCGCGAGCTCGCCCGACGGCACCAAGGTCGCCCTGCGGACCTATGCCGACGCCTTCGAGTGGGACGTCAAGGACGGCAACGTCGTCGAGGCCCTCACCAAGGGCAAGGCGCGCGTCACCCCGCTCACCGACGAGTCACCGAGCGAGGCGATCACCTACTCGGCTGACGGGTCGTTGCTGATCAGCGCGTCGCACGGCACGATCACCAGCAAGCTCGTCGGCAGCAAGGTCAAGCCGATCCTGCAGAGCTACACCCCGGTGGTCGAGGAGTATGTCGCACCCGCCAACGCCCCCGACGCGAAGAAGTCGGACAAGTCGTGGCTGGTGGAGTTCGCCAGCGGGCTGTCGCTCAACCAGACCTACGGCCTGCTCGGCGGTGTCGGCGGCTTCGGCGCGCTGCTGGTCGTCATCGGGATCTTCGGCATGATCAAGGGCAAGAAGAAGCGGGCCAAGGCCGCGAAGAAGGCGGCCGCGGCGAAGAAGGCAGCGGTCGAGGACGATTTCGACTACGACGACCTCAGCCCGGTCTCCGGTGACAACTCGGCGACGACGGTTCTCGCCCCGGTCTCCGGCTACAGCCAGGGCTATGGCGGTTACGGCAGCTATGGCGGTTACCCCGAGCACCAGGGCGCCGGCTACCAGCAGCCCTACCCGCAGGGTGCCCCGCCGCAGGGTGGCGGTTACCCCGACCAGGGTGGCTACCCGCCCCAGCAGCCCGGTGGCTACCCGCCGCAGCAGCCGGGCGGTTACCCGCCGCAGCAGCCGGGCGGCTACCCGCCCCAGCCGGGTGGTTACCCCCCGCAGCAGGGCGGCGGTTACTGAGCAAGCACATACGGAGAGCGGGGCGGCCCTTCAGGGCCGCCCCGCTCTCCGTATGTCTGGTGTTAAACGCGGCGCATGACGGCGACGACCTTGCCGAGGATCGTGGCGTTGTCGCCGTCGATCGGCTCGTAGGCGGCATTGCGCGGCATCAGCAGCACCTTGCCGTCGCGCTTGCGGTAGGTCTTCACCGTCGCCTCGCCGTCGATCATCGCGGCGACGATGTCCCCGGTCTCGGCGTTGGGCTGCTGCCGCACCGCGACGAAGTCGCCGTCGCAGATCGCGGCCTCGATCATCGAGTCACCCTTGACCTGGAGCAGGAAGAGCTCGCCCTCGCCGACCAGCTCGCGCGGCAGCGGGAAGACCTCCTCGATCGACTCCTCGGCGAGGATCGGCCCACCGGCGGCGATCCGACCGATGAGCGGCACATAGGCCGGCATCGGGCGGGCGGCGCGGAGGGCGAACTCGTTGTCGTCGTTGGGCGGGCGCACATCCACGGCGCGCGGGCGGTGCGGGTCGCGGCGCAGGTAGCCCTTGCGCTCGAGCTCCTTGAGTTGATAGGCCACGCTCGACGGGCTGACCAGGCCGACCGCGTCACCGATCTCGCGCACGGTGGGCGGGTAGCCCTTGTGCTCCATCCATGACTTGATCGTCTGCAGGATGCGTCGCTGACGTGCGGTCAGCGCATTGGCGGCCGGCAGGTCCTCGAGGTTGCCCGCGACCGAAGTGACCGCGCGTCCTGCAGGCGGCTTCTCTTTGGCCGACATGTGCGTCCTCCCGTGCCCTATGGCGCCATTTCTCCGCGACGTTTGTCGCTGATGACGGTATCGCGTTATCGCATTACTTTCAAACAGTTGTACGACGCGTGTCATCCTGGACAGTAGTACGGGTGTTCTGTTAATGGACCCACCGTGACCGAGTCGCTCCGCAGCGGTTGAGTTACACGACACGCCGGCCGAAGTCTTCCGCCAACTTGCTTCAGGCGCTCGCGAGGCTTAAGTTTGAACCCAACATCTTGTGGTCCACGCGCCAAACACATCTATAGATTGTGTTTGTTGGCTCGCTGTGGGTAACCACCATCCCGGGGGGAGGAGGCGCGCGTGCGTTGCCCTTACTGCCGGCATCCGGATTCGCGTGTCGTCGACTCCCGTGAGGCCGACGACGGTCAGCTCATCCGCCGCCGACGGCACTGCCCGGAGTGCGGCAAGCGGTTCACGACGGTCGAGGAAGCTGTGCTTGCCGTGGTGAAGCGCAGCGGCGTCACCGAGCCGTTCAGCCGCACCAAGATCGTGAACGGTGTGCGCAAGGCGTGCCAGGGACGGCCGGTCGACGATGACTCGATCGCCCTGCTGGCACAGCGTGTCGAGGAGGCGGTCCGGGCCCAGGGTAAGGCCGAGGTCCCGTCCCAGGAGGTCGGGCTGGCCATCCTTCAGCCCCTGCGGGAGCTCGACGAGGTCGCTTACCTGCGCTTCGCCAGCGTCTACCGCGACTTCGAGTCGCTCGACGACTTCGAGAAGGAGATCGCCACCCTGCGGGCAGCGGCGAGCAGGGCGGCGGCGAGCGGGCGCGATGAGGTCGGCGGCGGAGAACCCGCCGGTTCGCGTACCGCCTGAATCAGGCGAAATAGATCCATAAAGCTTTCTGTTATACGCGTTGATGGAGGGGTTCACTATGTCCGGAACAGGTACGACCGCGAGCCGGGGGCGGACGCGCAGCGGGGCCAAGGATGGCGGCCTGCACATCGAGCGGGTCTGGACCACCGACGGTGTCCACCCGTATGACGAGGTCGCCTGGGAACGCCGCGACGTGGTGATGACCAACTGGCGCGACGGCTCGGTCAACTTCGACCAGCGCGGAGTGGAGTTCCCCAGCTTCTGGAGCGTCAACGCCACCAACATCGTGACCTCGAAGTATTTCCGCGGCGCGCTCGGCACTCCGGAGCGCGAGTGGAGCCTGCGCGAGCTCATCGACCGGGTCGTCAAGACCTACCGGGCGGCGGGGGAGAAGCACGGCTACTTCGCGACCGCCGACGACGCCGAGATCTTCGAGCACGAGCTCGCCTGGATGCTGCTGCACCAGGTCTTCAGCTTCAACTCGCCGGTCTGGTTCAACGTCGGGACGACGAGTCCGCAGCAGGTCAGCGCCTGCTTCATCCTCTCCGTGGACGACTCGGTCGACTCGATCATGGATTGGTACAAGGAGGAGGGGCTGATCTTCAAGGGCGGTTCCGGCTCCGGCATCAACCTCTCCCGCATCCGGGCCAGCCGCGAGCTGCTCTCCTCCGGCGGCACCGCCTCCGGCCCGGTCAGCTTCATGCGCGGCGCCGACGCGAGCGCCGGCACCATCAAGAGCGGCGGCGCCACCCGGCGCGCCGCGAAGATGGTCATCCTCGACGTGGACCACCCCGACATCGAGGAGTTCATCTCGACGAAGGCCCGCGAGGAAGACAAGATCCGCGCCCTGCGCGACGCCGGTTTCGACATGGACCTCGGCGGCAAGGACATCGTCAGCGTTCAGTACCAGAACGCCAACAACTCGGTCCGGGTCAACGACGAGTTCATGCGTGCCGTCGAGGCCGGGGAGAAGTTCAACCTGCTCGGGCGCCTCGACGGCAGCGTCGTCGACACGGTCGACGCCAAGGAGCTCTTCCGCAAGATCGCCAAGGCCGCGTGGGAGTGCGCCGACCCCGGCATCCAGTACGACGACACGATCAACGACTGGCACACCAACCCCGAGACCGGCCGGATCACGGCGAGCAACCCCTGCTCGGAGTACATGTCGATCGACGACTCGTCCTGCAACCTCGCCTCGCTCAACCTGATGAAGTTCCTCGCCGACGACGGATCCTTCGAGATCAGCCAGTTCGTCAAGTCGGTCGAGCTCGTCATCACCGCGATGGACATCTCGATCTGCTTCGCCGACTTCCCGACGCAGAAGATCACCGACAACACGCGCGCCTACCGCCAGCTCGGCATCGGCTACGCCAACCTCGGTGCGCTGCTGATGGCGAGCGGCATGCCCTACGACTCCGAGGCCGGACGCTCGCTCGCCGCGGCGATCACCACCCTGATGACGGGTACGGCGTACCGGCGCTCGGCCGAGCTCGCGTCGGTGGTCGGCGCCTACGACGGCTACGCCCGCAACGCCGACGCGCACCAGCGGGTCATGCGCAAGCACGCTTCGGCATGCGACGACATCCAGCCGCACGGTCCCGTGGCCGCAGCCGTCGTCAAGGCGGCCGCCAAGCAGTGGAAGACCGGCAACGCGCTGGGCGAGAAGGCCGGCTGGCGCAACGCCCAGGCCAGCGTGCTCGCCCCGACCGGCACCATCGGCTTCATGATGGACTGCGACACGACGGGCGTCGAGCCCGACCTGGCGCTGGTCAAGTTCAAGAAGCTCGTCGGCGGCGGCTCGATGCAGATCGTCAACCAGACCGTGCCGCGCGCCCTGCGCAACCTCGGCTACCACGACGAGCAGGTCGAGGTGATCATCGAGCACATCGTCGCCAACGGCCATGTCGTCGACGCCCCGGGCCTGAAGACCGAGCACTACCCGGTCTTCGACTGCGCCATGGGCGACCGGTCGATCTCCGCCATGGGTCACGTGCTGATGATGGCCGCCGTCCAGCCCGCGATCAGCGGCGCGATCTCCAAGACGGTCAACCTGCCGGAGTCGGCGACGATCGAGGACATCGAGCGGATCTACTTCGAGGGCTGGAAGCTGGGGATCAAGGCCCTCGCGATCTACCGCGACAACTGCAAGGTCGGCCAGCCGCTCTCGATCGCCAAGACCCCGTCGGAGAACGCCGCTGCGACCGCCCTCGCCGAGAAGATCGTCGAGAAGGTGGTGGAGTACAGGCCGGTCCGCAAGCGCCTGCCGAAGAAGCGCCCCGGCCAGACGGTCTCCTTCAGCGTCGGTGACGCCGATGGTTACCTGACGACGTCGTCCTACCCGGATGACGGCCTGGGGGAGATCTTCCTCAAGATGTCGAAGCAGGGGTCCACGCTCGCCGGGGTCATGGACGCGTTCTCGGTGGCCATCTCGATCGGGCTGCAGTACGGCGTACCCCTGGAGACTTTTGTCGGGAAGTTCACCAACATGCGCTTCGAGCCGGCGGGCATGACCGACGACCCGGACATCCGGATCGCCAACTCGGTGATGGATTACATCTTCCGCCGGCTGGCACTGGACTACCTGCCCTATGAGCGGCGGGCCGAGATCGGCATCTTCACCGCCTCCGAGCGGGCAGCCCAGCTCCGCGCCGAGGAGGAGGGCGTCGAATATGTCCCGACGACGCCGGAGCCTGCGGCCAAGCAGCTTCCGGTGGTGCCGCAGCGGGTCGGTTCGTCGACCGAGCTGCTGGAGGCCGTGATGGGCAAGGCGGCCGACGCGCCGCTCTGCTTCACCTGCGGGACCAAGATGCGGCCTGCGGGCAGCTGCTATGTCTGCGAGGGCTGCGGCTCGACCAGCGGCTGCAGCTGACCTCTCCTCTGGGCGGGCCGACGGCGAAGAACATTTCGCGGTCGGCCCGTCCTGCTAACCGATCGGGTGGTCGCGCCGGGCCAGCTCGATGATGAGCGCCCCGATGTTCCACGCATCGTCGGCGCCACTGTGGTGGCGCCCTTCCAAGGGCAGGCCCGCCACCTCCAACGCCTGCGCCATCCCCGGCCGTTTCCGCAGCTCGAACGCCGCCGTGAACGGCACCTTGGCGTTGGTGTGCCGAGCGCTGAACGGATAGGCCACCCGGCCCGCCGAGCACTGCCGCTCGAACTGCTTGCGGTCGTAATCGCCCCAGCTCGCCCACGCCCGCGAGTCGGAGTGCAGCTCGTCCCGCAGCACGCCGCAGGCATCGGCAAAGCTGATCCCGGCGTCGACCTGAGCCTGGGTGATCCCGGTCAGCTCGGTGCAGAACGCGCTGACGGTGGAGCGCTGCGGCCGCACCATGATGCTGCGCTTGAGCACCCGCTCCCACGCGACCGTGTCGACGACGCAGACGCCGATCTCGATGATCTCGTTCACGGAGCCGGGCGGCGGCATGTCTTTCCAGCAGGTGGCCTCGACGTCGATGACGTTGAGCAGCCGTCCGAACTCTTCCACGCCGGTGACGCTACGGAGCGGATCGATTCAACGCACCCGGATTACGCCGGCTCCCAGACGGAGAGGTCGTGGGCGAAGAGCACCCGCCGAGGATCGAAGGCCGCCAGCCGCTCCATCCACGGCCGATAGTCCGGCAGCGGCTGCCCGACACCGTCCGATGTGGCGAGTCGAGCCAGCTGGCCGCTGCCGTACTGGAACGCGAAATCATGAGCCTGACCAGCGAGGACAACGGTCCCGTCGGGCTGCACCACGGCGAGCGACTGGTGCCCGTCGGTGTGTCCCGGCGTCGGGATGATCCAGACTCCCGGCCAGATTTCGGCCTCGCCGTCGAGCACCTCATAGGTCGCCCCCGCGAAGTCGACCAGCTCATCCAGCGTGTAATCGCCCCGCCGAGCCGTCGCCAGCTCCGTCGCCTGGGTGAAGATCGGCTTACCGGCGAAGCTCGGATTGCCGCCGCAGTGATCGAAGTGCAGGTGGCAGTTGACGATCGCGGCGATCTCGGCCCGCTCGATCCCGGCGGTCGCGAGCGCCGCGTCGAGGGTCCGTCGCCGGGGCCGGTAGTGCTCGTCGACGCTCGGCTCGCTCCCCATCCCGGTGTCGAAGAGGATCAACCCTTCGGGACGCCGGACCAGGTAGCCGAGCACCGGCTCGACACGCGGCTCCGGCCCGCCGGTCTCGCTCGCCGGTCGCACGAAGTAGCCGTAGTCGAGCCGCCTGATGCCGTTCATGCCGTGCATCGTCGCACGATGCTTTGCACAGCGCTTTGCTCTGCTTACACCTGCGCATCACCCGAACTGTCCGGACATTCCCGGTGATGCGCAGGTGTAAGCAGAGCAAAGCGCGGCGCGCGCATTACAGCTCGCCGGGCCCGCCGGCCGGAGCGGGCCGAACCCCGAAGACCCGCGCCACATCCAGCACGCAGAGCACCTCCGGGCCGCGCTCCATCGCAATCTCGCCGGTACGCCGAAAGCCCGCCTTCTCCAGCGCCCGCAGCGACGCCACATTCGCCGGTTCGGGGCTGGCGATGACCGACGAGACCCCCGGTGCCGACGGCAGCACCACGTCCCGCAGATAGGTCCAGATCATCCGCGCACCGAGCCCTCGCCCCGCGCCCACGCCGAGCAGGTAATCGATGCCGATCGCCTCGGGCATCCCCGTGGCCGCCGCGAAGAACGGCTCGTCACCGACCCGGTAACGCTGCATGTATCCGCTCGGCACCCCGTCGACGAGCACGACATCCATCCGCACGTGGTGCCCGTCGTCGATCCGTGGACCGTACCGTTGCGTCGCGGCCGCCAGGTCGAGCTGTCGCGGGAACCACTGCCGAGCGTGCGGTGCCTGCCGCCAGGCCACCAGCGAGGGCAGGTCGTCCCTGGTCAGCGGTCGAAACGAGAGCTGCTCCGAGGGGATCGCCGCTGCCCGGGTCAGGTTCTCCGACACGGTGGCCGGGGCGCATCGGGCGACGGCGTCGTCGAGCGGCAGCCACTCGTACCGATCATGTTCGTGGTCGAGGGTGACCGGGGTGTCGAACGGGACGTCGGCGGTGAAGAGCGCCCACCCGCCGGAGATGTCGACCGGCAGGATCTCCAGGTCGCGCAGGCCGGCCTCCTCCAGGAGCTCGCGTTCCGCGCCGACGAGGACCGGCTCGCCGGGGAAGCGCGCGCCCGACGGCGGCGTCCACGCCCAGTCGCCCTCGTAGGCAGCGCCCTGGACGGCCCGGTGCAGCACCAGGAACGCGCCGTCGGCACGCCGGACGACCACCGAGGACCCGCGTGGTGAGTCCTCGGCGATCGGCAATCCGTCCCAGGTGTGTGTCATCGTCGGAGCCATACCCGGAATGGTGGCACGTCACTCGTACTCGGTGCCGCCCTTGCGGGTCAGGTAGGCGTCGGAGACGAACTTGCCGATGGCGCGCCCGCCGAGCACCGGGCTGTAGCGCTCCGTCGCCGAGCGGACCACGACACCCTCGCGGATGTGCGTGCCGCGCCCCGAGACCGTTTCGACACCACCGGCGAGCTCGATGAGCAGCGCCTCGTCGTAGGGGCCGGTGTAAAGCACTGGCGCGCTCGGCAGGCCGGTCCCGTCGGGCGAGAGCCAGCGCACCTCGCCGTCGATCTCGGCTGCGATGTCGAACGCCGCATAGCCGGGTTCGGACCGCGAAGCGTCGGCGCCGTAAGCGAGGTCCTGCACGCCCTGGCCGTAGACCTCGCCGAAGACGCCGATCCGGGTCGCGCCCAGCGACGATGCCAGCTCGGCGGCGATGACGGCCACCTTGTGCGCGACGATCGCCCGCCAGTAGAGGTTGGTCGCCGCCTCCTTGATCGCGAGGTGCTGCTTGCCGAAGCCCTTCGACGACACGAAGACCTCGCCGGTCTCGACGACATAGGTGAGCAGGCACGCCGTACCGTGGATCTTCTCCGTGGCGATGACCGGCTCACCCGCGGTGAAGATGTCGGGGTAGCGCTTGATGTTCTCGACCTCGACCCATGGCAGCAGCTCGGGTGCGGGCGTGATGTCGCCGGACATGTGCACCGGGATCGGTGGCACCCACTTGGTGATGCCGAGGCGCTCCGCGAAGTCGGTGCCGGGCTCGACCTCGGCGAGGTCCAGCTCGGCGAGCTCCGCCGGTCGGCAGACGATGCCCTGGGAGAGCTCGCCGCGCAGGCGGACCGCCTTGACCCGGTCGTGTGCCGGTCCGGCGAGCTTGCCGGTGAGCCCCAGCTCCTCGATGAGCGCCTCGGGCAGCACCGCGCCCTCCGGGATGTAGATCGCGTGGTCGCCGGTCTGGAAGGCTCCCTTCGCCACGACTGCGCGGAAGAGTCCGACCTGGGCGAGTTCCAGGGCGTCCGCGTTGTGGTGGGGGTGGATGACCAGGCGTTCCGCAGTGACCTTGAGGGTGGACATGCGGGAGACCCTAGAGGCTGCCGTAGTCTTCCTGCCATGCGTTATCTGATCCTTCCGCCACCAGCCCGCTGACGCGGGCGGCGTCTGCGCACTCTCCACTGCCTGGCTGAGCCCGGTGGTGAGGTCGTCGTTGCCCGCATGACCTGCGGACATGTCGGCTTCCACTATGGAGAGATAACAATGAAGGGTGAAGCTGCGCCGTACGGGCGCGGTCTGTTCTTTGTCGCGGCCGCGGCAACCGCGTGGGGTACGGGCGGCGCCGTCGCCGCCGTCCTCTACCGCACCAGCGGCCTGGGCCCCGTGGCGGTGTCGTTCTGGCGCCTGGTCCTCGGCATCACCGTCCTGCTGATCGTGGCGAGAATCGCCGGCGGACAGCGTGACGACACGAGGCTGACCAGCACGATCGTGCTCGGAATCGGTCTGGCGGTCTATCAGACCGCCTACTACGGCGCGATCGCGCACGTCGGCCTCGCCATAGCCACCGTCGTCACGTTGGGCGCGGGACCGGTACTCGTGGCGGTCTCGGCACGGTGGTTCCTCGCCGAGTCCCTCACGACCCGCAAGCTGCTCGCCGTCGGCGGTTCGGTGGTCGGCCTGATCCTGCTGGTGGGGGCCCCCGCCGGGGTCGGTGCCAACCCGGCACTCGGCGTGGTTCTGGCCCTCACCTCCGCGGCCGGGTACGCCATGGTCACCGTCTACGGCCGCAGGGTCGGCGGCGACCTCGCCAACGGCACGGCGGCGGCTTTCGTCGTGGCGGCGATCTGCGTCCTGCCCCTGGCCCTGGTCGAGGGCCTGCTGCCGCACCTGGCCGGCCTGGGCTCCACGACCGGCTGGCTGATCTACCTCGGTGCCGTGCCCACCGCTCTCGCGTACCGCCTCTTCTTCGCCGGCCTGGCGGTCGTCCCGGCAACGGTCACCGCGGTGGTGACCCTGGTGGAACCGGTGGCGGCCACGGTGATCGCCGTAGCCCTCCTGGGCGAGCACCTGGCCCCGCTGTCCCTGGTGGGTGCGGCCCTGATGCTCGCGGCGGTCACCCTCCTGACCCGCGAATAGCCGCACCGCAAAGGCGCAACTCTTCAAGAGTTGGTCCTCTGGCCGCCAAGGCCATGGGACCAACTCTTGAAGAGTTGCGCCGGAACCGGAACCCAGCCCGCCCAGGGGCCCGAGCCGCCCAAAGGGCGTTCCCCCTTCGAGTGCACTCCACAGTCAAGTTCCGGCAGGCAGGAGCCGGTCGCGAGCCGTTCACCAGGGAAGAGAGTAACTAGATTGTTATTAGTTACTGAGACTCACGTGATGCACCAACTGGGAGCGGCGTATTAGTCTGCGCCAGTGACTCGATACGTCGTCATCGGTGGTGGGATCGTCGGCCTGGCCGTCGCCCGCCAGCTCCTGCTCGACCACCCGGATGACCAGGTGACGGTCCTGGAGAAGGAGGACCGCCCCGGCCGGCACCAGACCGGCCACAACTCGGGCGTCATCCACGCCGGGGTCTACTACAAGGCCGGCAGCCTCAAGGCGACGCTGTGCAAGGCGGGTGCCGCCTCGATGGTCGAGTTCTGCACCGAGCACGCCGTTCCCTTCAAGATCACGGGGAAGCTCATCGTCGCCACCGACGAGTCGCAGCTCGGCCGCCTGCGCGACCTGCAGCAGCGCGCTCTCGACAACGGCCTGCCCGTGCGCATGCTCAGCCGCCACGAGGCGAAGGAGTTCGAGCCGCACGTCTCCTGCGTCGCGGCGATGCACGTCGCCTCGACCGGCATCGTCGACTACGGCCAGGTCACGACGGTGCTCGCCCGGCTCTTCGGCGAGCTCGGCGGTGACCTGCGGCTCGGCGCCAAGGTCACGGGCATCGCGGACGATGTCGTGGAGACCACCGCCGGCGACTTCCCGGCCGACGTCCTGATCAATTGCGCCGGTCTCTACGCTGACAAGATCGCAATTCTCGCGGGGGTACGCCCACCCGCCCGCATCGTGCCGTTCCGCGGTGAGTACGCCCAGCTCCGCGCCGACCGGACGGATCTCGTCAAGGGCCTGATCTACCCCGTCCCGGACCCGCGCTTCCCGTTCCTCGGCGTGCACCTCACCAAGATGATCGACGGCAGTGTCCACGCCGGACCCAACGCGGTGCTGGCGCTCGCCCGCGAGGGCTATTCGTGGCGTGACGTCAACGTCAAGGAGTTCGCCGCCACCGCCACCTATCCCGGCCTGCTGCGGCTCGCCCGGCGCAACCTGCGGTACGGCCTGTCCGAGATGGCCCGGTCGCTCTCCGCCCGGCGCTTCGCCGAGAGCGTCGCCGAGCTGATGCCCGAGATCACCCAGGCCGATCTGGAGCCCGGCGGTGCCGGGGTCCGCGCCCAGGCGATCAAGCCGGACGGCAGCCTCGTCGACGACTTCCTGATCGTGCGCACCGGTCGCCAGGTGCACGTGCTCAACGCGCCCTCACCTGCGGCGACGAGTTCCCTGGAGATCGCCAAGCACATCGTTGCCGACCTGCCGATCCCCTCGTGACGCGGGTAGGCTGCCGGGAATGAAGCTCGGGTTCGCGCTGCCGGTCGCCGGCTCTTGGGCCACGCCGGATCGCCTGCGGCACATCGCCTGGAAGGCCGAGGACCACGGCTACGCCAGCCTCTGGACCTTCCAGCGCATCCTCGCCAGCGACGGCATGGGCGAGCGGCTGGGCGACCATTACCGCAGCGTGATGGACCCGCTGGCGCCGCTCGCCTTCGTGGCCGCCGCGACCACCCGGATCCGGCTCGGCGTCGCGGTGATCAACCTGCCGTTCATCGCGCCCACGGTGCTCGCCAAGCAGCTCGCCACGCTCGACGTGCTCTCGGGCGGCCGGGTCGACACCGGGCTCGGGGTGGGCTGGTCGGCCGACGAGTTCACCGCCACCGGCGCCTCGATGGCCGATCGCGGTGCCCGCGCCGAGGAATACCTCACCGTCCTGCGCAACCTCTTCGGTCCGGATCCGGTCGAGCACGACGGCCGTTTCTACACCGTGCCCCAGGGCTCGTTCGGGCCCAAGCCGATCCAGCGGCCGATGCCGCTGCTGCTCGGCGGTGGGGCGCCGTCGGTGCTGCGCCGGATCGGACGCCGGGCCGAGGGCTGGGTGAGCGGCAGCTCCGCTGATCTCACCTCGATCGGTGAGGCGATCCCGGTGGTCCGTGCCGCCGCGGTCGAGGCCGGGCGGGATCCCGACGCGCTGCGGTTCGTCTGCCGGGGCGGGGTGCGGCTGCGGCAGGGCGGCGCGACCGACCGGCGGCCCTTCACCGGCAACCTCGACGAGATCCATGATGACCTGCACCGGATCGCCCGGCTGGGTGTCAGCGAGTTCTTCTTCGATCTCAACTTCGACCCGCGCATCGGTTCGCCGAAGGCCGATCCGGACGCCTCGATGGAGGTCGCCGAGGAGATCCTCGCCGCGTTCGGCAACCACGAGATCCGCCTCTGACGCCCGCACCCCGAGGCCCGAGCCGAGTTGAGACGGTCGCCACAGTGCGCGTAGGTTGGCCCCTGGCGTGACCGGGGAGGGTGCGGAGATGATGCGGCGATGGTTGAGCGCGGCGGCGATCGTCGTCGCGTTGGCCGGATGCGATGTGCAGGCGGACGCGAGCGTGCCCGAGCCGCCGCTGGAGCCCGCCGCGAAGGCGGGTGGTGCGTGCGAGCTCCTCGACTTCGAGCTGCTGCAGCACATGCTGGGTGCGCGCTACGCGGTCGCGGCGTCGGCCGGGCAGGACACGACGATGACCTGCGTCGCGCGGACCGCCGATGATCCCTACCCCGAGGTGACGCTCGCGGTCGCGCCGTCGATCGCCGATGTCGCGGTCTTCAAGGCCAAGGTTCAGCCGAAGGGCTCGATCGTGGTGGAGGGGCTCGGCAAGGTCGCCTACCGGGCGGAGCTGCCGGCCGCCGACGGCACCGGACCGGCGCTGGAGGTCGGCTGGCTCGCGGCGAACGCCCGGCTGCTCTGGTTGCGGGTCACCGTGCCGAGCGGAGCCAGCGCGGGTGAGCTGGGCCTGCGCCTCGTCGTGCTGGCGCAGGAGATCGACAAGGTCAAGCCCGCCGCCAAATGAGTCGTGGGCGCCCCGGGGACAGCCCCAGAACGCCCACGACGCAAGACGCCGGATCAGCGTGCGGTGACGAAGACCCGCGAGGCGACCTCGCGGGGCAGCCGGACGCTCTCGCCGGCCAGGTCGATGGTGACGCCGTCGCGCTCCTGGGCCACCGTGACGGTGGCACCGGGGTCGACGCCCGCGGCGTGGAGCTGGCGGAGCACATCGGAGTCGGTCTGGACGCTCTCGCAGATCCGTCGCACGACGACGGAGCCGGCGAGGCCGGGGAAGGCGAGGTTGCGCTCGGACTCGCTCGACGGCGACGGCGGCGCGGTGTCGAGCGCCTCCAGGCCCGGGATCGGGTTGCCGTAGGGCGAGCGCGTGGGCCGGTGCAGCAGCTCGTAGACCCTCTTCTCGACGGCGTCGCTCATCACGTGCTCCCAGCGGCAGGCCTCCTCGTGGGCCTCCTCGTAGGGCATGCCGATCACGTTGACGAGCAGCAGCTCGGCGAGGCGGTGCTTGCGCATGACGGCGACCGCGTGCGAGCGGCCGAGGTCGGTCAGCTGCAGGTGCCGGTCACCCTCGACGACGTTGAGCAGGCCGTCGCGCTCCATCCTGGCGACCGTCTGGCTGACGGTGGGTCCGCTCTGGTGCAGGCGTTCGGCGATGCGGGCGCGCAGCGGTGCCACGCCCTCCTCCTCAAGCTCGAGGATGGTGCGTAGATACATCTCGGTGGTGTCAACCAAATCGTTCATAATGCGAGAAACCCCTCCGCAGGTTGAGATGAAGTCTAGCCGTTACGACCGGCGGTCGCGGACTCGCAGAGCACAGCTGAGATAACGTAATGTGACAACGTGTCATCGTAATGGCGGCGTTGATCCCGGCAGTGTCGGTGAACTGCCGGAAGCCGGCTCGGACGCTCGTGCGGTGGAGTTACGAAGGCACCGATGCCAGCGAGTTCGCCATTGCCGAGACAGCACGAGCTTACGGGGTCGACGCAGACGTAACGTCCCTGGCCGAGTCGGCATTCCTGCGGGTGTGGGACAGAATGGTCGGGTGAGTCCTCTGGTGACGCCCGCCGAGCTGTCGGCACTGCTCAACGATGGTGATGTGACCCTGCTCGACGTGCGGTGGCGGCTGATGGGCCCGCCGGGACGCGACGACTACGACACCGGGCACCTCCCGGGCGCGGTCTTCGTCGATCTCGACGCCGACCTCTGCGGGCCGCCCGGCGCCGGTGGCCGCCACCCGCTGCCCGCCGTGCCGCAGCTGCAGTCGGCGCTGCGCCGGGCCGGTGTCCGTGCCGACCGGCCCGTCGTCGTCTACGACCTCGGCGACGGGCTCTCGGCCGCCCGGGCCTGGTGGACGCTGCGCTGGGCCGGGCACCCGGACGTACGCGTCCTCGACGGCGGCTTCGCGGCCTGGACGGGTGAGGTGACCAAGGACGTGCCCGAGGCGGACCCCGGCGACTTCACCGTCGTGCCGGGCGGGATGCCCACGGTCGTCGCCGACGATCTGCCGGAGCTCGACGGCACCCTGATCGACGTCCGAGCACCGGAGCGCTACCGGGGCGAGGTCGAGCCCATCGACCCGGTCGCCGGGCACATCCCCGGCGCCGTCAACGCGCCGACCGCGGACAACCTGGCCGACGGCCGCTTCCGGGCCGCCACCGAGCTGCGCGAACGCTTCGCGGGCATCGCACCCCGAGCCGCCGCCGTCTACTGCGGCAGCGGCGTCACCGCAGCACACACGATCCTCGCGATGCACGTCGCGGGGCGCACCGGCGACGCGCTCTACGTCGGATCCTGGAGCGACTGGATCACCGACCCGTCCCGCCCGATCGAGACCGGTGATGCGGCGTGAAGAGCCTGGTCCTCTGGGACGAGGCGATGCTCGGCTACGACATGGGCGAGCACCCCCTCGACCCGGTCCGGCTGGAGCTGACGATCGCGCTCGCCCGGGCGTTCGGCGTGCTCGACCGGCCCGGCGTGACGGTCCGGGGTCCGATCCCGGCCACCGACGCGGAGCTGCTCACCTGCCACCGCGCCGATTACCTGGCGGCGGTCCGGGCCGCGCCGGAGGATCCGTTCTTCCGGGGGTACGGGCTCAACACCTCCGACAACCCGGTCTTCGACAACATGCACGAGGTGAGCGCCCTGATCAGCGGCGCGACGCTGATGGCGACCCGCGCGGTCTGGTCCGGCGAGGTCGACCGCGCCGTCAACATCGCCGGTGGCCTGCACCACGCGATGCCCGCCCGCGCGTCGGGATTCTGCGTCTACAACGACCCGGCGATCGCGATCGCCGACCTGCTCGCGTCCGGTGCCGAGCGGGTCGCCTACGTGGACATCGACGTGCACCACGGCGACGGGGTGCAGCAGATCTTCTGGGACGACCCCCGGGTGCTCACGATCAGCCTGCACGAGTCGCCGATCTCGCTCTTCCCCGGCACCGGCTTCGCCGAGGAGGTCGGCGGTCCGGGCGCGCAGGGCACGGCGGTCAACATCGCCCTCCCGGCCGGGACGAATGATCTGGGCTGGCTGCAGGCCTTCCATGCCGTGGTGCCGAGCGTACTGCGGGCGTTTCGACCACAGCTGCTCTTCACCCAGTGCGGTGCGGACAGCCACCGGCTCGATCCCCTCGCCAACCTGCGGCTCACCGTCGACGGTCAGCGGGCGGCGCACCTGGCCCTGCGGGACCTCGCGACGGAGCTCTGCGAGGGGAAGTGGGTGGCCTCCGGCGGCGGCGGATACGCCCTGGTCGAGGCCGTTCCCCGGACGTGGACGCACCTGCTCGCCGCGATCACGGGCGAGCCGCTGGACCCGATGACCCCGATCCCGCCGGAGTGGATGAAGCTCGCCCTGTCGAGACGCCCCGGTGTTGTGGTGCCGCAGCGGATGACCGATGACGGCTTCACGGCGTACACCCCCTGGGAGCCCGGTGGGACGACGCCGCTGGACCGGGCGATCATGGCGACACGCAAGGCGGTCTTCCCCCTGCACGGCCTGGACCCGCACGACCCGAGGGACTGACCCGATGGGCCGCGACGCGGACGTGCTGCTCGCCGACGGTTCGACTGTCCACATGCGCCAGATCGAGCCGTCGGACGCGGACGCGATCGTGGCGATGCACGGGCGCTTCTCCGACCGCACGCGCTACCTGCGCTACTTCTCGCCCTACCCGCGCATCCCGCAGCGCGACCTGGACCGCTTCGTCACCGTCGACCACGCCGACCGCGAGGCGCTCATCATCGAGGTCGGCGACGAGATCATCGCGGTGGGCCGCTACGAGCGGCTCGGCCCGGACAGCGAGGAGGCCGAGGTCGCCTTCGTCGTCGCCGACGCCCACCAGGGCCGGGGCATCGGCTCGGTGCTGCTGGAGCACCTCGCCGCAGCAGCGGGGCCCGCCGGGATCAAGCGCTTCGTCGCCGAGGTGCTGCCGGTCAACGGCACCATGGTCCGCGTCTTCAGCGACGCCGGATACCAGGTGACCAGGGAATACGCCGACGGCGTCGTGCACCTGACCTTCCCCATCGCGCCCACCGAGCGCTCGCTCGGCGTGCAGCAGGAGCGCGAGCACCGCACCGAGGCGGCGTCGATCGCGCGGCTGCTGCACCCGCGCGGCATCGTCGTCTACGGCGCGAGCGCCACGGGCCGCGGTCCCGGCGCGGCCGTCCTGCGCCATCTCCGGGAGGGTGGGTACGCCGGCCACCTGCACGTCGTGCACCCCAGCGCCACCGTGATCGCCGGCCTGCCGGTGCTCCGATCGGCGGCCGACGCCCCCGACCCGGTGGACCTCGCCATCGTCGCCGTCCCCGTCGCCGGTGTGCCCGCGGTCGTCGCCGACGCGGCGAAGGGCGGCTGCCACGGCGTGCTCGTCATCACGGCCGGATACGCCGAGGTCGGCGCGGTCGGTGCCGCCGCACAGGACGACCTGGTCCGCCAGGTGCGCGCGGCCGGGCTGCGCCTGATCGGGCCCGGCAGCCTCGGCGTGGCGCACCGCGCGGTGGACCTCAACGCGACCCTGTCACCGCAGCTCCCCGAGCCCGGGCGGGTCGCCTGCTTCGCCCAGTCGGGCACGCTCGCCCTGGTCCTGCTCGCCGAGCTGCAGGCCCGTCGGCTGGGCCTGTCGAGCGTCGTCTCCGTCGGCAACCGGGCCGACGTCTCCGGCAACGACCTGCTGCAGTTCTGGCGCGACGACCCGGCGACCGACGTGATCCTCATGTACCTGGAGACCTTCGGCAACCCCCGCAAATTCTCCCGGCTCGCCCGGACCGTCGGGCGCACCAAACCGATCGTCGCGCTCGCCGCCCCGTCGCGGGGCCCGGGCCTGCGCAACGGTCCCGACCAGGCGGCGATGGCCGCGCTCGTGGCGCACTCCGGTGTCATCACCGTCAACACCGTCGCCGAGCTCGCCGATGTCGGGCTCCTCCTTGCCGGGCAGCCGCTGCCCGCCGGGCGACGGGTCGGCATCGTCACCAACTCGGCGGCCCTGGGAGCCCTGGCGACCGCGAGCGTCACCGGCGCCGGGCTCGTCCCCGCCGAGGTGGAGGTGCTCTCGACCGCCGTCGGTGCCGCCGCCTTCGCCGTCCGGCTCGCCGCGATGCTCGCCGACGCCGAGACGGATTCGCTCGTCGTGGTGCTCGCCCCGCCGCTGCCGACCGGTGCCGTGCGCGCCGACGACACCGGGCTCGCCGACTTCGCCACCGCGCTGACCAGCGTCGCGGCAGCCGGGGAGAAACCCGTGGTCGCCGCCTTCATGGTCGGTCCGCCCCCGACCGGTGTGCCCGCCTATCGCTCCGTCGAGGAGGCGGTGCGGGCACTCGCCAAGGTGTGCGGGTACGCCGACTGGCTGCGTACCCCCCTGGGTGTGCTGCCCGTGCTCGACGTGGCGCAGGTGAAGGGCCGGGCCGCGATCCGGCGGGGTGATCCGGTCGGGGCGCTCGCCGCCTATGGCGTGGACGTGGTGACGTCGGTGGTCGTCGAGTCCGCCGACGACGCGCAGCAGATCGCGGCCGAGCTGGGGCTGCCGGTCGCGATGAAGGTCTTCGGGCACCGCAACCGGCTCGATCTCGGTGCCGTGCGGCTCGACCTGCGGGAGCTCGACGACGTGTCGCGGGCCTATCGCGAACTGGTGGAGCTCTTCGGCGCCGAGGCGGAGGTGCTGGTGCAGCCGATGGTGGCGCCCGGCGTGGCCTGCGTGGTCGAGGTCGTCGACGATCCGGCGTTCGGACCGGTGATCGGGTTCGGGCTGGGCGGCGTAGCGGCCGAGCTCTTCGGCGACCGGGCTTGGCGGGCGGTGCCGCTCACCGATTTCGACGCGTCGGGGCTGGTCCGGGCGCCGCGCGGGTCCGAGCTGCTGCGTGGTTACCGCGGCGCGCCCGAGGTGGACCTCGGCCGGATGGAGCAGCTGCTGCTGCGGGTCGCCCAGCTCGCCGACGACGTCCCGGAGCTGGGTCGCCTCGTGCTGGATCCGGTACTGGCGAGGCCCGACGGCTTCTCGGTCCTGCACGTGGAGTTCACGCCCGCGACCAGCCAGGCTCAGCGCCCCGACACCGGCCCGCGCCGCCTCCGCCCGGCCTAGCCCGCACGCTTCGCGCCAAGATCGCCGCAACTCTTCAAGAGTTGCGGCGATCTCGGCATGCTTTCGGTGTAGATACGGCGAAAGACCGCCGCGACCAGCGGCGGTCTTTCGGGGATGGCAGGTCAGCTCGCGTAAGCGACCAGGCGCTGGATGCGCTCGGGTTGGCGGAGCTTGAGCAGCGTGGTCTTCTCGATCTGGCGGATGCGCTCGCGCGACAGCCCGAACTCCTTGCCGACCTCGTCGAGGGTGCGCTGGCGGCCGTCGTCGAGGCCGAAGCGCAGCCGGATCACGGCCTGCTCGCGCTGCGAGAGGGTCGCGAGCACGACCGCCACCTCGCCGCGAAGCTGGCCGAGCGCGACGCTCTCCTCGGTGCGGGGCGCGGCCGAGGCGACGAAGTCACCCAGCGCGCTCTCGCCGTCGTCGCCGACCGCCTGGTCGAGGCTGACCGGCTCGCGGTCGTAGGAGATCAGTTCGATCACCTGGTATTCGGGGATGTCGAGCGCCGCGGCGAGCTGGCTGATCGACGGCTCACGGCCGATGGTGGCCGCGAGATCCCGACGGGTACGCACCATCCGGTTGACCTGCTCGACCATGTGCACCGGGATGCGGATGGTGCGGGCCTGGTCGGCCATGGCTCGGGTGATGGCTTGTCGGATCCACCAGGTGGCGTAGGTGGAGAATTTGTAGCCCTTGGTGTAGTCGAATTTTTCGACGGCGCGGATGAGGCCGAGGTTGCCTTCCTGGATGAGGTCCAGGAAGGCCATGCCGCGACCCGTGTAGCGCTTCGCGATGCTGACGACCAGCCGGAGGTTCGCCTCCAGCAGGTGGTTCTTCGCGACGCGGCCCTCCTGCACGACGACCCGGAGGTCGGCGTCGGTCGAGCCCAGCTCGATGAGGTGCTCGGCCAGCAGGCCGGCCTCGATCCGCTTGGCCAGCAGGACCTCCTGCTCGGCGGTGAGCAGCTTGGTGCGGCCGATTGCGTTGAGATATGCCCTAACCAGGTCCGATGAGACACCGCGCTCGTCGACCGCGTCAAGGTCGTGTTCTACCGCTTCGGTGATGTCTGTCCCCGTGGTCATGTCGTTCCTCCCCGCCCGCTGTGTGTGTAATGAGAGTGCCGGTCCGTCGGTGAAGTGACGGTGAGGTCAGCTCACGTCTTGTGTCGGGTGCCCTACTCTGGGACGGGGCCGGGATTCGGCCCGGCCAGGGGAGGCGTCAGTGGTGTTTGAGCGGCTCAAGCAGGTTTTCGGTGCCGGTGGACCGAGCGTCGCGACGACGCTGACGACGGTGAAAGCCCAGCCTGGCGGTCCGGTGAGTGGCGTGGTTCACGTCATCGGCGGGAGTCGACCTGTCACGATCTCCCAGATCGCGGTCGCCCTCTCCGCCAAGGTCTGCGTCGAGGGCGAGGACATCGCGACCGCCAGCCACGTCACCGTGGCGAAGGAGGCTGTGACCGGCTCTTTCGCGCTCGCACCGGGGGAGGAGCGGGACTTCCCGTTCCGCTATACGCTGCCGTTCGAGACGCCGCTCACCACGGTCGACGGGCGCGACTTCGCCGATGTCGAGCTGGGTTTGCGTACGGAGCTCGCGGTCGCACTCGCCTTCGACAGCTCCGACCTCGATCCGATCAAGGTCGAGCCGCTGCCGGGGCAGGCCGCGATCCTCAAGGCATTCGCCGACCTGGGCTTCTCCCTGATCCGCTCCGATGTGGAGCGTGGGCAGATCCGGGGCGTCAACCAGGCGCTCCCGTTCTACCAGGAGATCGAGTTCCACCCGGCACCCAAGTTCGCCGCCGCGATCAACAAGGTCGAGGTCACCTTCCTCGCCTCGTCGCTCACGACCCAGGTGATCCTGGAGCTCGATCGGCGCGGCGGGCTCGTCGGCGGCCGGGACATCTTCGGCCGCTTCGTCGTCGACCACCAGGACATCGCGCGGATCGACTGGAAGGGCCAGCTCGACGACTGGATCATGGAATCCTGCCGTCGGCAGGGGCTACGCCCCTTCTAGCACCGGCCCCAGCTCGCCCGGTTCGTCCGGCTCGACGGCTCGTGCGCCGTCGCGGAACGAGGAGATGATGTTGCCGACGGCCACGACGATCAGCAGGCCCAGGGCGAGCCAGAAGCCGTAACGGAAGATCATGTCGATGCCGCTGTCGCCGGGAGCGGCGCCGACCGACCTGAGGGCGGTCTCCTCGATGAGGCTCGCCGCTCTGACCTCGGTCAGCACCAGTGCCAGGGCGGCGAGCAGGGCGGCGAGTGCGGTGAGCCGGTGGCGCAGCCGGGCCCACGGCAGCACGCCGGCGATCAGCCCCAGGACGAGCAGGCCGACGGTGACGGCGGCACCCTTCTGCGCCGGCAACGGGTCGATGGCGCCGTTCATCGGCGAGGAGGTGGCGTCGTCGTCCACGATCTCCTTCGTCTCGCCCTGCACGCGCGTGTCCGGGTACCGCATGTCCGGCGCGCCGCCCAGCAGCAGGTCCGTGCCGGTATAGGTACCGCTGATCTCCACGGATTCACCGACGGGTGCACCGGTCTCCGGCCCGGCGCTGCAGCTGGCGGTCACGAAGGGCAGCAGGAAGCAGAGTCCGATCAGCACGAAGCCGGTCGGGCTGAGCAGACGGCGGAGCAGCAGCACCACGAACCCCCGGTGAACGGTGTTGTTTGCGCGGACATTACTTCCCCCGGCCACCCCGCACTGCCCTCGTCACGTTTTGCGGCAAAGCGTGGCCTCGCGCAGCGAGATGGCCACGCTTTGCCGCAAAACGTGACGGGCTCGCCTCAGACGGGCAGCAGCATGCCCCGCTCGACCAGGTGCCGCACCACGCCGACGAGCACCTGCCCGAGCTCCTCCTCGCCCGCGCCGTGCGCCTCGGCGAGCAGCGCGACCTGGTCGCGCAGCGACACCTCGCCGCCGCAGCCGCTCACCAGCGCCAGGATCAGCGGGTCGATCTCCTCGCTCCAGCGCAGGCCGGTCGTGAGCGTCAGGACCTGGCGGTCCACCGCCCAACCCTCCGCCGACATCGTCGCGTCCTGCCGCAGCGTCAGGCCGTCCGCGGCCCGGAAAACCGCGTCGAGTACGCCGTCGTCATCGCGCCCGCCGAGCCACTCCTGCCGGTCGAACCACGCCGCGACCTGATCGCCGACGGGTGCCTCGATCGTCTGCCGCAGGTCCTCGCAGACGATGATCGGCTCGACCCGGTCGCTGCGGCGAGCCGTGATCAGGCCGAACCCGATCCCCTCGATCTTGTGCTGGTCGAACCAGTCGAGCCACTCGGCGGCCCGCTGCGGATCGTGCCCCTCGGAGGCGTCGCGCAGCCAGAGCCGGACGTAATCGAGCGGGTCGGTGACCTCGCGCTGGATCGCCCAGACATCGCAGCCGGTGCCCTCGAACCACCCCGCGATCCGGTCCTCCCAGTCCTCGCCCGCCACGTGCACCCAGTTGGCGAGGAACTGCATCGTGCCACCGGGGTTGAGCAGGTCCCCGGCGGCCGCGGCGAGCTCGGCGCAGATCCCGTCGCCCGGGCGGCCCGAGTCGCGATAGGTGTGCGTCGCCACGCCAGGCCCGACCACGAACGGGGGATTGCTCACCACCAGGTCGAAGCGGCGTCCGGCGACCGGGGCCAGCATGTCGCCCTCCAGCAGCTCCCACTGCTGCCCGTTGAGCGCCGCGGTGGTCGCCGCGAAACGCAGCGCACGGGCGGAGAGGTCCGTCGCGGTCACGGACTCCGCGTGGCGGGCGACGTGGAGTGCCTGGACGCCGCAGCCCGTACCCAGATCGAGGGCCGTGCCCACTGGGCGCCGGATCGTGCAGTCGGCGAGCGTCATCGACGCGCCGCCGACGCCGAGCACGTGGTCGGTGGGGAGCGCGCGGCCCGGCGCGGCCGGGAGGTCGGCGACGACGAGGAAGTCGCCGTAGAGGTCGAGGTCGACGCCCGCGCGGATGCCGCCGGAGACGAATTCGATCAGCTCCGCCTCGAGTGCCCGGGCGAGCGGCAGCGGCTTCAGCGCGCTCGCCACGTCGGCCTCGGCCTCGATCTGACCGGCGAGGAAGAGGCGGATCAGGGTGTTGAGGCGGTCCCGCTCCACGGTCGTGGCGAGCGTGGGGCGGAAGTCCTCGCGTCCGGCTGCCTCCATCGCGACCGGACCGAGGCGCTCGGCGATCCCGGCGGGGGTGAAACCGGCGCTCGACAGCGCTTCACGCAGGCGTGCGGTGTCGGCGGGGTCGAGAAGCCCGTGCTGTTCAGCCATACGCCCATCCTGCCCCATCGGTCCGAGCCCGTATGGCAGGCTCCTGGCTATGGCCACGCTCTTCCTCGCCCAGCAGCCCGACGCCGATGAACTGCTGCGTACCGACCCGCTGGCGCTGCTCACCGGCATGCTGCTCGACCAGCAGATCCCGCTGGAGAAGGCGTTCATGGGGCCCTATGTGCTGACGCAGCGCCTCGGAGTCCCGAGCCTCGACGCCGCCGCGATCGCCGATTACGACCCGGCCGAGTTCGGCAAGGTCTTCGCGCAGGTGCCGGCGATCCACCGCTTCCCCGGCTCGATGGCCGAGCGGACGCAGAAGCTCGCCCGCGCCATCGCCGACGACTACGACGGCGACGCCTCACGGGTGTGGACCGAGGCGAAGGACGGCAAGGACCTGCTCAAACGCCTCGGTGCCCTGCCGGGCTTCGGCAAGATGAAGGCGCAGATCTTCGTCGCCCTGCTCGGCAAGCAGTTCGGCGTGCAGCCGGACGGCTGGCGGGAGGCGGCCGGGGTCTACGGCGAGGACGGCTCACTCCGCTCGGTCGCCGACATCACGAGCAGGGAGACCCTGACCAGGGTGCGCGAATACAAGAAGCAGATGAAGGCGGCCGCCGCGGCTAGCTGAGGGCTGCCCGGGCCTCGTCGAGGACCTGCCGCCGCCCGTTCTCCCCGCCGAGCTCGACGACGTGGTTCAACGCCGCCCTGTACGCCACCTCCAGGGCCTGGTCGGCGGGGCACTCGACATCCGGGGTGACACCGGTGCCCTCCCAGTTGGTGCCCGTGATCGGGCTGACCGACCGGGCGACCGGGATCGTCGCCTCCAGGAACTCCGCCACCCGGAAGCCCTCGCGCGGGTGGGCGCCGCCGCGCGTCCGATCGCCGACGATCACGGCCCGGCCGAGCTGCTGCAGGTCGTAGGCGACCGCCTCGCCGCCGGAGAAGGTGGTGCCGCTGGTGAGCAGCCACAGCGGTTTCGTCGCCCCGAACCGGCGGCCGGGCACGTGGGCGGGGGTCCAGAGCTGCCGGACCCGGCCGGTGGCCGCCTCGAAGATCCCGCTCAACTCGACCGGCTCGGCACCGAGCAGGAAGGCGCAGAAGTAGCTCGTCATCGAGACCTCGCCGCCGAGGCAGCCGCGCAGGTCGATGATGAGCGCGTCGGCGGGTGCGACGAGGGTCATCGCGGCGGCGATCGCGTCGGCGGCGACGGCGGTGGGGAAGAGGATCGGCTGGATGTCGAGGTAGCCGACGTTTCCGGGCAGCCGTTCGGCGCGGGCGACGCCGTGGGCGGTGAGGTCGGCCCAGGTCCGCATCTCCGTGAGGTCGGACTCGTCGTCGCCCCGGCTCTCCGGGACCGGGTCGGTGTGGTGCAGCAGCCGCAGGTGCTTGTCGCCGTTGGCGGACTGCAGGTCGCGGGTGATCGCGATGGCGAGGGCGTCGTCGGCCAGCCCTGTGTAGGACCCCTCGGCGAGCCGGGTCCGGAGCAGCCCGGTGACCTCGGCGGCGATCTCGGGGAAGACGTAGTGCTCCTGGACCAGGTCGATGACCCGGCTGACCTTCTCGTGCTGCGGCATGTCGCCTCCTTCCGTCGAAGCTGAGCAGTCGAAGTAGAGCATTCACATTGACAAAGAGTCAAGGCCAGTTGACACTTAAGTCCATGACCGAGATACCGGAGATCATGGAGGTGTCGTCGGCCGCTCAATACAGTGCGCTCGGCCACCCGCTGCGGCTGCGGGTGCTCTTCGCCCTCGGCGAGCAGCCCGCGACGATCAGCCAGCTCGCGGCCTCGCTCGGATCTCGCAAGGGCAACATCGCCCACCACCTCGCCGTGCTCCGCGAGGCCGGGCTCGTGCGGCACTCGCACACGCGGCAGGTGCGTGGGGGGACCGAGCAGTACTTCTCGCGTACGGCGAGGAGGTTGCACTTCGTGGGTGAGCAGGCGGGTGCCCAGTCGGCTGCCGCCCTGAAGGTCGTGGCGGAGGAGATCGGGCAGGCCGCGCCCGACCCGTTCCTGGTGCTGCGGCACGTGCGGCTCACCCGGGAGCAGGTGGACTCGATCACCGCGGCGCTCGCGCACCTGGTCGAGGGGATCGAAGAGGCGCCGGAGGGGTCGCCGCGGTTCGGCGTGCTGCTCGGGGTCTATGAGCCCTCAGCCTCGCGGAGCCCGGCGGACCGGGAAACGAGCGATGAATAGCGGCAGATCGCCGGTCAGAGGCCCAGATGCGTGCGGATCGCGGCGTCGAGCAGGCGCAGCGTGGCCGGCCGGATCGAGCCGATGCGCTGGCGGATCCGGGCATAGTCGATCGAGCGGATCTGCTCGGCCTGGGCCTTCGAGGCGTGATCGAGGCCGCCCTCGCCGATCGGGATGAACACCTGGAAGGGGTAGATCCGCTCGGTGCTGGAGGTCACCGGCACGACGGTGACGACGCCCCGGTGGTGCCGCTCGGCGGCCCGGTTGGCGGCGCTGTTGCTGACGACGATCGCGGGCCGGACCTTGCGCGACTCAGAGCCCAGCGCGGGATCGAGATCGACGAGGTAGACGTCACCGCGCTGCATCGGCCAGCCCGTCGGCGGCGGTCTCCTGCCACAGCCTGCCGTCGTCGCCGTCGTGCCACTCGGCCCACGCGTCGGCGTAGGCGTCCTCCAGCTCACTCAGCCGCAGCAGCTCGATGGCGCGATGCAGCACCGCCGACCGGGAGGCGCTCCCGCGCCGGTTGGCGTAGTCATCGACGAACGACACGTCGTCGTCGGGCAGGCTGACACTCACCTTCATGCCACTCATGCTACCGGCAGTGCTACTTGCTGTCCTACCCGAGGAGTGTGACAAAGGTCAGGGCCGACCCCGGCATACGAGTCGGCCCTGACCTTTGTTGCGGTTTTCGCGGCGTGTCCAGCATTAAAGTTCAGGGGAGGGGGCGCGGCGGGGGAGGAACAGCGCGATCAGCGCACCCAGGGCGCAGATGGCTGCCGTGGCCAGGAAGATCTCGTGGTATTCGGCTCGGAGAGCCTCGCGGATCGCCTGCTCGTAAGCGGTCATCGCGGCCTTGAACTCCGCCGCCGTCATGGTGAACGGGAGCGGGGTCGGCAGGTCGGCGGTGAACTCCTGGAACCGGTGCAGGCCCCAGGCGGAGAGCGCGGCCACCCCGACGAGCATGCCCATCATCCGCGCCACGACCAGCGCCGCCGAGGCGATGCCGTGCTGGGCGGCCGGGACCACCCGCAGCACCACCGACGAGAGCGGTGCGATGACGAGGCCGAGACTCAGCCCGGCGAGGACCAGGTCGACACCCGCCCGGGGCAGGCTCAGCCCGGCGAGGTCGTAGCGCGCCGCCGCCAGCTCCACGGGCCAGCCGGCGATCAGCAGGTACGCCCCTCCGGCCAGCAGCATCCCGCCGACGACGATCCAGCGCTCGCCCAGGAGGCGGACGAGGAGACCGCCGACGACCGCCCCGATCGGCAGGGCCACGAGGAACCACGTGAGCATCAGGATCGCGTCGAACGAGCTGAGCAGCAGCAGTGTCTGCGCCACCAGCTCCACGTCGACGAGGGTCACCATCAGCGCGGCACCGGCGCAGAGGCTGGTGCCGAGGGTGGCGAGGAACGGCCGCATCGCCACGCCGCGCGGATCGAGCAGCCTGGTCCGGGCGAACCCCTCCCAGAGCAGGAAGAGCACCGTCGCCACGCCCGCCGCGATCAGCGTCGCCGGGCCCCACGAGGGCAGCATCGACTTGGCCGGCTCGGGGTTGTAGAGGCCGGCCACGGTGAGGCCGAGCGCCACGGCGAGCAGCAGCCCGCCGACGACGTCGATCTTCGGTCGCTCCTGGTCGGCCGAGCGCGGCGGCACGACCCACCACACCGCGATCGCCGCGATGGCGGCGAGCGGGATGTTGAGCCAGAAGATGCCCCGCCAGCCGACGAGAGCGGCGACTCCGGCGCCGAAGAGCGGTCCCAGCACCGCGCCGAGCTCCTGAGCCGCGCCGACGAACCCGAGCGCGGACGCCCGGGACCGCTCCGGGGCGAGGTCGGCGATGAGCGCCATCGTGACGGGGAGCAGTGCTCCGCCCGCCAGGCCCTGCACCGCCCGGCCCGCGACGAGCGGCCACAGCTCGGTGGCGGTGGCCGTGACGACCGAACCGGCGGCGAAGACGACAAGGCAGCCGACGATCACCGCGCGGCGGCCGAGCCGGTCCGAGAGGCGGCCGAGCAGCGGCATCCCGGCGACGTAGCCGAGCAGGTACCCGGTGATCAGCGGGGTGGCCCGCTCCAGGTGGTTGATGGGTACGGCGAGGTCCTTGACGATGTCGACGAGGATCGCGACCAGGACGTACGCGTCGAGCGCGCCGAGGAGGACGGCCAGGCCGCCCACCCCGACGGCGGCACGGTGCTTAAGGTGCACTGATGGTCACTGGGGCGTCGTACTTGGTGAAGGTCGCGAGCACCTTGCCCGCCGGGTCGCTGCCCGATGCGGGGATGGTGAACTCGCCCTTGACCAGCTTCTTCGTCGCCGCGTCGAGCCAGAGGTTGGCGGTGACACCGGCCGGGGCACCCGGGATGATCGCGGCGAGCGCGGTCGGGTCGGTCTCCAGGCTGATCTTGTAGGCGTCGGCGCCCTCGACCTTCTCCACCGCGAGGACCTTGGGGTTCTTGGCTGCGCTGAGCAGCTTGGCGACACCCTTGGTCGGGTCGAGGATCGCCGAGGGGTCGTAGACCGTGGCGGCGAGCGCGAGCGGGATCTCCTGGAACCCGCCGGTGGCGCCCTTGAAGTAGAGCTTCTTGTTCACCACGATGAACTCGCCCTCGATCGTCAGCCCGAGCTGCTCGATCGTGGCCGTGCCCTTCGCCGAGCCCTCACGGGTGAGGTCGCCCTCTGCCTTCTTCAGCGGCAGGTTGGCGATCTTGCCGTCCACGCTGATGGCGAAGTGGGCGGTCTGCGTGCCGGCCATGGCGAGAGCGCCCTCGCCGAGCAGCTGCTCGGCGGGCGGGAAGCTGGCGGAGGCAGAGGGCGTGGGAGTGTCCGCCTTGGCGGTGCAGCCGGTCAGGGCGAGAGAGAGCGCCGCGAGTGCCGCGAGTGCGCGAGAGGTCTTGGACATAGGTGGCATGGTAGCGGCGCCCGCACAACCGCGCCGTGATCATGCTCCCGAGCTGAGCCTATGGCTCCATGTCGATGGTCTCGCCGAGCGGCTGGGTCGGCAGGGCGTTCGGCGCGGGCGGTGCGTCGCGTTTCTGATGGCGCCAGCGGTGCTCGTCCTTCGGCGCGCGGTCGTTGGCGAGGATCACGGCGAACCAGGGCAGCAGCACCATGCCCAGGCCGCACAGCGACAGCCAGAGCCAGAGCAGGGGAACCTTCATCATCGCCAGGAACACGGCGAGGATCAGGCAGACCGCGCGGAGACCCATCATCAGGACATACCGGAGCTCGCGGCTGTGGCGCTGCTTGTCGAGGCTTTCCGGGGCGTCGGTGATGAGCACGGGTTTCGGAGCGGGGCGGTTCACCTCCCCATCCTCTCACTGATCACGGGCGGGGGCGCGCTCCGAGATGAGCGATCGCACCGGCACCGGCGTCGATCGCCATCCGCAGCGACTCCGCCTCGGACCGGCCGGTGACCAGGGCCGCGATCAGGCCCGCCGCGAAGGCGTCCCCGGCACCTGTGGTGTCCACCACGGCGACGGCCGGGGCGGGTGCCGTGACGACCCCGTGTGCGCCCGCCCACACCGCACCGTCGGCGCCGAGTTTCACGACGGCCGAGGCGGCGTACCCGGCGAGTTTTCGGGCTTGATCTCGGGGGTGACCGGGACCGGCGAGGACGTCGGCCTCGTCGCGGTTGGCGAGCAGGACCGTGACCCCCTCGCACCAGCTCAGGAAGCGTTGCGCGCCGGCTGCGCGCAAGGGCGCGGCCGAGGCCGCGTCGACGCTGCTGGTGAGTCCCAGCTCGCGCGCCGCCGCGAGCGCGGCAAGTCCGGCTCCGCGGGACGCGCTGTCCAGCAGGGTGTACGCCGAGAGATGCATGTGACCGCCCTCCGCCACCGCGGACCGGACCCACTCGGCGTCGAGCTGCAGGTTGGCACCTCGATCGGAGATCATCGTCCGTTCGCCGGCACCGGAGAGCACCACGATCGCCCCGGTCGCCGTGCCCGGGCAGACCTGCACCGTGCACTGCACCCCGGCGGCGGTCAGCTCGGCGACCCGGTCCCGACCGGCGTCGTCGTCCCCGATCGCACCGACCAGCGTGACCTCCGCACCCAGGTGGGCAAGCCAGGCAGCCGTGTTCGCGGCCTGACCGCCCCCGGTGACCCGGATCGACGCCGGGCTGTCGGAGCCGTGCTCCAGCGGCCCGGCGAGCGCCGCGAGCACGTCGGTGACGATGTCGCCGACGCAGACGATCCGAGCACTCACTCGATTGCCGCAGCCGAGGCGGCGATCTGCGCGGCGAGCTCGGCGTTGTGCAGGATGATCCGGACGTTGACCGCGAGGCTCTGCCCCTCGGTGGCGGAGTGGAAGTGCGCGAGCAGGGCCGGGGTGACGCCCTTGCCGGTGATCCCCTCCCGGGCCAGCATCGCCAGGCCCTGCGTGAGCACCCGGTCGTGCAGTGCCGGATCGAGCTGCTCGTCCGCGGGGAGCGGGTTGGCGACGACGATCCCCGCCTCGTGCAGGCCCTGGCCGTCCTGAGCCCGCATCACGGCGGCGACCTCGGCGGGCGACTGCACCGACCAGTCCAGGTCGAAGCCGGAGTCGGAGATGAAGAACCCCGGGAAGCGCTTGGTGCGGTAGCCCAGGATGCCGATGCCGAGCGTCTCCAGCCGTTCCAGGGTGGCACCGACGTCGAGGATCGACTTGACCCCGGCGCAGACCACGACGATCGGCGTCCGCGCCAGCGTGGTGAGGTCGGCGGACTCGTCGAAGGTCTGGTTGGCGTCGCGGTGCACCCCGCCGAGCCCGCCGGTGGCGAAGACCCCGATGCCGACGGCGGCGGCGACCGCCGAGGTGCTGGCGACCGTGGTCGCGCCGTCGGCTCCGGCGGCTGCTGCGGCGGCGAGGTCCCGGACCGACAGCTTCAGGACGTTGTCGCTGGTGGCGAGCCTCGTCAGCGCGGAGTCGTCGAGCCCGACGAGCAGCTCGCCGCCGACCATGCCGATCGTGGCGGGCGTGGCGCCGTTGGCGCGGACCCGGGCCTCGATCTCGCGGGCGATCCGCAGATTGTCCGGTCTCGGCAGGCCGTGCGAGATGATCGTGCTCTCCAGCGCCACCACCGGCCGGCCGGCGTCCAGCGCCTCGGCCACCTCTTCGCTCAGTCGAATGCCCACGATCATCACCCTAACCGGCTCGTGCCGACCGGGCCCGCGCTCGCCGCAATCGCCCCCGGGCAGGGGTGCTGAGCTGCGGCTCGGCAATCCCGCTGGGATTGGACGACGCCATCTGGGACACTGGGTGGGTGACCACGACCCCAGACGCCGGCACGCTCCTCGAAGAGCGCACCAGCACCGAATACCGTCTCGACGAGGGCGACCACGAGCGTTTGTCGCACTACGCGCCCAAGGACAAGCTGATGGAGGCCATGATCGAGGGAACGCCCATCCGTGCCCTCTGCGGCAAGGTGTGGGTGCCGACCCGGGACCCGAAGCGATTCCCCGTCTGCCCCGAATGTAAAGAAATCTACGAATCCATGGCGTAGTCCTGCTGATGACGCCCCGCTGTGCATAACGATGGCGGCTGCGGGGGGCTGCCATCCCTAGTCAGCCGAGGACACGACACCTAAAATCCCGCGCAGCGCGCGAACCCCGTCGCGCGTATGACACACGGGAGATGTCGTGCTCACACGGCGTTCAATGCTTATTTCCGCCGCGCTCGGCGTCACGGCCGCCACGCTTTCCACCGGCGCCGCGACCGCAGCCGAAGAAGGCCTCGCGGTGCCGGAGACCCTTGCCCGGGACCTCGTCCTGCCCGGTGCCCCCACCTCGGCGACGACCACCGAATTCCCCCTCAGCCACCTCGGCGTGAGCTGGACCGGCGATGGCGAGGTGGGCCTGCGCCTGCGTGGCGCGGCCGGCTGGGCCGACTGGCAGACCCTGCCCGGCTGCGGTGGCGGCGCCGGTGACGGCTCGGTCGCCAACACCTTCGGCGGCGTCGTCGCCGCCCCTCGCGCCACCGAATATGAGCTGGCCACCAGTGGTGCGGTCAGCGAGCTGCGGATCTCCGAGCTCAACACCGTCGACGGCCCGATCCGCCGGATCGCCAAGCCCCACGCCCAGCTGCTCCGCTTCGCCGGGCACCCCGTCCTGGCCCGCTACTACAGCCGGGCCGCCTGGGGCGCCGATGAGTCCTACCGGTTCAAGGCCAACGGCGACGAAGCCTGGATCCCCGCCTACTACCCGGTCCAGACGCTCACCGTGCACCACACCGGTGAGCCGAACGAGACCCCCGACGACGACCCGGTGGCCCGGCTGCGGGCGATCTACCGCTTCCAGGCCGTCACCTCCAACTTCGGGGACTTCGGCTACCACCTCGCCATCGACAAGCGGGGCTATGTCTACGAGGGCCGTTACTCGGGCACCGACGCCAGCCCGGTCTTCGGGCCCAACCCCGGCCCGGACGGACGCCCGATGATGGTCAACGGCGCCCACATCGGCGGCTGGAACGCGGGCAACGTCGGCATCGTGCTGATCGGCAACTTCAGCAAGCCCGACTGGCTGCCGACCGCCCCCGCCTACCGGTCCCTGCGAGCGGTGCTCTCGGGCCTGGCCCGGGTGCTCGACCTCGACGTCGAGGCGACCTGTAACTATGTCAACCCGGTCAGCGCCGCCACCAAGACGGTGATCACGCTCAGCGGCCACCGCAACTGGGTGCCGACGGAGTGCCCGGGCAACAACTTCTACCCCTACCTCGACGGACTCCGGCGCGAAGTGGCTCGCCGGTCCTGAGCTCTCCCGGCCCGGGGCGATCCCCGCCCCGGGCCGACCAGCACGATTCTGCGGCATCGAGGCCCAGCGCTTACCTTGTGGGGATGAGTTCGTACGGTGACCACCCCTCCGGCCCCGGCCGGATCACGGAGTACGACGACCAGCCGCCGCGTGCCGTGGTCGACGACCGCACCACCGGACGCCACGCCGCCCGCCCCGACGTGCTCCGATCCGGCGTGCCCTCGGCCGATGCCGTGCTCGGCGCCGATCCGGCACCGCCCGCCGCCGAGCAGCTGGCCTCTCCTGCTCCCGGTCGGCTCGCGGGCCTGCGGCGGTTCGCCCGGACCCGACGCAAGCGGATCCTGATCGTCAGCGGCATCGTGCTCGCCCTCGTCGTCTCCACCACGACGGTCGTCACCTACTACCTCGACAGCGTCGACATGCTGGACCCGAAGAACCTCGCCACCCAGACCACGAAGATCTTCGGCAGCGACGGCAAGACGCAGATAGCGCAGCTCGGCACCGAGAACCGCGAGGACATCCCCATGTCCAGCCTGTCGACCGACATCCGCAACGCCCTCATCGCTGGCGAGGACAAGGACTTCTACGACCACAGCGGCGTCTCCTTCACCGGCATCGCCCGCGCGGCCTGGAACAACGTGACCGGCGGGGACACCCAGGGCGCGTCGACGATCACGCAGCAGTACGTGAAGATTGCGACGAAAGATGTCGAGATGTCGGTCTTCCGCAAGATGCGGGAGGCGGTGCTCGCCCGCAAGCTGGAGGGGAAGTACTCGAAGGAGGAGATCCTCGGGTTCTACCTCAACAACGTCTACTTCGGTCGGGGTGCGATCGGCGTACAGGTGGCGTCGAAGACGTTCTTCGGCAAGAACGCCAAGGACCTCAGCATCGCCGAGGCTGCGGTGCTCGGTGCCGTCGTCCGCCAGCCTGAGCAGACACCGTCGTTCGCCGGGTACGACCCGCAGCTCAACGCGGAGGCGGCGAAGGATCGCTGGAGCTACGTGCTGGACAACATGGTCGACGCCGGCTGGCTCGACGAGTCCAAGCGGTCGTCGCTCGCCTATCCCACGAGCATCGCGCCCATCCGCAAGGACGCCGGAAACGCCCAGTGGGGCGTCAAGGGTGTCGGACTCACCGGCATGACCACCGGAAACGTCCTCAACTACGTGGTGGAGGAGCTGAAGGCGGCGCCCTACGGCATCACGGACCTGAAGACCGGCGGCTACCGGATCACCACGACGATCAACCCCAAGATCCAGGCGGCGGCGGAGTCGGCGGCCCGGCGGGGTGCGTCCGGGTCGCTGATGAACGGGCAGAAGGCCAACCTGATGGCAGCGCTCGTCGCGGTGGAGCCGAAGACCGGACGGGTGCTCGCCTACTACGGCGGCGACGACGGCACCGGGCACGATTACGCCGGGCTCAACATGGAGGGCGGCGCGCTCAACGGCGGCCACCCCGGCGGGTCCTCCTTCAAGGTCTACACCCTGGCCGCGGCGCTCAAGGCCGGCTACTCCCTCGCCTCGCACTTCGACCCGGCGGAGTTCCGCGACGGGGACTTCCGGATCCAGAACGCCGGCCGGGACGTCGACTCCTCCTGCGGCAACTACTGCACCCTGGAGTGGGCGACGGTGCACTCCTACAACGTGCCGTTCTACAAGATCTCCAAGCTCGTCGGGGTCGACAAGGTGGTCGCCAGCGCCAAGGCGGCGGGCATCCGGACGATGTGGAGCACCGGCCGCAAGGGCGAGCTCATCGCGAACGACCTGACCAGCAAGACCTTCAAGCAGACCAGCAACGCGCCGTTCTATTACCAGGCCGGGTTCGGGCAGTACCCGATCACCGTCCTGGACCACGCCACCGGCATGGCCACCTTCGCCAACCGCGGTGTCTACAACGCCTCGCACTTCGTCCTGAAGGTCGAGCGGCCGATCGCGGGCACGGACAAGTACCAGCTCGTCGGCGGCGAGAAGCTCAAGCCCGCGCAGACCATCGACAAGGACATCGCCGACGACGTCAACTGGGTGCTCCAGAAGATCCCGCCGACCAACGGGCACTCCCTCAGTGGCGGGCGCCCGGCCGCCGGCAAGACCGGCACCTGGCAGTGCGCCAACACCTCCCACAACTGCCACGCCTGGTATGTCGGTCACACCAAGCAGATCGCCGCGGCCGTCTGGGTCGGCAACACCGGCAAGGAGCAGGCCGTCTACGAGAAGTCCGGCCGGGACATCAGCGGTGCCGGGCTGCCCGGGGCGATCTGGGAGAAGTTCATGAACGCCGCGCACAAGGGCATGGCCGAGCAGAGCTTCGCCGACAAGGCGGGCACCGGCAACCCCAACAAGAACGAGCCCGGTCTGGTCGAACCCCGCAAGCCCGAGAAGTGCTGGCTCTGGTTCTGCATGCCGGAGACGAGGCCCACCCGCCGACCGCCCCGGCCGCGGTAGACCTGCGTGATGCGTGATGAGAAGCACAGACAAGGGCCCGGCGAGGGTGGGGCGTGCGGGCAGCGGGCGACGAGGGTCGACTAGACTCGTGTCGGGCCGTGACTGGCGCGTCGGAGTGGGATCAACCACGAGGGAGCGGCTCGTCTTCGGACTTCATGCCGTGCGCCTGGGCCCTTTCCGTCATCACGAGGAGGACCCATGCTCAGCACCGAGTCGACCGCCTTCCGCAGCGCCATCGAGGCCGTCCGCGCGGTTGAGCCGCGCATCGCCGACGCCATCGGCGCGGAGCTCGCCGACCAGCGCGAATCGCTCAAGCTCATCGCCAGTGAAAACTACGCCTCGCCGGCCGTCCTGCTCGCCATGGGCAACTGGTTCAGCGACAAGTACGCCGAGGGCACCATCGGCCGCCGCTTCTACGCCGGCTGCCGCAACGTCGACACGGTCGAGAGCATCGCCGCCGAGCATGCCCGCGAGCTCTTCGGTGCCGAGCACGCCTATGTCCAGCCGCACTCCGGCATCGACGCCAACCTCGTCGCCTACTGGGCGATCCTCGGCGCCAAGGTCGAGCTGCCGGGCCTGGCGAAGTTCAACGCCCGGACCGTCAACGACCTCTCCGACGCCGACTGGGCGGAGCTTCGCCGCGAGTTCGGCAACCAGCGCATGCTCGGCATGTCCCTCGACGCCGGTGGTCACCTCACGCACGGTTTCCGCCCCAACATCTCCGGCAAGATGTTCGACCAGCGCAGCTACGGCGTGGACCCGGCCACCGGGCTCCTCGACTACGACGCGCTGCGCGCACAGGCCCGCGAGTTCAAGCCGTTGATCCTGGTGGGGGGTTACTCGGCGTACCCCCGGCTGGTCAACTTCCGGATCATGCGCGAGATCGCCGACGAGGTCGGCGCGGTGCTCATGGTCGACATGGCCCACTTCGCCGGGCTCGTCGCGGGCAAGGTGCTCACCGGCGACTTCGACCCGGTGCCGCACGCCCAGGTCGTCACCACCACCACCCACAAGTCCCTGCGCGGCCCGCGCGGCGGCATGGTGCTCTGCACGGGCGAGTTCGCCGACCAGGTCGACCGGGGCTGCCCGATGGTCCTCGGCGGCCCGCTGTCGCACATGATGGCGGCGAAGGCCGTGGCGTTCGCGGAGGCCCGTCAGCCGTCGTTCCAGGACTACGCGCAGGCGATCGTCGACAACGCGAAGGCGCTGGCCGAGGGCCTGATGCGGCGCGGCGCGAAGCTCGTCACCGACGGCACCGACAACCACCTGGCGATCATCGACGTGTCGAGCTACGGCCTGACCGGTCGGCAGGCGGAGCTGGCGCTGCTCGACTCGGGCATCGTGACCAACCGCAACTCGGTGCCGCGCGATGCGAACGGTGCCTGGTACACGTCCGGCATCCGGATCGGCACCCCGGCTCTCACCACCCGCGGCCTGGGCGCCACCGAGATGGACGTGGTCGCGGGGCTGATGCACGAGGTGCTGGCGGCGACGCAGCCGGGCGAGTCCAAGGCCAAGCACGTGCTGGACGAGTCGATCTCGTCGAAGGTGTCGGCGCAGGCGGCTGAGCTGCTGGGCAACTTCCCCCTCTACCCCACGGTAGACCTGGGCTGACGCCTGCGGCGCGTGCGTGATCGCGTTGTTTCCCGGAAGCTGGCCCTTCGCGGTGGGGTGAGGGGATTGTTTCCGGGAAGCAGCGCGATCTTGCGTTGTGCGGCGTGGCCGTAGCTGATGGGGCCGGGCGCGATGCGTGTATTGCCCCGCATTGCTGGCCGGGCGTCGCTCACCTGTGCGGCGTGCGGGTGCGACGTGTGCATGATCGCGTTGTTTCCCGGAAGCTGGCCCTTCGCGGTGGGGGTGAGGGGATTGTTTCCGGGAAGCAGCGCGATCTTGTGCTGTGCGGCGTGGCCGTGGCTGATGCGGCCGGGCGCGATGCGCGCATTGCCCCGCATTGCTGGCCGGGCGTCGCTCACCTGTGCGGCACAGTGCGTGATCGCGTTGTTTCCCGGAAGCTGGCCCCTCGCGGTGCGGGTGAGGGGCCACTTTCCGGGAAACAACGCGATCATGCGCACTGCCTAGACCGACAACGCCTCGCGGACCCGGGGGGTCGCCTCCAGGTCGGCTGGGCCGGAGGCGGTGGTGCGGCCCGCGGCCAGGACGTAGTAGTTGTCCGCCGCCGACAGGGCGAACCCCAGATGCTGCTCCACCAGGAGAATCGCGATCCCCGCCTGGGCCAACGCGACGATCTTCTGCTCGATCTCCGCCACCACCGACGGCTGGATGCCCTCGGTGGGTTCGTCGAGCAGGAGCAGGCGGGGCCTGGTGATGAGGGCCCGAGCGATCGCGAGCTGCTGGCGCTGGCCGCCGGAGAGCAGGCCCGCCCGCCGCCGCAGCAGCTCCTTGAGGGCGGGGAACATCTCCAGGGCCTCGGCGAGGGATTCCCTGCCGTCCCGGCGGCCGTCGGCGATGAGCTGGAGGTTCTCGGCGGTGGTGAGGTGGGGGAAGCACTGCTGGCCCTGCGGTACGTAGGCCATGCCCCGCGCGACCCGATCGTGGGGAGCCAGGCGGGTGATGTCGTCGCCGTCGAGGGTGATCGTGCCGCGTTTGGGCTTGAGCAGGCCGATCGCGGCTCGCAGCAGGGTCGATTTGCCCGCGCCGTTGTGGCCGAGGACCGCCGTGACGCCCTGGGTCTCGACCGTGACGGAGACGCCGTGCAGGACGGTGCTGCGGCCGTACCCGACCTCGACGTTGGAGATCTTCAGCATCATGCCTCCACTGCTTGGTGGCCCAGGTAGACCTCCTGGACGCGGGGATCGGCCTGGACCTGGGCGACCGTGCCCTCGCTGAGCACCCGCCCGCCGTGCAGCACGGTGACCGTGCGGGCGAACCGGCGCAGGAACTCCATGTCGTGCTCGATCACGACGACCGTCCGGTGCTCGGCGAGCAGGCTGAGCAGCTCGCCGGTGGCGTCGCGCTCCTCGTGGCTCATCCCGGCGACGGGTTCGTCGAGCAGCAGCAGGCGCGCGTTCTGCACCAGCAGCATGCCGATCTCCAGCCACTGCTTCTGGCCGTGGGCCAGAGTGCCCGCGAGCTGGTCGCGCTGGTCGACGAGGCCCACGGTGGTCAGCGCTTCCGCGACATCGTCGGGTACGCCACCCCGCCGCCGCAGCATCGTCCACGCACTGCGTCCGGCGCCTGCGGCGATGTCCAGGTTCTGCAGGACCGTCAGCTCCTCGAAGACCGTGGCGGTCTGGAAGGTGCGCCCGACACCGAGCCGGGCGATCCGGTGCACGTCCCGTCCGAGCAGTTCGAGCTCGCCGAAGCGGGCCGATCCGGTCGCCTTGACCAGGCCGGTGACCGCGTCGACGAGCGTGGTCTTGCCCGCGCCGTTGGGTCCGATGAGGAACCGAAGGTCGCCGACGGGCACCGTGAGGTCGACCCCGTCGACGGCGACGAACCCGTCGAAGACGACCCGCAGATCGGTGATCTGCAACGCGGGCGGCCCGGCGGGGTGCGCCGGTGCCGCAGCGGAGGGCTCGGTGGTCATGCGGATGCTCCTTCCAGGACGGTGGCCGGTGGTTGCGCCGGGGCGGTCGGCTCGGCGGGTGCGGCCGGCCGGGTGCGCCGCCGGACCATGCCTACCAGGGAGGCGAGCCCGCCCGGCAGGAACGCCACGACCACGACGAAGAGGAGCCCCTGCAGGTAGGTCCAGGTGCCGGGGAACTTCTCCGACAGTGCAGTCCGCGCCCACGCCACGGCCACCGCGCCGAGCACCGGGCCGAGCAGTGCCGCCCGGCCGCCGACGGCGACGCCGATGACGAACTCGATCGACGGCACGATGCCGATGAGGGCGGGGGAGATGATGCCGACGGCCGGTACGAAGAGGGCTCCGGCGAGACCCGCCATGCCGGCCGCGACCACGTAGGCGACGAGCTTGACGTTGGCCGGGTTGTAGCCGAGGAAGCGGACCCGTTCCTCGGAGTCGCGGACGGCGACGAGCAGCTCGCCGTAGCGGCTCTGCATCAGCTGCCGGGCGAGGGCGAGGAGCACCAGCAGCACGGCGGCGACGATGAAGTAGACCATCCGCTTGTTGACCGGGTCGGCGAGGTCGTAGCCGAAGAAGCCCTTGATGTCGGTGAGGCCGTTGGTGCCGCCGGTGGTGCCCTGCTGGCCGATGAGGAAGATGACGAGCGCGGCGGCGAGGGCCTGGCTGAGGATCGCGAAGTAGGCGCCCCGCACCCGGCGCCGGAAGACGAGCGAGCCGAGCAGGAAGGCGACGAGCATCGGCAGCAGCATCGTCGCGGCGAGCGCGAAGAACGGGTTGGCGAACGGTTTCCACCAGCCCGGCAGCTCGTCGAGCTGGCCGTAGAGCTCCATGAAGTCCGGCATGTTGCCCTCACCGGCGTCGGCGAGCTTGAGGTGCATCGCCATGGCGTACCCGCCGAGTCCGAAGAAGACCCCCTGACCGAGCGTGAGCATGCCACCGCGACCCCAGGCGAGGCCGATCCCGACCGCGACCATCGCGATGCAGAGGTATTTCGCGAGCAGGCTGAGCCGGAAGTCGGTGAGCGCGACCGGCGCGACGGCGAAGAGCAGGATCGCGCCGAGGGCGAAGCCGAGGCCCGCGCGGGCCCGAGTGCGTTTGCTGATCCAGTCGATCATGCGAGGCTCCTGGTACGCAGCGTGAACATGCCCTGCGGCCGCCACTGGAGGAAGGCGACGATCGCCACGAAGACGATCACCTTGGCGACGCTGAGGGTGGTGAGGTATTCGACGCTGGACTGCAGGACGCCGAGGGTGAAGGCCACGATCACGCTCCCCTTGAGCTGGCCGATGCCGCCGACCACGACGACGAGGAAGGCATCGATGATGATGTTGGTGCCCATGGTCGGGCCGATCGGGCCGAGCAGTGTCAGCGCCACCCCCGCGATCCCGGCGAGGCCCGAGCCGATGAAGAAGGTGAGCCGGTCGACCCTGCCGGTGGGGATGCCGGAGACGGCGGCGAGGTCGCGGTTCTGCACGACGGCGCGGATCCGGCGGCCCAGCGACGTGAAGCGCAGCGCCATCGTCAGCGCGCCGATCGCGAGGACGACGAGCAGCAGGATGAAGAGCCGGTTGTTGGCGATCGTCAGCTCGACCCCGTCGGCGCTGGTGAAGAGCTTGACGTTGCCGGTGAGGAGGTCGGGCGCCCGGGTCTGCACGTTGGGGGTGCCGAAGATGTCGCGGGCGACCTGCTGCAGGATCAGCGAGACGCCCCAGGTCACGAGCAAGGTGTCGAGCGGCCGCGTGTAGAGGCGCCGGATGAGCAGCCACTCCAGGGCGACGCCCATGAGGCCCGCCACCGCGAAGGCGATCGGCAGCGCGATCAGCAGGGAGACACCGGCATCGCTGATCACCTGCTGCAGGACATAGGTGGTGTACGCACCGGCCATGATGAACTCGCCGTGCGCCATGTTGATCACGTTCATCTGCCCGAACGTCAGCGACAGTCCGAGCGCGATGAGCAGCAGCACAGCGCCGATGCTGATGCCGGTAAAGAACTGGCTGAGAACCAGGGTCATGGCTCGGCCTCCTCTATGGACGGTGAGGGCGGGTGGCGCATCGAGCGCCACCCGCCGGGAGAACTACCGGTCGATCAGGACAGGCCCGCGGCCCACGGGTAGCCCTTGAGGTAGGGGTCCGGCTTGACCGGCTGGCCCGAGTTCCACACCTCGGTGATCAGGCCGTCCGCGCCGATCTTGCCGATGCGGGCGGTCTTGGAGATGTGCTGGGTGGCGCCGTCGATCGTGACCAGGCCCTCCGGTGCGTCGAAGGTGATGCCGTCCGACGCCGCCTTGACCTTCTCCACGTCGAACGACTTGGCCTTCTCGACCATCGCCTTCCAGAGGTAGACCGAGACGTAGGCGGCCTCCATCGGGTCGCTCGTCGGCTTGTCCGCGCCGAACTTCGCCTTGTACGCCTTGACGAACTTGTCGTTGGCCGCACCCGGCGTCGTCTGGTAGTAGTTCCACGCCGTGAGCTGGTCGGCGAGGTACTGCGTGCCGATCGACTTGACCTCCTCCTCGGCGATCGAGACCGAGACGACCGGCATCGTCGCGGCGGTGAGCCCGGCCGACTTGTACTCCTTGAAGAAGGCCACGTTGCTGTCGCCGTTGAGGGTGTTGAAGACCGCGTCGGCCTTGGACGCCTTGACCTTGTTGGTGATCGTGCCGAACTCGGTCGAGCCGAGCGGCGCGTAGTCCTCGCCGAGCACGGTCATGCCGTTGGCGGCGGCGTACGCCTTGATGATCTTGTTTGCGGTGCGTGGGAAGACGTAGTCGGAGCCGACCAGGTAGACCGTCTTCTTGCCCTGCGCCTTGAGGTAGTCCAGGCCCGGCACGATCTGCTGGTTGGTGGTCGCACCCGTGTAGAAGATGTAGGGCGACTGCTCCAGGCCTTCATATTGCACGGGGTAGAACAGCAGCGCCTTGTTGGACTCGAAGACCGGCTTGACCGCCTTGCGGCTGGCCGAGGTCCAGCAGCCGAAGACCGCGACGACCCGGTCCTCCTTGATGAGCTTGGTCGCCTTCTCCGCGAAGGTCGGCCAGTCCGAGGCGCCGTCCTCGCTGATCGGCTCGATCTTCTTGCCGAGGACGCCACCGGCCGCGTTGATCTCCTCGACGGCGAGCTTGATCGAGTCGCGCACGGTGACCTCGGAGATCGCCATCGTGCCCGAGAGCGAGTTGAGCAGGCCCACCTTGACGGTGTCGCCGGAGGTGTCGGCCGTGACACCGGCACCGGTCGCGCCCTCGCCGGTCTTGCTGCCGCATGCGGTCAATGCGACCGCGGCGACGAGAATTGCGCTGCACGCCATCAGGCGGCGTCCGCGGAACCTGGACATCAAATCTCCTTGCTAGGCAGGGGAAGTATCAGTCGAATGCTCATTGAGTGGCACCGCTGCATTGCGGGCGGATAGATTGCGCACAACGGCCGGCCCGGCCGGTTGTGCCAGCTGGTTCCCGCCTCAGGGCTGGGTAGGCAAAGCCTCGTGGAGCCTCGTTGCGCGGATGTTTCAACACCCTTAATTGGCTGTTTCTATAAAGCCGTCCACAAAGGACTCTGAACAATAGAAAACGAGCCAGCGCATTGCTTCGCACAAATGCAGAATGCATTCATGGGATAGCCGATGCGTTGGCTCGTCGTCTTTGCTATGGGTCGGCACGCCGGGTGGTGCTACCCGAAATGCTTCACGCAGGAAGTATCTCGGCGGCGTACGTGCCGTGTCAAGGCCTACAGTTCCGCGACGACCGTGAACTCCAGCGCATGCGCTTCGGCGAGATAGATGCGCTGGCTGACGTGCCTGCGCCGCAACCGCATCAGGCCGCGCGGGCCCTCATAGGACACCGCGTCGGCGCCCGCACCGATCGCCCGCACGTCGAGGGTCCGCGCCTGTGCGATCAGCGCCGCCAGCAGCAGCACGCCCTCGTAGCAGGATTCGCCGAGGCTGCCGAGCTGCGGGGCGTCGATGCCGAAGCGCCTGGCGTACTGGCCGTGGAAGTCCAGGTTCTCCGGGGTGATCATGGAGGCGAAGAAACCGGCCGTGCTGAACAGGCCCCTGGTCGCGCCCGCACCGCTGGCGAGCAGCATGTTCTCGTCCATCAGCGTGCTCAGGCGCAGGCAGCGCTGGTCCAGACCGGACGCGGCGAACGCCCGGTTGAACCGCACCGCGTCGTTGCCGACCAGCAGCATCAGCACCGCATCCGCGCCGGACTGCTCGATGCGGCGCAGGACGTCGGCGAAGTCGTGCGTACCCAACGGGAGATAGGTCTCGCCCGCGATGCGCGAGCCGCCGTCGGTGGCGTAGCGGCGCGCGGCCCGGGCGGTCTGCCGCGGCCACACGTAGTCGTTGCCGACGATGTGCCACCGGCGCACCCGCTGCTCGCGGGTGAGCAGGCGCATCGCGGGCTGAAGCTGGTTGGCGGGCGTCTCGCTGGTCAGGAAGACGCCCTCGGTCGTCTCGCCGCCCTCATAGAGCGCCGTGTAGACATAGGGGACGCGGTGCGCGATGCGCGGCGCGAGAGCCTGGCGCACCGACGAGATGTGCCAGCCCGTGACGCCCTGCACCAGGCCGAGCGAGACGAGCGACTCGACCTCCGCCGCGACCCGCTCCGGGTGCGCGCCGCCGTCGACCGGGATCAGCCGCAGCTCCCGGCCGAGCACCCCGCCGGCCCGGTTGACCTCCTCGACCGCGAGCTGCGCGCAGAGCTCGCACGTCGGCCCGAAGATGCCCGCCGGACCCTGCATCGGAAAGACCAGCGCGACATGCAGGGTCGAGTCGTCCGGCAGTGCGAGCCGAGGCATAGCGACATGATTGCGTGGTCGGCGCCCGGACCGGAAGACCATTCCACAAGCTGGAGCCATTCTGTAGCATCGGCACCGTGGGCCTCTCCCAACCGGACCTGATGCAGTTGCTGACCCGTGCGGAGCGCCTGTTGGCCCGCCGGGTGGCGGAGATCGTCGCCGACGAGGGCCACACCATCGACGGCTGGCGGGTCATCTCGCTGCTCGCGGACGGTGCCGGGCACCCGATGACCGCCATCGCCGACCAGGTCTTCCTGCCGCCGGGCACGCTCACCAAGCTCGTCGACCACCTCGTCGAGCACAACCTGGTCCACCGCAAGGTCGATCCGGAGGACCGCCGCCGCATCCGCGCCTATCTGACCCCGCGCGGTCGGGCCATGCACGAGCGGGTCGACGCCCGGGTGCAGGCGAGCATCGCGGGCCTCTCGGCCGACGACGCCCACCTGCGTTCCCTGCTGGCCGGGCTGGTCGAAGCGATGGAGCAGCGGCCCGCACTCGTCTAGCAGCGCGGGATCCCGGGGACGAACCTGCCCGCGATGGGCGTCGAGGTGTACCAGTCGGCGACATAACCGCCGCTGGAGAGCTTGTCCCAGATCTCGCTGCCGTTGACGGAGTCGCCATAGGTCTGGCAGACGATCGTGATGGCGGCCCCCTCCTGCAGCGCTCCCAGCGGAGTGCCGGTCACCCGGGGCTCGCTGCGGACGGTCAACTCGACCCCGTCGGTGCCGGCGACCCGGTAGACCCAGCGGGTCGCGGGGCTCGGCCCGGTGATCCTGGCCGCGATCGAGAAGCCGTTGCCGAGGCCCGAGTTCTGGTTGTTGCGCCAGTCGCCGAGCAGGTCGACGATGTTCCAGAGCAGGTCGCTGCCGAGCTGCACGGCGTTGGCGACGACATTGGCCTTGGAGAGCACACCCCAGGCCGCGGCGAGCAGGTCCAGCTTGCTCTTGGCGATCCTGCCCTCCGTCACCTCCTTGGTGAAGGCGTCCCGGATGCACTGGAAGACCGCGACGGCGAAGTCGCGCAAGGTCCCCGGTCGCAGATCCTTGAGCACGTCCTTGATGCCGGGGATGCGGCAGTCCTTGAAGGACGGCAGGTTCTTGAGCGCGTTGACGACTCCGACCGCGTTGAAGACGACGAAGACGAGGTCCGTGCCGATCGTGAGTCCGGAAGGACCCGCGTGGAAGGACATCGCCGTGCTGCTCGACGCGGGCCGTTTGATGCCGATCGAGCCGTGCGTCAGCGGCGGCAGATAGAGATCGCCGTCGTCCACCTGCGAATCCACGAACGCGGCCCGGAGAACGCCGTCGATGGCGGACGGTTCGTCATGCCTGGCCCAGCTGACCTCACCGCTGAGATGGACTACCTGTCCATAGGGCCGGTTGTTCACCATCTCGACGACGAGGAGGTCTCCCTGCGAATGGGCGCAGGCGCGGACCGGCGTATTCGCTTCATTGGAGATCCCGGTCAGCTTCGCCGCCCAATCGGGTGCCGAGCCGCTGCATTTCGCGGGCCCGGATCGCGTGTCGATGAATTCGCCGAACTTCTGCGAGACGTTGTTCCACAGCTTGCCGAGATCCCAGGAGAAGGGATTCCACCACGAGAAGTGGGGGATCAACGCGACCACCATGTGGCGGGCGGCGTCGTAATTCGCGGCGAACGGCTTCCAGGTCGAGGTCTTCGCGTCATAGGTCGAGATGCCGAACCACACGGCCGGATCCACGCCGGCCGGGACGTCCTCGAAGGGGACCGGGAACTCCAGCGTCAGCAGGCCGTGGATGGCGTCGTCGGGCTCGGAGATCAGCTCCACCGGGGGACTGACCGGCTTGATGCCGTCGAAGGAGCCTTTCGGCAGGTCGTGATAGGTGGCGCTCACCTTCGCCCCGGCCTTCATCGCCCCCGGCGGGATGATCAGGTGAGCCCCGCCGTCGAGATCCAGCGTCGTGGTCTTGTCGCTGACGACGCTGACGGAGGGTGGATCGGCGGGTGGTGGCGCGGAGGTCGCCGCGAGGGTCGGCCCTGGTTGCGGCGCCGGTGGCGCCGGCTCGTCCGCGCAACCGCCCATGGCGACGGAAAGGGTCAGCACAGCGATTGTCAATGTGCGGGCACGGTGACGGTATATTGGCGACATGATCGCCCATCCCTCCATTCGTCGGCAGCATTCCTAGCCGCTGACGAATAGCAATTCTCCGGCTCGGGACGTGCGGAATGAGAGGGCTGCTCGCATCGTCTTCGCTGAATGATCGTGATGTCGGCGACGCGGCGGAGGTTATTCTCTCCGCTTTTCAGCTTCCGTTAAGGAGTGCCGTTCACCTGCGGCTTACCATGCCCGTCGAGCAGGGATCCAGCAGCGAGCGCAGGGTGTGCGCGTCCGGGGCGGTCGCGGTGATCAGCCGGGCGGGTCCGGCGAGCGGCATCGAGACCGCGGTGGGTCCCAGCACCACCGGACCCTGCTGCGGCATCGCCGCGTCGACCCGGAGCAGCGAGCCGGTCGCCTTCGCGCCCGCGAGCACCGCCGGGCCCGACCAGCCTGGCGTACTCGGGCCCACCGACAGGGACTGGCGCAGCAGGGCGCGGTCGGCGTAGGTCACGGAGGTGGCGATCTCCGCATCACCGGGCTCCTCCCGCCACCGGCCGCAGACCAGCTCGTCGCGCCACAGCAGGCGGGCGCCGGGCGCCAGCTCCACGGTGTTCACCGCGTGGTGCCGGCAGCCGGCGGCGGCGACCAGCTGCTCCGGCAGCCAGCGCAGCTCACCGCCACCGGCCACGCTCGCCGTCACGCTCACCAGCGAAGAGTCCCGGCCGCGGCCCGGCAGGGCGATGGAAGCCGCCACGGTACGCAGACAGAGCACCGCCCGCGGCCCCACCTCGATGCGCAGGCTCAACCGGTCCCCGCCGAGCGGCCCCGCCGCCCCGCCGACGAGGTGGACCTCCGCCGAACCGTCCACCGTCGGCGTCTCCCGCAGCAGCAGGGGCGGCTCGCCCCGCAGCCGGACGAGCCGGGTGATGCCGTCGTCGTCGACCTCGGCGATCACCCGGGCACTCGCCTGCATCAGTGGGCCGTGGCCCGGCTGTGGTGCACGAGGTGGCGTACCCACTCCGCGACCTTGGTCGCCTGCCGGTCCTCGGCGATCGACAGGAAGATCGTCGGTAGGTCGCCCCGTCTCGCCCGCGCGTCGCGCTCCATCACCGACAGGTCGGCCCCGACCATCGGGGCCAGATCGGTCTTGTTGATGACGAGCAGGTCGGCCGCGGTGACGCCGGGGCCGCCCTTGCGGGGGACCTTGTCGCCGCCCGCCACGTCGACCACGAAGATCTGCCGGTCGACGAGGCCCCGGCTGAACGTCGCCGTCAGGTTGTCGCCACCCGACTCGACCAGCACCAGGTCCAGCGGCCCCAGGGAATCCGCGAGTTCGTCGATCGCGTCCAGGTTGGCGGAGATGTCGTCCCTGATCGCCGTATGCGGGCAGCACCCCGTCTCGACCGCCCGGATGCGTTCCGGATCGAGTACGCCCGCCCGCTTCAGGAAATCGGCGTCCTCGGTGGTGTAGATGTCGTTGGTGACCACACCCAGGCGCAGCTCACCGGCGAACGCCCGGCACAGCGCCGCGACCAGGGCGGTCTTGCCCGAGCCGACCGGGCCGCCGATGCCGACGCGGAGTGCTCTGTCCAGAGTGGGCAGTGCGGGATGCGGGTCGACGCCCGGCTCCGGATGCGTGTGCGGAACGGACTCATCGTGGTCAACTAGCAAAGAGACGCACCTCCCAGGTGGCGTGGAGCTCGGCCGAGATGTCGGCGAGCGGTGCTGATGCGGCTGGTAGCTCCGCTGGTGACGTGCCGGCCGCTTGGGCTGCTGCGGCGGCCGTGGTGTCGCAGATCGGGGCGAGCCTGGTGAGCAGGGCCTGTATCCGGTAGGGGTCGAGGCCCTGCAGCCGTACCGCTGCGCTCGCCAGGCCGGAGAGGGTGCCGTAGACGGAGGTGAGGGCGGCTTCCTCGGTCGTCAGCCCGGCGGCGGCAGTTGTGATGCCCAGGGCGATGGGCTGGTGCGGGCCGTCCGGGTGCTGGGGAAGGTGCTGCCAGTTGCCGTGGGGCCAGATGGTTTTGCCTGCTCGGAGCAGGGCCCTGCCCTGCCGTCTTGAGGCGAGTCGCAGGGCGGGGGACGCGGTTCTGGCGTCCAGTTCGGCGTCCAGTTCGGCGAGGGTGGCGGGTAGCTCCGGCGGGGTGGTCACGAGCTCGACGACGGAGGGAGGTGCGAGGTGCGCGGGCCTGCCGTGCCCGTTGAGCTGCTGGCTGCCTGCGCTCGCCCCCGCCGTTGCGGGTGGGGTCCGGACACTCGCCGAGGCACGCAGGTCCGCGCTGGCGTCTGTGCCCGCGCCATGCGACAAGATCGCGGCGGGGGAGATCACGTCTGATTCGGGGAAAGCGCCCGGATCTTGGGCGGTGATCACGTCGGGTTCCCCGAAGTTGACGTGATCTTGCCCGGCGGCGGCCGCGGCGGCCCCGGTGGCGGCCGCGACCGCGGCGTGGGTGGCTGCGGTGAAAGCCGCCGCCACCAGAGCGGTCGTCGCCAGCCTGCCGACCAGGAAGTGCTCCAGGGCGGAGAGATCGGTCACCCGGCCGGCGGCCACCGCCGCCTCCAGGCCGCTGGAGTGGGCGTGGCCGCCGGACGGGAACCGGCCGTCGTTGAGCAGCAGCGCGATCGTGTGCATCAGAAGAGGAAATACCGCTGGGCCATGGGCAGCTCCGTGACCGGGTCGGGGTCGACCACCTCGCCGTCGATGCGGACGGTGAAGGTGTCCGGGTCGACCTCGATACGCGGCATGGCGCCGTTGTTGGGCAGGTCTGCCTTGCCCCGGGAGCGCACATTCCCGACGGGCACCATCCGGCGCCGGATGTCGAGCTGCAGACCCGCTTCGATCGCGGCGGGTGCGACGAAGGCGACGCTGGTCGCGGCCGGTACGACACCGTATGACCCGAACATCGGCCGGGGGAAGATCGGCTGCGGGGTGGGGATGGAGGCGTTGGCGTCGCCCATCTGGGCATACGCGATCATGCCGCCCTTGACGACGAGGTGCGGGCGGACCCCGAAGAACGCGGGCTCCCACAGCACCAGGTCGGCGAGCTTGCCCGGCTCGACGGAGCCGACCTCGCCCTCCAGCCCGTTCGCCATCGCGGCGCAGATCGTGTATTTCGCCACGTAGCGCCGAGCCCGATGGTTGTCGGCGGGCCCGTCACCGGGCAGGGACCCGACGCGGGCCTTCATCACGTGGGCGGTCTGCCACGTGCGCATCACCACCTCGCCGACCCGCCCCATCGCCTGGGAGTCCGAGCCGATGATGGAGATCGCGCCGAGGTCGTGCAGCAGGTCCTCGGCGGCCATCGTGGACGGTCGGATCCGGCTCTCGGCGAACGCGAGATCCTCCGGCACGGCGGCGTTGAGGTGGTGGCAGACCATCAGCATGTCGAGGTGTTCGGCGAGCGTGTTGCGGGTGTAGGGCCGGGTCGGATTCGTCGACGACGGCAGCACGTTGGGGTGGCTCGCGACGGTGATGATGTCGGGTGCGTGGCCGCCGCCCGCGCCCTCGGTGTGGTAGCTGTGGATGGCCCGGCCGTTGATCGCGGCGAGGGTGTCCTGGACGAAACCGGCCTCGTTCAAGGTGTCGGTGTGGATCGAGACCTGGACTCCGCTCGCGTCCGCCACGCGCAGGCAGGCGTCGATCGCGGCGGGCGTTGTGCCCCAGTCCTCGTGCAGCTTGAAACCACCCGCACCTGCTCTGAGCTGCTCCCACATCGACGCCTCGGAGACGGTGTTGCCCTTGCCGAGCAGCAGCACGTTGACCGGGAAGGTGTCGAGCGCCTCGTGCATCCGGGCCAGGTGGAACGCGTTGGCGGTGACCGTGGTCGCCTTGGTGCCCTCGGCCGGACCCGTCCCGCCGCCGACCAGCGTCGTCACCCCGCCCGCGAGCGCCTCGGTGACGATCTGCGGGCAGATGAAGTGCACGTGGGTGTCGACGGCTCCGGCGGTGAGGATGCGGCCGTTGCCCGCGATCACCTCGGTGCCGGGGCCGATCACCAGGTCGGGGTGCACCCCGGGCATCGTGTCGGGGTTGCCCGCCTTGCCCAGGGCCGTGATCCGGCCGTCGCGGATGCCGACGTCGGCCTTGATGACGCCCCAGTGGTCGAGCACGATCGCGCCGGTGATGACGGTGTCGAGCGCGTTCTCCGCCCTGGTGGCGAGCGATTGGCCCATCGATTCGCGGATCACCTTGCCGCCGCCGAAGACCGCCTCGTCACCTCCCGCGCACCGGTCCTCCTCGATCTCGATGAGGAGGTTGGTGTCGGCGAGACGGACGCGGTCGCCCACGGTGGGGCCGTAGAGGGCGGCGTACCGCCGACGGTCGAGCATGCTCACAGCGGACCTCCCGCCGCGCCGCGCAGGCCGGGGACGATGCGCGCGCCGCCGAGCGGGACCAGCTCGATCTCGCGCGTCACGCCCGGCTCGAACCGGACGGAGGTCCCGGCGGGTACGCCCAACCGCAACCCCCACGCGGCCGCCCGGTCGAAGCTCAGACCCGGGTTGGCCTCGGCGAAGTGATAGTGGGAGCCGACCTGGATCGGCCGGTCGGCGGTGTTGGTGACGACGAGCGTGGTGACCGGACGACCGGCGTTGATCTCGATCTCACCCGCGCCGAAGAGGATCTCACCGGGGATCATCGGATCGGGTGGTGCACTGTCACGAGCTTGGTGCCGTCCGGGAAGGTCGCCTCCACCTGCACCTCCTTCAGCATCTCGGGGATTCCGTCGAGCACGTCGGCGCTGGTGAGCACGTGGCGCCCGGCGTCCATCAGGTCGACGACGGTGCGGCCGTCGCGGGCGCCCTCGAGCAGAAACGCGGTGATGATGGCGACCGCCTCCGGGTAGTTGAGCCGCAGTCCGCGTGCCCTGCGCCGCTCGGCGACGTCCGCTGCCACGTGGATGAGCAGGCGGTCCTGCTCATGGGGGGTGAGAAACACGCATCCTCCGGACGGGAGATTCTTCCTGTGGGAAGCATTCCAGTCGCGGGTTACGGCGTCGTTTCCGATCCGGCATCCGGATGGTGGATGTTCTTGGGGGAGGGGCACACAATGGCCCTATGGGCGACGACGAGACTGTGCGATTCACCGATGAGGACAGCGCGTTCCTCCGCAACGCCCGCTTCGGCGAGCTGCCGCCCCGCGTGACCCGCGAGCAGCAGGTGGAGCTCCAGGAGACGGACACGAAGCGCGACCTGCCGGAGCCGGCCGGCGACCCCCGCGAGTGGACCAACCTCCAGGCCGGCGGCTGACCGCCCCTATTTCGCGTTGATCAAGGGAAGACTCACCATCTCGGGGGTCCGATATGCGGCGAGTCTTCCCTTGATCAACAGGAATTTCGGGGGTTACGGGAGGGTGATCAGAGTGGCGTGGACGGAGTTGGCGAAGGCGTAGCCGTTGGATGCGTCCCAGTTGATCGACCACGTCATCGCGCCGCGGATCGTCGGGTAGGCGTTCGCCGGAACGAAGCTGCCGCAGTTGGTCTTGCGGGCCAGGCAGTTCAGGGCGTTGCCGACGACGCTCGGCGCGACGTAACCGCCGCCCGCCGCCTGGGTGGTCGCGGGCAGGCCGAGCGCGATCTGGTCCGGCCGCAGCGCGGACTGCAGCTGGATGCAGGCGAGCGCGGTCAGGAAGTTGATCGTGCCCTGGCTGTACGCGAACATCTGGTCACACCCGAGCATGCTGCCCGAGTTGTAGAACTGCGTGTGCACGATCGTCAGGATGTCCTTGATGTTCAGCGCGAGCTTGAAATACTCGTTGCCGGTGGACTGCATGTCGATCGTCTGCGGTGCCATCGTGATGATCAGGTTGGCGCCCGCCTTCGACCGCAGCGACCGCAGCGCCTGCTCCATGTAGGTGGCGGAGAGGCCGTTCTCCAGGTCGATGTCGACGCCGTCGAAGCCGTAGCTCGTCATCAGGGCATGGACGCTGTTGGCGAAGTTGGTCGCCGCCGCGGCACTGCTGACCGAGACGTTGCCCTTCTCGCCGCCGACCGAGATGACGACCCGCTGGCCACGGGCGTGCAGCGTGTTGATGTCGGCCTTGAACTGCGCGTCGCTGTATCCGCCCAGCGCCGTGGACAGGCCCGGGTCGACGGCGAAGGTGACGCCGCCCGCCTGGCTCGGGTTGGCGTTGGCGAAGGCGACCGCGATCAGGTCATAGCTGGTCGGCACGGCGCTGAGCCGCAGTGGTGTGGCGCCGTTGGTGAAGTCCTGCCAGTACCCCGTGAGCAGGTGCTTGGGCAGGTTGCCCGTCGGCGGCTGAGGGCTCGTCGAGGGGGAGGGGGACGGCGGCGGGGGTGACGCCGACGGGGAGGCGGACGGCGAGCGCGATGCCGACGGGCTCACCGACGGGGTGGTGGAACGCGACGGGGATGCCGACGGCGAGGCGGGGCCGCCCGCGCCCTGCAGCGAGATGTCGTCGGCCTGGTAGGTGCCCTGGGCGTACCAACCGTGCAGGTAGACCTGGGCCGACGAGCCGGAAGCCGTGAACGTGACCGTGAGCTGCGTGTAGCTCGCGGCCGACGGCGTCCAGGTGGAGGCGCCACCGGTGACGCCGAGGTAGACGTAGTTGCCCCGGACCCACGCGGTGAGCGTGTAGGACGTGCCCGACACCGTCGGCACGGTCTGCACGCACTGCGCGTTGTCGCTCGCGGTGACCGCGCCCTGCAGGGCCTTGGTGCCGCCGTGGACGGGGGTGGAGACGACGCTGCCGGTCGAGCCGTTGCAGGTCCAGGGGGACAGGGAGCCCGTCTCCAGGCCGCCGTTGGTGATCACTTCGGCGGCGGCGGCGGGTGCGATCGTGAGGGCGACGGCGGCCGTGGTCACCGAGGCGAGGGCGGCGGCGATGGCCGCCATGCGGAAGGTTTTCATAGACCCACTCCACAAACAATAAAGTTTCTTAAATATTTGTCACCACGATAGGTAGCCGATCCCCGCTCGTCAATGCCGTCCTGGGGCGCGGACCTTGTAGAAAAGTTGTAGATCGACTAGGCATAGTGAAGGTTTACTTCCTTCACTCCACTATGGAGACTCCATGGCCACCTCTCGACTGCGCGCCGGCGTCATCGCCGGCGTGAGCGCGATCGCGCTGCTCACCACGTCGGCCGCGCCTGCGGGTGCCTCAGCGGCCCCGATCACCCATGACGAGCAGATCACCTTCCACCGCTGGTCCGACGCGAGCGACTGGCGCTCGGGCACCTCGGCCAGCACCCTGACGCTGCCCCTCGGGCTCGGCGTCACGATGCTGCGCCCGGCGGGTACGACCGACTACACGGATCCGCACACCGGGATCACGAAGACCTGGGACTACTCCACCTGGACCTCGAAGGTGACCCCGGTCGGATTCGACGCCAGCGAACTCGTCGCCTCGTGGAACGCCGAGACGCCGGCGGGCACCTGGATCCAGGTGCAGATGCAGGGCACCTACAACACCGGCGGCACCACCCCGTGGTACCTGATGGGCCGCTGGGCATCCGGTGACACCGACATCAAGCGGACCACCCTCGACGGCCAGGGCGACCCGTGGTCGACGATCTACACCGACACCTTCTCGATCGACGACGTGGACAACGGTGTGATGCTGAGCGCCTTCCAGCTCAAGCTCACCCTCTACCGGGCGCCCGGACAGTGGCAGTCGCCGCGGGTCTCGATGCTCGGTGCGATGACGTCCTACGTACCGGACCGCTTCACGGTGCCCGCCAGCGCCGGGCACATCGCCTGGGGCACCGAGCTCGCCGTGCCGCGCTACTCGCAGAACGTGCACGAGGGCCAGTACCCCGAGTACGACGGCGGTGGCGAAGCCTGGTGCTCGCCGACCTCCACCGAGATGGTCGTGGAGTTCTACGGCCGCAAGCCCTCGGCGAGCGACGTCGCCTGGGTGGACCCCTCCTATGCCGATCCGCAGGTCGACCACGCCGCGCGGATGACGTTCGACTACGAGTACGACGGCGCCGGCAACTGGCCGTTCAACACCGCCTATGCGGCGAGCTACCCGGGGCTGGACGCGATCGTCACCCGGCTGCACTCCCTCGACGAGGCCGAGCGCTTCATCAAGGCGGGCATCCCGGTCGTCGTCTCACTGTCCTTCCTCGACACCGAGCTCGACGGCTCCAACTACAGCACCTCCGGCCACCTCTTCGTCATCGTCGGCTTCACCGCCAGCGGCGACGTGGTCGTCAACGACCCGGCGTCCTCGTCCAACAGCGAGGTGCGCAACGTCTACAAGCGTTCGCAGCTCGAGCAGGTGTGGCAGCGGACCAAGCGGGTTCGCGCCAACGGCACGGTCGGCGGCGGCTCGGGCGGTGTGGCGTACCTGATCAAGCCGTGGTGGAAGCCCTGGCCGCAGGTCGCGGGCTCGACCAACTGGTGATGCTTTGCCGTTAGGGAAGGAAGCGGGGGCGGGATCCGACGGGATCCCGCCCCCGCTGCCCGCTACGGCTTGATCGGCGCGTTGAGCTTCTTGCCGGGCAGCGCGGTCGCGAGGCAGGAGACGCTGCGGTCGCCGCGGATCCAGCCGGACTCGGCCGGGTGGATGAAGAAGATGTCGTACTTGGCCTGCGCCGACTTCGACGGCAGGAAGGTCTTCATCCTGGTCGTGCAGCCGGTCTCGGCGAGATCGGCCACCTTGGCGTCGCCGGGCCAGGTCGAGCCGGTGAGGGAGAAGATGGCGTAGATCTCGGCGTCGTGCGGCTGGTTGCACGGCACGGCCGGGACCGTCGAGAACTCCACGCCCTCCTGGATCTTGCTGGTGTCGATGCAGTCGCCCTTCTTGAGGGTCGTCAGCTTCACGGTGCCGGGAGTGGTCACCGCACCGGCGCTGTTGCGGGCCGAGGTCGGGGTGGAGGTGGTGGGGGTGTAGTTGGCGCTGAGCGCGACACCGACGCCGATCACGGCCACCCAGAGGACGGTGAGGACGAGGCCGGCCACGGCCATGCCCTTGCCCCGGCCGCCGTGGCGCTTGATCTGGACCAGCGCGATGATGCCGAAGATCGTGCTGAAGAGCAGGCCGCCGCAGATGCCGAAGATCAGCGAGGCGATCGCGAAACCGTTGACCTTCGGGTTCTGCAGGGGAGCGACCGGCTGGTAGGGGGCCGGTGCTGCCAGGTAGGGCTGCTGGGGCTCGCCGTACTGCGGGTAGGGCGAGACCGGTGCACCGTACTGCTGCTGGCCGGTGTCGGGGTAGTTCTGCGGCGAGCCGTAGGGCGGGGTGCCGTATGCCGGCGGGCCGTACGCCGGTGCGCCGTATGGCTGCTGCGGCGGCACGGCGTAGGGGTCCTGGGGCGGTGGCGCACCGTACGGCTGGTACGGCGCCTGCTCCGGCTGGTAAGGCTGGCCGTAGGGGTCCGACGGCGGCTGAGGGTGGGTCACGATGCCACATCGTAGTTGTCCGGCGTCGCTCCGTGTGTCCGTGTTCTGCGTACCCGACACAGCTGCGGGAGTGACCGCGGCCACGCGCCTCCGACGGGCCTTCACCACCAACTCTTGAAGAGTTGGCGGTGACGGACGGGCGTGGGGTGCGGCCGGTGATCAGCCGGACCCCTAGCCTTGGCCGGTGGACCCCAGCGAGCTGCTCGTCATCGGCGACCTCATCGGCGTCGCGGTCTTCGCCGCCTCCGGCGCCTCGGCCGGTGTCGCGAAGCGCCTCGACATGTTCGGCGTGGTCTTCGTCGGGTTCGTCGCGGCGCTCGGCGGCGGGATCTTCCGCGACCTCGTCATCGACACCGCGCCGCTCGCCTTCACCGACTGGCGATACCCGGTCACGGCGGCCGTCGCCTCGCTGCTCACCTTCCGCTTCCACCCGCAGCTCGACAAGCTGCGCAAGTCGGTACTGCTGCTCGACGCCGCCGGGCTCGCCCTCTTCACCGTCACCGGCACGCTCAAGGGCCTGCACGCGCCGCTGCCCGCCGTCGGCGCCTGCCTCATCGGCATGCTCAGCGCCATCGGCGGGGGGCTCGGCCGGGACCTGCTCACCGCCGAGATCCCGGCCGTGTTGCGACACGAGATCTATGCCCTCGCCGCGCTCATCGGCGCGGTCGCCGTGGCCGGGCTCGTCTGGCTGAATCTGGACAGCCTGCCGACCCTGGTCGGTGCCGCGGTGATCGTCTTCGCCATCCGCGTGGTGGCGCTGCGCCGGAAGTGGTCAGCACCGGTGCCGCGTGTAGGCTAGGCCTCTGCCTTCGTGACCCGCCGTCTGGCGTGGATCGGAGGCGTTTGCTTGCCACCAGGATTGGGAGGGGTTCGTTGCCGCCCGCGTTGCCCACACTGGACACCTTCCCGCCGCTGCGGGCCTGGCAGCGCCGTGCGATGGTCGAATACCTACGGCGGCGCAGCCCCGACTTCCTCGCGGTCGCGACGCCCGGCGCCGGTAAGACGACCTTCGCCCTGCGCCTCGCCAGCGAGCTGCTGCTCGACGGCACGATCGAGCGCATCACGGTCGTCGCGCCCACCGAGCACCTCAAGGCGCAGTGGTCCAAGGCCGCGGCCTCGGTCGGCATCCAGCTCGACTCCAACTTCCGCAACGGCGACGGGTACGCCTCCAGCGACTTCCACGGCGTCGTCGTCACCTATGCCCAGGTCGGGATGGGTCCGCAGATCCACCGGCGGATGACCTTCACGAAGCCGACCCTGGTGATCCTCGACGAGATCCACCATGCGGGTGACTCGCGTTCCTGGGGTGACGGGGTCAAGGCGGCGTTCGAGCCGGCCGTCCGGCGCCTGATGCTGACCGGGACGCCCTTCCGCTCCGACGACAACCCGATCCCGTTCGTCAACTACGAGCGGCACGCCTCCGACGGGCTGCCCCGGTCCCGCTCCGACAGCACCTACGGCTACGCCGACGCGCTCGCCGACGGGGTCGTCCGGCCGGTCATCTTCCTCGCCTACTCCGGGGAGACCCGGTGGCGGACGAGCGCCGGTGACGAGCTCGCGGTCCGGCTGGGCGAGCCGATGACCCAGGACATCGTCGCCCAGGCCTGGCGGACGGCGCTCGACCCGACCGGCGACTGGATGCCCCAGGTGCTCCGTGCGGCCGACAACCGCCTCTCGGTGATCCGGGCGGGCGGGATGTCCGACGCCGGCGCCCTCGTCATCGCCACCGACCAGACCTCGGCCCGGGCCTACGCCCGCCAGCTCGAAACCATCACCGGTGAGAAGGCCGTGGTGGTCCTCTCGGACGACACCGGCTCCTCGGGGCGGATCGCCGAGTTCACGCACTCCACGGCCCGCTGGATGGTCGCGGTGCGGATGGTGTCCGAGGGGGTCGACATCCCCCGGCTCGCCGTCGGCGTCTACGCCACCAGCGCCTCCACGCCGCTCTTCTTCGCCCAGGCGATCGGCCGCTTCGTCCGGGCCCGCCGGCCGGGGGAGACCGCCAGCGTCTTCCTGCCCAGCGTCCCGCACCTGCTCGGCCTTGCCGCCGAGATGGAGGCCCAGCGCGACCACGTGCTCGGCGCCCCCAAGCAGAAGGAGGGCTTCGACGACGATCTCCTGGAGCGTGCTCAGCGCTCCGAGCAGGCCGGGGACGAGCTCACCCGCAAGATCGAGTCACTGTCCGCCACCGCCGAGCTGGACCAGGTCATCTTCGACGGCACGTCCTTCGGCCTGCCCACCCTCTCCGGTACGGCCGAGGAGGAGGAGTTCCTCGGCCTGCCCGGGCTGCTCTCCTCCGAGCAGGTCGCGGCGCTGCTCAGCAAGCGCCAGCAGGAGCAGGCGGCGGCGGCTCGCCGGTCACGGGCGGCGGCGGGTTCGGCCGAGCCCGATCGGCGGGAGGTCGTGCGGGACATGTCGGCCGCGGAGCGGCGGGTGCACCTGCGGCGGCAGCTCAACGCGCTGGTCGCGTCGCACCACCACCGGACCGGGCTGCCGCACGGCAAGATCCATGCGGAGCTGCGGAGCAAGTGCGGCGGGCCGCCGAGCGCGCAGGCGACGATCGAGCAGTTGGAAGAGCGGATCGCGACGATCCAGTCGTTCTGAGCTCTGGCAGCGTCTCAAGATCGCGCCATCTTCGGGGAAAACGGTGTGATCATGGTGCTTGATCAGCCCATCTTCCCTGAAGATGGTGCGATCTTGCGCCGGCAAGATCGCCGCAACTCTTGAAGACTTGGTGTTATTTTCGCGGCCCACCCGTGGCGCGTGCGCGGGGCGGATCGTGTGCGGGATGTGTGCCCGGGGATTCAGACGTCATCATGGAAGGTGATGACGTCTGATTCACTGACTTACCTGTGATCTTGGGGAGCGGCGGTCCGAGGCGCGCCGCAAAGTTGGCACACATGACGAAGGGGCGGGCCCTCCCGGGACCGCCCCTTGCCTAGCCCTGAGGCCTTAGTTAGACGACATCAATTCTGTGCCGCGCCAGACGAAGTCTGCGTCAGCTGCCGCCGTAACGGTGATCTTTACAAGATCTTCGGCGTACTTGTTCGCGTGGTGTCCGCAGAACACCAATTCGCCCCCACCAGCCATTACGATGCGCAGCTTGCCCGCCGCGTTGCAGCGGTCGCACCGTTCATCAGCGGCTGGAGCGGTCGCCGTCTCCGACGGCGGCGTGAGGGTCGCGGTCATCGCCTGCCTCCTCTGACTCTGATCGTCACCGATGAACACTTCACTTAGCTCGTTGCTCACGCAACCTCCAACATCGGTGTTGCTGGCGGTCTTCCCGATTTGGCCCCTGGGGATCGAGGTCACATCGGAGTGGGCACCGGGCTCACACGGACAGTCTGCCGTGCACCCAGCGTGCCACGTCAACGATCATTTGGCGACAATGCCGTTGTCACACGCGGGGTTTCGTACGCATGGTGACAACAACGACACGTTCGGTTGATGTTTTGTCGTGGCCAAAACCGACGAAATGGACTATAAGACTAATCCAGATAATCGCGAAGAACCTGGGACCTGGACGGGTGACGAAGCTTGGACATGGTCTTCGATTCGATCTGCCGGATCCGCTCCCGGGTGACCCCGTAGACCTGGCCGATCTCGTCGAGCGTGCGAGGCTGGCCGTCGGTCAGACCGAACCGGAGCCGCACGACGCCCGCCTCGCGCTCGGAGAGCGTCTGCAGGACCTGCTGGAGCTGGTCCTGCAGGAGCGAGAAGGAGACCGCGTCGACCGCGACGACCGCCTCGGAGTCCTCGATGAAGTCACCGAGCTGGCTGTCGCCCTCGTCGCCGATCGTCTGGTCCAGCGAGATGGGCTCCCGAGCGTACTGCTGGATCTCCAGCACCTTCTCGGGTGTGATGTCCATCTCCTTCGCCAGCTCCTCCGGCGTGGGCTCGCGGCCCAGGTCCTGGAGCAGCTCACGCTGGATGCGGCCGAGCTTGTTGATCACTTCGACCATGTGCACCGGGATGCGGATGGTGCGGGCCTGGTCGGCCATGGCTCGGGTGATGGCTTGTCGGATCCACCAGGTGGCGTAGGTGGAGAATTTGTAGCCCTTGGTGTAGTCGAATTTTTCGACGGCGCGGATGAGGCCGAGGTTGCCTTCCTGGATGAGGTCCAGGAATGCCATGCCGCGACCCGTGTAGCGCTTCGCGAGCGAGACGACGAGCCGGAGGTTGGCCTCGAGCAGGTGGTTCTTGGCGCGGTCACCGTCGCGGGAGATCCAGAGCAGGTCGCGCTGCATCTCGCGGACGATCGGCGCGCCGTCCTCCTCGGCCGCACGCAGCCGCTCCGACGCGAAGAGGCCGGCCTCGATGCGCTTGGCGAGCTCGACCTCCTGCTCCGCGTTGAGCAGCGGAACCTTGCCGATCTGCTTGAGATAGGCACGGACCGAGTCGGCGGAGGCGGTCAGCTCGGCGTCCTTGCGGGCCTGCTTGAGCGCCTCGGACTCGTCGGCGTCCCACTCGAAGTCGTCGGCGGTCGCGGCGTCGGCCTCGGCCGCCTGGACCAGCTCGACGGGCTCGTCGACGACGACGTCCTCGATCTCGGCCGCGAGGTCCTCGACCTCGAGTTCGACACCGTCGGGCTCGTCGCCGGCCTTCTTGGCGGCCGGATCGGCGTCCTTGGCGCCCGCCTTGGCGGGTGCGGCCTTCTTGGCCGGCATCGCCTTGGCCGGCGTCGCCTTCTTCGCGGCAGCCTTCACCGGCTTGGCGTCGTCGCCCTCGGGCTTCGCCGCCGCCTTCTTGGCGGCTGCCTTCTCGGCGCCGTCGAGCGGGCCGGCCTGAGCGGGTGCGGCCTTCTTCGCCGGCACGACCTTGGCGGGCTCCGCCTTCGCGGGAGCGGCCTTGGCCGCCTTGGCGGGCGTGGTTTTGGCGGTGGTTGCCTTGGACGCAGGCGTCGCCTGTCGTGCCGCAGCCACCTTCTTGGGCGCGCGGCCGTCGGCCACGACGGTCACTCCGGCCTCCATGAGGGCCCGAATGAGCTTCTTGGCCTGGCTCGGGGTCACGTCGGCGCCCTCTACGGAACGCGCGATCTCCGCCGACGTCAGCTGACCACCGGCCTGGGCGGCCTGGGCGATGAGAGCGTCGGTGAGCGAGCGAACGTCGGCGCCGATCTGGCGGGCTTCTGTCACGAACGACCTTCCGTCGGGCGTTTATTCGAGCATGGCCGTCCCAGCATGCCCTCGCAGGCACAGCCGGTGTGGTTTGGTGAGGGAGCCGCTCGCCGAACCGGCGGGGCGAAGTCCCCCGCGGCCTGGCGTGGGCGGCAGGCGTGAATTGTAGCGCCGTCTGCCGCGATCATCTCGTCACGCACGCCGGTTGGGGTATGCCGGGACGTTCCGGGCGGCAGTTGACAGGATGGGAGCGTGACGAACAACGACCCCGGAGCACTGCTGGAGATCGCTGTCGCGATCGCCCGCCGAGCAGCCGAGACCGCACGAACCATGCGTGACCAGGCGATCGAACAGGTCGACACCAAGAGCACCAAGACCGACGTGGTGACGGAGGCCGATCGGGCGGTCGAGCGCCAGATCGTCGCCGAACTCGCCCGGCTCCGCCCGGGCGACGCCGTCCTCGGTGAAGAGTACGGCGAGGCAGCCTCCTCGGCTCGGGTCCGCTGGGTCGTGGATCCGATCGACGGGACGGTCAATTACCTCTACGGTCTGCCCCAGTATGCAGTCTCCATCGCCGTGGAGCTCGACGGCTCCCCCATCGCGGGGGTCGTGCGCAACGCGGTGACCGGCGCGGAGTGGACCGCGACCCGGGGCGGGGGAGCGTGGCGCGACGGCCGGAGGCTGACCGGCTCGACCGAGACGGACCTGGCCCAGGCCCTGGCGGCGACAGGTTTCGGCTACGCGGCCGAGCGCCGCGCACACCAGGCCGCGGTCCTCGCGGGTCTGATCACGCGGGTACGCGACATCCGCCGCTTCGGTTCGGCGGCCCTCGACCTCTGCGCTGCTGCCGAGGGTCTGGTCGACGTCTACTACGAACAGGGCCTGGCCCCCTGGGACCTGGCGGCCGGCGGCCTCATCGCGGAGGAGGCGGGCCTGCTGGTGACGGGCCTCAACGGCGCCCCGGCGGGCACCAGGCTGGCCATAGCCGCCCCGCCCGCCCTGCACCGACCCTTGCACGACCACCTGGCCGCTCTAGACGCCTCAGGCGGTCCGTAAGCCCCCAAAATTCGCGTTGATCAAGGGAAGACTCGCCATCTCGGGAGTCCGATATGCGGCGAGTCTTCCCTTGATCAACGCGAATTTTTTTGGGGGGTCAGAAGCCGCTGTCGCAGGTGCCCTTGGGGGCTGGGGGGTGGCGGTCGACGAACGCGGGGCCGGCTGCGATGACCGCCTGGGCCACCTCGGTGGAGGTGGCGAGCTGGCGGAAGCCGGTGCCGATGACCACGTCGACCACGTCGTCGGTCCGGGCGATGTCGAATTCGTGCTTGGCGGCGTTCAGGAAGTACGCATCCAGCAGGTAGGCGGCGCCGACCGTCTTGGGTCCGTAGCGCAGCACCGCCACGTCGCCGACCGCCTTCTTCAGCGGGTCGTTGGCGGTCTTGACCACCGTGAACTTGCGGTTGCGGAAGTCCGTGCCGACATTGGTCGCCAGGTTGACCGTATCCGTGGCGTTATAGACATTGATCTTGATCGTCCGGGTCTCCTCGGGGAGCCGAAGGTTGGCCTGGACGTAGCCGGCCGGACACGCCTGCGCCTGGTGCGCGGAGTCCGTCTGGGTGTCGCGGGTGATCGCGATGACCACGAGTACGCCGGCGGCGAGCAGCAGCACCGCGACGAGGACAAGTGACCGTATCCGTGCAAAAGTCATTTTCTCGGCTCCCGAAGTATGTGCGCTGAGGTTAGCTGCTCAGCGGCGGGTCCGGTGGTAGGACCCGGCCTTTCAGGTACTACGCATGTCGCGAATGACCGGTTGCTTCCCCGCGTCACTTATTGCATCTTGCGAAAGACGAACGGACACGGCGCGTCGTGCTTGATCGGCGCGGTCCGACCCCTACCTTATGTCTCGCCATGCTGTCGGCTCAGTCACATTGGGAACATCCCGGCGCGCGTGGGCGTACAAACACCCGTGCGGGCGCGGTAAGGTGCCGCGTTCGCCGGGGATACAGTGCCCCGCGTTGCTCGGCCCGCCCGGACCGTGCCGTACCGCACCAGCACATTGAATACGGGAGTGTGAGACAACCGATGGCCACCGACTATGACGCCCCGCGCAGAGACGAGGCTGAACTCGGTGAGGACAGCCTCGAGGAGCTCAAGGCACGTCGCGTCGACTCGCAGTCGGCCAGCGTCGATGTGGATGAGGCCGAGGCAGCCGAGAATTTCGAGCTACCCGGTGCCGATATCGGCGACGAGGAGCTCAGCGTGAAGGTGGTGCCGCTGCAGGCTGACGAGTTCACCTGCTCGCGCTGCTTCCTCGTGCATCACCGCAGCCAATTGGCCGGCGAGCGCAATGGACTCCCGATATGCAGGGAATGCGCCTGACGCCGGGACGAGCGAACGGCCGCTTGACCGGTCCCCGGTCAACTGGTCGCATAGAACCCGGAGGCGACCATGTCACAGAAGAAGGACCAGGTGCCCGACGACGACTCGTCGGGCACCGCCACACCCAGCGTCGGTGCCACCGGGCAGCCGGAGGAGCCGGCGCTGGCCGTACCCCCGGATGAGCTGTCGGCGGCGGTCGTGGCCCTCGCCGAGGGCGAGCTGGACCGCGCGGGACGCACCAAGGTCCTGAGCCGGCTGGTGAGCTCGATGCGCGGCCGTGGCGTGAGCGCCCTCTTCATGCCCAAGAAGGCGGTGAAGTGGGTCGCCGACGCGGTGACCGACCTCGCGCCGCACGTCCCGATCCGGACCCTGGAGACGCTCCAGCGGCACTACCCGGGGCTGAGCCAGGACCAGCTCGCCGAGCGGCTCATCCGCAACGCGGCGCGCGCGACGGGTGGGGTCGGTGCGGTCGGCGGCGGTGTCGCCTCCGTCGAGTGGGTCGTGCCGCCCTCGCTGCTGAGCACCCCGGTGCTGCTCGCGACCGAGACGGTGGCGGTCGTCGGGATCGAGCTGAAGCTCATCGGCGAGCTGCACGAGGTCTACGGACAGCCGATCGCGGGCACGGGCGGGCAGCGCGCGGTGTCGCTGCTGCACGCGTGGGCCGGCAAGCGGGGGGTCAACCCCTTCCTGCCGGGCGTCGGTGTGGCGAGCGTGCTCGGCACCGCGGCCCGCAAGGAGCTGCGCGACATGATCCTCAAGCGGCTCGGCCGCAACCTGACGACGCTGGGCCCGCTGCTCACCGGCGCGGCGGTCGCCAGCTATCTCAACCGGCGCTCCACGAAGTCGCTCGGCGAGGCGATCAAGCGCGACCTGAGCCTGCGCCGCCCGGCGGCCCTGCCTCCCGGCACCATCGGCGGCGAGCTACTCCCGCCCGGCGGCGGCCAGTAGCGCGGACGCCAGCCGCTGCGGACGGCGGCTGGAGACCACCCAGTAGGGCGTCGGGTCGTCGGGATCGTCCAGCACGATCTGGACGGCACCGGCGACCCACGGCCGCACCACGACGAAGGCCATCGGGTCCGCCGAGACGCCGAGCAGCTCGCGCCGCCCGTTGACGTCGAGCGGGATCGCGTCGGTGACGAATCGCACCGGCAGCCTCGCGTCGTCGACGAGCAGCTCGGAGCCGCGCACCGCGACCCGCAGCCGCCCCAGCCACAGCAGGCCCGCCACGACGACGAGCCCCGTGATCGCGTACGGCAGCCACGACAGCTCCTCGGAGACACCCATCCCCAGCTCAGCGGCGGCGACACCGGCGGTCAGAAAGCCGACCGGCCACCACCACCAGGGCACACCGAGACGTTCCGCGTGCGCCGCCCGTTCCGACCCGAGGCCTGTCTCCGTTGCTGTTTGAGGTGCCACGACTCCGTAGCCTACGCAAGCACGCGTGGGCTACTCGTCTGTGCCCGCTGGTGCGCGAGCGCGCACACTGTCCATACTCCCCCCGGAGGTACATGCCATGGAGACTGTCGCCGTAGGTGTTCGCATGATCGATGCCGATCTGCCGCTGCCGGCTTACGCCCACCCGGGTGACGCGGGCGCCGACCTGCACGCCGCCGAGTCCGTCGAGCTCGCACCCGGCGAGCGCCGCCTGGTCCGGACCGGGATCGCGATCGAGTTGCCCGTGGGGTTCGTGGGGCTGGTGCATCCCCGCTCGGGCCTCGCCGCGAAGTTGGGGGTGACGCTGCTCAACGCACCAGGTACGGTCGACGCCGGTTACCGGGGCGAGATCCTCGTGAACCTGATCAACCACGATCGGGTCGCCACCGCGACGATTTCGCGGGGTGACCGGATCGCCCAACTTGTTATACAACGGGTTGAGGCAGCGCAGTTCCACCGCGTGGCGGAGCTGGGCGACTCGGCCCGCGGTGACGGCGGGCACGGTTCGACGGGCGGTCACGCGGTGCTCGCCCATCAGAGCGGAAGGACGGACCAGTGATCTTCTCCCGGCAGAAGAGCGGACGGCACGCTGCCACGGCGCAGCAGCTGGAGCTCGACTCGGCGGCACGCGCCGGGCTCGACGCGGCGGCCGACTCCGACGGTCGCGGCGAGGTGGGCCCGTTCGATCTGAGCGAGGCGCCCATCTCCAACCGCCTCGACCTCGGCAGCCTTCAGGTTCCCGCGATCGACGGGGTGGAGATCCGGGTGCAGGCCGACCCGGACGGCGCGATCCAGCAGGTGGTGCTCGTCTTCGGCGAGAGCGCCCTGCAGCTCGGCGTCTTCGCGGCACCCCGCCACGAGGGCATCTGGGACGAGATCCGCGACGAGATCCGCAAGTCGCTCTTCAACGACGGGGTCGCCGCCGAGGACGTGCCGGGGCGTTACGGCATCGAGCTGCGCGCCCGGGTGCGTACCCCCGATGGTTTGACCGATCTTCGCTTCGTCGGCGTGGACGGGCCGCGCTGGCTGGTCCGGGCGGTCTACCAGGGTCCGGCCGCGATCGACCCGGCGACCGCCGAGCCGCTCGTGGCGTGCCTGGAAGGGCTGGTCGTGGCCCGCGGCCAGGACGCCAAGCCGGCCCGCGAGCCGCTGCCGCTGCGACTGCCCCAGGAGATGGCCGACGCGGCGATCGCGGCGGGCCCGCAGCCGGCGCCGGAGCCCGAGCCCGCCGCCGACCAGGCATCGGAGAAGCGCAAGCCCTCCCCCCGTCCGCGACGCTGACCGACATCCCAATGATGGCGATGATCGACGTACGCTAGCGGTGAGGCCGACCCGAGGTGCGGGGCGGCATGGAGAGGGTGTGACGACGGGGCCATGGCAACTGACGATCAGTCCGATAGATCCGGGCTGCGCAGACTGCTGAAGCGTCTCACGGCCAGTGACCAGGAGCTGGAGTCGGAGGAGCTGCGCCGCGACAGCGCCAAACCAGGGTGCGTCTGTGCCGACACCGCCGGGCGGGGTGACGTCGTCAACGTGGCCGGTCGGCTGCGCATGGTCGTCTACACCCCGCGGACCAACCTGCCCACGCTCGAGGCCGAGCTCGACGACGGCACCGACGTGATCACGCTGGTCTTCCTCGGGCGACGCCAGATCGCCGGGATCGAGCCGGGCCGGGCATTGACGGCGCGTGGTCGCATCGCGGTCCGCGATGGCCGTAAAGTCATCTACAACCCCCACTATGAGCTGGACGCGTCGCACTGAAGGAGCGCAGGTCTCTATGACCCGGAATCTCGAGCGAGGCCGTCCGACCCGGGACGACAAGACCGGTCCGGCGCAGGTCGACGCCCCGGCCGCGGAGTCCGACGAGGAGGAGCCGCTCCCTCCGCTGAGCGAGCAGATGTCGGCTCAGCTCGGCGGCTGGCGCGGCCTGGTCGAGGCGAGCATCCCGGTCCTGGTCTTCGTGATCACCAACGTGATCCTCGGGCTCGTCTTCGACGACGACGCCACCTTCGGCGCCATCGGCACCAAGCCTGCACTCAAGCTCGCCGTGATCGCGGCGGTCGTGGTCGCCCTGGCGATGGCGGCCTGGCGGCTCAGCCAGCGCCAGTCGATCCGCCACGCGATGAACGGGCTCTTCGGCATCGCGCTCGGCGCGATCCTCGCCTGGAACTCCGGCGAGGCCCGCGACTTCTACCTGCCGGGCCTCTTCATCGGCATGGGCTACGGCGTGGCGCTGCTCAGCTCGGTCTTCTTCAAGCAACCGCTCGTCGGCTGGGTCTGGTCGGTCGTCGCCGACGGCGGCCGCAAGGACTGGCGCGACGACCCCCGGCTGGTGCGGACCTTCGCCTGGCTGACGGTGCTGTGGGCGGCGACCTACTTCGTGAAGACCGGCGTCCAGGTCGTGCTCTACGCCCAGGACATGCCCACCGCGCTCGGCATCGCCCGGATCGCCTTCGGCTACCCGCCCTACCTGCTGCTCGTCGCGCTCACGGTCTGGGCGGTTCGACGGGTACGCACACCGGCGCCCTAGCGCTCGCCGAGCAGGACCGACCGGACCTCGTCCTCGACGGCGGCGGTGCAGACGAAGATCAGCTCGTCGCCGCCCTCGATCGGGTCGTCCGGGCTGGGCGTCAGCACCCGCTTGCCGCGCACGATGGCGACGAGCGCGCTGTCGGGCGGCAGCGGCACGTTGCGCACCGGCTTGCCGACATAGGGCGCGTCGACGGGCAGCGTGATCTCGACGAGGTTGGCCTCGCCCTGCCGGAAGGTCATCAGCCGGACCAGATCGCCGACGGTGACCGCCTCCTCGACCAGCGCCGCCATCATGCGCGGCTTGCTGACGGAGACGTCGACGCCCCACTGCTCGGTGAAGAGCCACTCGTTTTCGGCGCGGTTGACACGGGCGACCACCCGGGGCACCGCGAACTCGGTCTTGGCGAGCAGCGAGACGACGAGGTTGGTCTTGTCGTCACCGGTCGCGGCGACGACGACGTCGCAGCCGGCGAGGTCCATCTCCTGCAGGCTGGTGAGCTCGCAGGCGTCGGCGAGGATCCACTCGGCCCGCGGGATGCGCTCGGGTCGCAGCGCCTTGGGCAGGCGCTCGATAAGCATCACCTGGTGGCCGTTCTCGATGAGCTCCTGGGCGATCGAACGGCCCACGTTGCCGGCTCCGGCGATGGCGACTCGCATGGCAAACCTCGCAGATCAGTGGGCGGGCGTGGGCGCGGCGCCGGTGGCGTGGCGGACGGCGTCGACGATGTCGTCGGTGACGAGCATGAAGAGCTGGTCACCGTCCTGCAGGACCGTGGAGCCCGTCGGCAGGATGCCCAGGCCGAAGCGCATGAGGTAAGCCGTCCGCGTGCCGCAGGCATCCTCGACCGCCTTGAGCGGCTGGCCGATCCAGCCCGGGTTCAGCGGCACCTCGGTGATCGAGACGACGCTCGTCGGGTCACGCCACACCTCGGGCAGCGCGTCGGGCACGAGGTGCCGGACCATCCGCAGGGCGGTCCACCGGACCGTCGCGACCGTGGGGATGCCGAGCCGCTCGTAGACCTCGGCGCGACCGGCGTCGTAGATCCGGGCGACGACCTTGCCGACGTTGAAGGTCTCCCGCGCCAGCCGGGCGGAGATGATGTTGGAGTTGTCGCCGCTGGAGACCGCCGCGAAGGCGTCGGCGTGCTCGATGCCCGCCTGGATCAGCACCTCGCGGTCGAAGCCGACCCCGGTGACGGTCACGCCGCTGAAATCGGCCGGCAGCCGCCGGAAGGCGTCACCGTCCTGGTCGATGACCGCGACGGAGTGCCCGAGCGTCTCAAGGCTGTGCGCGAGCGTCGATCCCACCCGCCCGCAGCCCATGATCACTACGTGCACCTTGGCCACCTCCCAGTCGGTTACCTAGAGCCTGCCATGGGAACCTACAGCGTGGGGTCCGCCGGGGCGGAACCGGCTGTGCCGGACCCGTGATCACTATGTGGCGGGTGGTGCGGCGGTCATGGGGTATGCACCTTAGGCTGCGTGGGTGCCGAACTCGACGTCACTGCTGAAACGGCTTCTCCTCGGGCGGCCGTTCCGTTCCGATCGGCTGGCCCACACCCTCCTGCCGAAGCGGATCGCGCTGCCGGTCTTCGCCTCCGACGCGCTCTCCTCAGTGGCCTACGCCCCGGCGGAGATCCTGCTGACCCTCTCCATCGCCGGAGCGGGCGCCTTCATCTTCTCGCCCTGGATCGCTCTCGCCGTCGCCGTCGTGATGATCACCGTGGTGGCGAGCTACCGCCAGAACGTGCACGCCTACCCGTCGGGCGGCGGCGACTACGAGGTCGCCACCGTCAACCTGGGGGCCAAGTCCGGCCTCGTCGTGGCGAGTGCGCTGCTCGTCGACTACGTCCTCACCGTGGCGGTCTCCGTCTCGGCCGGGGTGGACGCGCTCGGCGACATGTTCGGCACCGTCGGCGAGCACAAGGTCGCCTTCGCGGTCGGCATCGTCGTGGTGCTCTCGGCGATCAACATGCGCGGCATCCGGGAGGCGGGCGTCGCCTTCGCCATCCCGACCTACGGCTTCATGATCGCCATGCTGATCCTCGTCGGGTGGGGGTTCTTCCGGATCTTCGTCCAGGGCGACGAGCTGCGGGCGGCCACGGCGAACATGGAGATCAGGTCGGAGCACGGGCTCACCGTCGGCACCTCCTTCGCCTTCATCTTCCTGCTGGTCAGGGCCTTCTCGTCCGGCTGTGCGGCGCTGACGGGCGTCGAGGCGATCTCGAACGGCGTACCGGCGTTCAAGTCGCCCAAGTCGAAGAACGCGGCGACGACCCTGCTGCTGCTCGGCTCGATCGCGATCGTGATGATCGCCGGCATCATCTTCCTGGCCCGGCGGACCGGGCTGCGCTATGTCGAGTGCTGGACCGCGGATCCGCAGATCGGGTGCGCGGAGAGCCAGGTCATCGGGCCGCTGCCGTTCCCCAAGCAGCCCACGGTCACCGCGCAGCTGGCCGACACGGTCTTCGGCGACTTCCGGGTGGGGTACTTCATCGTCCTCGCCGTGACCGCGCTGATCCTGGTGCTCGCCGCGAACACCGCCTTCAACGGCTTCCCGGTGCTCGGCTCGATCCTCGCCCAGGACCGCTACCTGCCGCGCCAGCTGCACACCCGCGGCGACCGGCTCGCCTTCTCCAACGGCATCGTCTTCCTCGCCGGCTTCGCCGTGGTGCTGATCATCGCCTTCCAGGCCGAGACGACGAAGCTGATCCAGCTCTACATCGTCGGTGTCTTCGTCTCCTTCACGCTGTCGCAGAGCGGCATGATCCGGCACTGGAACCGGCTGCTCAAGACCGAGCGCGACCCCGTGGTCCGGCGCCGGATGAACCGGTCCCGCATGATCAACGGCTTCGGCATGGTGATGACCGGGTTCGTGCTCTTCCTGGTGCTGATCACCAAGTTCCTCAAGGGCGCGTGGATCTCGATCGCGGCGATGGCCGTCATCTTCGTCATCATGGTGGCGATCCGCCGGCACTACGACCACGTCGCCGAGGAGTTGGAGCCGACCGAGGACGCGATGATGCTCCCGGCCCGCAACCACGCCATCGTGCTCGTCTCCAAGCTGCACCTGCCGACGCTGCGTGCGCTCGCGTACGCCCAGGCCACCCGGCCCGACTCGCTGACGGCGCTCACGGTCAACGTCGACATCGCCGACACCCGCAACATCCAGGCCGAGTGGGACCGTCGCGGTGTCTCGGTCCCACTGACGATCATCGACTCGCCCTACCGGGAGATCACCCGGCCGATCATCAACTATGTGAAGTCGCTGCGGCAGGACAAGCCCCGCGACGTCGTCACGGTCTACATCCCGGAGTATGTGGTCGGCCACTGGTGGGAGAACATCCTGCACAACCAGTCCGCGCTGCGGATCAAGGGACGCCTGCTCTTCGAGCCGGGAGTCATGGTGACGAGCGTGCCGTGGCAGCTCACCTCGTCCATCGGTAAGAACCTGGACAAGCTCGACGCTAAGCTGTCGAATACTCCGGCTCGCGGTCCGCGCGCCGGTGAGGTGCCGATCGATGATGAGGTGCGAACGTCGTGACGCTGGAAGAAGGCGAGCGCTTCGAGGTGCTCGTCGGCGAGGTCGCCCATGGTGGCCACTGCGTCGCGCGGCTCCCCGCGGACGCGTCCGGACCGGGGATCGTGATCTTCGTCCGGCACGCCCTGCCGGGGGAGAAGGTCATCGCCGAGGTCACCGAGGTGCACAAGGGCTATGCCCGGGCCGAGGCGGTCGAGATCATCGAGGCGTCGCCGGAGCGGCGGGAAGCCCCGTGCCGTTACGCCCACGCCTTCGGCTGCGGCGGCTGCGATCTGCAGCACGTCACGCCCGCCGCGCAACTGGGGTGGAAGACGGCGGTCGTGCGCGAGCAGCTCAGCCGGCTCGGTGGCGTACCGCCGAGGGAACTTGAAGAGCTCGACGTGCGCGTCGTCGCGCTGCCCGACGTGCCGGGCGAGGCGGAAGGGCTGGGCTGGCGGACCCGGGTGCGCTACAGCATCGATGCCGCCGACCGGGCGGGCCTGCGCAAGCACCGCTCGCACGAGGTGGTCGCGATCGACGAGTGTCTCATCGCGCACCCGGCGATCCGGGCGCTGCCGGTGCTCGACCGACTCTGGCCGAGCGGTGACGACGTGCACACCGTGGCGCCGTCCGGCGGCCCAGCAATGATCATGACCGATCCGTCGGTCCGCGTCACCGAGCACACGCTGCGCCGGGACTTCGACATCGCGGCCGGCGGCTTCTGGCAGGTGCACCCCGCTGCCGCGACCACGCTCGCCGAGACCGTCCTCGACATGCTCAAACCCCAGCCGGGGGAGACCGCCTGGGACCTCTACGGCGGTGCCGGGCTCTTCGCCGCCGTGCTGGGCGACGCCGTCGGCGTCACCGGCCACGTGACCCTCGTCGACTCCGCGCCGGACCTCATCGCCTCGGCCCGGATCAACCTCGGCGACCTGCCGGTGCGGGTCATCGACTCCACGGTCGAGCGGGTGCTCACGCCCAAGCGCTCATCCAAGAAGTCGCGCGGCGGTGGCGGCTCCGCCATGCCGCTGCGCTCCGGCAGCGCCCTGCTCGGCGGACCGATCGACCTCGTGGTGCTGGACCCGCCCCGGACCGGAGCGGGTGCGGCGGTGGTCAAGGCGATCGTCGCGGCGGCACCGCGCGCCGTCGCCTACGTCGCCTGCGACCCGGCCGCGCTCGGCCGCGACGTCGCGACCTTCCGCGAGGCGGGCTGGCGCCTGGTCGAGTGCCGCGCTTACGACTGCTTCCCCAACACCCACCACGTGGAGTGCGTGGCGCTGCTCATGCCCCGGTGACGGGCGGCGGCTCGGCGATCGGCCGACGGCTGCGGACCAGGATCTCGCCGACCGTCGTCACGGGCGCTCCTCGGCCTCGCGTCCCTGAACCCGGGGTTCGCCGAGATCCGGGCGGATCTCCAGACCGGGGCGTCGGCTGCGCCTGCGGGCTGCGCGGCGTGCCAGCAGCGCGGCGACCGTCAGGACCAGCAGGAGCAGGGCGCCGGCGCCGAGGGCGACCCGCACGTTTCGCTCGCTCCGGGCGTTGCGGTCGTCCTGCGCCGCCGCGTAGGACGGGGGGACGAAGGTATTGTCGACGATGAAGGGGACGGTCGGTCTCACGGCACCCGGGCACGAGGCGCCGATCAGGTAGCGTCCGCGCCGGGTGTCTGCCGGGATCGTCACCCTCGTGGAGAACGCCCCCGTCCGCGCCCGGTCCGGCGGGACCTCCGCGGTGCCCAGCGGGGTGCCCTCGAGATCGATGTCGACCCGTGCGCAGTCGAACCCGGCCCCGGTGATCAGAACGGCGGTCCCGCCCGACCCGCCGTCCGGGCTGAGGCGGGTGATCCCCGGCACCCAGAAAGCGCCGGTCACCTGCGGGGGATTTCGCACCGGCCAGATGCATGACGCGAAGACCTGGTGCCGCCCCGGCTTGATATCGCCCGGGATCGTCGGTGCGTGATCGTCGCGGCCCGTGCCGGCGATGGAGGCGTGGACTCGGGCGGGGAAGTTGACGTCGTTGGCGCAGGAGAACCCGGAGACGCTGATGATCACGTCATCGCCGGGCAGGGCGCTGGACGGGTAGACGGTGACGGTCGGCGCGTTCGTGAGCTGATAGCGAGTGCTCGCCAGCTCCGCCTCGTCGTCCCCGCACCGAATGCCGACCGGGTGGCTGCCGTAGGCGTCCTTCGGCGCGGCGATCACGGTCAGGTAGGTCGTGCCGGGCTCGATCACCCGGTCGATGCGGGCGATCGGGCCGAGGGTGTCCCAGACCACGGTGAGGCCTGCGCCACTGGGACAGCTCGCCCCGTCCACCAGGAGAGTGAATTCGTCACCGATGTCGCCGACGGGCGGGCGGAGCTTCGCCTGCGGCCGTGCCGCCGCGGCGCTCGGTGCCGACGCCGTCGGACCGGTACGCGGTGCAGCGCCCGGCGGCTGCCCCGAGGTGCATCCGACCAGGCAGATCAGGCCTAGGAGAAGAAGCAGGAGTGCCCGCGTGGCGCGTGGGGACGACACACCCGGAACGCTACTGGGTATCCGCGATCGACGATGCCCTCCGTTCGGCGGGTGTGTCCCGTCTCCGCCCGGATGTCAAGGTCTTGTGAAGATGACGTTCCGGCGAACGTGACCTTGGGCTGTACACCGATAGACTGCACGGTTATGAGCTCAGAGCAGGCAGGTCGGACCGTCGACGGCATCCTCCCCACGGTCGGCTCACCGCAAGACCTCCGATCGCTGAGTCTCGACGAGCTGACGATGCTCAGCGCCGAGATTCGCGACTTCCTGGTGGCCAAGGTCTCCCGGACCGGCGGACACCTCGGTCCCAACCTGGGTGTGGTCGAGCTCACCCTCGCGATGCACCGGGTCTTCGACTCGCCGCGCGACAAGTTCGTCTTCGACACCGGCCACCAGGCATACGTTCACAAGATCGTGACCGGTCGGCAGGACGGCTTCGACGCGCTGCGCCAGCGCGGCGGCCTCACCGGCTACCCGAGCCAGGCCGAGAGCGAGCACGACCTCGTCGAGAACTGCCACGCCTCGACCGCGCTGAGCTACGCCGACGGCCTCGCCAAGGGATTCAGCATCCGGGGTGAGGATCGTCACGTCGTGGCGGTCGTCGGCGACGGCGCGCTCACCGGCGGCATGTGCTGGGAGGCGCTCAACAACATCGCGGCGACGAAGAACCCGCTCGTCGTCGTGGTCAACGACAACGGCCGCTCCTATGCCCCCACGATCGGCGGCCTCGCCGACCACCTCGCCTCGCTGCGGCTCAACCCGGGCTATGAGAAGGTCCTCGACCTGGTCCGCGACTCGCTGGAGCGCACCCCGCTCGTCGGTCGCCCGCTCTTCGAGGCGCTGCACGCGGTGAAGAAGGGGATCAAGGACGCGGTCGCGCCGCAGGCCCTCTTCGAGGACCTCGGCATCAAATACGTCGGCCCGGTCGACGGCCACGACCAGGCCGCGCTGGAGAGCGCCCTGCTCAAGGCGAAGCGGTTCGGCAAGCCGGTCATCGTGCACGCCGTCACCCACAAGGGCTTCGGCTACCAGCCCGCGATCGACGACGAGGCCGACAAGCTGCACTCACCGGGTGCGTTCGACCCGCTCACGGGCAAGATGCTCGCCGCGCCGAGTCTCAAGTGGACCTCGGTCTTCGCCGACGAGCTCGTCGAGATCGCGGCGGAGCGCCCGGACATCGTCGGCATCACCGCCGCGATGCCCGAGTCGACCGGCATCGACCGGCTCGCCGCCAAGTTCCCCGACCGCGCCTTCGACGTGGGCATCGCCGAGCAGCACGCGACCACCTCGGCGGCGGGCCTCGCCCTCGCCGGGCTGCACCCGGTCGTCGCCGTCTACGCCACGTTCCTCAACCGCGCCTTCGACCAGGTCCTGCTCGATGTCGCGCTGCACCGGCTGCCGGTCACCTTCGTGCTGGACCGGGCCGGGATCACCGGGCCCGACGGCCCCAGCCACTACGGCATCTGGGACATGTCGGTCTTCGGCGTCGTCCCCGGCCTGCGTATCGCGGCCCCCCGCGACGCGGCCACGCTGCGCGAGGAGCTTCGCGAGGCGGTCGCCATCTCCGACGGCCCGACGATCGTCCGCTTCCCGACCGGTTCGGTGCCCGCGGCACTGCCGGCGCTGCGCCGAATCGGCCCGGTCGACGTGCTCGCCGAGGGCATCCGCAAGGACGTGCTGCTCGTCGGGATCGGGTCCTTCGCGCCGCTCGGCGTACAGATCGCGGCGATGCTCGCCGAGCGCGGCATCGAGGTGACGGTCGTCGACCCGCGCTGGGTCCGCCCGGTCCCGGTCGAGCTGGTCGCCCTCGCCCGCGAGCACCGCCTCGTCATCACCCTGGAGGACGGCGTCCGCCAGGGCGGGGTCGGCGACGCCATCAGCAAGCTGCTCCGCGATCACGAGGTCGACGTGCCCCTGCGCGACCTCGGTGTCGAGACGGAGTGGATCGGCCACGGCACCCGCAACGAGATCCTGACCCAGATCGGCCTGACCGCGCCGGTCATCACCGACCGGATCACCTCGTGGTATTCGGCGGTTGCGGGCCTCGACGCCAAGGTCTGACAGAGCCTTAAGCTACTCCCTGACCGTGCCGGGTCCCCGGCACGGCGGGGAGGGCGGCTGTGGATGTTCCCGATGCGACGCCGATCGAGCTCGGTCAGCCGTCCTACACGGAGCGGCTCGCCGTCGGTGACGACCGGCCCCTGACAAGCTGGCGGGCGCCTTTCGCCGTGGCCGCCGCCGTGCTGCTGGTGCTGCTCTCGGGCTCGGTGCCGGTCTCCACCCAGCAGCGCCCGCAGACCGCGCTGACCGTGCCCTATCCCTACTCAATCAAGATGGTCGGCAACCTTGCGATCATCGCCAGCGACGGCTGGATCCAGGCCCGCGAGCTGCCCGGACAGCAGGTGCTGTGGCAGCGCCCGGCCGAGATCAACTCTCTGGTCAGGGCGGTCGTCGGCGATCTGGTGATCGTCAGCCACCTGCAGGGCCGGGCCGCCCAGCGGGGCGAGGCATATACGGTCGCGCTCGACCTGGTGACGGGGATCCCGCGCTGGGAGCACCCCGGCGAGGTCGTGATCGCCCGCCCCGAACTGCCCGCGATCATCCTTTTCGACGCGACCCGCTCCGATGCCGAGTCGCCCCGCGCGTCTCCCGCGCAGCTCATCTCCGTCGGGCGTGCCAGCGGCGTCGAGAAGTGGTCCGTGGCGGTCGCGGCACTCGACACCCCGGTCTTCCCGCCGGAGGGATCTGCTGCCCCGGTCGCGTTCGTCTCGCCCGCCGGCGGGGTACGCCTCATCGACCCCACGACCGGCATCGTCACGTCGCCCCGCGGGCATGTCGACCCCAGCTTCCTCGGCGGCTATGTCAAGGACGGGATCCTCGTCGCCAACCAGGGCGAGGCGACCGGCGGCGGTGCGACGGTCGCCTACGAGCTCGTCACGCTGACCGAGGTCTGGCGGCGCCCGCTCGATCCGTCCCGGATCAACCAGGTGGTGCCGTCGACGGATGTCGCCATCGCCACCGAGATCAACATGGTGGAGGCGATCGACGGCTGGACCGGCACCCGCCAATGGCGCCGGGACATGCAGTTCGAGAGCCTGCTGGCGCTGCCCGACGGTGAGGCGCTGGTGGTCGGACGGGAGCTGGACGCCGACCGGCTGCCCGGCCCGGCTGCGATCTTCCGGGCTCGGGACGGCGCACGGCTCGCAGTCCTGGATCTCTGGAGCGTCGTCGGTCTGCGGGGCGGCGAGGTGCTCGTCCTGCGGCAGGCGGACGGGCCTGGTCTGCGTACCTGGCTGGGGTGGGTCGACCTGGCGGCGGGCCGGGTGAGCGCCACCGACCTGCTCGACGGGCTGGAACCGGGTGCGGAGTGTGCAGTCGACGGCGACTGGCTCTTGTGCAGGCAGGTCGCGACGAGGACCATGCTCGTGTTCCGGCTCTGACAACCACGGGCCGGGGTCAACGCGTTCATGAGGCGCCCGGCCGGAAGCCGGCCTGGAGTCGGTGGGGAGCGGGATGGGTCCGGCGGCTGGAGAGATCGTGATCGACCTCGGCGTGGTGCCTGATGGCGACGTCGACGAGTTGCCGCGTGACCGAAGCGCCCGCTGGGCCCGACCGTGGCTCGCCGCCGCCTGCATCGTCGGGCTGCTCTGGGGCGTCGACGCCTCCACGCCACCCGCGCCGCCCACGGCCTGGGAGACGCCCTTCGTGCTCGCCGAGAACCGGGCGCAGGAGTCGGGTGTGGCGATCGTCGACGACGTTTTGGTGGCGCTAGGGCCGGGCCGGCACACGATGGACGCCTGGAACCTCGTCACCGGCGAGCGGCTCTGGTCCGTCCCGTCCGAGCTCAGCAGCCTGAACACCGCCGAACTCGTCGCCGGTGTCCTCGTCGTCTCGGGCAACAGCCAGAACTCGCCGCCCGACACCGACGGCGACGGACCGGGCTACGTACCCCACGCCTACGGGCTGGACGCCGCCACCGGTGCGCTTCGCTGGGACCGCCGGGGCAGCGCCTTCGCCCAGCCGGAGCCCCACCCGACGCTGCTCTTCCTCAACGGCAGCGATCAGGGCTTCGAGATCGCATCCGTCGACCCGGTGACCGGGGCGGACCTGTGGCGGACCGCCGAGTCCGCCGGCAGCAACATCGCGATCTCCAACGACGGCTGGGAGGCGATCCGGCAGGGCGTGCCGGTGAAGGAGGCACTCGTCAGCGACTGGCGCGAGGGGACCCTGAGCACGCTGGCGATCAGCACCGGCAAGCTCACGCCGCTCGGCAAGCTGCCGCCGAGGGCGTCCATCATGGACTTCGATGACGACATCATCATCGCCGAGATCACCCGCGACGAGAACGACGATCCCAGCGACGGTTTCGACGAGCGGGTCGTCGCCCTCTTCGACCGGGTCGACCTGCGCGAGTTGTGGCGTACGCCGGACAGCCAGATCCAGGGCGGCAGCTATCTGAACCGCTGCGGCTCCCTGATCTGCGAGACGAACGACCAGTCGACGACGGCGCGCGACGTTCACACGGGCCGGACCGTCTGGACCGCCTCCTTACAGCCCTACGGGTTGTGGCACCGCAGCGGGGGCGACCTGCTCATCGCCGCGGTGCCGCAGGGCAGCGGGACGATGACGCTGGTCAACCCCGCTGACGGCAGCTTGCGCATGGACCTGGGGCGGTGGCGGGTGCTCGGCGAGCGCGACGGTGCACTGCTCGTCGCCCTCCCGGCCGGTCCGGGTGAGCGGATGTGGTTCGGCACCATCCCCGCGACCGGGAAGCTCTCGATCCGGCCGCTGGCGCCCTTCGGCCCGCTCGGCGCGCAGCTCGACAACTGCTCGATCACGGGGTCCTGGCTCACCTGCCTGATCCTCAACGAGGCGATCGTCGTCGACCTGGCGAAGGCGCTTCAGGCGGGTCGGCGATGAGCGTCGTGATCGACCTCGGCGAGGGCTACCGGGACCGGCGTGGGCCCGAGCGCCCGCTGCGGGAGCGGATCGACACCCATCGCAACCGCCGGATGGCGGCGCTCGCCGTCCTCGCAGCGCTGGTCCTGGGCGTCACACCGGTGCCGGTGGCCGACGCACGGATCGTGTCGGTGGCGGCGTACCCCTACCTGATCCAGTCGACTCCGATCATCGTGGGCGACCTGGTCTACGCGGTGAGCCGGTCGGAGGGCAGTTCGGTCCTGCGGATCGACGCCTACCAGCTGCTCGACGGGCTCTTCCGGTGGACCGCCACCTTCAAGGGCGTCGATCGCGTCAGCGGGGCGAGGGCGAGCGGCGGGCTGGTGGTGATGAACGCCATCGGCTCCGGCGGCGACATGCTGCTCGCGATCGACCCCGTGTCCGGCCAGGTCCTCGCGGAGGAGCCCGCGCCGCAGGTGGCGGTCGTGGACGAGGTCGCCGTCCACCTGACCTACCTGATGGTGGAGGAGGAGTTCTTCGCCGATCTGCGAGGCCGTGATCTGCGCAGCGGCGAGGAGCTGTGGTCGCGCCGGTTACCGGTGCAGTCGCCCGGCTTCATCTACGCACTGCAGGCCGTACCGGGGAGCCCGGTCGTCCTGGTCACCGATCCGGGCGGGCTCGCCTACAGCGTCGAGGCCGCCGACGGCACCCTGCGTTCCAGCGCCCGGGTCGCCGCGTCGGGCATCCGCTACGCCACGACGCTGGGCGGCTTCGCGTACTTCGGTTCGGTCGCCGGCGAGCTCAGCAAATACGAACCGGTGCTGCTCCAGGAGGTCTGGCACCGGGACGCCCCGGCCGGGGTCGTCGCCTGCGGTGACGTGCTCTGCGACGATCGGGACTTCGATCCGGAGATCATCGATCCGGTGACCGGGCGCAAGCTCTTCGAACGCAGTCTGACCTGGCAGTACCTGCTGGCTGTCCCCGGTGGCTGGCTCGCCGTGACGAACAATCCGGCGGAGCTGAGCCAGGTCAACTCGACGGCGGTCGCCTACCTCGACGAGCTGGGGTACGGCGCGCGGCCGACCGGTGCCTGGTCCTACCTCGGCCGGGACACCGACGACGCGCCGGTGCTGATGCGTACCAACATCGCCCCGCCGCTGACCTGGTTCGCCCGGCTCGACGCGGCGGGCGGGCTCCAGCTCCTCGGCACCGTGCACACCGCGGTCCGCAACTGCCAGGCGGCCGGGGTGTCGATCGTGTGCACGCTCGGCTCCGACGGCTTCGAGATCTTCCGACGCCGGGGCTGAGCGTCACCAGTTGGGCTGGCTCGGCGGGTCGGGCAGGGCCGCGCCGGCCGGGTGCATCACATAGGCGACGCCGCGCGAGGAGTTGAGCCACGCGCTCTCGAACTCCGCTCGGCCCACGGGTTTGCGCACATCCTCATCGGTGGGGGAGTTGGGGTCGTTGAGGATCGGCTCGCCGTCGGCGGTGAAGCCGACGAGGGCGATCAGGTGGCCGTTGGTGGAGTAGTCGAGCCCGGGGATTTCGTGCTTGCCGAAGGAGGCCGAGAGCACGAGCGGCAGCCCGGCCTCGATGAAGAGCTCCGCCTCGTTGAGCGAGCGCAGCCGGGTGACGAAGCCCTCGAGCCCGTAGCGGCCCGCATATGCCACGTTGAACGGCCAGTTGCCGCAGCCCACGTAGTTGTAGTCGAAGCAGTGCCGCGCGGCGTGGTCGACCCAGCGGTCCTGATAGGACTGATCGACCCACGCGTAGTCGTCGGTCGGCGGCAGCGCCCCCCAGTAGCTCATCACCATCGAGGTGCAGGTCGGGCTGCACCAGGCCTGCCCGCCGTTGTCGTACTGCGGGTACTCGCCGACGTGGATCTCCTGGGAGAACCGGGGGACCTCCAGGGTCACGCCGAGGGCCGCCTGCGGCGTCGAGGGAGTGATCCGGCCCGGCTCGGGCAGGCACGACGCGACGGCGCCGAGCGAACGCAGGGTCGGGGTGAGCTCCGAGCCGATGGGGCGCAGCAGGGTCACCCGGAGCTGCCAGCGATGCAGCTCACGCCCGGGGGTCGCGACGAAGGTGTCGACGGAGACCGTGCCGTCGGCGTCGCCCTGCGCGGGGACCGAGGTGCGGCGCAGCACGGCGTCATCGGCCGCCCAGCGCGCCACGACATACCACTTCGTGAAGGAGCCGGTCGATGTCGCGCCGCGCAGCTCGATCTGGATCCAGCTCCCGCCGGGAGTGGACGCGATCCACGACGAGATGATCTCCTTGGCGCCGAAGCCCGGTGCGACCTCCATCGATGTCCACGTGGCGAACTCGTAGGTGCCGGTCGCTCCGGAGTGCGGGTCCGGGTAGGTCAGCCGCCCCGCCGGCGTGCCGAAGGTGATCGCGTCGCCACCGACCACGGTGCCGATCGCCGTCCCGGCCCGGAAATCGGCGTCGGTCCGCCAGCGGCGGAAGTAGATATCGTTGGGCGTCACTCGCCGAGTGGGGTCAGTCGGGAGCGTCTCCGCAGCCGGGGCGGCACCTGGGCCGACCACACCGGCACTGAACGCGGTGCGAAGTACACTGCGTCTTCTCATGTTCGTAAGCGTGGACGACGCGGCATTCGTTCGCAAGGCTTCGGAACGAAAGGAGGAGTGCGGATGCGTGTTCTCGTCATCGAGGACGAGCGCCACCTCGCCGATGCCATCGCTCGTGGCCTGCGCAGACACGGGATGGCGGTCGACGTCGCCTATGACGGTGACGCGGGCCAGGAAGCCGCCTTCATCACCCGTTACGACGTGGTCGTGCTCGATCGGGACCTGCCCGGCGTGCCGGGCGACCAGATCTGCGCCGAACTCGCCGCCTCCGGCACGCTGACGCGGGTGCTGATGCTGACCGCGAGCGGCTCCGTCGCCGACCGGGTGGCCGGGCTCGGCCTCGGTGCCGACGACTACCTGCCGAAACCCTTCGCCTTCGACGAACTCGTGGCGCGCGTGCAGGCGCTCGGCCGCCGGGCCACGCCGGTGACGCCGCCGGTCCTCAAGGTGGCCGATCTCACCCTCGACCCGGCGAAGCGCACCGTGCACCGGGCCGGGCAGCTCATCGAGCTCACCAACAAGGAGTTCGGCCTGCTGGAGGAGCTGCTGCGGGCCGACGGCTCGGTCGTCTCCACCGAGGAGCTGCTGGAGCGGGTCTGGGACGCCAACGCCGACCCCTTCACGACGATCGTCCGGGTCACGATGCGTACGCTGCGGCGCAAGCTCGGCGAACCACCGCTGATCGAGACCCTCTACGGTGCCGGCTACCGGATCGTGATGCCGTGACCGGTCCCGTGGTCCGGACCGAGGTCCAGCGCCGCGGCCGGCGACTGCGCCCCACGCTGCGCCTGCGGCTGACCCTGCTCAACGGCGTGCTCCTCGTCGGGGCCGGGATCCTGCTGATCAGCATGTCGTTCCTGCTCGTCTCGGACGCCCTGCACCCGGCCGAGCAGCTCCGCGACGGCACCCGGGTCGTCCTCGCCAACGGCAGCGAGCTCGACGCCCGCGAGTGGCAGGAGCTCATCTCGCGCGAGGCACGCAACGAGATCATCGCGAAGGGGCTGCTGGCCCTGCTCGCCATCAGCGTGGTCGGCGTCGCCGGCGGGTACGCCGTGGTCGGCCGCGCGCTGCGCCCCCTGCAATCGGTGACGGCGACCGCCCGGCAGCTCTCGGGGCAGACGCTGAGCCGCCGCATCAACTACGCCGGTGCCGACGACGAGGTCGCCGAGCTCGCCGACACCTTCGACGAGATGCTGGACCGGCTCGCCCTCGCCTTCGACTCGCAGCGGCGCTTCGTCGCCAACGCGTCGCACGAGCTGCGCACGCCGCTGGCGGTGATGCGTACCGAGATCGACGTGACGCTCTCCGACCCGACCGCCGACGTCAAGGAGCTGCGCCGGATGGGAACCGTCGTCAGCGACGCCTCCCAGCGCGCCAACGCCCTCGTCGACGCGCTGCTCGTCCTGGCGCGCAGCGAGGCCGCGACGGCACTGTCCCGCCGCGAACCCGCCGATCTCGCCGACGGGGTGCCGCGGGCCATCCAGGCGCTCGGCAACGAGGTGAAGCGGCTCGCCCTCGGCATCGACGTCGACCTGGAGGCGTCGCGGGTCGTCGGCGACCCCAGCCTGCTGGAGCGGCTCGCGGGCAACCTGATCGAGAACGCCGTGCGCTACAACCACCGCGGCGGCCGGATCTGGGTGCGGACCGCCTCGACCGCCGACCACGCCACGCTGGTGGTCGGCAACACCGGATTCGAGGTGGAGCAGGCCGACGTGCCCGGGCTCTTCGAGCCGTTCCGCCGGGGCGGCCGGGAACGAACCGGTGCCCGGGGCGCCGGACTCGGCCTCTCCATCGTCCGAGCGGTCTGCGACGCGCACGGCGGGACCGTGAGCGCCATCGCCCTTCCCGGCGGGGGACTAGAGGTGACCGTGGCATTGCCACTAGCATCGGCCGGGTGACTGCGTTGATTCGACACATCACAGTGGACTGTGCCGATGCCTATGCCCTCGCCGGGTTCTGGAGCGAGGTCACGGGTTATCCGCGTCACCCCGACGACAAGCCGGGGGATCCAGCGTCCCTGCTCATCGCGCCCGACGGCGAGGGCCCGGGACTGCTGTTCGTGCAGGTGCCCGACGGCAAGTCGGTGAAGAACCGGCTCCACCTCGACCTGCAGCCGACCGATCGCAAGCGCGACGAGGAGGTCGACCGGCTGATCGGGCTCGGCGCCAAGCTCGTCGACGACCACCGCAAGGGCGACGGCACCGGCTGGGCCGTGCTCGCCGACCCCGAGGGCAACGAGTTCTGCGTCGAGCGCAGCCTCGGCGAGCGCGCCTGACCCCGCATCACCGCACCGCACTCGTCGGCACCGCGCTCCGTGCTGCAACGCGCCACGCTTTGCAGCAAAGCGTGGCCTTCGGCGCGGGAATGGCCACGCTTTGCTGCAAAACGTGACACGGGCGCGGCTTGCGCCGCAGGAACGGCTCTCACCACTCCCACGTCACGCCGTAGGCGCCGGGCGTGGGGTCCAGGGTGATGAACTGGATCGTGTGCGGTGGCCGGGCGATCTCCGCCTCCCGGATCCGCTGCACCGGCAGGGTGTTGCGCGGCTGATAGTGGCTGTAGCAGCGGGCCGGCACCCGGCTCGGGTCGAACGAGACCTGCAGCGTCAGGTCCCGCGACGGCCGGGAGATCTCCAGCCGGATGTAGTTCTGGTGCTGGCCGGGCGGGTAGCGCAGGCCGAACTCGATCATCGCCAGCTCCCCGGCGGCAAGTGGATAGTCCAGCAGGAACTCGAAGACGCAGGTGGAGCTCGGCACGTCGGCCCGGAAGCGCGCCGGCCGGCACCCCTCGGCGAAGGTCACCGTCGGCGGCTGGGGCAGCGTGGCGCAGCGGGAGACGAAGATGACCCGGCGGGTGTCGTCACGATCGGCGCGGACGATGCGGCGCACGTGGATCGACTCCTCACACCCCTGCGCGTCGATCCGGTAGGCGACGCTCTGCGAGAGCTTGAGCGGCTGAGCCAGATCGTCGGGGGTGGCGTCGACCTTCGCCAGCACCCGCAGGACCGACTCCGGGTGGTACCAGAAGGCGTCGTACCGCAGATTGGTGTTGAATTTCGGCAGCCAGCTGCCGCGCGGCCGACGCGGCCCGACCAGCGCGGCGAGCGCGCCCGACGGGACGCCGAGGATCTCCTCCAGGGCTGCGAGCGCGGCGAGCGAACCCAGGCGTTCCGGTTGGGTGGCGCCGGTCTGCCAGTAGCTGATCGTGCTCGCGCTGAGCGGGGTCTCCCGCTCGCGCAGTCGGCGGGCGAGGTCGTCGAGGCTGAGTCCGCTGCGCTGGATCGCCGCGCGCAGGCTTCCGCTGAACTCGGTCGCACCGGCCCCCATCGATTCAACCACCTCCCCTCGCCTCGATGCGGCAGCAAGCCACACTAAAGAAGGACACCGTCCCCCGATCGTGAGTATGCATCCAGGGTTATCCAGACGGCTATGGCTGATGGCATTGACGAAGGTCGTCGCCTGGCTAGGGTTCGAGGCACCGAATAGCCCTACGCCGGACGAGGGACACGATGCGATTCTTGCGAAGCGGCGGATCCGCCGCACTCCTCCTCGTCGGCGGCCTGCTGGTCGGTGCCGGACCGGCCACCGCCACTGTCCCGGCACCGGACCTGGTGGCGATGGTGCTGCCGGAGCCGGCGGCCCAGGTGGCGCAGCTCGCCGAGCCGGGCACGCTGGCCCGCCATGTCGCCGTCAGCGGCGCGGGTGTGGCGGCGGCACCGCAGCTCGTCTGCGACCGGGGCGCCCACTGGCTGCGACTGCGCTTCACGGAGCTGGCCCTGCGCGGGTCGGACCGGCTGACCCTGACGGGTTCGGCGGGCGGCAGCACGGTCCTGACCGCCAAGAACTGGCCCGGCCAGGCGTTTCACACCCGTGCGCTGCGCGGCGACTGCGTCCAGGTGAGCCCCGCGATCGCCGATCCGGCGAGCCGCTTCACGATCGACGCACTGCAGTCGGGCGCGCAGCCCCTCGCGGCCGCGACGGTGACGGTCGCCGCCGCCGGTGACATCTGCGGTGAGGCGTGCAACCAGACCGACGACCTGGTCACGGCGATGGCGCCGACCGCGGTGATCACGATGGGCGACAACGCCTACGAGAGCGGCACGCTGGCGGAGTACAACGCGAATTACCAGCCCACGTGGGGTGCCTTCAAGTCGATCACCTATCCGGCGCCGGGCAACCACGAGTACCAGACCTCGGGCGCCGCGGGCTACTTCGACTACTTCAACGGTTCCGGTGTCCAGAATGGACGGGCGGGTCAGCGCGGCCAGGGCTACTACAGCTTCAACGTGGGCGACTGGCACTTCGTGGCGCTCAACTCCAACATCGCGATGACGGCCGGCTCGGCGCAGGAGGTGTGGCTGCGCAACGACCTCACCGCCAACACCAAGCCGTGCACCGCCGCCTACTGGCACCACCCGCGCTTCGCCAAGGGCAGCTACGGCGACAACACCGACGTGCTGCCGCTCTTCCAGGCGCTCTATGACAACCAGGCCGACCTCGTCTTCAACGGGCACGACCACAACTACGTACGCTTCGCGATGTCCCGCCCCGACGGCACGAAGGACACCGTCAACGGCATCCGCGAGCTGCTCATCGGCACCGGCGGGCGAGCGCTCTACACCACCACCAGCCCCACCGCCGCCACTGTGGAGGTCAGCAACAACAACACCTACGGCGTGGGCAAGCTGACGCTGACGGCGACCGGATACACCGCGGCCTTCGTACCGGTGGCCGGGCGTACCTTCACCGATTCGGTGACCGGCACCTGCAAGCGCGCCGCGACTTCACCGGACTTCACCGTCACCACGGTCCCGACCGCGCTCTCCGTGCCGCGGGTCTCGTCCGGGTCGGCGACGGTCCGGGTCACCAGCACCGGTGGCTTCGCCGCCGCGACCGCGTTGACCGTCTCGGGCCTGCCGACCGGCGTCTCCGCCGCGATCACGCCGCCCTCGGTGACGCCGCCCGCCAACGGCACCGCCACCGCGACGCTGAACCTCACCGTCTCGGCGACCGCCGCGCTCGGCACCACGAACCTCACCGTCACCGGCACGTCGGGCGCGCTGACCAGGACGGCGACGATCCAGCTCACCGTCACCGCGGGCGGCGGCACGGTCTTCACCGACGACTTCGAGACGAACAAGGGCTGGACGATCAACCCGGCCGGGTCGGACACCGCGACCTCGGGGCGGCTCGAACGCGGTGACCCCGAGCAGACCACCTCGACCGTCAACAGCCAGATCAAGCAGCTCGGCACGACGCCGAGCGGGGTCAACTGCCTCGTCACCGGGCGACTCGCCGGATCGAGCTACGGCGCCAACGACCTCGACGGCGGCACCACCTCGGCCCGCTCGCCGCTGATCACGCTGCCGACGGGCACGCTGACGCTGTCGCTGAAGTCCAACGTGGCCTACGGCAGCAACTCCTCGACCGCCGACTATCTGCGGATCTCGGTCGTCGACGGTGCCACCACGACCAAGGTCTTCGAACGGCTGGGTGCGGCGACCGAGGTCGCCGGTGCCTGGCAGACCGCCACGGTGAACCTCTCGGCCTACGCGGGCCGGTCGGTCTATCTGCTGATCACCGCAGCGGACGCGAGCACGGCAAGCCTCTTCGAGGCGCAGGTCGACGACATCGCGATCGTCACGTCGTAGCTCGGTGTGGAGAGGCGGCCGGAGGGACGAGGACCCCCTCCGGCCGATCTCCGCTTCAGCACAACCCCGGAGGTAGCACCCGCGTGTACGTCACCACTCCGTCCCTTCCCGGCGGAACCAGGGCGGTCCCGGCGACCGTGATCGGCCTCGGCATCGTCAGCCTCGTCACGGACGCGTCGGCGGAGATGGTGACCGCGATCCTGCCGCTCTACCTCGTCTACGGGCTCGGGCTGGGCTACCTGCAGCTGGGACTGCTCGACGGCCTCTACACCGGCGCCACGGCGCTGCTGCGGCTCGGCGGCGGGCACCTCGCCGACCGGTGGGGGCGCCCCAAGGCGGTGGCGGTCGCGGGCTACGGCATCTCCGCGCTCACCAAGCTCGCCTTCCCGCTGGTCGGGGCCTCCGCCGCCGGTATCGGCGCCACCATCGCCGCGGACCGGGTCGGCAAGGGGATCCGTACCGCACCGCGCGACGCCATGATCACCGCAGCCACTCCGCCGGAGACGTTGGGGCGGGCGTTCGGCGTGCACCGGGCGCTGGACACCGCCGGTGCGCTGATCGGGCCGCTGATCGCGTTCGCCCTGATCACGCTGGTGGCGGGTGGCTACGACACGGTCTTCGTGACGAGCTTCTGCCTCGGCGCGATCGCCGTCCTCATCCTGATCTTCTTCGTCGACGTGCCCGGTGCCCGACCCGCGGTCCCGATCGCCGTCCGCGAAGGGGTCCGGCTGCTGCTGCGCCCCGAACTGCGGCGGATCTGCCTCGCCGCCGGGCTGCTCGGGCTGCTCACCGTCGGCGACATGTTCCTCTTCCTCGCCGTGCAGCGCAGCGCCGGGCTCCCCAGCGAACTGCTGCCGCTGCTGCCGCTCGGGACCGCGCTCACCTTCATGGTCGCGGCGATCCCGGTGGGCAGGCTCGCGGATCGGCTCGGGCGTCGACGGGTCTTCCTCGCCGGGCACGCCCTGCTCATCGGGGCATACGGGTTCGTCGCGGTCGGCGGGGCGGGGTGGTGGGTCGCGGGTGCCGCCCTTCTCCTGCACGGGATCTTCTATGCCGCGACCGACGGCGTGCTGATGGCGCAGGCCGGACCGCTCCTCCCCGCGGAGCTGCGCGCCAGCGGGCTCGCGGTGGTGCAGACGGTGCAGGCGCTGGCGCGGTCGCTCGGCGCGGTCGGCTTCGGCTTCGCCGCCCAGGCCTTCGCTCTGACCTGGGCGTTCACCGGTTACGCGGTCGCGCTCGCGGCCGCACTCGGCCTGCTCACGCTCCGGGCCGCACGATGAACAAGCGCCACGTCGGCATCGCCCTCATCGTCGCCCTCGTGCTCGGCGGCGCGGGCTACGTCACCTGGCGCGCGCTCCCGAGCACCGAGGCCCAGGCCGCGCCGCTCGACCTGACCCGGCCCGGCACGCTCATCGCCGTCTCCACAACCGATCAGCGGGTACGCCAGACCGCGCCCTCCGGCACCGCCGGAACGGGACCGGCGTGCCAGCGCTCCTACGCCGCCGCGGGCACCCTGATCTGCCTGCGCTCCGCCCTGCCGATGGGCTTCCAGGCCGCGATCTTCGACCGGGAGATGGTGCTGCGCAAGACGATCGACCTCTGGGGCACCCCCAGCCGCGCCCGGGTCTCGCCGTCGGGCCGCCTCGTCGCCTGGACCGTCTTCCACAGTGGAGATTCCTACCTGCGCGACGGCGAGTTCTCCACGATCGCGGGCGTCTACGACCTGTCGACCGGGGAGCATTACGGCTCCCTGGAGGACTTCAGCGCGACGATCAACGGGGTGATCGTGCGGATGGACGAGCACGTGAACTACTGGGGGATCACCTTCGCCGCCGATGACCGGACCTTCTACGCCACGATGGCGCTGGCTGGTCGGACCTGGTTGGTGCGAGGCGACCTGGTCGCGCGGACGCTCGTCGCGATCGGGACCGACGTGGAGTGCCCGTCGCTGTCGCCGGACGGGACGCGGATCGCCTACAAGAAGCGGGTCGCCGGTGGGTGGCGGCTGCATGTGGCGCCGCTGGCGGGGTTCTCAGTGACGGGGTCGGCGCCGTCGGTTGCGTTGGCGGAGGTGCTCTCCGTGGACGACCAGCCCGCGTGGGCCGACGAGACGACGGTCGCTTACGGGGTGAACGGCGCGATCTATGCCGTCCCCGCCGATGGGAGCGGTGCTCCGACGTTGTTGCGCTCGGCGTCGTCGTCCCCGTCGTTCCCCTGACCCGCCGCGCCCCAAGACCGCCGCGCCCCCAGGCCGCCGCGCCCCCAGACCATCGCGCCCAAGATCGTCGCAACTCTTGAAGAGTTGGTGTTATTCGCCGCAACTCTTCAAGAGTTGCGGCGATCTTGGGGCGCGGATTTCAAGTGCTCGCCGACGAGGAGGTGGGTGGTTGCTCGGGCTGGTCCGCGTGGCGCGGGTTCGCGATCTTCTCCGTGGGAGATCACGTCGCTTTCCCTGAAGCAGACGTGATCAATGCCCAAGATCACGTCTGCTTCAGGGAAAGCGACGTGATCTTCGGGCCGCGCGCGTGGTGATCGCACCAAGTTTGGGGAAACGGTGTGATCACCGACCGCATGATCGGCGCAACTCTTGAAGAGTTGCGCCGATCATGAGAGCGAGCCTTACGCGGGGAGGGTGACTACGCCGGGGGCGGCGAAACGCTTGCCCGTCACCTTCTCCGACGTGCCGGAACGGTCCAGGTAGGGCGTGATCCCACCGAGGTAGAACGGCCATCCGCCGCCGAGGATCATGCAGAGGTCGATGTCGGCCGGGTCGGCGACGACACCCTCGTCCAGCATGATCCGGATCTCCTGGGCGAGGGCGGCGACGGCGCGGTCGCGTACCTCCGCCTCGGACAGCGGCGCGTCACCGACCTGCAGCAGCGCGACCACCTCGGGGTTGACCTCCTCATCCACGATCAGCGGGAGGCCCGACTTCACGATGGCGCCGAGGTTGGCCGACAGGCCGAACCGGTCCGGGAACGCCTCGTGCAGCACGGTGCCGACGTGCGCGCCGACGGCCGGGCCGACGAGCTGGAGCAGCTCGAACGGGCGCATCGGCAGGCCCAGCGGGTCGAGGGCGCGGTTGGCGACGTCGACCGGGGTGCCCGCGTCGATCGCGGCGTAGATCTCCGAGAAGAGCCTGGTCATGATGCGGTTGGCGACGAACGCGGGAGCGTCCTTCACCAGCACGCACGACTTGCGCAGCTTCTTGCCGACCGCGAACGCCGTCGCGAGCGTGGCGTCGTCGGTCTGCTCGGCGCGGACGACCTCCAGCAGCGGCATGATCGCGACCGGGTTGAAGAAGTGCAGGCCGACGACGCGCTCGGGGTGCTCCAGGCCGCTGGCCTGCGCGGTCACCGAGAGCGAGCTGGTGTTGGTGGCGAGCACGCAGTCGGGCTTCACGATCTGCTCGACCTCGGCCCAGACCTTCTGCTTGACGCCGAGGTCCTCGAAGACCGCCTCGATGACGAGGTCGGCATCGGCGAAGGCCGACTTGTCGACGCTGCCGGTGACGAGTCCGCGCAGCTTGGCAGCGGTGCCGACGGCCATACGGCCCTTGGCGACCGCCTTGTCGATCTCGTTGTGGACATAGCCGACACCCTTGGCGACCCGCTCGGCGTCGAGGTCGGTGAGGACCACCGGCACCTCCAGGCGCCGGGCGAACAGCAGCGCGAGCTGCGACGCCATCAGACCGGCACCGACGACGCCGACCTTGGTGATGTCGCGGGCGAGCGTGGGGCTCGGTGCACCGGCCGGGCGCTTGGCCCGCCGCTGCACCAGGTCGAAGGCGTAGAGCCCGGCCCGCAGCTCCTGGCTCATCACCAGGTCGGCGAGCGCCTCGTCCTCGGCGGCCGTGCCGTCTTCAAAGGAAGCAGTGCGGGCCAGCGCCAGCAGCTCCAGGGCCTTCGTCGCGGCCTTGGACGCGCCGTGCAGCTTCTTGTCGAGCTCGCCACCGGCGAAGCCCAGGACGGCGTCCCACATCTCGCTGCGGTCGACCTCAGCCCGCTCGACGGTGATCGTGCCGCCGACGACACCGGCGGCCCACTCCAGCGACCGCTCCAGGAAGTCGGCCGGCTCGAAGAGCGCGTCCGACATGCCGAGCTCGTGGGCCTGCTTCGGCTTGAGCATCTTGTTCTGCATGAGCGGGTTCTGCACGATGACCTGCGCGGCACCGATGACGCCGATCAGGTTCGGCAGCAGCTGCGTGCCGCCCCAGCCGGGCACGAGGCCCAGCGACACCTCGGGCAGCGCGAGCGCCGCAGCGCCCGAGCTGAGCGTCCGGTAGTGGCAGTGCAGCGCCAGCTCCAGGCCGCCGCCCATCGCAGCGCCGTTCACAAAGGCAAAGGTGGGTACGCCACTGTCGCGCAACCGGGCGAACACCCGGTGCCCGAGCTGACCGATCTCGAGAGCCTGCTCCCGTTCGGTGACGAGGGCGATCCCGGTGATGTCGGCACCGACGCAGAAGATGTAGGGCTTGCCGGTGACGGCGATGAAGGCCGGGTCGGCGGCGAGCGCGGTGGTGATCGCCTCGTCGAGGCTGGCGAGCCCCGCCGGGCCGAGCGTGTTGGGCTTGGTGTGGTCGAGCCCGTTGTCGAGCGTGATCAGTGCGGCGGGCTTGTCGAGCCCCGGCACGCGTACCGACCGGAGGAGCGCCTTGGTGACTACCTCGCTGGGGTTGACGACGGTCACTTCGACTCTCCTGTCCAGTTGGGGTTCTCCCAGATCACGGTGCCGCCCATGCCGATGCCGATGCACATCGCGGTGAGCCCGTAGCGGACCTCCGGGTGCTCGGCGAAGTGGCGGGAGAGCTGGGTCATGAGGCGTACGCCGGAGGAGGCGAGCGGGTGCCCGATCGCGATGGCGCCGCCCCACGGGTTGACGCGCGGGTCGTCGTCGGAGATGCCGAAGTGGTCGAGGAACGCGAGCACCTGCACCGCGAAGGCCTCGTTGAGCTCGAACAGGCCGATGTCGTCGATGGTGAGACCGGCCAGGCGCAATGCCTTCTCGGTCGACGGGATCGGGCCGATGCCCATGATCTCCGGCTCGACGCCGACGAATCCGTAGCTGACCAGCTTCATCCCGACCGGCAGGCCGAGCTCCTCGGCGACCTCGCCGGCGACGAGCAGGCAGGCGGTGGCGCCGTCGTTGAGTCCGGCCGCGTTACCGGCGGTGACCCGGCCGTGCGGACGGAACGGGGTCTTCAGCGTGGCGAGTTTCTCCAGGCTGGTGGCGCGGGGCGCTTCGTCCACCGTGGAGAGTCCCCAGCCGCCGTCGGCGTCGCGCACGGCGACGGAGACGAGGTCGGGCTGGAGCTTGCCGGCGGCGTAGGCCGCTGCTGTCTTCTCCTGCGAGGCGAGGCCGTAGGCGTCCACCCGCTGCTTGGTGACCTCGGGGAGCCGGTCGTGCAGGTTCTCCGCCGTCGAGCCCATGACGAGGGCGGACGGGTCGACGAGCTTCTCGGCGAGGATGCGCGGGTTGGGGTCGACGCCCTCACCCATCGGGTGGCGGCCCATGTGCTCGACGCCGCCCGCGATCGCCACGTCATAGGCGCCGAACGCGATGCCGGAGGCGACCGTGGTCACCGCGGTCATCGCGCCCGCGCACATGCGGTCGATCGAGTAGCCGGGGACGGTCTTGGGCAGGCCGGACAGGAGTGCGGCGGTGCGCCCGATCGTCAGGCCCTGGTCGCCGATCTGGGTCGTCGCGGCGATGGCGACCTCGTCGACCCGCTCCGGGGGCAGCTGCGGATTGCGGCGCAGCAGCTCACGGATGCAGCGGATGACGAGATCGTCGGCGCGGGTCTGCGAATAGACGCCGCCGGCCTTGCCGAACGGTGTGCGGACGCCGTCGACAAAGACGACGTCGCGAACGGAGCGGGGCACTGAGCCTCCTCGGGAGAGTAGGTGGTACCCCTGATGTTACTCGCGAGTAAGACTAGTTGGGGAGTGCCCCCGCCAACTCCGTCGCCAGCAGGTCGATCTGCCAGCGCCGGGCACCGTACCGAGCGAGCTCCGCAGTGATCGTTGTCACGTCGATCGGGTCCGGCGGCTCCCAGGCGAGACGGCGGACGGTCTCCGGCGTGATGAGGTTCTCCGGCGGCACGTTGAGCTCCGTGGCGATGCTCATCACCACCGCGCGGCACCGGCCCAGACGCTCCGCCGCGACCGGGTCCTTCTCGCTCCAGCGATGCGGGGGAGGCGGCCCGTCGAAGCTCGGCGTCGTCGGCAGGGCGCTGTCGGGCAGCTCCCGCGCCTCGGCGAGCGCATCGAGCCAGGTCTGGGCGAGGCGACGGATCGAGCGGCCGCCGAAGCCGGGCAGGAGCAGCAGCTCGCGCTCGTCCTTCGGGTCCATCTCGGCGGCGGCCACGATCGCGGTGTCCGGCAGCACCCGGCCCGGTGCCGTGTCGCGCCGGGAGGCGATGGTGTCGCGGGCGTACCAGAGTGCGCGTACCCGGGACTGGGCGCGCGCACCGCGGACCCGGTGCATCCCGGAGGTACGCCGCCACGGATCCACCCGGACCTTCGCCGGCTGGCCCCCGCCCACGACGAGCGCGGCGAACTCCTGCGCCGCCCACTCGGTCTTGCCCTGCTTCGCCAGCTCCTCGACGAGCAGGTCCCGCAGCTCCACCAGCAGCTCGACGTCGAGCGCGGCGTAGGTGAGCCAGGACTCCGGCAGCGGTCGGCTGGACCAGTCGGCGGCGGAGTGGTGCTTCTCCAGCGAACGGCCGAGCAGCTGCTCGGTGAGCGCGGCGAGGCCGACCCGCTCGAACCCGGCGAGCCGGGCCGCGAGCTCGGTGTCGAAGAGCTTACGGGGACGCAGTCCGACCTCGGCGAGGCAGGCGAGGTCCTGGCTGGCCGCGTGGAGAACCCACTCGGTGTCGGCGAGCACCTCGTCGAGCGACGAGAGGTCGGGCAGCGGCACGGGATCGATGAGAGCCGTGCCGGAACCACGCCGCCGCAGCTGCACCAGGTAGGCCCGCTGGCTGTAGCGGTAGCCCGAGGCACGCTCGGCGTCGAGGGCGACAGGGCCCACGCCGCCCTTGAAGCGGTCGATGATCTCGGCGAGCTGGGCCGAGGTCGTGGCAGGGACGGGCGTCCCCTCGGCCGGAGCCGTCAGGGGCGTGGAGGGCGGACCCGGGTCGCCGGGCGGGGCGACGGGCTCGGATGATGCCTCTGTTGCAGCGTCATTCGGACCTTCGCCTGCCGTGCGGGTGCGGGTCCGACGGCGCAGGGGTGGTACGTCGGTCACGCCTTACACCGTATGCGTACGCGGGGGTAGCGCGCGCGATGCCACCCCCGGCGCGTCTGTTCGGCCACATGATGCGCACCGTTTCGGTACGCCTGATCGGCACTCGGTGAATCACTGCTGACAGGTTTGCGCTGTACCGCTACTGTCTCCCGTGCCGTGACCGCGATCATGTGGAAGCGGAAACGGGGAGGTAGACCGCACATGCAGCCGCAGCTGCCGCAACAACCTGTGTACGCCCAGCAACCGCCGACATATTACGCATATCCGCCGGTTCAGCCCACGTACCCGCCACAGTACCCGCCCGCCCAGCAGCCTCCGGGCATGCAGCCGCCCGGCATGCAGCCCCCGGGTGGGCAGCCGCCGGTGCCGGTTCCGCCACCGCCGCGTCGACCGGTCTGGCGCATGATCGTCGTGGCGGTGGTTCTCGTCGCGCTGGGTGCCGTGACCACCTGGCAGGCCCTGCGCATCGATCGCCTGGAGGACCGTCTCGCCGACGCCCAGGGCGCGAGCGCGGCCGACCGGAATGCCGCGAAGGCCGCCGCCGACCTGCTCGCGGGGCGGGTCTCCAGCCTGGAGAAGGACAACTTCAAGGCTGACAAGATCGCCGCCGCGGCGCTGCCGAGCGTCTTCCGGGTGACCGCGGGGCGCTTCAGCGGAACCGCCTTCGTGGTCGGCAAGGCCAACGCCGGTGGCGGCAGCAACCTCTTCACCAACTTCCACGTGGTGCAGTCGGTCTGGGACGGCGGCGGCCGTACCGTGGCGATCGCGCACCGTGACCTGCGCTTCTCGGCCAAGATCGTTCAGGTCGACAAGGAGAAGGACCTCGCGGTCCTGGAGTCGACGGAGAAGTTCCCCAGCCTCGCGACCGCGACGAGTCAGGCGAGCCCCGGCGAGAACATCGTCGTCGTCGGCGCCCCGCTCGGTCTGGAGAGCTCGGTGACGACGGGCGTGGTCAGCGCGGTCCGCGACGTCGCGTCGCTCGGCGGCAAGACCGTCCAGTTCGACGCGCCGATCAACCCCGGCAACTCCGGCGGCCCCGTCATCAACGCGCAGCTCCAGGTCGTCGGCATCGCTAGCGCCAAGCTGCGTGACGCCGAGGGGATCGGGCTCGCGATCCCGATCGACGTCGCCTGCACGCGCTTCCCGATCTGCTCCTGATCCACCGATCGCCGTCGCCACGCGACCTGCGGCACTGGATCGACCCTCACCTGAACCGAAATAACCTTAAATAGGAGAATAAATGTCCCACCCCGAGGGCGCTCCCGCCGCCCCAGAGCCGACCTACCCCGCCGTGGTGCCGACGCAGCCGTCCGCGCCCGCCCAGGAGTCCTACGCCCCGACCGAGGCGCTGCCCGCCGTCGAGCCGACGGCCCCCATCGAGCCGGTCTACACCCCGGCCGAGTCGAGCCATGCTGCGGTCGAGCCGACATACGCCCCGGTAGAGCCGACCCACGCCGCGGTCGAGCCGGTCTATACATCTGCGGAGCCGACGTATCCGCCTGCGGAGCCGGTCTACAACCTCGTAGAGCCGGTCTACACCCCGGTGGAGCCGGTCCACGCCACGGCTGAGTCCACCCGCGCTGCGGTCGAGCCGACCTACACGCCTGCGGAGCCGACGTATCCGCCCGCTGAGCCGGTCCACACGCCGACAGAGCCGGTTTACGCTGCGGTCGAGCCGGTCCACACGCCGGTAGAGCCGACCCACGCCGCGGTCGATCCGGTCTATACCCCGGCCGAGTCGAGCCACGCTGCGGTCGAGCCGGTCTACTCGGCTGCGGAGCCCGCGTACACCCCCGCTGAGCCGGTCTACTCGCCCGTCGAGCCGGTGGCCGCGCCCGTCGAGCCCGTCTTCCTCGCACCTGAGCCGACGGTCGAGCCGGTCGTCGAGCCGGTTTCCACGCCGGTTTTCGAGCCGGTAGCGGCCCACCAGCCCGCGCCGGTCGAGCCCGTCGCGGCGTCGGTCGAGCAGCCCTACGTCGCACCGGTCAGCGCGCCGGCTACCACCGCTCCAGTCGTCGCGGCCCACCAGCCTGCGTCGGTCGAGCATGTCGCGGCGTCGGTCGACTACTCCCACCCGGCGTCCGCGGCGCCGGTCGAGCAGCCGTATGCCGTACCCGTCGTCGCGCCGATCGAGACTGCCGCTCCGGTCCCGCAGCCGGTGGCCGAGGCGGTCCCCGCCGCCCAGCAGACCCTGCCGATCGAGGCGCAGCCTGGCTACCCGCAGCAGCCGGTCCCGCAGCAGGTCGCCCCTCAGGGCTACCCGCAGCAGGGCTACCCGCAGCAGGGATACGCCCAGCAGGGCTACCCGCAGCAGGGCTACACCCCTGGCGCGGTGCCGGTGCCCGCACCGCCGGTCTTCGTCCCGGGCCAGGCGGCTCCGACCGCCTACGGTGCCCCGGTCAGCGCGGTACCGGGATATGCCCCGGTCAGCGCCGTTCCCGGCTACGGCTACCCGGTCAGCGCGATGCCTTACGGCGCGCCGCAGGCCCCCGTCGCCCCGCCGAAGCGGAGCCGAGCCGGCATCATCATCCTCTCGATCATCACGGCACTGCTGGTCCTCAGCACGGCGGCGTTCACCACGCTCTACTTCGTCGAGAAGAGCGAGCGCGAGGCCGCCGACAAGGTCGTGGCCGAGCAGAAGGCGAACCTCACCACGCTGAAGACCGAGCTGGAGGACCTGAAGATCAAGGTCCAGTCCGGCAAGGACGAGCTGACGAAGGTCAACCAGGAGCTGTCGGGGACGAAGAACAACGCGGCCGCGCTGCAGAAGTGCATCGACTCGCTCGACACGTTCTTCTCCAGCCCCACCTCGGCGCATGGCAAGGCCGTCGACAAGGCGTGCGAGGCGTACCTGTAGCTAGTGATCTTGATCACTGAGTGGGGCGGGCCGTCGGTGACGGCTCGCCCCTACTTGTTGACGGGCAGCGCGGTGACCCCGGGCGGCGGAAGCCCGGCCGTCGAGGCGAGCAGTGCGCACCAGGCCATCAGGTGGTCGTCGAAGTTCTCCCCGAGCGGGGTCCAGGAGGCCCGGATCTCCAGGTCGGTCTCGATCGGCGGTCCGGTGAGATCCCCGAAGCGGGTCGAGAGCGTCTGGGTGACGGTGCCGCCGATCGCCGCGTAGCCGGTCTCGTACGCATCGAGCGCGTCGACGAGCCACGACCAGCCGACCTGCGGCAGCAGGGGATCCGCGGCGAGCTCGGGTTCGACCTCGGCGGTGAGATAGGTGACGAGCCGCATCGTGCCGCCCCAGGCGGGGTGGCCTGCGGGATCGTGCAGCAGGATGAGGCGGCCGGTCGCGACCTCCTCGCCGTCGCGCAGCACCTCACCGCTGAGCGCGAACGCCTCGGGGGCGAGTTTCGTCGGCGCGCTGATCTCGCTGAGGGATATTTCCGGTCGAGGCTTGGTCGAGCGCAGCAGATCGACCGCGCGCGTGAAGATCTCCGTTTGCGCGGAAGAATGCGGCAGCGTGGTCGGGGGCGCCATACCCGCAGAGCCTAGGCCTGAGTTGGCCGATGCAGGGCCACGCCGCGCCGACCCGGCAAGCTCTGGCATCACAGGGGGTGGCACGATGGGCGGAATGACCAGTCAGTTCCTTAACGCCTGCCGCCGCGAGCCCGTGTCGCACACGCCGGTCTGGTTCATGCGGCAGGCCGGCCGGTCCCTGCCGGAGTACCGCGACCTGCGGGCCGGCATCGCGATGCTCGACTCGTGCCGCCGGCCCGACCTCGTCTGCGAGATCACCCTGCAGCCGGTGCGCCGCCACGGCGTCGACGCCGCCATCCTCTTCAGCGACATCGTGGTGCCGGTCGCGGCCGCCGGTGTCGACCTCGACATCGTTCCCGGCACCGGTCCGGTCGTCGCCGAGCCGATCCGCAGCCAGGCCGACCTGGCCCGCATCGGCGCCTGGGACCCGACGAGCGTCTCCTTTGTGGACGAAGCGGTCCGGCTGCTCGTCAAGGAGCTCGGTCCGACGCCGCTCATCGGCTTCGCCGGTGCGCCCTTCACGCTCGCCAGCTACCTCATCGAGGGCGGCCCGTCGCGCAACCACGCGCGGACCAAGGCGTTGATGCACGGCGACCCGCAGCTCTGGCACGCCCTCTGCGAGCGGCTCGCCGAGATCACCCTGGGCTTCCTGCGGGTGCAGATCGAGGCCGGGGTCAGCGCGGTGCAGCTCTTCGACTCGTGGGCGGGCAGCCTCTCGGCCGCCGACTACCGGTCCTTCGTCATGCCGCACTCGCAGCGGGTTCTCGGCGGCCTCGCCGACAGCGGCGTCCCGCGGATCCACTTCGGAGTCGGCACCGCACCGCTGCTGGAGGCGATGGCCGAGGCCGGTGCCGACGTGGTCGGCGTCGACTGGCGGACCCCGCTCGACGCCGCCTCCGAGCGCATCGGCCCCGACTACGCCGTGCAGGGCAACCTCGACCCGGTGCTGCTGATGGCGCCCTGGCCGGTGATCGAGGCCGAGGTCGCCCGCATCCTCACCGAGGGCGCGCGCACTCCCGGCCACATCTTCAACCTCGGCCACGGGGTGCTGCCCGAGACCGATCCGACTGTTCTGACCCGCGTCGTGGAGCTGGTTCATGCGCTCAGCCGAGGAGTGAGCGAGCGAAGCGGGGGAGCCCCGCAGGGTGCGCCGGAAACTCCGCTGAGCCAACGATGACCCGTCCCAGGGTCGTCGTCCTCGGCGGCGGCATCACCGGGCTCTCGGCGGCGCTGCGGCTCGCGGAGTCGGCCGATGTGACGCTGATCGAGGCGACCGACCGGCTCGGCGGCAAGATCAGGACTGGTGCGGACGGCATCGAGGACGGCGCCGAGCAGTTCCTCATGCGCGACCCGGCGACCGGCGGCCCCAGCGGTGCGGCCCGGCTCGCCACCACGCTCGGCCTGCCGATCGTGCACCCGGCGATCGGCGCGGCCGGCCTCTACACCGGCGGCGAGCTGCGGCCGATGCCCGGCGGCACCCTGATGGGGATCCCGTCCTCCACACTCGACGGTTTCCGGGTCGAGGCCGCGCGCGACCTCGACCTCGGGACACCGGTGCTCCCGCCAGGAGCGGACGTCGCCGTCGGTCGATTGGTACGCGAGCGGCTCGGTGACGATGTCGTCGACCGCCTCGTCGACCCGCTCCTCGGCGGCGTCTACGCCGGGCGGGCCGATCTGCTCTCCCTCGCCACCACGATGCCGGCCCTGCACGGGCTGCTCACCACCGAGCACACCCTCGGGGCGGCGGTGGCGCAGGCACAGCAGCGCAGCCGGGCGCACAGTGCCGGGGCGGGTCCGGTCTTCGGCGCCGTCGCGGGGGGACTGTCGGGGCTCGTCGACGCCGCCGAGGCCGCCGCGGTCAGGGCAGGTGTGCAGATCCGGCGCGGGGTGCGGGTGACGGCTCTTCGGCGTACCGGCGAGGGTATGGAGATCTTGCACGGCGAGGAGTGGCTCGCCGCCGCGGGCGTGCTCCTCGCGGTGCCCGCGATCCCCGCGGCCCGGATGCTGACCTTCCTGGCGCCCGAGGCGTCGACCGCGATCGCCGAGCTGGAATATGCCAGCCTGGGGCTGGTCGCGCTGGTCCTGCCCGCGTGCGAGCTGCCGGAGGCGTCGGGCTTCCTGGTGCCCGCGACCGAGGGGCTGTCGATCAAGGCGGCGACCTTCCTCAGCGCGAAGTGGCCGTCGCTCGGCGCCGACGGCGAGGTGGTGATCCGGGCCAGCCTGGGCCGCCACGGCGACAGCACCGTGCTGCAGCGGGCCGACGACGACCTGGTCGACATCGTCCGGAGCGAGGTGAGCGTGGTGATCGACCGGCCGCTGCCGCAGCCGCTGCGGACCCGGGTGACCCGGTGGGGCGGCGCGCTGCCGCAGTACGCCCCCGGTCACCTCGATCGCGTCGCCGCCGCCCGCGCCGCCCTGGCCGGGCTCCCGATCACGCTCGCCGGTGCGGCATACGACGGCATCGGCATCCCCGCCTGCGTCGCCTCGGGTGAGGCAGCGGCCGACCTGCTGACCGAATCGATGATTTGACAGGATTGATGACATGACCGAGCAGACCAACGCCGCCCGGACCCGCGAGCTCAACGACACCATCCGCTACACGATGTGGTCGGTCTTCCGCGCCACCGGGCCGCTCCCGGCGATGCGCGACGAGCTGTCGGGCGAGGTCAACGCCCTGTTCGAGCGGCTCGGCGAGAAGGACGTGACCGTGCGCGGCGTCTATGACCTCGCGGGGCTGCGCGCCGACGCGGACGTGATGATCTGGTGGCACTCGTCGTCGTCGGACGCGCTGCAGGACGCCTACGGGCTCTTCCGGCGTACGCAGCTCGGCCGCTGCCTCACCCCGGTCTGGTCGCAGGCGGCCCTGCACCGGCCGGCCGAGTTCAACAAGAGCCACATCCCGGCCTTCCTCGCCGGTGAGCCCGCGCGCGACTACATCTGCGTCTACCCGTTCGTGCGCTCCTACGAGTGGTACCTCCTCCCCGACGATCAGCGCCGCGAGATGCTCGCCGAGCACGGCAAGATGGCGCGCGGCTTCCCCGACGTGCGGGCCAACACCGTGGCGAGCTTCGCGCTCGGCGACTACGAGTGGATGCTCGCCTTCGAGGCCGACGAGCTGCACCGGATCGTCGACCTGATGCGCGAGCTGCGCGCCTCCACCGCCCGGCGGCACGTGCGCGAGGAGGTCCCGTTCTACACGGGCCGCCGCCGCGAGATCGGTGACCTGGTCGCCACCCTGCCGTGACACCGCGCCACGGCAGCGCTGTGGCGGTGGTCACGTGTGAATAACGATCACCCGGGAGCGGCAACGCACCTGCGGAGCTAGCGGTCCTCAGGGTCGTGATGCGTCTGGTATGGGGAGCCCTGCGGGCGCGGCGTTCGCAGAGCCTGGTCGTGCTCGCACTGACCGCTCTCGCGGTGGGGATCGCCGCCGCCGCGCCGTGGTACTTCTTCGCGGCCGGTGAGTCGGTGACCCAGCGCTACATGAGCGAGGCGCCGGAGTCGATGCGTACCGTCCAGGTCATCGTCTCGCCCCGCGAGGCCGGTCGCGGGCTGGTGCCCGTCGACGCCGTGCACAAGCTGGTCGACGATGCCCTGGGCGACGGCTACGAGTCGCCCGTCGGCGGGGTGAGCCTCGCCGCGCGGCTCACCAAGGGCACCCACGCCAGCGGTGCCATGCTGATCTCCCGGGAGCAGGCCTGCGACCGGGTGATCCTCACCGGCGCCTGCCCCGGCCCGAACGAGATCATGATCTCCGATCGGACGGCGGCCGAGTTCGGCATCGAGCTCGGCGAGGCCGTGGTGCTGCCCGTGGAGCGGCTGACGAAGCCCGTGGCGGTGAAGGTCGTCGGCATCTATCAGCCCGCGGACCGCGCCGATCCCTACTGGGAGGGCATCTGGCAGCCCGCCACCGCCGCGGCCGACCCGCTCTTCACCGACGCGCAGACCCTCACCGGGCTCAAGGGCATCAACCTCACGACGCGTTACCACGTGCGGCTCACCCTCGCCGCCTACGACGGCGACCTCGGTCGCCAGCTGCGAGCCGTCAAGTCGGGCTCCCAGCCGTGGGATGTGAAGGTCGAGACCGACGCGCTGGTGCTGCGGGACAAGGCGGTCGCCGACCAGCGCACGCTGAGCAGCGGCATCATCGTCTCCACCGTCCGCTTCGTGCTGCTCGCCTGGTTCGCGCTGCTCGTCGTCGTCCGCCACACCGTCAGCAGCCGTCGCAACGACATCGGGCTCACCAAGCTGCGCGGGGTGCGCTGGTGGCGTACGTGGACGATGACGCTCGGGCAGACCATGGTGCTGATGGGCGCGGGCACGGTGATCGGTGCCGCCGCCGGTGTGCTCGCCGTACGCATCGGCGTCGGCCCGATCCTCCTCCCCGAGGAGCTGGACCTCGCCATCGTGCAGAGCGCCGAGCTCACCGGCGGGGTGCTGCTCGCGGTGCTGACGCTCGCCTACGCCTCCGAGTTCGCCTCGCTGCGGCTGCCCGTCGCCGACCTGCTGCGCCGGGTGCCCGCGCGCGGTCGCCGACGCGCGGTCGACGTCGTGGAACTGATCTTCGTGGTGCTGATGGCGATCGGCGTCTGGCAGCTCACCACCGTCGACGCCTCCCGCTACGGCACCGCGCTCGCCGCCGTCGAGTCGGCGCTGATCGCGGTCGTCGTCGGCCTGCTCATCGCCAGGCTCACCACCTGGCTCGGCGGGGTCTGGGGCCGCTGGGGGATCCGGGCCGGCCGCCTCGTCATCGCGCTCGCCGGGATCACGGCCCGCCGCCGACCGGCCCTGCGCTGGGTGGTGACCCTGCTGGTCGTGGCCGTCGCCGGGTTCGCCACCACCGCCGGGGAGAACGTCCGCGCCGACACGGTCGTGGCGGCCCGCGCGGAGCAGCAGCTCGGTGCGGCCCGCGTCCTCTCGGTCGCGGCGACGAGCCGGAGCGCCGTCCGCGACGCCGTGCACGCGGTCGATCCGGCAGGCACCCGGGCCATGGCGGTCAGCCATGTCCCCGCCTCGGTGGGTTTCACGCCCGCGCTGCTCGCCGTGGAGTCGGAGCGGATGGGCTCGGTGATGCTGTGGCGCGACGAGTACGGCCCGCTCCCCAACCTCGCGCCCGAGCCCGGGACCGGTGCCGCTCAGACCGTCCAGCCCCGCCTCGCCACCGGGACGGCGACCCTCGACGTCACCGAGGAGCCGCAGCTCCACCCGCTCGGCTCCCGCCCGCTGCCGGTCCCGCAGGGTGAGCTGCCGCCGGAGGGCCCGCCACCGCTGCAGCCGTCCGGCACGGTGAGCGAACGCGTCTACGTCGAGCTCCGGATGATCACGGATGCCGGGCGGATCGAGACCGCCCTCGCCGGACCGCTGGAGCCGGGCCGCCACTCCTATCCCGTGGAGGTCGCCCGCTGCCCCGGCGGATGCCGGATCGCCGGACTCGGCCTCGTCGAGATCACCAACGGCAACCGCGCGCTCCCGGGCTGGGGAACCCGGGTGCACCTGCACAGCCTCGCCCAGGCGAACCAGTCCGTCATCGCACCGGAGCGCTTCGCCGACCGGATCTCCTGGACCACCACGCAGGAGGTCGACGGCGTCGGGCTCGACCTCAAGGCCGAGTCCGGCGGGCTTTCGCTCACCGTGCCGCCCGGCTGCGCGGCGGGGGAGGAGCGGGGCAAGTGCGTGCTCACCATCAGCCCCGTCGGAGCCCCGCTGCGCGCGCTCGCCACCGGGGACGTCTTCTTCAGCGGCCGCTCGGTCCAGGCGAGGTTCTCCGTCTCGGGCGGGCCGTCGCTGCCCGTCACCGTACGCAGCCAGAGCGCCCCGCTGCCCAGGCTCGGCCGGGTCGGCGCGATCGTCGACCTCGCCGCGATGGACGAGGCGGTCGGCATCACCGTGCCGGGCGAGCGGCTGGAGGTCTGGCTCGCCGACCCCGATGACGACGCCATCGTCGGCGAGCTCGCGAAGCTCGGCGTCATCACCACCGGCAGCCACACCGTCGACGCGCTGCGGGACAGCCTGAGCAGCCAGGCACCCGCCGCCGTACGCCGCTACCAGCTCTGGCTCTTCGGCTTCGGCCTCGTCATCGCGGCGATCGCGCTGCTGCTCGCGGCACGGGTCGAGCGGGAACACCGGGCCGGTGAGCTGGCCGCGCTGCGAGCGCAGGGCATGCGCATGTCGGCGGTACGCCGGATCAGCCTCATCGGATACGGCTGGCCCGCCGCGTTGAGCGTCCTGGCCGGGCTCGCCGTCGCCATGCTCGCCAGCCGGCTGCCGGTCGCCGTACCGGAGATCTTCGTCGATCCGTGGGCCGTGCTGCCGATCCCGCCGCCGGGGGTCTCCTCGCGCGCGCTCGGGTTCAGCGCGCTCGCCGCCACCGTGGTCGTCGCGGCGGCCGTGCTGCACGCCTCCCGCAAGCTCGTCGGTGCGGTGTCCACCCAGGGAGGAGCCCGATGATCGGGTTGACCGCGCTGCTCGTCCGCTCCCGCTGGCGCTCCTACCTCGTCGTGGTCTGGCTGGCGGCGGTGATGGGCGGCCTCGCGGTCGCCGGGACGCTGCACCCGATCTCGATCGCCGACCAGGTCGCCGAGGACGAGCTGCGGGCGGTGCCGCTGAGCGACCGCTCGCTGATCATCTCGCAGACCGCGATCGAGTCGGACTTCACCAACCTCGTCGGCCGGGCCCGGCTGCTGCCGCGCTTCACCGCGATCTACACCGAGCAGGTCACCGTGACCGGCGACGGGGTGGAGGCCGGTCCGCTCGTCTACCGCGACGGCTTCTGCGCCCACATCCGCCTCGTCGCGGGCCGGTGCCCGGTCGCCACGGGCGAGGTGGCGCTGCCGGAGCAGGTCGCGAAGCTGAAGGTCGGCGACCAGACCGCGTTCTCCCTCGCCAGGCAGTCGCTGGACGGCTGGGTCTCGGAAGGGCTCGGCGCCCAGCCGGTCGGTGTCGTCGGGATCTACGCCCCGATCGACCCCGCTGAGGACTACTGGGGGGCGCGGCGCTACTTCACCGAGCGGACCGACGTGCTCGTCTGGCCGATCCTGGCCGTCCCGGAGACGCTCAAGACTATTCCGCAGAAGTCCGCCTCCCGTGCGGTCGACCTGCTGCCCGACCGCGACCTCATCATGTCCGGCGACTACCAGCAGGTCCGGACGATCCTCGCGGACGCCCGGGTCGGCGAACCCAACAGCGGTCTGCGTCCGCTGATGGAGCGGATCGCCGCGAAGCGCGACTACACGCGCCTGATGACGCCGGTCGTGGTGCTGCCGGTGCTCGCGCTCGGATTGTGGGCCCTGATCATCGTGGTCGGCGCGCACATGCAGCGGGACCGGATGGAGGTCGGCGTACAGGTTCTGCGCGGGCTGCCCGGCCTGCGTCGATGGTGGCTGATCATGGGTGGTCCGGCCGTCATCGTGGCGGTGATGGTGCCGGTCGGTGCGGCCGCGGTGAGCATCGGCTGGGGACGGTCGTCGCTGTCGGCGCTCGTCTCGACCGCCCTGATGACCGTCGCCGCGATCGCCGCCGTGGTGATCGCCGCGCTGCCGCTGCTGCGGGCCAAGGTCGCCGATGTGCTGCGCAGCGTGCCGCCGAGGCGTGGGACGGGTCTCCCGCTGGTCGAGATCACCCTGGCCGTGGTCGCCGGAGCGGCGCTGCTCCAGCTCCGCAGCGGCGACCGTTCGGGGATCGGGCTCTACGCCGCGACGCTCGTCGCCGCTGCCGCCGCCGTTCTCGCCGCCCGGGTCGTGCCGCTCGTCGTCCGGCCGCTGGCGGGCCGGGCCATCCGCCGGGGACGCATCATCACGGGGATCGGCCTCGCCCTCTTCTCCCGCCGCGGCACCGGTCGGCAGCTGCTCGCCCTCACCGCGCTCGCGGTCTCGCTCTTCACCCTGGTCACGGCGGCCGTCTCGGTCTCCGGCATCGACCAGGAGCAGCAGGTACGCCTGGAGACCGGCGCCGCGCGTACCGTCAGCGTCAGCGGCGCCGACGCGAGCACGCTGCTCGCCGCAGTGCAGGCCCTCGACCCGGAGGGCCGGTTCGCCCTGGTGGCGGGGCAGACGGCGAGCGCCACCGGCGGCAAGGTGTTCGCGATCGATCTGAGCCGGGCGAGCCTCGTCGACTGGTCCGGTGCCGCCGACGCGGCCCGCGTGCTGCGCCCGTCGCTGCCCGCCGCGGTGCAGGTCTCGGGCACCGAGCTCACGCTGGCACTGGAGATGAGCCTGGCCTCCTCGATCGAGGGCGCGCCGGAGGACCTCTACGACGGCACCATCGGCGTCCTGCTGGAGGACGCGCGTTTCACGGTCGAGCAGTTCTCCCTCGGCCGGATCCGGCGGGGCACGGCGACATACCGCTCCCAGCTGCCCGATCGCTGCGCACAGGGCTGCCGCATCGCCGGGATCTCCATCGAGGTCGCGCCCTGGGTGGCGGGCCGGCTGAAGCTGCGCTCGCTCACCTCCGCCGGCGGCACGACGACCGACTTCGCCTCCTGGCACCTGCCGGGCAAGTCCAGCCTGACCGACGTCCCGATCGGCACCCCGTCCGGCGGGGGCCAGATCACCTGGATCCTGCCGCCCGACGCGGCGCCGACCGTACCGGTGCTGCGTACGACCGGGCAGGACACCGCCGCGAACACGGCGGTGTGGCGGGTCTCCACCAGGTCCACCGCGGTCCTTCAGTCCACAAAGGCCGGTGAGGTGCCGGTCCTGCCCCGCGTCGGCGCGGACGCCGGCCTCATCGACCTGCTGACCGTACGCCGGGCCACCGCCGACGGGCTGCGCTTCACCGGCATGGAGGTCTGGCTCACCGAGGACGCCCCGGCCGACGTGGCGGAGAAGCTGCGCGGTGCCGGGCTGATCGTCGGCGCCGAGCAGGACCGGTCGACCCTGCTGGCGGCGGCCGACCGCAGCCCCACCGCGCTGACACTGCGCATGCACAATGTCGCCGTCATCGCCGCGATCGGGCTGCTGCTCGTGGCGGTCCTCTTCATCGGTGCGGGTGAGCGCCGTGCTCCGGACCTCGCCGCGCTGCGGACGGCGGGACTGTCGCGCCGCCGGGTACGCCGAGCGGTCCGCAGCACCTATCTCGCCGTCGTCATCCTCGGTACGCTGCTCGGACTCGGTGCCGCCGCGCTCGCGTGGCTCGTCGCCAAGGACGCCCTGCCGATCGCTGCCCGGGCCGCGTGGCTGCCCGTGCGCACCTGGCCCGATCCCGTCCCGATCCTGGTGCCGCTCGCCATCGTGGCCGGTGCGCTGATCGTCGCTGTTCATCTCATCTCCGCCGATGGATTCTCTGCCGAGGGACGGAAGCGCAATGTCTGAACACAGTGGACTCGCCGTCGCGTGCCGTCGGGTCGTGCAGATCTACCGGGGTGAGGGCGGCGACGTCGTCGCACTCTCCGGTGTGGACCTGACCATCGCCCAGGGCGAGATGGTGGCACTCGTCGGGCCGTCGGGCTCCGGCAAGTCGACGCTGATCGCCCTGCTCGGCGGGCTGCTGCGCCCGTCGGCGGGCCGGGTCTCGGTCGGCACCTTCGACCTGGGTCGCCTCTCGGACCGGGAGATCTCCCGGCTGCGCGGCACCCAGATCGGCATCGTGCTGCAGGGCGCTAGCCGCAACCTGCTGCCCTACGCCTCGCTGTATCGCAACATCTGGCTGGCGCAGCGCCGGGCGGCGGCCACCTCCGGCATCGCGCTCGACGATCCCGAGCGGGTGCTGGACCTGGTGGGCCTGCCCGGCAAGGGCGGCGTGCTGCTGCGGGACCTGCCGCCGGGCGCCCGCCAGCGGGCCGCGCTCGCGGTCGGTGTCGCAGCCTCACCCGGCCTGCTGCTCGTCGACGAGCCGACGAGCCAGCTCGACTCGGCCGGCCGGGACGAGGTGATCGCCGCGCTGGAGACGATCAACGCCGAGCGCGGCACGACCGTCGTGGTCGTCACCCACGACACCGAGGTCGGCTCCCGGCTGGGCCGGGTCGTCACGATCCGCGACGGCCGGGTCGGTGCGGAAGGCCGCAACGGCAAGGACTTCGCGGTCGTCGCCGGTGACGGCACCGTGCAGCTCCCGCCGGACGTGCTGGAGGAGTTCCCGCCGGGGACGCTCTTCACCATCGACCATGCCGAGGACGGCTCGGTCACCCTCGTCGTCGGATCTTCGGGCACCGCCGGGGGCGGCGGCGCCTGATCGAAGGGAGACCCGGTGATCGGGCTGACTCTCCTGCTGGTGCGGGAGCGCTGGCGGTCCTATCTGATCGTCGCGTGGCTCGCCGCGGTCATCGGCGCCCTCGCGGCCGCCGGTGCCCTCTATCCGCCCTCGGTCGCCGACCGGGTGGCCGAGGACGAGGTACGCGTCGCCTCGCTGAGCAGCCGTTACCTCACCCTGGGCGGCAGCGCGACGAGTGACGACTTCACCAGGGTGGTGACCCGCGCCCGCACGCTGCCCCGGTTCACGGTGATCTACAACGAGCAGATCCCGGTCGTCGGGGACGGTTTCGAGGTGGCGCAGCTCCTCCACCGCGACGGCGCCTGCGCCCACATCCGCATCATCGCGGGCCGTTGCCCGGTCGCCGGCGGCGAGGTGGCACTGCCCGAACCGCAGCTCGCGCGGCTGAAGCTCGGCGATCAGACCGCGATCTCGCTGGGCCACCTCACCTCGGCCGGGTGGGTCACCCGCGGTCTCGGCGAGCAGCCGGTCGGGATCGTCGGCGTCTACGCACCGCTCGACCCGGCCGAGGACTACTGGGGGTCGCGGTCCCTCTTCGGCGCCGCCACCGATCTGCTGAGCTGGCCGATGCTGACGGTCCCCGCCACGCTGGGCACGGTCCCGCATCCGGTGACCAACCGGTCCATGGACCTGATGCCCGATCACGACCTGCTCATCTCCGGCGACTACGCCGAGGTGCGCCGGCTCCTCGCGGACGCCCGGATCGGCGAGCCCGACACGGGGATGCGCGCCCTGATGGACCGCATCGCCGCCAAGCGCCGCTACACGAGCCTCATGACGCCGGTCGTGGTCGCGCCGGTGCTGGCACTGGGGCTGTGGGCGCTGCTGATCGTCGTCGGCAGCCACCTTCGGCGGGACCGGCAGGAGGCCGGCGTACCGGCGCTGCGCGGGCTGCCGGTGCTGCGCCGCTGGTGGCTGATGCTCGGCGCGCCGGTGCTGCTCGTGGTCGTGCTGACACCGGCCGGCGCGGCCGTGGTCGTCGCGAGTTCGGACGGGCCCGGTGGACCTGCCGCGGTGGCCGCGCTCTACGCCACCCTCGCCGCCCTGGCCTTCGTCGTCGCGGCGGGGTTTCCACTGATCCGGGCCAGGGTGACCGATGCGCTGCGGTCGGTGCCGTCGCGTCGTCCCGGCGGCGGTGTCGCCGAGGTGGCACTGACCGCCCTCGCCGTGGCCGCGCTGCTCCAGCTGCGCAGTGGTGACCGCAGCGGGCTGGGACTCTATGCGGCGACACTCAGCGCGGCGGCGGTCGCCGTGCTCGCCGCCCGGCTGGTGCCGCTGCTGCTCCGGCGGCTGACCGGGCCGGTCATCCGGCGCGGCTTCGTCACGACCGGGGTCGCCCTCGCACTCTTCACCCGGCGGGACCACGGTCGGCAGCTCCTGGCCCTGACCGGGCTGACGATCGCCCTGCTGGCCCTCGTCAGCACCGCGGTCGGCATCTCGTCGACGGGCCGCAAGGCTCAGGCCACATGGGAGAGCGGCGCCGCCCGAGTGCTCACCATCCGGGGGAACGAGGCTGGGCCGCTGCTCGCCTGGGTCGGCGCCCGCGATCCGCAGGGCCGGTACGCCGTCGTGGTCGGCCGGATCGCCACGACCGGTGGGCCGCCCGTCCTCGCGATGGACCTCTCCCGGCCCGATGCCCTGCGCTGGGACCGTGCGCGACAGGTGGCCGAGGAGCTGGTCGCACCCGCTGCGCCCGCGGTACGCCTCGTCGGCGGCACCGTCAGCGTCGACCTGGACCTGGCACCCCGGTCCTTCCGCGGTGTCGCCGACCCGGGACCCGAGGCTTTCCGGCTGAGTGTGAGCGTGGAGGACGACCGGTACTTCGTCGCCGACGTCGACCTCGGCGCGCTGCGGCCGGGGCGGTCGACCTACACCGCACCGCTGCCGGGCACCTGTGCCGTCGGCTGCCGGGTGGCGGCGCTCTCGGTCTCGGCGGCCCGGGACACGGGGGCCGACATCACCGTCCACTCCCTCCGGTCGGCGGCCGGGGCGGTCACCGACCTGGGCGCCTGGCATCGTCCCCGCGAGTCGCGCCACGCGGGCGCCCTGACCGTCGGCGTGATCGCGGGCGCCGACGAGGTCACCTGGCTCCTGCCGCCGGACGCGGTCCAGAGTGTGCCCGCCGTCTTCACCGCGGGTCAGTCCACATCGGATCGCGCGCTCGCCTGGCGGGTACGCGCCAAGCACGTCACCAGCGTCGTGACCGCCACCGGCGCGGGCGAGGAGCCGGTCCTGCCCCGGCTCGGCAACAGCGGAACGATCGTCGATCTCGTCACGGCGTACCGGGCGACCGCCGGTGGACTGGACTTCACGGCGCTGGAGCTCTGGCTCACCGCGGAGGCGCCCGACGAGATCGCGGATCAGCTCACCGGCGCCGGGTTCCGTGTCACCGGCGACCAGCGGCTCGCGGACGTGCTGCGGGCGGAGGAGCTCAGTCCGGCGGTGCTGACCCTGCGGATGCACCGGGTCGCCGCGGTGGTCGGCGTAGGCCTGCTGATCTCGACGATCGGGTTCGCGGTGGCGGGTGCCCGGCAGGCACCGGACCTGGCGGCACTGCGTGCGGCGGGCCTGTCCCGGCGGCGCCTGCGCCGGGCGGTCCGGCTCACCTACCTGGCCGTCCTCGCCCTGGGTGTCGTGGTGGGCGTGGGCGCGGCGGCACTCGCCTGGCTGGTGGCGAGGGCTGCGCTGCCGACGACGGATCGACCGTCCTGGCTGCCGGAGCAGGTGTGGCCGGAGCCGTCGACGGTGCTCCTGCCGCTGGGGGTCGCGGTCGCGGTGCTGGCGCTCGCGGTCTGCCTCGTCTCCGGGCTCGGCCGCCGAAGCGCCCCGGTCTAGCCGGGCTCAGCTTGCTAGCCGGGGCTCAGCTTGCTGGCCGGGCACAGCTTGAACCGGGCTCGGCTGGAAGCGGGCTCAGCTTGAAACGGGCTCAGCCGCGGTTCATCGGCACGTGCGGGATGCCGTCGTCGAGGTACTCCGCGCCGCTGATCTCGTAGCCGTGGCGGGCGTAGAACGCCACGAGATGGGCCTGGGCGTCCAGGGTGCTGGGCCGGTCGCCGATGAGGGCGAGAGCGGCCCGCATCAGCGTGCCCGCGTGCCCGCCGCCGCGTGCGCCCGGGGCCACGACGACGCGCCCGATCCGGGCCCGCTCCCCGTCGTCGAGGACGCGCAGGTACGCCGCCGGGCCGCGCTCGTCCTCGAGCCACACGTGCTGGGTGGCAGGATCGGTGTCGCGACCGTCCGGGTCGAGGTAGACGCACTTCTGCTCCACGACGAAGACCTCGGAGCGCAGCTTGAGCAGCGCGTAGAGGGTACTGGCGTCGAGTTGCGCGAAGGTCGCTGTCCGCAGGTTCACTCGATGATCGTATGCGTGTGGCCGGTGTCACGTGGCGAGCCGGGGGAGCGTCGCGTAAGTTTTTGAACCGACCAGTCAGTTTAAGTTTAGAGGTGCGAGATGACCGCTGCGGCTCCTGCAGATCAGGAGCAGTCATCCGCACCTGATGCGACTGACCACGAGCCCGCGGGACCGGCAAGGGTCCTCGCCGCCCGCGGGCTCGGTCTGCGTACCAGGCGGGGGTGGGTGTTTCGGGATCTTGACCTTGACCTGCACGCCGGAGAGCTCGCCGTGCTGACCGGGCCGAGCGGCAGCGGGCGGACCAGCGCGCTGCTCGCGCTCGCCGGCCGCTTCCGGACCAGCCACGGCTCCCTGGAACCGGCCGCACGGCCCGCGTTGGGGCTGGTCCGCGGCGTGCACGAGCCCGACCCGATGCTCACCGTCGCCGAGCACCTCGGCGAGCGGCTGCGCCTGCACCGGCCGCTGGGCTGGCCCACCAGGTCGCGGCGGCGGGCCCACCGCGGTCTCGTCGCACGGCACGCCGCGACGCTGCCGGTCGCTCCCGAGCTGCTCGCCGGTGAGCTCGACCCGCTGCACCGGCACCTGCTGATGCTGCGTCTCGCGCTCCTCGCCGACCCCGATCTGATCGCGATCGACGACGTCGACGCCGGGCTCACCATCGACGAGTCCGTGACCCTCTGGGCCCACCTGCGCGGCCTCGCCGACCTCGGCGTCGCGGTCCTCGCCACCGCCCGCGAGGTGCACCACGACCTGCCCGACCTGACCCTGGAGCTGCCGAAGTGAGCGAACTGCGCCGGATGCGGCGGCACCGGCTGACCCGGGCCGCGCTCGTCGTCCTCACCCTCGTCCCGCTGCTCTACGGAGCGCTCTACCTCGCCGCGTTCTGGGACCCCTACGGCAACCTCAAGCGGATCCCGGTCGCGCTGGTCCTGGAGGACCAGCCGACCGGAGACGTCCACGCCGGTCAGGACCTCGCCGACCGCCTCATCGACCGGCAGGTCTTCGGCTGGGTGCGGACCGACCGGGCCGCGGCCGAGGCAGGGCTCGCCGACGGCAGCTACGACCTGGTGCTGCGGATCCCGGCCGACTTCTCCAGCGCGCTCGTCACGCCACCGGCGCCCGAGACCGCCGCGCGCGCCGGTCAGCTCATCGTGACCAGCGACGACGCGACCAACTACCTCTCCGGGCTGCTCGCGCGCAGCGCGTTCACCGAGATCAGGGCCTCGGCCGCGGCCGGGGTGTCGGCGACCTACTTCGAGCGGATGCTGATCGGCTTCGGCGACCTCAAGACCCAGACCGGCAAGGCCGCCGACGGTGCCTCGCAGCTCGCCGACGGGACATCGCGGCTGCGTGACGGTGCGGGCCGGCTCGGATCGGGTGCCTCGCGGGCCGCGTCGGGGGCGGGGACGCTCGCCGACGGGCTCGCGGACGCCAGTGACGGCGCGGCGTCGCTCGCCACCGGTCTCGCCACATTGGAGGCCGGGTCCGCGCAGCTCGCGGAGGGTGCCGATCGGGCGGCGGCGGGCGGGCGGCGGCTCGCGGCGATGGTGGACCGGGCCGCGGACGCCACTGAGCCCGTCCTACGCGAGCACGCCGGTGAGATCGCCCGGGCCGCCACCGCCATCGCCGACGGGGCCGACGCCGTCGCCGATCACCTGGACGAGCTGCCGGCGCTGGCGGAGGTCGCGGTCCGGCGTACCGGCGAGGTGGTTTCGAAGCTCGACGCCTATGCGGACGCGCACCCGGACGCGGCGGTCGACCCGGTCTTCATCGCGGCTCGTCAGGCCGCGGCCGATGCGGCGGCGAGCGCCCTGCGGCTCCGGACCCGCGCGGACCTCGGCTCGCTCGGCGACTCCCTGCACCGCGTCGCGGCGCTGGCGCGGCAGGTGGCCGAGGCCGCGCCGCGCCTCGCCGACGACATCGCCGCCGCCCGCGCGCAGGTCGACCAGCTCGCGGCCGGTCTCACCGCACTCTCCACAGGAGCACACAACCTCGTCGAGGGTACGCACACCGCCGCCACCGGCGCCCGTGACCTGCGTGGCGGGCTCTACCGGCTGGCGACCGGCGCCCGGCAGCTCGACGGCGGCCTCGCCGACCTGACCGACGGAACGAAGCAGCTCGCCACCGGCCTCGCCACGCTCGACGACGGTGCGCGGAGCCTCGCCACCGGGCTCGCCGACGGTGCTGCGCAGATCCCCGGCTACGACGTCGACGGTGCTGCCGCCCGGGCCGGTGTCCTCGCCGATCCGGTAGCCCTGCAGCGCGACACGAAACACGCGGCGGCGAGCTACGGCGTGGGCTTCGCGCCCTACTTCCTGGCGCTCGCGCTCTGGGTCGGCTGCATGGTCACCTACATGCTGCTGCGGCCCCTGAACCGGCGCAACGTGATGAGCGGCGCCCCCGCCTGGCGGGTCGCGTTCGGCGGTTGGCTGCCCGGGTTCACGATCGGTGCCGCCCAGGCCGCGCTTCTCTACGCTGTGCTCGTCGGGCTGCTCGGGCTGCGGCCGGTGCATCCGGTCGCCACGCTGGGTTTCCTGCTCCTCACCACCGCCGCCTTCACCTCGATCCTGCAGCTCATCGGTGCGCGGCTCGGGGCGGCCGGGCGGGTCGTCGCGCTGGTGCTGCTGATGCTCCAGCTGACGTCGTCCGGCGGTACCTACCCGGTGGCGACCTCGCCGGCGTTCTTCCGGGCGCTGCACCCGTTCATGCCGATGACCTATGTCGTGGACGGGCTGCGGCACCTGCTCGTCGGCGGCTCCGCGACGGTCGTCTGGGTCGGTGCCGGGGTGCTCGCCGCGATCACCGTGGCCGCCTTCGCGCTGACCACGCTCACGGCTCGGCGGCAGCGGGTGCTCACCCCGAGTGCGCTGCATCCGGCGCTGACCATGTGAGGTCCGCTTCGGCGCTCGCCCGCCGACCGTGTGCGTCTGCGTCGGCCGTGTGTGCCTGCGCCGGGCGTGCCAGACTGCGAGCGTGGACGGTGTGGCGGACGGGCGGACCCGACGGCGGGATGCGACCAGGCAGAAGCTCTTCGAATCGGCGATCATCCTCATCGCCGAGCGGGGCTTCGACGCGACCACCGTCGACGAGATCGCCGAGCGGGCGGGCGTGGCGAAGGGGACCGTCTACTACAACTTCGCCTCCAAGAACGCGCTCTTCGAGGAGCTGCTCCGCTACGGCGTCGGGCTGCTCACCGACGAGTTCCGGTCCGCGATCGACGGGCTCGAGCCACGGGAGGCGATCGCGGCACTGGTCCGGGCCCAGCTCGACTACATCCAGCGCTATCGGGCGTTTGCGCAGCTCCTGCTCGCGGAGATGTGGCGTACCAACCGGGAGTGGCAGCAGACCCTGACCATGCTGCGCGGCGAGTCGGTGAGCGTGATCGCCGAGGTGCTGACGGCCGGGGTGGCGTCGGGGGATTTCGCGGCCGACCTGGACGTGCGGCTGTCGGCGCTGGCGCTGTTCGGGGTCGGGCTGGTCGTGGCGCTGGACTGGCTGCTCTTCGAGCCGGAACGGACCGTTGACGATGTCGCGGCGGCGGTGCTCGCCATCGTGCGGAGCCGGGCCATCGCCGGCTGAACGGTCGATCCCGGCGGAGCAGCTCCCGCACTGATCGCGATCGCCCAATGTCGTCGATCTTCTATGTATCAACCTATTTTCGTTGATCGTCATCTCTTCTGATCATGGGAACGGGTGTTCTAACGTGGTGGGGTGGGGGTGACGGGGGTCGCGGAGCTGGTGGATGGCCTGGAGGCCGGCACTGGCAGCTCGCCGATCTACAGTTCGCCGATCTACCTGTCGGACGACGACCTGATCGCATCGGTCGATGCGGTGATGGTGGCGGTGTCACGACTCGCCGCCGTCCAGGCGGGGTTGGTGCGGGAGATCCACGGACGCGGGCTGGCGAAGAAGCTGGGTGCCTCGTCGACCCTCGCCTGGCTCGAGGATCGTTTTCTGCTCGCCGGTTCTTCGGCGGCGCGGCTGCTCAAGGTCGCCGTGGAGGCCGATCGTGACGCGCCCGCCGCGTCGGCGGCGCTCGCGACCGGGGCGGTCAACGCGGATCAGGTGCTGGCGATCGCTGCAGCCATGCGAGAGCTCGACGATGTGGATGCCGCGACGCGGGTCAAGGCCGAGGAGCAGCTTGTCGAGTTCGCGGCGGTCCACGACCCGCAGCGACTGGCGGTGCTGGGTCGGCGGATCCTCGACACCGTCGATCCGGCGGCCTCCGAGGCACGCGAGGCGGAGCTGCTGCGCAAGCAGGAGGAGCGGGCTTACCGGGCGCGGGCCTTCAACCTGTCTCCGGACCACCTCACGGGCCGGGTCAAGGTCTCCGGCTGGCTCGACAGTGAGAGCGCGGCGATCGTCCGGGCCGCCATCGATCCGCTGTGCGCGCCGGGCCGGGCGCGGTTGCGCCCGCACACCTCGGATGACCAAACCGCTGACCAGGCTGCGCTCCCCGATGCGGTTGACGATCGGTTGCCGACTCAGCGCCGCGCCGACGCCCTGGTCGACATCTGCCGCCTCGCGATGGCCACCGGCGACCTGCCGGACAACGGCGGCGAGCGGCCGCAGCTCGCGGTGATGGCCGAGTTCGACGTGCTCACCGGAGAGCTGAAGACCGGGACCCTGGACACGGGCGAGCAGCTGTCACCCGAGGCGGTCCGGCGCATCGCCTGCGACTGCGGGCTCCTGCCCGGTGTCATGGACGGCACCGGGCAGGTCCTGGACCTCGGGCGAGAGCGCCGGTTGTGGACGGGCGCGGCGCGCAAGGCGATCCTGCTGCGCGACCGTGGTTGCGCGTTTCCGGGCTGCGATCGGCCGCCCCGCTGGACGGACATCCACCACGTGACGCAGTGGCAGCACGGCGGCGGCACCGATCAGCGCAACGGCGCTGCTGTCTGCGGCCACCACCACCGGGTCGTCCACCAGGGGCATTGGCAGGTGCGGATCGCCGACGACGGGCTGCCGGAGTTCATCCCACCCGCCTACATCGATCGGCAACGTCGGCCGCAGCGCAACAGATACCACCGGCGGCCCTAGGCCGCGCGCTGCTGGACACCACTTACCGCCGGGGCGAGTGCCTCGTCGAGCTGGGCGCGCAGCCGTGCCCTGGGCTGGGCGCCCACCCGCTGCGAGACGACCTGCCCACCGACGAAGACGCTCAGCGTGGGCATGGAGAGGATGCCGTAACGCCGGGCGAGCGCCGGGTTCGCATCGCAGTCGACCTTGACGAATCGGATGCGGCCCGCGTACTCCTCGGCGAGCTCGTCGAGGACCGGAGCGAGGCGGTGGCACGGCGGGCACCACTCGGCCCAGAAGTCGACGAAGACCGGCAGCTCGCTGGCGATCACCTCGTCGGCGAAGGTGGCGTCGGTGACAGCCTGTGGCACGTTCGACGGCATGTTCGGTGGTGTGTTCAGCGGCATGTTCAGTGGCACGGTCGATGTCCAGCTCTGTGATGGAGGGCGGTGGTCAGCTCTTCGCTGACCTGCTCCCGAACCTCGGTCAGTGCGGCGATGCAGCGGTCCAGATCGACGAGCTTGCGGCGGAGGACCTGGATCGAGTCGGGGCAGACCGCACCGGACTCATGCCCGGCGCGCAGGCAGTCGACGAAGGGGCGAGTCTCGTCGAGCCCGAGCCCCATCGCGAGCAGCGAGCGGATCTCCCGGACCAGCCGCAGGTCGTCCTCGTCGTAGTCTCGGTACCCGTTGGACGCACGACGGGCGGGCAGAATCCCCTGCGACTCGTAGTAGCGCAGGGTGCGAGTGCTCGTCCCTGCGCGCTCCGCCAGCTCACCTATCCGCATGAACCAAACGTAAACCTTGACACCGGCGTCAACGCCAGCACATGACTCAACCTTTTCGCCGACCTGCGGCTCATCACGGGGGAGAGCGAGAGGAGACACCATGACCGAGGACGGGTTCCGCGAGTTCGTCGAAGTGCGATATACGGAGCTGCTGCGGACGGCGTTCCTGTTGACGGGCCGGATCGAGGCGGCCGAGGACCTGGTCCAGTCGTCGCTGCTGAACGCGATGGGGCGCTGGTCGTCGATCGACGAACCGATGGCCTACCTGCGACGGGCCATGGTCAACCAGCGCACCAGCATCTGGCGGCGGTTCGGCTCCCGCGAGCTGCTGGTCGGTTCGGTGCCGGATCGGGCGCGGCCGGACGAGGCCGGTCTTCGGGCCGAGCGGGACGAACTGGTGGCGGCGCTGCGCCGGCTGCCGCCGAAAATGCGGGCGGTGCTGGTGCTGCGCTACTGGGAGGACCTCTCCGAGGCGGAGACCGCCGAGATCATCGGCGTCTCCGTGGGGACGGTGAAGAGCCAGGCCTCGCGCGGGCTGGCCCGGCTGCGAGAGGCGCTCGGCGCTGCCGACATGCGAGATGGTGGATCGATGACAGTCGTGAGGAGCGCGTCATGACCGAGCAGCAGCTGAAGAACCGCTTCGCGCGAGTCGTCGTGGATGTCGTCGCGGCACCTGACCCGTACACCCGGCTGTTGCGCAACGCACGGCGGCGCCGGCGCGGCCGGTTCGCGGCTCTGGGTGCGGCGGCGCTGGCGGTGGTCGCCGCCGCCGCGATCGGAGTCGCCGTCCCGCAGGCCGGCGAGCCGGACCCGTCACCGACGGCGTCGAGGGGGCTCGACTGGATCGACGGCGAGCCTATCTCGACGTGGACGCGGCGCCTGCTGGATTCGCCGATCCGGGGCAGCCTCTCCGGCGACCGCGATTACCTCACCGAACTGGCTGCCGCTGCGGAACGCAGGGGTTTCGGCCCGAGCGAACTCACCACCGCACAGGTGCTCTTCGCCGGAGATGTCGGGCAGGCCAGGGTTGCGGGGATCGCTTATCGCAACAGCACCAACGCGATGGTGGTCTGGGTGATGAATCGCCGCGGCACCTCGGCATCGGACCTGGCGAACTCCGATCAGGACAACGTCGAGCTGGGCGGCTACCGCGCCATCGGACGGCTCAGGCCGATGACCGGGCTGGAGACGCTCGACGATCGGATCACTCCGGACCTCGTACAGGTTTCGATCGTGCCCTCGGGCTGTGTGCTGGCGACGAGCACGGATCCGGCCGATCGCCCCGGTGGCCGACGCTGGACCGCCGCGCCGACGGGTGACAACCTGGTCAGGGTGGGCGGCTCCCTGCACCGAGGCGAGTGGCTGCAGGTCACCTGCGATGGCGAGGTGACCTATCGGAACTACAAGGAGCCCAACGAGGGTGGTTACCGCCGCGCGCCGGTCACGGCCGCGGAGGCGACGGCAGCCCTTTCCGGTGTACGCGGGCAGCCGGATCGCCCAGCCGCCCACGCCGCGATGGACCAGCTCAGAGCGCACACGGCGGTGATCGGCGGGCCGACGAAGGTCTGGTTCAGCGGACCCCTGCCAACTGCACCCCACCGGGTCTACACCCTGATGACCACACCCGTCGGCGACGGCACCTACTCGGTCTTCATGACGTCCGTGGAGGTCAACGACATCGGTTACGGAGTCCTCGGCTATCTCGACCGCGAGCCGTCGCTGCTGCTGAGCATGGTCGGCATCGAGCCGATCGGCAACAACGACCACATCAACAGCACCATGGACTTCCTGATCATCACTCCGCCGAGCGCGGTCCGAGTGGTGATGCGCTCGGGCGGCCGGACACTCGCCACCGGCAAGGTGAGCGCCGGGGTCGGTTCGGTGACCGTCGTCAGCCCGTTCCTCGGAACCGTGTTCGTGGCGACCGCGTACGACGCGGCTGGCAGATCCGTAGCGACGGCATCCACCAGCGACATCCAGACCGATTCCGTTCCGTACGACCCTAAAGACATCATCACCGACTGGAAATGAGGCTGGAAAATGGGGCTGGAAATGAGGCTGGGCTAGGCTCGCCGGATGAGCGAAGTGATCGCTGATCAGGCCGTCACCAACGAAGACTGGTACGCGGAGGACATCGAGGACCGCACCTACCTGCGCTGCTCATTTGAGCACGTCGATCTGACGGAGGCGACGAGTGCGGGTGCGGTCTTCGAGGAGTGCACCTTCGGCAACGTCAAGTTCAACGCGTCACGGCACACGGACTCGGCCTTCCTGCGGTGCACCTTCAAACGGTGCAACCTCTTCGAGGCCGAGTTCGTCGGCTGCAAGCTGGTCGGCAGTTCGTTCACCGAGTCGGCGGTCCGGCCGATGCGGATCACCGGCGGCGACTGGTCCTTCGTCGGGCTCGCCGGTGCCGACCTGCGCGGGGTCACGATCACGGGGACTCGGATGCGCGAGGTCGACCTGACGGCGGCCAACTGCACTGACGCGGTGATCGTCGACACGGACCTCTCCGGCGGCCAGCTCCACAGCGCCAAATTCGGCGGCTGCGACCTGCGCGGCAGCGACCTCACCGCGCTGGACCCGACCCTCGTCGAGCTGCGCGGTGCGGTCATCAACTCGGACCAGGCGATCATCATCGCGCAGGCCCTGGGTCTGGAGATCCGCTGAGCCGGTCGCCGGGCCGGTCGCGGGGTCGATCGTCGGGTCCGTCGCCGGGTCGGTCGCTGCGGCAGCGGAGTCGTTCGCGGCGGGACCGGCTCAGCGGATGACGATGCGGAAGCCCAGGTGGCAGGTGGAGGTGTCGATCGCCTGCGCCATCCGTGCCGCCGGGCGATAGCGCCGGCAGTAGTTCGGCGCGCAGAGGTAGGAGCCGCCCTTCATCACCTTGCGCGGGATGGGCTGGTCCGGCTCGGGTCCGACCATTCGCTGCGCCTCGCCGCAGCACGGGGCCGCAGCCGCGACCTCATCAGCCCGTGACGGACGGTGCGGGCCGAACCAGTCCGCCGTCCACTCCCAGACGTTGCCGATCATGTCGAAGACGCCGAAGTCGTTGGGCGGGAAGGAACCGACGGGCGCTGTCCGCTCGTAGCCGTCGGAGACGAGATTGAGCACCGGAAACTCGCCCTGCCACACGTTGGCCATGTGCTGCCCGCCGGGGGTGAGTTCCGTACCCCAGGAGTATTCGGTGGTCGTGGGACCGCCCCGGGCCGCCCACTCCCACTCGGCCTCGGTCGGCAGTGCGCCACCGGCCCACTCGGCGTAGGCGACGACGTCCGCCCAGGCCACGTGAACCACGGGGTGGTCGTCGAGCCCGTCGATGCTGGAGTCCGGGCCGATCGGGTGCCGCCAATCCGCGCCGGGCACATAGGTCCACCACTGGTAGGGGTCGCGCAGGTCGACGCGGCGATCGGGGCGACGGAAGACGGACGAGGCGGGGGCGAGCAGGGTGGGGTCCGCATCCGGGTAGTCGGCCGGGTCGGCTGGCATCTCCGCGAGGGTCACATGGCCGGTGGCCTGCACGAATGCCCGAAACTCGGCGTTGGTGACCGCGTGGTTGGAGAGCCAGAAGCCGTTGACCCGGACCGGGTGCGCGGGCGCCTCCTCCGGATAGTGGTCGTCGGAACCCATGACGAACTGCCCGCCAGGGATCCACACCATCCCGGCTGCGCGGATGGACGGGGCGGTGAGACCGGTGCTGACACTCATTCCTGTCTTGTAGCACGATCCGGTGATGAAATGTGACTAATCACACGCATTACGACGTACCGGCCTGACGACGGGAGGGTGCCGGCGGACTCGGACTCGGACTCTGGTGGGCTCTGGCTCTGGCTCTGGCGCGGGCTCGGGCACGAAACCGGCGACGCGCCGACACCGTGCGACGATGAGATCATGACGAGGTATGCGGTGCTGCTGCGAGGAATCAATGTCGGCGGCAACAAGAAGATCGCCATGGCGGACCTGCGTGCTCTGCTCACCGGTCTCGGCTTCACCGATGTCGCCACCCTGCTGCAGAGTGGCAACGCCGTCATCACCGCTGCGGGCAAGGACCCGGCGAAGCTCGCCGCCCAGATCGAGAAGGCGATCGCCGACCAGTTCGACATGCAGGTCTCGTGCTTGATCCGTACCGGGCCGGAGCTCCGCCGGGTGATCGCCGAGGACCCGTTCGGCGAGGTCGTGACGAATCCGTCGCGCTACATGGTGATCTTCCTGTCCGGTGACCCCGACCCCGAGTGGCTCCAGGGAATCGACTCGGCCGCCTATGCCCCGGACGAGTTCCGCCTCGGCAAGCATCACGAGATCTATCTCTGGCTGCCGGACGGCGCGGCCGATTCCAAGCTGAGCGTCGTGCTGATGAACAAGAAGTCCGGCGTCATCGGCAGCGCCCGCAACTGGAACACCGTCACCAAGCTCGCGGCGATGCTGGCGGAGTGATGCCGACGCAGTGATGCCGCCGGACCAACCGGTTAGGCCGCCGGGGCGAGGCTGCGCTCGTAGAAGTCGAGCAGGTCGTGCTCCGCGCCGAGGTAGAGCCGCTTCGCGACCTTGCTGTGCGGGTAGCCATGCGTCCCGTTCGGCATGATCACCGCCGCCTCCTGCTGGTCCGCGTCATAGGTCCACTGGCCACCACCGGTACGCACGAGCAGCTCGCCGAGGTACGCACCCATCGCCATCACCATGCTGTTCTGCACGTCCTCGGGCGGGTTGGAGCGCAGGAACGCGTCGCAGATGCCGTCGAGCCGCGACGCGTCGTCGGCCTCCCAGCCGAGCTTCGCGCCCTCGTCGGCGCTGGCGCGGATGAACGCCTCGGCCATCAGCTGCATCGTTCCGGCTACTTCGGTCTGGGTGGGCATAATCCTCACGATAACGGCAGATCCGCCCCGGAGCAGCGCGGCGCCGTCGTGCCGGAGTGTCGCGGCGCGGCGGGGGCGGAATCCTGCCCGGCCCCCGCCGTCGCGCAAGGTGCAGTCGACTGGAAGCCAGCCGGCTAATCGATCAAACCGACCAGTCGATCAAGTCGGCTAGTCGAACAGCTCGTCGAGGAAGCTCTTCTTCTTTTTGTGGCCGTGCTGCCCATGCTGCCCATGGCCGTACTTCGGGTACTCGCCGGAGTCGTGGTCGCGGTAATGCGTCTGCTGCGGCTGGTAGGTGTACTGCTGCTGCGGCTGCTGGTAGGCGGGCTGCTGGTGTGTCGTGGGCGGAGCCATCGGCGGCATCGGAGCCTGCGGGACCTGCTGAGCGGCGGCAGCGGCGACAGGCGCGGCGTTGGCGGGCGAGCCGCCATGCCACGCGTTCTCGGCGTCGACGAGCTTCTCCAGCTCACCCCGGTCGAGGAAGATCCCCCGGCACTCGGTGCACTGGTCGACCGTGACACCGTTTCGCTCGTACTGCCGCATCTGTCCATGGCATTTCGGGCACGTCATCTCCATGCTGCCCACTGTAACCACCCGTTGCTGGGCGAAAGCTGTGCTCGGCCGGACCGCCGACGCCGGTCAGCCGTCCGGACATCAGCAGGACGTCACCAGCGCAGGACCGGCAGACCGGCATCCCGCCACGCCTCGAAACCACCCTCCACATCGGTCGCCCGGTGCAGGCCGATGTCCTGGAGTGCGGCCGCTGCCAGCGACGATGTGTAACCCTGCTGGCAGTAGACGATGACCCGCAGGTCGTACCGGTCGGCGATGGGAAGGCGCGCGTCGGAGCGGGGATCGAGCCGCCACTCCAGCACGTTGCGCTCGATGATGAGCGCGCCCGGGATCTCGCCGAACTCCATCCGCTGAGTGCTCGGCCGGATGTCGACGAGGACGGCGCCGTGCAGTTCGGCGATCCTGGCCTGGTCGGCGTTGAGTCGAGCCAGCCGGCCGCGTGCGTCGGCGAGAATCGTGTCGATGCCCCGGGAGCCGACGGGAGCTGTGAGAACGCTCACCACTGCACCCCCGCCTGGTCCACGCCGGTCGGCACGAGCTTGCCGTCCTCCAGGTCGTAGCGCGTCATGATCCGCAGTGCCGGGCCGTACACGTGGACGCTGATCGCGGGCACGTCGCCGTTGTTGCGAATCCGGTGTACGTGATGAGCCCCGAACCGCCGACCGGCGCCCGCGCCCAGCTCCACGCCGTGCAGCCCGTTGGCACCGACGGTCTCCTCGGTGAGTGAGCCCGCGACGACGGTGAAGGCGCCGGCTGAACCGCCGTGATCGTGCAGCTCGGTGTGCTGACCGGGTAGCCAGGTCAGCAACCACACCTCGAAGCCGGCCCGGTCCTCTCCCGGTCCGTCGGGGCCGGAGATCCGGTGGAACCAGCGCCGCTCCGGCGTGAACTGGGCCGGGACCGGCCATGTCTCGGGCCGGGCGTGCTGCAGGGCGATCGCGAGGTGATCCACGCGAAGATCGGCTACGGTGACCATGGCGGCTACTATACATAACCTAGCGGAGAAGTAGGAGATGTCCTTTCGGCATGTGGGACGATCTCGGCCATGACGCCTCCGGGCCGGGCCGCGGTCGCACTCTCCGCCGCCATCTCCGCCGCGCTGCTCGCCACCGCCTGCTCTCCGGCCAGCCCGTCTCCGGTCGGCCCGTCGACGCCCCCATCGGCAGCTCCCACCGCGGCACCCTCAGCAGCGGTCCCGTCCGGGACGGTGGCGAGCGCAGCGGCATTCGATCCGGCCGGCCTCGGTGACCCCTACTACCCCCGCGCGGGTAACGGCGGTTACGACGTGGGCTCCTACGATCTCGCGGTCGCCTATGACGTGGCCCGGGAGTCGATCACCGGGACCGCGACGATCACCGCCGTCGCGACCGCCGACCTGTCGTTCTTCCACCTGGACCTACACGCTCTCACCGTGTCCGGGGTCACCGTCGGCGGCACGGCGGCACGGTTCCGGCAGGAGGACGACGAGCTGATCATCACGCCCCGCGCCGCTCTCGCGAAGGGGGCGACGTTCCGGGTCGCGGTCCGGTACGCCGGCCGCCCGGAGCTCTACCCCGCCGGTGACCACGGTCAGAAGGGCTTCTTCGCGGGGCCGGACGGCGCGGTCGCAGCGGGCGAACCGTTCTCGGCGGCGACCTGGTTCCCCGTCAACGACCACCCCGGCGACAAGGCGACATACCGGGTGGCGATCACGGTACCGACGGGCTACGCGGCGATCACCAACGGCGTACCCGGCATCCGGTCGACGAGGAAGGGCGAGACGACCTGGCACTGGTCGGTCGGCGTACCGATGGCGAGTTACCTGCTCAGCCTCGCGATCGGGCACTACACCGTGCTGACCTCGACCCACCGGGGCAAGCCCGTGCTCTACGCCGTCGCGAGCTCGATCCGCGACCACCCGATGCTGCCGGCGCTGCGCCGTACGCCGGAGATCGCCGACTATCTGGAGACGCTCTTCGGGCCATACCCGTTCGAGACCTATGGCGGCGTCGTGGTCGACGAGCCCCGGATGCGGTTCTCCCTGGAGTCGCAGGGGCGGCCGTTCTACAACGACTCCGGCAGTGGCGACTCGGGGGTGATCGCGCACGAGCTGGCGCACCAGTGGTTCGGTGACAGCGTCTCGGTGCGGTCGTGGCGCGACATCTGGCTCAACGAGGGCTTCGCCACCTATGCCCAGCTTCTCTGGGCCGAGCACACCGGCGGCGACACGGTCGATGAGGTCTTCAACAACGCCTATGAGACCGCGGACGGCTCGATCTGGTCGGTCCTGCCGGGCGATCCCGGCCCGACGACCCTGTTCGCCGACTCGGTCTACCTGCGGGGCGCGATGACGCTGCACGCCATACGCCGCACCGTCGGCGACGAGAAGTTCTTCCGCATCCTGAAAGCGTGGACCCTGGAACACCGGTTCGCCAACGCGTCGACCGCGGAGTTCGTCGCCCTCGCCGAACGCGTTTCGGGCACAGCGCTTCGGGCCCTCATCAATGCCTGGCTCTACCAGCCAAGCCGTCCGGCCGCGCCTTGAGGCCGGCGGCGGCCGGAAGCTCTGCGGCCGGAAGCTCAGCGCACCCGCTAAAAAAGCTAGGCGTTCGGGCGGGAATCGGTGTCGGCTGATGTCGGCAGGTCCTCGCGCTGGTGCGGCAGTGCCCGACCGGCCACGAGCGCGTCCCGGATCTCGCGCAGCAGCGCGACCTCCTCGCTCACCGAGGCGGGAGCGGGCGACGCGTCGCGCTTGCGCCGCTCGGCCAGCTTGTTCATCGGCAGCACGACCAGGAAGTAGACGACCGAGGCGGTCATCACGAAGCTGATCAGGGTGCTGACGAAGGCGCCCCAGGTGATGTCGGGACCGGCGCCGGGGAGCTTGATCACCGCACCGAGCGGACCGGTCGCACCGACCAGGCCGATCAGCGGCTTGAGGAATGAATCAGTGAACGAGGTGACGACCGTGGTGAATGCCGCACCGATGACGACACCGACCGCCAGATCGACGACGTTGCCCCGCATGACGAAATCTCTGAAGCCCTTGAGCATCCGACTACCGTATCGGCGAGACGCCCGCCGCGCCCGCCAACTCCCAGGTGTCGACTGACACATCGCCTGCTGGGGCTACCGCCAGTCGTCGCCGCCGGCGAGCCGCCGTCGCAGCAGTTCGGCGAGGGCTATCGATTCGCCGTCGCGGGCGCCCTCACCGATGATCAGCTTCGGATCGTGCGGCCGGATCTCGGCGCCGAAGAGCTGGGCCCGGGCGCTGGCCGGCACGCCGAGGATGTAGTACGAGCCGTCGATCCCGACGGCGAGCGACCGGTCCGGGTGCACATACCATCCCCGTACGCTGGTGCGATAGGTCCCGCTCCCGTCATAGGCGCGAGCGCGCAGCGACTCCGTCCGCAGGCCGCGTTCGGTCGCCTGCGCGGCGAAGTCGGCCACCATCCGGCGTGCCTGGTCGGCCTCGGCCGCCCGCTTGGCCTGGAACGCCTCGGTGTGCTTGGTGATCGCCAGGTCCCGCTGGACCCGCCACGCTTCGTCGTCCGCACCCACGCGCTGAAGAGTACCCAAGCGGCGAGCTAGACCTCGGCCCCCTCGCTGCGTCCCAGCCGCCAGTAGCCCATGAACGCCACCGCCTTGCGATCCAGGCCCAGCTCACCCACGAGGTACCGGCGCAGGGCCTTGATGACACCGGACTCGCCCGCCAGCCATGCATAGGGCACGGTCGTCGGGTCTGTCCCGAGAGGCACAGCCTCCGGCACCTCCCAGAGATCGGCGTCGTCCTCCTCGAAATCGTCGGCGGGGCCGGTCGAGACCGTGCCGCTGAAGACGCCCATCACCGCCGGGGTCAGCCTGCACCCCGGCTCGCCGCCGTCGCGGGCCAGCCAGCGGATCGTCATCCCCTCGGGCGCGATCAGCGCGATCTCGTCCGCGGCGCTCGGCACCTCCAGCAGCACCCGGCCGGTCGCGGTCTCGGGCAGCCGCTCCAGGATCGAAGCTATCGCGGGCACCGCGGTCTCGTCCCCGGCGAAGAGCAGGTTCGTCGCGGTGGCGGGCGGCCGGAACTCCACGCCGCCGTGCTCGCCGTCGAAGGCCGCGTTCGGGCCGAGCAGGGCCAACTCGTCGCCGACCCTGGCGTTGAGGGCCCACCGGGAGGCGGGACCGGCCTCGCCGTGCAGCGCGAAGTCGATGTCCACTTCGGAGAGTGCTGGATCGGTGAGATCCCGGCGTACGGCGCGAGCGGTGTAGGTGCGGATCGGGCTGCGGTGCTCGGGGGGCAGGGCGCGCCAGGCGGCGTACCAGTCGGGGGTGGTGGGAAAGCCGGTGCGGCCGCTGCCCGCAACCGGCAGGATCACCTTGATGCGCTGGTCGTAGCCGTTGTCGGCGAAGTCGACGAGCTCCGGGCCGACGAGCGTGACGCGCCGGAACGTGGGGCTGAGCTGCTCGATCCGCGCGACGGAGCTGCGGAAGAGCCGGAACGGCGTGATCAACGTGGCCTTCATGTTAGGTGAGGCTACCCTAATGCGAACAGTCAACCAAGATCGCCACAACTCTTCAAGAGTTGGTCCGGAGAACCTGGTCCTTCGAACACTGACCGAGGATGTCAGTGATGGCCGCTACCGTCGGCGGCATGATCTATGAACTGCGGCGTTACACGCTGCACCCGGGCGCCCGCGACACCCTGATCGAGCTCTTCGACCGCGAGTTCGTGACCAGCCAGCAGGAGCGGGGCATCCGCGTCGTCGGGCAGTTCCGTGAGCTCGACGACCCGGACCGCTTCACCTGGATCCGAGCCTTCCCCGACATGGAGTCGCGGCTGCGGTCGCTCACCGAGTTCTACTCGGGACCCGTGTGGCAGCAGCATCGCGACGCCGCCAACGCCACGATGATCGACTCCGATGACGTCCTGCTGCTCCGCCCGATCGGGCAGGAAATCACAGAGGGCGCCGATGCTTCGCCGGATGCGCTGATCACGGCCACGATCTGCCTGCTGACCGCGCCGCTGACCGCCGAGTCCGAGCGCACCGTCACCGACCGGGTCCAGCCACTGCTCGCCGCCGCCGGTGCCGAGCCGTTCGCGCTGTTCACCACGGAGTATTCCGAGAACACCTTCCCCGCCCTGCCCGTGCGCACGGGCGAGCACGCACTCGTCTGGCTCACCCGGTTCGAGAACGCGGGCGAGCACGAAACGGTCAGCACCCGGCTGGCGGCCATGGCACCCTGGCGAGCGGCTCTCGACGAACTCGGCCTGCTGGGCGACCCGATGGAGCTGCGCCTCACGCCCACCGACCGTTCCCTGCTGCGATAGGACCCGCTGTGATTCCGCAGATCCGCACCTACCGGCACACGCCCGGCACGTTCACGGAGTTCGTGGGGTGATCGCCGTACCGCCGCGCTTGGCGGAGTTCCACGCCACGTTCGGCGGTGCGGCCGGCCGTCGATGGATCGAGGACCTGCCCGGCATCGTGGAGCGCAGGCTCGCGGCATGGGAGCTGACGGTCGACGGGCCGGTCCGGCACGGGATGGTCGCGCTGGTGCTGCCCGTCGTCCGACCGGGCGGCGAGGCTGCCGTGGTCAAGTTCCAGCGTGTCGACGAGGAGACCGCGGGTGAGGCGGTCGCGCTGCGGAGCTGGGCCGGTCAGGGAGCCGTGCGGCTGCTGGACGAGGCACCCGGCGAGGGGACGCTGCTGCTGGAGCGGCTCGACGGCGGCCGGTCGTTGGCCGACCTGCCCGATGCCGAGGAGGCGGTGCGGATCATCGCGGGGCTGCTGGCCCGGCTGCACGGGTGCCCGGCGCCGCCTGCGGTCCGGCGGCTCGGCGATGTGGTGGCGGGGATGCTGGACGGCGTACCGGCCTCGGTGGTGAAGCTGGCGGAGGCCGCGGACCGCGAGAGGGTGCGGGGTTGGGCCGCCGCGCTGCGCGACGTGGCGGGCGAGCCCGGTGACCGGCTGCTCCACTGGGACCTGCACTTCGAGAACGTGTTGGCCGGGGCCCGGGAGCCGTGGCTCGCGATCGACCCCAAGCCGCTCGCGGGCGACCCCGGCTTCGAGCTGCTGCCCGCGCTGCACAACCGGTGGGCGGAGATCGCGGCACAGACCGATGTGGACCGGGCCATCCGGCGCCGCTTCGACCTGATGGTCGAGGTGCTCGGGCTGGACCGGGACCGTGCCGTCGCCTGGACGCTGGGGCGCACCCTGCAGAACGCGCTCTGGGACATCGAGGACGGCGAGACCGTGGTCAACCCCGTCCAGGCCGCGATCGCGGCGGCGATCACGCGCTAGGAGACCACGCGCTAAAGGTCACGCGCTGGCGGGCTGCTGCTGCCGCTGGCGCGCCGCCCACCAGGCCTCGGCCTCGTCGGCGAGAGTGACCCGCTCGGTCAGGGTCGCGGCGGGCTCGTGGCGGGTGGCCGAGCCGAGCCAGCGGCCGAGCATCTCGGAGACGAGCGCCCGGTCCTGCGGGAGCACCGTCTGGTTGGTGGTGAAGTATTCCAGCAGCCGCTGCGCGTCGGCGTTGCCCGCATCGCACGTCGGGCAGAGCGCGACGGCCCGGCCCGTTTGATCGATGGTCGCGGTGAGGCACAGCTTGGCAGCACAGCGGGGGCAACGGCGATTGCCGGCGACGGTGACCTGGACGGCGCTCATCGGGACTGCTCCGTGATCATTGGCTTCGTGATCATTGGGACGACCTGCACCGGATGAACCTACACGGCCGGGCCCGGTCGGCTGATGCGACGCCCCCGGGCGCCGCGGCCGACCGGGCCCCGAGCTCTCAGCCAACCGGCGCGAGCTCGGGCTGCGTCTCGGTTGCGGCCGCGCTCACCGTGGCCCGGCGGAGCACCGTGAAGGCGATGATCGCGGCGAGCCCCATGATCACGACCGCGCCGATCGCCGCGGCGTGCATCCCGGTGGCGAAGGCCTCGCGGGCGGCCGCCAGCACCTCGTCGCCGCGCGGGCCGGGCGTGGCCTGCGCGACCATTGTCGCCCCGGCCAGCGTCTCCCGCACGCTGTCAAGAGCTTCAGGAGCCAATCCGGCCGGTACGCCATCAGCCACGCTGCTCCGATAGACCGCCGTGCCGATGCTGCCCAGCACCGCCATGCCCAGGGCGCCGCCGAACTCGGAGCACGTCTCGGCGAGCGCGGAGGCTGAGCCGGCCCGCTCCGCCGGAACCGCACCTATGATCATCTCGGTGCAGAGCGACATCACCACGACGAGCCCGCTGGCGTAGAACATCGCCGCGACGAGCAGCATCCACAGCGGAGAGTCGGCCTGGACGATGGTGATCATCGCGAATCCGGCCAGCGCGATGAGGAACCCGACGCCCATGATGGACCCCCGGTTGACGCCCTTCTTGGCGAGCGTGGCGGCGGTGGGGGCTGCGGCACCCACGCCGAGCGACGGCGCGAGGCTCCACAGTGCCGCCTCCAGGGGCTGCATGCCGAGGACGGTCTGGATGAACTGCGTGGTGAAGATCGCGAAGCCGACCAGGGCGAACATGGCGAACAGGTTCATCAGGATGGAGCCGCTGAAGACCCGGCGGCGGAAGAGGCTGAGGTCGATCATCGGGTCCGGCCGGGTCTGCTGGCGCCGCAGGAAGAGTGCTCCGACGGCGAGCCCGGCGACGATGAGCCCGGCCCGCAGGGGAGTCACGCCGTGGGCGGCGATCTCCTTGATGCCATAGATCATCGGCAGCACCGCGCTGAGCGAGAGGACGGAGCTGACCAGGTCGAAGCGCACCCGGCCGGGTACGCGGAACTCCGGGATCAGCAGCGGCGCGAGGATCACCAGCAGCACCATGAACGGCACGTTGATCAGGAAGACCGAGCCCCACCAGAAGTGCTCCAGCAGGAAGCCGCTGAGGATCGGGCCGAGGGAGATGCCGAAGGTGAGCGCGGCGGTCCAGATCGCCACGGCGGTGGCACGCTGCTTCTCGTTGTGGAACATGTTGCGCAGCAGCGCCAGCGTGGAGGGCATCAGGGTGGCCCCGCCGATGCCGAGCAGCGCCCGGGCCGCGATGAGCGCTTCGGCACTGCCCGCGTAGGCCGCCGCCAGCGACGTCGCCCCGAAAGCCGCCGCACCGATCATCAGCAGCCGGCGGCGGCCGATCCGGTCGCCGAGCGAGCCCATCGTGATGAGCAGGCCGGCGAGGACGAAGCCGTAGACATCGAAGATCCACAGCTGCTGGGTGCTGGTCGGGTGGAGGTCGTTACTGATGAACGGAACGGCGAAGTAGAGCACCGAGACGTCCATCGAGACGAGGAGCAGGGGCAGCAGGAGCACCGCGAGCCCGATCCACTCCTTGCGTCCGGCGAGCGGGGCCGCTGCCTGCGTTGTCATGAGGGGTCACCACTTTCTGGGTAAGATCTTCTGGGTACGCCGTACGCAAGTTTGCGTATGTAATACGCGATATTGCGTAAGGTATACGCGGTACTAGGATGTCGTCAAGCACGATCCGGAAGGCAGGCACAGTGGCAGCGAGCACCGACCCGAGCGAGATCGAGATCCCGGCGAGCATCGCGGCAGCGTGGGGCCTGCGGGAGCGGTCCGCCAAGGGGCCCAAACGCGGCCTGACGCTGGAGCGGATCGTGACGGCTGCCGTGGGGCTCGCGGTCGCCGAGGGCCTGGGCGCGGTCTCGATGGGCCGGGTCGCCGCCGAGGTGCAGTCCTCGACGATGGGCCTCTACCGCTATGTGACCTCGAAGGACGAGCTGCTGGCGCTCATGACCGACCAGGCGATCGGCCTGCCGCCGGAGACCCTGCCCGAACTCGGCTGGCGGGAGGGCCTGGAGCGCTGGGCGTGGGCCGAGCGGGCGGCGTTCCACCGCCACCCGTGGGCACTGCGGGTGCCGATCAGCGGCCCGCCCATCACGCCCCACCAGATCGCCTGGATGGAGGAGGGGCTCACCTGTCTGCGCGGCACCGGCCTCACCGAGAGCGAGAAGCTCTCAGTGATCCTGCTGCTCAGTGGCTATGTCCGCAACGAGGCGACGACGAGTGCGGACATCGCGGCGGCGAGCAGCGAGGCGGGTATCACCGTGGAGATCGCGATGTCCGCTTACGGGCGGCTGCTGAAGAGCCTGATCCACCCCAAGCAGTTCCCGTCGCTCAGCGCGCTCATCGCCGAGGGGGTGCTGGACAAGGCCGACGACCCGGACGAGGAGTTCATCTTCGGCCTGGCCCGGATCCTCGACGGGGTGGGCGTTCTGGTCACCCAGCGGGCGGTGCCCTAGTCACGCCTCGCGCTAGCCGGACCTCGCGCCGAAGCGCATGCCGTCCATGAGCAGGTCGAGTACGCGACCGGCCTGCTCGCGCAGCGCCGGCTCGCCGACCGCCATGGCGACTCCGCCCAGCCCGGCGAAGACGTCGGCCGGCTCGACATCCGGCCGGATCCGCCCGGCCTCGACCCCTGCCCGCAGCAGTGTCGCGAGCGCGGCGGTGATCATGGCGCGGCTCTCCGAGAACGGGTTGCCGCCGTGCGCGATGACGACCCGCAGCGCGTCGGCCATGCCCCGCTTCGTCGCCATGTAATCGATGAACCGGTCCATCCACGCCCGCAGCGCCGCATCGGCGGGCAGCTCGCGGAGCAGGTCGTCGACGGCGTCGCAGAGCCGGGTCAGCTCGTTGCGGTAGGCCGCCTCGATCAGCGCCTCGCGGGTGGGGAAGTTGCGGTAGAGGGTGCCGATGCCGACCCCGGCCGCCTTCGCGATCGACTCCAGGGTGACATCGGGACCGTCGGCGGAGAAGGCGGTCACGGCGGCGTCGAGGAGCCGGTCCCGGTTGCGCTGGGCGTCGGCGCGCAGCGGCCTGGCCTGGGTCTCCGACACGACTGCTCCCGCCTGTTGTCCGCGTCACGTATCCGTGCCGCTTGCTAACCGGAGGGACCTCCGGTTACTGTTCACGTTAGTGGAGGCGCCTCCACTTCGTATCGTAACGGGAGAACCCCGACCGCACCATCGAGCCAGACGGGAAAGATCATGACTGCGAGCACGCGTATCACCACGCCGTTCACCGCGGCATCCACCGCCGCCGAGGTCATCGCGGGCATCGACCTCACCGGCCGCCGCGCCGTCGTCACCGGCGGCGCCTCCGGCATCGGCGTCGAGACCGCCAGGGCGCTCGCCGGTGCGGGTGCGGAGGTCACCCTCGCCGTCCGGGACCTCGCCGCGGGCGAGCGCACCGCCGACGACATCGTCGCGACCACCGGCGCCAAGCAGGTCCTCGTCGCACCGCTCGACCTCGCCGACCGGGCCTCGGTCGCCGCGTTCGTGGAGGCCTGGGAGGGCCCACTGCACCTGCTCGTCAACAACGCGGGCGTGATGGCGTCGCCCGAGACGCGTACCCCCGAGGGTTGGGAGCTGCAGTTCGCCACCAACCACCTGGGCCACTTCGGGCTCGCCACCGGCCTGCACGGCGCGCTCGCGGCGGCCGGCGGCGCCCGCGTCGTCTCGGTCAGCTCGACCGGCCACCTGCGCTCGCCCGTCGTCTTCGACGACCTCCACTTCGAGCACCGCCCCTACGACCCGTGGGAGGCGTACGGCCAGTCCAAGACGGCCAACGTGCTCTTCGGCGTCGAGGCGACCCGCCGCTGGGCCGGTGACGGCATCTTCGTCAACGCCCTGATGCCGGGTGCGATCCGGACCAACCTGCAGCGCCACGTCACCGAGGAGGAGCTGGACCGGATGCGGGCGCAGTCCAACGCCCCGGCCGGATTCCGCTGGAAGAGCACCGAGCAGGGCGCGGCCACCTCGGTGCTGGTGGCGACCTCGCCGCTGCTGGACGGAGTGGGCGGGCGCTACTTCGAGGACTGCAACGAGGCCGGGCCCAACGTGCCGGGGGAGCGCAAGGGCGTCGCCGCCTGGGCGCTGGACCCGGCGGCGGCCGAGCGGCTGTGGCAGGTCTCGCTGGACCTGCTCGACCGCTGAGCAAGCGGTGATCTCGACCCGGCGGGACCCCGCCGGGCCGACGGTCGGTCAGCTCGGTTCGAGCCGCAGGCTGACCGAGTTGATGCAGTAACGCGCGTCCTTCGGCGTCATCTTCTCGCCGTCGAAGCGGTGCCCCAGGTGCGAGCCGCAGTTGGCGCAGCGCACCTCGGTGCGGACCATGCCGAAGGAGCGGTCCTCGATATAGGTGATCGTGCCCGGCAGCGCCTCGTCGAAGGACGGCCAGCCGCAGTGCGAGTCGAACTTGGTCTCGCTGCTGAACAGCGCCGTTCCGCAGGCGCGGCAGGCGTAGGTCCCGGCGGTCTTGGTGTCGACATACTCCCCGGACCAGGCGGGCTCGGTGCCGTGCTCACGGAGGACCCGGAACTCAGCCGGAGTCAGCCGGATGCGCCATTCATCCTCAGTGATCTTTTCTGACATGCTCCAACCGTACGCGGTAGCCTGGTGCGGTGGCGACCAGCAAGGGCGAGACGTTCGACGTCGGTAACCGGTCCGTAAGATTGTCCAGCCCCGACAAGGTGTATTTCCCCCAGGCGGGCTACACGAAGCGAGACGTCTTCGAGTACTACCTCGCCGTCATGGAGCCGATGCTCCGGGCGATGCGGGACCGCCCGACGATGCTCCAGCGCTTCCCCGACGGGCTCGACGGCGAGACCTTCTACCAGAAGCGGGCACCGGTCAAGGGCATCCCGGACTGGCTCGCCACGACGAAGATCATGTTCCCGAGCGGGCGGACCGCCGAGGCGCTCTGCGTCCGCGAGGGTGCCCACATCGCCTGGGCGGCGCAGATGGGCGCGATCGTCTTCCACCCGTGGCCGGTCCGGGCCGACGACACCGACAAGCCCGATGAGCTGCGCGTCGACCTCGACCCGCAGCCCGGCACCGACTTCGCCGACGCGGCCCGGGTCGCCGGGCTGGCCCGGGAGGTGCTCGCCGAGGCGGGGCTCACGGGTTACCCCAAGACCTCCGGCGGGCGCGGCGTCCACATCTATGTCCGCATCCGGCCGGAGTGGAGCTTCGTCGACGCCCGGCACGCGGTGATCGCCTTCGCCCGTGCGCTGGAGCGGCGCGACCCCGACCGCATCACCACCTCCTGGTGGAAGGAGGAGCGCGGCGAGAAGGTCTTCATCGACTACAACCAGATGGCCCGGGACCGGACCATCGCCGGTGCCTACTCGCTGCGCGCCAACCAGCGTGCCACCGTCAGCACCCCGGTCACCTGGGACGAGCTGACCCAGGTGGAGCCCGACGACTTCGACCTGCGCACGGTGCCGGCGCGCCTGGCCACCGTCGGCGATCCCTTCGCGACGATGGACGACGACCCGCACGACCTCACCACCCTGCTGGAGTGGTACGAGCGGGATCAGCGCGACCACGACCTCGGCGACCTGCCCTACCCCCCGGAGTACCCGAAGATGCCCGGCGAACCCATGCGGGTCCAGCCGAGCAAGGCCCGCAACCCGGAGTAGGACCGGCCGTTGACGGCCGGTCCACGTCACTTCGCCGGGCAGGTGAGCCCGGCCTCGGGCACCTTCAGGCTGATCAGGTAACCGTTGACCGCGTTGCTGATGCAGCGCGTCTCGGGGTAAGCGGTGTGCCCCTCACCCTCCCAGGTGAGCACCGTGCCGACACCGAGCATCTCGGCGAGCGTCGCGGTCTGCTCGTAGGGCGTGGCCGGGTCGCCTTTGGTGCCGACGACCACGATCGGCGGTGCGCCGACCGCCTTGCCGACGGGGTAGGGGTCCCGCTTGCCGGGCCACAGCGCGCAGGTCAGGCCGCCGACGGCGAGCGGCGCGCCGAAGAGCGGGTACTTGGCGCGCCAGTCGCTCTGCGCGGTGCGGACCTGGTCCACCGTCGGCGACTTGCCGTCGTCGGCGCAGTTGACCGCGGCATTGGCGTCGAAGAGGTTGGTGTAGTGGCCGGAGGGGTCGCGCTCGGCGTACCGGTCGGCGAGGTCGAAGACGCCGCTCGGGTCGCCGCCCTGCAGCGAGGAGAGCGCGTCGGCCAGGTCGGACCAGTAGTCCTGGGTGTAGAGCGATGAGACGACGGCGTAGAAGATCCAGCCCGGGGTGGCTTCGCGCCCGCCGGAACCCTTGACCGGCTTGACCCGTGCCTTGTCGAGCAGGTCGTTGATGACCGCACGAGGCTCGTCGTCGAGGTCGCAGGCGGACTTGTGCGAGGAGCACCAGGCGGAGAAGTTGTCCATCGCCCGCTCGAAGCCCTTCGCCTGGGATTCGCCGGAGGCGCTGGAGCTCTGCGTGGGGTCGACGGCGCCGTCGAGCACCATCGCCCGGATCTTCGTCGGGAAGAGCTGGGCATAGACGGCGCCGAGCAGCGTGCCGTAGGAGTAGCCCAGGTAGGTCAGCTTCTCGTCGCCGACCGTGGTCCGGATCGACTCGATGTCGCGGGCCGCCTGCTCGGTGGAGAAGAGGCTCAGCTCGTCGCCGTACTTCTGGCCGCAGGTCTCGTCGATGCGCCTCGTCATGGCCACGATCTCGTCGAACTCGGCCTGGCTCTGCGGGTCGGGGTCGGCGCCGAAGGTGGCGTCGAGGTCGGCGTCGGAGATGCACTTGACCGGGGTGGAGCGGCCGACGCCGCGCGGGTCGAATCCGATGAGGTCGAAGCGGCGCAGCACCTCGATCGGCAGGCCCCGGGTCAGGTAGACGGCGAGGTCCACACCGGACCCACCGGGCCCGCCGGGGTTGACGACGAGCGAGCCGATGCGGTCCTTCTGGCTGGTGGAGCGGACCCGGATCAGCGCGAGGTCCATCGTGGGCCCGTCGGGTTTCGCCCAGTCCCGCGGCACCTTGATCGTGGTGCAGTGGAACGCGAATCCGCTCGGCACCGCACCGAGCAGCTCCCGCGGCTCCGACCGGCACCCCTTCCAGATCCCGTCGTCGGCCTCCTCGGACGAGCCCCCGTCGGAACCGCCGCCGAAGCCGGGCAGGAAGACGCAGCCGCCCGCCATGAGCGCGATGCCGAGGAACGCGGCGACGGACGGCTTGGCCAGGCGACGGAGCAGGGTGCGCACGTAATTTCTCCCGAGGTCGGTTGCCAGCGAGCCTACTTGGCAGCGACCACCCCCGTTTGCGGGCAATCGAGAAAAAAGATTTTGCCCCTTGTTCTTTTAGTAAACCTTCCTTATAAATATCTCCAAGTTCTCTTATAGCCAGGGGAGATCATGAACAAGCACAGGGCACGCCTCGCCGCGAGCATCGCGGCGGCAATGATCGCGACGGGGTTGGGTGTGGGCATCACCCAGGCCGCAGCCGCGGGCACGGTCACCGCCACCTACTCCACCGACTCCGCATGGGGCACGGGCATCCAGGGCAAGTTCACCATCAACAACGGCTCGTCGGCCGCGATCTCCACGTGGACGATCAAGTTCGATCTGCCGGCGACGAGTGTCGTCTCGTCCGCGTGGGACGCCACGGTGACGAAGGCCGGCAACACCTACACCGCCGTGCCGACGTGGAACGGCAACGTTCCCGCGGGCGGCACCGTCAGCTTCGGCTACATCGCCTCCGGCACGGGTACGCCGTCCAACTGCACGATCAACGGAGCCTCCTGCTCGACCGGCTCCTCCCCGTCCCCGACCGCCGGGTCGCCGTCCGCTTCGCCGTCGGTCTCACCGAGCGTCTCGCCGAGTGCTTCGAAGTCGCCGTCGGCTTCCCCGAGCCCGTCGACCTCGCCGACCACGTCGCCGAGCCCGTCGACGAGCCCCACCAGCCCGTCGGGCAAGAAGATCGTGGGCTACTTCCCCAACTGGGGCGTCTACGGCCGCAATTACCACGTCAAGAACATCGAGACGAGTGGCGCGGCTGCGAAGCTGACCCACATCCTCTACGCGTTCGGCAACGTCACCAACGGCCAGTGCGTCCTGAGCGACTCCTACGCCGACTATGACAAGGCCTATGACGCGGCGGGCTCCGTCAACGGTGTCGCCGACACCTGGGACACCGGTGCGCTGCGCGGCAACTTCGGCCAGCTCCGCCGCCTCAAGGCGATGCACCCCGGTCTGAAGGTCATCTACTCCTTCGGCGGCTGGACCTACTCGCCCGGCTTCACGCAGGCGGCGCAGAACCCGACCGCGTTCGCGAACTCCTGCTACAACGTCGTCGAGGACCCCCGCTGGGCCGATGTCTTCGACGGCATCGACATCGACTGGGAGTACCCGGGCGCGTGCGGCATCGCGTGCGACAACTCGACCTTCGCGACCTACAAGAACCTGATGCAGGCGCTGCGGACCCGCTTCGGTGCGAGCGCCCTCATCACCTCGGCGATCACGGCTGACGGCACCACCGGCGGCAAGATCGAGAAGGCGGACTACGCGGGCGCCGCGCAGTATGTCGACTTCTACATGCCGATGACCTACGACTACTTCGGCTCCTTCAACGCGCAGGGCCCGACGGCCCCGCACTCGCCGTTGACCAGCTACGCGGGCATCCCGCAGGCGGGTTTCTACAGCGACGCGGCGATCCAGAAGCTCAAGTCGCTCAACATCCCGTCCAACAAGCTGCTGCTCGGCATCGGCTTCTACGGCCGTGGCTGGACCGGCGTCACCCAGGCCGCCCCGGGCGGCACGGCGACGGGCGCGGCACCGGGCACCTACGAGGCGGGCAACGAGGACTACAAGGTCCTCAAGACCAAGTGCCCGACCACCGGCACCATCGCCGGCACGGCCTACGCCTTCTGCAACGGCCAGTGGTGGAGCTACGACACTCCCACCACGATCGCCGGGAAGATGGCCTACGCCAACCAGCAGAACCTCGCCGGAGCGTTCTTCTGGGAGCTCACGGGTGACACTTCGAACGGCGAGCTGATCACCGCCATGAAGAACAACCTGTAACGACCCCCTCCACCAGGGGAGGGTGAAGGGCGGTGCGCTCCGGCGCGCCGCCCTTCTTCTCCGTCAGACGGTGACGATCGCGAGGCCCGCGGCGGCGAGCCGGTCCAGCGCGTCGCGCGGCGCGGTGGTGTCGGTGATCAGCGTGTGTACGCGATCCAGCTCGCAGATCCGTGCGAATGTCCGGCGCCCCAGCTTGGACGCGTCCGCCACGACGACCACCCGGGCGGCGTTGAAGGCCATCAGCCGGTTGATCGCCGCCTCGCCCTCATGGTGCGCGCCGACCCCGCGCTCGGGATCGATCCCGTCCACGCCGAGGAATGCGATGTCGAGGCTGATCTCCCCGAGCACCCCGCTCGCGAGCGGCCCGATCAGCTCGTAGGACTGCGGCCGCATCACCCCGCCCGGCATCACGATCTTCACGTCCGGCCGGACGGCGAGCTCGTTGGCGATGTTGACCGCGTTCGTGACGATCGTGACCGCGCGAGTGGAGAGCGCCCGCGCCACCTCGGTCGTGGTGGTGCCCCCGGTGAGCCCGACGATCGCCCCCGCGTCCACCATCGCGGCGGCCGCGGCGGCGATCCGCTGCTTCTCCGGCGCGTGCCGGGCGGTCTTGTAGCGCAGCGGCAGATCGTAAGAGACGCTGTAGGCCACCGCGCCGCCCCGCGTCCGCGTCACCATCTGCTGCTCGGTCAGCTCGTCCAGGTCCCGCCGAATCGTCGCGGACGACACCCCGAGCGTCCCGGCGGCGGCGTCGATGTCGATCTGCCCGTCGGCCGCGAGCTGCTCCAGCAGCGCATTCCACCGATCATGCTTGCGCAAAGCCACTCCTCTCGCCGGAGCCAAGATCGTCGCAACTCTTCAAGAGTTGGTCCTAAAAGCCCGTTAGGACCAACTCTTGAAGAGTTGCGACGATCTTGGCGACAACACGGGTCCCGGACCGGGGCCCGTGTTGTCGATCGGGTCCGTCAGGTCACTTTCTCACGGGGTGTATGTCCAGCGTTGGGAGGTGCTGGTGGTGCAGGTCTGCAGTTCGAGCTGGACTCCGTTGGCGGTGCCGTTGCCGACCGGGGTCAGGCACTTGCCGGTTGCTGCTGTGATGCGACCGTCGGAATTGGCGGTCCACTTCTGCGTCGTCGCGGTGGTGCAGGTCTGGATCGCGACGATCGGCGCCGACGCGTCCAGGCAGACGCCGGACTTGCCGGTGAGGGTGCCGTTGGCCTGGAACGTCCAGCGCTGGTGAGCCAGACCGTGGCAGGTGTAGAGGGTGGGCGCCGTACCGGGAGTCGTCGAGCCGCCGGGGATGTCGACGCACTTGCTCGACGCCTGGCCGACCAGTTCCACATTAGAGGGATAGGCCGGGCCGCCGGTCGCGGTGCCGGTGGCGGAGATCTCGGCGGCGCTGGTCCACTGACCCCGGCCGCCCGCCTCGCCGAGGGCGCGCAGGCGCAGGTAGCGACCGGTCTTCGCGCCGAACGTCACCGTCTTCTCGGCGGCGGTGTCGGCGAAGGTACCCGTCGCCACCGGGGTGCCCCACGCGGAGGTGGAGTCGGAGAGGTAGACCTCGTACTGCCCGATCCGGCCGTTGACGCCGCCGTCCTGGCGGGGCAGGTAGCGCAGCGAGTCCACCGAGTAGCTCGTACCCAGATCGATCTGGATCTCGTGGGGGAGCGGAGCGACCCCGGCCGACCAGGCCGTGTGCCAGATCGTGCCGGTGCTGCCGTCGAAGGCGTTGGCGGCGGGGGTGCCGGACTCCTGGCTGTCGGCGGAGACGAGCGACCAGCCGGTCTTCGGGATGAGCGGCGAACCGCCACCGCCGGGGCCGGGCACGGGCAGGGTCGCCCCGGTCATCGTGAGGCTGAAGGCACCGGACTGGCTGCCCGCCTTGAACCAGAGCAGTCCGCCGCGGTCGGCGGGGTCGAAGAACCAGCCCGTCGCCGCCGCGTCATAGGCGGCCTTCGTGGTCAGCTTCGCCAGGCCGCCGATCGCGCTCGGCGCCCCGGCGAGGTGCACCGTGAACTCGTACCCCCGGCTGGTGGGTTTGCCCGTGTAGGTGCCCGTGCTGGCGCCGACCGCGACCGTCACGTCGCCCGTGCCCGACGCGGGCGCGGTGACCGTGACCTGCTGGGTCGCGGACGAGCCGGTCTGGTAGGCGCGGGTGATGCCGTCGTCCTCATAGAGGGTGAAGCTCGACGAGCCGCGCGGGAAGAGGTCATAGGTGAGGGTGGAGACCGGCTTCTCGCCGGTGTAGTTCATCTGCGGCCACATCGGCACGATCGAGCCGCCCTTGACGAACAGCGGCAGCGTGTCCAGCGGCGCGGAGTAGCCGTTGAGCGTCGTCGGTCCGCTGTAGACCTGGCCGGTCCAGTAGTCGGTCCACGTTCCGGCGGGCAGGTAGATGCCGTCGCGGGTGGTCGTGTTGCTCACCACGGGAGCCACCAGGAACGCGTCGCCCGCCATGAACTCGCCGCTCGTCGTGTTGCCGCGGGCGATCGGGTCGTTCGGGTACTCCAGCACGAGTGCCCTGGTCGCGGGGGTGCCGGTGAGGTTGGCGTTGCGGCTCATCGTGTAGTGGTAGGGCATCAGCCGCATCTTGAGCTTGAGATATTTGCGGTTGATCGAGAGGTATGGCTCGGCGAAGCGCCACGGCTGCTTGTCGTTGTAACCCGCGGACGGATTGGTCGCGCCCCAGCCCGACATCGTCATGAAGGCCGGGGTGAACGCCTTCCACTGCAGGTCCCGGGCGTATGTCTGCGGGCTGCCGGAGAAGATCCCGTCCACGTCGCCGGTGGCGTAGTTGAGCGCGGAGAGCCCGGCACCCGCGACGGCGGGGACCGTCCAGCGCATGTCGTCCCACTGGCCGTAGGTGTCGCCGGTCCAGACGACCGCATTGCGCTGCGTGCCCGCCCAGCCGTCGACGGTCCAGACATAGCGGCGGGCGTTGGAGTTGGCCTCGATCCCGGTGACCGCCTGGTTGACGCCGGTGAAGGCGGTCTTGTATCCGCCGCCGATCCAGGCCACGTCGGTCTTCACCCCGCGCGAACCGGCGGTGCCGACCTCCCAGGCGATGTCGGACAGGCCGGTCGAGGTCCACAGGCCGGTCTTGAAGCCCTGCGCGGCGAGGCCGGAGACGGCCGACGGCAGGTTGGTGTAACCGCAGCCGTAGCCGTCGTTGGGCAGGATCCAGCCCGACGGCATGTCCTTGGTCCGGGCCTCCTGGGCGTAGGCGACGACATCGGTGGTCACCTGGTGCCCGGCCCGGTTGTGGTCACCCTGGTAGTCGGGGTTGGACGCGTTGAAGCAGTCCGCGTTGCCGAGCTCGAAACCCCACAGCGGCGCCAGGAACGGCTTGCCGGTCACGTCGGTGTAGGCGTTGAGCACCCCCTTGAGGCTGTCGCCGATGAAGTAGTAGGCGTCGAAGCGGTTCTCGTTCTGCGTCGTCGCGACCGGCGAGCCGAAGGCGTAGGAACCCGGTGCCCAGGTGTTGCGCAGCACGCCGTAACCGTTGGTGCTGAGGTAGAACGGCGCGGGGCTGGCGTTGTTGTTCTCCCGCCAGCCGTTGTCGACCTTGATCGGCACCGTCTTGTCGCGCAGCGCCCACTCGCCCAGCCGCAGGCCCGTGCCGTAGAACTGCTCGTCCGCGCCCCGGGTCAGGGTCTGCGTGGTGGCGCTGCCGGTCCAGCTCAGCCCGGTCGACTCCGACCAGATCAGGGTCGTGTTGTCGGGACGATAGGCCGCGAAGCGCAGCGGCGACTTCGTCACCCGCAGGGTCACCGCGCCTGTGTTGATGCGGTAGTAGGTGCCCGCGTCCGACCAGGTCGCACCCGTCGTGCCGAAGCTGGTGTTGATGGTGATGTCGGTGCCGGCCGGGTCGGTGAAGGTGCCGGTCGGCGCGAGCCAGATCCGGAAGATGTCGGCGCGGGCGAAGGTGACGCGGACCTGCGTCGAGCCCGCCGCGATCGTGAAGGTGTTGCCCGACTGGCTGAAGGCGGTGACATCGCCCGGCGTCGCGGCGGCCGCCGCGACGGGTCGGACCAGGATGAGGGTGGTCGAGGCCAGCAGCGCTGCCAGCACGGCACGGGTAAATGGTCGCATGTGTCAATGCAACACTTTGTTAACTGGTGTCGTCAAGAGTCTTCAATATTGCAAAACTTTGCAAGATCACAAAAGATGGTCGATCTCGGCTCGCAGCTTGGACTCCAGATCGCGGATGGATGTGTAGCGGATGCACTTGTGGCTGCGAACGTCGAACTCCAGCTTCGTGTCCGCGTCGCAGACCAGGATCGTGGGTACGCCGCGACCCCAGGCGTAGCCGACTTCCAGGTAGACGTTGGGATTGGTGCCGCTGAGATCGGCGACCATGAAGCGCGCATCGCCGATCCGGTTCTTCATCTGCACAACGATGTCGCCGGTAAATTTGATCTTATCCATGCGCTCGCAGAGAAGTCCGGCACTTCGAATGGCGGGCGCCATGCCGTAGTGGAAGAGATCGTCGAAAGCATCGGAGAACGGCATGGCGATAAAAGCATGATCCTTTGCTGCCGACGCACGCTCGCCCGGATTGTTGACGGCCGGTTGTCTATTGCTGGCCGGTTGGCTGTTGGCCCGTCCCGATGTGATCTTCCTATTGGGGATTAGGCGAACGAGTAGATGGCTGAGGCGCTCTGCTCGCCGAGGGTCGAGCTCGATGAAGGTTATCCGTTCGAGGTTGCGGGGTGATCCACCTTTGGAGATTGCCTCGAACAAGCCTGCGAGTTCTGCCTCGAAAGCTTCAGCCTCGTCCAGGCCGAAGCCCACGCCGTGGAGGGTCAGGCAGATCTCCCGCACCTCCGGCGTCGCAAGTGTGCTGACGATGAGTGCGCGCTGGGCGAATTCTCTGATCCCCTCGTAGTCGAATAGCCCCAGCGGTTGCACGCCGAGAAACAGCACCCGCCGAGCTCCGATGACTGGCGCACCGTCCACCAGCAGGTGGTTTCCGATAGCCGGCAGGATCTGCGGAGTGATACCCAGCTTCCTTGCCACCATAAGGTCGACGCCGTACAACTCCTGGGCGTGCTTCAGCACGAGAACTTCGGCCGGCCTATGAAGGGCATCAGCGACTTCAATATCGACAAGGACCTCGTATTCGCGCATGTCGGCGATTCTGTCAAACGCCGTGAGACGTCACAGTCCTAAATATGGGTCGGCAAGGTGACCCGTGGGCCATATCGGGGCGCAGAAAGGCCGGACCTTCCGAGCAGTGCGCAGACCCGGCCGCGGTGCCCGGCGAAGGGCTCCAGCAGCTCCAGCATCCGCTCGTCGGTCGCCCGAGCCTCGCCGGCCAGCGCATATGCCACATGGTTCTTCAGGTGGTAGTCGCCGACGCTCACCGCGTCCGGATCCCCGTAGACATCGCGGGTCACCTCGGCCACGGTCCAGACCCCCACCCCAGGGATCGCGCGCAGCCGCAGCCGCGCCTCGGCGAGGTCGCGGAAGACCGTCCTCCCGGCCGCCGCGCGCCGCAGCGTGTCGGCCCGTCGCTGCTCGAGCCCCACCGGGTGCAGCTGGAAGTACGCCAACCCGGCGACCGTCGCCGCATCCGGCGCGATCCACAGCTCGGGACCGTCATGCTCCACCCGTGCTCCCCAGCGCCGCACGATCCCCGCGTAGGAGCGGAACGCCTCCTGCCCGGTGATCTTCTGCTCGCAGATCGCCCGCAGCAGCCGCGGAAACACCAGCCCCGTCGCGGGCAGCCGCAGCCCGCCGTGCTCCCGGGCGAGGCGTGCCACCAGCGGGTGGGCGGCGGCGAGCTCGGTGAAGCCGGTGAGGTCGTCGCGCAGCCCGGCGATGGCGTCGCCCCGCTCGACGAGCCACGGTGTCCCGGCCGCGTGCAGAACGTCCGCTTCCCGCCAGATCCGGACATGTCCGGGCCCGTCCGGCGTGTGAGCGGCGAACCAGAACGAGCCGCCCTCGAACCGGGCGCACGGGTCGAACCGGCCCAGGGGGAGTTGCCCGACCGTGCCCGCGAAGTCGTAGCGTTCCGGCAGCTCCCAGCTCTGTCTCACGCCTCCATCGTCGCAGGCCCGGCGGGCTCGTCTCGCGCGGGCGGGCGGCTGCGGTTACCGTTCTCGCCGTGGCCCCCTCGACCATCCCCGACAATCCCTGGTTCTCCTGGACCTACATCGAGCGCAACTCCGACGTCCTTCTCGCCGCCCTCACCGAGCACGTCTGGCTCACCGTCAGCGCGGTGGTGATCGCCACGCTGATCGCGGTTCCGCTGGCGATCCTGGCATATCGGGTGAGCTGGCTCGCCGGTCCGATTCTGGGCACGTCTGGCGTTCTCTACACGATTCCGTCACTCGCGCTCTTCGCGTTCCTGGCGCCGTTCACGGGGCTGCATCCGCGTACAGTCCTGATTGGACTTGTGCTCTATGCGCTGTTGATCCTGGTACGCAGCACTCTGGTCGGACTGATGCAGGTGCCGGATGATGTCCGGGATGCCGCTCGGGGGATGGGTTACGGCTCGGCGGCGATGCTGTGGCGCATCGAGCTGCGGCTGGCGCTGCCGTCGATCATCAGCGGTGTCCGGGTGGCGACGGTCTCCACGGTCGCACTCACCACCGTCGGCCAGATCGCCGGCTTCGGCGGGCTGGGCAACCTGATCATCGCCGGGTTCACCAACAACTTCTATCGCGCGGAGATCCTCACCGCGACGCTGCTCTGCGTCGCGCTGGCACTGGTCCTGGACGCGCTGATCGCACTCGGCGGCCGGGTGGCCACCCCGTGGACGAAGGGACGGCGCACCGCATGAGCGCGATCACCGACGCGATCACCTGGCTCAACGACCCGCTGAACTGGACCAATCCCGACGGCATCGTCGTCCGGCTCGGCGAGCACCTGTGGATCGCGGGTGCCTCGATTGCGCTGGGCTGCGCGGTGGCCTGGCCGATCGGGTTGTGGCTCGGCCACATCGGGCGCGGCGGGCAGGTCCTCACCTCGCTCGCGAACGTCACCCGGGCCATCCCGATCATCGCGCTGCTGATGATCCTGCCGCTCACGAAGGTCGGCTTCGGCCAGCCCGCGATCATCCTCTCGCTCGCCTTCTTCACCTTCGCGCCGCTGCTGAGTGACGCTTATCTCGGAGTCAGGCAGGTCGATCCGGAGGTACGCGACGCGGCGCGCGGCATGGGACTGAACCCCTGGCAGGTGCTGTTCCGCGTCGAATTGCCACTCGCCGTGCCCTATCTCGCGGCCGGTTTCCGGACGACCGCAGTGCAGGTAGTGGCCACCACCACACTCGCGTCATTTGTGAACGGCGGCGGGCTCGGAATGATCATCAGCCGGGGCTTCGGCCTGGGGATGAACGCGGGCGGCGGACAGCTGCTCGCGGGCGGTTTGCTGGTGGCGCTGCTGTGTCTGGCGGTGGAGGCGCTGCTCGCGGTCGGGCAGCGGCTGGTCACCCCGGCTCCGCTGCGGGCGCGGGCTCCATTAAGGACGCGACGTGTCGTAATCAATACGTAAACACCTTCCAGCTTGCTTCACGGCAGCAGACGGGGTTGGGTGGAACGGTCGGACGGGAACTGCTCCTGTCCGTCGGACACGCGGCCGAGAACCCCTCGCGCCGGGACACGGAAGGCGGACAGTTGATGTCCTCGCGTACTCGTAAGGTTTCGTTGATCTTTACTGCGGCGTCTGCCGCGCTTACTTTTGCCCTGGCCGGCTGTGGTGAGTCGGGCTCCTCCGGCACCTCCGCGCCGCCGACCGCCGCCACCGGTGGCTGCGCCGGTGTGGCCGGGGATTCCCTGGTCGTGCTCACCGACGACAAGAAGCTGCAGAACGCCGACAACATCGTCGCTCTGATCAACACCAAGGGCTCCTCACCGGCCCTCGTCGCCGCGGTCGACAAGGTCGCCGCCGCGCTCGACACCACCAAGCTGATCGCCCTCAACAAGGCGGTCGACATCGACCGCAAGACGCCGCAGGTCGCGGCGGCCGAGTTCGCCACCGCGGCGGGCTTCGCCACCGGGCTCTCCGGTGGCAGCGGCGCGGTGAAGATCGGTGCCGCCAACTTCTCCGAGAGCCAGACCCTCGCCGAGCTCTACAAGATCGCTCTCACCGCGGCCGGCTTCAAGGCCACCGTGCAGACCGCGGGCAACCGCGAGCTCTACGAGGCCGCTCTGGAGCGGGGCGAGCTGACGGTCTTCCCGGAGTACGCCGCCACCATCACCGAGTTCCTCAACCAGAAGGCCAACGGCAAGACCGCCGCGCCCAAGGCGAGCGGTGACATCGACGCCACGATCACCGCGCTCAAGGAGCTGGGCGGCAAGGTCGGTCTCACGGTCGGCACCCCGTCGGCCGCCGCCGACCAGAACGCGTTCGCGGTGACCAAGGCCTTCGCGGAGAAGAACGGCGTCAAGACGCTGTCGGACTTCGCCGCCAAGTGCTCGGGCAAGGCCTCGATCCTCGCCGGTCCGGCCGAGTGCCCGCAGCGTCCGTTCTGCCAGCTGGGTCTGAAGGACAAGTACGGCATCGAGTTCGGCAGCTTCCAGCAGGCCGACGCCGGTGGCCCGCAGACCAAGACCGCGCTCACCACGGGGGCCGCGGCTCTCGGCCTGGTCTTCTCCTCCGACGGTGGCCTCGCCACCCTGTAGTGCGACCGCCGCGCCCGCGCGGCAGCAGCGCTCGATGATCGGCGCAACTCTTGAAGAGTTGCGCCGATCATCCGTTTGCGGGAGGTGTCGCCGCAGGCTTGGTGTGGAGGATCTCGCGGGCCTGCTCGGCGGAGCGGGTGATGCTCTCGCTGATGAAGTCGAGGAAGCGGGCGATGTTCTCCAGGCGGTTGGCGGCGGGGGTCTGCGGGCCGAGGATGGCGATGCCCTGGCGAGCGGTCGCGACGAGCTGGTCGTTGGCGCGGGCACTGGCGATCGTCGCCTGATAGAAGAGCTCGTCGTCGACGATGTAGCGGTCGCGGCGGCGCTCGTCGCGCTCCCGGCGGACGAGGCTCTGGCTCTCCAGGAAGGCGATCGCCTTGGAGATGGAGGCCGGGCTGACCTGGAGGCGCTGGGCGAGCTGGGGTGCGGTGAGGCTGCCCGCATCGGTGGTGAACAGCAGGGTCAGCACCCGGGCTGTCATCTTCGGCAGACCCGAACCCATGAGCACGGTGGTGAGCGTCTCCTCATAGTCGGCCACCGCCTGCGCATCGCGGCCGTGTGGCTGAGGTGCGGACTCCGGTCCCCGGGGCGAGGTGGGTCTGCGCCGGTGGGCACGGTGTTCGGTGGCGCGGTGGGCCAGGTCGGCGCGGTAGCCGTTGGGGCCGCCGTTGCGCATCACCTCCCGCGTGACCGTCGAGGTCGGACGGTCGAGGCGTCGGGCGATCTCGGCGTAGGGAAGGCTGTCGGCCAGCCCCGACGCGATCTGCTGGCGTTCCTGCTGGGTGAGTCTGCCTCCCGGCATGGCGATCTCCCTGGTGATCCTTCGCGGCGGCCGTTCGTGACGGCCCTGACTGCGCCACTATAGCGTTCACTTCTGAATCATTGCAACGTACGGCACGGCTATCGTTGCGTTGAAATCTGGACCGTTGCAACAATATAGGTGTATTGGCCTGCTGTTAAGCAAATACAGTGCAACAAGTGTGTTGCCTGATTATGGAAAGCAACGTAGCGTTTCTCATGTAAGAAACAACGAACGAACATGGGAGAGCACGATGCAGAAGTTCGACACCCCGGCCCCGATCTCCGCCGTCCTGACCATCCCCGCGGGACGCGTCCAGGTCATCGCCGCGGACCGCGCCGACACCACCGTCGAGGTCCGGCCGGCGAACCCCGGCAAGAACCGCGACGTCCAGACCGCCGAGCAGACCACCGTCTCCTACGCCGACGGCGTCCTGCGGATCCACACCGCCGAGCCCAAGAACCAGCTCTTCGGTCCCTCCGGGTCCCTGGAGATCACCGTCCAGCTGCCCGCCGGTTCGCGGATCGAGGCCAAGGCCGCCAGCTCCGAGCTCCGCGGCGTCGGCCGCCTGGGCGAGGTCGTGTTCGACGGGGCGTACCGGCAGATCAAGATCGATGAGGCCGCGAGCGTCCGGCTCACCGCGATCGACGGCGACGTCGAGGTCGGCCGGCTCAACGGCCCCGCCGAGATCAGCACCGCGCGGGGCGACATCCGGATCGCCGAGGCCGTGAGCGGCAGGGTGGTGCTCAGCACCCAGTCCGGCAACATCTCGGTCGCCGCAGCCCAGGGTGTCTCGGCAGCCCTCGATGCCGGCACCGGATACGGCCACATCAGCAACGCGCTCCGCAACGACGGCACCACCCAGCTCGACATCCGCGCCACCACCACCCACGGCGACATCGCCGCCCGCAGCCTCTAAACCGCCGCCAGCCAGCCTCTGACCAGGAGAAATCACCATGACGAATGCGCAGTGGACCGGCATGGTCCAGATCGACGACACCGCCCTCGCCGTCACCGACACCGGCGGCTCGGGCATCCCGGTGGTCTACCTCAACGGGCAGTTCGCTACGCAGGGCTACTGGCGCCGGGTCATCGCCGGGCTGGGGCCGGGATGGCGGCACATCACCTACGACGAACGGGCCCGCGGCAAGAAATCGAAGCGGTCGGCGGACTACTCCTTCGAGGCCGCCGTCCGGGATGTCGATGCCGTGCTCGCGGCCAGGGGAGTGGACCGGGCGCTGCTGGTGGGCTGGTCCTATGGGGCGTTCCTGGCGGCGCACTGGGCCAGCCGCCATCCGGACCGGACCATCGGTGCGGTCCTGGTCGACGGCGCCTTCCCCTACGACTGGCTCGACGAGGCGATGGAGCAGCGGATTCGCAAGATGTTCCGGCGGATGGGCTGGTTCCTGCCGCTGCTGCGCCCGACCGGGCTCGCCCCGCGGATGACCGCCGACGAGCAGGCCGACAGCAACATCGAGATCGGCAGGATCTCTCGCGAACGCGAGCTGGGTCCGGTGCTCGACGCCATCACCGTCCCGGTGCGGTATGTCGTCGCGTCGGGCACCTCCCTGGGCAGCAAGGGTGATGAGCAGGAACGCATCCGGACCAGCCTCGACAAGGTGACCGCCCGCAACTCGTACATCAAGATCAGTGCGAAGGTCGCCAGCAACCACGGAGCGATCCTCAAGAAGGACGCCCCGGCCATCGCCGACGCCGTACGCGAGGTCGCCGACCTCGACCAGGTGAAGCGCTGAGAACCCCTATGCCCGTCGACGGCGCCCCACCGGGCGGGGCGCCGTCGACGGGCGTCGCCCCGTTGCGCCGGATCGTGTCGGACGGCTGTGTTTGACTGCTGGAATGACGGCTGACACGGATCCCACGCTGGCCTTCGCGAGCAGGGCGGAGTTCGCGAGCTGGCTCGACGAGCAGCACGGGACCTCTGACGGTGTCTGGCTCAAGCTCGCCAAGAAGGAGAGCGGCATCCCCTCGGTCACCTATGCCGAGGCGCTGGAGGTCAGCCTCTGCTACGGCTGGATCGACGGTCACAAGCGCGCCGTCGACGAGCAGTTCTGGGTGCAGCGCTTCACCCCGCGCCGGGCGCGCAGCAAGTGGTCCCGGATCAACCGTGACAAGGCCGTCGAGCTGATCGCCAGCGGCGCGATGCGCCCGGCCGGGCTGCGGGAGGTCGAGGCGGCCAAGGCCGACGGTCGCTGGGAGGCGGCCTATGAGAGCCAGGCCAACGCGACGGTCCCGGATGACCTGCGGGCGGCGCTCGACGCGGTCCCTGCGGCTGCGGCGTTCTTCGCCACGCTCAAGGCCGCCAACCGCTACGCCATCCTCTACCGCGTGCAGGACGCGAAGCGCCCGGAGACGAGGGCCAAGCGGATCGCCGACTACGTCGCGATGTGTGCGGAGGGCCGCACGCTGCACTAGCGAGGTCCGGTGGCCCGGCCCGAGGACGACGGGGCCACCGGGAGTAATGCCTAGACGAGCTTCCAGAGAGCTGCGACGTTCGGCGGCTCCCAGCCGTTGAGCGACGTGTGTGCCTGGATGCACTCGTAATTCTTGCCTGCGTAACCGACCCGGTTGCCGATGGCGTAAGCCTTACCGGCGACCCACGCGGCATAGGTGCCGGTCGAGGTGCTGGGGGAGGCCGACGGCGACTTCGAGGCGCTGGGTGACACCGACGGCGACGTGGAGCGGGACGGGCTCGGCGAGGCGCTGGCGCTGGGAGAGACGCTGGCGCTGGCGGACGGGCTCGGCGGCGTGCTGGTCGGCGGGGCGCTGCCGAAGATCACGTCGGAGCAGGAGTAGAACGCCTCGGTGCTGTCGGAGCGCTGCCAGATGATGTAGATCAGGTGGCGTCCGGTGCGGCCGGTGGGCAGGTGGCCGGTGATCGTGTAATAGCCGTTGCTGACGACCGGGTTGGTGACCCGCAGGAACGGCGTGGCGTCGAGGTCCGACCACTTCAGGGCGCTGGTCGCGCTGTAGCCCTGCTTCGTGGCATAGAACTCGAAGGTGCCGACGTGCGGCGCGGTGGCACGGAACTGGAAGGTGTAAGAACCGCTGGTCGGCAGGGTCGTCGTGGGCCAGTCGGTCCGGGGAGCGTCGAAGGCGGCGTACTTGGCGCGGTTGGCGCTGCAGAGCTTGCCGTCCGGGATCAGCGTGCGGTGCTGGCCGTTGGCGGCGGCCTGGTTGATTTCGTTCCAGTCGTAGAGCGCCTGGGTCCCGCCCGCTGCCACCGCCGCCTGACACGCCGGTGTGTCGGGCGACTCGGGTCCTTCGAGGTAGCAGCCGTAAACCCGGCTGACCGGGTTGGTGGAGGTTCCGTGGCCGGAGGCCGAACCGGTCGCGATCATCGCGGCGGCCACTGTGGAGACAGCGGCGACGGCTACCGCAGTTGATGCGGCGAAACGTAAGCGCATCCTTACCCCTCAGATAATTTAGGAAACTTAACTAAAGGAAGAAGGTACGCCTAAGACCGGCCGTGATCAATGCCAACTATTCCCGGTCAAGGGAGGGACAAGGGTCGCACCGTCGATGCCGTGAGCAGCCGCCGATGCAGCAGCCTGGAGTCGCCGAGCAGACGCCGGAGCTGCTTCTCCAGCCCGGCGATCGGCATGAGCTGATGCGGTGCGCGAGGGTCCTTGACGGTGCTGCTCGCGAAGCGGGGCAGGGTGGCGGTGGAGAGGTCGGCGAGCTCGATCGCCCGCTCGACGGGAAGATCACCGGAGCACTCGACCCGGACGATGCCCGACCAGGGCGCCATCTCGTTGCCGGGCTGCCGCAGGTACCACGTATAGCGCTCCCAGGGAGCCGACATCTTGAAGATCGGGGTGCGCTGGGTGGAGCGCAGGGCACCGACGACACCGAGGAGCTTCTCGGGCAGGTAGCGCTTCTTCTGGGTCTTCACATAGCCCAGGGAGTGCGGCGATCCGCCGGGGCCGCGCAGCGGACCGTCCACGATGGTGAGCGCGCCGTCCTCGTGCAGCTCGGTGGCGATGTTGCGCTCGAGTTCGAGCAGGGACGACTGCATCGCCGCCTTGAGCGCCATCTGGTCGGCGCCCGAGTGGAAGCTGATCTCATAGGTGATGCCCTGACCGGCGTCGATGTCTTGCTGGTCGGGCGAGGCGGTGAAGAGGCCGCGCCGGATCCGGGCCGATGCGATCTCGGCGAGCCGGCCCTCGCGGCAGCGCACCACACCGGCCGCGTAGGAGCCGGCGATGCCGGGCAGTGGAGCATAGGTCGAGTCGGTCCAGATCGAGCCGTCGATCCGGCGGACGCCGTCGAGCAGGAGCACCGTCTCGGGCCGGGAAAGGCCAGGTGGCGGGCCGATCGGTGCCCAGGACTCGGGGGCGACCTCGACGGTCGGGTCGACCTTGGCAGAGCTCGGCTCGGCCGGGCCGCCCGCCTCGGAGTCGAGACTGACGCCGAAGCCCGGGTCCCATGCGTCGACGTAGAAGCCCATGGGATCAGCCCACGCGCTCCACGCGAGCGGTGCGGGCGTCCTTGGTGATCTCGAACCGGACCGGGATGCGTTCGGCCAGCGCGGCCACGTGCGTGACCACGCCGACCATTCTGTCTCCCTGTGCCGCCAGGTTCTCCAATGTCGCCGCCACGGTGTCCAAGGTAGACGAGTCAAGCGTGCCGAAGCCCTCATCCAGCATGATGGATTCCAGACTAGCCGTATGGGACATCGTCGCAAGCTGGTCCGCGAGTGCTAATGCGAGCGCGAGCGACGCCTGGAAGGTCTCGCCGCCGGAGAGCGTGCGCACCGGGCGGCGCAGACCCGCGTCGTGGTGGTCGACGACGAAGAATTCGCGGGCGTCGTGGATGAGCTCGTACTGCCCGGAGGTGAGCTCGCGCAGGATGACCGAAGCGCCGCTGACCAGGGCGTCCAGCGCCTCCTCCAGCAGCCACGCCTCGAAGTTGTTGGCCTTGAGATGACCGGCGAGGGCTGCCGCGACCCGGCGCTCGTCCTCGACGGTGCCCCGCTGGACGCGCAGCTTCTCTGCCTGGGCTCGCGCGTCGACCACCTTGTCGCGGGCCGCGGTGGCCCGCTCGACGGTGATCGTGACCGCCCGGTCGATCTCGACCTGTCCGATCACCGACGGCAGCGTCGCCTCCGCCTGGGTGAACCACTCGGTGATCCGGGCGTGCGCGGCCCGCTTCGCGGCCTGTGCGGCGGCCGCGTCGGCGCGGTGGGAGTCGCACTGGGTCTGCAGCGTGCTCGCGGCGGAGCCCGCCCAGCCCGCGAGCGCCTCCCAGGCGAGGCTGAGGTGGGCGCGGTCGACCGCGGGCAGTCCGGAGACGCCGAGGCCGGAGAGGCGGTCGCGGGTGGCGTCGAAATCGAGCCAGGAGCGGCGCAGCTTGTCGTCGGCGGCGGCGAGCCTGCTCGCGGCGGCCCGCTGCCGCTCGCGCGCGGCGCTGACGGCGGCACCGGCGGTGCCGATCTCCTCCTGCGCCTCGGCGATCGCGGCGAGACCCGAGCGCAGCTCCTCGGCGGGTGGCGCGTCGGCGAGCACCGCGTCGAGCCGGGAGAGCTGGTCGTCGAGCTGGTGAGTGCGCTCCTCGGCGGTGGCGAGCGCCCGGTCGGCGGAGCGGAGCGTGCCGGACTGCGCGTCACGGGCCCGCTGCGCGCGCTCGGCCCGCTGCTCGCCCAAAGCGAGCGCCTCGCGAGCGGCGCGCATCGCCGGGACGTCGGGGGCGGCCGGGACGATCGCGACGGTCTGCTCGCAGACCGGGCAGGAGTGCCCGGCGACGAGGGCGGGCCGCAGCGAGGCGGCCCGGTCGGCGGTCTGCGCCCGCTCCAGCGCCTCGCGCAGGACGATGACGGCCGCCTGTGCCTCGGCGGCCTGGGCGGCTGCCGTCTCGACGACGTGGGCGGCCTGGTCGTGGGCGGCCTTGGCATCGCCGAGCGCGGTCGCCATCTCGGCCCGGCGGCCACGCAGGGATGAGCGCTCCGCATAGGCCTTGAGCAGGTGGCTCAGGTGGGCCGGGTCGCCGAGGGTGGTATGCCGGGCGCGCAGCTTCTGGTCGTGCTCCTCGGCGGCGGTGACCGCCTCGGCGGCGGCGGTCGCGACGGTCTGTGCCTGGGCGGCGGCGCGGGCGATCCCGTCGGCGTCGACCGGCGGCCGGATGCCGGTGAGGGCACCGAGCTGCGCCTCCATCGCGGCGAGGCCGTCGGTGGCCTCGGCGAGCCGCCGGTCGGCCTCGCGCAGCTCCGGCAGCACGGTCGCCATCTGCTGGGCCAGGGTCTGCGCGGCGGCGACCCGGTCCTCGGCGGCGGTGAGCACGTCGTCGCCGGAGCCGGCCTCCAGGTCCTTGAGGAGCTGGTCGGAGGCGGCGAGCTTGGCGGCGGCGGCGCGCTCCACGATGGTGGCGCGGTCGCGGATCTCGTCATAGACCGAGAGGCCGAGCAGCTTGACCAGGATCTCCTGGCGCTCGGCGGGGCGTGCGTGCAGGAACGCCGCGAAGTCGCCCTGCGGCAGCAGCACGCACTTGGTGAACTGGTCGTAGGGCAGGCCCACGACCTGGACTATCACGGTGTCGAGCTCGGTCGGGGTGCCCGCGAGCACGTCGCCGAGCGCCTCGGCGGGCAGCTCGCCGCTGTCGAGCAGCGACAGGTCGAAGCCTGCCGGGAGCTCCTGCAGGCCGGCCGCCCGGGTCGTGGTGCGGCCCTTGCCGTCACGGCGGACCACCCGGGTCACCGCGTAGCGGATGCCGGCCGCCTCGAAGATGAGGCGGACGGAGGCCTCGGCGGTGGAGGGCGCGAGGGCGTTGGCGACGGATTTGGTGCCCCAGCGGGGGACCTGGCCATAGAGGGCGAAGCAGATCGCGTCCAGCACCGTCGACTTGCCCGACCCCGTCGGCCCGACCAGGGCGAAGAAATCGGTGTCGGTCAGGTCGATCACGGTCGGCTCGCGGAAGACCGTGAACCCTCGCAGGTCCACCCGCAGTGGCCGCATCAGCTCACCTCGCTGTAGAGCTTCTCGAAGAGTGCCTTGGTCGCGTCGTCGGCGTGGCCGCGCTGGGTCAGATAGTCGTTGAAGAGGTCGACCGGGGAGCGCTCGGCACGAGCCTCCCGCGACGGCCGGTCGGTCGGCAGCATCGCCGGGTCGACCCGGATCTCCAGTGCCCGGGGGAGCAGCTCCTGGACCTCCTCGCGCAGCCCGGCGCGCGGCGACTCGCTGACGACCACCCGCAGCCAGGCATCGCCGGTCTCCAACTCGGCGAGCTGGGCCAGGCTGCCCCGAACCGTCCGCAGGCCGATCCCGACCGGCAGCGGCACCTCGCGGATCACGGCCGCGGTGCGGGCGCTCACCTCGACCATCGTCACCGAGGGGGTGTTCTCCACCTCGCCGAAGTCGATCGCGATCGGGCTGCCGCAGTAGCGCACCGGGCAGCGGCCGATCAGGCTCTGCGCCCGGTGCAGGTGGCCGAGAGCGACATAGTGCGTCTGCTCGGGGAAGACCATGCTCGGCACGGCGTAACCCATGATCGTGTGCGCCTCGCGCTCGCCGCCGCCGACCAGGCCGCCGACGACGGTGAGGTGCGCGGTGATCAGGTTGATCGCATCGGGGTCGGTGAACGCCTCGTCGGCGATGCCGGTGAGCAGCCGCTGCAGGTGGTCGGCGTATGTCGACTGCGCCTCGGCCTGCGTCATCTCGAACATCTCCAGCGCACGCACCGCGAAGCGCTGCGACAGGAACGGCAGCGCGATGCAGCGCCACGCCTCGCCGCCCGCCGTGACACCGCTGACGATGTGGTCGGCCGCCTTCTCCGAGACCCGGCCGCGCAGGGTGATCCCGGCGGCGTCGGCCCAGGAGCGCAGCGCGTCGAGCGCGGCGCCGTTGTCGTGGTTGCCCGCGATGACGATGACCTCGGCACCCGTGGCGCGCAGCGCGCTCAGCGCCCGCGTGACGATCTTCTGCGAGTCGGGTGACGGCGCGGCGTTGTCATAGAGGTCACCGGCCATGATCACCAGGTCGGGCTGCTCGTCGCGGGCGACGGCGACGACCGCCGCGAGCGCGGCGATCTGCTCCTCCTGCCGGGCCTGTCCCTTGAGGACCTTGCCGACGTGCCAGTCGGACGTGTGCATCAGCTTCATCAGAATGGGATCTCATCGTCGGGAATGGCGTTGCCGCGAGCCGCACCGACGACCGCGAATGGATTTGCGCTGTTGACCAGGCTGGCTCGGATCGTGCCCGTCGCCGCGCCGGCCTCGGACGGGCGGGTGGCCCAGGCCGGGAAGGGGAATTCGACGGCGAGCGGCACCGGGATCTCGGGCTGCGCGACGAACATCGTGCCCGGCTTCGCGAGCAGTGCCCGCTGGCGCTGCGCGGGGGGCAGGAAGCCGTACTCAGGGCGGGAGGCCTCGGCCGGGTCGAGGCGACCGACGACGCGGATCGCCGAGTTGGCGACGATGCGCCGCTCCACCTCGGAGGCGGTCTGCTGCGCGCCGATCAGGATGACCCCGAGGGAGCGCCCGCGCTCGGCGATGTCGAGCAGCACCTCCTTGATCGGGCTCGATCCGTCGCGGGGGGCGTACTTGTTGAGCTCGTCGAGGACGACGAAGAGGAGCGGCTTGGCGGTGCCCGCCTTCTCCTTGCGCTCGAACTCCGACTTCAGCGTCACACCGACGACGAAGCGCTGCGCCCGATCGGGGAGATTGTGCAGGTCGACGACGGTGATCTGGCCCGAGTCGGCGGTGCTGATCTGGTGCGCCCGGCCCGAGGGCAGGTCGCCGCGGATGAGCCGGCCCAGGTCGCGCTTGCTGTTGATGAGCCGCCGGGCGAAGGCGTTGATCGTGCCGAGCCCGACCGAGCTGCCCGACCAGGTGCCGCGGCTCTCGTCGTCGTTGAGCTCGCCGACGATGTGGTCGACGAGCTGATCGTAGGAGGAGAGGCGCTGGCCGTCGATGGCGATGCCGCCGTCGGCCGGGACCGCCATCCGGGCCAGGTGCGCGGTGACCGAGTGGACCACCATCGTGTACTGCTGGCGCTCGTCATCGGCGTCGGCGAAGACATAGGGCAGCAGCCGCTGCTCGCAGAACTGGCTCAGCGTCCAGTAGAAGGTGTCGACGCCGGTGAGGCGGCTCGCCACGTCGGCGCTGCCCGACGGGTCGCCCGCGCGGGCCGGAGCGAAGATCGTGACCTGCTTGAAGGCACCCGCGCTCAGCCCGAGCTTGTCATAGGCCTCGCGGGTGCGCTGGTCCAGCCGGTTGTTTTCATGGTCGAGGAAGAGCAGGTCCTCGCCCTTGACGTTGAAGATCAGCGCCTTGGTGTTCGCCGTCTCCGAGGCGCCGCCGAGGGCGCCCGAGTGGAAGATCGAGTAGAGCAGGAAGGTGGCGAAGCTCGTCTTCGTCGCGACACCCGAGATGCCCGAGATGCTGACGTGGGCGCCGCGCGAGCCGTCGAGGAAGTCGGCGTTGAGGAAGAGCGGCTCGCCGTCGCGGCCGGTGCCGATCGGCAGCTTGCGCTTCATCCGGTCGAAGCTCAGCGCCTCGTCGCGGGCCTGGCCCTGCGCCCGGAACGCCACCGCGCCGGGCATCGGCGGGACATAGACCTCCGGCTCGACCCGGGTCACGGTGATCTCGGCCGCCTCCTGCACCTGCGCCGGCAGCATGCCGTCGGCGATGGCGAAGACGTCGGAGTCGAAGGCCGCGCCCTCATGCCGGGCGCGCACCGCCGTCACCACGCCGGAGATGGTCACCGCGCCGGCCGGTTCCGGCAGCTCACGCTGGGTGACGACGACGTCGTCCAGTTGCAGATATGCCTCTGGCCCGACCGCCACCCAGAACGTGAGCGGGGTTGCGTCCGCTGTGCCGAGCACTCGGCCGACCGGAGTGCCTAGCGTGTCACCAGTGCTGCCCACGCCAGAGACCCTAGCGGTCGGAGGCGACATCTTCTCGGCGCACGTACCGCAGGAGCGCCATGTCACCCGCCGGAATCAGGTGGATCATGCGCATCGCGACCGGTGTCGCGGCCGCCCCCGCGGTCATCCGGCCGGAGCCGGGACCGGCGAGCACCGGCGAGAGGGTCAGGCACAGCTCGTCGACGAGATCGGCGGCCGTCAACGCCCCGAGCAGACGTGCGCCGCCCTCGCAGAGGAGTTCGCGCAGGCCAAGGGCGTGCAGCGCCGTCACGGTCTCCTGTAGATCGAGTGCGCCGGTGGGCGTACCCAGCGGGAGGAGGTCGGCGACGGCGGTGAGTGGGTGAGTCGCGGCCTCGACCGGCACTGTGCCAATCTGCGCGTCCTGCGGGGCTCCCTCGCTTCGCTCGCTCACTCCTCGGACCGGCGCGGAGGTCACGATCAAGGGCCTGATCGGTGCGTGCGCCAGCGCCGGATGCGCGGGGTCGAGGTCGAGTGACGCGGATACGACAATCAACCGGGGGTACGCCGGCAGCCCTCGCGCCGACCGCCACGCGCGCCGGGCCGGATCCAGCGTGAGCGGACGGTAGCCCTCGGTCCGGAACGTGCCCGCGCCGACGAGGAGCCCGTCGCACGCCATCCGCAGCAGCCGGAAGACCCGCTTGTCGGCCTCGGACGAGAGCCCGGCGGAGAGCCCGTCGACCTCGATCGCCCCGTCGGCGCTGGTCACGAAGTTGACCCGCAGCCCGCCCGTACGCGGATAGAGGTCCGCGAGCTCGTCGTCGGTGAGCTCGTCGGCGGGCCGGACGACCGTCACGCGGGCGAGGTGACCAGCACCAGCCGGTCACCCGCGGCGAGCTTCCCGGCCTGCGCGTAGGGGAGCGCCTTGCCGCCCCGGAGCACCGCGATCACCGGCTGGTCGCAGTCGCGCGGCAGCGTGCCCACCTCGGCGGCGGTGACCTCGCGCTCGGCGAGATCGAGCCCCTCGCCGTGGATGAGCAGGTCGTTGAAGACCTCGCTGATCGCGGGCGACCTCGCCGCGACGCCGAGCAGCCGCCCCGCCGCCTCGGCGGAGGTGATCACCGCGTTGACCCCGGCGTTGAGCAGGAGCTGCTCGTTCTCCGCCTCGCGGATCGAGGCGACGAGGACGCACGCGGGGTTGAGCTGGCGGACGGTGAGCGAGACGAGCACCGCTGCGTCGTCGCGGTCGGCGGCGACGATGACCCGGGCCGCGTTGGTCACGTTGGCCTTGCGCAGCACGGCGCTGCGGGTCGCGTCGCCGTGGATCGCCGGGTAGCCGTCGCGGTTCGCCTCGGCGACGAGCTCGCGCTTCAGATCGATGACGACGAACTCCTCGGGCTCGGAGCCCTGTGCGATCAGGGTCTGGATCGCGGTGTAGCCCTTGGTGCCGTAACCCACGACGATGGTGTGTCCGGACAAGGTGGACCTCCAGCGATTCAGTCGGATCAGGTCCCGGGTCCGCCGGGTCAGCACCTCGAAGGTGGTGCCGACGAGGAGCGCGACGAAGACGATCCGCAACGGGGTGATGAGGACGACGTTGGTGAGCCGGGCGGCGTTGCTCACCGGCACGATGTCGCCGTAGCCGGTGGTGGAGAGCGTGACGGTCGAGTAGTAGAGGGCATCCAGCCAGCTCATGTCGCCGTCGTAGTTGTCCTTGTAACCGTCGCGCTCCAGCATCACGATCGCCACCGTCGCGGCCAGCATCAGCAGTGCGTAGCCGATCCGGCGGAGGATCTGCTTGATCGGCTGGACCCGGTGCTCGGGCAGGCTGATGTGCCCGCGCGTCTCGCCCAGGTGATCACTCACGCTCGCCATGGACACACCTTATGATGCCCGCGCTGAGATCACCGGTCCCGGTACCTCGCCGTGGGTCGGCCGTGCTATCCGACGTGGAAGGCGGAACCGGCGACCGGCTCGACGATCCGGATCGTCGCCCAGGTGTTCGCCGGCGGGCTGATCAGCTCGTCCTCGTCGGGGCCGGAGAAGGTCGAGATGTGCACCATGACGGTCGACGGGACGCCGACCCGGATCCCGGCCCAGACCACGCCGTCGCGCGCGACGAGCCAGGACTGCGTCCCGGGCTGTCCGATGCCGGTCCACATGATGGCCTCCGGATGCCCGTTGACCGAGATGGTGATGCGTACGGTGAGCGGAGAGTCCACCGGGAAGTCCGAATGAAGGGTGACGGCGAGCGCCACGCCGTCCAGGGTGGTCGGTGTCCACCGGTGGGTGCCGATGCGCTCGCTGAAGGCCATCGTGAAGCCGGCCACGTAGTGCCCGTTGGGCTGCGAGGGCTGCTCGGTGAGGTTCGGGCTCGGCGTCGGCCCCGGGGTGGGGCTGGCACTCGGGCTCGGCGTCGCCGCCGGTGCGGGCGGGGTCGCGCGGTGCGGCGCGACGGCGTACCCGGCGATGATCGCCAGGACCAGCGCGCAGCCGGCGCCGACGGTGGCGAGGCGGGCCCGGCGGCGGGCCGCGATCCGGGCCCGGACGCCGACCATCCGCGACCGGTCCAGCGTGGGCGGGGGCAGTTCGGACCGCTCGTCCATGAGATCGTGGAGGTTGATCATCGGTTCGCCCCTTCCAGGGTGTGGTCCAGCCGGAGCCGGCCGAGGGCCTTGTGGGTCTGGCTCTTGACGGTGCCGACGGTCACGCCAAGGATCTCGGCGACCTCCGCCTCGGGCAGGTCCTCGAAGTAGCGCAGGACCAGGACGGCACGCTGGCGCCGGGGAAGCCGCCCGAGGGCCTGCCACACCTCGTCGCGGGCGTCGACGGCGTCGTGCTCGGCGGAGCCGGACGCGCGGTCGGGCAGGGTGTCGGTCGGCCGCTCGCCGTGCCATCGCCGTCGCCACCAGGTGGCGTAGGTGTTGACGAGCACCTTGCGCACGTAGGGCTCCGGATCGCCCTCGATCCGGCGCCAGGCGCTCCAGGATCGGGCGAGCGCCGTCTGCAGCAGGTCCTCGGCGAGCGCCCAGTCCCGCGTGAGCAGGTAGCTCACCCGCAGCAGCCGTGGCGAGCGGAGCTGCACGAACTCCTCGAACGCGATCGCGTCGCTCACGTCTCGTCCCTTCCTTTCCCCGTCGGTCGCAGAAAGGTACCGGCTGGCGAACGGGAAAGGTTGCCTGCCGGAGGATGGATGATCGTCTCGCGCTGCCTGGCCGGAAGGCTGAGGATCGGAAGCGTTTCCATCAGGCGCCTCCCTGGTCACGGCAGTCCCAGGCCGGAGTGACGCGGATAACAAGTTGGGAACGCTCCCAGACTTCTCTTGACACCCGCGTAACCTGACGGCAATCTCATGGGAGCGCTCCCGTGGTTGTGGTCCAGGCCACTAACGCGGGACGTCACACCACCCCCACCTGCAAGGACTAGACCTGAGAGGGGTCACAGATGGGCGTCACCTCGCGCCGCCGCACCTTCGCGGCGATCGCCCTCGTTGCCACCACCGCCCTCGGCCTCACCGCCTGCGGCACGTCGGACGAGCCGGCGAAGGCTGAAGACATCACCCTGAACGTCGATGTGTTCGGCAACTTTGGCTACGAGCAGCTCTACAAGGACTACATGACGGCCCACCCCAACATCAAGATCGTTGAGCGGGGTACGGGTTCGCAGCTGGGTGACCACACCCAGCAGATGACGCAGCGGCTCGCGGCCGGCAGCGGCCTCGGTGACATCGTGGCGATCGAGGAAGGCACCCTGGTCGAGTTCCAGGCCAAGTCCGGCCAGTTCGTGGACCTCGCGCAGTACGGCGCCAAGGAGCTCTCCGGCAACTTCCTGCCGTTCAAGTGGAAGCAGAGCGTCACCCCCGACGGCAAGGTGCTGGGTCTCGGCACCGACGTCGGCGGCCTGGCGATGTGCTACCGCACCGACCTGTTCAAGGCGGCCGGCCTGCCGGTCGACCGGGCCGAGGTCTCGAAGCTGTGGCCGACGTGGGACGACTACATCAACGTCGGCAAGACCTTCAAGGCGAAGACCCCCAACGTGGGCTTCCTCGACGCGGTCACCAACACCTACAACACGATCCTGATGCAGAAGGCCGGCCAGACGACCGGTTACACGTACTACGACGAGGCGGGTGCGGTCACGATCGACACGAACCCGGCCGTCAAGGACTCGTTCGACCTCGCCACCAAGATCCTGGACGCGGGCCTCTCGGCCAAGCTCCAGGCCTGGTCCGAGGAGTGGAACGCGGGCTTCAAGAACGCCAAGTTCGCCACGATCGCCTGCCCCGCCTGGATGACCGGCTACATCACCAGCCAGAACGGTGACTCGGGCAAGGGCAAGTGGGACATCGCAGCGGTGCCCGGCGGCGGCGGCAACTGGGGTGGCTCGTTCCTCTCCGTGCCGAAGCAGAGCAAGCACCAGAAGGAGGCTGCCGAGCTGGTCAAGTTCCTGACCAACCCGGCCGGCCAGATCGCGTCCTTCAAGTCGAAGGGCAACCTGCCCAGCTCGCCGCAGGCCCTGGACGACCCGGCCGTCAAGGCGTACGTGAACGAGTACTTCACGAACGCCCCGACCGGCGAGATCTTCGGTGCCGGCGCCAAGAGCCTGAAGCCGGTCTACCTCGGCCCGAAGAACAACGCTGTGCGCACCGAGGTGGAGAACGCTCTCCGCTCGCTGGAGCAGGGCAAGCGCAGTGCCGCTGACGCCTGGACCGCCGCCATCAAGGACGGCAAGGCGAAGGCGTAAAGCCGCTCGCCAGACACCAGGTGCGGGGTGCGCGTCATGCGCACCCCGCACCGTTGGCGCTTCCTCCCGAGCCTCCGGCCACCGGCCACCGCAGGAGTAACCAATGACAACCCAGACCACCGCGCGCCACGAGCGCGCGGCTCCACCGGATCCTCTCGAGCCGAGGCCGGCATCGCGGCGCTTCAGCGCCCGGCTGAGCCGGATCGACCTCAAGTACTCGCCGTACCTCTACATCGCGCCGTTCTTCATCATCTTCGGCATCTTCGGCATCTTCCCGCTGATCTGGACCGCGAAGCTCGCCTTCCAGGACCGGGAGATCGGCGACGACACCTGGAACTACGTCGGGTTCGCCAACTTCGAGAAGATCCTGTCCGACCCGAACTTCTGGAACTCGGTCTACAACACCATCGGCATCTTCCTGATCTCGACGGTGCCGCAACTGTTGCTGGCGATGGTGCTGGCGAACACGCTCAACAAGAAGCTGCGGCTGCGTACCGGGTTCCGGATGGGCGTACTCATCCCGAACATCACCTCGGTCGCCGCGGTCGGCATCGTCTTCACCCGGCTCTTCAGCCGCGAGTTCGGCCTCATCAACTGGGTGCTCAACCTGGTCGGCATCGGCCCGATCGACTGGCAGGCCGACAAGTGGTCGTCCTGGATCGGCATCGCCACGATGGTCGACTGGCGCTGGACCGGCTACAACGCGCTGATCTTCCTCGCCGCCATGCAGTCGATCCCCAAGGACATCTACGAGTCGGCGGCGCTCGACGGCGCCGGCCCGTCGCGGCAGTTCTGGAAGATCACCGTGCCGATGCTGCGGCCGACGATCATCTTCACCACGATCATCTCCACCATCGGCGGGCTGCAGCTCTACACCGAGCCGCTGCTCTTCAGCGGCGGTGGTGCGAGCTCGATGCTCGGCGGCACCGTCCGGCAGTACCAGACGGTGACGATGTACCTGATGGAGCAGTTCTTCGTCGACTACGAGATGAGCGTCGCGGCCACGGTGGCCTGGCTGCTCTTCATCCTGATCATGATCATTAGCCTGGTGAACTACCTCGTCGTCTCCCGGCTCCAGTCCGCCGACCGGAAGCGAGGGAAGTCGAAGTGACCAGCACCGGCACCACCGAACCACGCCGCAAGAAGTGGCGTCGCTATCAGACCGAGCTCTTCGCCGCGAGCCCGCTCACCTACGTCACGATGATCGCGGCGATCGCGCTGTCGATCTTCCCGCTCTACTTCATGCTGGTCGTCGCGACGCGTACCAATGACGCGGTCGCGACGATCCCGCCGCCGCTCACGCTCGGCGGCGAGCTCTTCGACAACATCAACCGGCTGCTGAACAACGAGGCGGCCTACTTCCTCACCGGCATGACGAACACGGCGATCTCGTCCGCGATCGTCACGCTCTCGGTCATCTTCACCTCGACGCTGGCGGGGTTCGCCTTCGCCAAGCTGAAGTTCAAGGGCCGTAACGCGGCGATGATGTTCGTCCTCATCACCACCATGGTCCCCGCGCAGCTCGGCGTCATCCCGCTGCTGATCATGATGAGCGGCGTACCGGAGTGGATGGGCGGGCCGTGGACCGGAACGCTGCCGGCGGTCATCGTGCCGTTCCTGGTCAGCGCGTTCGGCGTCTTCATGATGCGGCAGTATGTCAGCCAGTCGGTCCCCGACGAGCTGATCGAGGCGGCACGGGTCGACGGCTGCAACACGATCCGGATCTACTGGAACGTGGTCCTGCCCGCGCTGCGGCCGGCGATCGCGGTCCTGGGCCTGTTCGCCTTCATGGCACAGTGGAACGAGTTCTTCTGGGCCTCGGTCGTCATGGGAGACCCGGCCAACCCCACCGTGCAGGTCTCCCTGCAGCACCTCTCCTCGGGCTACTACAACGACTACACGCAGGTCTTTGCGGGTACGCTGCTCTCAGTGCTGCCGTTGTTCGTCGTCTTTATTCTGTTCGGCCGTCAGCTCATCGGCGGCATCATGGAAGGTGCGATCAAGGCGTGATCATCGAACAACCGACCACCACAGTCGCCCGGGTGTTCCCGGACGGCTTCCTCTGGGGTGCGGCAACGGCGTCGTACCAGATCGAGGGCGCAGTGACCGAGGACGGTCGCACGGCGTCCATCTGGGACACCTTCAGCCACACGCCCGGGCGGGTGGTAGGCGGCGACACCGGCGATGTGGCCTGTGACCACTACCACCGCTACGCCGACGATGTCGCGATGATGTCGAAGCTGGGCCTGTCGGCCTACCGTTTCTCGATCGCCTGGCCGCGCGTGCAGCCGGGCGGTCGGGGACCGGCCAACCAGGCCGGCCTCGACTTCTACCGCCGGCTCGTGGACGAGCTGCTCGACCACGACATCCAGCCGTGGGTGACGCTCTACCACTGGGACCTGCCCCAGGAGCTCGAGGACGCCGGCGGCTGGCCGGTCCGTGACACGGCCTACCGCTTCGCGGAATACGCGAGCATCGTGCACGCGGCGCTCGGCGACAAGGTGCACCACTGGATCACGCTCAACGAGCCGTGGTGCTCCGCGTTCCTCGGCTACGGCAACGGCCACCACGCGCCGGGCCGCACCGACGGGGCCGACGCCCTCGCCGCCACGCACCACCTGCTGCTGGGCCACGGCCTCGCCACGCAGGCGATCAAGGCGGCCGACCCGTCGGCACAGGTGGGCATCACGCTCAACCTGCACTCGCTCGCGGCCCACTCGGACAGCCCGGCCGACCTCGATGCGCTGCGACGCATCGACGGCGTCGGCAACCGCGTCTTCCTGGACCCGCTCTTCAAGGCGGAGTACCCGGCCGACGTGGCGGCGGACGTCGCGCACCTCACCGACCTGGGCTTCATCCACGCGGGTGATCTGGAAACGATTGCGACACCCGCCGACTTCATGGGCGTCAACTACTACACCCGCAGCATCGTCGCGGCGCCCGTCCCCGGATCGGGCAACCACGACGGCACCTGGCCCGGCAGTGAGGACACCACCTTCCTCAAGCGCGGCCTGCCGGTCACCCAGATGGACTGGGAGATCGACGCGGCGGGCCTGACCGACCTGCTCAACCGCATCACCCGTGACTACGGCGCGATCCCGCTCTACATCACGGAGAACGGCGCGGCCTACCCCGACGAGATCGGGGCGGACGGGACGGTCTCCGACCCGGCCCGGATCGACTACTACGACCAGCACCTGCGCGCCTGCCTCGACTCGATCGGTGCCGGTGTGCCGCTGCGCGGCTACTTCGCGTGGTCGCTGATGGACAACTTCGAGTGGGCCTGGGGCTACGAGAAGCGGTTCGGACTGGTCCACGTGGACTACCAGACCCAGGTGCGCACCCCGAAGAACAGCGCCCTGTGGTATTCCAACGTCATCCGCGACAACGCCGTCTAACGCTCACTACAAGGCGCAACTCTTCAAGAGTTGGTGTTCAGCCCGCCAGGGCTGAACACCAACTCTTGAAGAGTTGCGCCGGTCGTGACTCAGACTGCCCCGTGGCTGATGCCCAAAGCGTCCCAGCGGGCCTCGTGGGCCGCGAGCCGGGTGCGGTAGCCGTCCCAGTCCCGCGACGACGCCGCGGACCAGCCGACCTCCGCGATCCCGGTCAGCCGGGGGAACGCCATGAACTCGATCTCCGCCAACGTCGTGACCGTCTCGGTCCACAGTGGCGCCTCGACGCCGAGCAGGGCGCCGTCGGGCACCTCGCCGAGCAGCTCCGCCGGGTCCCACTCGTAGGCGTGGCGTACGCTGATCAACCCCGCCCAGTCCTGCCCCAGCTCCGTGCTCTCGTCATATTTCATGTCCAGATACGTCCGCGACCCGGGCGACATGACGATCTTCGAGCCGCGCGCTGCGGCTTCGCGGATGGGCGCGAGAAAATCCTGGTCCGGATGGGTACGCCAGAACTGCACCACCGTCGAGCTCGGTGCTCCGGCCCGGGCCACCTCGTCCCAGCCGATCGCGACCTTGCCGTGCCGCTCCACCGTGGCGATCGTGCGCCGGACGAAGCCGCCGAACTCCTCGGGCGTCAGCTTCATCACCTCGTCGCCGCCGATGTGCAGATAGGGCCCCGGCGTCATCGCGGCCAGCTCCCCGATCACCGCGTCGACGAACTCGTCGGTCGCCGGGTTCGCCACGTCGAAGTTGCTGAACCCGACCTCGGTCCCGGTGAAGTGCTCGGTGAGGTAGCCCTCGGGTGCGATCTCCGGGTAGGCGACGAGAGCGGCATTCGTGTGGCCGGGCATGTCGATCTCGGGGACCACGGTGAGGTAGCGGGCGGTGGCGTGGGCGACGAGGTCGGCGTACTCCTCGCGGGTGTAGAAGCCACCGGGACCGCCGCCGACCTCGCACGCGCCGCCGACCTCGGCCAGGCGCGGCCTCGCGGCGATCTCCACCCGCCAGCCCTGGTCGTCGGAGAGGTGCAGGTGCAGCACGTTGAGCTTGTAATAGGCGATCTCGTCGATGTATCGCTTGACGTCGTCGACGCTGAAGAAGTGGCGGGCGACGTCGAGCATCGTGCCGCGCCAGGCGAAGCGGGGCTCGTCAGCGATCCTTACGCCTGGAATCGCCGAATCCGTGCAGATCTGTCGCAGTGTCTGGCTGCCCCGGAAGAGCCCTTCGGCGGTGGATGCGCGCAAGATCACACCGCCGGGCGCCGCGTCGAGCGTGTAGCCCTCGCGCGCCAGGCCCAGCTCGGGAAGAAGTTCGATGCGGATCCCGGTGGCCCCCGTCGCCGCTGCCGGGACCGTGACCGGCACGGCCAGCCCGGTCCACCGCCGGAGGTCCGCCGCGAACTCCGTCGCGATCCGGGCGACCTCACCGTCGTCCGGGGTGAAGACCACCGTCGTCGCCTCTGTCAGCACGTAGCCCTCGCCGGTCGCGAGGAGTGACCGGGGAGCCGGGATCACCGCGGAGACGCCGACAGAAAACGTTTTCACAAGGCAAACAATACGTCTGGGTGCACTGAGTCAGCAATGAGGGGCGGGAAGCAAGTAGTCTTCGCTGTTATGACCACCCCGCGCGCCCGGTCGGCCGGACGTCCTACGCTCGACCAGGTCGCCGCCCACGCCGGCGTCGGCCGCGGCACCGTCTCCCGAGTGGTGAACGGCTCGCCGCAGGTCAGCCCCGAAGCCAAGGCGATGGTCGAGAAGGCCATCGCCGATCTCGGCTATGTGCCCAACCGGGCAGCCCGTGCCCTGGTGACCCAGCGGACCGACTCCGTGGCGCTCGTCGTCTCCGAGTCCGGCGACCGCCTCTTCGGCGAGCCCTTCTTCGCCGGGATCGTGCGCGGCATCAGCACGGTGCTCGCCGACACCCAGCTGCAGCTCTGGCTCGCCATGGCCCAGTCGCCCGCCGAGCGGGTGCGGATCGAGCACCACCTCACCGACCAGCACGTCGACGGCGTTCTGCTGCTGTCGCTGCACGGTGCCGACCCGCTGCCGGCGCTGCTCGCCGAGCGCGGCCTGCCGACCGTCTTCGGCGCCCGCCCGGTCTCCGGCACCGGCTTCTACGTCGACGTCGACAACGTGGCCGGCGCTCGCGAGGCGGTCGCGCACCTCGTCTCCACCGGCCGCCGCAAGGTCGCCACGATCGCGGGCCCGCCGGACATGTCGCCCGGTGTCGACCGCCTCACCGGCTACCGCGCCGCGATCGGCACCCAGACCCCGCTCATCGAGTACGGCGACTTCAGCGAGGCGAGCGGCATCGCCGCGATGCGCAAGCTGCTCGCGGCCGATCCGGACATCGACGCCGTCTTCGCCGCCTCCGACGTGATGGCCGCGGGTGCCCTGCGGGTGCTGCGCGAGACCGGCCGGCGGGTGCCGCAGGACGTCGCCGTCGTCGGCTACGAGGACTCGATCATCGCGACCCAGACCGACCCGCCGCTGACCAGCGTCTACCAGCCGGTCGAGGAGATGGGCCGGGAGATGGCCCGGATGCTGATCGACCTGATCCGCGGCGAGATCCCGCAGCGCCCGATCCTGCTCGACACCCACCTGGTCCGCCGAGCCTCGTCGTAAGGGCTTCCGCCGACTTGCTGCAAAGCGTGGTCATTTCTCTGAAAATAGGGCCGCTTGCTGCAAAACAGCACGTGGCAAGATCGAACGGGCGTTTTGTCGCGACCGGGACACGGCGCCGCAACCATTTTGAAACGCATCTCATGCAGGCTGATCTGTATTCATTCGGGTCGGTCTCTATTGGAGGCGTCATGCTGCTGCGCATCAGGGTCGAGTTGCCGGACCGTCCGGGTTCGCTCGGCCAGCTTGCCCGCACCCTCGGCGTCGCGGGAGCTGACATCGTCCAGGTGGTCGTCCTCGAGCGCGCCGCCGGTCGGGCCGTCGACGACTTCACCGTCGTCTGGCCGAGCGGTGCCAGCGTGCGCCGGCTGCTCGCCGGGCTCGGCGCGATGCCCGGTGTCCGGGTCGACGGCGTCTGGCAGGCGATCGGCGCCCCGGTGCACGGTGGCTACGACGCGGAGCTGCTCGCCCAGGTCGCGGTCAACCCGACCGAGGGCCTCGCGACGCTGGTCGACGCCGTGCCCGCGCTCTTCGCCGCCGACTGGGCAGCGGTGCTCGTGGTCCCGGCCGACTGGGCGCTGCGCTCCAGTTCCGCCGAGTCGATCCCGGGCCGGGCCGAGGCGCTGACCCGGGCCGAGCCGGCGATCGCGTACTCCAGCTGGCGCGCTCCCGAGGTGCCGCGGCTCCCCGAGGTGACGCCGCTGCGCGGCCGGGCGATCAACGGGCCGCAGGGCGTGCGGTTCGCGGTCGCCCCGTTCGGCCGGGCCGGGCTCGTTCTGCTCGTCGCACGCGGGGGCGTCGGCACGCAGATCCCGCTCGACGAGACCGGCTTCGGCGAGCCGGTGACGGTCCCGACGGCGGCCGGGTTCCACGCCACCGAGGTCGACCGGCTCGCCCAGCTCACCAGGGCCGCCGCGCTGGTCCTCGGCGATCAGATCGACCTCGTCTCGGCGCCGCCCGCCGCCGCTGCGGCCTGAAGTCCGCGTTCAGCCGCCGGACACTCCAAGCCCGTCCCGCGAAGCGGGGCGGGCTTGACCATGCAGGTCGCGTGAGGTGTGACACAGACACAGACAGCTCTTGATTTCTTTCGGTAACGGCAGAGAAACAGGCGCGAGCCATGCTGTGATCAGCTAAGGAGTTACGAGCGGCGGCAACGTGGCGGGTCGTTGGCAACCCCTGGGACGACACGAGGAGTGCGCAATGGCTCTGTGGCGGGTGCGAGCGACAGTGGACGACCGGCCGGGTTACCTCTCGGTGCTGACGGCGAGTCTGGCCCTCAAGTCGGTGAACATCCTGGCGGTCCAGGTGCACACCACCGAGGCGGGCGCGGTCGACGACTTCCTCGTCGATGCGCCGGAGCGGTTCACCGAGGCCGACCTCATCGCCGCCGTGGAGCGCGGCCGGGGCCGGGACGCGTGGGTCGCGCGCACCGACGCGCACGGCCTCGTCGACCCGCCCACTCAGGCGCTGGGCCAGGCGGCCCGGCTCGTGAGCGACCCCGACGAGCTGGGATCGCTGCTCACCAACCAGCTCGACTGCGCGATCTCCTGGCGCCCAGCCCACGCCCAGCAGGGGTTCTCCGACAACGAGATGACCCTCGCCGATCCGCGCGGCGGCGCGCTGCGGCTGATGCGGCTCACCCCGCCCTTCACCCCGGCCGAGTTCGCCCGGGCGCAGGCGCTGGTCGAGGTCGCCAACGCCGTGGTGCTCAACAAGGCGGCCCAGGCCCAGCTGCTGCTGCCCGACGGCACCGAGCTGGTCATCCGCATCGCGACCAGCAACGACCTCGACGCGATCGAGGCGATGCACAAGCGCTGCTCGGCGGAGAGCCGTTACCGCCGCTACCTCTCCGCGTCACGCGGGCCGTCGCGCGCTCAGCTCGCCCGGCTGCTCGACGCGCCCCGGGGCGCCACTCTCGTCGCGGAGCGCGGCGAGGAGATCATCGCCGTCGCCAACCTCGTCGGCGAGGGCGCCATCGCCGAGGTGGCCCTGCTCGTCGAGGACGCCTGGCAGCGCCGGGCGATCGGCACCACCCTGCTGCGGCGGGTGCGCGCGCTCGCCGAGCCGGCCGGTTACGAGGCGATCATGCTGCACACGCACTCCGACAACGGCCCGCTGCTGCGGACGATCCGCCGACTCGGTCAGGACGGGCTCTATGACCGCGACGGCTCGCTCGTCACCGTCACGCTGGCACTCGCCAAGCGCGCTCCGGTGACAGTGCGACCCTAGGTGGCATGTTCGAGCCCCACCTGCCCGCACCAGTCGAGTCGCTCAACGACGAGCGGCTCGACCGGGCCGGAGTGACCCTGCGGCTCCAGCGCGACGACCTGATCCACTCCGAGATCCCCGGCAACAAGTGGCGCAAGCTGCACCTCAACCTCGCTGCGGCCACCGAGGCCGGTCACTCGACCCTGCTCACCTTCGGCGGTGCCTTCTCCAATCACCTGCGGGCCGTCGCCGCGGCCGGACGGATCTTCGGATTCGCCACGATCGGCATCGTCCGGGGCGAGGAGCACCTGCCGCTCAACCCGTCGCTGCGCTACTGCGCCGACCAGGGCATGACGCTGGCCTATCTGGACCGCACGACCTACCGCACCAAGCGGGATCCGGCCGTCGAGGCGGAGCTGCGGCGCCGGTGGGGCGAGTTCTTCCTGATCCCCGAGGGCGGCAGCAACCCGCTCGCCGTCCGCGGTTGCCTGCCGATCGCCGCCGGGCTCGGTGGCGCCGACGTGATCTGCTGCCCCGTCGGCACCGGTGGCACGCTCGCCGGTCTCGCCGCCGGGCTCGCCGGCCACCAGCGCGCGATCGGCTTCGCGGTCCTCAAGCCGGGCGACTTCCTCACGGCCGAGGTCGAGGCCCTGCAGCGCGCGACCTTCGGTGAGCGGTCCGGTCACTGGCGCGTCGAATCCAGATACCACTTCGGCGGGTACGCCAAGAGCACCCCCGCCCTCGCCGCCTTCATCGAGGATTTCCACACCAGGCACGGCCTGCACCTGGACCGCGTCTATGTGGCGAAGATGCTGGCCGGAGTCTTCGACCTGGTCGAGTCGGGCTACTTCCCGCCCGGTACCCGGCTCGCCGCGATCATCACCGGTTAGGCAGGATCGGCGCGGCACCCTGTCACGTTTTGCAGCAAAGCGTGGCTATTCTCGCGCCGGAAGCCACGCTTTGCTGCAAAACGTGACAGGGATTTGTCCATTGTGGAATTGTGGAATTGTGGCGACTGTAAGCGATCCGTCTGAGTTTCCACGGGTAAGCCGATCGCGGCGAGTGGATCGGTAGCGATACGCTCCGCGCGGTCTTGCCCCTATACGTGGAGGTTTCTCATGGCAGTGGTCAGGCGCCCGCCGACGATCAACCGTCAGGTCGTGGCCGTCGCTCCGAAGCAGGCCGATGCCGAGCACGACAACGAGACGACCGTCGCCGTCCCGAGGACGCCCGACGACGCGGAGACCGCCGCGTCACCGACGCCCGCGGCGCACCTCTGGGCGATGCTGCTGGGCCTGGGGCTCGCCGCCGCGGGTCTCTGGGGCGGTTACCTCATCACCGTCTACAACCCGGCTACCGCCTTCGACGCCGGCAGTGAAATGTCGATCTTCGCGGGCCTCGTGGTCGTCACCGCCGCCGTGGAGCGCTTCATGGAGCCCTTCACCCGGTGGATGCCGGGCCGTGCCGCCCAGCAGCGCTACGACTGGGCCCTCGCCGCGATGGAGAACGGTGTCGGCTCCACCGTCGCCGCCGCCAAGGCGAAGGCCGAGCGCGACCAGGCCCGCGCCGACAAGGGCATCATCACCTGGGGCCTCGCTACGGGTGTCTCGACGGCGCTGGCCGCATCCGGTGGGTTCTACCTGCTGCGGATGCTCTCGGCGACGCCGACCACCTGGGACGGCGTACCGGCCTTCATCGACGCGCTCGTCACCGGTCTGGTCATCGGCAGCGGCACCAAGCCCGTGCACGACCTGATCAGCCGGGCCCAGCCGATCCCCAAGGACGAGAAGTAGGTCTTACCGATCTGTGACGAGTCCATGACGAGCCGCCCCCGCAAGAAATTTTCCTGCGGGGGCGGCCGTACGCTCGGCAGATGGGTGAAGAGAGAGTGCTGGTCGTTGATGATGACCCCACCGTCAGCGACGTCGTGCGCCGTTATCTGGAGCGGGCGGGCTACACGGTCACCCTCGCCACCGACGGCTACGAAGCCCTCTCCGCCTACGCGAGCGCCAAGCCCGATCTCGTGGTGCTCGATCTGATGCTGCCGGGCCTCGATGGGCTGGAGGTGTGCCGGCGGCTGCGGGGCGGGGCCGACGGCGTACCCATCATCATGCTGACGGCGCTCGGCGAGGAAGTGGACCGCGTGCTCGGGCTGCAGCTCGGCGCCGATGACTATGTGACCAAGCCCTTCTCCCCGCGCGAGCTGGTGCTGCGCGTCCAGTCGGTGCTGCGGCGGGCCAGCCCGCCCGCGCCCGGCACCCGCCCGCTCGCCGACGGCGACCTCGTCGTCGACGTGGCCCGCCGGGTGGCGAAGCTGCGCGGCGCCGAACTCGCCCTCACCGTGCGGGAATTCGACCTGCTCGTCTTCTTCATGGGCGCGCCCGGCCAGGCTTTCCGCCGAGGTCAGCTGCTCGAATCGGTCTGGGGCTGGAACTTCGGCGACCAGTCCACCGTCACCGTTCACGTGCGCAGGCTGCGTGAGAAGATCGAGGACGATCCCGCCTCGCCCAAGCGCATCCAGACCGTGTGGGGCGTCGGATACCGCTACGAGCCGGGCAACACCGACGGTGATCCGGTGGGAGGCTCCTGATGCATGATGTGCTGGTGATGGCCGTGGTGGCACTGCTCGGCGCGCTCGCCGTCGGGCTGCCGGGCGCGGTCGTGCTCCGGCTGCTGCACCGAAAGTCGATCACCATCAACGTCTGCGTGCTGCTCGCCGTCACCGTGCTCGCCGTCGGCGCGGGCGTCGTCGCCGTCGCGCAGGCGATGTTCCTCTCCGAGCACGACCTGAAGGTGCTGCTCATCGTGCTCGGCATCTCCGGCGCCGTCGGGCTCGGGCTCGGTCTGTGGCTCGGCCGCCGCCTTGCCCGCGAGGCCGTCTGGGCCGAGGACGCCAGAGCCACCGAGCGCCAGCTGGTCGCCTGGGTCTCGCACGATCTGCGTACGCCGCTGGCGGGCATGCGCGCCATGGCCGAAGCGCTGGAGGACGGCATCGTCGAGGACCCGGCGACGGTGGCCGAATACCACAGCCGGATCCGCACCGAGACCGACCGGATGGCCGGGCTCGTCGACGACCTCTTCGAACTCTCCCGCATCAACGCCGGTGCCCTGCGGCTGTCGCTCGCGACCGTGCGCCTCGGCGATGTCGTCTCCGACGCGGTCTCCTCCGCCGAACCCGTCGCCGCGACCCGACGGATCCGGGTCGTCGCCTCCGCCGACGGCTGGCCCACCGTGCAGGCGAGCGAACCGGAACTCTCCCGCGTCGTGGCCAACCTGCTGCGCAACGCGATCCACTACACCCCGTCGGACGGGACGATCACCGTCACCGGCGGGCGGGACGGGGACGAGGGGTGGCTCGCCGTCGCCGACACCTGCGGCGGGATCGCCGAGTCGGACCTGCCCCGGGTATTCGACGTCGCCTATCGGGGCAGCGCGGCGCGGACACCGTCGCAGCACGGCGGCGGCGGGCTGGGCCTGGCGATCGTGCGCGGGCTGGTCGAGGCGCACGGCGGCCGGGTGGCGGTGCAGAACGTCTCCGATGGCTGCCGGTTCGTGGTCCGCCTCCCGCTGAGCTAGCGGCTGCGCTGGTCCGGGAAGGCGCGTCAGGCACGTTGTGGGAAGTAAGCCGGTCACGGCGGGTGTGAGGGCGCTCTTTCCGGGAAGTAGCGCGATCGTGGCGGCGCGGGTGGGTCCTGCCGGGAGCGGGCGTGGATAGGTGCCTCGGGTGGGTCGGGGAGCTGGGCGCGGTGCTCGGCGCTGCGCATGGGTGTGATCGCGTTGTTTCCTGGAAAGAGGGCCCTCGCGCTGGGTGGGAAGGGGCTCTTTCCGGGAAACTGCGTGATCATGTCGGCGCGGGTGGGTCTTGCCCGGGGAGCATGCGTGGATAGGCGGCTGTATTGGCTCGGGGGCTGTGCTGGCTCGGCGCTGGCTCGGGGAGCTGGGCGCGGTGCTCGCCGCTGTGCATGGGCGTGATCGCGTTGTTTCCCGGAAACAGGGCCCTCGCGCTGGGTGGGAAGGCGTTCTTTCCGGGAACAACGCGATCATGTCGGCGCGGGTGGGTCTTGCCCGGGGAGCTTGCGTGGATAGGTGGCTGTATTGGCTCGAGGGCTGTGCTGGCTCGGCGCTGGCTCGGGGGAGCTGGGCGCTGGCTCGGGGAGCTGGGCGCGGTGCTCGGCGCTGTGCATGGGTGTGATCGCGTTGTTTCCCGGAAACAGGGCCCTCGCGCTGGGTGGGAAGGCGTTCTTTCCGGGAAACAACGCGATCATGTCGGCGCGGGTGGGTCTTGCCCGGGGAGCTTGCGTGGATAGGCGGCTGTGTTAGCTCGGGGAGCTGGGCGCTAGCTCTGGGAGCTGGGCGCGGTGCTTGGCGCTGTGCATGGGCGTGATCGCGCAATTTCCCGGAAACAGCGCCTTCCCGATGGGTGGGAGGGGACTCTTTCCGGGAAACAACGCGATCACGAAGTCGCGGGCTAGGTTTTCGCGCCGACGCGGAGCCAGCGCTTGCGTGCGGGCAGACCGGAGTCGGGTTCGAGCGGATCGCGCTGGCGAGGAACCTCGTGAGGTCCGCCCACCTCGCCCCCCGAAGCCGCTGCCACCGACGGAGCCGCGGAAGCCGCCGCTGCCGGGGCCGCCGATGCCGCTGGAACCGCCGCTGCCGCCGGAGCCAGCGATGCCGCCGGAACCAGCGACGCCGCTGGGGTCGGCGACGCCGCTGGAGCCGCCGATGCCATGGAGTCCGGCGATGCCGCTGGAGCCGACGATGCCGCAGGGGCCGATGATGCCGCAGGAGCCGACGATGCCGCTGGAACCGGCGCCGTAGCGGGGACCGGCGGCGGAGTCGCAGCCGGGCTGGTTGCGGTCGCCGAGGACGGGTCCGCCATCGCCGCCAGGTGTGCCACCTCGCTGCCGTGGGCATGCGCGTGCGCGACAGCCGGATCGGTGATCATCCCGCCGCCGTGCGCCACCGGGCAGCGGGACTGCTGCTGCGCCTCGGCGTCGAGGTAGAAGTTGGGCCGCTGGTCGGCCTCGTCGTAGTAGCGGTGGTACACCGGGGTCAGCCCACCGGAGACCGGCGGCACGATCCAGCTCCAGTCGGCGGGGGTTTTCCGCCCGGCCTTCGCCTCCTTCTCGACATGGGTGAGGAAGAGCCGCGACTCGGTGTGGTGATCGGTGATCCGTGCTCCGGCCTGGGCAAACGAGTGGAGTACCGCCCGGTTGAGCTCCAGCACCGCCCGGTCGCGCCAGAGCGTCGCCTCGTGCGAGGTGTCGAGCCCGAGTTTGGCGGCGACGACGGGGAGCATGTCGTAGCGGTCGGCGTCGGCGAGGTTGCGGGCACCGATCTCGGTCCCCATGTACCACCCGGAGAACGGGGCCAGCGGGTAGTTGACCCCGCCGATCGTGAGGCGCATGTTGGCGATGGCGGGGATCGCGTGCCAGCGCAGCCCGAGCTCGGCGAACCAGGGGAGTTCGGGGTGGCTGAGCGGCACCTCCAGCACCGAGCTGTCGGGCAGGTCGAACAGGCGCGGTTCGCCGCCGGGCTCCTGGAGGACGAGCGGCAGGATGTCGAAAGCGCTGCCCTTGCCGTGCCAGCCGAGTGCGGTGACGGCTTCGGTGAAGTCGACGTACAGGGGGTCGCCGGTGCCGTCGCGGTAGCCGGCGTAGCGGATGAGCTGCTCGTTCCAGAGGACCGTGCGGGGCCGCCCCGGTACGGCCTGGGGGAAGATCGAGATGACCGGGCGGATCCGTCCCCGCTGCGCTCCCTGGCCGGACGCGACGCGCAGGTGCTCGATGAGCTGCCCGGCGATCGCCTCGGCGCCGCTGGTGCTGCGGTGGTCGCGCACCACGAGGCTGTTCCAGTAGATGCGGCCGATGCAGCGGCTGGCGTTGCGCCAGGCCATCCGCGCGCCGTAGACGAGCTCCTGGCGGGTGTGGGCGTAGGTGCCGATCGCGTCGATCTGGGTGAGGATCTGGTCGAGACGGGCCGCCGGATCGCCGAGCTTGGGATGCTCGTCGTGCAGGCGGCGGATGAACTCCTCGGCCTCACCGGCGTCGACGGGATCGTTGTCGAAGGTGGTGAGCGGAGCGTTACGGTAGCCGGGCGGTGGTGCAAGGGTCATGGACGCCTCCTGACGAAGTGGCCAATCGACGGCCCCACCCGCCTCGGAGCCGTGAGTGATGTTTCGTCACGATGCGTCACGGTCGTCGCACAGGATGTGCGATTGCTAACCGGCCAGGTCGCCGTGCTCCACACAGGACGCTGCCCAACCAACCGGCGTGACCTGCACTTTCATGCGCCGACGGCACGCAGCGCAGTATCTCGGCGGCTCCAATTTTCGAGCAGCGGCGCAACCCTCGTGGCTACCTTCCGTGGAAGGCTCCCCGCATCGATCGCAATACATCGTCACCCCTTCAACACCGATCCTGGCGCGGAGGCATCGCCCCCGCGCCAGAACGAGCACGAATCTCACAACGCTGCGGAGAGCGCCTTCACCGGCATCTTCAGCTCCGCCAGCAGAGCCAGGTCCTCACCGGCGGGGCGGCCCAGGGTGGTGAGGTAGTTGCCGACGATCACGGCGTTGACGCCGCCGAGGAGCCCCTCCCGCGTACCCAGGTCGCCGAGGGTGATCTCGCGGCCACCGGCGTACCGAAGAATGGTCTTGGGAAGCGCGAGGCGGAACGCGGCGATGGCCCGCAGCGCGTCCTTGGCGTCGACGACCGGCAGGTCGCCCATGGGCGTGCCGGGGCGCGGGTTGAGGAAGTTGAGCGGCACCTCGTGCGGCTGCAGCTCGGCGAGCTGCGCGGCGAACTCGGCCCGCTGTTCCAGCGTCTCGCCCAGGCCCAGGATGCCGCCGCAGCAGACCTCCATGCCGGACTCGCGCACCATCCGCAGCGTGTCCCAGCGCTCCTCCCAGGAGTGGGTGGTGACGACGTTGGGGAAGTGGCTGCGGCAGGTCTCCAGGTTGTGGTTGTAGCGGTGCACGCCCATCTCGACCAGCTCGTCGACCTGCTCCTGGTTGAGCATGCCGAGCGAGGCGGCGACCTGGATGTCGACGGCCGCCTTGATCGCGGCGACGCCCTCGCGCATCTGCTTCATCAGCTTGGCGTCGGGTCCGCGCACGGCGGCGACGATGCAGAACTCGCTGGCACCGGTCGCGGCGGTCTGCTTCGCGGCCTCCACGAGCGACGGGATGTCGAGCCAGACCGAGCGGACGGGCGAGGAGAAGAGCCCCGACTGCGAGCAGAAGTGGCAGTCCTCCGGGCAGCCGCCGGTCTTGAGCGAGATGATGCCCTCGACCTCGACCTCCGGCCCGCACCAGCGCATCCGCACCTCGTGGGCCAGCTGCAACGCCTCGGCGATGTGCTCGTCGCCGAGCTGGAGCACCTCGAGGATCTGCTTCTCGTCGAGGCCGATGCCCTGCTCAAGGACCTGGTCACGGGCGCGGTCAAGGATGGAAGGACGCATGGTCGTACCCTACCGAAGTGACAGATCTGCTCCGCGTGCTGGCCCGCAAGGCCGAGCTGCGCGCCCGCGCCGGCCTGCGCCGTGAGCTCCGGCCCAGGTCCGCGGGGGACACGCTGATAGATCTGGCCGGCAACGACTACCTCGGCCTCGCCGTCCACCCCGCGGTGATCGACGCGGCAGTGCAAACCCTGCGGGGGTACGGGCTGGGCGCGACCGGCTCCCGGCTGGTCCGCGGCACCACCGACCTGCACGAGCGCCTGGAGGCGGCACTCGCCGACTGGATGGGCGCCGATTTCGCCCTCGTCTACTCCTCCGGCTACCTCGCCAACCTCGGCGCCATCCGCGGCCTGGCCCTGCCGGGGACCCGGATCGTCATCGACGAGTTCGCCCACGCGTCGCTGCTGGACGGGGTACGCCTGTCGGGGATGGAGAGCCGCACCTATCGCCACGCCGACGCCGCCGACGCCGATCGGATTCTCGGCGAGTGCTCGCGCGCCGGTGACGGCCGACTGCTGCTGATCACCGAGTCGGTCTTCTCCGTCGACGGGGACCTCGCCGACCTCGCCGAGCTGCACCGGGTCGCCCGGGCGCACCGGGCGGTCCTGCTCGTCGACGACGCGCACGGGCTCGGCGTGATCGGCCCGCGTGGTGCCGGTGGTGTCGTGGGGGCCGGGATCGCGGGGGAGCCCGACGTCGTCGTCACGGCCACCCTCTCCAAGGCGCTCGGCGGGGCCGGTGGCGTGATCGCCGGTGCGTCCGGGCTCCGGCAGCATCTCGTCGACACCGGGCGTACCTTCATCTTCGACACGGCCCTGCCGCCCGCGACCGCGGCGGGCGTGGCGGCGGCGCTGGAGCTGGCCCGGTCGGCGGATGGCGGCGCGCGGCGCGACATCCTCGCGGCGCGGCGGTCGCGGCTCACCGGGCTCTTCGGCGCGGTGACCGACGGCGGGGTCTTCCCGATCCCGGCCGAGAGCGCCGAGGCCGCCCTGGCCTGGGCGAATGCCTGCCACGAGCGCGGTGTGGCGGTGGGCTGCTTCCGGCCGCCGTCGACACCGGACCACATCTCCCGGCTGCGGCTCACCCTCAACGCGGGTGTGTCCGAGGCGGATTTCGAACTGGCACTGCAGACGATCCAGGAGACCAGATGAGGCCGCTGACCGGACCGGTGATCGTCACGGGGACCGACACCGGGGTGGGCAAGACCGTCGTGACCGCCGCGATCGCCGCGGCGGCCGCCTCGGCCGGGCTGCGCGTCGCGGTGATCAAACCAGCCCAGACGGGTACGGACCTGGAGGAGGAGACGGATGCGGAGACGGTGACCCGGCTCGCCTCCCCGGCGACGGTCCGCACCATCTCCGATTACCCCGACCCGCTGGCACCGCTCGCCGCCGCCCGGGTCTCGTCGCTGCTCCCGCTCGGGCTGGGCCTGGTCGTCTCGGAGGTCTCGGCGGAGGCGGCGAAGCACGACCTGACCCTGATCGAGGGCGCGGGCGGCCTGCTGGTGCCGATGGGCCTCACCCCGGCCGGGGAGCCCTGGCACATCGCAGACCTCGCGGTCGAGCTCGGTGCGCCGGTGATCGTCGTGGCCCGGGCCGGGCTCGGCACGCTCAACCACACCGCGCTGACCCTGGAGGCGCTCGACCGCCGCGAGATCCCCTGCTGCGTGGTGATCGGCGCGTGGCCGGAGGAGCCCGCGGTCGTGCACCTGACCAACCTCGCCGACCTGCCCGGACGCCTCGTCGGCGTGGTGCCCGAGGGGTCCGGCGGGATGGACGGCCGGATCTTCCAGCGATCGGCGGCGGGCTGGCTCGCGCCGGTGCTCTATGGGACGCTCGACGACGTGCGCTCGTTCGCCGACGAGATCGAATAACGTTAGAGGACCGGGCGTGATCTGACTGGTGCGCAATCGGGATCTGATCAGTACGATCCACCGGAGATCCCTCAAAGCCCAACGGAGCACGATGAAAAGGCGCACCTGGTCGATCCGGACGCGGATCCTGACCCTGCTCTTCGCACCGCTGGTCCCACTGGTCGGCATGTGGATCTTCAGCGCGGGCGTCACCATGGGTCCCGCGCTGGCGCTGCTCGACGCACAGACCAATGTGGAGTTCGCCGGCGACCCGGCAGCGGCCGTGGTCGAGCAGCTCCAGGTCGAGCGCAAACTCTCCGTGCTCTTCGTGAGCAGCAAGTCCGACGACGGCCGGGAGCTGACGGCGCAGCGCGCCAAGACCGACGAGAAGATCGCCGATTTCCGCCGGCTCAGCGCCGATCCCGAGCTCGCCGGATCGGGCTCCTCCCAGACGATGCAGTATGTCGCTCTCGCCGCGGCCGGGCTCGACTCGCTCGTCGGCGGCCGTGCCGCGATCGACCGCCGTCAGTCCGACCGGCCGACGACGATCGGGCTCTTCACCGGGATCATCGACAAGTTCTTCGGCATCTACGGCTCGATCGCGGGCGTCGACGAGTACCGCCTGGTCCAGCAGGCGGCCACCGTCATCGCGCTGACCGAGTCCCGCGAGCTGCTCAACCGCGAGGACTCCTACATCGGCGGCGTGCTCGCCGCGGGCACGCTCACCGCCGGTGACCAGGCCCGCCTCGTCGAGCAGATCGGCGTGCAGCGCTACGGGTACCTCCGCGCCACCCGCTACCTCGTCGCCGACGACCTGCCGAAATACCGGGCGATCGTCGAGGGGCCGGCCTACCGGAGCCTGCGCGCGATGGAGGACCGGATCATGGGCGCACGTCCCGGCGCTCCGCTGCCGATCGACGCCGTGCAGTGGCGCAGCGACTTCGGCGTCGTCAACCAGCAGCTCCTGGACCTCGAGACGGTCGCCTCCGACCGCACGCTCAACGAGAGCCTGCCCGCCGCGATCGCGATCCTGGTCCGCTTCGTCGGTGCCGCGATCTTCGGTCTGGTGCTGCTGATCCTGCTCATCATCGTGGCGATCCGCAACGCCCGGACGCTGATCCACCGCATCTTCGACCTGCGCAACCAGGCCCTGGAGATGGCGACCACCCACCTGCCCCGCGTCGTGGCCCGGCTGCGCGCCGGCGAGCCGGTCGACGTCGAGGCCGAGACCTCGACGATCGACCACGGCCCCGACGAGCTCGGCCAGCTCGGTGACGCCTTCGCCGAGGTGCAGCGCACCGCCATCGCCTCCGCCGTGCAGGAGGCGTCCCTGCGGACCGGGATCAACCAGGTCTTCCTCAACATCGCCCGCCGCAACCAGGCGCTGCTGCACCGCCAGCTCTCGCTGCTCGACGCGATGGAGCGCAAGGTCACCGACCCGGTCGAGCTCGAGGAGCTCTTCCGCATCGACCACCTCGCCGCCCGGATGCGCCGCCACGCCGAGGACCTCGTCATCCTCGCGGGCGCGCACCCCGGCCGTGGCTGGCGCAATCCCGTCGCCATGGCGGACGTGCTCCGGGCGGCCGTCTCCGAGGTCGAGGAATATACGAAGGTGTCGGTGGTCGGCGTACCGGAGGTGTCGCTCGCGGGGCGCGCGGTCAGCGACGTCGTGCACCTCCTCGCCGAGCTGCTGGAGAACGCGACGGTCTTCTCACCCGGCGACACCAAGGTCAAGCTCTCCGGCCAGCTCGTCCCCAACGGGTTCGCGGTCGAGATCGAGGACCGCGGTGTCGGCATGCCGCACGACCGGATCGAGGAGGCCAACGCGCGGCTGCGCAAGCCGCCGGAGTTCGACCCGGCCAACAGCTCCCGCCTCGGCCTCTTCGTCGTGGCCAAGCTCGCGGAGCGCCACGGCATCACGGTCACGCTGCGCACCTCGCCGTACGGCGGTGTCACGGCGGTCGCGCTGATCCCGCCGGAGGTCGTGGTCAAGCCCGATGCCATCACCGACGGCCGACCCGACGACGGCGAACTGCTCGCCGGCGACACGAGGGAGCTCGCGCTCGTTGCGACGATCGCTCGGCCGAGTGTCATCGACTCCCGGGTCGTCGAGGCTCCGGCCTCGGAGAACGGCCAGCTCAAGCACCGCAACGGCGAGGTGCGCGGCGGTGGCGGGCACCGGACCGAGGCCCGCCAGATCGAGGCGGCCCCCGCGCCGCTCACCTCCGACGGGCTGCCGCTGCGCCAGCGCCAGGCGAGCCTCTCCCCGAAACTGCGCCAGCCGACCGCCGCGCCGGTGGAGGATGCGGCAGCCGCCGTCTCCGACACCGAGCAGATGCGCATCCGCCTCTCCAAGTTGCAGGCCGGCACCAACCAGGGCCGCCGTGATGCCGCTGCGGGCACGGCCGCCGATAACCAGGAGGAACCCTCATGAGCCACGCCACCGGCCCGGACTGGCTGCTGGACGACTTCGTGGAGCGTGTTCCCGCCGCGAGCCAGGCGGTGCTGCTCTCCGTCGACGGACTGCTGCTGGGCGCTTCGCAGGACCTGTCCCAGGCCGACGCCGAGCACCTCTCCGCCGTCGCCGCCGGGTTCGCCAGCCTCTCCCGCAGCGCCGGCCGCCACTTCAAGGGCGGCCCGGTGCGCCAGACGATCGTCGAGATGGACTCGGCCTTCCTCTTCGTCACCGCGGCCGGGCAGGGCGCCGTCCTCGCCGTGCTGAGCTCGGCCGACTCCGACATCGGCATGGTCGCCTACGAGATGGCGATGCTCGTCGAACGCATCGGTCACAACCTCTCCACGCCGCCCCGAGCGGTGCCGAGCGGTGCCGACGCGCGATGACGGAGGCCCACGATTGGCTTGACGCCGAGGCCGGCCCGCTGGTGCGCAACTTCGCGCTCACCGGCGGCCGGACCCGGCCCGGAGCCACGGCCTTCGACCTGCTGACCTACGTGGTCGGCATCGGGGAGGTCGATGAGGAAGTCGCGCTGCGGCTGCACCCGGAGCATCGGGCCATCCTCGCGCGCGCTGAGACCCCGGTCTCCGTCGCCGAACTCGCCTCCCACGTCAACCTGCCGCTTGGCGTGGTCCGCGTGCTCCTGCACGACCTGCTCGAACTGGGCACGATCGAGCGGCACGACCCGCGGCAGGCCACCACATTCCCAGATGACGAGCTGCTCAAGGCGGTGATCCATGGCCTCCGAGCGCGTTGACGTTTCCGGCCAGGCACGGGCGGTTCCGACCGCTCTGAAGATTTTGATCGCGGGTGGATTCGGGGTCGGCAAGACGACCCTCGTCGACGCCGTCAGCGAGATCCTGCCCCTGCAGACCGAGGAGGTGCTCACCTCGGCGAGCGCCGACTCGGATGATCTGTCCGGTGTGGAGTCCAAGACCTCGACCACGGTGGTGATGGACTTCGGCCGGATCACGCTCGCCGACGACCTCGTCATCTACCTCTTCGGCACGCCGGGGCAGGACCGGTTCTGGTTCCTCTGGGACGAGCTGGCCCTCGGCGCGCTCGGTGCCGTGGTGCTCGCCGACACCCGGCGGCTCGCGGACTGCTTCCCCTCCATCGACTATTTCGAGCAGCGCGGGCTGCCCTTCGTGGTGGCGGTCAACTGCTTCCACGGCGAGCAGCCGTTCAGCGTGCCCGCGGTGCGGACGGCACTCGACCTGGACCCGGGGGTGCCGGTCGTGCTCTGCGACGTGCGCGATCACCGGTCCGGCCGGGATGTGCTCGTGACGCTCGTCGAGCACGTCCGAGTCCTGGCCCGCCGACAGCTGACCCCGGCCTAGCCTGACCGCGCTGTTTCCGCGTCGTCGCCGGGAACAGCGCGGTCAGCAGGTCACGGCGCTGTTGATGGGACGGGCGGCGAGCACCTCGCGGGCGTGCGCCCGGCCGTGGCTGTAGGCGAACCAGCCGTCCGGCTCGGCGAGGTCGGCCTGGATCTCGCGCAGTGCGCAGGACCGGTCCGGCTCGGGCAGCTCGTCCAGCGCGTCGACCGCGTCGGCGGAGAGCGAGCTGAGCAGCTCCGGCCGGACATGGCGGTCGATGTCGGTCTGCGCGATCGTGGCGTCGGGGTTGATCAGGGCGAAGCCGAGCACGACGGCGATCGCGGCGCCGTAGATCGCCCGCGGCAGCCACAGGGCACGCATCGTGATGCCCGCGAGCACGATCAACGCGTACGCCAGCCCCACGAACACGATCACCGCCATCGCGGCGAGGCGTGCCCTGGTCAGCCCGTTGGTGTCGAGCTGGTCGAGGATCGTGCCGAACGCCACCCCGACGTGGAGCAGCACCCCGATGCAGAGCGGGCCGAGCACGAGGCGCAGCGTCATCTGCTGCGCCGTGGTGTCGCGGGGTGCGAACGTGGCGACCAGCGCGATCGCGACGGTGGCGACGCCGACCAGCACCACGAGACGCACGATGCCGCCGACGTAGATGACGGCGTGGGCGAGCACCACGAGGTCGAGCAGCGCGACCGGGACCACCCAGAACGGCGTACGCAGACCCCGGTGCACGGTCCACTGCGGGTTGACCCGGGGGCGGGTGGCGAGCACGAACATCCCGCCGATCGTGAGCGTGCCGACGACGAGGGCGATCAGCAGCCGCACCGGGTCGACGGCACCGATCGCCATCGCCGCGACGAGGGCGATCGCGGCGATCCCGGCGGCGATGAGCGACCCCATCTGCACCGCGAACCCGCTGCCCTGCAACGCTCGTCGCCAGGCGGCGGCGATGCCGCGCAGGAACCACGGCCACTGCCGGACCCCGGCGATCCAGGTGGCGACGGAGCCGTGCAGCACTCCGGCGAAGGCGGAGCCACCGGCGAGCGCCATCGAACCGGTGAGCAGGGCGGCGACGAAGCAGACGGCGACGACCCAGCCCGCGTCGCGCTGGCTGCCGATGACGGTGAAGGCGATGCTGACCGTGGCGAGCAGCCACATCCGCAGGTCGCGCAGGCGCTCCATCCGGTCCTCGGTCCGGGGCAGCTGCCACACGCCGACCGTCAGCAGCCCGGCGAAGCAGACGATCTGGGCGATGATCGTGCCGATGCCCGGCTCGCGGCCGATGAGCATGGCCGCGACGATCGAGACGACGATGGCGAGCGTCACGCCGATCGACGGGGCGCGGGGGGCCGGTGCCGGCGGTGCCTCGATGGCGCGGTGGCGTGCGCTGGTCGGGCTGGCTTCGACGGGTACCAACGTCACCGTGATCTCCTCGGTTGCGCCATCAGGGCGAGAGGGATCCTGCCACACAACCAGGTGGCTCCGGGATCGGCGAATGGCCGGTCTGCGGAGCTATTGCCGGCCGATCACGAACGTGTCGGGCATCCGGAAGCTGAGGTTGTCGGGGCACCACGGCGCGCGGAGCACCCGGGCCTGCCGCAGCAGCGGTGCCGTCCCGGCGACCACGACCGCGGCCTCCATTCTGGAGAGTTGGGCGCCGATGCAGCGGTGGGCGCCCGCCCCGAAGGCGAGGTGCTTGCGGGAGCCGCGCTGGCCGGGGACGAGCTCGTCGGGGAAGTCGACGACGTCCCGCCCCGCCTGGGCCAGCCAGAGCACGATCGGCGCCCCGGCCGGGATCGCGACGCCGTCGAGCGCGGTGTCGGCGGCGGCGACCCGGCGCCAGGTCGGGATGGGCGGCACCAGGCGCAGGCCCTCCTCCACCACGTCGTCCACGTCGACGGTGCCCGCGATCAGGCCGTCGAGGATCTCCGGCGAGCCGGTGAGCCGGTGCATCAGCAGGGTCAGGAACTGCGAGGTCGTCTCCTGCCCGGCGACGAGCAGGAAGAACAGGGCCGCGACGACGAGGTCGGGGCTGCCGAGCTCGCGCAGCTCGGCGACCATGCCGATGCCGGTCGCGGCGTGCCGGCGCAGCGCCGCGTGATAGGGGCCGACGATCCCGGCGAGCTCGACCTGGCGGTCGGTGTCGACGGGTGCCCAGAAGAGTTCGAGGGCGGCCCGGGAGAACTCCTTGACGACCCGCACCTCGTGGTCGGGGAGGTCGACGAGGCGGGCGAGCACGAGTAGGGGCAGGTCGGCGGCGAGGTCGGCGTAGAGGTCGACGGGCTCGCCCCGCTCCAGCGCGGCGGTCAGGATCACGACCCGGTCGCGGACGACCTCGGCGAGCCAGTCGCGCTGCTCGGCGACCCGGTCCGGGTGCAGTGCCCGGGCGGTGATCTCGCGGATCGCCGGGTGCGACGGGGTGCCGTTGTTGGCGAGGGTCGGCGGGAGGCGGAAGCCGTGCGCGGTGAGGACCCGCAGCGCCGCCACCGGGATCGGCGTCATCGCGTCGAGGGCGTTGTCGGGCCGGAAGAGCTCCGGATCGGCGAGCACCTGCCGGACCAGCCGATGCGAGCTGACGAGCACGTGAGGGCGGCCCAGATGGTCGGTCTGCACCCCGATCGCCGGGGCGTCCCCGATCTCCTCCCAGGTCCGAAACAGCACGTCGCGAGCCTACCCTGGCTCGGATCCGCGCTCCGCGTTGACATCGGGCGACGCAGTCAGTTAACTGAGCGATCAGTCAGTAAGGTCAGTAGGGAGAGCCACGCCATGCAGCTGCCGGTGGAGCTGGTGCCGCTCAGCGACGAGCAGCGCGGTCTGATCGACCTCTGCCGGGACTTCGGCGAGCGGGAGATCCGCCCGGCGGCCCGCGCCGTCGACGAGGCCGACATCGAGGTGCCCTGGGACCTGTGGCGGGCGGCGGCCACGGTCGGCATCACCGACTTCATGCTCCCGGCGGAGCTGGGCGGCGGCGGTTTCACCGACGTCTTCACCCAGTGCCTCGTCCAGGAGGAGCTCGGCGCCGCCGACGCCGCGATCGGCAACCTGCTCACCGCCAACGGCTTCTTCGCCGACCCGGTGCTCGAGCTCGGCAGCCCCGACCAGCGGGAACGCTGGCTGCGCCCGCTCACCGGCGCCGACCCGCCGATGACCGCGCTCGCCGTGACCGAGCCCGGGGTCGGCTCGGACGCGGCGGCGATCACCACCCGGGCGGTGCGGGTCGACGGCGGATACCGCCTCACCGGGCAGAAGGCGTGGATCTCCAACGGCGGCGTCGCCGAGCAGTACGTCATCTTCGCGACCATCGACCCCGCACTGCGCAGCCGGGGCGTCACCGCGTTCCTGCTGCGCAAGGACGCCGACGGGCTCGGCTTCGGCGAGCCGATGCGCAAGATGGGCCAGCGCGCCATCCGCAACACCGAGATCTTCCTCGACGGCGTCTTCGTCCCCGACTCCGACCGGCTCGGCGACGAGGGGCGCGGATTCCACGGCCTGATGCGTACCTTCGACATCTCGCGCACCGTCCTCGCCGCCTCCGCGACCGGGCTCGCCCGCGCCTGCCTCACCGAGGCGGTCGCCTACGCGAAGCAGCGGGAGCAGTTCGGCAAGCCGATCATCGAGCACCAGGCGGTGGCGTTCCGGCTCGCCGACATGGCCACCCGGATCGAGGCGTCCCGGCTGCTCACCTGGCGCGCGGCGAAGCGGCTCGACGCCGGGCTCCCCGCCGCCACCGAGTCGGCGATGGCGAAGCTCACCGCGAGCGAGACCGCGATGTTCTGCTCCTGGGCCGCCGTGCAGACCCTCGGCGGGTGGGGCTACTCCCGGGAGTTCCTGGTGGAGAAGTGGATGCGCGACGCCAAGCTGGAGGAGATCGAGGAGGGCACCTCGGACATCCAGCGGATCATCATCTCGCGAGGGCTGTCATGAGGCCGATCGGCTCGCTCTTCAACCCGTCGTCCGTCGCGGTGATCGGTGCCTCGCAACGGCCCGGCAGCTGGGGGAACCAGCTCGCCCGCGGTGCGCTGCGGGGCCGACACCGGCGCGAGGTCGTGCTGGTGAACCCGCGTGGCGGGCAGCTCGACGGGCACCAGTTCACCACGGCGCTCGGCGGGGAGGTGGAGCTCGCCGTGGTCGCCGTACCCCCGGATGGTTTTGAATCCGCGGTCGACGCCGCGCTGAGCGCGCACGCGCGGGCGATCGTGGGAGTGACCACCGGGCTCGCGGCGGAGGCCGTGACGCGGGTCGCCGACGCGTGCCGCGCGGCCGGTGCGGTGCTGCTGGGGCCGAACTGCATGGGGGTCGCCGACGCGGACGCGGAGCTGAGCCTGCTCTGGGGCGAGCTGCCCGGCGGAGATGTCACGCTGCTGTCGCAGAGCGGCAACCTCTCGCTGGAGCTCGGTGCGATCGCCCGGCGGGCGGGGCTGGGGTTCCGGCGCTTCGCGTCGCTGGGGGACTGCGCCGATCTCGGCCCCGCCGACCTGCTGGAGCACGTGGGCAGGGCGCCGGTGGTGGCGCTCTACCTGGAGCAGCTCGGCGATGCCCGGGCGCTGCTGCGCGCGGCGGCGGCGCTCGTCGACGAGGGGCGGCACGTGGTGCTGCTCGCGGCGGGGCGATCGACCGTGGGTGCCGCCGCGGCCGCGTCGCACACCGGGGCGCTCGCCTCCGACCACGCGATCCTGCGGTCGGCGGCGCGCGATGCCGGGGTGCAGCTGGTCCGGACGCCGACCGAGCTGATCGAGGCCACCCGCCTGCGCCGGGCCGGAAGCATCGCGCGCCCGGCGCCACGATCGCCGCAACTCTTCAAGAGTTGGTCCCATGAGCCGCGGCCCGTGCTCGGCGTCGTCGCCGACGGCGGCGGGCACGGGGTGATCGCGGCCGACCTCGCCGCCGATCTCGGGCTCGGCGTCGCACCGCCGGTCGACCTGGCCGGAGCGGGGGAGCGGGACCTGCGCAGTTACGCCCGCGCCGTCGCCGCGCTCGCCGCCGAGATCGACATCGTGCTGCTCTCGGGCTACTTCGGCGGCTACTGCGTCGACGAGCCCGCGCTCGCGGAGCAGGAGGCGTCGGTCGCCGACGAGCTCGCCGCGATCGGCAACGTCGTCGTGCACAGCATGGCCGGGAGCACCGCCACCACGCAGCGGCTGGTCGCGGCCGGCGTACCGGTCTGGTCGGCGGTGGAGCACGCGGTCGCGGCCGTGGCGCACCTCGCCGCGACGCGCCGGCCCGTGCCGCCGGCGGGTACGGGCGATGAGGCGGTGCCGGGCGGCGAACCCTACTGGTGGGGGCGGTTCCTGCTGCCCAAGGTCGGTTTCCCGCCCGCGTTGGAGGTGATCAACCGGCAGGCCGCGCTCGCGGCGGCGGAGCTGCTCGGCTACCCGGTCGCCTGCAAACGGCTCGGCGCCGCGCACAAGTCCGACGACGGCGGCGTCGTGCTCGGCATCGGCGACCCGCTGGAGCTCTTCGCGACGGTCCCGGCCGCGCCGACCGGCGTCAGCTATGCGATCGAGACGATGGTCGGCGCCCCCGGCGTCGAGATGATCGTCGGCACCCGCCGCGACCCCTCCTTCGGCCCGGTGGTCCTGGTCGGGCTGGGTGGGATCCGGGCCGAACTACTCGCCGACGCCGCCGTAGCACTGGCCCCGGTGGACCACACCGCCGCCCTCGCGATGATCGACTCACTGCGCGGGGCCCCACTGCTGCGGGGCCACCGCGGTTCGCCACCGCTCGCCGTCGACGCGCTCGCCGACGCCATCGTCGCCGTCTCCGAGCTGCTCATCCGCTGCCCCGGTCTGGATTCGCTGGAACTCAACCCGGTCCTGGTCACCGAGCAGGCCGCCATCGCCCTCGACTGCGCAGCCGAAGCAGCTCCAGCGGCTCCCGCGACCGAATCCGGCCGAGCGACCGCGACCGAATCCGGCCGAGCGACCGCGACCGGAACCGGCCGAGCGACCGGGACCGGCCGAGCGGCCGCGACCGGGACCGGTCGAGCCGGCGTGGGTCTGGACCCCTGGGAGGCGCCCCGATGACTCTCCGCACCGGCGGCGAGGTGCTCGTCCGCAGCCTGGTCCGGCACGGCGTGACCACGATCTTCGGCATCCCGGGCAGCCACAACCTGGAGATCTACCGCCACCTCGCCGCGCACGGCATCCAGCACATCACCCCCCGCCACGAGCAGGGCGCCGGCTACGCCGCCGACGGCTATGCCCGAACCTCCGGCCGACCCGGCATCGCCCTGGTCACCAGCGGCCCGGCCGCCCTCAACGCCGCCGCAGCCCTCGGGCAGTCCTATTCGGACTCCATCCCCACCCTGCTCATCGCCCCCGGCATGCCCCGCAACCACGCCCACCACGGCCTTCTGCACGAGACCCGCGACCAGCGCGCCGTCTTCGCGGGCATCGTCGGCGAGCTCGCCTACCGGGTCCACCACCACGGCGAACTCACCGAGGTGATCGCCGAGATCTTCGCCGGCTTCACCTCCGGCCGCCCCCGCCCCGCCTACCTGGAGATCCCCCTGGACCTCCTGTCGCTGGCGGCGGATACCAGGATCGTCGATCCGCTGCGGGTCAGCAGGCCCCAACCCGACCCCGGCCAGGTGGTCGAGGCCGCCCGCCTCCTGGCTCGGGCGCAGCGCCCCGGCCTCCTGGTGGGCGGCGGCGCCAAAGAGGCGTTCCACGAGGTCAAAACCCTGGCGGAACACCTCCGGGCAGGCGTGCTCACCACCACCAACGGCAAGGGGATCCTGTCCGAGGAGCACCCCCTCTCGCTGGGGGCGGCCCTGCACCTCCCCGCAGCCACCGACTGGTTGTCGACCCGCGACGTGCTGCTGATAGCCGGCTCGGAGCTGGCCCCCACGGACTTCTGGAACGGCCCGCCAACCTGGCCGCCGACCGTGATCCGCATCGACATCGACCCCGCGCAGCTCCTGGTCAACGCGCGCCCGACACTGGCCGTCTGCGCGGATGCACGACCCGCGCTGGCGGGGGTGCGGCAACTTCTGCAAGCATCCAGCGAGGCGCCGCTTGCACACGTCGGCTCACCCCCGCCTGGAGCGCAGCACCGCGAAGAGCTCAAACGGCAGCGACAGGAGGAAGGAGCACGCTGGCTCCCCTGGCTCGACGCGCTGGCGAAGGCGACACCGAGGAACACCATCGTCACCGCGGACAACGCCATGGCCGGCTACTACGGCGCCCTGGGCAACCTGCCCAGCCACGAACCCGGCAGCTTCGCCTTCCCCACCGGCTTCGGCACCCTCGGCTACGCCCTGCCCGCCGCCATCGGCGCCAAGGCCGCGCAGCCCGACCGCCCGGTGGTCGCGCTCAGCGGCGACGGCGGCCTCATGTTCAGCTGCCAGGAGATCGCGACCGCGGCGAGCGCCGGCCTGTCACTGCCCGTCGTGGTCTTCGTCAACGGGGGGTACGGGGAGATCCGCGCCGAGATGGCGGAGGCCGGGATCGGGCCGATCGCCGTCGACCTGCCCGTACCGGACTTCGCCGCCCTCGCCGTGGCCCTCGGCGGCCGTGGCGTCGACATCGCGACCCCCGACGAACTCGGGCCCGCGATCGCCGGGGCGCTCGCCCACCCCGGTCCGACCCTGCTGATGGTGGTGGAGTGATGGCGTCCTACCTGGAGGTCACCTGGACCGACGAGCCCACCGGCTGCCGCGGCTATCTGGTGATCGACCGGCTGCGTCAGGGCGCCTCCAGCGGCGGCCTGCGGATGCGGGAGGGCTGCACGCTCGACGAGGTACGCGACCTCGCCCGCGGCATGACCCTCAAGGAGGCGGCCGTCCGGGTGCCGGGGGACCGTTACCAGCCCTTCGGCGGGGGCAAGGGCGGCATCGACTGCTCGCCGCACCACCCCGACGCGAGGGGCGTGCTGAAGCGCTATGTGGCCGCGATGAAGCCGCTGCTGGAGACGGTCTGGTCGACGGGGGAGGACCTCGGCGTACGCCAGGATGTGCTCGACGAGATCGCCGCCGAGCTGGGCCTGCGGTCGACGATCGAGGCGGCGCTGCGGTTGCTGCCGGACCCCGAGGCGTCGTTGGCCCAGGTCAAGGCGGGTTTCGCGGTCGACGTCGACGGGGTGAGCCTCGCGGACCTCGTCGGCGGTTACGGCGTCGCCATCGCCGCGCTGACCGGCGCCGCCCGTGTCTTCCCCGGCCGGGACGACCTGCGCGCGGTGATCCAGGGCTTCGGCTCGATGGGTGGCGCCACCGCTCGCTACCTGGCCCGATCCGGGGTCAGCGTGGTCGGGATCGCCGACGCGGACGGGCTCGTCGTCAACCCGCACGGGCTGGACGTGGAGAAGCTGCTGCGTACCCGCGACGCCTTCGGCCGCCTGGACCGCTCGATGCTGGCCGGTGGCGACCGGGTGCTGCCGCGCGAGGCGTGGCTCGAGGTCGATGCGGAGCTGCTCGTCCCGGCGGCGGTCTCCTACGCGTTGACGGCGGCGAACGCCGACCGGGTCCGGGCGCGACTGGTGGTCGAGGCGGCGAACGTGGCGACGACACCGGACGCCGAGGCCGCCCTGCATGCCCGGGGTGTCGTGGTGGTCCCGGACTTCGTCGCCAACGTCGCGACGAACGCCTGGTGGTGGTGGACGCTCTTCGGCGACATCGAGCCGACGGCACCGGCTGCCTTCACCAAGATCTCCCAGGTCATCAGCACCCTCACCGCTGAGGTCCTGTCGACCGCCGCCACCACCGGCACCACCCCCCGAGCAGCCGCCACCCGAATAGCCGCCACCCGCCTGTCCTGACCCATGATCATTACGTTTTGCAGCAAAGCGTGGCCATTTCGCTCCGCGAGGCCACGCTTTGCTGCAAAACGTAACGATCATGGCCACGCGGCGCCCGACGCCGCGGAGCCCGACGCTGCGGGCCGCAAGATCGGCGCAACTCTTGAAGAGTTGGTCCGAAAGGGGCCTCGACGTGCCTAGGCTGAGCGCATGGAGCGGCCGATCGGGCGGCAATCGCCATACGTGATCGGGCTGCTCGGCGGGCTGGGACTGCTCACCGCCTACCTCGCCTTCCTCGCCCTGCGCAACGCCGCCTCGATCCTGGTGCTCGTCTTCGTCGCCGCGTTCCTCGCCGTCGGGCTCAACCCCGCCGTGCAGTGGCTCCAGGGCCGCGGCATGCAGCGCTGGCTCGCGGTGACCGTGATCGGCATCGCCGGCGTGATCATCATCGGCGCGGGCCTGGTCGCGGTCGTGCCGCCGCTGATCTCCGAGAGCACCTCCCTGATCAACAACCTCCCCGGCTACATCGACAAGCTCGCCCACCACGAGACCGCCCGACGGCTGGACGAGCAGTACCACCTGCTGGAACGCGCCAAATCCGTGGCGACCCCCGAGAACGGCGGCAAGCTGCTCGGCGGCCTCTTCGGCGGCCTCAGCCTGATCTTCTCCTCGCTCTTCGGGCTGCTCACCGTCGCGCTGCTCACGGTCTGCTTCCTCGCCTCCTTCGAACGCCTGGAGCGCGGCTGCTACCGCCTCGTCCCCGCGTCGAAGCGGCTACGGGTCAAGCAGCTCGGCGACCAGATCCTGACGAAGGTCGGCTGGTACATGCTGGGTTCGCTGGTGATCGCCGCCCTCGCCGGGCTGCTCTCGCTGGTCTTCATGGTGATCGTCGGGATCCCCTATCCCTTCGCGCTCGCCATGGTGGTGGCGATCCTGGATCTCGTACCGATGATCGGCGCGACACTCGCCGCGGTGCTGGTGAGCGTGGTGGGCTTTACCGTCTCGATCCCGGTCGGGATCGCGACGATCATCTTCTTCGTCGTCTACCAGCAGATCGAGAACTGGGTGATCACGCCACCGGTGATGAGCCGGGCCGTGCGGATCACCAACCTCTCGGCGATCGTCAGCGCCCTGGTCGGGGTGGCGCTGCTCGGCGTGGTCGGCGCGCTGATCGCCATCCCGCTCTGGGCGGCGATCCAGCTCGTGGCCCGCGAGGTGCTCCTGCCCCACCAGGACCGCGTCTGACCAGGCCGCCGATCCCAGCCGCCGCCGATCCCAGCCGCGGCTCCGATCGCGGCCGCCTCGCCGCCCAAGATCGCCGCAACTCTTGAAGAGTTGGTCCGATGGCTGAAGAGTTGGTCCGCTGGCGCGGAGCCGACAGGGCGGGCCGTCGCGGTGGGCGGCGTGCGCTTAACACCAACTCTTCAAGAGTTGCGGCGATCTTGGGGCGCGACCAGGCACGGTCAGGCGCGACCGGACACGACCAGTCGCGACCGCGGACTGAAGAGCGACGGTGTCAGCCGGAGACCGTGAGGGAGCCGGCATGCGGGATGAGCAGGGATGGAGTGCCGGTGCCGTCGGCCGGGACCGACCACACCCCGCCGCCCCGGGCGTAGGCGACAGCGGTGTTGGAGAGCCAGAGGGCCTGGTCGTCGACGCTCGCGGTCTCGGCGAGCGCCGTCTCCCGCATCGTCGCGAGCTCCAGGACGTGCAGCCGCCACGTCGTCGGCGAGCTGCGCTTCTTGAAGGCGAGCCGGGTCCCGTCCGGCGAGAGTGACGGGCACTCCACGTCGGCCCGCAGTACCCGGGCCTCCCACCGCGCGTAATCGCCCTGGACGAGATAGGTACGCCCGCGGGTGGCGACGGTCGCGTAGAAGAGGTTGTCGTCGGCGCCGAAGGTGACGCCCCAGTAGTTGACATCCGCCGCGTGATAGCGCTTCCCGTCCAGGTAGAGCTGGATGTTCTCCATGTTGATGATCGGGTACCCGGTGCGGGTGTCCAGGATCCCGGTCCAGGTGGAGAAGCCGCCGACGTTGTAGGAGTCGCCGGTCACGAAGACCGTCCAGCTCACCATCCGGCCGCTCGCCGACACCCGGGCCCGGCTCGGGATGCCCGCGAGCTGGATCCGCCGGGTCTCGTGCAGATCATGGTCGAGGATGAGGGCGCTCGTCGCGGGCAGGCCCGACCGCACCTCGCTGATCAGGCAGACCGCTGTGCCGGCGGCGGCGTGAAAGCGCTGGCAGGAGGTGTCGCTGACCTGTCGCGGCCCGCCCGGATCGGTCGCCGCGACCGAGGCGACCCGGCCGGACTCGTCGCGGAACAGCAGCCGTCCCGGGCGGGCGGTGTCGAGCGCGGTGCCGGGCCCGGCCGGGTCGGCGGCGGCGGCGAGCACGGAGTAGGCGATCGCGATCGCGGCGAGGGTCACGGTCGCGGTGGCGAGGATCAGGGCACGTTTCATCGGGTGGTTCTCCAAGCGGTGAGCAGGGCGAGGACGAGGCCGCCGGCCATCGTGAGCAGTCCGGTCCGCGCGTCCCAGGCGGTCCAGAGCGCGCCGAAGGCGATGGACGAGCAGAGCCGGGCCGCCGCCTGCGCCGTCTGGAGCACGGCCATTCCGCTGGTACGCACACCGCCCGCCAGCATCGCCCCCGCCACGGACATGAGAACCCCGTCCGTGGCGGCGTAGAAACCGCCGTGCAGCACGAGGACGGCGACGAGGACGAGGGCGCCGGTGGGCGTACCCATCAGCAGGAGATAGGCGCCGAGCAGCGCGACGTGGCCGCCGAGGAAGACCACGACGCGACCTCGCCGATCGGCCAGGCGGCCGAGCGGGACGGCGAGCAGGAGGTAGGCGGCGGCCGTGCCGAGCGGCAGCAGCGGGAAGAGATGGGGAGCGATGTCGAGCCGCTTCTGCAGCAGCAGGTAGACGAAGAAGTCGCTGACCGTGACCAGCCCCAGCAGCGCGGCGGCACCGCAGAGCCGCCGGAACGCCCGATCCCGCAGGACCGACACGAGCGCGAGCGGCTCGGCGGCCACCGATTCGCGCCGATCGCGGACATAGAGCACGAGCAGCACCACGCCGAGCGCCGCGACGCAGAAGCTGACGAGGAAGACCGCGTCGTAGGCCCCGCCGGTCGCCGCGAGCACGCCGAACGCGGCGAGCGGCCCGAGCAGCGCGCCGAGGGTGTCCATGGTCCGGTGCACCCCGAACGCCTGCCCGAGCCGCTCCGGCGGAGTCGAGAGCGAGATGAGGGCGTCCCGGGGCGCCGTGCGCAAACCCTTGCCGGTGCGGTCGGCGGCGATCACCGCACCGAGCGCGCCGACCGAGGCACCTGCGGCGAGCAGGCCGAGCTTGGCGAATGCGGAGAGGGCGTAACCGGCGGCGGCGACGAGCTTGCGCCGCTGCCGCCGGTCGGCGACGTGGCCGCCGGCGAGCCGGACCAGCGTGGTGACCCCGGCATAGATGCCGTCGAGCACGCCGAGCTGCAGCGGATTGAGGCCGAGGACGAGGACCAGGTAGAGCGGCAGGACCGCCGTCACCATCTCCGAGGAGACATCGGTGACGAGGCTGACCAGGCCGAGCGCGAGGACGTTCGCCGGGACGGAGCGCAGCAGCGCCCGCCCCGGCAACCGGTGGGTGGAGACATACATCAGTGGCAGGTGTATGTCGGGCTGGTGTCCTTGACCGCGCTGTCGGTCCCGATCAGCTGCCAGCCGAACGTGGTGTTCGTGAAGGTCAGCTTGACCACGCCGTAGACGCCGGTGAGGCGCTTGAGGCTGTTGGGCTGCGGGTTGACGATCTCGTAGGGCGGCGCGCCGCCCATGCCGCCGAGCAGCTCCACCATGCCCGCCGGGTCGGCCGCCGCGGTGGGATTCTGCGGCCCGAAGCGCTCGTAGTGGTGGTCGTGTCCATTGAGGATCAGATCCGCGTGCGCGTCGTAGAGGATCTGCCAGACCGGCTTGCTGACCGGGTCGTTGCCGTGCTCCCCGGAGCTGAAGAGCGGGTGGTGCCAGTAGGCCGCGATGCAGCCCTTGGCGGTGGCGGCGAGGTCGCTGCGCAGCCAGGTGATCTGTGCCGCCTGGTCGAAGGTGTTGGAGTCGAGCACGATGAAGTGCCAGTTGCCCTGGTCGTAGCTGTAGTAGCTCTTGCCCTGCGGATAGGCGATCGCACCGAAGTAGGACCTGTAGCCCACCATCGACCCCGCCGGGTCGTAGGTCTCGTGGTTGCCCGGGGCCGGGTGCGTCTTCGCCTTGAAGGCACCCCAGCTCTTGTCGTAGTAGTTCTGGAAATCGGAGAGCCGGGCGTCGTCGTACTGGTTGTCGCCCATCGTGATCACGAACGCCGGGTTCATCGCGGTCACCAGCGCGGCGGTCTTCGGGTGCTGGCAGGAGCTGGAGCTCGCGGTGCACTGGTCGGCGATGTCACCGGCGGCGGCGACGACGAAGGTGCCGTTGCCGCTGCTGCTCGGTGATGGTGACGGCGTTCCTGCTCCGCCCAGGGTGAGCTTGTCGACGTTGGGGCCGCCGTTGGCGGTGGTGGCGGTGGCCCGGATCGTGTTGGCGCCCGCCGTCAACGTGGCGGTGATCGTCACATCGGCCCAGGTGTCCCAGGTGGCGGTGCTGGTGAAGGCGAGCCCGGTCGCGACCGCCGAGCCGTTGACCGTGATCGTCATCGGGCGCCCGACGGTGGTTCCGTTGGAGTAGCGCAGGGTGATCGAGCGCGGGCCCGCCGCCGAAGCGGTGACGCTCCACTCCACGTAGCCGCCGACCACGTTGGTGTAGTCGACGAAACCGGTCCCCGTGTAGCCGGTGTGGTTGGTGACGACGGCCGCCTGCGACAGCGTCGCGTTCTCGGCCTGGAACTCCGTGCCGCCCGGGTCCGGCGGCACGCTGCCCGGCCCGTAGACCTCCAGCTCCCAGAGCGAGTAGCCGTAGGCGGTGCCCCGGGCGGTGCCGTAGACGCGCAGATAGCGGCCGGTCGCGGTGAGGCCGGTGTGGTCGTCGGTGCCGCCGTTCTCGCCGGTCACGGTCTTCACCGTGGTCCAGCCGGTCCCGTCCGTCGAGGTTTCCAGTCGGTACGCCGACCCGTACGCCTCCTCCCAGACCAGCTTCACCCGGTTGACGGCGACGACGGCGCCGAGATCGACCCGGATCCACTGTGGATCGGATCCTTCGGCGCTGGCCCAGCGGGTCGTGCCGCTCCCGTCCACGGCCCGGTCCGGGCCGAAGGTGCTGATCTCGCTGGACGAGGCGGTGGCGGGCCTGCCGCGGGAGAGGAGCACGTCGGCGGCGTCGGCCCGCTCGACGATGACGATCAGGGCCCCGGCCAGCAGCAGGGTGCTGGCAGCGGCGAGAGTGGGCAGTTTTCTCTTCCAGTACACGGTGTCTCCTTGGGGCATGGGGAGTTACACCGGCCGGGGCAGTTGTTCACTGAGCACGTCACGTCCGCCGAGGGGTCGACGGAGCCGCGCCAAGCCGCTTGGCAAGAAGGGTCCAATCTCCGACGGTCGATGTCAAGAGATTAGGAAGACTGTTTTACTTTTGTTGGTGGACCTGATGTCTCAGCAGGGGAAGGGAACCTCGTGCGACCGGCTCGCCGACTCGACGACGCGTCCGTCGGCCATGGTGACCCGGGCGAACCAGGCGGCGTCGCCGTTGACGAAGTGCGCGGGCCGCGTCGGCAGCACTCGGGTATAGGTCGAGCCGTTGCCGCTCATCGGCTCGACACCCGACAGGGCCTCGTCGCCGTCCGACTCGTAGACCGCCTCGACCTTCGCGACACCGCGGCTCGTCGAGAGCATGACCTGCGCCTTGACCTCCCAGTGGCCCAGGCCCAGCGCGACGCACTTCGCGGCGCTGCGGACGGTCACCGTGGGCAGCGGCCCGGGTGCGGCGGATCTCGACGGTGACGGCTCGGGGCTGGTGAGAACGGCGATGGTGGTCGGGGTCGAGCTCGGTGTGGAGCGGGCCGACACCGAGGGCTTCACCGCACCGGTCGCCACCGAACCACCGGCCGGAGTGCTCGCCGAGGCGACCTGGTGCTCGCTGGGGTGACCAGCGACCAGCACCTCGACCCCGGTGAACCGGTCCTGCGGATCAGGGGCGGTCGCCCGCCCGGCCCACCAGCCGAGGCTGGCGACGACGACACACGTGGCGAGCGCGGCGATCACGAGATTCGTCGATGCGGTGCGGGGGCGCTCGGGTAGCGCGGGGACGGAATATTCCATAGTGGACCGGGCGACGCGCATCGTAGGCATCGATATCGGTATCAGGGCGCCGCAGCCTGGCCGGGGACAGTAGGTCGCGCTACCGACATCCGGCTCACCGCACACCGTGCAGATCACCCACTTGACAATAGGACAATGTAGATAGGTTGGGTATCCCTTGAGCCACCGCTTTAGCATCGATTTACGCACGGTCACGCCGCCATGTCATGCATCTCGCACCATGCATCCTGCACCACTGCGGCCCGACCCACCCGTGCCCCGGTGCGCGGTGAGCGCACCGCTCCGGGCCACCTCAAGATCGCCGCAACTCTTCAATAGTCGGTCCTATCCGTGCGGGGCCGGTGCGGCGGCGGGGATGGACTAGGCTGGAGCGATGTTGTCCGAGGTCACCGCTGTGCGCTACGTGACGCCGCTGCGCGAGGGCGGCTCCCTTCCCGGTGTCGTCGAGGCCGACAACCTCGGCACCTATGTCGCGAAGTTCCGGGGGGCCGGCCAGGGGCCGAAGGCGCTCATCGCCGACGTGATCGGCGGTGAGCTCGCCCGCCGGCTCGGCCTGCCCACGCCCGAGCTCGTCGTGCTCGTCATCGATCCGGTGATCGGCCGTGCCGAGCCCGATGAGGAGGTCCAGGACCTGCTGAAGGCGAGCGGCGGTGCCAACCTCGGCGTCGACTTCCTCTCCGGCGCGCTCGCCTTCGACCCGGCCGTGCACCCCGTCGACGAGCAGCTCGCCTCCCGGGTGCTCTGGCTCGACGCCTTCATCGAGAACGTCGACCGCAGCTGGCGCAACCCCAACCTGCTCATGTGGCGCGGGACGGTCTGGCTCATCGACCACGGTGCGTCGCTCTACTTCCACCACAACTGGCCCCGGGCCGCCGATCACGTGCTCCGGCCGTTCAAGGCCGACGATCATGTGCTGGCGAAGTTCGCGACCGCCGTCGGACAGGCCGATGCCGACCTGCGCCCGCTCGTCACCGACGAGCTGCTCCGCGATGTGCTCGCCCAGGTGCCCGACGAGTGGCTCGTCGACTCGGGCTTCGACGACGCCGAGGCGGGGCGGGAGGCGTACCGGTCGCATCTGCGCGACCGGGCAGCGCGCAGCGAGGCCTGGCTGCCGTGAGAATCCCCTTCGAGTACGCCGTCATCCGCATCATGCCCCGCATCGAACGCGGCGAGCTGCTCAACGTCGGCGTGATCCTGTACTGCCAGCAGCGCGACTACCTCTCGGTGCTGACCCGGCTCGACCCCGACCGGCTGCTCGCCCTCGACCCGGCCGCCGACCTCGGCGCGCTGCGGGTCGCGCTGCACGGCTGGGAGACGACCTGTGACGGCGACACCGACGCGGCGGTGGCGCGGATGAAGCACGGGGAACGTTTCCGCTGGATGGTCGCCCCGCGCAGCACCATCATCCAGCCCGGTGCGGTCCACATGGGACTGACCGAGGAGCCGGCTGCGGAGCACCGCCGCCTCCTCGCCGCCCTGGTCGCGTAGCCAAGCCGACTCCACTCCCACGATCCCCGCCTGTTCCCGCAGCCCTCGTCCCGCTCTGTCCCGCTCCGTCCCGTCGTGCTCTGCGCCCAGCTCGCGGGTGCCCGCGGTGATCGCGTTGTTTTCCGGAAGTAAGCCCTTCAGGCGCACGGTGAGGGGCTTACTTCCGGGAATTAGCGCGATCAAGGTGCGCTGAGGGGGTTACTTCCCGGAAGCAGCGTGATCATGGGTGAGGATGCGGCGGTGCGGGGCTGCTTTGCTCGGATCGGCCCGCCTTCGGCCCGCCTTCGGCGCGGGTTCGGAGCCCTTCGCGACGCTGGCCGCTCCGCCGTGGCGAGCGTTGGTTCCGTCACGCTCGCGTGATCGTGCCATTTCCCGGAAGTAGGCCGATCGGCGCGTGGTGATCGTGCTATTCCCCGGAAGTAAGCCCATTGGCGCGTGGTGATCGTGCTAGTTCCCGGAAGTTAGCCGATCGGCGTGTGGTGATCGTGCTAGTTCCCGGAAGTTAGCCCTTCGGCCCTCCGTGATCGCGCTATTTCCCGGAAGTAAGCCCTTCACCGTGCCTTGGTAGGGCATGTTTCCCGGAAATAGCACGATCACCGTGCGCCGATGGGCTGTTTCCCGAGGCAGCGCGATCATGAGTGGGATGCGGCGGGCTGAGGCTGCCTCGCTCGGATCGGTCCGCACGACCAGCCTCCCTGCCGAGCCCTTGATCGTGCAGCTTCCCGGAAATAAGCCCTTCACCGCGCCCCCGAGGGGACTCTTTCCCGGAAACTGCGTGATCATGGCGCCGAGCGTGGGGTTACTTGCCCGCCGCCCGCCGCCCGCCGCCCGCCGCCCGCCGCCCGCCGCCCGCGCTGCCCGCCCGCTTGGGCTGCCCGCCCGCCTGGTCTGCCCGCCCGCGCTGCCCGCCCACCTGCCTGAGCTGCCTGGGCTGCCCGCCCACCTGCCTGGGCTGCCCGCCCGCCTGCCGGCGTGCCAGCCAGCGTGCGTCTGCTGCCAGACTGCCTGCTTGCCTGTCTGCCAGCCTGACTGCACCTACCTGCGGGCGTTGGGCGGCGCGTGCGCTGGTTGGCGGTGCGTGCGCTGATGGGCGGTGCGTGCGCGGCGGGCCGGGTGCCAGGCTGGGCCGGGCGCGGGCTGTGCGCGGGCTGGGCTGGGCTGTGCGCGGGCTGGGCTGGGCTGTGCGCGCGCTGGGGTGGGCCGGGCTGAGATGTGCGCGGGCTGGGGTGGGATGTGCGCGGGTTGGGGTGGGGTGTGCGCGGGCTGGGGTGGGGTGTGTGACGGGTCAGGGGAGGTAGTAGGTGAGGATGTCCGCGCTCACCGGAGGGAAGAGCGTCGACATCAGCTCGGTCTGCGGTCCCGGGTAGGCATCCGGGTGGCGCCGGGCCAGTCCCGCCAGCCCGTCCGGCCCGAAGAGCAGCGCCGCGACCAGATCCGGCGCCACCGCCGCCCCGCCCTGTGACCCCGGCGCCTGCATCACTCCACCGTTGCGTACCGGCCCGACGACCCCGGCCCGATAGGGCAGCCGCACATGCGACCGGAAGAACGACACGATCGCCTCCCCCTCCGCATCCGCGAACGCCGACGCGGCGAGCCGGGCTCCGAGAACCGGCCGGAGCCGTTCCAGCAGCGCAATGGTGTCCGGTACCCGCAGGTAGTAGAGCTCCGGCCGCTGCGGCGGCGGTCCCAGGTAGTCGGCGAGCGCGGCTGCTGCGAAGGCGCGTGGGCTCGCCTCGACGGTGGATTCGCCCCCGGCCAGCACCGCGTACCGCAGCAGCGCCCGGGCGGCGGCCGGGTCCACGGCGGCGACCTGGCCCAGGTGCACGCCCTCGTCGGGCGGTGTGATCCGTCCCGTCGCCACGGCTGATCCGTTCCGCTCGACGAGCAGCTGGCTGCTGCCGTCGCGCTCGACGAGCCAGCGCCAGCAGGCGGCGGAGTGCGGCATCCGCAGGTCGGCGTCGGCCTGGGCGGCGTCCTGCAGGGCGGCCATCGCGGGGATGTCGGCGGCTCCGGCGACCCTGACGGTATGCGCGCCGTCGTCGTCGGGCAGGCCGGTGACGGGGCGGGTGGGGACGATGGGGACGGCGTACGCGTAGCCGAACTGTCGATAGAAGTAGGGAATTCCGATCATGATCTGGACCAGGTCACCCCGGGCGGCGGAGCGCTCGTGTGCCCAGTTCATCAGGGCTCGCACCAACCCGCGCCCCTCGTAGGCCCGGTCCGTCGCGACGAGGTCGACCTGTCCCGCCGGCAGCGCCACCTCGCCGAGGTGGAGCGTCTCGTCGAGGAGGGTGGCGGTGGAGACGACACGGTCACCATCGACGACGACGGCACAGGACTCCAGCCCGAGGTCGCGCAGCATGAGCCGGAAGTCGACCGCGTCGGCGGGTTCGCCGCGGTCGACGAGGAGTTCGGCGATCTGGGGGAGGTCGCCGGGGGTGGCGGTACGCAGGACGAGCCCGTGGGGGAGCGGGGTCATGGTTCGCAGTCTGCCGCCGCCCGTGCCGGACCACCACCGAGTTTCCTGGCGCGCCCTGCGGGGCTCCCTCGCTGCTCTCGGTCACTCCTCGTGCCAGCGCTGTTCCCGGCGCGCCCTGCGGGGCTCCCTCGCTGCGCTCGGTCACTCCTCGTGCCAGCGCTGTTCCCGGCGCGCCCTGCGGGGCTCCCTCGCTGCGCTCGGTCACTCCTCGTGCCAGCGCTGTTCCCGGCGCGCCCTGCGGGGCTCAGTCGCTCCGCTCCTTCACTCCTCGTGCAGCGCGGTTTTCCGGCGCAGGACGCGCCCAACAGCCGGACACACCCTAGGCTCAGGAGCATGGAGATCGCCGACCACATCGCCGCACTGCGCCGGGACGGGCTGCTCCTCGCCGACGCGGCAGCGATGCACACCCTCGACGAGGCCGTCCCCACGACTCCCGGCTGGACCGTCGGCGACCTGCTGCGCCACATCGGCGAGGTGCACCGCTGGGCGATGAGCCACGTCGCGCAGCAGCGCCTGACGAAGATGCCGACCGAGGAGGAGCAGGAGCTCACCCGCAACTGGCCCGAGGGAGACGACGAACTGCTGGAGTGGTTCTCGTCCGGTCACGAGGCGCTCGTCTTCAGCCTGGAGACCGCCGATCCGGGTCTGCGTTGCTGGACGTTCCTGCCCGCGCCGTCGCCGCTGGCGTTCTGGGCCCGCCGCCAGGCACACGAGACGGCGATCCACCGCGTCGACGCCGAGAGCGTCACCGGCGAGATCACGCCGATCGGTGCCGAGTTCGCCGCCGACGGGGTGGATGAGCTGCTCACCTGCTTCTTCGGGCGGCCGGGACGGTTGCGCGGCGATCCGGCGTACACCCTGGGATTGGTGGCGACCGACCTGCCGCGCGCGTGGCGCGTGAGCGTGGGGCCCACGGTCGTCGTCACCGACGGCGGTGAGGCCGCCGACTGCGTGGTGACCGGGACGGCCGAGGAGCTCTACCTGCTGCTGTGGAACCGGCGCGACCCGGCCGGGCTGGACGTCGTCGGCGACGAAGCGGTGCTCACCCGATGGCGGGACTCCGCGGTCGTGTCGTGGAGCTGATGGCGGTAAAGGTCGCGGCCCGCCCATGCGTTTGCCTGACGTGGACGATTTCAGCGATTTCTATGCGGCGCGCAAGGACACCGTCTTCCGCACCGTAGCGGTCGCCCTCGGCGATCGGGTCGCGGCCGAGGATGCGGTCTCGGAGGCGTTCACCCGAGCATGTGCGGGGTGGTCGCGAGTGAAGGAACATCCGAACCCCACCGCCTGGGTGCTGCGGGTGGCGCTCAACGCGCAACGGTCCTGGTGGCGGCGGGGTCGCCGGGAGGTTCCGGGTGAGGTACCGGAGACGCCGACGGCCGAGGCGGGTAGCGCCGCCCTGCCTGTCGATCTGCGCGCGGCGGTCGCCCGGCTGCCGCAGCGGCAGCGGGAGGTGGTGGCGCTGCGCGTGCTCGCCGACCTCTCGGCCGATGAGGCGGGCGCGCTGCTCGGCATCGCTCCCGCGACGGTCCATGTGCATCTGCACCGCGCGCTCGAAACCCTGCGGCGCGAGCTCAGCGCGAGCGATTACGCCGGGGACCGGTTCCAGGTCGCCGAGTCGGCGGTACGCCGCCAAGCCCGCACCCTCACCGTCCGCCGCCGGGCGATGGCGGCGGCTGCCGTGGTCCTCGTGCTCGCCGCGACGGTGTCGGGGCTGGCGCTGTGGCGCGGCGGTGGCCCGGGGCAGTCGGCGGACCGGCCGGGCCCGACACCGGAGTTCTCCTTCGGCAAGCCGCCCCGCCCGTCGACCTCGGCGACGACCGACGACGGGCGGTGCCGGGAGATCGCGATGCAGCTCGATCCGCAGCTGATGGAGCTGCCCCCGCTGCGGTTCGAACGGGTCGCGGGCCCGTTGCGGCTGCGGCTCTATGGCGGCCTGACCGCGACGGTGGTGTGCTGGGCGACGGATGAGCGGATCGACATCGGCGGCCCGGCGATGAACCTCGATCCCGCGACGCCGGACCTCGGCCTGACCTATGCGTCGATGGGGCAGGGGACGGGACCGGCGGCCGTCGCGTTCGGGCAGCTCCCGCCCGGTGCCACCCGAGTGGAGTTGTCCCGCGCCACGGGCGGCCCGCTCGTCGCGGAGCTGCACGACGGGTGGTGGATCTATTTCGTACCGGACGCGACGACCGGCATCGACCTCGCCGAGGTCACGCGGGTCACCGCCGCCACCCCCACCGGCGACCACGCCCTGACCATCACCCACGGCTGACCCAGGTCGCCACAGCAAGATCGTCGCAACTCTTCAAGAGTTGGTGCTTCAGGCCGCCAGGCCTTAACACCAACTCTTGAAGAGTTGCGACGATCTTGCGCGGGCTAGGCGCGGTGGCCGGCCAAACCCTTGAGGGTGGTGAGGCCCGGGACGGCGATGCGGCCCTGCTCGGCACCGGTCGCCGGGTCGTGCCAGCTCACCGCTCCGGTCTGTCCGACATAGACGCGCTTGGCGTCCGGGCTCAGGACGAGGCCGGTGATCTCCTCGTCGACCGGCCACTCGGCGGCCACCGCCCACCGGGTGAGGTCGACGACGCGGACCGACTTCCCGGCACCGAGCAGCAACCGGCTGCCGTCGGTGGCGGCGGCGCCGGTGCCGGTCGCCTTGCCGAGGGCGGCGGTCCGGCCCACGGTCTGGTTCTCGGTGTAGATCTCCGCGAGGCCGCCGGAGGCCGCGTCGGCGACGTAGAGCTTGGCGCCGTTGGGGGTGATCGCCATCGAGTGCCCGCTCGGCGCGCCCTCGCCGAACGGGTGCGGCAGGTCGATGCAGAACGCCCAGCGCGCGACGAGGTTCAGCGTGTGCACGAAGGCGTGCGCGTTACCCGGCCGACCGCTGAGCAGGTCCCGGGTGTGCGCGTGCCCCGGCTGGTGGGTGTAGAGCGTGTAGAGCGTCATCCGGTCGGGTGCCAGCACGGCCTGGCGGCCCTCGCCGCGCATCTCCTCCTCGGCGCCGGCCGGGACCGGGACCTTGTCCCGGGTGAGCAGCGGTCCCGGCTGCTTGCTGGCGAGGTCGACGAGGCGTACGCGGTAGTGGTCCGGCGCCGCGGCGGGCAGCCATTCGAGCACGAAGAGCCCGGTGAGGTCCTCGGTGAACGTCTCGGGTACGAAGTTGCCCCGCAGCTGCAACTCCGTCCGGACCCCGTCGAGGTCGGCGATGAGGACCGGCGTCGTCTCCCGGCCGGCCGGGAGCTTGCCCGTCACATCGACGGCGACCTGGGTGAGCGCGACCCGGGAACCCTCACCGGAGACCGCCTGCGGCACCCACCGGCCCGGTAGCTGGATCGGGGCGGAGGTCTTGCCGGTGGCGGTGTCGACCCGCCAGAAGGCGGTGTCGTCGCCCGCCGGGGAGGTGGCATAGATCGCGAGCCCGTCATGGGTGACCGCAGACCGGGGGATGACCTGCCGGTCGGCGCCGCGCAGGATGCCGGTTCCGTCCTCGACCTCGACGAGCAGCGCGTCCGGGAGGCTCGTCGCGCCGGCGGCCGGGTTGCCCGATGGATCGCAGCCGACCAGCGCGGCGGCGCCGGTGCCTGCCAGAAGCGTGAGCAGGGTACGCCGGGAGAGTGCCGGCGCGCCGGGAGTGTTTGCCATCATGTCCGGGTGACACCGCCCGGCCCGGGAAGGTTCCATCCGAGCGGAGTGGAACCTGATCGGCGCGAGCGGTGTCATGAGGGTGTTCTCAACGGAGGTTCCCCTGGACGACGACGAGATCGTCAACCGAGCACGGGCAGGTGACCTGGCAGCCTATGAGCTGCTGGTCGCCCGGCACACCGCGTCCGCGTACCGGACGGCGGTGCTGCTCGGCGCGGGCTCCGACGCGGAGGACGTCATCCAGGAGGCGTTTGTGAAGGCGTACCGCAAGCTCGCCAAATACCGCGGCGAGTCCACCTTCCGCTCCTGGCTGCTCGCGATCGTCGCCAACGAGACCCGCAATCTCCACCGTTCGCGGGGACGCCGGGACGGGCTCGTGCTCCGGGCCGCGGCGGCCGATCCGATGTCGGAGATCGCCGAGGACGCCGCGGTGGGCTCCGCGCTCGCCGGTGAGCGCCGATCCGCGCTGGTGGGGGCCCTGCGACTGCTGCCGGAGAAGGACCGAGAGGTGATCGTCTGCCGGTTCCTGCTCGATCTCAGCGAGGAGGAGACGGTGACGATGCTGGGCTGGCCGCGCGGCACGGTCAAGTCCCGCACGTCCCGCGCCCTGGTGAAGCTGCGCGGCCTGCTCGACAGCGGTCTCGCGGAGAGCGGGGAGGTGCGGCATGGATGACCTCGAGAAGGAGCTCCGCGACCTCTCCAGCTGGCTGACCACCCCCGACGCGCCCGATGTGACGGCTGCGGTGCGCAACCGGCTGACGGCGAAGCCGAAGCCGCGCCGCCGGTGGCGCTACTACCTCGCCGCCGTCGTGGTGGCGCTGCTCGTCGGGCTGCTGCCACCGGGGCGGGCCGCGCTCGCCGACGCGGTGACCAGCCTGCTGCGCTTCGCCGGAATCACCGTCGACACCTCGTCCGGACCGGTGCCGCACAGCGCCAGCCCGTCGCCGCTGCCCTCGCAGCGCTCGGCCGCGCTGGTCGAGGCCGAGCAGAAGGTACGCTTCCCGATCCGCGTCCCGGCGTTGCTCGGCCAGCCGGAGCAGGTGCTCATCGCCGACCCCGACGCCTCGGGCACGTACCGCGTCGTGACGCTGGTCTATCGCGGCGGGGCACTGCGGCTCGACGCCTTCGACGGCAGCCTGGACCCGATGTTCACCAAGCAGAGCGGTGGCCAGGACATCACCTGGACCCAGGTCGGCGGCGACTTCGCGCTGTGGATCGGCGGGCCGCACGATGTCGCCTATGTGGACCGCGCGGGCCAGGTGCGGATCGAGACCGCCCGGCTCGCCGCGTCGACCCTGATCTGGCAGGAAGCGGGTGTCAGCTATCGGCTGGAGGGCGACCTCAACCAGTTCCAGGCGCTGGAGATCGCGGAATCCCTGGGCTGACCTGCTACGCCGCGCGGGTGAATGTGATGGGATTGGTCACACCTGGGCACAGCTGGTCACGTTAGTGGGTGTATGGTTCGATGCAGCGCTCCGGGGACTCAGGTGATCATGTGGGCGCGCGATTCCGATGAGATGCCGCTACGAAAAAGCCGGCGCCGTCGCATCGTGGCGCTGAGCGCAGCCTGAATCCTTCCCCGGCCGTTTCAGCTTTCACCAATTCTGCTCAACCGTTTCTTAGTCAACTCCGGCCCCGCCGGTGGATGCTGCCCGCACGTGTGCGGCCACCCATCGCCGGCGCCGGTGGAGGAGTCTGCATGACCGTCACCCAGTCCGCACCGAACCGCCGCCCTCGTCGCCGCCCCGCGCAGTCCGTGGTTGCGCACCCCCTCGTCGAGCACGCCGTCCGCGTTGCTCCCGAGCGAGCGGTCACCGAGCCCGGGCAGCCCATCGCCGCCGCGCCAGTGACCGGCGGTTTCGCCAACCTCGGGCTGCCCGCACCGCTGCTGGCGGTGCTGGCGAAGCAGGGGCTCACCACGCCCTTCCCGATCCAGGCCGCGACGATCCCGGACGCACTGGCGGGCCGCGACGTGCTCGGGCGCGGTCAGACCGGATCGGGCAAGACGCTCGCCTTCGGCCTGCCGCTGCTCGCCCGCATCGCCGGTCGGCGCGCCCAGCCCGGCCGCCCGCTGGCGCTGGTGCTGGTGCCCACCCGTGAGCTCGCCGCGCAGGTCACCGCCTCGCTGGCACCCTATGCCGCCGCGATGCGCCTGAAGTCCGCCACCGTCGTCGGCGGCCTCTCGATCGGCGCGCAGGCCAACGCCCTGCGCAACGGCGTCGAGCTGCTCGTCGCCACGCCGGGCCGCCTCACCGACCTCGTCAACCGGGGCGACTGCCGCCTCGACCAGATCGCGATCGCGGTCGTCGACGAGGCCGACCAGATGGCCGACATCGGCTTCCTGCCGCAGGTCACCCGACTGCTGAAGGACGTGCCGGCCGGTGGCCAGCGCATGCTCTTCTCGGCCACCCTCGACCGGGGCGTGGATCGGCTGGTGCAGCGCTTCCTCGCCAACCCGGTGACCCACTCCGTCAACCCGCCCAAGGCGGCGACGGTTTCGACGATGACCCACCACCTGCTCCAGGTCGACCTCGCCGACAAGCAGCCCGCCGTCGCGGAGATCGCGGCCCGGGACGGTCGCGTGATCATGTTCGTCGATACCAAGCACGGTGCCGAGCGCCTCGCCAAGCACCTGCTCAGCAGGGGTGTGCACGCCGCGGCGCTGCACGGTGGCAAGTCGCAGGGGCAGCGTACGCGTGCCCTGGAAGGCTTCCGGACCGGTGCCGTGACGGCGCTGGTCGCGACGAACGTCGCAGCTCGCGGCATTCACATCGACGATCTCGACCTCGTCGTCAACGTCGACCCGCCCGCGGACGGCAAGGACTACCTGCACCGTGGGGGCAGGACCGCCCGGGCCGGGCAGTCGGGCACCGTGGTGACCCTGGTCCTGCCGCACCAGCGGCGCGAGGTCTCCCGGCTGATGTCGGCCGCGGGCATCCGGGCGGAGTGCGTCACCGTCCACGCCGGACACCCGGAGCTGGCCCGCGTCACCGGTGCCCGCACGCCCACCGACATCGCGGTCGCCCCGGTGACCGCGATCTCGCAGCGCCGCGTCGGCGAGTCCGGCGCCCGTCCGGCCTCCGCGACGCGGGCCCGCCGCCGAGGCCCCCGCCACGCCTGACCGACCGCCACCGGTCACGCTTTGCAGCAAAACGTGGCCTCCCAGCGCGAAATGACCACGCTTTGCTGCAAAACGTGACGCACGAAGCGCGACGCACGAAGCGCGACGCACGAAGCGTGACCGCGCGGACCGCGTGACGCACGCAAGATCGCCGCAACTCTTCAAGAGTTGCGGCGATCTTCACGTGCGGGGAGGTCCGCGGCCTACTCGTCCGTGGGGGACTGCTTGCGCAGCTCCTCCTCGCGGCGGCGCAGGTCGGCCTCCCACTTGCGCATCAACTCCCGATCAGCCTCGGTGCTCTCGCGCTGCCGATCCGCGATTGACTGCAGGAACGCGGGATCGTCGTCGGGCGCGAGCTGCCGGGGAGCGCTCTGCGGGGCCCGGCCCGGTCCGGGTCGGCGACGGATCCGTGGCTGCCTGCCGTAGGCGAACCACAGGATCGGTCCGAGCAGCGGCAGGAAGACGATGGCGAGCATCCAGATCAACTTGGGGAAGACGGCGAACTCTTCGTCCTCGGTGGTGCTGCACACGATGAGTGCCGCGATCGTCAGCACGAGATCCAGCAGGAAGAGGAGGAACCAGACGCGAATCACGTGTCGAGGGTAGCGTTCCGGAGGTGCCGCGGTGTGGCTCCGAACGGCTAGCATCGGGCCGCATCCACCCATCGGGGAGACCGGCATGAGCCTGCAGGACAGTCTGGCGCAGGCCGCGTCGTACCACCGGATCGAGGGAGCGGTCGCGGCGGTCACCCACGGCGGCCGCCGTCGAGCCGCGGCGACCGGCGCCTACGCCTCGCCGGATGCACTCGTCCGCACAGCCTCGGTGCAGAAGCCCATGGTGGCGATGGCCGCGCTGCTGGCGGTCGGCACAGACGGGCTCGACGCACCGGTCGTCGACGACCTGCCGGAGCTCGCCGACCGCTGGAGGATCGATCGCGGGATCACCCTGCGGCACCTGCTCAGCCACACCGCGGGCGTGCACTCGGACCTGACCAAGGAAGCCGCCTTCGGCCTCGGCGTCGGCGACGACGCGCTCGCCGCCGCCGTCGCGCACGTGGCCGAGCGGGGTCAGCGGTTCCCGCTCGGGGCGGCCTGGGAATACTGCAACGCCGGGTTCTACCTGGCCGCGCACGTGCTGGCGACCCGGGCGGGCACGAGCTTCGAGCAGTTCCTCGCCGACATGCTCTTCACCCCGCTCGGCATGGCGAGCACCACCTTCGAGCACGAGACGGAGTCCTATCCGCGCGCTCGCCGCGCCGCGGGCGGGCTCTGGTCGACCGGCCGCGACGTGCTCACCTTCGCCGAGTTCGCGCTCACCGATCCGCGTGGACGGGCAGCGCTCGACGTGATGAGCGAGCCGGTCGCGGAGACCTACCTCGGCACGCCCTATGGCCTGGGGCTGCAGGTCGGCGGGTCGGTGCTGTGGCAGAGCGGGTCGTTCGCGCCGTTCGGCACGCGGCTCACCCTCGTCCCCGAGCAGGGCTACGCAGCCTTCGTCGCCGCCCGAGGCGTCAAGCGTGATCCGGTCGTCGAGGAGGTGATGCGCGACGAACTGCGCGACCTCGGTGTCTCCGGTCCGGCCGCCGCACAGCGCGCCGCCGTCTCGGTCCGCGCCTGGGTCCGGCTGCGCCGCTCCCTCCTCAAGGAGTAGCCGCTCCCTCAAGGAGCAGCCGCTCCCTCATCAAGGAGTGAGGGCGGTCAGCCGAGGTCGGCGTCGGCGAGCGCCTTCTTGCGCTGCTTGGTGGTGAGGCGGTCGACGTAGACCTTGCCGTCGAGGTGGTCGCACTCGTGCTGCAGGCAGCGCGCCATCCGCCCGGTGCCGTCGACCCGGATCGGCTCGCCGGTCTTGTCGAACCCGGTGACATAGGCGAGCGCCGTCCGCGCCAGCTCCGCCTGGGCACCGGGGACGGAGAGGCAGCCCTCGCGGTCCTCGATGAGCTCGCGCGGCGGCGGGGGCAGGTGCAGCACCGGGTTGACGACGTGGCCGACCTGCCGGACCTGTTGCGCGTCGGGGCAGTCGTAGACGAAGATCCGCAGCCCGACACCGATCTGGTTGGCCGCGAGCCCGACGCCGCGAGCCTCGTACATGCTGGCGAACATGTCGTCGATGAGCGTGGACAGCTCCTCGTCGAAGGTCGTGACCTCCGCGCACGGCTGATGCAGGACGGGTGTGCCGTATTTCGTGATCGGACGAGCGGTCCCGGTCTCTGCTGGCATGGTGACTGATTCTAGACAGCGCCCCGAGGCGATGAAATCCGGCAAGCCCGACAGCCGGAAACCTCCTCTTTACATAGACAGAACCATGATGGAAACTTGCAGAACTTCCACCCCACTTGCGCAACCTCTTTCATAAGGGAGCAAGCTCGTGAGGTTCCGTCCCACTGCACGTCCCACTGCACGCAGACGTTGGGCCGTGGCGGTTCTCGCCGCCACAGCCCTGACGGCAGCCCTCCTGCCCGCGATCGCCAGTGCGGCGCAGACCGTCACCGTCTACTATCAACCGGCCGCAGGCTGGACCGCGACGAACATTCACTACCAGCCCAACGGCGGCTCCTGGACGACTCCGCCCGGCGTCGCCATGCAGGCCGCCTGCACCGGCTGGGTGGCCAAGACGATCGACCTGGGGTCGGCGAACGGCCTGCAAGTCGCTTTCAACAACGGCTCCGGCACCTGGGACAGCAGGAACGGCGCCAACTACACCCTCGGCACCGGCGAGGTGACCGTCTCCGGCGGCGTCATCGGCGCGGGCAACCCGTGCGTACCGCACCCGGTGACGGTCTTCTACAAGCCGCCGACCGGCTGGACCACGACCAACATCCACTACCAGCCCAACGGCGGTGCGTGGACCACCTCACCCGGGGTGCCGATGGCCGCCGCCTGCACCGGGTGGGTGAAGAAGACCATCGAGCTGGGTACGGCGACCGGGCTCACCGCCGTCTTCAACAACGGCGCCGGGACCTGGGACAACAAGGGGGGCGCCAACTACGCCCTCGGCACCGGCAACGTCACGGTCGCCAACGGGGTGATCGGATCCGGCGACCCCTGCGGCACCGGCCCGTCCCCGAGCCCGAGCACGTCCCCGAGCCCGAGCACGTCCCCGAGCCCGAGCACGTCCCCGAGCCCGAGCACGTCCCCGAGCCCCAGCCCGAGTCCGAGCTCCAGCCCGAGCACGCCGCCGACGAACAACGCCGAGGTCTACTACTACGTCAAGACCCGGGCGTGGACCGCTGCCAACGTGCACTACCAGCCCACGGGTGGTGCGTGGACCGCGGTTCCGGGCGTCGCGATGACCCTCGTCTGCACCGACTGGATGCGCCGCTCGATCGACCTGGGCACCGCGACCGGGCTCGCCGCCGCCTTCAACAACGGCACCGGGACCTGGGACAACAACAACGGCAACAACTACGCCCTCGGCCGGGGACGCACGACCGTCAAGGACGGCGTCGTCACCGCCAACGCCACCGATCCGTGCGGCACGGTCGTCCCCGACACGACGCCGCCGACGGTGCCGACCGGGGTCACCGCCTCGGCGAGCGGCCTGATCATCACGCTCGGCTGGACGGCGTCGACGGATGCCGTGGGGGTCACCGGATACGAGGTCACGCGCACTGGTGGCCTGCTCGGCACTGTCGTCCGCACGACGGGGAGCGTCGGGTTCGTCGACGGTCCGCTGACGGCTCGGACGGCGTACACCTATTCGGTGAAAGCCTTTGACCTGGCCGGGAACAAGAGTGCCGCGAGTGTCTCGGTGAGCGCGACCACCGGGGACGCGCCGCCGCCACCGGCGGGCGGCACGCCGCTGGGCGGCGATCCGCGCGAGGATTCGATCTATTTCGTGATGACGGCCCGCTTCGCCGACGGCGTCACCGCCAACAACCGGGGCGGCAGCCAGCACGTGAAGTCGGGCAACGCCGCCAACAACGACCCGATGTTCCGGGGCGACTTCCAGGGCCTGATCAACCGGCTCGACTACATCAAGGGCCTGGGCTTCTCCGCGATCTGGATCACGCCGGTGGTGCTCAACCGGTCGGACTACGACTTCCACGGCTACCACGGCTGGGACTTCTACCGCGTCGACCCGCGGTTGGAGACTCCCGGCGCGAGCTATCAAGATCTGATCAACACCGCGCACGGCAAGGGCATGAAGATCTACCAGGACGTGGTCTACAACCACAGCTCGCGCTGGGGGGCCAAGGGCCTCTACCAGACCACCACCTTCGGGGTACGCGACGCGCAGTGGTCCTGGTACTACGACCAGCCGGTCGCGGGCTTCGAGTACGACGGCCTGACGATCGACCCCAACACCGGCAAGAGCTGGTATAACGGTGATCTCTGGTCCAACACCGCACCGGCCGGCAACACCTGCATCGACTGGGGTAAACCCACGCAGTGGACGAGCCCCGAGGGCTACCGGATCTACACCTGCCAGTGGCCGAGCCCGACGGCGAAGATGTTCCCCGCCAACCTCTATCACCAGTGCTGGATCGGCAACTGGGAGGGCGAGGACGCGCGGAGCTGCTGGCTGCACGAGGACCTCGCCGACTTCAACACCGAGAACCCGATCGTCCAGCAATATCTGATCAACGCCTACAACCGCTACATCGACATGGGCGTCGACGGCTTCCGGATCGACACGGCCGTGCACATTCCGCGCGTCACCTGGAACAGGCGATTCCTGCCCGCGATCCAGCAGCACGCGGTGGAGAAGTTCGGCGCCAAGGGCAACGACTTCTACGTCTTCGGCGAGGTCGCGGCATTCGTCAACGACAAGTGGAACCGCGGCTCGGTCAACCACTCCGCCCAGTTCTTCACCTGGAAGGAGCGGGGCACCTTCAGCGCCGACGACGAGACCGCGGCGATAGAGCAGTTCAACTACGAGAACAATCTGGGTACGGGGAACCAGCCCACCAGCACCAACGCGTTCCTGTCGGGCAATGATTACCACACGCCGGACCACTCGAAGTTCTCCGGCATGAACATCATCGACATGCGCATGCACATGAACTTCGGCGACGCACCGAATGCCTTCTGGAACGGCAAGGACACCGACGACTCGACCAACGACGCCACCTATAACGTCGTCTATGTCGACTCGCACGACTTCGGCCCCAACAAGTCGAGCGTGCGATACAACGGCGGCACCGACGCGTGGGCCGAGAACATGAGTCTGATGTGGACGTTCCGGGGTGTCCCGACGCTCTACTACGGCTCGGAGATCGAATTCCAGGCGGGCAAGCCGATCGACTGCGGGCCGACCTGCCCGCTGGCGACGACGGGCCGGGCCTACTTCGGCGACCAGATCGAGGGCACGGTCGTCGCGCCCGACTTCGGCGTCGTCAGCAGCGCGACCGGTCCGGTGGCGACGACGCTGGCCAAGCCACTCGCCAAGCACCTGCAGCGGCTCAACCAGATCCGCCGAGCGGTGCCCGCGCTGCAGAAGGGGCAGTACTCGACGGCCGGGGTGAGCGGCGCGTCGATGGCGTTCAAGCGGCGGTTCACCCAGGGCTCGGTGGACAGCTTCGCGCTGGTCGCGATCTCCGGCGCGGCCACCTTCACCGGGATCCCCAACGGGGTCTACACCGATGTGATCACCGGTGACGTCAAGACGGTCGTCAACGGTACGCTCGCGACGGCGGCGATCGGCAAGGGCAACCTCCGCGTCTACGTGCTGAGCCTGCCCGGCAACCCCGCTCCCGGCAAGATCGGCTCCGACGGCCCCTACCTGCACGCCTAACCCGTCAGCAGACCCAAGATCGCTCAAGGTCGCTTAAGATCGCCAAGATCGCCGCAACTCTTGAAGAGTTGGTCCTAACGGGTTTATGGGACCAACTCTTCAAGAGTTGCGGCGATCTTGCACGACGCCCCCGGGATGCGGCGGAATCGGTTAGTCTCCGCTCCTAGCACGGCGAGGTCGGGACGGGGAGAAGGCATGGGTACGCAGATCGCACGATGGCTGGCCGGGCCGCGCAAATGGGTCGCGGCCGCAGTGGCGGTGGTCCTGATCGGGCTGGTCACCTGGCTGGTCTGGCCGTCGCCGGAGCCGCCGAGGGCCCGTAAGTTCCTGGAGATCACGGCCTGCCTGCTCACCGACGACAAGGGGATCACCGGGCCGCAGGCGGCGCAGATCTGGGCCGGCATGGGCGACGCCTCCGCCGAGAACCACGTGCAGACCGAGTACCTCGCCGTCACCGGTGACCAGACGGCGGAGAACGCCCTCGCCTACCTCAACGGCCTCGCCATGGGCCACTGTGACCTGCTCTTCGCCACCGGCGATGCCCAGGTGGCGGCCGTGCGCACCGGTGCTGCCCGATTCCCCGCGGTGCTCTTCCGGCCGGTCGGGCAGGTGCCGTCGGCGGCGAACGTCGAGTCCGTGCAGGGTGACGACCTGCGCTCGGCCGCTCGCGACATCGTCAAGGGAAGTCTCGCCACCGACTCCTGATCCGTCCAGAAAGGACGGTCGGGGCGAGGTTGATGGTTTGCCGTCAACCTGAGATCTTCCTGTTTCCTGGCAACTCCCTGAGGATTTCGGTCACCAGATCGATTTCTTCACGGGGAGCTCGGCGATGCTGGATAGGTCTGCTCTTGGCGTACCAACCGTTGGACGGCGCAAGCCGCGGCGCAGCGGGCGGCGGATAGCCTTCGTCACCACGGTGGCGATGCTCGTCGCCCTGGCCGCACCGGCCGGGACGGCGCCCGCGGCGGGTGAGTTCCCGCTGGCCGGGCTCTGGAGCTGGCTGCAGGTCCAGCGCGCCAGCGCTGCCCGGGTGCTCGGTGTGCTGCCGCCGCAGAAGACCGGCTCCGCCGACGGGCGCGCGCACTACAGCAACGCGACCGACGTGGGGCGCGGCGCCGGGCGCAAGCAGCTGCGGGCCAAGGGCGGCGTGCCGGCCGAGTCCGACCAGGCCGTCGGTAAGGGCGGCAAGAGCGGGCGGGTGCTCGGCGACTTCGACAAGAGCAAGGCCGTCAAGGAGAAGGCCGGCTCCAACGCCACCTCCGACGTCTACCGCAACCCGGACGGCACCTACACCCGGATCGCGACGAAGGAGCCCGTGAACTACCGGGCCAAGGACGGGTCGTGGCAGCCGATCGACCGCACGCTCGTCGCCGACAAGGCGAAGGGCGGCCGGCTGCGCCAGAAGGCCAACTCCACCGAGATCACCCTCGCCTCGAAGGGCGCCGACGAGAAGCTCGCCGAGCTCACCGTGGACCCCGACCGCTCCATCGGGTACGGCCTGATCGACGCCGCCGACGTGACGCCGGTCGTCGAGGGCAACACCGCCCGCTACCCCGAGATCCGGCCCGGTGTCGACCTCCTGCTGGAGGTGACGGGTGAGGAGATCAAGGAGTCGCTGATCCTCAAGTCGGCCGCGGCCGGATCGGTCTTCGACTTCCCGCTGCACCTCAAGGGCCTGACCGTGGCGCAGGAGAGCGACGGCACGATCATCGCCAAGGACGCCGACGGCAAGATCCACGCGCGGGTGCCGAGCGGCTTCATGTTCGACTCGCTCTTCGACCGCAACACCGGTGACTTCACCCGCTCCGACGACGTGCGCTATGAGCTGATCACCGTCGAGGGCGAGCAGCGGCTGCGGGTCGTCCTCGACCGGAAGTGGCTCAACGACCCGGCCCGGGTGTGGCCGGTGACGGCTGACCCGACGCTCTACGGCACGCTCAACACCAACAGCGACACCTACGTCTACTCCACCGACACCGCCGACCACTCCACCGAGAACAACCTGGCGGTGGGTACGTTCGACAGCGGCACCCACAAGGCCCGCGCGCTGCTCAACTTCTCCGGCCTCTCGGCCAACTACAACGGCAACACCATCTCCAAGGCGCGGCTGCACATCTTCCTCACCTGGACCTGGGACTGCACTCCGCGCCGGTTCGACGTCTACGCCTCGACCGCCGCGATCCACGTCACGACGGACGACTGGCCCGGTCCGACAGCCGGTGCGCTGATCGGCAACGCCACACCCGCACCGGGTAGCGCCTGCACCAACACCGGCGGCAACCGCAGCACCGGCACCTGGGTGGACGTGGACCTCAACCTCACGACCGTGCAGCAGTGGGTCCAGGGCGTCGGCAACTACGGCATCATCATCAAGGCGAACTCGGAGACGACGAGCAACCAGTGGAAGCGGTTCACCGCCGGCAACTACTCTAGCGGCGCCAAGCAGGCCCAGCTGCAGCTCTGGTACGCCGGTAACGTCAAGCCGCAGGTCGACTCGATGTACCCGGTCGCGGGCTACAACTCGCAGACGCTGACCCCGACCCTGATCGCGCACGCGCACGACCCGGACAACACGTCGGGCAAGTTCACCTACGAGTTCATCGTCAAGAAGAAGAACGGCGACGAAGAGACCCAGATCTGGACCTCCGGCAAGATCTCGGCCTCTCAGATCACCGTGCCGCCCAACCTGCTGAGCTGGGGGCAGAGCTACGTCTGGACGGTGAAGGCCAACGACAGCATCGCCGACAGCACGACGATCAACTACCCGCTCTCCACCCCGGTGCCGCAGCCGGTCGTCACCTCGACGCTGTCGCAGAACGGCGGCAAGGGCTTCGCCGCGAGCATCGGCAACTACACGACCGGCGCCACCGACGCCTCCGTCGCCACGGTCGGGCCGCCGCTGACGATCCAGCGCAGCTACAACAGCCTCGACAACCGGGCGGCGCTCGCCCTGGGCCAGGGCTGGTCCAGCCTGATCGACACCAAGCTCACCGAGTCGCTGGGCTCGCCGATCGCGCCGCCGACCGTGATCATCACCTACCCGGGCGGCAACGAACTCGCCTTCGGCAAGAACGCCGACGGCACCTTCTCGCCGCCCGCCGGCCGCTACGCGACGCTCACCACGGTCACCGGCGGATACCGCCTGGTCGACAAGGAGGGCACCACCTTCCTCTTCACGACGGGGTTCAGCGGCACTGCCGGAACCGACCGGATCTACGGCATCACGTCGATCACCGATGTCAACAGCCGCGCCGAGACCTTCACCTACGACGTCTCCAACCGGATCACCGACATCACGTCGGCGTCGGGACGCGCGCTGCACCTGGCCTGGGCCACTCCCGCCGGAGCCGCCTTCGCACACGTCTCCACCATCAAGACCGACCAGCTCACGCCCGGTGACGATGCCAGCCGCTCGGTCTGGACCTACAACTACACCGGCGACAAGCTCACCTCGGTCTGCACGCCCGCCGCGACGGGCTGCGCGAGCTACACCTACGCCGCGACGGCCGGTTCGCCCTACCGCAACACGATGATGAACCTCGGCCCGAGCGGATACTGGCGAGTCGGCAACGGCGGCACCGGCATCGTGGCCGACGAGGCGAGCACCGGCAACGCCAACCTGCTCAGCAGCGTCAGCAGCGTGAGCGGCCCGCTCGCGGCGTCAGGTGCGCAGGGCGGCGCCTTCAACGGCACCTCCACCGCGATCTCGCTGCCGTCGAACCTGCCCGCCGACGCCGCGCAGCGCTCGATCAGCATGTGGTTCCAGATGCCGAACAACGCGACCACCGGCGGCATCCTCGCCGGCCAGTCCCGCGAGGACATCAGCGCCGCGGCCACCACGAAGCTCGGCTACAACCCGACGCTCTACGTCGACGCTACCGGCTACCTGCACGGGCAGTTCCCGACCATCCCGACCGTGCCCAGCGGTCAGACCAGCGTCCAGATGCAGTCGCTGATGGGCGGCAAGTCGGGCATGTGCCTCGACATCCCCAGCGGCGCCTCCACGCCCGGTCTCGACGTGCAGCTCTCCAACTGCAACGACGGTGTCGCGCAGGAGTGGACGCTGACCAGCACCAACCAGATCAAGGCAGCTTCTCTCACCGGCGGGGCGCGGTGCCTCGAGGTCGACAGCGGGACTCTCACCAACGGTGCCCGGGTCCAGATCAACACCTGCACCTCGTCGCTCTCGCAGCAGTGGTACATGCTGGGCAACGGCACGATCATCGGTGCCGCTTCGGGCCGCTGCCTCAGCCCGGTCGCCGCCGGCGTCACCCTGGGCACGCTGATGGAGATCCGCGACTGCGTCAACCCGACGACCGCCAACCAGGTGTGGTCGTCGACGGCGCACAGCCCGATCAAGTTCGGCACCAAGGTCAACGACGGCAACTGGCACCACGCGGTTCTCAGCGCGGGCTGGTCGTCCAGCAGCCAGACGCTCGTCCAGACGCTCTACGTCGACGGCGTCGCGGCATCGACCACGCTCACCGCGAACCCGGCCGACGAGATGGACAAGCAGATCATCGGCGCGGGCTACCTGAATGCGAGCTGGCCCAACGACGCAACGGTCAACGCCACCAACAACACCGGCACGCTGAAGTACTTCACCGGGTCGATCGCCGAGGTGGCGTACTTCGGGCGTCCGCTGACCCAGGGCAACGTCAACGACCTGCAGTCGGCCCGCGCTGCGTCCGTGAAACCGCTGACGCAGGTCAACCGGCCGACGGGCGGCATCCAGGCGAAGGCGACCTACGACGCGATCTCCGGGCTGGTCACCTCGGTCACCGACGAGAACAACGGCGTCTGGGGCATCGGCAACGGCGCTCTGACCGGCTCCCACCTGGTGCACAGCAGCACGGTGCTGGGCGCCCGCCCGTCCGACTACTGGCGGATGGGCGAGCTCACCACGGTCAACGACGCCGTCAACGAGGTCGACGGCGGCAAGGCCGTCTACAACGACGTGTTCCTCGGCCTCGACGCCGGACCCTTCGACGATCCGCAGCTCACGGTCTACGACCCGGTCCACGTCAACTACTCGGCGCGCTTCGAGAAGCTGGAGCAGTCCTACGTCGCGCTCCCCGCTGACGATGCCGTCTCGACCGGACCCGCCTCGATCAGCCTGTGGTTCAAGACCGACGCCGGTGGCAGCGGCGTGCTCTACAGCTGGCAGAACCAGGCGATCGGCACGACGCCGACCACCTACGTGCCCGCTCTCTACATCGGCACGGACCACAAGCTGCACGGCAAGTGGTGCTGGTGCGGCGGCTCGGCGCCGATGGTGACGACGGAGAGCGTCGACGACGGCAAGTGGCACCACGTGGTGCTCACCACCTCGACCACCAATCAGATCCTCTACCTCGACGGCGTGCAGAAGAAGACCTACGCCCACTCGCCCAACGACTCCGCCACCTACGGCTACGTCAGTGTCGGCGCCGGCTACAACAACGCCGCCGGCTGGACCGGGCTGCCGGTGGGCGGGGTCACCTACTTCGACGGCAACATCGGCGAGGTCTCCTACTACAAGACGGAGCTCACCGCCAACCAGGTGGGTGCCGAGTGGGGCACCCGGGACGCGGCCACCGGCCCCGCCCTGGCCCGCAAGTACGTCGTCACGGACCCGTCCACGGGCAGCCTGACGAGCGAGACCTACGGCGTCGCCTCCGGGCAGCGGCTGGCGCAGACCGACGCGCTGGGCAAGCAGACGCAGTACGGCTACGACGAGAAGGGCTTCCTGCTCAGCACGGTCGATCCACTGGGCCACGCGACGATCACCTTCCACGACGCCCGGGGCAACACGATCCAGCGGATCACGTGCCAGGACCAGTCGGCGGAGCTGTGCTCATCGGCCTACTACGAGTTCTTCCCGGACAAGACGACCGCGATCCTGCAGCCGAACGGCTCGGGCGTCTTCGACCCGCGCAACGACAAGCTGGTCAAGGCATGGGGTCAGGGCACCAAGCCGGATGACCCGGTCAACAAGGACAAGTTCCTGACGACCTACACCTACAACCCGGCCACCGGCGACGAGGTCGCGGTGCTCGACCCGCTCGGCCGGGCCGCGACGATCACCTACACCGACGGCACGACGGTGCTCGCCTACAACAGCACCACGCAGTACCCGCCGGCCGGCCTGCCCTACGTGGTGACCACCTCGGACGCGACGACGAAGACGATCCTCTACTACCCCAACGGCGACCTGGCTCAGGAGATCGAGCCGACGGGGAAGACCACCACCTACACCTACGACCTGCTCGGCCGGGTCGCCACGCAGAAGGTCGTCACCGACTCCTTCCCGAGCGGCCTGACCACGACCTACACCTATGACAAGGCCTCGCGGGTCAAGACGCAGACCGACCCGGGCGTGCTCAACCGGGTGACCGGGTCCGGCGGCACCCACACCGCGAAGGTGACCTGGACCTACAACGACGACGGCCTGCGGACCACGCAGCTCGTCCAGGACCTCACCGGTGGCGACGCCTCGCGCACCCTCAGCTCGGAGTACAACGGCCTGGGGCAGCTGACCGCCTCGGTCGACGGCAAGGGCAAGCGCACCGAGTACACCTACGACGCCTTCGGTCACGTCGTGACGAAGAAGGACCCCAACCTCATCACCGAGCAGTACGACTACGACGCCGCCGGCCAGGTCCTCTACGCCAAGCTGCTCAACTACACCGGGGACCCCAACGCCCCGATCGCGCCGGTGACGAAGACGATCGAATCGCGGGCCTACGACGACGCGGCCCGGCTTACCTCGATCACCAATGCCGACGGCACGACGACGAACTACGAGTACACCAACGACGGGCTCACCGCGAAGGTGACCCGGCGGGACGCGGCCGGCCGCAACCCGTTCGTGCTGGAGGAGACGTTCTACGACGATTCCGGATTCGTGGTCAAGAAGATCACGAACAACGGCGCGACGACGCGTACCTTCGTCCCGGACGTCGTGGGTCGGGCGGTCACCTCGGTCCTGGACCCGCTCGGGCCGCTCAAGCAGACCACGAACGATGTGCTCAACCCGGACGACCAGCCGCTCACCTCGACGACGCTGGACGCGCTGGGCAACGTCGTCGCCTACACCGAGTCGCTCTATGACACGGTCGGCCGGCAGGTCTCCGCCGTCACCTACAACGGCGACCCGGCGACGACGCCGGTCGGCCGCTGGAAGCTCAACGAGACGACCGGCACGAAGGCCGCCGACTCGTCGGGCAACAGCCCCGGCAAGCTCACCAACGCCACCTGGACCAACGATGTGACGCGGGGTCCGGTCGCCACCTTCAACGGCACGTCCTCCAACATCGGCACCGGTGCGCCGGTCGTCGACACGACCCGCAGCTTCTCGGCGGCGGCCTGGCTGAAGCTCGCCAGCGAGAGCACCAACCAGTACGCCGTGACGATGTCGGGCGCGATCGGCAGCACGTCGTTCAAGATGGGCTACAAGAACTCGACCGACCAGTGGGTCGTCGACGTGGCGATGAAGAAGGACGACGGCACGATCGGCTGGATCAACGGCACCACGCCGGCGGGCCTGCCGGTGGCGGGCACCTGGGCGCACGTGGCGGCCACGATGGACATCGCGACCACGCCGGGCCCGACGACCGGAACGCTGAAGATCTACGTCAACGGCACCCTCCAGGGCACCTTCACCACCACGTTCCCCTTCAACAACAAGGCGACCACGCTGCACATCGGTTCGCAGTCGTCGTCCAACTGGTTCAACGGCTCGATCTCCGACGTGCAGGTCTACCAGCGGGCACTCACCGCCGCGCAGGTCGGCAACATCTACACCAACGCCGCCCCGGCGGCGGGCGCGCACGTCATCCGCACCTCCGCCCAGTACGACACCGGCAGCGTCATCACCGCGTCGACGGACTCCCGGGGCAACAAGACCGGCTACACGATCGACGAGGCGGGGCGGCAGGTCATCACGGCGACGCCGGAGGTGCTGACCGAGGTCGGCGGCGGCACGCCGGTGCTCGCCTACAACCTCTCCTACGTCGGCTACGACACCTTCGGCGAGGCGACGGAGACGAAGGACGCCACGGGCAACCGGGTGGTCACCGAGTTCGACGCCAACGGCCGCGTCACCAAGATCAACCTCCCGAGCTACACCCAGCCGGGTACGGGGACCGTCTTCACCCCGTACGCGACGCGTACCTATGACGACGGCGGTCGCCTCCTCACCGAGACGAACCCGCTGAACCAGACGACCTCATACACCTATGACCAGCTCGGTCGCGTGGTGAAGACGACCGCACCCGGCCCGAACAGCACCACGGCGGTCTCCAAGACGGAGTACGACATCGTCGGCAACGTCGTCAAGGTGACCGCGCCGGAAGGCGGCGTCAGCGGAGCGACCTACGACCACCTCGGCCGCCAGCTCACGACGAGCCAGATCGTGACCCAGGACTCCGGCTCGCCGACCTACACGACGACCAACGTCTACGGCGCCGCCGTGGCCGGTGACAGCGCGGCCGGCTACGACCTCAACGCCTCCAAGTACGGCGACGGCGGCTGGCTGGTCAAGTCCACCTCGCCGGGCGGTGTGGTGACGAAGGCGACCTACAACTCGGTCGGCCAGCCGTTGACCACGACGGACGGCGCCAACAAGGTCACCTCCTTCGAGTACGGCCCGACCGGACTGGTGACCAAGCAGACCCGGCCGGACGCCTCCTACTCGAAGACGCTCTACGACTTCGCCGGGCGGGCGATCGCCAGCGAGAACTACCACCCCTCCCACCCGGACAACACGACGCCGCTGCTGCCGGTCGCCAAGGTCAGCAACACGCTCGACTTCGCGGGCAACGTGACCTCGGCGACCGACGCCCGCAACCACACGACGACCTTCGCCTATGACGCGACGAACCTGCTCGTCAACATGACCGAGCCGATCGACGCGAGCAACACCATCACCAGCACCTTCGGCTATGACGCGGCCGGGCACCGGACCCGCTTCACCGACGGCCGCAACAACAGCTTCATCACCACCTACAACACCTGGGGCCTGCCGGAGTCGACGATCGAGCCGGTCACCACGGCGTTCCCGAACGCCGCGGACCGGACCTACACGGTCGCCTACGACGCGGGCGGCCGGGTCGTGAAGAGCATGTCGCCCGGCGGCGTGTCCGTCACCAACACCTACGACACCGGCGGCAACCTCGAGACCCAGACCGGCACGGGTGCGGAGGCGACGACCGCCAGCCGCAGCTTCACCTGGGACAAGAACGGCCGGTTGACCGCGTTCAGCGGTGCCGGTGCCCTGACGAACACCATCTCCTACGACGACCGCAACCTGCCGCGCTCGATCCTCGGCGGCACGGGCGGCACCGGTGACACGAGCTACACCTACTGGCCGGACGGGCAGATCAAGGACCGCACCGACGCGGCCGGGCAGACCTCGTTCACCTACGACACGGCCGGGCGCCCCAGCGTGGTCACCAACACCACGGCCGGGATCCAGGCCACCTACCACTACACGGACATCTCGACCGTCAACGACATCGTCTACGGCACGAACGGCAACAAGCGCACGTTCCTCTACGACCGTTACCACACGATGAAGAGCGACGTCCTGACCAACGGTTCCACGGTCATCTCGTCGATCGCCTACGGCTTCGACGCCAGTGGCAACGAGACGTCGAAGACCACGTCCGGCTTCGCCGGTGCCTCGGCCAACAGCTACAGCTACGACTGGGCCAACCGCCTCACGCAGTGGGACACGACCCCGTCCGGCGGCTCGCTGTCGAGCACGACCTACCAGTACGACAAGGCCGGCAACCGGACGAAGATCAACGGTCGCGACTTCGTCTACGACGAGCGCAACCGCCTGGTCAACTCCACGACCAGCACCTACACCTACTCGGCCCGCGGCGCGCTGCGGACCACCTATGACGGCACCAACACGATCCAGACCAAGGCCGACGCCTTCGATCAGATCATCGAGCAGGGGTACGCCGGCGGCACCCAGACCTACCAGTACGACGCGACCGGCCGGGCCATCAAGTCGGGGCACCTCTACAGCGGTGTCGGCAACGACCTCGCCGCCGACAGTTCGGCCACCTATGTCCGGGGTCTGCAGGGGGAGTTGCTCTCGTCGAAGACGAGCAGCCTGCCCTCGGCGTACGCGTGGACAGATCTGCACTCCGACGTGGTCGGACAGTTCTCCGCGACCGGGACCACCCTCTCGGCCTCGAAGACCTATGAGCCGCTCGGCAAGGTGACCGCGTCGGCCGGTTCGATGATCGGCAGCCTCGGTTACCAGTCGGAGTGGACCGAGGCGAGCACCGGCCGGGTCAACATGGCCGCGCGCTGGTACAACCCGGACACGGGCCAGTTCGACTCCCGCGACACCCAGAGCAACGACCCGAACCCGTCGTCGGCGAACGCCAACCGCTACGCCTACGCCAACGGCAGCCCGCTGGTCAACACCGACCCCACCGGTCACCAGATGATGAAGGGTGAGGGCGGCCAGTCGTTCGTCTACCCGTCGGACGACGAGCTGCTCAAGTGCGACCGGGCGCCCAACCGCCCGATCTGCAAGGACATCTACAACCGCGTGACCCACGCGCCGCCGCCGCCACCGCCGCCCACGAAGACCTGCCGCGACGACTGCGGCAAGCCCACCTTCGTCACCACCGCACCCGACGACTCGGCCACCATCGCGGCTGAGATCGACAAGACGAAGGCGGCGCTGGAGGAGGCCAACAAGGCCAAGAACAAGTCCTTCATGGACATCCTCATCGACGTCGGTGTGGGCTTCCTGCTGGACATGCTCGGGGTCAACGACATCATCGACTGCTTCACCAAGGGCAGCATCGCGGCGTGCGCCCAGATGGTCATCGGCTTCATCCCGTGGGGCAAGGTCTTCAAGATGGCCAAGACCATCTTCAAGGCCATCGATACGGCGTTCTCGGCCTACAAGGCGTGGCGGAAGCTGGTCAAGGCCGCCGAGGAGATCATCGAGATCGGCCGGAAGACCCTGGAGATGCTGGAGAAGGCCCAGACGGCCATCGACAACGTCAACATGGTCTCGGAGCTGGTCGGCGGCGGGCCCCTCCTCCCGGACCTGCCGACAGCTGGTCTGCCCGGACCGGGCAAGAAGAAGAACCCGTCCAAGGGCAACGGGCACGGCGGCGGCAGCAAGAACGCCAACCACGGTGACGGCACGTCGCCGTCACACGACAACAAGGCCCAGCCGGGTACGCAGAAGAACGCGGACGGCACCGGCACGGACGCCAGCTCGAACCCCGACCCGACTCCTGCCGAAAACCGGTCGGACTCGGACGACGGCGCAAGTTGCCCGATTCCGCATAGCTTCGATCCTGATACCCCGGTTTTGATGGCAGACGGGTCAGCCAAGCCGATCAAGGATGTCGAGGTCGGTGACAAGGTCACGGCAACCGATCCAGAGACCGGTGAGACAACTGACCGATCAGTGACCGCACTTCATCTCAACCAGGACACTGCCTTGGCTGACGTGAGCCTGGCTGTGGTGCAACCAGAGCCTAAGGACTCGGAAGGGGCCGGGAGAGACGAGGGCGCTGGCACTATCCGTGGGCCGACGTCGACGCTGCATACCACGCAGCATCACCCCTTCTGGGACGCGACGGAGCGTCAATGGGTCAACGCAGCCGAGCTAGAGATCGGCCATGAGCTCCGGGGTCCAGCGGGCGAGCGGCAAGTCGTAGTCGCAGTTCGAAACTTCGTCGCCAGTAAGGAAATGCGCGACCTCACGGTCGCCACGGTTCACACGTATTACGTCTTTGCCGGAGGTCTGCCTGCCCTTGTCCACAACTGTGGCGGCTCGATCTCCACTCATGCTGACAAATGCACATGTGCGACAACCGGCCGTGTCTCGCTTGCGGTACGGGAAGGTGAAGTCGGCTTCTTCGGAGACTTGGATGACCGGGCTCGCCAGGGCGACAACCTCACGCCGAACCACACCCCGCAAGCGGCCTTGGGTAGGCTCCCTTACCGGAGGCACATAGCTCATGTGATGTTTGATGGAGATCACAAACAGACGCGTACATATGGTGGAAGGGGTCAGAAGACCGCCCGTGACGACGCAGGCCTGACATTCAGGCAGGCTCTCGCCAATGATATGTGGGACCTGCGAAGAATTGGTTATGATGACTATGACGATCCGTCGTATTTCAATGCGCACATCAAGGGAGTCATCGCCGCTTACAAGCGTGAGTATCCAGCTTTGATGAAGAGGTGATCATGATGATTAGGCCTGAGGTGATCGAATTCTGCCGCCTGGGACCACTGCCCTCTGAGCTGGATAATTCAGAGGGCAGTGACGAGGCGCTGGAAGAAATTGAAGAGGCACTCCATGCCATCGGTAAGCCCGTAACCAATGAAGAAGCGCATGTGCTTCTGGCGTCCTTCGGCGAGGACAATTGCTTTGGTTTGGCATGGACGCTTCTGCACCTGGTCGAATCTTCTCCCGACTCGGCGGTAACCGAAGAGCCGCAACCTGGCGAAAATATGTGGATGTTCCGGCTCTGGAAGCGCTACCGCAATAGCTTGGACGGCTAGTCGGCGTCGCCGCGACCAACGCTCGAACGATGTTGAAGCTGGGCAGCTGGGTTCCATTTGTACATTGAGGGACGCTTCATTCTTGGAAACGTCCCTCAATGTCCGTCAACTGTGGTTGCAACGTCCCTGATACATCGGTTCGACTGAACGCAGTCGTCCTGTGCTGTCCCGTGCAACTGGCCGTGGCAGTGGGGGACCGGGACGGGCACAGTGCCCCGTCCGCACCGACCGGGACCAGCGTCCGCTTCGGCGCCGCCGAGTCCCGGTCGGCACTATTCCGAGCGGGGGACCCATGAACCGGCGCACTGCGATCTGGTCCAGACAGGCCTACCCGGCTCAGCTCCGCGCCATCCCGCCGAGCCACCGACGCGTCCTGTGCGGCCTGGACCTCCCCGACGACCACCGCTGCTACCGCCCGGTCGCCCACCCCGGACCGTGCCGCCTCAGTGATGATGCAGGCTCGCCGTCTCCCCGGGCCTGACCACGACGAACTGCCCCATCATCCCCTGATCCTCGTGGTACATCAGGTGGCAGTGGTACATGTAGGGCACGCTCGGATCCGCATAGTCCGTGAACCGCAGCACGATCCGCACCGTCTCCCCGGGCGTCGCGAAGACCGTGTCCTTCCACGCCACGACATCCGCCCCCAGCACCTGGAACTGCACGTCGTGCACGTGGAAGTTGTGCGGCGCGCCGTCCCGGTTGGTGATCTCCCAGATCTCCGTCGTCCCCAGCGTCGCGGTCACGTCGACCCGCTCCATCGACATCGCCGAGCCGTTGATCGTCTCGCTCGTCAGCGAAAACCCGCGCGTGGTCACGGCAGTCGACGGGTCCAGCCTCTCCATCTCAACCAACCTCGGGGGTACGCCGACCGAAGCCCTCAGCACAGCAGCGCCCCTCAGCTCCAGCACGTCGAACCGATCCTTCCCCCCGACGAACCGGTCCTGCACCAGGTTCCCGCCGAGGTCGACCTCCTCGCTGCGCAGCACGACCCGCTCGCCGGCCCGTACCCCGACCACGATCTCCGCTCGTTCCCCCGGTGAGAGCTGCACGTGCGAGGCCGAGACGGGTGCCGCGAGCAGCCCGCCGTCGGTGCCGATCCAATCGAAGGCCCGCCCGTCGGCGAAGCGGAAGTTGAAGGGCCGCGCGTTCGACGCGTTCAGCACCCGCAGCCGCACCAGGGACGTGGTCACGTCGAGGAAGGGTGCCACGGTTCCGTTGACCGCGATCGTGTCGCCGAGGATCCCGGTCCCGGCGAGCAGGGCCCGTCCTTCGTCCAGCGCAGCGCCGTCGAACGCCTTGTCCTGCACGATCACGGGGATGTCGTCCACGCCGTACTCATCGGGAAGGTCGACCGGCGCAGCCGGGTCGTCGAGGATGAACATGCCCGCGAGCCCGCGGTAGACGTGCCGGGCGGTCTCCCCGTGGGGGTGGGGGTGGTACCAGAGCGTCGCGGCCGGCTGCTTGATCGTCCAGGTCGGCGACCAGGTCGCCCCGGGTGCGACCGGCTGGTGCGGACCGCCGTCCATCGCGGCGGGCAGGTGCATTCCGTGCCAGTGCACCGTGGTCGCCTCGCCGAGGGAGTTGTGCATGTTGACCAGCACCTGCTCGCCCTTCGCCGCCCGCAGGGTGGGCCCGAGGTAGTCGCCGTCGAAGCCCCAGGTGTCGGCGGTGCGCCCGGAGCCGAAGTCATGCTTTCCGGCCTTCGCGGTGAGCTCGAAGACCCGGCGGCCCTGCCCGTCGAGGTGCGATGGCGCGAGCGGCGGGATGGCGAGCCGGTTGGTGAAGTCGACCTGGCCGACGGTGTCGATGACACTGCCCTGCCACCACCAGGTCGCGGCGCCGACACCGCCGCCGCAGCAGACGAGCACGACGGCGAGGAACACCAGGAAAACGCGGTTCTTCATATATGTAGCGTGGCTTGATATCAGCCGCGCCACCACCCTGAAGAACCCCCTACGGGGGAGGCCCCGACCCGGCGAGCGGGTCGGGGCCTCCGTGTGGAGCGGGCGTTCTCAGAGCGTCAGCGTCCAGGTGTCGATCTTGCCGGTGTCCGCGGAGGCGGCGTCCTGGACCCGGAGGTTCCAGGTGCCGTTGCGGACCTCGGTGGAGAGGTTGACCGTGTAGGTCTGGACGATGTTGTCGGCGGAGCCGCCGGCCCGGTTGTGCAGGACGTAGAGGCTGCCGTCCGGCGCGACCAGGGTGACGATGAGGTCGCCGATGTAGGTGTGGACGATGTTCACCGCGACCGTGGAGGTGGCCGAGGCGTTGCCGGTGCAGCCCGAGATGGTGATCGGGCTGTTCACGGTGGTGTTGTCGGGGATCGTGACGTCGGTGCCGTTCGTGCCGGAGCAGCCCGGCGGGACGACCGTGTTGAGGGTCAGCGTCCAGGTGTCGATCTTGCCGACGTCACCGCCCGCGTTGTCCTCGACCCGCAGGTTCCACGTGCCGTTGGCGACCTCGCTGGAGAGGTTGACGGTGTAGGTCTGGACGATGTTGTCGGCCGACCCGCCGGTGTGGTTGTGCAGGGTGTAGACCGAGCCGTCGGGGGCGACGAGGTCGACCTTGAGGTCACCGATGTAGGTGTGGACGATGTTCACCGCCACCGTCGAGCCGGCACTCGCGTTGCCGGAGCAGCCCGAGATCGTGACGGCGCTGTTGACGATCGTGTTGTCGCTGATCGTCACGTCGTTGGCGTTGGTCTGGGCACAGCCGGGCGGACCGTTGACCGTCAGGCTGTAGGTCGTCTGGCGGGTCGAGCCCGGACCCGTACCGGTGACGGTGATCGGGTAGGTGCCCGGCGCCGCCGAACCCGTGGTGACGATCGTCAGCGTCGAGGTGCCACCGGCCGAGTTGATCGAGGTCGGGGAGACCGTCGCGGTGACGCCCGCCGGAGCACCGGCGACGGTCAGGGCGACCGTCTGCGCCGCACCGTTGGTGACCGCCGCGGTGATGGTGGAGGTGAGCGTGCCGCCGGGGGCGGTCGCACCCGAGGCCGGGGACGGCGTCAGGGAGAAGTCGTTGCCGGCGGGGCAGGAGGCGTCGCTTCCGGCCACGTTGACGGCGGTCCAGGCGGCCTGAACCGCCTTGTACTCCGGGGAGCACAGGCCGTGCAGGTCGGTCGCCGCGCTGAGCGTGTAGGCCCGCGCGGTGTTCGACGGCGTCGTGGTGTTCACGTAGCTGGTGCTGGTCGTGAAGTAGACGTCGAGAGCGCGGTACCAGATCTTCTCGGCCTTGGCGCGACCGATGCCGACCACGGCCGGAGCCGAGCCGCAGACCGGGCTGGTGCCGTAGGAGGTGGCGCCGGTGCCCTCGGCCAGGTTGAAGAAGAAGTGGTTCGCCACACCGGACGAGTAGTGCACGTCGACGTTCTTGGTGCTGGTCGACCAGCAGCCGTGCGACGAGCCGTCCAGCGTCGGGTTGTACATGTAGCGCAGCGGCGTGCCGTTGCCGTTGATGTCGATCTTCTCGCCGACGTTGTAGTCGCCCGGGTCACCGGGGGAGTTGGCGTAGAACTCGACCATGTTGCCGAAGATGTCCGAGGTGCCCTCGTTGAGGCCGCCGGACTCACCGGAGTAGACGAGGCCGGCGAGGGCCTCGGTCACACCGTGCGACATCTCGTGGCCCGCGACGTCGATCGACGTGAGCGGCTTGTTGTTGCCCGCGCCGTCGCCGTAGGTCATCGAGGAGCCGTCCCAGAACGCGTTGATGTACGCGTTGCCGTAGTGCACCCGCGACGGCACGCCCGCGCCGTTGCCGAAGATGCCGTTGCGGCCGTGGACGAGCTTGAAGTAGTCGAAGGTCTGCGCCGCGCCGAAGTGGGCGTCGACACCGGCCGACTGGCGGTTGGACGGCAGGCCGTTGCCCCACACGTTGTCGGCGTCGGTGAAGTTGGTGCAGGTCGACGTGCCGCCGTTGAGGTCACACGTGTTCCCGTTGCCGTGCGACGGGTCGATCATCGTGTAGGTGCTGCCCGACAGCGTCGTGTCGATCGTGACGGTGCCGGTGTAAACGCCCTGGCCCGTGCCGTTGACGTGCTTGATGTCGTTGAACGAGCTGATCACGTTGCCGTTGACCGCGTCGGTGATGACGTGCAGGACAGAGGGGGTCTGCCCATCCGCCGCCCAACCCTTGACCACGGTCTCGTAGGCGAGCTTGCCGAAGCCGCTGACCGCGTCGACGAAGAGCTCGGGGGTGCCCACGGAGGTGACCTTGCCGGTGAAGGCCGCCTTCGCCGCCTTGGCCGCTGCGGTGGGGGTTACCTTCGCGGCCGTGCTGATGGTGAGCGGGGTGGCGAGGCCGACCGAGGAGCTCTTGAAGCTGCCGTCGGGCGCGGTGTGGATGATGAAGTCGCCACCCGAGACCCGCAGCCCGTTGTAGCTCCGGTTGTAGCGGACGTGCGCCGAACCGTTGGCGTCGCTCTCCGCGCGCTTGACGGTGTAGGTTTCGCCGTCCGCCGCGCGGATGTCCGACCTATGCTGTTGCAGTGCCTGGCCGGCGCCAGCAACCGCATCCGGCCCAGCCGGTGCGGCGCTGCTGCTCGGCGCCATGCTTACCAGGAGGCCACCGACAAGGATGGCGGCTCCGGCGATCCCGAGGGATCTTTTCATTTAGTCCTCCCCGACTAAATATTTGAATGTGACGGTAGTCACGGACATATGTATATATCGAAGGTTGGCGCTTGTGAAGACGTTGCTGGGGAACCGTGACCAGCCGTCGTGCGTCCGAGTGGGAATGAGAGGTTTCATGAGCTTCCGTGATGCACGTCGATGGGTAGCTGGACCGATGATCGTGGCGGCATTGTTACTGAGCGCCGCCTGCGCCAACGTCGGCTCGGCGCCGACACCCACCCCCGCACCGGCTGGGACGGAGTCGCTCGCGCCCGGCGCGAAGGCCGCGGTGCCGATCACCATGCTCCGGACGGGCGGGTTCGCCGGAGTGCACGACGAGCTCTTCATCGAGCCCGGCGGCTTCTGGACCAGCAAGGTGAAGTCCGGCGAGTCGAAGACCGGCCAGCTCACCGCGGTGCAGATCACCGAGCTGCAGGCGCTCGCCGCCGACTCGCACGTCTCGGTCGAGGCGACCGCCAGTCAGGCGCCGCCCACCTGTGCCGACGGCTTCAACTACACCGTCACCGTGGACACGCAGGTGATCCGGTTCAACGACTGCCCCCGCGCGATCGAGCCCCGCATCGCCAAGGCGATCGTCGGCTTCGTCCAGGGCGCGGTTCCCGGCTGGTGATTGCTGAACGCTCGGCCCTCCTCGGAAGCGGATCTACCGGATAAGATCCGCGACCATGGAGATCGCTGAGCGGCAGACGCTCACCCGGGGCACCCGGGCCGGCTATGCCATGGGGTCGCTCGCGACGGGCGCCTTCGGCACCGTGCCCGGGTTGCTGCTGCTGCCCTACCTCACGGACACGATGGGGATCACGGCGTTCCTCGCCGGGCTGCTCGTGCTCGTGCCGAAGGCGTGGGACGTGCTGATCAACCCGGTCGCCGGGCGGATCTCCGATCGGACCCAGTCCCGCTGGGGAGCCCGGCGCCCCTACCTGCTCTTCGGCGGGCTCGCGATGGCGGCCTGCTTCGCCGCGATCTTCATCGCGCCGTTCGGCACCGGTGGCGGTGGCGGCCTCTACGTCGCGGTGGCGTTCCTCGTCACCGCGACGGCCTTCGCGTTCTTCCAGGTCCCCTACGTCGCGATGCCGGCCGAGATGACCGACGGCTACGCGGAGCGTACCCGGCTGATGACCTGGCGGATCGCGCTGCTCGCGGTGGCGATCCTGGTCTCCGGCGCGGTCTCGCCCATCGTCGTGAAAGCCGGCGGCGACGGCATCAGCGGGCACCGCTGGATGGGTCTTTTCGTCGCGACGGTGATCGCGGTCGGCGCGGTCGGCGCGTTCATCGGCACCCGCCGGGCACCGCTCGGCACGGTGACCGAGAGCGAGCCGTCGCTGCGCGCGCAGCTCGCCGTGGCCCGGCGCAACCGGCCCTTCGTCATCCTGCTCATCACCTTCGTGATCCAGTCGATCGGCATCGCGACGATGCTCGCCGGCGTGAAGTACGTCGCCGAGCACGTGCTCGAACGCCCGGACGACGGGCCGACGCTGCTCTTCGTCTGCTTCGTCGCACCCGCGCTGCTCGTCATGCCGCTCTGGACCCGGCTCGGGACCCGCATCGGCAAGAAGAGCTCCCTCATCCTCGCCTCGGTCATCTTCACCGCGGGCGCGCTGGGCCTGCTCAGCGCCGGTGTGGCGCCGCCGTGGGTCGCCTACCTCGTCACCGCCGTCATCGGCTGCGGCTACGCGGGGCAGCAGGTCTTCGCCCTCTCGATGCTGCCCGACTGCATCGCCTACGACGCGATGCGTACGGGCAAGCGGCAGGCGGGTGTCTTCACCGGACTCTGGACGGCGGGGGAGACCCTGGGGCTCGCGCTCGGCCCGGGCATCTATGCCGCAGTCCTCGCGATCAGCGGCTACGTCTCCTCCAGCACCGGAATCGCCGCCGCGCAGTCGAGCGGGGCCCGCCTCGGCGTGCTCCTCGGCTTCACCGCGATCCCCGCGCTCCTGGTGGGACCGATCATCGTGCTGCTCCGCCGCTACGACCTGACGGAGCAGCAACTCCACACCGTGGAGTAGCGTTGCGGCGGTGATCGACGCATTGCCGACCCACGGCATCCCCGCTGACCAGGTCCTCGCCGAGCTGCGAGGGTTGCGCCAGGCAGACCTGCCCACCCACGGTGGAAAGCTCTTCGCCTATGTCTACGATCCGGCCGTGCCGGGGCTGGACGAGCTGGCGCACTCGGCCTACGCGCTCTCCGCGCACGTCAACGGGCTCGACCCGACCGCTTTCCCGTCGCTGCTCGCCACGGAGAACGCCCTGGTCGCCGCAGCCGGACGGGTGCTCGGCGCGGGCCCGGACACGGCTGCTCCCGACGTCGTCGGCTCCGTCACCAGCGGCGGCACCGAGTCGCTGATCCTCGCGGTGAAAGCGGCTCGCGACGCGCACCCGGAGATCACCTCCCCGCGCCTGGTCATCCCGGTCACCGCGCACGCGGCGTTCGCGAAGGCGGCGCACTACCTGGGCGTCGAGCTCGACCTCGTCGAGGTGGACCCGGTCACCTTCCGGCCTAGCCCAGCCGCGATGGCCGCCGCGATCACGATCGACACCGTGCTGATCGCCTGCTCCGCGCCGTCCTACGCGCACGGCGTCATCGATCCCGTCGAGGAGATCGCGGCGATCGCGCTGGAGGAGGGGATCCGCTGCCACGTCGATGCCTGCTTCGGCGGGTGGGTCCTGCCCTACCTGCGGCGGATCGGCGTCGAGGTGCCCGCGTTCGACTTCTCCGTGCCCGGGGTCACCAGCATCTCCGTGGACCTCCACAAGTACGCCTACTGCCCCAAGGGCGTCTCGGTCCTGCTGCACCGCGACGCGAGCCTGCGCGCTCCGCAGTATTTCGCCTACGCCGACTGGCCCGGCTACACGATGGTCAATCCGGTCATCTCCTCCACCCGCTCCGGCGGGCCCATCGCCGCGGCCTTCGCCACCCTGCGCCACATCGGCGACGACGGCTACCTGAGCCTCGCCGCGCAAACCCAGTCGGCGGTACGCGGACTCGCCGCCGCCGTCACCGCCACGCCGGGTCTGCGGCTGCTCGCTCCCGCCGACTACAGCGTCGTCTGCCTCACCTCCGACGACCCGGAACTCGACCTCTTCGTCCTCGCCGACGAGCTCGGCGCGCGAGGCTGGCACACGCAGCCGCAGCTGCCCTTCGGCGACATCCCGGCGAGCATCCACCTCACCGTGACCGCATCCGTCGCACCGCAGGTCGAGGCTTTCGGCCCGGCCCTGGCGGACGCGGCGAAGACGGCGCGGGCACTGGGACCGGTGCAGCTGCCGGAGGGCATGGTCTCGATGATCGGGGCGATGACCCCGGACCTGCTGACGCCGGACATGATCGCGGGCCTGGCCGAGCAGTTCGGCCTGGGCGACGGTGCGGGCGCGCCCCGCATGGCGATGGTCAACACTGTCCTGTCCGTCGCACCCCGCCGCCTGCGCGAGCGCCTCCTGGCCGAGTTCGTCAGCTTCCTCCAGCGCCCCTCCTGGTAGCCGGTCAAGATCGCCGCAACTCTTCAAGAGTTGGTGCTATCCGTGCGCGTCGTGCTGTCTTGCTGCCTCGCGGCGTGGGGAGAGCTGGCTGTGCCTCACCTGATGCGCGCGGCTGCCCGCGTGGTGCGACCTTGATCGCGTTGTTTCCCGGAAGTAGTCCCCTCAGCGGGGCTGCGAGGGGCTTGCTTCCGGGAACAACGCGATCATGCCTGGATGGGGCGTGCTTGCGTGACAATGCGGCACGGATAGCACCAACTCTTGAAGAGTTGTGGCGATCTTGGCGGGTGGGCTGCGCGAGGCGCAAGGGAGCTGCAAGGGGTGGGGAGGGTTCCGCTGGGTGGGACGGTTCGCGCACTCTTATCTCACCAGGGTCACGGCTGTGGGCGGGGGCATCCGCTAGCGCCGTGAGGGTCGCAGCATCTGTGGCACGCGACCGAGGACGGCGGATGGCCGGGTGTGGGTCATCCGCCGTCGTCGCCCTGGGCGAGCCGTCTCGTTCTGTGAGGGGCCGAGGCGAGTGGGTGGGGCAGCCACGGACGGAGCGGAGCGAGGCGAGTCGAAATCGCCCGGACACTACGGTGTTCCGGGCGATTTTCGTTTTTCCGGGTTGTGTTTGTGCCGGTTTACCTCGAACTTTTGTCGAGCGAAGCAAAAGTTGGTAACGAATCACGCTGAAGGTATGGACTCCATCGCAGGAAGCTAGTTAATGTGTCGGACACCACGCTGCAACACAGAGGTGTCTAATGCATACGGTCGTCCCGCTTCATCAACGCCTCCTCCGACTGCTCCGCGACCTCGGCCCGCTCTCTCGCGCCGAGCTCGCCGATACGCTGGAGGTGCCTCGCCCGCGCCTGCTGGCCGAGCTCGAGCGCCTCGTCGCCACCGGGCTCGTGACCGAGGCCGGGCTCGCCGCCTCGCGTGGTGGTCGCCGGTCGACGCTGGTGGAGCTGCACCCCGATCTGCGTTTCGCCGGGGTCGACCTGGGCGCCAGCTCGATCGATGTCGAGGTCACCAATGGACGCCTGGAGCCGGTCGCCGCTTACACCGAGGTCGCCGACATCCGCCAGGGACCCAAGGTCATCCTGAACCGGGTCGCCGAGCTGCTGGCGAAGGCGCGGGTCGACGGAGCCTTCGACCGGCTCGCCGGCGTGGGCATCGGTGTGCCGGGTCCGGTCAGCTTCCGTGACGGCGTGCCGGTCTCCCCGCCGATCATGCCGGGCTGGGACCGCTTCCCGGTGCGCGACTTCCTCAGCCGGGAGTACGGCTGCCCCGCGGTCGTCGACAACGACGTGAACATCATGGCGATCGGCGAGCGGCACGGCGGTGTCGCCCACTCGGTCAACGACTACCTCTTCGTGAAGATCGGGACCGGCATCGGCTGCGGCATCTACCTCACCGGCGATGTCTACCGGGGGACCGACGGCTGCGCCGGGGACATCGGCCACATCATGGTCGACAGCCACGGACCGGTCTGCTCCTGCGGCAACGTCGGCTGCCTCGAAGCGGTCTTCAGCGGGGTCGCCCTCGCCCGCGAAGCCACCGCCGTCGCCCGGGCCGGCAACTCGTCGATCCTCGCCGAGAAGCTCGCCGAGGCGGGCTTCCTCACCGCTCGCGACGTGGCGCTCGGCGCGGCCGAGGGCGACATCAGCTGCATCAAGCTGATCCGCGACGGCGGCCGTCAGATCGGCATCGTCCTCGCCGGGCTGGTGAGCTTCGCCAACCCGACGATGATCGTCATCGGTGGCGGGCTCTCGCAGCTCGGCCACATCCTGCTCGCCGAGATCCGCAGCGTCGTCTACCGGCGGTCACTGCCGCTCGCCACCGGCAACCTGCCCGTCGTCCTGTCCGAGCTCGGCCCGCGCGCCGGTGTCACCGGCGCCGCCGTCCTCGCCAGCGATGTTGCCTTCGAGGAGGCGTCATGACCGACGCGAACCCCGCCGCCGACCAGGCCGCCGCAGACCAGCCCGTCGAGCCGACGATCCCGGCGCAGGCGGCAGCCCCGGCAGACCAGGTGGAAGCGGTCGCGCACGAGGAAGCGCAGATCGTGCTGCGCCTCGCCGACATCGTCAAGACCTTCCCCGGCGTCCGTGCGCTCGACGGCGTCGCGCTCACCGTCCGGGTCGGCGAGGTGCACTGCCTGCTCGGCCAGAACGGCGCCGGCAAGTCGACCCTGATCAAGGTGCTCGCCGGGGTGCACCGGCCGGACTCGGGCCACCTGGAGTGGCTCGGCCAGCCCGCCTCCTTCAGCAATCCGCAGGAGGCGATGAAGGCCGGGATCGCCACGATCTACCAGGAGCTCGACCTCGTCGAGGACCTCTCGGTCGCGGAGAACATCTTCCTCGGCCACGAGCCCCGGACCTTCGGTTTCGTCCGGCGCGGCGTGCTCGCGAAGCGGACGACCGAGCTGCTGGCGCGGCTGGGCCACACGGAGCTCTCGCCGTGGCGCCCGGTCCGCAGCCTCACCCCCGCGGGCAAGCAGGTCGTCAGCATGGCGCGGGCGCTGTCGCACGACGCCCGGCTCATCATCATGGACGAGCCGAGCGCGGTGCTCGCGCACGACGAGGTCGACAACCTGATGCGCATCGTGCAGGAGCTGACGGCGCAGGGGATCGCGGTCGTCTACATCACGCACCGCCTCGACGAGATCCGCCGGATCGGCGACCGGGTGACCGTTCTCAAGGACGGCCGCACCACCGCCGCCGACCTGCCCGCCGATACGCCGACCCGCGAGCTGGTGAGCCGGATGACGGGTCGTTCCCTGGAGTATGTCTTCCCGCCCCGGCCGGAGGTGCCCGCCGAGCGTGGCCCTGAGCTGCTCAAGGTCGAGTCGCTGAGCCGGGCCGGCGAGTTCGCCGACGTCTCGCTGAGCGTGCACGGCGGCGAGATCGTCGGGATCACCGGGCTGGTCGGATCGGGTCGCTCGGAGGTGCTGGAGACGATCTTCGGTGCCCGGCGGGCCGAGAGCGGCACGGTCACGATGGACGGCCGGAGGTTGCGCGGCGGCGTACCCACTGCGGTCAGGGCTGGTCTCGGGCTTGCACCCGAGGAGCGCAAGAGCCAGGCGCTGCTGCTGGAGGAGCCGATCTACCGCAACATGACGCTCGCGACCTTCACCCGTTTCGCCACCGCCGGGATCACCGGCATCGGCAAGGAGAAGGCGGCGGCGAACGACATCGCCGACCAGCTGGAGCTGCGGCCGCGCGACACGAACCGGGCCGTGCGCACGCTCTCGGGCGGCAACCAGCAGAAGGTCGTGCTGGGCCGCTGGCTGCTCGGCGGTACGCGGCTCCTCCTGCTCGACGAGCCGACCCGAGGTGTGGACGTCGGCGCCCGAGCCGAGCTTTACCAGGTGATTCGCAGCCTGGCCGACAGCGGTGTCGGCGTGCTGCTCGTCTCCAGCGAGGTGCCCGAGTGCCTGGGTCTCGCAGACCGCGTGCTGGTGATGCGCGAGGGCCGTCTCGTCCATGAGGCGCCCGCCGACGAACTTGATGAAGACAAGGTTCTCGACCTCGTCATGGGAGGGATGTAAAGGTGACCGACTCCATCCGCCGCAACCTGGGCCTCGCCGTAGTGCTCGTCGCACTGCTGGGAATCGGTGTGCTGACCAAGCCCGACCTCTACGGCGACATGTCGTGGCTGAGCAACAACGTCCTGACGATCCTGCAGCAGGCGTCGGCGATCGGCGTGATCACGGTAGGCATGACCTTCGTGATCATCGGCGGCGGCATCGACCTCTCGGTCGGCGCGATCGTCGCCGTCGCCGGGGTGTGGTCGACCACGCTGTCGACGCAGACCTACGGCGCGGGCGGCATGATCTTCACCGCGATCGCGGTGGCGGTGGTGGTCGGCGTGATCAACGGTGTCCTCATCGCCTACGGCAGGCTGGTGCCCTTCATCGCGACGCTGGCGATGATGGTCGCCGCCCGAGGGCTCGCCGCGCAGATCTCCGGCAAGCAGACCCAGATCTCGGCCGACGCGACGATCAACGCGATCGCCACGGCCCGGCCCTTCGGCATCCCGGTCCTCATCCTCATCTTCGCCGCGGTGGCGCTCGCCGGATGGGTGCTGCTCAACCGGACCACGTTCGGTCGGCGTACGGTCGCGGTCGGCGGCAACCCCGAGGCGGCCCGGCTCGCCGGCATCAACGTCAAGCTGCACACCCTGCTGCTCTACGCGCTCTCCGGCCTCTGCTGCGGCATCGGCGCGATCATGCTGACGGCGCAGGCCACCTCCGCCCAGGCCGCCATGGCCAACCTCTACGAACTCGACGCGATCGCTGCGGCGATCATCGGCGGCACGCTGCTCAGCGGCGGCCGCGGCACCATCGCCGGGGCGCTCTTCGGCGTGCTGGTCTTCTCCACCATCACCAACCTCTTCGCGGTCAACAACCTGACCACCGAGGTGCAGAACATGGTGAAGGGCGCGATCATCGTGACCGCCGTCCTGATCCAGCAGGTCCAGTTCAAGTCGCTGACCACCTTCATGGCGCGGCAGCGACTGCGGACCAACACTCCCACCCCCACACCCACCACCACCTAAAACGCTCTACAGAAATTGGCGACCGTCGACATACTGGCGGCCGCTGGGCACTCCGCACCCTCTTACAGCCCATCCACAGGAGGTCACCATGACCCAGCGCAACTTCGTTGACCGTCGCAAGCTGCTGCTCGGTTCCGTCGGCATCGGTGCCGCCGCGGCACTCGCCGCCTGCACCAGCAACGAGCCCGCGACGACGGCCCAGACCAAGGGCCCCGCCGCCGGCACCGGCAACGACGCGCCCGGCAAGAAGGTCGTCATCGGTTTCTCGGCTCCGGCCGCGGACCACGGCTGGATCGCCGCCATCACCAACAACGCCAAGGCGCAGGCCGCGGCGTACTCCGACGTCGAGTTCAAGCCGGTCGCGGCCGGCGCGGACGCGGCGGCCCAGCGTGCTGCCCTCGCCACCCTGATCTCCCAGAAGCCCGACGTGATCGTGCTGCTCCCGCACGACGGCAAGGAGCTCAACTCCTTCGGCCTCGAGGCGATGAAGGCCGGTATCCCGGTCGTCAACCTCGACCGCGCCTTCCCCGACGCGCTCGCCTACCGCCTGCAGATCAAGGGCGACAACTACGGCATGGGTGTCGCGGCCGGTCACTACATCGGCGGCAAGCTCAAGGCCGCCGGTGCGACCGCTCCGATCATCGGTGAGATCGCGGGTCTGGACTTCCTGGAGCTCACCCAGGAGCGCAGCGCGGGCTTCAAGGCCGCCCTGGCGACCTACGGCTTCAAGGTGGCCAACCGCCGTGCCGCCGAGTTCACGGCCGACTCCGGCCAGCGCGAGGCGACGAACCTGCTGCAGGCGCTGCCGAAGATCGACGCGATCTGGAACCACGATGACGACCAGGGCATCGGCGTGCTGGCGGCGATCAACTCCGCCAACCGCAAGGAGTTCTTCATGGTCGGCGGCGCCGGCTCGAAGGCCGCCATGGACGCGATCATCGCCGACAATTCGGTCCTGAAGGCAACGGTCACCTACAGCCCCTCGATGGCCTCGTCGGCGATCTCGCTGGCCCGGCTCATCGGTCAGGGCCGCGGCCTGTCCGACCTGGTCGAGCTGCAGGTGCCCAAGGAGATCGTGCTCGCCTCCGAGACCATCACCAAGGAGAACGCGAGCAAGTACCTCCCCCTCGGGTTCTGATCGATCACGCGCACAAGGAGCTCCACAGTGTCCACTGCAGAAAGCCCACAGCTACGCGTCGGCATGATCGGCCACGCGTTCATGGGTGCCGCGCACTCACAGGCGTGGCGTACCGTGAACCGGGCATTTGACCTGCCCATCCGCGCGAGCATGGTGGCGGTCTGTGGCCGTGACCCGGGTCGGACGGCCGCTGCGGCCGCCCGGCTCGGGTGGGCGGAACACGTCACCGACTGGCGGGAACTGATCGCCCGCGACGATATCGACCTCGTGGACATCTGCACCCCCGGTGACAGCCACGCGGAGATAGCGCTCGCCGCGCTCGCCGCCGGAAAGCACGTGCTTTGCGAGAAGCCCTTGGCCAATTCGGTGGCCGAGGCCACGGAGATGGTCCAGGCCGCCGAGAGCGCTCGCGCGCTGGGGGTACGCACCATGTGCGGCTTCAACTACCGCCGGGTGCCCGCAGTGGCGTTCATGCGAAAGCTGATCCTCGACGGCCGGATCGGCGTCGTGCGGCACGTTCGCGCGGTCTACCTCCAGGACTGGATCACCGATCCGCAGTTCCCGCTCGTGTGGCGGCTGCAGTCGGATCGGGCCGGTTCGGGTGCCCTCGGTGACATCGGCTCGCACATCGTCGACATGACGCAGTATGTGACCGGGCAACTCGTCACCGGTGTCAGCGCGATGACCGAGACGTTCGTCCGCGAGCGTCCGCTGCCGAGCGAGTCGAGCGGGCTCTCGGCCACGGGGGAGGGATCGTCGACCGGCCTGGTGACCGTCGACGATGCCGCGATCTTCCTGGCGAGGCTCGACGGCGGAGCGATCGCCACCTATGAGGCGACCCGCTTCGCGACCGGCCACAAGAACGGTCTCCGCGTGGAGATCAACGGGTCGCTGGGCTCCATCTCCTTCGACCTGCAGCGCCTCAACGAACTGGAGTTCTACGACGCCACCAAGCCGGCGGCGGAGCAGGGCTTCACCCGCATCCTGATCACCGAGGCCGAGCACCCCTACCTCGCGGCGTGGTGGCCACCCGGCCACATCATCGGCTACGAGCACTCCTTCACGCACCAGATGCGTGACCTGCTGGAGGCGATCGCGTCGGGTCAGGACCCGACACCGTCGTTCGCCGACGCCCTGCAGGTGCAGTTCGTGCTCGATGCCGTGCAGCGCTCCGCGGAGACCGGGTCCGGCTGGACCGAGGTGATCAACGCTCCACAGTGGGTTCCGGTCTGACCGGACACCGCTGGGCCCCCGGCGAACGTCCCGGCCGGGGGCACCCAACCCCTCCCACACCACACAGCTATACCCGGCACTCGGCGCGGCGGCGCGCGCCCTGGCCTGGCTACCCCCAGTCAGGAAAGGGAACAGAAAGCCATGTCCAGACCCAGATTCATCGCGGCGGTCCTGCTTGCCGTCGCGGCGACCGTGCCCGCGGTCGCGGCCGGTACGCCGGTCCAGGCAGCAATCGTGATCAACCCTGCCGACTTCCAGCAGGTCGAGCTGGCGCGCGGCGTCGCCGAGATGGGCGAGCCCATGTCGCTCGCCGTCCTGCCCGACCTGTCGGTGCTGCACACCGCCCGTGACGGCAAGCTGCGGCGCACCACCGCCGCGGGCACGACGACCGTCATCGGCACCATCCCGGTCTACACGCACGACGAGGAGGGGCTGCAGGGCGTCGGTGTCGACCCCGGCTTCGCCACCAACCGGGCGATCTTCCTCTACTACGCCCCGCCCCTGTCGACCCCGGCCGGTGACGCGCCGGCGACGGGTACCGACTGGTCCGCGTGGCAGGGCGTCAACCGGCTCTCCCGGTTCACGCTCAACACCGACTACACGCTCAACCTCGCGAGCGAGAAGATCGTGCTCACCACCGCCACGGACCGGGGCATCTGCTGCCACGTCGGCGGTGACATCGACTTCGACGCCGCGGGCAACCTCTACCTCTCCACCGGCGACGACTCGAACCCCTTCGACTCGGCCGGTTACTCGCCGATCGACGAGCGGACCAACCGCAACCCCGCCTACGACGCCCAGCGCACCGCCGCCAACAGCAACGACCTGCGTGGCAAGCTGCTGCGGATCAAGGTCGCGGCGGACGGGACCTACACGATCCCGTCGGGGAACCTGTTCGCTCCCGGCACGGCGAAGACCCGTCCGGAGATCTACGCGATGGGCTTCCGCAACCCGTTCCGGATCAGCGTCGACAAGCCCACCGGTGTCGTCTACGTCGGTGACTACGGTCCCGACGCGGGCTCGACCGATGCCAACCGGGGCCCCGGCGGCCAGGTCGAGTTCGCCCGGGTCACCTCGGCGGGCAACTACGGCTGGCCCTACTGCACCGGCACGAACACGACGGCCGAGACCTACAACGAGTGGAACTTCGCCACCGGCACGACCGGCCCGAAGTTCAACTGCGCGGGCGGGCCGACCAACAACTCCTTCCGCAACACCGGCGTCACCACGCTGCCGGCGGCTCGCGCGGCCTGGATCCGCTACGGCGGCGACGCCGGAACGCCGTCGCAGTTCGGCGGCGGCTCGGAGTCGCCGATGGCGGGCCCCGTCTACCGCTACAACTCCTCGTCGACCTCGACGGTGAAGTTCCCGCAGTCCTTCGAGGGCTACTTCATGGCGACCGAGTTCGGCCGCAACTGGATCAAGCCGGTGCAGGTCAACGCGGACGGTTCCGTCGGTGAGATCATCACCCTGCCGTGGACCGGCCACCAGGTGATGGACTCGGCGTTCGGCCCCGACGGCGCGCTCTACGTCCTCGCCTACGGCACGGGCTACTTCAACGGCGACGCCAACTCGGCGCTCTACCGCATCGAGTATGTCGCCGGGGTCAACCGGGCCCCGATCGCGAAGGCCTCCTCCAACAAGGTCGGCGGCACCGCGCCGCTGACGGTGGCGTTCTCCTCGGCCGGCTCGTCCGACCCGGAGGGCGGCGCGCTGACCTACGCGTGGAACTTCGGCGACGGCACCACCTCCACCGCCGCGAACCCGTCGAAGACCTACACGGCCAATGGCCAGTACAACGCGACGCTGACGGTCCGCGATCCGCAGGGTGCGACCGCCAGCTCCAGCGTGATCATCACGGTCGGCAACAACGCCCCGGTCGTCACGGTGCAGCTGCCGGTCAACGGCTCGCTGTTCAGCTTCGGCGACACCGTGCCCTACCAGATCACGGTGACCGACGCCGAGGACGGCACGATCGACTGCACTCGGGTCAAGATGACCTACGTGCTCGGCCACGACCAGCACGGACACCAGATCACCTCGAAGAACGGCTGCACCGGCACTATCTCGGTGCCGGTCGACGGCGAGCACGACGACGCCGCGAACATCTTCGGGATCTGGGACGCCGAATACACCGACAACGGTGCCAACGGCCAGCCGGCGATCACCACGCACACCCAGAACACCACCCAGCCGCGGCACCGCCAGGCCGAGCACTACAAGAACTCGTCGGGCATCAACAAGTTCGACAAGACCACGGCCGAGGGCGGCAAGACGGTCGGCGACATCAACAACGGCGACTGGATCTCGTTCGACCCCTACGCGATCGGCAACGCCACGTCGTTCACGGCCCGGGTCTCCTCCAACGGCACCGGCGGCACGCTGCAGGTCCGCGCGGGCTCGGCGACCGGCACCGTGCTGGGCACGGCGACCGTACCGGTGACGGGCAGCTGGGAGACCTTCACCACCGTCTCGGGCGCGCTGAGCGGGGCACCGGCGGGCACGACGACCCTCTACCTGACCTTCGCGGGTACGGGCACCGCGGCCCTCTACGACCTGGACTCCTTCACCTTCAACACCACCGGTGGCGGCGGACCCGGACCGATCGTGGGCCTGGCGGGCAAGTGCCTCGACATCGCCGGAGCGGGGACCGCCGACGGCACGAAGATCCAGCTCTACACCTGCAACAACACCATCGCGCAGTCCTGGACCCGCAACGGCCAGACCTGGCGGGCGCTGGGCAAGTGCCTGGACGTCAGTGCCGGTGCCACCACCGACAACGCCAAGGTCCAGCTGTGGACCTGCAACGGTTCCGGTGCCCAGAACTGGACCGCAGGAGCCAACAACTCCCTGATCAACCCGCAATCCGGTAAGTGCCTGGACGTCTCGGGAAGCGCCACCGCCGACGGTACGCAGATCGTCATCTACACCTGCAGCGGCGGCAACAACCAGAAGTGGACCCTGCCATGAACCGACTCGTCAGGAGCGCGCTCGGCGTCACCGCCGCAGCCCTCACCGTTCTCGCGATGACACCGTCCGGTGCCACCGCCGCCGACAGCCCCTATGACGTGCTGGTCTTCAGCAAGACCGCCGGATTCCGGCACGACTCGATCGCCGTGGGCACCCAGGCCATCCGGGACCTGGGCGCGGCGAACAGCTTCACCGTGACCGCGACCGAGGACGCCGCCGCCTTCACCACGGCCAACCTGGCGCAGTACGAAGCGGTCGTCTTCCTCAACACCACGGGTGACGTGCTCAACGACACCCAGCAGACCGCGTTCGAGTCCTACATCCGTGGCGGCGGCGGCTACGTCGGCGTGCACGCGGCGGCGGACACGGAGTATTCGTGGCCCTTCTACGGCCAGCTCGTCGGTGCCTGGTTCGCCTCGCACCCGGCGATCCAGCAGGCCACCACGCGGTTCGAGTCCCGGGCCCACGCGGCCACGGCGACCGCGCCGCAGACGGCCGCCCGCACCGACGAGTGGTACAACTACCAGACCAACGTGCGCTCGACCGCCAAGGTGCTCGCCAACCTGGACGAGGGCTCCTACACCGGCGGCGGCATGGGCGCCGACCACCCGCACGTCTGGTGCAAGACGCTCGACAGCGGACGGTCCTTCTACACCGGTGCCGGGCACACCCAGGCGTCGTACGCCGAACCCCTGCTGCGGGCACAGCTCCTCGGCGGCATCCGCTACGCGGCCGGCCGGACCAAGGCCGACTGCCGCCCGGAGACCGGCTACACGCAGATCTTCAACGGCTCGACGACCGGCTGGTCCCAGGCGGGTCCGGGCAGCTTCACCAACACCGACGCCACCCTCGCCACCACCGGTGGCATGGGCATGCTGTGGTACAGCGCGAAGGAGTACCGCTCCTACTCGCTGAAGCTGGACTGGCGCCTGCTCGGCGACGACAACTCGGGTGTCTTCATCGGCTTCCCGGCGAGCACCGACCCGTGGTCCGCGGTGAACAACGGCTACGAGATCCAGATCGACGCGACGGACGCCGCCGACCGCACCACCGGGTCGGTCTACACCTTCAAGTCGGCCGACATCGCGGCCCGCGACGCGGCGCTCAACCCGCCGGGGGAGTGGAACACCTACGAGCTGCTCGTCGAGGGTGAGCGGCTGCAGATCTTCCTGAACGGCCGGAAGATCAACGACTTCACCAACACCGACCCGGTCCGCTCGCTCCAACAGGGCTACATCGGCCTGCAGAACCACGGCACCGGCGACGACGCCCAGTTCCGCAACATCCGGATCAAGGAGCTCGGCACCACGCCGACCGACGTCACCACGCAGGCCGAGCTCTTCAGCACGGTCAGCGGTGCCAGCGCATACACCAAGGCGGGCGCCAACGGCGGTCAGACGCTGGGCTACATCGACCCGGGTGACTGGTCGTCCTACAACGGGCTCTCGCTCACCGGAGTGACCAGCTTCCGGGCGCGCGTCGTCTCGGGCGGTCCGGGTGGATCGATCCAGGTCCGCACGGGTTCGCAGACGGGCACGGTCCTGGGCACGATCGCCGTCCCCAACACGGGCAGCTGGGACACGTACGCCAACGTCACCGGCGCGCTCACGGGTGTCCCCACGGGCAACCAGAACGTGTTCCTGACCTACACCGGCACCGGCACCGGGCTCTTCGACCTCGATGACTTCACCCTGGTCAAGGGCACGCCGCCGACCGGCGGGACGGGACCGATCGTGGGCCTGGCGAGCAAGTGCGTCGATGTCGCCGCCTCCGGGACGGCCGACGGCACCAAGATCCAGCTCTACACCTGCAACGGCACCGGCGCGCAGACCTGGACCCGTAACGGCCAGACCTGGCGGGCGCTGGGGAAGTGCCTCGACGTCAACGGCGGCGGCACGACCGACGGCACCAAGGTGCAGCTGTGGACCTGCAACGGTTCGGCCGCGCAGAACTGGACCGCCGGAGCCAACAACTCCCTCGTCAACCCGCAGTCCGGCAAGTGCCTGGATGTCGCCGGCGCCAACAGCGCCAACGGCACCCAGATCCAGATCTGGACCTGCTCCGGCAACGACGCCCAGAGGTGGACGCTGCCGTAACCAGACCGCCCGCGCCTCACCAGCGCGGGTCAGCTGAGGCTGGGCGCCGAACCAGCATCAGCTAGCGGTCTCGCCTGTCCGGTGCACCTTGCCGGACAGGCGAGACTTCGCACGTTGCACGTGCCGCAACTCTTCAAGAGTTGGTCCTCCGGTGCCAGGGCGCCGTAGGACCAACTCTTGAAGAGTTGCGACGATCATGTAGTCACTAGAAGGAGGCAACGATGCCACGACCGATCACCCTGTTCACGGGACAATGGGCCGACCTGCCGTTCGAGGAGGTGTGCCGGCTGGCGTCGGGCTGGGGTTATGACGGGCTCGAGATCGCCTGCTGGGGCGACCACTTCGAGGTCGACCGGGCGCTCGCGGACGACTCCTACATCCCGGCCAAGAAGGCGATGCTCGACAAGTACGGTCTGAGCGTCTACGCGATCTCCAACCACCTCGTCGGCCAGGCGGTCTGCGACCATCCGATCGACATCCGGCACAAGGGCATCCTCCCGTCGCGCCTGTGGGGCGACGGCGAGCCCGAGGGGGTACGCCAGCGGGCCGCCGACGAGATGAAGGACACCGCACGGGCCGCCCGCGCTCTCGGGGTGGATGTCGTCGTCGGGTTCACCGGCTCGTCGATCTGGCACACGCTGGCGATGTTCCCACCCGTACCCACCTCGATGCTGGATGACGGCTACCGCGACTTCGCCGACCGCTGGAACCCCATCCTGGATGTCTTCGACGAGGTGGGCGTGCGCTTCGCGCACGAGGTCCACCCGAGCGAGATCGCCTACGACTACTACACGACGAAGCGGACGCTGGAGGCGATCGGCCACCGCACGGCCTTCGGCCTCAACTGGGACCCGTCGCACATGGTGTGGCAGGGAATCGACCCGGCCAACTTCATCCTCGACTTCGCCGACCGGATCTACCACGTGGACTGCAAGGACACCAAGGTACGCATGGGCGACGGCCGCCGCGGCATCGTCTCCTCGCACCTGGGCTGGGCCGACCCGCACCGCGGCTGGGACTTCGTCTCCACCGGCCACGGCGACGTGCCGTGGGAGGACTGCTTCCGCGCGCTCAACGCGATCGGCTACGACGGCCCGATCTCGGTCGAGTGGGAGGACGCCGGGATGGACCGGCTCATCGGCGCGGCCGAGGCGATCGGCTTCGTCCGGCGGCTCGCCTTCGACAAGCCGTCGGCCTCGTTCGACGCGGCATTCTCCAGCGAGTGACCTGATTTATCAACCGGCAAAGGCGCTGCTCCGCACCCCGGAGTGGCGCCTTTGTGCGCTTGTGGGGTATTGACGCATCACCGAGGCGGTGGTTTCCTCGCGGGGTGAGCCGAACCAGAGTGATGCGTTGGGTGATGGTCCTGCTGGTGCTCGTCTTCGCGACCGTTCTCGTCTGGGAGATGATCGCCGCGCGGCAGGCCGGAGGCTTCGGTCCGTAGATCTGTCTACTCGTTGAAGTACGGACAGTGCCGGCAGCCGCGCGTGCAGCAGAACCCGCGCTTGGCGAGGTAACCCGCGGTCAACGCGAAGAGGCCGCTCGCCGGGTCCCGATAACCCGGGGAGCCGGTCCGCAGCGCCTCGGCGTGGCGGGAGAGGATCTCCTCGCGGTGCGGGTGGTCCGGGTCGAGCCGATGGGGGTGCGGCTCGGTCAGCTCACGCGGCGCGAGGGGCCAACGCTCGGTCATCCGCAGAGCTTAGATCGTCGATGTCAGGCAGCGCCTCGGGCGGCCGGGCAGTGCTGCCCGAGACGCTGATGGAACCTGTGATGTTCACCCGAACTACCAGCCAGGTAAGATCGTTCGAGGCTTAGTTCATATCATAAACTCTTCGAGTGGTTCATGCTATGGCGTGACGTCAACGGCGTGACGTTCGGCGGGTCGGGGTGGAGAGTGCAACACATGGTGACGAGACGAGCGACCGTGCGCGACATGCGTCGCGCCAACCGGGCTGTGCTCCTGTCGAAGATCTATCTCGACGGACCGCTCAGCCGGCAGGAGTTGACGCAGCTCACGGCCCTGTCGCAGGCGAGCGTCAGCACCCTGGTCGCCGAGTTCATCGAGGAGGGCCTCGTCGAGGAGGCGGGCTTCGTCGAGTCCGACGGCGGCCGCCCGCGCGTGCTGCTCCAGGTCCGCCCGACCTTCGGTTACGTCATCGGGGTCGACGTCGGCGAGACCCGGGTCCAGGTCGAGCTCTTCGACCTCGCCATGCAGGCACTCGCCAAGGCTGATTACCCCATCGCCCGGGCCGAGATCGGTCCCGACGTCATCGTCGACGACATCATCGCCGGCATCGGCGCGGTCACGGCACAGGCCTCCGTCGACCCGGCCACGGTGCTCGGCATCGGCATCGGCGTACCGGGGGTGGTGGACCAGGGCGAGGCCGGGCTGGTGCACGCGCAGACGTTGGGCTGGGATGGCGTACCGCTGCGGGCCATGCTCAAAGCCGGGACCAGCATCCCCATCCACATCGACAACGGCGCCAAGACCCTCGGCCAGGCCGAGATGTGGTTCGGTGCCGGTCGAGGCGCGCAGCATGCCGTGATCGCGCTGGTCGGGTCCGGTGTCGGTGCCGCCGTCGTCGCCGACGGTGGCAGCTACCGGGGCTCGCACAGCAGCGCCGGGGAGTGGGGACACACCACGATCGTCTACGGCGGGCGGCTGTGCCGGTGCGGCTCGCGGGGGTGCCTGGAGGCGTACGTCGGTGCCGAAGGGGTGCTCGATCGCTACCGCGAGGCGAATCGGGGCCAGGCCGCGCACGGCAGCGACGAGGAGTCGGCGATCGGTGCGATGATCGCGGCCGCCGAGACCTCGAAGATCGCGCAGACGGTGCTCACCGAGACCGTCGGCTACCTCGGCGCGGGCATCGCCACCCTGGTCAACCTCTTCAACCCCGAGCGCATCGTGCTCGGCGGCTGGGCCGGGCTCGCCCTGGGCGAGCGCTGGCTCCCCGAGATCCGTGCCGCGGCGGGGGAGCACGCGCTGCGCCGGCCGTTCTCCCAGACCACGATCGAGATGTGCCGCCTCGGCCCGGACGCGGTGGCCCTGGGCGCGGCGACCCTGCCGGTGGCTCAGCTGCTGGCGGAGGGCGGCAAGCTGCCGGTCCCGCAGCCCCGCCGCGAGTCCGCGGTGGCCGGGTTGCGTCCCGCCGCCCGCTAACCCCTGAACTTTAATGCTGGACACGCCGCGAAAAGTGCAACCAAAGTCAGGATCAACTCGGCCTGAGTATCTGAGTAGTGGTGCGTGATGCAGGCGCGCCAAGATCGCCGCAACTCTTCAAGAGTTGGTCCTATGGGTGCTCGCTGGGCCTCGATGATCACGTCTGGTTCGGGGATGTAGACGTCATCACGCGGCATGATCACGGCTGGTTCCCTGAACCAGACGCGATCATTCGGGTGCGGGCGTCCGTTTGAAGCGCGACGACCCCGCACGGCGAGCGGATGGCGGGCCGGGGCCCGCGAATAACACCAACTCTTCAAGAGTTGCGACGATCTTGGCGCGAGCGCGGGCGCGGGCGGGCTGAGCGGTGCGACCTCCGCAGGCCGCGCGCTGATCATGGAGTGACGTGGAGACGCGGCGCGCGGTCAGGAGTGGGCGCGCGCCGCGTCGTTTCCCCCTACGCGGGAACGTTCCACTTCTGGTTGGCGGCGCCGGTGCAGTCCCAGATCTGCAGCTGGGTGCCGTCGGCGCTGCTCGGTCCGGCGGCGTCGAGGCAGCGGTTGGAGACCGGGTTCACCAGGTCGTTGCCCGCCGTCTTGACCCACTGCTGCGCTGCGGTGCCGTTGCAGTCGTAGAGCTGCACCTTCGTGCCGTTGGCCGTGGCCGCCCCCGCCACGTCGAGGCACTTGCCGAGGCCGCGGATCGTGCCGTCGCTGCTCACGGTCCAGGTCTGCGCGGTGGTGCCGTTGCAGGTCCAGAGCTGGATCTTGGTGCCGTTGGCGGTGGCACCGGCGTTGATGTCGACGCACTTGCCGCCGTATCCGGTGATCGCCCCGGTGCCGCCGGTCGGCGGGGTGCCGGTGCCGGCCCAGGTGAAGGTGGCGGAGGTCTTGGTCGGGATCGTGTAGGTGAACGACTGCCCGCCCCAGTTGACCTTCAGCGACTGCGACGAACCCGTCGTGTTGTACGCGATGAGCGCCTTGCTGCCGTCGGGGTTGCGCCACGCCACGTTCTTGACGCTGCCGTTGGCGGTGGAGTCGATGCGGACCGCACCCGGCTTCACGAACTTGGTCAGGTGGCCCATCGTGTAGTACTCGATGGTCTTGTCGACCTGCCCGGCCCGGCTGCCGCCACGCTGCACGGTGACGAGCCCGGTGCAGGTGTTGCACCCCGCGCCGACGTAGGGCAGGTGGTTCTGGTCCAGCGCCAGCCCCCACTTGACCCAGGACTTGTCCCAGTTGCGGGTGTAGTCGATGAGGTTGTTCATGTCCTCGGTCTGCTGGTTGGCGATCCAGGTGCCGCCCGAGTGCTCGGTCATGTAGGCGTTGACCGACGGGTACTGGTTGTGGATCGTCGTCTGCAGGGCCACGTCGCCGCCGTAACCGTGCCAGGCGATGCCGCCGAAGAGCGGGTCGGCGCGCAGCGCGGCGTCGGCGAGCGGGACCGAGCCGAGGTCGGTGTAGTTGCCCCAGTTGTAGTCGAGCACCATCACCTTGGTGGTGATGCCCGCCGCCCGGAACGCCGGGAAGAGGTGGTTCTTGGTGAAGTTGAGCAGACCGGCGCCGTTCCAGTTCATCGATGCGTAACCGGTGGTGTCGGTGCCGCAGCAGGTCGGCTCGTTCTGCACGGTCACGTAGTCGACGCGCAGCCCGTTGGCCTGGTTCTGCTGGATGTACTTGACGAAGTACTGGGCGTACATCGGGTAGTACTCGGCCTTGAGCCAGCCGCGGTGGACGAAGTCGTTGTTGTCCTTCATCCAGGCGGGCGCGCTCCACGGCGAACCCATCACCTTGACGGCCGGGTTGAGGGCCCGGGCCTGCTTGGTGAGCGGGACGATGTCGGTGAGGTCGTGCGCGATGGAGAAGTTGTTGAGGTCGCAGCACGTGTCGTCGTAGCTGTAGTTGAAGCGGGCGAGGTCGGAGGCGCCCATCGGGTTGCGGACGAAGGCGAGCCCGATGCCGTTGACCGGGTCGAAGAGGTCGCGCATCACCTGGTCGCGAGTGGCCGCCGAGATGACTCCGCCGCTGTTGAGCAGCCAGGCCGAGCTGTCGGCGAAGGAGGCGCCGCCGCCCTCCCAGGTCTGGTAGGTGGTGCCCTCGTTGACGCTGATCGTCTGGTTGGCGGCGGCGCTGTTGGCGACGAAGTTGATCGGCGCCTGCTGCTGCAGGCCCCGGGTGACGGTCCGGCCACCGGCGTCGCTGGTGGTCGTGAGGTAGATGTTGACCTGCTCTCCGGCCGCGAAGGCGGCCGGGGTGGGACCGGCGATGAGCCCGGCTCCGGCGAGCACGAGTGCCGCCACAGCCGTTCTGGTCCTACCGTTGCGCATAGTGGATCTCCCTGCGTTGGGGGACAGCGGGCACTGACCGTCGTGTGGCCCTGCCCGGCAACGCATCGACGTCAGGGATTTGTTAACACGGTTTCCTGAAGCATGTCAACAGGTCGATTGCTGAAACGATCTTGAAACATGTCGCTAACTGCCCCTTGACAAGCAGCTCAGCCGATACTTAAATCACAGCACAAATTAAGTAGCAAAATCTTGCCCACGGAGGGTGGAGTTAATGCTCGGAAACGTGCACAAGATCGGCGCAACCGTGCTCGCGGCTGCGTTGGCCTTTGGCCTGGTCGCGTGCGGCGATGGTGATGACACGGCGACAGGTGGAAAGACCAAGGTCGTCATCGGTACGTTCGGTGAGTTCGGGTACCAGCCGCTCTACAAGGAGTACATGGCTGCGCACCCCAACATCGAAATCGTCGAGCGCATCACCAAGACCGAGGACCATCACAAGAACCTCGCGGCGCACCTCGCCACGAACACCGGCTCGGCCGACATCGAGGCGATCGAGGAGGGCTGGCTCGGCCAGTTCAAGTCGCAGCCCGACAAGTTCAACAACCTGCTCGACCTCGGCGCCAAGGACATCCAGGGCCAGTGGCCGGCCTGGAAGTGGCAGGCGTCGGTCGGCAAGAACGGCTCCCAGATCGGTCTCGGCACCGACGTCGGCGGCATGGCGATGTGCTACCGCACCGACCTCTTCGCCAAGGCCGGCCTGCCGACCAACCGCGACGAGGTCTCGGCGCTGTGGTCGAACTGGGACGGCTACATCACCGCGGGCAAGAAGTACGCCGCCGCGAAGATCAAGGACTCGTCCTTCACCGACGGCCCGGCCGTCATGTACCGCGCGATCCTCGGCCAGGCGGACGTCGGCCTCTACGACACCTCCGACAACATCGTGGTCGACTCCAACCCCGCTGTGCGCGCCGCCTTCGACAAGACGATCGAGGCGCTCAACGCCGGCCTCTCCGCGAAGATCGCCGCCTGGTCCCCGGACTGGAACGCCGGTTTCCAGAAGGGCCGCTTCGCCACGATCGCCTGCCCGTCGTGGATGATGGCCTACATCCAGACCCAGGCCGCGGATGCCGCGGGCAAGTGGGACATCGCCAAGATCCCCGGTGGTACGGGCAACTGGGGTGGCTCGTTCCTGACGATCCCCAAGCAGTCCAAGCACGCCAAGGAGGCGTACGAGCTGGCGGCCTGGCTGACCAGCCCGGCGCAGCAGGCGAAGGTCTTCCGCGACAAGGGCAACTTCCCGTCGACCTCGACGCTCTACAGCGACCCGGTCATCACGGACTTCGTCAACCCGTTCTTCAGCAACGCCCCGGTCGGAAAGATCTTCTCCGAGTCGGTCGCGACGATGAAGGCGCAGTACCTCGGCCCGAAGGCCGGCGACATCAACACCGCGATCATCAACGCGCTGACCCGTGTGGAGCAGGGCAAGCAGGCTCCTGACGCGGCATGGACCCAGGCGCTAGCAGAGGTAAAGAAGCTCTAGCCCCGCCAACTCCCGGTCTCGGCAGACTCTGTGACCCCTGCCGGGACCGGGCCCCTCTTCAGGAGACCTGAACGCCGTGAAATCCTGGTTGCACCGCCTCGATGTGAAGGCCTCTCCGTACCTTTACATCTCACCCTTCTTCATCCTCTTCGCCATCCTCGGCATCTTCCCGCTGCTCTACACCGCGTGGGTCTCGCTCCACGACTGGAGCCTCATCTCCGACACCCACACCTTCATCGGCATCCAGAACTACAAGGATCTGCTCGCGGACTCGTTCTTCTGGAACGCGCTGTGGAACACCCTGTCGATCTGGGTGATCTCGACCGTTCCGCAGCTCATCTTCGCGCTGATCCTGGCGCACGTGCTCAACAACCGCCTGCGCGGCCAGTCGCTCTGGCGTGCGGGCCTGATCCTGCCCAACATCACCAGTGTCGTCGCCGTCACGATCATCTTCGGCCAGCTCTTCGGCCGGGACTACGGTCTGATCAACTGGGTGCTGGGCATCGTCGGTGTCGGCCACATCGACTGGCAGTCGGGTACGGCGAGCTCGCACATCGCGATCTCGGTCATGATCATTTGGCGCTGGACGGGGTACAACGCCCTGATCTACCTCGCCGCGATGCAGGCGGTACCGGAATCGCTCCACGAAGCGGCAATCATCGATGGTGCCACTTCCATGCAGCGGCTCCGGAAGATCACGATCCCGTCGATCCGTCCGACGATCATCTTCACCGTCATCATCTCCAGCATCGGCGGCATGCAGGTGCTCGCCGAGCCGCTGCTCTTCGGCGGCGGCCTGACCGGTGGCTCGGACCGCCAGTTCCAGACACTCTCGCTCTACCTCTACGAGATCGGCTTCAGCCGGTTCGACTTCGGCTACGCATCCGCGACCGCCTGGCTCATGTTCCTGGTGATCACCTTCGTCGCCGCCGCCAACTTCTTCATCATCCGACGCATCCGGAGGGCTTGATGGCCACCGAACTTTCGGCCAGGCCGCTTACCGAGCAGCCGGCTGCCAGGAAGAAGCACCCCGTCCGGCCGATCTTCCGCCGGGACGGCAAGCCCGGCCTGCTGATGTACCTGACGCTGATCGCGTTCCTCTTCTTCTCGGCGTTCCCGTTCTACTGGAGCATCGTCGTCGGTTCGCGCGACAACTCGGCGCTCGGCGACGTGCCGCCGCCGTTGACGCCGGGCGGCAACCTCCTCGACAACATCCAGCGGGTCTTCGACACGGTCCCGTTCGGCCAGGCACTCATCAACTCGGCGATCGTGTCGACGGTGATCACCTTCAGCGTGATCCTCTTCTCCACCCTCGCCGGGTTCGCCTTCGCCAAGCTCAACTTCCGCGGCAAGCCGGGCCTCTTCGTCGCCGTCGTGGCGACGATGATGGTCCCGACCCAGCTCGGCATCATCCCGCTCTACATCCTGATGGCGAAGCTCAACATGCTCGGCACGATGTACGCGGTGATCGCGCCCAGCCTGGTCAGCGCCTTCGGGGTCTTCTTCATGACCCAGTACCTCTCGTCGGCGCTCCCGGGTGAGCTGCTCGAAGCCGGTCGCGTCGACGGCTGCAGCACGATCATGCTCTTCTGGCACGTGGTGCTCCCGGTCGCGCGGCCGGCCGCCGCCGTGCTGGGCATGCTCACCTTCATGACGGCCTGGAACGACTTCTTCTGGCCGCTCGTGGTGCTGACGCCCGAGGACCCGACCGTGCAGATCTCGCTCTCCAACCTGGCCAGCGGCTACATCACGGACTTCTCGCTGACCCTCACCGGTGCCGCTCTCGCGACGCTGCCGCTGATCATCGCGTTCGCGCTGCTGGGCAAGTACCTCATCCAAGGAATCATGCAGGGAGCGATCAAGGGATGACGCAGATCGACGAGCAGGCACTCGCGACCCGAGCCGCCTTCCCGGAGGGCTTTCGCTGGGGGGTCGCCACAGCGTCCTACCAGATCGAGGGCGCGAGTGCGGAGGACGGACGGACCCCGTCCATCTGGGACACCTTCGCCCGCACGCCGGGCAAGGTCTACCGGGGCCACACCGGGGACATCGCCTGCGATCACTACCACCGTTATCCCGAGGATGTCGCGATCATGCGCGATCTCGGCGTACAAACCTATCGGTTCTCCACGGCCTGGCCCCGCGTCAAGCCGGACGGGACCGGCCCGACCAACCAGCGAGGGCTTGACTTCTACGATCGATTGACCGACGCGCTGCTGGCGGCGGGCATCGATCCGATGGTGACGCTCTACCACTGGGACCTGCCGCAGGTGCTGGAGGACCGGGGCGGCTGGACCAACCGCGAGACGGCATACCACTTCGCCGACTACGCGGCCGCGGTCCACGCCCGCCTCGGTGACCGGGTGCGCACCTGGACCACGCTCAACGAGCCGTGGTGCTCGGCGTTCCTCGGCTACAGCTCGGGCGACCACGCGCCGGGGCGGACGGAGACCCCGGCCTCCTTCCGCGCCGCGCACCACCTGCTGCTCGGCCACGGCCTGGCGGTGCAGGCGCTGCGGGCCGGCGGGGCCCGCGAGGTCTCGATCACGGTCAACCTGACCCACGCGACCCCGCTGGACCCCTCGTCGAGCCACGACGTGGACGCGGCGACGATCGTGGACGGGCTGCACAACCGGATCTTCCTCGACCCGCTGCTGCGCGGGCGGTACCCGACCGACATGCTGGCCCTGACGGCCCGGTTCGCCGGGCTCGACCACATCAGGCCGGGCGACGACGCGATCATCGCGGCGCCGATCGACCTCCTGGGGGTCAACTACTACGTGCCGACGATCCTCGCGGCGAAGGTCGGCACGGCGCCGTCGACGCAGTTCCCGGGCACCGAGGGCGTCGTCTTCGTGCCGCAGGACCGGCCGACCACGGCGATGGACTGGCCGATCGACGCGAGCGGCCTGCGGGACCTGCTGCTGCGGCTGGGCCGGGACTACCCGGAGACGCCGCTCATGATCACTGAGAACGGCGCCGCCTTCTACGACGTCGTCGACGGTGACCGGGTCAACGACGCCGACCGCATCGACTTCCTGCGGTCGCACCTGCTCGCCGCCCATGAGGCCATCGCCGCCGGGGTCAACCTGCAGGGCTACCTGGCCTGGTCGCTGCTCGACAATTTCGAGTGGGCATACGGCTACGACAAGCGGTTCGGTCTGGTGCACGTCGACTACACCACGCAGCGGCGGATCCCCAAGGAGTCGGCGCACTGGTTCAAGGAGGTCATCGCGGCGAACGCGCTCGATACGTGAGAGGCTGGGTCCCATGGACTCCAGCGACCAGCAGGTATTCGTCATCGTCGGTGCATCACTCGCCGGTGCCAAGGCTGCGGAGACCCTCCGCGCCGAGGGATTCACCGGCCGGGTGGTGCTGATCGGCTCGGAGACCGAGCGGCCCTATGAAAGGCCGCCGCTCTCCAAGGGATACCTGCAGGGCGCCGAGCCGCGCGACAAGATCTACGTGCACGACCCCGACTGGTACGCCGAGCAGCAGGTCGAGCTGTGGCTCGGACGGACCGTCACCGGCATCGATCCGGCCGAGCACGCCGTCGTGGTCGACGGCACCGAGCGGCTGCACTACGACAAGCTCCTGCTCGCCACCGGCTCCCGGGCGCGTCGCCTCGACGTCCCGGGGGCCGAGGCGCAGGGCGTACTGTCGCTGCGCTCCGCCGAGGAGTCCGACGCGCTGCTCGCGGCCCTCAAGACGGGCGGTGAGGTGCTCATCGTCGGCGCGGGCTGGATCGGCCTGGAGGTCGCCGCAGCGGCCCGGTCGCACGGCTGCAACGTGACGGTCGTCGAGCTCGACTGGGCGCCGCTGCGCCGGGTGCTCGGCGACGAGATCGGGAAGATCATCCGCGACCTGCACGAGGCGAACGGCGTGGCGTTCCGCTTCGGCATCGGCGTGCGCTCCCTCGGCGACCTCGACGGGCACGTGCGCAGCGTCCTTCTCGACGACGGCACCGAGATCGCCGCCGACGTGGTCGTGGTCGGCGTCGGCATCCAGCCGGCCGCGGAGCTCGCGCTCGCGGCGGGCCTCGCCGTCGACAACGGCATCGTCGTGGACGCGTCGCTGCGAACGGCCGATCCGGACATCTACGCCTGCGGCGATGTCGCCTCGTCCTTCCGCCCGTCGATCGACCGCCACCTGCGGGTGGAGCACTGGTCCAACGCGCTCGACGGCGGTCCGGCCGCGGCGCGGTCGATGCTCGGGCAGGATGTCGCCTACGACCCGGTGCCCTACTTCTTCACCGACCAGTTCAACCTCGGCATGGAGTATGCCGGCTTCGCCGACCGGGACGACCGGCTCGTCTTCCGGGGTGAGCCGTCCATCGAGGAAGGCTTCATCGCGTTCTGGGTCTCGGGCACCGGCCGGGTCACGGCGGGGATGAACGTCAACGTCTGGGATGTCACCGACGACATCCAGGCCCTGGTCCGGGCCGGTTGGGCCGGGAACTGCGTCGACCTGGAGAAGCTCGCGGATCCGGCCGTCCCGCTGCGGGATCTGCTGCCCTGATCGCGGTCTTGCCGTGAATCGGACATAACGGCTGTCATCATGATCGGGTGAGCAGCCTCATCTGGCGGTACGTCGCGTTGATCATGGCCGCCGCCCTGATGGGGCCCCTCATCGCCGACCGGCTGCGGCGGTGGGTCGCGATCCCCACCGTCGTCGTCGAGATCGCGCTCGGCATCATCCTCGGCCCGGCGATCCTCGGCTGGGTGCACGACGGGGATGTCGTCGGCGCCCTCGCCGACCTCGGCGTCATGATGCTCTTCTTCCTCGCCGGATACGAGGTCGACTTCCGCCGGATCGCCGGTAAGCCGATCAAGCTCGCCACCGTGGGCTGGATCTGCTCCTTCGCGGTCGGCCTGCTCGTCGCCGGGATCGCCACCCGCGACCTCGGCGCGACGATGGTGGTGGCCGTCGCGGTCTCGACCACGGCACTCGGCACGATCCTGCCGATCGTCCGCGACGCCGGGCTCCTGCCGCAGCCGCTCGGCGCCCGGATCATGGCGGTCGGCGCGATCGGCGAATTCGCCCCGATGATCGCGATCGCGCTCTTCCTCAGCGGTGCCCGGCCGGGTCGGACGATCATCGCGCTCGTGCTCTTCGTGCTGCTCACGGTGGGTGCGGCGCTGTTGGCGATGCGCGAGCCCTCCGAGCGGCTGCGGCGGCTGCTCACCGCCACACTGGGGACGAGCGCGCAGTTCGCCGTACGCCTGTGCCTGCTCGCCGCCGTCGCCTTCGTCTGGATCGCGGTCGCGCTCAACCTCGATATGATCATGGGGGCCTTCGCGGCCGGCATCACGATGAAGCTGGTCCTCGCGACCATCAGCGAGCACGAGGCCGAGCAGGTCGAGTCGAAGCTCGACGGCATCGGGTTCGGGCTGCTCATCCCGATCTTCTTCGTGATGACCGGGGTCCGGTTCGACCTGCGCGCCCTGCTGGCGAGTCCGAAGGCGCTGCTCCTGCTGCCCCTGGTGCTGCTGCTGTTCCTGCTGGCCCGGGGCCTGGTGACATACGTCGTCCACCGCAACGACCAACCGGAGCCGCAGCGTCGGCAGCTCGCGCTCTTCGCGGCGGCACAGCTGCCGCTCGTCGTGGTCGCGACCGATCTCGGTGTCGAACGCGGCTTCATCGGTCCCGACATCGCGGCCTCGATGGTCGGCGCGGCGATGCTCTCGGTGGCGATCTACCCGCTCCTCGCCCTGCGCGTCCCCAGCCGCCCCGCTCCCGCACTCCCCTGAATTTTAATGCTGGACACGCCGCGAAAAGCGCAACAAAGGTCAGGATCAACTAGCCCCTGACCTTTGTTGCACTCGCACCGGCGTGTCCAGCATTAAAATTCAGGGGGGCGCTGGGGGCGGGGTGGGTCACAGTGGCACGGCTTGCGGTTGACAGCGCGGGGCGACGGTGTCGAGACTGGCGACCACAACTGTATGTGCACGGTGGTGGGGGAAGTCCGGTGTGATTCCGGCGCTGACCCGCAACGGTAAGTCCTCGACATCCTCGATGTCCTGGCGAGCCCGATTACCCACGGCCGTGCTGAGCCCCTACTGAAGCTCCCGTCGTGGTTCACGGGATGGGGCCCGGGTCGACCGCTCAACGCCGTGCCCTGACGGGTGGCGGGTGCGTCGGTGCCGGGGTCCGTTTCGCGCCCCGCACCGAAAGGCGTACCCCCTCATGCTGCGTCCATCCCTCCTCCCGCGCGGCGGCGCGCGGCTTGCCGCCGTCGCCGCTGTCGCGGTTCTGGCCTTTGCCGGTGCCGCTCCCGCGCAGGCCGCGCCGCCCACCACCGATCAGCCCGCAGCGGCGGCCGGCGGCTGGCTCGCCCGCCAGCTCGTCGACGGCGAGCGGTTCGAGTCCGACTTCGGCGGCGGTCTCGTCTACCCCGACCAGGGGCTCACCCTCGACGCCGTGCTCGCCTTCGCGGCGGCCGGGGTCGCCGGTGACAACGCGGACAAGGCCCTCGCCTGGCTCGCCGATGCCGACACGCTCGCGGGCTACATCGGCGACGGGACCGACGAGTCCTATGCCGGTGCGCACGCCAAGCTGATGCTCGCGGTGCAGGTCCAGGGCAAGAACCCGGCCTCCTTCGGCGGCGTCGACCTCGACTCCCGGCTGCGCGCGCTGATGGCCGCGTCGGGTCGGTTCGTCGACAAGTCGGCCTACGGCGACTACAGCAACGGCTTCAGCCAAGCCCTCGCCGTGCTCGCCCTCGACCGCACCGCCGCCGGTGTGCCCGCCGCCGCGGTGACCTACCTCGCCGGTACGCAGTGCGCCGACGGCGGTTTCCCGCTCTACCTGGAGCAGCCGACCTGTGCCTCCGATGTGGACTCGACCGGCATGGTCGTGCAGGCGCTGATCGCCGCGGGCGACTCCGCCAACGCCACCGAGGGCGTGGAGTGGCTGCTCACCAAGCAGAAGGCCGACGGCGGCTTCGGCGGCAGCGGCCCCACCTCGGGTGAGAACGCCAACAGCACCGGCCTCGCCGCGCAGGCCCTGCGGGTCGCGGGCCGCGCCACCGCCGCCAACAAGGCGGTCGCCTACCTCACGAAGCTCCAGGTCGGCTGCGCGGGCGCGGTCGCCGACCGGGGCGGGGTCGCCTACGACGGGACCGGGTTCGACGCCGCCAACGCCAACCGGGCCACCGCGCAGGCGATCCTGGGCCTTTCCGGGCACGGATTCGCCGAGCTCGACGGCGCGCAGGCCGCCGACGCCGCGCCGGTGCTGCTCTGCGCGACGGCATCCCCCTCGCCGTCCGCCTCCGTTCCCGCTTCGCCGTCGACGAGCGGCTCCGCGTCCCCCGTGCCGGGTGAGGGCGGCGGCCTGCCGGTCACCGGCCAGCCCGTCGCGCTGCTCATCTGGAGCGGTGCCGCACTGGTCGGCATCGGTGCGGTCGCCTTCGTGGTCGGTCGCCGCCGTCGTCGCCTGAGCGAACCGGCTGCATGATGAGGTCCCGGATCATCGCCGGGCTCGCGCTGAGTGTCGTGGCGGCCGGGCTGGCGGTGGCCGGTCCGGCCGCCCCGGCCCGGGCCGCCGCCTGCTCCGGCGCGACCGGGGTCACCGTCGTGGTCGACTTCGGCTCACTCGGCGGCGGGATCAAGACCGGCTGCGCGTCGGGAGACCCCGCGACGGGACTCGCGGCGCTGCGGGGCGCGGGCTTCACCACGACGGGTACGCAGAAGTGGGGCCCCGCCTTCGTCTGCCGCATCGACGGCAAGCCCGGCGCGGCGGACGAGCCCTGTGTGAACACGCCGCCCTCGAGCGCCTACTGGTCCTACTGGCACGCTGACCGGGGCGGATCGTGGTCCTACAGCAACCTCGGGGCCACCGCCTATGACCCGAAGGCGGGCACGGTGGAGGGCTGGGCATTCGGCAGCGGCGGCCGGCCCGGCATCTCGCCGCCCGCGAAACCGTCAGCGCCCAAGCCGTCGCCTTCGGCGAAGCCTGCTTCACCTCGGCCGGAGGTGTCGCCGGCTCGGCCTACGCCGGGTGCGACCGGCACGCCCGGGGGTGTCGCGGGGTCCTCGGCGGTTCCTTCGGCCAGCCCGGTGCCGGTGGCGGTGACGAGTTCGCCGGTGGGCGTAGCCACCGAGGTCGTCTCGCCCGTCGTGGCGGAGGTGGACGCGCAGCGTGGCGGCGGTTTCACCGGGGTCGCGGTCGCCGGAGTGATCATCGCGGTGCTCGCGGGGCTGGGCGTGTGGACGGCGCGGCGGCGACGGCTGGATGGATCCTGACCTTTGTTGCACTTTTCGCGGCGTGTCCAGCATTAAAGTTCAGGGGAGGGGCGCCGCCCGGGTGACGGGCGGCGCCGCTTGCGTCGCGGGATGGGTTACGGGGCGACGCTGGGGGCGGTTCCGGCGCCGAAGGCCCAGCCCTCGACCGTGCCCGGGGCGGGGTTGTAGCTGCCCGCGCCGCTGCCGCTGTAGGACCACGTGCCGCCGGGGGTGGCGTGCCAGTAGGACCAGTACGCCGTGGCGGGAGCGCCGTTGCACGGGTTGGGCAGGCTGTTGATCCGGCAGATGAAGCCCGGGAACCTGGGCACGAAGGCGTAGCTGAACCCGGCGCCGGTGAGGGCGGTCAGGCCGCTGGTCGGATCGCCGAGCGCGCAGGCGACCGTGGTGCCGCCGCCGAGCGAGCCGTTGTCGACGATCACGGTGACGCCGGTCGACCCGGAGCAGGCGGCGGCGTTGGCGGCCTGCGGTGAGGCCTCGCCGACGACGAGGCCGGTCGCGAGCAGGAGGCCGGCCGCGACGGTGGCGGCGAGACGGCGCAGCCGTCCGGGCGGGGTGAGGGCGGTGGTTGCGGGAGTCATGTGCTGGCGCCTTTCCGGGTGGTCCCGTCGGTCCGCATGACAGCAGACCGGAACCGGCGCGCACCTGTGGGTGCGGCCCGCGGCGCCGTCCCGCGGACCACGACGGGAGGGGGTGAATATGCACGTCGGCGGGCATTCGGGCTCGCCGCGATCGACGGATCGCGGACTCACCGTTGCGGGTCAGCGCCGGATTCACACCGGACTTCCCCCACCACCGTGCTCTTCAGTTGTCGCCGCGAGTGTTGTCGCAGCTACTCGACGCTGTCAAGCGGGCGGCGCGTTGTCAATACGGCAGCCGACAATGCGGTAATCCACACAGCACAGTCACCACGAACGGGTGGCTTCGGTTGGGCAGAGCGTGACATTCCGGTTGGTGGCTGCTGGGATCGAAATACATAGTGGAGAGGCTGACTGTTGATGCAACCTTTCGAACTTCCCCCGTTCTACCTGCCCTACCCTGCCCGGTTGAACCCGCACGTGCAGAGCGCCCGCGAGCACACGACGGCGTGGGCCCGCGAGATGGGGATGCTGGAGGGGTCCGGGATCTGGACCCAGGACGACCTCGACGCCCATGACTATGCGCTGCTCTGCGCATACACCCACCCGGACTGCTCGGCCGAGGAGCTCGATCTCGTCACCGACTGGTATGTCTGGGTCTTCTTCTTCGACGACCACTTCCTGGAGGAGTTCAAGCGCAGCCGCGACCAGGCGGGCGCGAAGGCCTACCTCGACCGGCTCGGCCAGTTCATGCCGGTGCACCCCACCGGCGACGTGCCCGAGCCGACCAACCCGGTCGAGAAGGGCCTCGCCGACCTGTGGGCGCGCACGACGCCGTCGATGTCGGTGGGCTGGCGCACCCGCTTCGTCGAGTGCACCGAGCACCTGCTCGAGGAGTCGCGCTGGGAACTCGCCAACATCAGCGAGGGCCGCGTCTCCAACCCGGTGGAGTACATCGAGATGCGGCGCAAGGTCGGCGGCGCGCCCTGGTCGGCCTGCCTCGTCGAGCACGCCGCCGGTGCCGAGGTGCCCGACGCCGTCGCCGCGAGCCGCCCCCTGCGCGTGCTGCGGGACTGCTTCGCCGACGCCGTCCACCTGCGCAACGACCTCTTCTCCTATCAGCGGGAGATCGAGGAGGAGGGCGAGCTCAGCAACGGCGTGCTCGTCTTCGAGAAGTTCCTCGGCTATGACACGCAGCGCTCCGCCGATGCCGTCAACGACCTGCTCACCTCGCGGCTGCAGCAGTTCGAGAACACCGTCTTCACCGAGCTGCCGCCGCTGTTCGAGGAGCACCGGCTCACGCCGCAGGAGCGGCTCGCGGTCGGCGCCTATGTCAAGGGCCTGCAGGACTGGCAGTCCGGCGGGCACGAGTGGCACATGCGGTCCAGCCGATACATGAACGGTGCGACCCGGGGATCCGAGCCCGAGCTCGGCGTCTTCCACCCAGGTCCGGTGGGGCTCGGCACGGCCGCCGCCCGGCTGGGGCTCACGCCGGAGATGCTCGGCGCCCGGGTGCGTACCTTCACCCACGTGCCCTTCCAGCGGGTCGGCCCGACCGCGCTGCCCGAGTTCTACATGCCCTACCAGCTGCGGCTCAACCCGCATCTCGACAGCGCGCGGAGCAGCTGCGTCGAGTGGTCGCACCGGATGGGCTTCCTCGCGCCGCAGCCGGGCCTCGCCGGCTCCGGTCTCTGGACCGAGAAGCAGCTGATCGGCTTCGACTTCCCGATCTGCTCGGCCGGGATCGACCCGGACGGCTCGGCCGCCGACATGGACCTCTCGTCGGGCTGGCTGACCTGGGGCACCTACGGTGACGACTACCTGCCGCAGATCTTCGGCCGGACCAAGGACCTGACCGGGGCTAAGGCCTTCAACGAGCGGCTCAACGCCTACATGCCGCTCGACTGCGGCGAGACACCGCTGCCGACCAATCCGGTCGAGAAGGGCCTCGCCGACCTGTGGCACCGCACCGCGTCGCCGATGACCGACGGCGCGCGGCAGGAGTTCCGCGCGACGGTGCAGGTCATGACGGCGAGCTGGATCTGGGAGCTCGCCAACGAGATCCAGCACCGGATCCCCGATCCCGTCGACTACATCGAGATGCGGCGCAAGACCTTCGGCTCCGACATGACGATGGCCCTCGCCCGGATCTCGCACGGCCAGGCGGTGCCGCCGGAGATCTATCGGACATCACCGATGCGAGCACTGGAGAACTCGGCCCAGGACTACGCCTGCCTGCTCAACGACATCTTCTCCTACCAGAAGGAGATCGAGTTCGAGGGCGAGCTGCACAACTGCGTACTGGTGGTGCAGAACTTCCTCAACTGCGACCGGGTCACGGCAGTCGCGATCGTCAACGACCTGATGACGTCGCGGCTGCAGCAGTTCGAGCACCTCGTCGCCGTGGAGCTGCCCGCGCTCTTCGACGACTACGGTCTGGACGCTCAGGCGCGCCAGGTCCTCGGCGCCTACGTCGTGGAGCTGCAGGACTGGATGGTCGCGATCGTCCACTGGCACCGGGTCACCCGGCGCTACCCGGAGTCGGAGCTGGGCCACACCTCGGCCGTGCGGCCGCAGCTCATCCGGCCCACCGGTCTGGGGACCTCGGCGGCGCGGATCCTGTCCCTGCGCGGAGCCTAGAGCCGGCCATCGGGGAGGGCTAGAGTCGGCGGGTGCGCATTCGCCGTCACGCTCTCGTCGCAGCAGCTCTGTGCCTCGCCCTCGCGGGCTGCGGATCCAGCGCCAACGATCCGCAGCCCGTCGCGGGCTCTCCTGCCGCGTCGGGGGAAGCGCTGCCCGCGGGCACCGACGAGCCGGTCGGGCTCTCCGCGACCCAGCTTCCGGCTCCGTCGCCGACCGCCGGGCCGCGCGCTCCGACCAAGACCTTCGCCATCGGTACGCGGAGCCTCAGCCTCTCCCGATCGGGGCGCTCCCTGCCGACCACGGTGTGGTACCCGGCGACGTCGAAGGGGTCCAACACCCCCGTGGCCGCCGGAGTCTTCCCGGTGCTCGTCTTCAGCCACGGCCTCAACGGGCTCCCGGAGTACTACCAGCAGCTCACCACCCGCTTCGCCGCCGCCGGGTTCGTCGTCGCGGCACCCGCCTACCCCTTCACCAAGAAGGGCGCGTCCCCGTTCAACGCCGGTGACATGGGCAACCAGCCCGCTGACGCGTCCTATGTGGTCACCAAGGTGCTCGAGCTCAACACCAGGTCGGGGGACCGGTTCGCCGGGCACCTCGACGGGTCCCACGTCGGCGCGGCCGGGCACTCGGCGGGTGGCTTCACCACGGCGGGGATGCTCGCGTCCGGGAAGCGGGACACCCGGATCAAGGCCGGGATCGTCATCGCGGGCGGTCCGATGGGCACCTTCAGCGGGCCGAGAACCCCGGTGCTCTTCGTGCACGGAGACAAGGACGGCACGGTCTCCTGGGCGACCGGGCACAACGCGTACGCCAAGCTGAGCTGGCCGAAGGCCTTCCTCACCGAGATCGGCCAGGGCCACGGCGAGTACCTCGGCCCCGGCGCGAAGGGCTTCGACCAGATGATGCGCACGATGCTCGACTTCCTGCGCTGGGCGCTCTACGGCGACACCACGGCTAAGGGGCGCCTCGCCAAGGGCGCCGTGACCTCGGGGGTCACGCGCTATGAGTCCAAGCTCTAGCGCCCGGGCGGTGCTCGGCGGGCTCGCGGCCGTGCACCTGTGGTGGGGGAGCTGGGCATATGTCGCGCCCGCGGACTTCTTCGCCCGGTTCCCCGGCTTCGGCCACCGCTGGACCGCGGCGTACCCGCCCTATAACGAGCACCTGATCGCGGACCTCGGCGCGACGTTCCTGACGCTCGGGGTGCTGCTCGCGATCGCGGCGGCCGTCGCCGATCGGCGGGTGACCCGGGTGGTGCTCACCGGGGTGGTGCTCTTCTCCGCGCTGCACCTCGTATTCCACTCGCGGCACGCCGGGCTGCTCGGCGGTTCGGAGTGGGTCCTCAGCCTGGTCACCCTGGTCCTCGGCGTCCTGGTCCCGGGCGCCCTGCTCGGCGTGACCTGGACTCGCCGTTTTAGCACCGACTCTTGAAGAGTTGCGGCGATCGTGGCCGCGGCATGCGGGTTCCCGCCGGTGGCGGAGCCCCCGAAAGCCGGTGGCGGACCCCCGAAGCCGGTGGCGGACCCCCGAAGCCGGTGGTGGACCCCCCAAAGCTGCAACTCTTGAAGAGTTGGTGTGATCTTGGGGCAAGGTGGGGATGAACCGCTCGTCGCGACGTGAAGCGATCTTGTCGGTAGAATCCGTGACGGCAATGCCGAGTGGTGTCTAGCTATAACGGCAGGTCAGACAGGACGTGAAGCGAAGTTGCGCGACTTGGGAGGTCGTTACCGGCTGCAACAGCAGATCGGCCAGGGTGGCATGGCCGCCGTCTGGCAGGCCTACGACACCGTGCTCGAGCGCGTGGTCGCGGTCAAGCTGCTGACGCCCGAGCACACCCAGGACGCCCACGCCTACGACCGGGCGCACAACGAGGCCCGCTACGCGGCGCGGATCGGGCACCCCAACGTCGCCGCCGTCTATGACTTCGGCACCTCCCGGCGGGCCGGTCTCGGTGCCGCCTACCTGGTGATGGAGCTGATCGAGGGGCCACGGCTCGTCGACTACCTGCGCCAGGGGCCGATGGACTGGCGGTTCGCGGTGAAGGTCTGCGCCGAGGTCGCCGCCGGTCTCGCCGCCGCGCACGGCCACGGCATCGTGCACCGCGACATCAAACCGGCGAACGTCGTCATCACCCCCGCCGGTGCGAAGATCCTCGACTTCGGGATCGCCGCCATGACCGGCACCCCCGATCGCAACGCCGACGGCAGCATGGTCGGCACGGCCGGCTACATGGCACCCGAGCGGGTCGAGGGCCACCACCCCGTCACCCCCGCCAGCGACATGTACGCGCTCGGCGTACTCCTGCACCAGTGCCTCGCCGCGGGCCGCCCCCCGCCGCCCGGACCCCTGCCGGAGCCCGACGCCCTGCACCTCTTCCCGGAGCTGCTGGTCCTGCCGACGGTGGAGGACCTCGCACCCCGGGTGGCGACGATCTGGGCGGGCTGCATGCGGGACGACCCGGTGCAGCGGCCCACCGCGGTCGCGGCCGCGCTGATCCTCTCGGTCTGCGTCGATGCCCAGGTCTACGTGCCGGTGGTGACGCCCTCCCGGCCGCCGACCTCGACCAGCTCGGGCTTCGTCGATTCCTTCGACGCGGAGACGATGGAGCATCGTCCGGACCTGACCGCGTTGCCCACCGAGGGCTGGCAGCGGCCGGAGTAACACCGACTCTTCAAGAGTTGCGGGGATCTTGCGGATCTCGGGGTGCTGCTCGGGTATCGCGCGCGGCGCCGATAGTTGGCAGACTGTGGCGATGCTGACGCTGGTGGAGGTCGCGGCGGAGCAGGGCAATGCCCTGCAACCGTTGCTGAAGATCGTGGGCATTGTGGGCGGCATCGCGGTGCTGATCGTCGCCATCCGCTACATCCTGGGCAAGAAGATCTGAATCTTGTGCGTTTCCGTCGCCAGAACGACGGAAACCGCACGGGGTTCACCGGTAGACCCGTGCCTGGAGGGTGAAGAGTTCGGCGTAGAGGCCGTTTCTCGCCATCAGCTGGTCGTGGGTGCCCTGTTCGGTGACGCGGCCGTCGGCGAGGACCACGATCAGGTCGGCCAGGCGCACCGTGGAGAAGCGGTGCGAGACGAAGAGGGTCACGGCACCTGACTCCCGGCGGGCGGCCCGGGCCGTCGTGGCGAACCGTTCGAAGAGCGCGTGCTCGGCCGCAGCGTCCAGGGCGGCGGCCGGCTCGTCGAGCGCCAGCAGCAGCGGGGTCGGCCGCATCAGCGCGCGGGCCAGGCCCAGCGACTGCCACTGCCCGCCCGAGAGTTCGGCACCATCGGCGTACGCCCGACCGAGCGCGCCGTCGAGCCCTCCCGGCACCCGGTCCCGTGTTTCCGTGGCGCGTGCCCGGACGAGCGCGTCGGTCAGCGCCGCGTCGTCGCCGATCCGCGGTAGGTCGCCCACCCCGACGTTGTCGCGCAGCCGCAGCTCCAGCTTGGCGAAGTCCTGGAAGAGCATGGCGATCCCGCCGTGCCAGGCGTCGGCGGCGAACGAGCGCAGATCGGTGCCGTCGACGGTGATCCGCCCGCCGGTCGGCTCGTAGAATCCACACAGGAGCTTCACGAGCGTGCTCTTGCCCGCGCCGTTCTCGCCGACGACCGCGACGATGCTGCCCGCCGGGATGCGCAGCGAGACCTCGTCGAGCACGGTCTCGTCGCCGTAGCCGAAGGTGACGTGCTCCAGCCTGATGCCCTTGCGCAGTCGGCGCGGTGCCTGCTTGCGGCCGGGCGGGGCGGGTGTGGCGCGCTCGCGCAGCATCGCCAGCCGCTCGACGGTGCGACCGGCGGCCTGCAGGATCGCGAGCAGGCCGAGCGCGCTCGCGACCTGCACGCTGATCTGCACGGCGAGGGTCACCACGAGGATGACGTCGCCGACGTTCGCGGTGCCCGCCACGGCTTGATCGATGACGAGCAGGATCGAGGTGCCGTAGGCGAGGGCGAAGAGGAGCTGGCCGCTCGCGCGGAGGGCGGCGGCTCGCCGATAGGCCCGCCAGATGGCGGCCGTCGCCTCGGACCAGGTCTCGGCCTGCCGGGCCATCAGGTGCCGGTCGGCGCCGAAGAGGCGGATCTCCTTGACGGCGTCGGCGTCGGCGGCGAGCTCCAGCAGGTGGCCGGTGAGCCGGGTCCGCTCGGCGTTGGCCTCCCTCGCCCGGTTGGCGAGGCCCTGGGCCCGTTTCGCGATGAGTACGGGTGGCACGGCCGCCAGCGGCAGCAGGACGAGCCAGGGGTTGACGAAGGCGAGGATCACCGTGGTGACCCCGGCCCGCAGGAGCAGCCCGGTCAGGTGCAGCACACCCTCCAGGGCGGGCCGGGTCTGCCCGACGTCCTGGCGGGTCAGGGCGAGGGTGTCGGCGAACTCGGGATCGTCGAGGTGGGCGAGGCCGGGGGTGCCGTTGGCGATCTGCAGCAGCTCATCCTCGAGCTTCGCGCCGCACTGCTCACCGAGCTCGAAGTAGTACAGGTGCGCGAAGTGCCCCATCATCAGCTCGAAGACGAGCAGCAGGGCGACTCCGGCGGCGAAGAGCGTCGCCGTCCCGGCCGCACCGGCGAGCGCGGAGTTGGTGAAGTCCCGCAGCAGCAGGCCGACGAAGGGCGTCGACAGGTAGCCGATGAAGAGCAGCCCGACCCCGATGACGAAGCGCCGCCGATCGGTACGCACCGCCAGCCGGACCAGGAACACGATCGCTGCGCCGAGGCTTCTCACGCGGCGACCTCCCCGACGGCGGCGAAGCGGCTCGCCTGGAGGTGGAACATCTCGGCGTACCGGCCGTCGGCGGCGAGGAGGCTGTCGTGGTCGCCGCGCTCGACGACGGTGCCGTGCTCCAGCACCACGATGTGGTCGGCGCGGCGCACCGTGGAGAAGCGGTGCGAGATGACGATGCTGGTCAGGCCCTCGGTTCGCGTGAGGAACTGGTCGTAGAACTCCACCTCCGCCCGCACGTCTAGCTGCGCGGTCGGCTCGTCGAGGATCAGCACGGACGCTCCTGAGTGGACGGCGTGGAGGGCTCGGGCGAGGGCGATGCGCTGCCACTGCCCGCCGGAGAGGTCCCGGCCGTCGGCGTACCGGGAGAAGAGGTTGGTTGTCAGGCCGCCGGGGAGTGAGTCGACGACGTCGCGCGCACCGGCGCGGTCTGCGGCCCGCAGCAGCGCGGCCTCGTCGGTGTCGCCGAGCCCGATGTTCTCGGCGGCGCTGAGCTCATAGCGGTTGAAGTCCTGGAAGATGACGGCGAGTCGGCGCTGCCACTGGCGGGGGTCGAGCTCGGCGAGGTCGGTGCCGCCCACGGTGATCCGGCCCCCGTCGGGGTCGTAGAAGCGGGCGAGCAGCTTGACCAGCGTGGTCTTGCCCGCCCCGTTGAGCCCGACGATCGCGGTCGACCGTCCGGCGGGCAGCTCCAGGTCGAGCGAGGTGAAGACCCGGTGCCCGCCGGGATAGCCGAACGCGACCCCCTCGAACCGGATCGCCCCGACCGGCCCGCCGCCGTCACGCCGTGCGGCGAAGCGTGGTGTCGAGGGCCTGAGGACGGGCCGGTCCGCCGCACCGCGTGGCGGGGGCGGCGGGGCGTCCGGCACGCCGGCCAGCGCGATGAAGTCGGTGAGTGCGGTATAGGAGCGGGTGCCGAACTGGGTCTGCACGTCGCACTCGGGGAAATAGACGCCGAACCGGATCGGGATGAGGACCGCCTGCACCGCGACGGCGAACTGCAGCAGGCTCAGCTCGCCCGCCGCAGTGCCCCTGGCGAGCTGTGCGAGGGCGAGGGCGGCCCCGAGGAGCCCCACGGTCGCGAAGCCCACGAACGGCCACATCAGCAGGCGCCGCCGACCCGCCCAGAACGGTTGCAGGTAGCCGTCGTTCTCCGCCCGGAGCCGGTCGCCGAGCCAGCCCCGCAGGCCGAGTACGCGGATCTCCTTCGCCGCGTCCGTGCCGGTGGCGAGGGTGCGGACGTAGTGCAGGCGGCGGCGGTTGGCGGTGAGCCCGTCCCACATGGCGCCGAAGCGGCCGAGCGAGCCGCGCTGGCCGAAGCGGATGACGATCGCGGTGGCACCGACCACGAGGGCGGTGAGCGGGTCCAGCACCACGGCGATGAGCAGGACGGCGCCGGCGAGCTGGACATACCGTGCGAGCAGGGCGAGGGTCGCCGCCGCCGCGTCACCGGGCGAGGCCGTGGTGCGGTCGAAGGCGGAGCGTATGTCGGCGAGCCTGTCCAGGACGCCGGGCTGCTCCAGTGTGGCGATCGGAGCATCGCGGAAGGAGGTCGCGAGCAGGAGCTGCACGCAGTGGCCGTCGATCCGCCGGGAGATCACCTCGGCGAGGGCGGTCTGGAAGGGGCCGAGGAGCTGCTGCAGCGCCAGCGATCCGACGGTGAGCGCCAGGGCGATCCCGATGCCCTCGGTCGCGGCGTGGGGCACCGTCGCCAGCAGCAGGCTCATCCACCAGATGACGGCGATCGGCAGCAGGCCGAAGACGACGTTGAGCAGCGCCGAGGCGGCGACCGTTGCGCGACCGGCGTGGGGGAGCAACGACAGGATGGGCAGCCACCGCCGCATGAGACCTCCTATTGACGAGCGCTCCCAGGGTCGCGGCGGCCGGGGCCGACATCAATCGACTTAATGGTTAAGAATATTTACAGCATTGCTAGCATCGAGGGACTCAGTATCATCGTTTCCGATGGGAGCGCTACCAGTGACAATGACGCAACGACGAGCCGATCTCACGGCCGTGGTGATGGCGCATCCCCGTCGCAGACAGGCGGCCCTGGACCTGTGCGCCCGCCATCCCGAGCTTGCGATGTCCGTTGTGGAGGATCCCGATCCGGCCGGTCCCCCCAACGCGCTGCGGGCCGCGCGGCTGGCCTGGCGTGCCGCGGCTCCGGGCGCCACCCACCTGCTCGTGGTGCAGGACGACATGCGGCTCACCGCCGACTTCGCCGATCGCTGCCGACTGGCCGCCGCCGCCCTGCCGGGCGAGATCCTCTGCTTCTTCAGCGAGTGGGGTTCGCGGACCTCGCATGCGGTGCGGCTCGCCACGATCGAGGGCGCCTCCTGGGTGCCGGTGCTGGACCCCTACATCCCGACCACCGCGGTCCTGCTCCCGGTCGCGGTGGCCGAGGGGCTCGCCGACTTCGCCGAGAGCGCCACCGGCCCGGACGACGTGCAGGTGCTGCGCTACGCGGCCGAGGCCGGCCTGACGCCGCTGGTGAGCGTGCCCAACCTCGCCGAGCACGAGATCTGCGAGAGCCTGATCGGCAACGACCTGCTGATGGGCCCGCGGCACGCGACCCTCTTCGCGGACGACGTGCCCGGTCCGACGGCGGCGGTCGACGCGACGGTGTCACGGCTGCGGGTCGTGCCGCACCTGGGGATGTTCGAGGGCATCGCGACCTGCCACGTCCGCCCGGGGCCGGATGCGCCCTGGCACGTGGTGAAGGCGCACGACTACCTCGCTCCCTCGGGGCTCGCCGTCGCGGACCTGCTGCGCCTCTACGCCGCCACCGTCGACGAGGTGGACGGCGCGCGGGCGATGCGGTCCGTCGTCGCCGACTCGATGCTGGTGCAGCTCTGGCTCACCGCCTTCCTCTACGGCGTGGTCGCGGCCGAGTGGATCACCGACGTCGATCGGCTGCCGGATGTCCTCGCCGCCCCGCTGGTCCGGGCCGGGCTGCGTACGCTGGCGCCGGGTGCGCTGCGCCGCTTCGTTCCCGCGCAGCTCACGCCGTTGCTGGGGGAGCTGACCGCGCCTCTCGTCACCGACGCGATGCGTCTGGGAGTCCTTCATGGACTACTGCATGGCGAAGCTCTCTGGAAACAATCCTTTCAGTAAGGACGAGCGTATGGTAATAGTTGACTGCCGATGGAGAGTGGAGTCTGGAGTGGCGGTGGGCGAATGGAGCTACAGGCACTGCTCTCGGAAGCTGGCCGGGTAAACCCCTACCAGCTGTATGCGCAGCTGCACAGTGCCGGTGCGGCGAGCCATCTCGATGTGTCGAAAGACGGCTACGACCTCGCCGTCTTCGGCTATGACGCCGTCAACCAGCTCCTGCGCGACGGCAGGTTCCGCCAGCTCGACGCCGACTACCTCGACGTGCACAGCCCGCGCTGGCGCGAGCACCCCGTGCTGCAGACGTTGCGCGACTCCATCTTCTTCACCGACGGGCCCGAGCACGCCAGGCTGCGCCGCCTCGTCGGGCAGCTCTTCACGGCCCGCCGGGTCGCGGTCATGGAGCCGGCGATCACCAAGCTGATCCACGACCGGCTCGACCGGATCGCGCAGCTCGGTGCCGACGGCGACACCGTCGACTTCATGGCCGAGTTCGCCTACGCCGTGCCCAGCTGCGTCATCGGCGACCTGCTCGGCGTGCCCGAGGCGGACCGGGGCTGGATGCGGCCGAGGGTGCTCGCGATCAGCGCCATCTTCGAGCTCGACGGGAGCACCTGGCCCAACATGACCAGGGCCGACGCGGCGACGCGGGAGCTGACCGCCTATTTCGCGGGACTCGTGGCGCAGCGGCGGCTCGACCCCCGCGACGACCTGATCAGCGACCTGGCCCGGCTGCAGGCCGAGACTCCCGGCGTCTTCAGCGATGCCGAGCTCATCGCCAACCTGATCACCCTCTTCAACGCGGGCTTCGTCACCACCACCCACCTCTTCGGCAACGGGCTCGCCATCCTCGCCGACCGGCCGGAGCTCCGCGACGAGCTGGTCGAGTCGCCCGAGCGGGCCCCCTCCTATGTGGAGGAGATTCTGCGGGTCGAGCCGCCGGCCCACTTCGTCGTGCGGTACGCGTCCAGCGCCGAGACCGTCGGCGGGCTCCCCTGTGACGAGGGCAGCACCATCCTCGTCATGCTCGGTGCCGCCAACCGCGACCCGAGCATCTATGCGGAGCCCGATGTCTTCGACCCGAGCCGGTTCGACGCGGGCGGCCCGGTCACGCCGATCCTCACCTTCGGCGCGGGCGGCCACTACTGCCTCGGTGCGGCGATGACCCGGCTCGAAGGCGCCATCGCCTTTCCGGCGATCTTCGAACGCTTCCCGGGGCTGCACCTCGCCACCGAGCCGCCGCCGCCGACCCAGCTCATGTTCCGTGGTCACGACGTGCTCCCGATCAGGCTGCGCTGAGATGGCAACCCGCCCCGATCATCACGAGAGCGCCCGCGAGGGCGCTCTCGTGCACTCCGCGTCCGAATCGCATTCCGCCGCAGAAACGACAGAGCGGGAGTTCCCGCTCTCCCTGCATCAGCGGCGGATGTGGTATCTCTGCACCGCCTACGAGGGCACCGCATCGCCGATCGTCTACCTCGCCAACCGCTTCACCGGGCCGCTCGACGTCGTCGCGATGGGGCTGGCGGTCGACGCCGTCGTCGCCCGGCACGGCGCGCTGCGGACCCGGTTCACGGTGACGCCGGACGGGCCGCGGCAGCTCGTCGCGGCCCCCGCCGGGCTGCCGACGGAGTTCGTCGACGTCTCGGCCGACGATGCTCCGCTGACCCGGGCGAACGAGCTCGTCGCCGAGCTGACCGGCGCCCTGCTCGATCTGGCCGGTGGCGGGCCGCTGGTGCGGTCCCGGCTCATCCGGATCGGTGCGGACGACCACGTCTGGTGCTTCGCCGTGCACCACATCCTCGCCGACGGCGCCTCGGCGGCGATCGCCGACGGCGAGGTGGCCGAGTTCTACCGCGCGGCGGTCACCGGCACGGCACCCCGGCTGCCCGCGGCGCCCATGGGCTATGGCGAGTTCGCGCTGTGGCAGGCCGGGGGCGGGGGTGGGGCGACCGACGACGACCTGCGCTACTGGCGCAAGCAGCTCGGTGGCGTACTCCCGCTGGAACTGCCGACCGACACGCCGCGACCGGCGGTCAAGAGCACGCGGACCGACCAGGTGGACCGGCCGCTCGACCTGGAGCTCACCACGGAGCTGGAGCGGTTCGCGCGAGCGGAGCGCAGCACGCTCTTCATGGTGCTGGTCACGGCGTTCGCGGTGGTGATCGGTGCTCGCAGCGGTCAGGACGACTTCTGCATCGGCGCGCCGGTCGCGGGCCGGACGCTGATCGAGGTCGAGGAGTCGGTCGGCCTGTTCAACAACACGCTCGCCCTGCGGGTCGACCTCTCGGGCGAGCCGTCTTTCCGGGTGCTGCTGGGCCGGTTGCGCGCCACCATCATCGACGCGCTCGGGCGGCAGAACGTCCCCTTCGGACAGATCGTCACGGAGCTGGGACTGCCGCACGACCCGAGTCGCACCCAGGTCTTTCAGACCATCTGCTCACTGCACACCGAGTCGGGACCGGGGACCGACATGCACGGACTGCGGGTCGAGCCCTTCGGGGTCGGCAAGCCGCAGACCATTCACGATCTCGTGCTCGACGCCTGGCGCGGCCCCACCGGGCTCGCCGCGTCGCTCCGGTACGACACCGGTCTCTTCGCACCCGCCACCATGGAAGCGCTGATCCGGGAGTACGAATCGACCCTTCGGGCGGCCCTCGCCGAGCCCGATAGGCGACTGACCCGCTAGAACGCCCCCTCAGCTGGTCGCCGGCCCCTCCCACGGGGTCACAGCGACGCCGTCAGCGACCAGTTGATGAGGTGCTCTGACCCCCAGATGCCGCGCCAGCAGCAGAATGAGGCCCCGATGAGCAGCCATATCGCTGTCTTCAACATCCCCGCGATCGGTCACATCTTCCCCACCCTCGGCGTCGTCGAGGAGCTGATCCGGCGTGGGCACCGCGTGACCTACCCGGTGATCCCCGAGCGTGCCGGCGTCGTCGGTGAGACGGGCGCCCGCACGGTGCCCTACAGCTCGCTGCGCCCCTCCGACCGGGACCCCAACTTCGCGCCGCCGGACCGCTCGGAGCACCTGGGCCGCAGCCTGCTCAACTTCCTCGCCGAGGCCGACGCGACGCTGCCGGAGCTCGCGGCGGCCTTCGACGGCGACCAGCCGGACCTGATCCTCTTCGACCGGCTCGCCTTCGCCGGGCGCGTCTACGCCGAGCAGCGGGGAATCCCGTCGATCCAGCTCTGGCCCATGATGATCTCGTCGAAGGAGTGGTCGATCGCGAACGTCGTGCCGATCGACCCGACGCACCACACCTTCGCGGAGTACAACACCAGGCTGGCGAAGTTCCTCGCGGACCAGGGGCTCACCATCACCGCCGACGAGTTCCTCGACCCGGCCGTGCGGCGCAACCTCGCGTTCTATCCCCGCGCCTTCCAGTACGACGGTGACAGGTACGGCGCCGCGTGGGAGTTCGTCGGCCCGTGCACCGGCGACCGGGCCGGCCGTTCGGGCTGGACGCCGCCCGCCAGCGGCCGTCCCGTCGCGCTGATCTCGCTCGGCACGCTCAACAACCGCCAGCCGGGCTTCTACCGCATGTGCTTCGAGGCCTTCGAGGGCTCGCCCTGGCACGTGGTGCTCCCGATCGGCCAGCGGATGGACCGGTCGGAGCTGGGGCCGATCCCGGCCAACTTCGAGGTCGCGGCGACGGTGCCGCAGGTCGACATCCTCGACCACGCGCAGGTCTTCGTCTCCCACGCCGGGATGGGCGGGGTGATGGAGGCGCTGGGTGCGGGCGTGCCGCAGGTGGCCCTCGCGGGCACGCTGGAGCAGGACATCAACGCGGGCCGCCTGGACCAGCTGAACATCGGTGTCCGGCTCTCCTTCGCTGATCTGACGGCGACCGTGCTGCGCGACACCGTGGAGCGGGTGGCGGTCGATCCGGTCATCGCGGAGTCCGTGGCACGTCTGCGTAAAGACGTGCTCACGGCTGGTGGTCCCGCCCGCGCCGCCGACATCATCGAGTCCTGCCTGCCGTAGCGCATTTAACTGTATCGAGGCTGGTCTGTGCAGTGTGGACCAGCCTCGATCACCTGCGGCACGGGCGGACGGGATCGTGCGCGGAAGCGCCGAACTGCTCGGCCGAACGGATGTGTTCCGCCATCGACGAATAGTGCAAATTAGATTGGCCGATCAACGGGGCAAGATCGCTGAGAAGTATGTAAGAAACTTTACTATTTCCTGCGATGGTTGTGCGTCGGCTTGTGATCAACACACGCCCCCTCTGGGCCGATGGAGGTTCATCTAGTGACCATTCTTACGAGACGGCGTGCCCTGGCCGGACTCAGCACCCTCGCGATCGCGGCGGCCACCCTGGTCGGCGCGACGAGCACCCCGGCCGTGGGCAACCTGCCCGCGCGCTGGGTCGGCACGTGGGGCACGGCCACCACCCTGGCGAGTCTCGGCAACACCGGAGGCTCCCTGACGGGCTTCAACAACCAGTCGATCCGTCAGATCGTGCGTACGTCGGTCGGTGGCGAGAAGGTCCGCATCCGGCTGACCAACGCGTACGGCAACCAGTTGCTGACGATTGGACACGCCACCGTCGGCAAGCCCGTCTCCCCGGGCTCGGCCGACCTGGTTCCCGGCAGCATCCGGGAGATCACCTTCGGCGGCAGCGAGTCCGCCACCGTCCTCAAGGGAGCCGACCTGGTCAGTGACCCGGTCGACCTCGCCGTCCCGGCGCTCTCCGAGCTCGCCGTGACGATCTACCTGCCGGTCGCGACCGGACCGACGTCGTGGCACTGGACGTCCCGGCAGAGCACGTTCATCTACGCCGGCGACAAGGCGGAGGATGCAACGGGTGCGGGTCAGACCGCCACCCTGCAGCACTTCTTCTTCCTCGCCGGTGTCGAGGTCGCCAGCCCCACCGCGCTCGGCACGGTCGTCGTCCTCGGTGACTCGATCAGTGACGGCTCGGGCGCGACGGTCAACGCCAACAAGCGCTGGCCCGACCTGCTGGCCGGCCGGATCGTCAACACCTGGCCCGCTCTGGGCGACCCCGGCGTGCTCAACGAGAGCCTCGCCGGCAACCGGGTCACCCGTGACGGCGCCGAGCTGCCCTTCCCGGCGCTCGGCACCAGCACGCTGGCCCGCCTCGACACCGACGCCTTCGGGCAGCCGGGTGTCCGCACGGTCATCGTGCAGGTCGGTATCAACGACATCCAGCTCTCCAGCGAGCCGACGGCGAACATCATCGCCGGTCTCCGCCAGCTCGCGATCCAGATCAAGGGTCACGGGGTGCGGGCGCTGGTCAGCACCCTCGGCCCGTTCGAGGGCTACCCGTCCTGGAACACGGACCGGGAGGCCTCCCGGCTCGCGGTCAACGAGTACCTGCGTACCACCGACGATTTTGACGGTCTGATCGATCTCGACAAGATCATTCGTGACCCGGCCGCCCCGAGCAAGGTGCTCCCGGCGTTCGACAGCGGTGACCACATCCACCCGAACGACGCGGGTGCCGCCGCGATCGCCAACGCCGTCTCGCTCTGGCTGCTCTGATCCGACGATGACGCCCCTCACCATCCCGGAGCTGCTCGCCGCGCGAGCGGCCGACCAGCCCGGGCACGTCGCCCTCCTCGCCGCCGACGGCACGGGGACGGGCGGCGGTGAGGGGCTCACCGCGGCGCAGTGGCAGTCCCGGTCCATCGAGATCGGGCACGGGCTGCTGCGCCACGGGATCCAGCCGGGCGACCGGGTCGGGCTCGTCTTCGGCGGGTCCGGCTGGCTCGACTACGCGATCGCGTTCACGGCGGTCACCGCCGTGGGCGCGGTCGCGGTCCCGCTCTCCGAGCGGCTCCCGCCGACCCGCATCCGCGAGGCCCTCGACCACTGCGGGGCCACCGCGACCATCGGGGCGGGCGGCCTCGATCTCGCGCAGCTCGCGGGCGGTCCCACGACCGATCTGGGGGTACGCCCGGCGCCGGACTCCCTCGCCCAGATCATCTACACCTCCGGCACGACCGGCACCCCCAAGGGCGTCGGCGCCACCCATGCCAACCTGACCTTCGGACTCGACCCGGTGCGCCGCCCCCTCGGGCACTCCAGGCACCTGCTGCACGCCTTCCCGATCGGCACCAACGCGGCGCAGTCGATGCTCTGCACCAGCCTCGTCGCCCGGCCGACCACGGTGGTCGCCTCCCGCTTCGATCCCGACGAGTTCGCCAAGCTCGCCGAGGCCCACGCCGTCGGCACGCTCTGCGTCGTACCCGCGATGGCGATCGCCCTGCTGGAGGCGGCGGTCTTCGACCGGCACGACCTCGGCAGCGTGGTGCTCGTCGCCTCGTCGGCCGCACCGCTGCCGCCCGCGATCGCCCGCGACCTCGCCGCCGCGCTGCCCGAGGCGACGATCGTCAACAACTACACCTCGACCGAGTCGGCACCCGCCTTCACCAGCATGGTCTTCGACCCGCAGCGCCCCGCCTCGGTGGGCCGCCCGGCCGGGGGTGCCCGGCTGCGCATCGGCCCGCCCGAGTCGCCCGTCGCGGCCGCCGACGAGGTGGGCGAGGTCTGGCTGCGCTCCGAGACGGCCACCCGCAGCTACTACGCCGACGCCAACGCGACGGCCGCCACCTTCCGGCAGGGCTGGGTGCGCATGGGCGACCTCGGCTACGTGGACGCCGACGGATACCTCTACCTCGTCGATCGCGCCGCGGACATCATCACCACCGGCGCGCACAAGGTCTCCACCCTCCGCGTCGAGGCGGCCCTGCACGAGCACCCCGCCGTCGTGGAGGCCGCCGTGCTCGGCCTGCCGCACCGGGTCATGGGCTCGACCGTCGCGGGCGCCGTGGTGCTGCGGGAGGGCGGTTCGCTCGACGACGTCCGGGCCTTCCTCGGTGCGCGGCTCGCCCCGCACGAGCTGCCGACCCGGCTGATCGCCCTGGATGTGCTGCCCCGCAACGACGGCGGCAAGGTCCGCAAGGCCGACCTGCGCGAACTCTTCACCCTCGCCGCAGCGCCGACACGCTCGGGCCCGCCGACCACGCCGACGGAGGTGGCCCTCGCCGGGCTCTGGCGCGAGCTGCTGCGCGGCCCGGCGCCCAGCCTCGACGACGACTTCTTCGCCCTCGGCGGCGACTCCCTCGGCGCCACCCGGCTCGCGTCGGCCGCCGCGGAGCGCTTCGAGGTCGAGGTCCCGGTCTCCCTCATCTTCGAAACCCCGTCCCTGGCAGGCCAGGCCGCCCGCCTCGCGGACCAGATCGCCGCCGCGCAGGCCGCTGCCGCGCTCCAAGACCGCCGCAACTCTTCAAGAGTTGGTCCTGAAGCGGACTCCGGCGCGGACGCGGATGGCACCGGCTCCTCAGCGGATGACACCAACTCTTCAAGAGTTGCGGCGATCTTGGGCGATGGTGCTTTCGCCGGGGGTGGGATTGCGCTCACGTCTACACAGGAGAGCATGCTGGCGTGGATGTGGGCGACCGGGGAGCCGCGGGACGTCGGGCCGATCAGCGTGGGCATCCGGGTACGCGACCAGCTCGATCCCGCGCTGCTGGAGCGAGCACTCAGCCTCGTCATCGCCCGGCACGACGCGCTGCGGACCGTCTTCACCCGGGTCGACGGGGTCACCACGGCACGGGTGCTCGACGAGTGCCCGCCGATCGTCACCGTCGTCGACGCCGACACCGATGAGCGCGCCGCCGAGCTGGTCCGCGCCGATCGGGAGGGGCTCTTCGACCTCGCGAGCGGTCCGCTGGTCCGGGCCGTGGTGGTGCGGATCGCCGATGACGATCACGTACTCGGGCTCGCCGTGCACCACCTCGTCTTCGACGGCGCCTCGATGGGGGTGCTGCTGGGGGAGGTGGGGATCGCCTACTCGGCCCTGCGTACGGGCACCCGGCCCCGGGAGCGGGCGGTGCGGTTGGCGTACCGGGAGTTCGTGGCGTGGACCCGCGAGAGCTGGGCGCGGACGCTGCCGCACTGGCGCACGACGCTGGCGGGCGCGCCCGCCTACCTGGAGCCCTTCCGGGGCCGGGCCGAGGTGGGCCGGATCCGGAGCGCGTCGCTGGAGTTCACCGTGGCGCCGGAGACGACCGAGGCGCTGCGCCGGGTCGCCACCGAGCACGCCGCGACCCCGTTCATGGTGATCGCCGCGTGCTGGTCGGCGGTCCTGTCGCACTGGACCGGCACCCACGACATCATGATCATGTCGCCGGTTCCCGGTCGCACCCGCCCGGGTACCGAATCGCTCATCGGCTGCCTGGTGCAGTCGCTGCTGCTGCGGGTCGACACCTCGGGTGACCCGACCTTCGCCGAGCTGCTGGCGCGGACCAGGTCGGCGGCGCTCGCGGCGCTCGACAACCAGCATTACCCGTTCGCCGAGTTCTATGACAAGCACCAGGGCGCGTCGTGGCTGCGGGTGGAGAGCTGGGCCGGGCCCGCGCACTTCCCCGGCCTCGTCTCGGAGTCGTTCGAGCTGCCCCGGGCGCTCGACGCCGACTGGCCGACGCCGGGCGGCGAGCCGGACCGCCAGGCGCCCGAGTTCGCGGTGGTGGAGCAGCCCGACGGCTCCCTCTCGGCGTGGCTGCTCTGGAACCACCACGCCTTCGCGCGGTCCACGATGGACGAGATGGCCGCCGACCTCAGCAGGTGCCTGGCGACCGCAGGTGCCGATCCGCACATCCGCACAGCACAACTGCTCAACCTGGAGTGAAAATGAGGGCATCGATCGCCCAGCACGGCATGTGGCTCACCGAGCGGCTCGGGCTCGCGGGCACGAGCTACCACATGCCGCTGCCGGTCCTCCTCGACGGACCGCTCGACCGGGACCGACTCGTCGACGCCTGCGAGGCGGTCATCGCCCGCCACGAGGTCCTCGGCAGCGCGTGCCGGGAGCTCGACGGCACCCTGCACCTGGTACCCGCGCCGCACCGGCCCGCCGTCGAGCTGGCGCAGGTCGACGACGTCGAGGCGTTCCTGCACGCGGAGTCGGTGCGCCCGTTCGACCTCGCCGAGGGGCCGCTGATCCGGTGCACCCTCGCCGCGCTCGCTCCCGACCGGCACCTGCTGCTGCTCGTCGCGCACCACCTCGTCTTCGACGGCGAGTCCAAGGAGGTCCTGCTCGGGCAGATCGCCGTTGCATACGGCGGTGCGGAGGCCTCCGTCGAGGACGGCTTCGCGGCCGCGATCACCGCGCAGACCGCGGCGATCGCGGAGCTGCTGCCGGCCGCTCGCGAGCACTGGTCGGGCTGGCGGGCGCCCGCCGAACCGTCGCTGCCCGGTGTGCGCCCGAGCGCCGGAGTCACCCCCGGCGGCATCGTCGACCTGCGGCTGCCCGGTCTGGGCCCGGCAGCGGCGACGCTCGGCGTCACCACCTTCGAACTCCTGCTCACCGGCGTGCTCACGCTCCTTCACCGGTACGCCCAGGCAGCCGCCCCCGCCGAGTCGCCCCGCACCGAGCCGCCGACCGTGGCGATCGAGCTCGGCACCCGTCCCCGCGACGCCCGCGACCTGATCGGCCTGTTCGTCAACGAGCTGCCCGTCACCGCGGCGCTCACCGGCGACCGCACCGGGGCGGAGGCGCTCGACATCGTCCGGGACCGGCTCCGCGAGACCTACCAGGTCCGCCCGGTGCCGCTGTCGCACGCGGTGACCGGGCTGACCCCGCGCGCCGCGCTGGCACCGGTCTCGCTGAGCTACCGGCGCCGCCGGGGTGGCGATCCGGAGTTCACGGGGCTGACGGCACGGCCCGACTGGTCCGCCTTCCACCACGCCGCCCGCAACACGCTGCACCTGCACGCGGTCGACGAGGGCGACGGCGACCTGCTGCTGCGCGCCCAGTTCAGCCCGGACGTGCTCGACGTGTCCGATGTGGAGCGGATCGGCGAGCACCTGCGCGCCCTGCTCGACGCGCTCGCCGCCTCGCCGGAGGCGCCGATCGGGGAGCTCACCTTCGTCGGGCGGGTCGAGCGCAAGCGCCTGCTCAGCACCTGGAACGACACCGAGCGCCCCGGGACCGGCCCGGCCACGCTCGCCGAGCTCGTCGCGGCGCAGGTGTCGGCGAACCCCGAGGCCGTCGCGGTCGTGGACGGGGACCGATCGCTCACCTACGCGGAGCTGGCGGCGGGTGCCGATGCCGTCGCGGCGGGGCTGCACCGGCACGGGATCGGTGCGGGCGACCTCGTCGCCGTCTGCGCGCCCCGGGACGCCTCGCTGCTGGTGGGGCTCCTCGGTGTGCTGCGCGCCGGTGCCGCCTATCTCCCGTTGGATCCCGACTACCCGGCTGCCCGGCTGGCCTTCCTCCTCGACGACGCGAGCCCGTCGGCGCTGGTGATCGACGGGTCCGTGACGGTGGTGGGGGAGCGGGTGGGCGTACCCACCGTGGTCGTCGGGAGCGTGAGCGGCGACGGCCCGGCGCCTGCCCTGGCGACCGAGCCCGACGACCTGGCCTATGTGATCTATACGTCCGGCTCGACCGGGCGGCCGAAGGGCGTCCAGGTCGAGCACGGCTCGGTGGTGAACCTGCTGGCGGCGATGCGCGAGACGATCGGTACGGGCCCGGGCGACCGCTGGCTCGCCGTCGCCTCGCACGCCTTCGACATGTCCGTGCCGGAGCTGTGGCTGCCGCTCGCGACCGGCGGGACCGTCGTGCTCGCCACCCGCGCCCAGGCGATGGACGGCGAGGCGCTGCTGAAGCTGGTCCGCGCGGCCGGGATCACCCACGCGCACCTGACGCCCTCGACGTGGCAGCGACTGCTCGACGCCGGCTACGACGAGCCCGGGATCGTCGCGGTCGCCGGAGCCGAGGCGCTGCCGCTGCCGCTGGCGCGGGAGATCCTGCGCCGCTCGGCCCGGCTGCTCAACCTCTACGGCCCGACCGAGACGACGGTCTGGTCCACGGCGGACGAGCTGGTGGAGCCGCTGACCGAGGTGACGATCGGGCGGCCGCTGGCGAACACGACCGCCCTCGTCCTCGACGCCGAGGGCATGCCCGTGCCGCAGGGGATCGTCGGCGAGCTGTGCCTCGGCGGAGCGGGCGTGGCCCGGGGATACCTCGGGCGGCCCGAGCTCACCGCGGCGCGGTTCGTCGAGACGCCGTGGGGGCGGCTCTACCGCACCGGCGACCGGGTGCGGCACCGCAACGACGGCCGGATCGAGTTCCTCGGCCGCGCCGACGACCAGGTCAAGGTACGCGGCTACCGGATCGAGCTGGGCGAGATCGAGGCGCGGCTCGTCGCGCACCCGGCGGTCACGGCGGCCGCGGTGACCGTGCGCGACGACGACCTCGTCGCGCTGGTCGTCGGGGCCGACGCGGTCGGGTCGCAGCTGCGCAAGCACGTCGCGGAGGCGCTGCCGCCCTACCTCGTGCCGTCGGCGTTCGTGCTGGTGGAGGCGTTGCCGCTCACCACCAACGGCAAGCTCGACCGGGCCGCGCTGGCGGGGCTCGCCGGTCGGCCGCTCGCGGCGGAGGACCCGGCCGAGCCCGCCGCCTACGAGGGACTGTCGCTGCAGGTCTACGAGATCTGGCGGGAGGTGCTGGGGCACGGCGAGATCGGGCCCGACGACGACCTCTTCGACCTCGGCGGGCACTCGCTGACGATCACGAAGATCTCGGCGCGGCTGCGGCAGCGACTCGGCATCGATCTGCCGCTGCACGTCTTCTTCGAACAGCCGACGATCAACGGGATCGTCGCTGCCGCAGCCCTGCTCTAGGAGAGGTTCAGCCAGAGTTCGTCGTACCCCCGCAGCATCAGCTGCCGGGGCGTCGCGGGCGGTTCGGCGATGCTGATCTCGTCGAACCGCTCGAAGAGCGCCTGGAGGCCGCGCTGGCCCTCCATCCGGGCCAGGGCAGCGCCCATGCAGTAGTGCGGGCCGCCGCCGAAGGCCAGCGTCGAGGTGTTGGGCCGGGTCGGGTCGAAGGTGTCCGGGTCCGGGAAGTGACCCGGGTCCCGGTTGGCGGCGGCGAGCAGCACCAGCACCCAGCTCCCGGCCGGGATCAGCGTGCCGCCGATCTCGACGTCGTTGACGGCCTGGCGCACGCTGAAGTGCGTCGGCACGTCGTAGCGCAGAATCTCCTCCACATAGGACGGCATGAGCGAGTAGTCCGCCCGCAGGCGGGCCAGCAGCTCCGGCCGCTCCAGCAGCATGCTCAGCCCGTTGCCGAGCAGGTGCGTCGTGGTGACGAAGCCGGCGTTGAAGACGACGACGAGGTTGGCGATCAGCTCCTCCGGCGAGAGCTGCCCGCTGTCGGCGTCGCTCGCCTGCACGAGCGCGCTGATCAGGTCGTCACGGGGCTCCTCCCGGCGCTTCGCGGCGAGCTCGGCGAAGTAGTCGGTGATCTCCACCGAGGCGGTGTTGGCGACCTCGACGTTGTGCTGCGTCGCGCCGCCGAGCTCCAGCAGCCGACCCAGCGCGTCGGCGCGAGGCCGGTACCACTCCCGATCCTCCTCCGGTACGCCGAGCAGCTCACCCAGGACGTTGGCTGGCAGGGGGAAGGCGTACTCCCGCATGAAGTCGACGCGCTCGCCGGACTTGACGGTCGCCTCGATCCGGTCCAGCAGCCCTTCGGCGATGCTGACGACCGCCGGGTCGAGGTTGGTGATCCGGCGGGGTGTGAAGGTCTGCCCGAACATCCGCCGCATGCGCGAATGCCGGGGTTCGTTGCTGAAGAACATCGAGTTCATGAAGACCGCTTCGGTGCGGTGCTCCGCCCAGGTGGGCACGAAATCGAGCCTGGTGCGATCGCTCACCCGGATGTCCGGGCTGCGCAGGAGCTGACTGACCGCCTCGTAGCCGTGCACGATGAACGTGTAGCGGCTCTCACCGGGTGTCACTGCGCAGACCGGACCGCGGGCATGCAGTTCGGCGTAGAACGCGTACGGGTTGCGCCGCACGGCGTCCGTGTGCAGGGTCGCGAGCGAGACCGTCTCGATGGTGCGACCTGCGGGGTTGAGCGTCATTTAGGAGTCCTTGTCACCTGCGTCCCACAAGAGCAGGTCGAGCGGGATGGCCTTCGCCATCGCTTCGTTACCCGCGTCGTTGGGGTGGATGTGGTCGCCGCTGTCCCATTCGGGGCGCAGCTTGGTTGGGTCGGCAGGGTTGCGCAGCGCCATGTCGAAATCAATGATGCCATCGAAATCAGTCGTTGTCCTGATGTAGGAGTTGACTGCCAGACGCACCGAGTCCAGCGAAGGCGTGTAGGTCACCACGCCCGGTGCGGACTCGAACCCGTTCCACGGGGAGAGCGTCGCCACCAGGACGCGGATGCCGTCGGCCTTGGCCAGAGCGGCGATCTGCTGCATCGCGGCGATGATCGTGTTGGCGTCGCGCTTGCCGAGCCAGATGTCATTGATGCCGAGCGCCAGGATCACGGTGTCCACACCGGGCTGAGCGACGACATCCGAGTAGAAGCGGGCGAATCCGTTGGCGCCGAGCTCGGGGAAGCCGAGGCCGGTGCCGTCGCCGGTGAGGCGGTTGCCGGTGAGCCCGGCGTTGAGGATGCCCGGTGCGTTGCCGCCCGGCGACTCCTTGTTGAGCCTGGTCGCGAGGTAGTTGGTCCAGCGGTGACTCGCATTGACGGTGGTCATGAACCCGTCGGTGATGGAGTCGCCGAGAACCACGATCGCGCCCTCGCCGGTGCGGTTGAAGACGTCGACGCCGGTGACGAAGTAGTAGTTGTTGCGCGTCTCCGGCAGGTTGGCGCCACTGGCGGAGCCCGACTGGTCGCCGGAGCCGATATACGCCGTCTGGCGGGCGTAGACGTGCCACGTAGAAGGTCCGGTCTCGACGGGGAGAAAGACGCTGACCGCCAGATCAGCGCCCCAGGGCACCTCCATGTCGACCGCGTCGCTGACCGCTGTGCCGCCCGGCGGGATCGTCACGGACTTCTGGCCGCTGAAGGTCGCGTCCTTCACGGATCCCGGCTTCAGATCGCCGGGTCCGGCGTCCGGCCACGGCAGGGCGACGGTCGCGTGGCCGATCGTGAGCGCCTGGGTGCCGTAACGGTTGGAGAATCTGACTCTGGCCTTCGTCCCGCCCACCGACGTCCGCACGATCATGCGGATCGTCTGGTCGGTGAAGCCGGTCTTCGACTTGCCCGCACCTGCCGGAGCCGGGGCCATCGCCCAGGACGCCACCCAGCTCTCCGGCGCGGGTGCCTCCCGATGGGCGTTTGCGGTCGCGACCAGAACGGTCGAGCCCACCGTCACGGCGGTGACGAGGGCGAGTAGAAGCTGTCGCTGCCGGGGGCTGCTCATCGTGACTTCCTCACAGTGTGTGAAGCATCTAGATCTCCAGTTACAGTGAAACGCAGTGTAGGACTACGCGCTCGGCGATGGCGAGTCCTCAAATCACCGCTAGCCGATTGAGAAATGCGCAGGTATGGTGCCCGGAGTCGCCGCTCGTGACGGGCAGGTCGACAACGGGGAGCATCGCATCGACCTTTACCTATAGAGGTGACTTCGCGTGACTGACCCCAACACGTCGGTGCGCAACTACGCACGCCGGGCACTCGACCTCTTCGCCTCCTACGGCGACGAGGAGGCACTGGTCGCCCCGGACGGCCGCCGGTTCACATACGCCGAGGTGCGCGCCGGTGTCGTCACGATGGCGTCGGCCCTGTGGGCCAACGGTGTGCGCCCCGGCACCGCGATCGGCGTGCTCGCGCGCAACCCCCCGGAATCCCTCTTCCTGCAGCTCGCCGCACACCTGATGGGGTGCCGGACCGCGTGGATCGCCAACAACGCGCCGCCGAGGTTCCGGGCCGGATTCCTGGCTCTGTCCCAGGTCGACGTCTTCGTCTACGACACGCAGACCGTGCCCGCGATGGGTGAGGGGCTCGCGGCGACCGCTCCCGGCGTACCGGTGCTGTGCTTCGGACCCGACGGGCTCGGTCCCGATCTCGCCGCCTTCCCGCGCGCCGACGAGCTGCCGTTCGACCCCGCCGAGGTCACGTTCGAGCCGTCGTCGCTCTTCCAGACCGGCGGCACCACCGGCAGCCCCAAACTCGTGCACCACCACCAGAAGTTCTTCTTCGCGCTGCAGGATCTCGCCGCCGCCTACATCGCCTCCGGCGAGCCGAGGCTGCGGCACCTGCTCATCGCGGGCACCTGGCACGTCAGCGCGCAGACCGCGGCCTTCATGACGCTCTTCGCCGGCGGCACGCTCTTCCTCCACGACGGGCTGGAGTACGAGCCCTTCCTGCGGACGATCGAGGGCGAGCGGATCAACAGCACGCTGCTCTCGCCGGGCTTCTTCTACGAACTGCTCGACCACCCGCTCCTCGCGCAGACCGACACCAGCAGCCTGCGTACCTTCTCGGTCGCGGGCAGCGCGGCGGCACCGGCCCGCCTGTCCCAGGCGATCGATAAGCTGGGCCCGGTGCTGCGGGTGGTCTACGGCATGAGCGAGTCGCCCTTCATCGCCGCCCTGCCCGATCTCAACGTGGACCCCGCGCACCCGGAGCGCCTCGCCTCCTGCGGCGTTCCCTACGGCGACATCCGCGTCGAGATCCGCGACGCCGACGGCAAGGTCGTCGAACCGGGCCAGGTCGGCGAGATCTGGATCGCCGGTTCGCTGCTGATGGCGGGCTACTGGGGCATGCCCGAGCTGACCGCCGAGACGATCGTCGACGGCTGGCTGCGGACCGGTGACGCGGGCAAGGTCGACGAGTACGGCTACCTCTACGTCGTCGACCGCTACAAGGACATGATCGTCACAGGGCTCAGCAGCACCAACGTCTTCTGCCGTCCGGTGGAGGACGTGATGGCCGCGCACCCCGAGGTCCGGGCCGCGGCCGTCATCGGTGTGCCGCACCCCGACATGGGCGAATCCATCTACGCGTACGTGGTGACCACACCGGGCGCCACCGTCACCGGTGCCGAGCTGCGGGCCATGGTCGCAGCGGAGTTCAACGACGTCTGGGCTCCCCGCGAGGTGGAGTTCATCGACGAGTTCCCGTACACAGACTCCGGCAAGGTCGACAAGCGCGCCCTGCGGGACCGTTACCTGGCGAGGGTCCGATGAGCACGATCGAGCTGACCGACGAGCAGCACCAGCCCCGGGGCCACCTCGCCGCCGAGGCGTTGGGCAGCCTCGCCACCCGCGCCTCGTTCCTGGTGGTGGCGTGGCTGCTGCTCACCGGCGACGCCACCGCCGTCGAGGTGGCGATCGTCGTCGCCGCGCAGGTGCTCGCCTACATCGTGGGCTCGGCCTTCGGCGTCTGGGTGGTCGGGCGGATCAACCCGGTCGCCGTCGCGGTCATCACCGACCTGCTCAGCGCCGCCGCGATGGCCGCCGCGGCCTTCGTCTACACCGATCTGCGCCTGCTCGGTGCGGCCGCAGCCGGTGTCGCCGTCCTGCGCGCGTTCAGCGACCGGGCCAAGAACGCCTACCGGGCCGGGCCCGCGCCGGTCTACGACGAGCACGCGGCACCGCCGCGCGTCTGGCTGAACCGGGTCTTCCTGCTCATCGTCGGCGCGGCGACGGGTGCCGGTGCCGCATGGCTGGGCCCATCCGGTGCCCTGTGGGCCACGTCGATGGCCTTCGCGGGCTCCGCTGCCGTGATGGTGTGGGCGACGACGGAACGCGCCTCGACGACCGTTGAGGGCGAGGCGACGACGCCGCAGCTGTGGCGCGACGGGCTGCTGCGCCGCCTCGCCGTCGTGCTCCTCATCAGCAACCTGCTCGCCCAGGGCCGCAGCCGTCGTGCTGCTCGTCGTCTGGATCCGGGAGCCGCTGCCGACCGAGGCGATCGGATACGCCGCCGGAGCCTTCATCCTCGGCTCGCTCTGCGGCGGGCTGGTGCTCAACTCCCTGGTCCGCCACCCCTCCGGCATCCTCGCCCTCATCGTCGGCTACCTCGTCGGCGGTGCGGTCGTCGCCGTGCGCGCCGGGATCCCGCCCACGCTGCTGCTGCTCATCGGTGTCGCGCTCCTCGCCGGGATCGCCTTCGCCTCGGTCACCCCGGCGATGGGGACGATGCTGTCGCAGCTCGTGCCGCCCGGCCTGCGGGCCCGGGTCGGCGCGGTCGGCGCCACCGTCGCCTACATCGGCATCCCGGTCGGCACCCTCGGTGCGGCGATCTTCCTGGAGCGCTACTCCAGCCTGCTGCTCGGCATCGGGGTCGGCGGCGGCCTGCTGGTGCTCGCGATGCTGGTGCCGATCTTCGCCTACCGCTCGTGGGGGCTGCTCAACGCCGAGGTGCCGTCGCCGGTCACCCTGCTCGGTGCGGCGAAGCTGCCCGCGCGCCTCACCGTCACGCTCGCCTACGCCAACGGCGAATGGCTCATCGAGGTACGCAAGGGCCGGGCCCTGCTCGGCAAGCGCCACCTGGTGAAGTCCGCCGAGGCGCTGAGCATGCTCTCCATGCTGGACGTGCCGGGTGTGCACGCCCGGGTCGAACAGGCCCTCACCGTCGACCAGAACGAGGCGACCCGTCAGGTCGAGCGGATGCGCAACGAGCTCGCCGACATGGAGGCGAAGCTCGCCGGGCTCAACGAGATGGTGGAGCTGACCGACTCCCGCAGCACTGCACCGCAGGTCGAGGAGCCCGCCCCCGAGGACTCCACCGGCCTGGCGACGAAGTCCGCCGCGTAAGCGGCTGGTTGAAAAGCCGCAACTCTTCAAGAGTTGTTGTTAAGGCCTGGCGGCCTGAAGCAACAACTCTTGAAGAGTTGCAGCTTTTTGGTGGGTCAGGCGGACCAGGACGGATCGCGGCCGAGGAAGCCCATCAAGCGCTGGTAGGGCGGTGCGTCCGCGGCGACCGCGACCCGCTCGCGGAACGGGCCCTTCGGTCCCCAGATCGCCGGCACGTCCGGCCACTTCGAACCCAGCTCCAGCGCGTGCAGGCACAGGTCGTCGTCGAGCCGGTCGTCGACCCCGATCGAGCGGGCCACATCCCAGCCGTGGCCGAGGAAGTCGACCGCGTGCATCCGCAGCGCGTCACCGGCGCTGAACATGCCGAAGCCGAAGACCTCCATCCGGCGCGACAGCAGCTCCGGTGTGTCGAGCGCGGTCCGCAAACCCTGTGCCGCCTCCCGATAGGTCCCGGCGGGGGAGTCGCCGAGCGTCGCGCCGTCCCAGACCTCGGGGTCGGTCGGCTCGCCGAGAGCCGCCGCGGTGAAGCCGCGATGATGGCCCACCATGTGCCGCAGCAGATCGCCGAGCGACCAGTCGGTGCAGGGGCTGGGGAGTGCCAGATGAGCAGGGGTGACAGCCGCCACGATGTGATCGATATTGTCGATCACCCGCCGGTCGAATTCTCGGGGGTCCATTCGACCACTCTAAGTAGTACTCACGTCTCTGTGCGGACGAATCTTGGTTGGATATCGTCGGCCCATCATGGATGACTACTCATCGTCTCGCGAGGCGCGCGACCCGTTCTGCCTACAGGCGGGCGAGGCTGCGGCGCTGCTGGCGGGCCACCCCTGGAAGCGTTTCGTCGTCATCGGCGACAGCGTCGCCTCGGGCATCGGCGACCGGGTCGACGGTTACTCACCGCTGCCCTGGTGCGATCGCATCGCCGCCGAGCTCGCGGCGAACAGCGATGACTTCATCTACCTCAATCTGGGCCGGCGCGAGCTCAAAGCAGCGGAGGTACGCGAACAGCAGCTCGACGACGCACTCCGCTTCGCACCGGACCTGGCGCTGGTGGTCTGCGGCGGCAACGACGCGCTGCCCTCGGCGTACAAGTCGGAGGTCGTCGACGCGGAGATCAGCGCGATGGTGACCGCGCTGCGCGAGGCCGGCGCGGATGTCATCACGATCGGGATGTTCAACGTCGCCTACGCGCCGGTGATCCGCGAGGCGGTCCGGCACCTGGTGAGCGCGCGGATGCTGCGGCTGTCGGACAGCACGGCCCAGCTCGGCGCCCGGCTCGGCACGATCCACGTCAACATGACCGGCCACCCCGCCCAGACCGACCCGGCGATGTACAGCGAGGACGGGCTCCACGGCAACCTGCGCAGCCACGCGATCTGCGCGGCGGAGACGATCAGGGGCCTCGGCGCGCACCTCGGCAACAGCTTCTCGGCCGGCGTTGCGGTCCGGGACCGGCTCGCGATGATGTGGGCGGCCCCCGTCCTGGCGAGCATCGCCGGGCGGATGGACGTGATGAACCTGCTGAGTGGGTGGGCGGCCGCCTGATCGCCCGGCAAATCAGTACTATGCCTGCATGACGCGGATGCTCGTGACCGGCGGGGCCGGCTTTATCGGTGCGAACTTTGTCCACCACACGGTCGAGAACCACCCGGAATATGAGGTCTGCGTCCTTGACGCCCTCACCTACGCCGGTGACCGGAACACGCTCTCCTCGGTCGCGGATCAGGTGGAGTTCGTGCACGGCGACATCTGCGACACCGAGGTGGTCGACCGCCTCGTGGAGCGCGCGGACGTGATCGTGCACTTCGCGGCGGAGTCGCACGTCGACAACTCCCTGCACAACCCCGAGCCGTTCATCCGCAGCAACATCATCGGCACGTTCACGCTGCTGGAGGCGCTGCGCAAGCACGGCGGCCGGTTCCACCACATCTCCACCGACGAGGTCTTCGGCGACCTGCCGCTGCAGGGCACGGAGAAGTTCACCGAAGAGACGCCCTATGACCCGTCGAGTCCCTATTCGGCGTCGAAGGCCGGTTCGGACATGCTCGTCCGGGCCTGGGCGCGGTCGTTCGGGGTGGCGGCGACGATCTCCAACTGCGCCAACAACTACGGCTCCTTCCAGCACGTCGAGAAGTTCATCCCCCGGCAGATCACCAACCTGCTCGGCGACGCGCGGCCCAAGCTCTACGGCGCGGGGGAGAACGTGCGCGAGTGGACCCACGTCGACGACCACAACGCGGCGGTGCACCTCATCCTGTCGCAGGGCAAGCTCGGCGAGACCTACCTGATCGGCTCCGGCGACGAGCGCAGCAACAAGGAGATCATGGAGCTGCTGCTGGGCCTGATGGGCCTGGAGCCCGACGCCTACGACCACGTCTCGGACCGGCCGGGTCACGACCTGCGCTACTCCAACGACTCGACGAAGATCCGCACCGAGCTCGGGTGGCAGCCGATCTACGGCGACCTGCGCGAGGGCCTCGCCGCGACGATCGAGTGGTACCGGGAGAACGGCTGGTGGTGGCAGCCGCAGAAGGCCGCCACCGAGGCCAAGTACCAGGTGCTCGGCCGCTAGGTCGGGGGTTGCCGGCGTCGGGTCGGCGCCGGTCCCCGGGGCGCGCCGGTTCGCGGCTCGCTGCCTTGGTCGCGGCATGTGTGCTGCTCGTGGTTGGAAGAGCTCGACGACGAGGAGCGCCGCCTGCGAGCAGCCCGGGAAGGGCGACCTGAGGCTGGCTGAGCGCTGCCCCGGTGCGTCGGTCCGTGCGGGTTCGTGCGGCTCGACATGGGCTGGTCCTGCTCCGGGCGCGTCGGTGTGCGCGGCCCTTCGACGTGTGACGGCGCGTCGGGGTTGTGCGAGATCGCGCGTGTCGGGTGGAGCTCGCCCCTGGAGATCACGTCATGTTCGGGGAAGCAGACGTGATCATGAACCAAGATCACGTCTGCTTCGGGGAAAGCGACGTAATCACCAGTGCGGGCCGCGACGCCGTCCGTCGAAGGCAGGGTGATCACACCGTTTTCCCTGAAGATGGTGTGATCAAGGCTCATGATCACACCATCTTCAGGGAAAACGGTGTGATCATGGCGAGCCCAGCCGGCGCTCAGCGGGCTGCCTTGACCACCTCTTGGATGGCGTTGATCAGCTGGCCGGACCCGGGCTGCAGCGCCATGTCCAGGTCGCGGGCGAACGGCAGTACCGCCCCGTCGGGCCTGGTCACGCGCTTGGGCGGCGTCGTCAGCCGCATCCCCTCGGCCGCCGTCGCGATCACCTCGGCACCCAGGCCGCAGAAGCGGTTGGAGTCGTCGATCACGACGAGCCGTCCCGTCTTCTCCAGGGACGCCGCGAGCCCGGCCCAGTCGAAGGGGTGCAGCGTACGCGGGTCGAACACCTCGACCGAGATCTGATCGGCGAGCAGCTCCGCCGCGTCCAGCGCGACCTGCACCAGGTGCCCGACCGCCACCACGGTGACGTCGTCGCCGGGGCGGTGCACCCGGCCGACCCCGAGCGGCACCGGCGCCAGCGAGGCGATGTCGACATCCTCGCGCAGGTGGAGCGCCCCGGCCGGTGCGAAGATCACCACCGGGTCGTCGTCGCGGATGGCGGTGACGAACAGACCGTAGGCGTCCGACGGCGTCGCCGGGACCACCGTCTTGACCCCGACGTGGGCGAAGAGGCTGTAGGGGTGGTCGGAGTGCTGCCCGGCCCACCCGGTCTTGGACCCGGAACCCGGCACGAAATAGGTCACCGGAATCCGGGTCTGCCCACCCGTCATCAGCGAGAACTTGTGCGCCTGGTTGGCGATCTGCTCGAAGACGAGGAAGAGCAGCGACGGGATCTGGAACTCGATCACCGGCCGCAGCCCGGCCATCGCCAGGCCGGTGGCGAAGCTGGTGAAGGCCTGCTCCGAGAGGGGCGTGTCGATGACCCGCTCCTCGCCGAACTTCGCCAGCAGCCCGGTCGTGACGTTGTTGACGCCGACCCGGATGTCCTCGCCGAGCACGAGGACCTGATCGTCGAGCCCCATCTCGTCGCGGAGCGCCCGCTGAAGTGCCTTGCCGTAGGAGAGAATCGCCATCAGGCCACCGCCAACCCTGTGCCGTCGCGACCGAGCGGTCCGGTCGCGTAGAGATAATCCATCGCCCGCGCGGGGTCCGGGGAAGCGCTCGATCGAGCGAAGTCCACCGCGTGTTCGAGCAGTTCCTCGATCTCGGCGTCGATCTCCGCGCGGGTGGCCGGGTCGAGCAGGGCGCCCTGGATCTCCATCGGGTCGCGCAGCCGTCCGGTCTCCATCTCCTCGACGGGGCGGTAGCGCACCCGGGCCTTGTGCTCCCAGGTGTGGTGCGCGTCGAAGCGGTAGGTCCGGCACTCCACGAACGACGGGCCGCCGCCGGAGCGCGCCAGCTCGACCGCGGTCCGGGTGGCGTCGAGGACGGCGTGTGCGTCCATGCCGTCCACGGTGATCGCGGGGATGCCGAAGGCGGTGGCCCGCTCGGTGATCGAACCGGCGATCGCGGCCTCGGTGGTGAGCGTGGTGGCGTACCCGTTGTTTTCGCAGATGAACAGCGTCGGGACGCGCCAGAGCGCGGCGAGGTTGAAGGCCTCCAGCAGCACGCCCTGGTTGACCGCGCCGTCGCCGAAGAAGCTCACGGAGACGGTGTCGTGCCCCTGGCGGCGCTTGGCCCAGGCCGCGCCGACGGCGATCGCGCCGCCCGCGCCGACGATGCCGTTGGCGCCGTAGATGCCGAGTCCGAAGTCGGCCGCGTGCATCGAGCCGCCGCGGCCCTGATTGAGACCGGTGACGCGGCCGCAGAGCTCGGCGAGCATCCGGACCGGGTCGGCGCCCTTGGCGAGCACGTGGCCGTGGCCCCGGTGGGTGCTGGTGATGATGTCGGTGTCGCGCAGCGCGGCGCAGACGCCCGCCGCGATCGCCTCCTGCCCGATGTAGGGGTGGATGCCGCCGACGATCTCACCGGTGTTGACCAGCTCGATCGCGCGCTCCTCGAAGCGCCGGATCAGCCGGATCGTCCGGTAGAGCGTTGCATCGATGCTCATGCCGCTCGTGCCTCCAAGACTCCGTCGCGGACCGCGGTGACCTCGAATCCGGCCTTGCCGAGCAGCTCGCCGTATTCGTCGGCCGTCCGGTCCCGGCCCTCCATCGTGACCAGCATCAGCAGGTCCACGAAGCCGGGCGTGAACTCCTCCAGCACGATCAGGCGCGCGCCGGTCGCCATCGCCGCGCGGCAGTTGCGCAGGATCTCGTGGGCGCGCTCGTCGGCCCAGTTGTGCAGCACGCGGGCAAGAACATAGACATCACCCCCGGCCGGTACGCCGTCGAAGAAGCTCCCCGCCACCACCTCGGCACGGTCGGCCACTCCGGCGGCGGTGAACCGCTCCGTGGCGAGCCGGCAGGCGTCGGGCAGCTCGACGAGCGTTCCCCGCAGCCCGGGGTGTTCGGTGAGCAGTGCTTCCAGCAGCACCCCGTTGCCGCCGCCGACGTCGATGACGTGCTCGGCGCCGCTCAGGTCGCACCCGGTCAGCGCCTCGGGCGGCCGCTGGTCGCCCATCGACTCGTTGAAGATCGCCGCGGCGTCGGGGTTGTCGTCGAGGTAGTCGTAGAACGGCTTGCCGAAGACGTGTTCGAAGGAGGGCCGGCCGTTCCGCATCGTGTGCATGATCTCGGCGAAGGCCCGGAACACCTCGTCGCCCTGCATGAGGGCGTTGAGCCGGACCGATCCCGGCACGTCGGCGCGGAGCAGCTCGCTGGTGGCGGTGAGGCCGAAGACACCGGGGGAGGGCTGGGCCACGAGCCCGGTCAGCGCGAGGGCTCGCAGCAGCCGGGTGAGCGCCTGCGGATCGGCGGCGCACTCGTCGGCCAGCTCGGTGGCCGGGCGGGGACCGTCGGCGAGCAGCTCGGGGATGCCGAGGCGGACCAGCGCGTAGATGCCCTGGGCGGTCCAGCTGCCGGCGAGGATGCCGAGGAGTCGCTTGCGGGCGGGGGGCTCGGCCATCGCGGCCCTTCCTGTGCGGGTGCGGCTCGCCGACCCGGTGCCTCTGCGGAGGTGAGGCACGGGTCGGCGAGCCGGGTTCAGGTGCGGTCAGTTGGCCTTGATCGCGTTGTGGATGCCGGTCCAGAGCTTCACCCGGGCGGCGAGCGCGAGGTTGACCGCGTCGGCCGCCTCGTGCCACTTGGCGTCGTCGTCACCGCAGAGGTCGGCGACCATCGCCATCGCCATCGGCGTGTGCTGCTCGCCGTCGACCTCGATGTGGCGGGCCAGGTAGTCGACGAAGGTGTCGAGCTTGCCGCCGTCCTGGTTGACCGTGATGACCTGCTGGAACATGTCCGGGATCAGGTCCTCGCGGCCGAACGCGAACGCGGCGGCCTGGCAGTGCACGGGCATCGTCTGGATGAAGTCGAAGGTGGTCCGCACGAACTCCGCCGAGACCTCGGGTACGCCGGCCTCGTCGAGCGCGTCGCTGACGGACTTGCGGGCGCGGATCAGCTCGATGAAGTTCTTGATGACGCTGTTGTCGGCACCGGCCTCGCCCATGCCGCCGACGTAGAGCTCGAAGTGGCTGATGAAACCGCCGTTGAGCTCGTCGGACTCCTCGACCAGCGTGATGTCGTTGATGAGCCGGCGCGACTCCGTCGAACCGCTCGGCACCCACGGCACCTCGACGCAGGTGAGGCTGCGCTGCAGCGACTTCAGCAGCGACATGAAGTCCCACACCGCGTAGACGTGGTGCTCCATGAAGGTGACGATCGCGGCGTGGTTGTCGAGTGCGGCGTAGAGCGGGTGCGTGATGACTCGCTCGCGCGATTCGCTGACCGCCTCTTCGAGCCGGGTGATGCCGGGGTGGGTCTTGCCCCAGTCATAGCGCGACATTGCGTTCTCCCTGTTTATGTGGTGGTGGATTGAGAGATCACGGCTGGGTGGTGGACCACAGCACGGGGCAGTACTCGGGATCGGCGTAGTCAGGGCGGCCGTCCGGGGTCCGGCGGACCAACTCGTCGTGGTTGTAGCCGACGATGGTGCCGTCGCTCAGGGCGAACGGGCGGTATTCGTTCCCGCCGTCCTGCAGGTGCAGGGAGATCGCCCGTCGGGGGTTGGAGCTGTGGTTGCCCGCGCTGCCGTGGTAGGTGCGGCAGTGGTGGAAGCTCATGTGCCCCTTGGGGATGATCATCGGGATCTTGGTGACCGTGGTGTTGTTGAAGTCCGCGTTGACGCGGAGCTTCTCCTCCAGGTCCTCCTTGTCGCGCTCCGCGAAGTGCCGGACGGTCGTGTCGTCGCTGGCGATCTCCTTCCAGCGGTGGCTCCCGTCGACCATCGTGATCGTGCCCATCTCCTCGCCGCAGTCGTGGAAGGGGATGAACGCGGTGAGCATGCGCTCGGAGGTCGACGACGACCAGTAGTGCCGGTCGAAGTGCCACGGCACGATGTTGGTCGGCTCCTCCGGGCGCGGCGGCTTGAGGATCAGCGTCGACTGGAAGATCCGGATCTCGTCGGCCTGGGCCAGCCGCGCGGCGACCGCGCCGAGCAGCGGCTTGCGCAGCAGGGCGGCGAGACCGTCGTGCTCGTAGTGCACGTAGTCGTTGTGGCGCTGCACGGGACCGTCCGACGGCTGCCAGTAGGCCAGGCGCCGCGGGCGTACCGGCAGGAGGCGGTCCCGCTCGCCGTCGTAATACCGCTCGCTCGCCGCGACCAGCTCATCCACCTCATCGTCGGTGAAGATCTTCTTCGACAGGTACCAGCCGTGTTCCGCGTAGAACTCGACATCCTCGTCGGTCGGCAGAAGATCCTTCTCATCATCGGTGAGCTTGAATGTTGAGGCTATATTTCCGAAGACAGTCACGCTCGTCCCTCCAGCGTTACAGGGGTGGTGGAATTCAGGCGGTGGCGTTGGCGAGTGCGGAGCGGCCCAGCTCGCGTTCCTTGGCTTCGTAGAGGGCCTTGATGTTGCTGGTGCCGAAGGTGAGCGCACCGTGCCGCTCGATCAGCTCGAGGAAGAGCGTCCGGCGGACGTGCATCGACTGGGTGAAGATCTGGTACATCTCGCCCCAGTGGTCGGTGTCCACGAGTACGCCGAGCTTGCGCAGATCGTCGATCGGCAGGTCGATGTCGGTGAGGCGCTGGGCCAGCGCGTCGTAGTAGGCCGGCGGGGTGCTGAGGAAGCCGACGCCCTTCTCGGCGAAGGTCCGCACCGCGGTCACGATGTCGCTGGTCCGGAACGCGATGTGCTGCACACCGGCGCCCGCGTGCCAGTCGAGGAAGTCGTCGATCTGGCCGGGGCGGCGGTTCGTGTCGGGCTCGATGAGGGTGAAGGTCACCTCGGTCGACGGGCTCTGGACCACCTTGGAGTCCATCCCCTGGCCGCCGACCTCGATGTACTCCTCGAAGATCTCGCTGAAGTCGAAGACCTCCTGGTAGTACTTCGACGTGGCGGCGATCTCACCGGCGGGTACGCAGATCGCGGCGTGGTCGATGACCTCCAGCAGTTCGCCCTCGCGCGGTGCGTCCGCGTCGGCGTTCATCAGGATGGCACCGGGGAGGAATTCGGACCGGGGGCCGTGCCGCTCCACCAGGTGGTGGGTGACATCGCCGAAACCGGAGACGGTCGCCATCACGACCCTGGTCTCGCCGTTGTCGAAGACGGCGGGCGGCGCGACGGAGGTGGCGCCCCGTCGCACGACCTCGGTGTAGGTCTCCGCGACGTCGTCCGTCGCGAGCGCGATGATCGCGACGCCGTCCCCGTGGCGTCCGACATAGATGGTCGCGGGGTGGTCGGCCACCAGCCCCGAGGTGAGCACTATCCGGATGTCGCCGTGGCGCAGCAGCAGTGAGCGCTGCCCCGGCAGGCCGGTCTGTGGACCGCCTTGCCCGGTGACGCGAAATCCAAATGCGTTGCACAGGAAGTACGCCGCTTGTCGGGCGTCACCGACGTAGAACTCAAGATGGTCAATCCCGAGAATGTTCATTTCAACCTGCCTCTTGGCGTGCGCGCTGAAGAGTGTGTGGCGCTACGTATTCGTCATGCTTGTTTCGCTATCGGATGTGGGGGCACAACTGATAGCGAGCCATCGACGGTTACGCGAGTCCAGGCGCGTTGATCGACGAATCCCCGTGAGTCCTTGCTGGTGGCGCTCTATATGCCACGGTGAGTGACGTCACCGCAAAAATTTAATTACTATCTATAGCCGATAATTCCAATGTTTACATGTTTCCATCTAGCATGGCTAACTTCCGGCTAGGTCTCCATCGGCGAAACGGCTGAGTCGAGACCTCGGATGGCCGATGATCAAACTCACATTGTGACCGCCAAATCCGAAAGAATTGGACAATGCAAGTTCAATCCGTCTCTTTCGCGGTTCCGCCTGAATAAGGTCGACATCGCAGGCCGGATCCGGGTCCACCAGGTTGTGCGTGTGCGGCAGGATGCCCCGCCCGACCGACATGATCGTCGCGGCCGCCTCCACCGCCCCGGAGGCGCCGAGCATGTGCCCGGTGATCCCCTTGTTGGAGCTCACCGCCGGGGTCCGATCGCCGAAGACCGAGCGGATCGCGAGCGACTCGGCCGCGTCCCCGAGCTTCGTGCTCGTGCCGTGGGCGTTGAGGTACTCGATCTCGCCCGGATCCACCCCCGCGTCGCGCAGCGCCAGCCGCATGCACTCCGCCGCCGCCGCGCCGTCGGGGCGAGGCGTCGTCGGGTGGTGCGCGTCGGTGGTGGCACCCCAGCCGTGCAGCGTGGCGTAAGCGGCGGCGCCCCGGGCGTCGGCGTGCTCCGCCGTCTCCAGGACCACCACGCCCGCGCCCTCGGCGAGCACGAGGCCGTTGCGGCGCAGGTCGAAGGGGCGGCTGGCGCCGGTCGGGTCGTCCGCCCAGCCCTTCGCCAGCGCCCTCGCGTTGCCGAAGGTGTCGCCGAGCGTCGGGAAGAGCGGTGCCTCGGCGCAGCCGCAGACGACCACGTCGGCCTCGCCGGAGCGCAGGATCCGCATCCCCTCGCCGATCGACTGGGCCCCGGCCGCGCAGGCGGTGCCGATCGAGGAGCTGTAGCCCCGGAAGCCGTACTTGATGGCGACCCGGGCCGTACCCATGTTCGGCAGCATGCCGGGCAGCAGGTAGGGGCTGACGCCCATCCGGCCCTTCTGCGTCCGCAGCACGACCTGGTTCTCGAAGGCGGCGAGACCGCCGGTGCCGGAGACGATCGTGGCGATCCGGTAGGGGTCGACGTTGACGCCGGCCTCGATCCCGGAGTCGGCGATCGCGTGTCCGGCGGCGACGAGCGCCATCACGATGTAGCGGTCGATGGTGCGGGCCTCCGGCCCCGGCATGACGCTCGCCGGGTCGATCGCCGGCCCCTGGCCCATGACCTCCAGCACGCCGTAGGCCGAGTGGTCCTCCGACGGCACGACGATGCCCGACTTGCCGTGGCAGATCGCGTCGAAGACCTCGGTCGGGCTCTGGCCGACGGAGGTGACCAGCCCGATTCCGGTGACGACGATGTCCGGCCGGTTCATCGCGAGCCCGCATCGGCGGCGGCGCGCTCGCGCAGCACCAGCTTGCGCACCTTGCCGGTGGCGCCGGTCGGGATGTCGCTGTCCGGCACGATCGTGATGTCGCGCAGCGTGTGCACGGCCTTCTCGCCGAGCGCCGCGCGGACCTCCGCTGAGCGGTCGGCGTCGGGGTCGGCATCGGGGCGCAGGATCAGCAGCACGTCCGTGACCACCTCGCCGTCGATCCGGCCGGAGACGACGGTGCAGTCCACGACATCGGGCAGGGTCGCGAGCACCCGCTCCTCGGTCCACGACGTGTGCAGCCACGCCCCGTTGCCGAGCTCGACGGAGTCCGCCGCCCGGTCCACGTGGTAGTAGTAGCCGTCGGTGTCGGTGTAGACGAGGTCGCCGGTGAGGTAGTAGCCCTTGAGCCGGGTGCGGAAGGTCGTCACCGAGTCGTTCCAGCAGCCCAGCATCAGCGTCGGCGACTTGAGGCCGAGGTGGCCGACCTGGCCGGGCGGGACCGGGTTGCCGTCCGGGTCGAGCACGGCGGTGTCGGCGAAGACGTGCGGCTTGCCGATGCAGCGCTGGTAGCGGTTGGAGTCCTTGGTGTGCGCGATGTGGAAGGCCGAGTGGCCCATCTCGGTCGAGCCGATCCCGTCGATGAAGGTCGACCCGGCCACCCGGACGACGCCCTCGCGGGTCACCGTGTTGTGGCTGCCGACGTTGACCAGCGGGCGGATGTGCGCCTCGTGCGCGCAGTCACCGGTGTTGAACCACAGCGCGACCGAGTCCATGTCGTGCTTGCTGAGGTCGAAGCGGGCCATGTCCGCCCAGGTCACGGCGAAGCCGAAGACACCGGTCGGGTGCCAGCTCTCGATCGCGGCGAGCACGTCCGGCCCGCGCTGCGAGGAGATGAAGACGAGCTCGGCGCGGTTGCAGAGCGCCTGGTTGACCGAGAGGATGCCGGCGGTGTGCGGGGCCGGCAGCGCGCAGAGGACCCGCTCGGTGCCCTGGGCCCGGGGTCCGGAGAGCCGGATCCGGCGGGTCGCCGCGAAGAGGCTGGTGTGCGAGTGGACGATCGCCTTCGGCATGCCCGTCGTCCCCGAGGAGTGGGTGATCGAGATCGGGTCGTCCGGGTGGTGGCGGTAGGTGGGCGGCGCGTCGGCCGGGTCGGCGAGGCCGATCTCGGTGACGTCGCCGAGGATCGGGGCACCGAGGTCGCGGCCCGCGAGCAGCTCCGCGTGGCGGGCGTCGACCACGACACCCGAGGTGCGCAGCCGCCGGATGTACTCCGCTGCCGTCTCGGCCGGGAGATTGCCGTTGAGCAGCGCCGGGATGGCACCGAGGCGGTTGAGCGCCATGAAGTTGAGGATCACGTCGGCGGCCGAGGTGGTCCACACCGCGATCGGGTCGCGCATGCGCACCCCGCGCTGGTGGTACCAGGCGGCGCGGGCGCGTACCCGCTCGTCGAGCCGGCCCAGGGTCAGCGGCTGCCAGGCCGGGTGGCCGTCCACGTCGGTGTCGAAGGTGAGGCCGAGACCGTCGGGGTCCTCCCCGTGCTCCAGCAGCCGGGTCACGACGTTGCCCGCACCGAGTTCCGGGTCCGCGGCGAGGATCGCTCTGATGTTGCGTGTGGTCACGGCTGCACTCCCTTGTCGCATACGAGCTGGGCGAGCGCATGATCGCGGTCGCCATCGAGATCGGATTGTTCGGCCACGATGACCAGCACCTCATCGGCGTCATCGTCGAGAATGAGCAGCTCGGCCACGGCGTAACCCTCGGCGAGCGCGTCGCCCGCGGGACTGAGGCAGACAACCGGCCCGGTCAGGCCCCAGCGTGCGGCGACATGGCCGGCGACGGCGTTGGGCACTGCCTGGAAGAAGAGCAGCGGTCCCAGCCGCGCTCCAGAATCGACACCCTGCGCGATGCTCACGTTCGTCGCGACGTCACCGGAAGCGGAAAGGATCACTATCCCGGTACGCCGCGCAGCGGCCCCGTCTTTACGCCGCGCGCCGTCCTCGGCGTCGCTGACGGTGCTGGGTGGCGTACCCGCCGGGGTGTTGCCGTGAACCAGGGGCGACCGGCCCGCGGCCGTGAGGCACCGCGCGGCCGCCTCCGCGACGAGCGGGCTGAAGCTGGAGGCGATGAAACCCGCGAGCGCGGGTGCGTCGGCACCGCTCGCCTCGGCCTGCGCGACCACCGTGAGCTGCACGGACGCCGGAAAAGCAGCCTGGCGCCGGCGGGGGATCTGCCGGAGGTCGGTCATCTCGGTCATGCCGCGCTCACCACCAGGGCGGTGTTGGCGCCGCCGAAGGCGACGTTGGTGCTGAGGATGTGGCGCGGCGCCGCGTGCCGGGGCCCGTCGAGGACGAGCGGCAGGTCGCACAGGGGATCGGCGCCGAGGTAACCGGCGTTGACGGGCAGCCGCCCGCTCGCCAGGGCCATCGCGCAGATGACGAGTTCGAGCAGCGGCGACGCCTCCAGCGGCTGGCCGTGCATCGACTTGGTGGAGCTCACCGGGGGGATCTCGCCGCCGAGCGCGCTGTGCAGGGCCCGGGTCTCGGCGGCGTCGCTCTGCGCCGACCCGGAGCCGTGCGCGTTGACATAGCCGAGCTCATCGGGGGTGATCCCGGCCCGGCTCAGCGCCGCGGTGATCGCGCGGGCGAGCCCGAGGCCCTCGGGGTGGGGCTGGCAGACGTGGAAGGCGTCGCCGGCCCGGGCCCAGCCGGAGATCCGGGCGAGCGGGACGGCGCCGCGGGCGGCGGCGGCCGAGGCGGACTCGAGGACGACGGCGGCGACACCGTCGCCGAGCAGCACACCCTTGCGCCCGGTGCTGAAGGGGCGGACCGCGCCGTCGACGGCGAGCGCCCGCCCGGCGTCGAAGACCGCGAACTGGTCGGGCTCGACGAGGTATCCGGCGGCGACGACGACCCGGTCGGCCGTGCCTCGGGAGATCATCGAGGCGGCGTCGGCGACCGCCGTGCTCGCGGCGACGCAGGCGCTGGTATATGCCCTGGTAATCGTTCCCAGGCCGCACGTGTCGGCGAGCGCCGCCGCGAAGGCGCCCGTCCGGTGGGCCGGGCGGTCGGCGGTGCGGGACGCGTCCGGGTCGCCGTGGGCGGCGAGCAGCAGCGGAGCCGCCGCCCGCTCGGCGGAGCTGAGCCCCGCCTGCTCGCACGCCGCACCGACGGCCGCGGCGAGCTCGTCGAAGAGCACGGGTGAGCCAGGCAGGAGCGCGCCGACGCCGACCCGGCGACCGGCGACGTCGAAGCGGGTGACGGGTGCGAACGCCGGTTGCCCGGCCAGCACCCCGGCGAACAGCGCATCGGCACCGTGGCCGAACGCGCTGGTCGCCGTCTGGCCGGTGAGGAGGACCGGCTCAGGTGAGTGCATCGCCGAGTACCTTCACCGCACCGTCGATGGTGGACATGCCCACGAGCGCGTCGTCGTCCAGATCGAGGCTGACGCCCTGGCGCTGCTCGACCTGGTGGATGAGCCACGCCAGCTCCAGCGAGTCGATCTTCTCGCGGACCTGCTCGGGGGTGCGGTCGCCGTAGGTCGCGAGCATCTCGATGACCTCGTCACGGCCCGGTGCCGGCATCGGTCAGGCCTGGCTCAGGGCGCGGCGCGCGACGATCGCGTCGGCGAGCTCGGCGATCGTCATGGCGGAGATCTCCTCGGCCTCCTCGTCGCCGAACTTCACGCCGTAGGTGTCCTCCACCCGGACGGCGAGCTCGGCGACGGCGAGGGATTCGAGCGCCACACCGGCAGAGCCCAGCGAGGTGTCGGCGTCGACGTCGTCCATCGGGTAGTTCATGTCTTCGATGGCGTCAAGGATGAACTGGCGAACCTCGGTGCTCATTTGATTGGCTTCCTTCCGTGGCGGAGGTGACGGTATGGCTCAGCGACGGCGGAAGCCGACGCGGACAGGGGCGGAATCTGCTGGTCGAGGCCGCTGCGGCGCAGCTCGGCTGCCCGGCGGGGGCGATCACGCTCGACCGTGAGGACGGTGGCCGGCCGGTGCTCGGCGGGGCCGCGACGGGCCTGCACGTCGCACTGGCGCACACCCGCGAGGGCGCGGCCGCCGTCGCGTGCAGCCTCGCCGGGCCGGTCGGCGTCGATGTCGAGCACCTGCGCGAGCTGCCCGTCGCCGGTCTCGCCGCCCGCTGGTTCGCGCCGGCGGAGTGCCACTGGCTGGCACAGCAGCCGCCCGAGGACCGGTCGGCCGCCTTCCTGCTGCTCTGGACCCAGAAGGAGGCGGTCGGCAAGGCCCTCGGCACCGGCCTGCGGGGCAGCGGGCTGCGCCGCGAGGTGCCGCGGCTCGCGGCCGACGCCGACGAGCCGCGCCCGCGCCCCGTGCCGGGGCACGCGCCGCTGCTCGTCACGGCCTGGTCGCACCGGCCGGGTCTGATCCTCGCGGTGGCCGGGCACGCCGAAGCCGTGGTCGTTCGTGATCTTGCTGGCTGAGCGGCGGGCCGTCATGGCGCGGGCTTCGGCTCGGCGGTACGCAGCACCGTCCGGTCCCGGACCAGCTTGCCCGTGGCGGTGCGGGGCAACTGCTCGACGATGTGGAGTTCGCGGGGGCGCTTGAAGGGCGCGAGGCGATGCGCCAGCTCGCCCTCTAGCGCGGCGGCGAGGTCGGCGTCCGGCACGATGGCGTAGGCCTCGATGCCGTTGTCGAAGACGACGACCGCGCCCTCGACACCCGGCAGCGCCGCGAGGGTGTGCTCGACCTCGGTCAGGTCGACCTTGAGGCCGCCGACGGAGACCTGCGAGTCGAGGCGCCCGAGCACCGTGACGAGCCCGGTCTCGGGGTCGACCCGGCCGGCGTCCTTGGTGTGCAGCCAGCCGTCGACGAAGCGGGTCGGGTCGCTGAGCCCGACATACGGCGAAGCGGGCATCGCCAGCAGCAGCTCGCCGTCCTGCTCCCGCACCGTGATGCCGGGGGCGGGCAGGATCGACGGGCGGTGCTCGCCGAAGAGGTCGGTGCCGATGACGCCGATCTCGGTCATCCCGTACATGTTGCCCAGCGGCACGTTGTAGCGGTCGGTGAAGCGCCGGCTCACCTCGGCGCGAACGAGCTCGCCGCCGGTCGTCATGCGCTTGAGCATCGGCAGGTGCCGGGCCTCGTTGACCGAGCCGAGCAGCTCGATGTGGAACGGCACACCGAGCAGCGTCGTCGGCGCGGCACCGGCGGCGACCGCCTTGAGGATCGCGTCGGCGGTGAGCCGCTCCGGCAGCACCAGCTCCACACCGGCGTGCAGGCTGTACATCAGGCCGCCGACGAGGCCGAGCACGTGCACCACCGACGCCATCAGCACGATCCGCTCACCGGGGAGCGAGATGCCGTCGATCTGCGTGTAGCGGTGGACCTCGGCGACGAGCGCATCCGCCGTCCGGCCGATCACCTTGGACGGCCCGGTCGAACCGGAGCTGAGCTGGAGCACCGCGTGGTCGGTCCCGGCCGGGCGGCCACCGGGGCGGGCCTGCGCGGCGTCGGTGATGTCATAGAAGGCGCGCAGGCCGCCGGGGAGCTTGTCGGCGGAGCGGACCACGACCTGCGGGGCGAGGCGGTCGAGTGCCCGGTCGGACTCGAAGGCCGTCAGCCGGTGGTCCAGGAGCGCGACCTGTGCGCCGATGCGCCAGGCGGCGAGCAGGTTGGCGACGTAGGCGAGCGACGGCGGGAGCTGCAGCACGACGGAACCGCCACGGCGCAGGCCAAGTCCCGCAAGGACTTCCTGCCGCTGCGCGACGTGCGCCCGCAGTGTCGCTCGGTCGATCGGGGTGCCGAAACTGAGGCAGATCTGGTCATCGGGGCCGGCTAGCAGTGTGTCGTCGACCCAATCTGGTCCGGCCGTTGTTGCCGTGCCCATCACTCACTCACCGTCGTTCAATCGGTACTGTCTGGTGTCTGGCCCCCGGTGATCCGGAGCGTACAAGCGAATAGAAATACTTGCAATCTTTGGTCAAGATCACTGCGCGGAACTGGGCAACTGTCTACATGGGTCTTGACGTGTGTCGATGCACTCGGAGAGTCACCGCGTGGCCACGCGCATCCGGCGTACCAAGACCACTTGGCGCACGTCGGATGCGCGAAAATGCGCGATAGCCGTTCATATATCGATTCCGGTCCTGGTGTCGGTCCCCGCTCTGCCGATAGGGTGCTGGCCAGCCACCGATGACCGATTGCCCCGTGGAGGGTCCCGTGCCGATGCACCCGCAGGTCAAGGCGCTACGCGAGCGCCGCGAACGCGACCGGGTAGCGCAGCTCTACACCCTGACGATCGAGGAGGCGCGCGCTGCGGACCTCGCCTCGATCCAGGCCGCCGCAGGCGACGAGGAACCCGTCGCCGAGGTGACCGATCGCGACATTCCCGGCCCGGGTGGTCCGCTGCCTATCCGTATATATCGACCGCGAGCGGGCACACTTCCCGTACTCGTCTATCTATTCGGTGGCGGCTGGACCTTGGGCACAGTGGACACATCGGACGCCGTATGCCGAAGGCTCGCCAATGCGACCGGTGCAATGGTCGTCGCGGTCGGCTATCGGCTCGCACCGGAGCACAAATTCCCGGCGCCGGTGCACGACTGCTTCGCCGCGCTCCAGTGGGTCGAGGCGAACGCGTTCGCGCTCGACGCCGACACCGAGCGCATCGCGATCGGCGGCGACAGTGCGGGCGGCAACCTCGCGGCCGCGGTCACGCTGCTCGCCCGCGACGCGGGTGGTCCCGCGCTCGTCGGCCAGGTCCTCGTCTACCCGACCACCGACTACCACTCGCAGACCGAGTCGCGGCGGGAGAGCCAGGATCCGTTCCTCTTCAACGCCACCTCGGTCGACTGGTACTGGAACCACTACCTCGCCGACCCCGCCGACGGCAGCGACCCGCTCGCGTCACCGCTGCAGGCGGCGGACCTCAGCGGCCTCCCTGCGGCTCTGGTGATCACCGCCGAGTACGACCCGCTGCGCGACGAGGGCGAGGCATACGCCCGGCGCCTCGCGGAGGCGGGTGTGCCGGTCGAGCTGAGCCGCTACGACGGCATGATCCACGGCTTCTTCTGCATGGCCGGCGACCTCGACGGCGGCCGCGACGCCCAGGCGCAGGCCGCCGACTTCCTCCGCATCCGCTTCGCCTAGCCCCGTTACGTTTCGCAGCAAAGCGTGGCCATTTCGCTTCGCGAAGCCACGCTTTGCTGCGAAACGTAGCCCGAGGGTCAGGAGCGGTCGCGGAGGAGGCTCGCCAGGCGGCGGACTCCCTCGCGGATCTCGTCGGGCGGCAGGTAGCTGCTCGCGAGCCGGATCTGGTGCGTCCCACCGCCGTCGCCGTAGAAGAAGCTCATCGGCGTCCACAGCACGCCGTATTCGTTCGCCGACGCCTCCAGCAACGACACATCGGCCGGGATCGGCGAGTCGACCACCAGGAAGAACCCGCCCGCCGGGGTGTTCCAGCTCCCGCCCGGCAGGTGCTCCTCCAACGCCGAGATGAGCGCGCGCATGTTGTCGCGGTAGAACGCGATCCGCTCGGTGTTCGCCGCGCGCAGGCTGAAGCCCGACTCCACGAGCATCCCGCCGATCACCGCCTGCGAGATCGGCGAGGTGTTCACCGTGACCATGCTCTTGATCGTGGAGAGCTCCTCGGCGAGCAGCGTGACCCGTCCGTCGGCGTCGACGACGCGCTGGTCGGCGACGAGGAAGCCGACCCGGGCACCCGGGAAGCACGACTTGGCGAACGAACCCAGGTAGATCACCCGCTGCCCGGTGTCGAGCGACTTGAGCCGGGGCCGGGGCCGGTCGTCGACGCCGAAGAGTCCGTAGGGATCGTCCTCCAGGATCAGCAGGTCCTCGGACTCGGCGACGGCGAGCAGCCCGTGCCGCGCGGCGAGGTCGAGGCAGAGCCCGGACGGGTTGGCGAAGTCGGGCACGAGGTAGAGCGCCCTCGGGGTCTTGCCCCGGGCCCGGCACCGGGCCGCGACCTCGGCGACCGCCTGCGGTTCGAGCCCGTCGGGACCCTCCTCGACACCGACCACCTCGATGCCGAGCACCCGGGCGGCGCCGGTGATCCCGACGTAGCACGGCGAGGCGGCGAGCAGCACGTCGTCGGGGCCCGCGCAGAGTCCACGCAGGACGATGATCATCGCTTCCTGGCATCCGGCGGTGACCGCGATCGAGGCGGCGGGTACGGCGATGCCCTCATCGGTGGCGAGCAGCTTCGCGATGAGGTCGTGGATGATGCCGTTGGTGCGGCCGTACTGCATCAGCGTGCGGCGGACCTGCGTCGGCGTGGCGCCCTGCTGCTCCAGGTGTTTGACATAGGTCGACAGGTGCCGGTTGACGTCGTCGACCTCGAAGAACCCCTCGTAGGGCCGCCCGGCGGCGAGCGAGATGGCGTCGGGGTAGCGCCCGGCGATCTCGTTGAGGAAGTTCATCGACGCGGCGACCGGGTCGGCGATCGAGGCGTGCAGGGACTCCTTGCGCAGTTCAACCATGGCGGGCAACTTTCATCTATGCCAGGACGGTCGGGTCGAGATCGGCGAGCTTCGGCCGGCCGGTGAGTGCCATCGTGTGCGAGAGCTCCTCGGTCAGCATCGACAGCAGGTGTGCCACGCCGTCGGAGCCGTCGACGGTCAGCGCCCAGAGTGCGGGGCGGCCGATCAGCACCGCGTCGGCACCGGAGGCGAGCGCGATGAGGATGTCGCGCCCACGGCGTACACCCCCGTCGAGCAGGACCGGGACGCGGCCCGCAACGGCCGCGACCACCTCGGGCAGCGCGCGCATCGCGGGAATGGCCCCGTCGAGCTGGCGGCCGCCGTGGTTGGAGACGATGATGCCGTCGACGCCGTGCGCGACGGCGAGCTCCGCGTCCTCGGCGGTGAGGATCCCCTTGAGCACCAGCGGGAGCGCGGTGGTGCTGCGCAGCCACGACAGATCGGCCCAGGTGATCGAGGTGTCGAAGGTGGCGGCGGCGTGGGTGGCGATCGCGGAGGTGCCGGGGGTGCTGATGTGCTTGCCCTCGGTGAGCGCGTCGTCGAGGTTGACCGCGCGCACCCCCGCGTCGATGGCGAAGCCGTTGCGCAGGTCGCGCAGGCGCTTGCCGATCACCGGTGCGTCCACGGTGAGCACGAGCGCCTGGTAGCCGGCGGTCTCCGCGCGAGCGACGAGCCGGCTCAGCGCCGAGCGCTGCCGCAGCCAGTAGAGCTGCAGCCAGAGCGGCCCGGTGGCCGCGGCCGCGATCTCCTCCAGCGTGCGGCTGGCGAAGATGCTGACCACGAAGAGCCCACCGGCCTGCCCGGCACCGCGCGCGGTCGCGACCTCGCCCTCAGGATGAAGCATCCGCTGGTACGCCGTGGGCGCGATCCCGATCGGGCTCGCCAGCGCGGCGCCGAAGACGCTGGTGGCGGTGCTTCTCTCGGAGACGTCGACGAGCACCCGGGGCCGCAGCGAGATCCGGTCGAAGGCGAGCCGATTGGCGTCGACCGTCAGCTCGTCGCCGCTGCCGCCCTCGATGAAGTCCCACAGTGGAGCGGGGAGCAGCCCGCGGGCCCGGCTGCGGTAGTCATCCGCGCAGACTATCGACACGGGTACACACGGTAACGATCTGATCGACGCGCGGCAATAGGGTGATCATCACTGATGATCGAAATTATTACGCATAGACGCATAATAATAACGCCAGATACGAATGCTTCACTGTGACGCTGCGAAGCGCTACTCTCCCCATATGTAAGGGCGGTGACCCCCGCTTGGAGTTACGGGGTTATCCGCCATGACCAGCCAAAGTGCGAGGGAGGTGTGCTATGGAGGTCGCCAAGGAGGTTGCCAAGGAGGTCGCTCGGCGTGAGGTCGAGGGAGCTGTCCTGGCTGTTCGCGAGATCGAGGGAGCTGTGCAGTAAGTAGCACAGTATCCGATTTAGACGGGGCGCAGACTGCAGCTGCGCCCCGTTTTGCTATGTGGTGACCGGAGTCGCCGATCACTGTGAGTAGCGACTCCGGCCGTGTCGTGTCGACGTCAGTGTGCCGGGATCACCGCCCGAAGATGTCGAACTCGTAGAGCGAATACCCGTAGGACGTGCCCCGCGTGACACCGGTCATCCGGACGTAGCGCGCGCTCACCGGAGCGAACGCGTCCACATCGGTGCCGCCGTCGCCGTTCGCCGTCGACCACACCGTGGTCCAGGTCGCGTTGTCGGTGGAGACCTCGATGCGGTAAGCGCGGCCGAACGCCGACTCCCAGTGCAGGATGACCCGGCCGACGGTCTGCGCCGAGCCGAGATCGACCTTGATCCACTGGTTGTCGCTGTAGCTGCTCGACCAGCGGGTCGAGCTGTTGGCGTCGACGGCCTTGGGCGGGGTGTTGCTGGTGAGGAACTGGGTGCTCGACGCCGTCGCCGTCTTGCCGTTGGCGAGGTTGACGAGGCTGTCGCCCCGGTGCGCCGGGAACTGCGCGACCTGCTGATAGGTCGGGCGGTTCTGCCAGCTGATCGGGTCCATCTCGATGCCGCCGAGCGCCGAGTGGATCACCGTGTCGGCGCACCACTGGTCACCGGCCGCGCAGTGGTCGTCACCCGGATAGGTCGTCGCCGCCGGGGTCGCGACCGCCTGGCTGAGCGTGGTGAGCAGGGTCGTCCGGCACGCGGCGAGGTTGCCGCCGCCGCAGTAGGTCTGCGCCAGCGGTGCCGCGACCGGCTGGCCGAGCACCGACCGGATGTCCTTGCTGAGATAACCCCACCAGCCGTGCTGGAACGCCGAGCCCTTGTGGCCCTGCGCCTCGTTGATCGAACCCCCGCCGCCGCCGCCCGGGCCCTGCTGACCGCCCGAGGGCGACTCGTTGATCGCCATCGCCTGCGTCAGCGAGGTGTAGAGCGCGTCACCGAGCGCGGGCTTGAACGTGCCGGAGATGAGCAGCGGCCACCACGCGTCGAAGGTCGCGATCGCGGTGGCGTCGCGGTAGGCGTGGCTGCCCGGTGCCGTCTCGATCCGGTGCCCGCCGGAGGCGAGCCAGGCCTGCAGTCCGGCGACCGCCGCCTGCTGGCCCGGGTCCGTCACCGGCTGGCTGTTGATCACCTGTAGCAGGGCGCCGAGGTTCTTCGTCACCCGCAGATCGGTGTTGGCCGCGTTCTCCATCACCTTTACCACGGCGGCGCGGTCCACCTTGGTGCCGCCCGCCGTCGCCGCCCGGATGCCGATGTCGAGCAGGTCCGCCCGGTGCACCGGACCGAAGCTGAAGTTGCCGTCCGCCGCGCTGTAATCGGCGGACTGCTTGTTGTTCCAGCTGACGTAGAAGTCCTGGTTGACCGATTGCGGATGAGCCGCGGCCGGGGTGTAGGCCGCGGTGTTGTCGTCCGGGTTCCAGCCGGCCCACTCGTGCGCGACGTCGCCCTGCATCGGCAGGTTGGGGTCGGCGGTCGCCTTGCGCACCGGGTTGAGACCCGAGTTGAAGTACGCCGCCTGCGTGTTGTTGACGTAGAACCAGTTGAAGGCGTAGCCGATGTTGTCGGCGGAGTTCATGAAGCCCGCCGCGTTGCCCATCTCGGCGGGATCGTTGAACATCTGGAACCCGATCGCCGAGTCGGCCTCGTGCCGGTAGGTGGAGCGCAGCGACGTGAAAGCCGTCGGTACGCCGCCCACGAGTCCCCGGTGCGAGACGAGGCCCAGCTTGGTCCGGTAGGTGATCAGGTCGTAGGAGCCGGCCGGGGTGTCGTCGGCGAGCGTCGGCGTCCACGCGTTGTGCTGCTGGAGCACGTCCATCGCCACGCAGGCGCCCCGGAAGAGGTAGCCGGTGGAGTTGATCGTGGGCGTACCGCCGCCGGGCACGCAGAGCGGGACGGAGTAGGTGTCGGTGATGTCCTGCCCCGCCGAGGTGGCGCTCCACGCGTAGTCGGTGCCGCGCCCGAGCTGGACATAGAGGTTGACCCCGGCGAAGGCGGCGCCCCGGGCGCTGATCCCGGGCCCCTGCAGCTCCTGCAGCATCAGCAGCTGTGGCGAGAAGTACGCCGTCTGCGGGCCGAAGACCGCGATCGGGTTGCCGGTGGTGGTGAGCGCGCCGGAGACGACGATCGCGTTGGACATGCCGCGCTGCCGCGTCGCCGGGGCGAGGCTCTGCTGCGACGCGACGGCCGAGCCGGTGCGGTTGGCGACGACGGGGACGGTCGTCGTCGTGCCCCGGTCGGGCAGGATCACGCCGGTCGCTCCGCCCGGTGCCTGGCCATAGGGGAAGCTCTGCCCGTTGTGCAGGGTGAGCACGCTCTCCGGGTCGTTCTGCTCGCGGAAGGCGCGCCAGACCTGGTCGCCGACGGTGGTGCCGTATTTCGCCTGCGCCTCGACGCGGACGAGCGCGGAGAGCATCTCGCCACCGCCGCCGCCGCCGAAGAGGCCGCCGACGACACCGGAGATCGCGACCACGTCGGTCACGGTGAACGGCACCGGGCCGCCCGCGCCGGTGATCGCGTCGAGGTGGCCGGTCAACACGTACTCACCGGGGCAGTTGATCGGGCTCGACCCCATGCAGTGCCCGATGTAGGCGTTGATCCCGGCGATGTACTGCGTGATGTCCGCGTAGAGCTGCGCACCCCGGGAGCCCTTGGCGGCGAGCGCGGTGACCTGCGCCTGGAGGTCCGCCTCGGTGTAGGGCGAGTTGCGCCACACGCTCTGCTCCAGCGCCTGGTTGCCCGGGGCACCACCGGCGAACCCGGTGAGCGTGCCCCGGCCGACGTGGCGGAGCAGGTCCATCAGGAAGAGCCGGTCCTGTGCTCCGGCGTAACCGGCGCCGAACATCGTGCCGCCGCGGGTGGTGCCGGTGATGTGCGGTGAGCCGGTCGCCTTGTCGCGCACGATCGTCACGTCCGAGCGGGGCTGCTCGGTGCTCTCGACCTGCGCCGCCGCCACGCCGAACCCGGCGTCGTTGAAGAACTGGCCGATCTGGTCGGTGCTCAGCCCGGTGTAGGAGTTGAGCAGGTTGGCGTAGTTGGCGAGCTGGTCGCTGGAGTGGCGGGGCTTCGTGCCGAACGCCTGCGACGCGAGGATCTCGGCGAGGGTGGCGTTGCCGTTCTCCCCGGGCGGCAGGATGTCGTTGCACTGTCCGAGGCAGTAGTCGTTGGTTGCCTGATAGGCACTGGCGGCGCTGGCCGGGACGGGGGCCAGCACCAGGGTGGCGGCGACGAGAACGATCGCCGGAACTGCCCTGAGCAGGTGTCTGGTCATGGGCTTCCCTTCGGGAGCGGGAGTATGTGAGTAGTACTCGCATACTAAGGGTGATCGATGTAATGCAATAGAGGTCAAAACCGACCGGCCGATGTGGTCAGTTGCCTGCAGACACCACAATGTGGGCAACTCGCGGTTACTCGGATGGGACCTGGATTGAAGAAGCGGTCATTCTTGAGCATCGCTGCCTGGGCGTTCGCCGGCCTGGTGGTAGCCACACTGGTCACGGGGTACCTCGGGCTCCGAGAGTTCGTGCACGACGAGTCCTCGCCCACCGCCATCGACGGGCACTTCTTCGACCTCGTCTATTACGACCTGCAACTCTTCGTCCTCGGCGCCGATCCGCTCCAGAACAACTCCGCCGAGCTGCCACTGCTGCTCCAGATCGCGCGCTTCCTGGCGCCCGCGGTCACGATCTACGCCTTGATCGGCACCGTCCTGCTGATCTTCGCCAAGCGGATGAGGGCCTACATCCGCCGCCACCGCAACGGCCATGTCGTCGTGGTGGGCGGTACGCAGATCGCGGAGACGATCCTGGCCAACCTCCTCGCGGCGAGGAAGGCCGCCCGTGGCGCGCCGTGGCGGGCGTCCCGCAGGCGCATGGGGAAGGCGGAGGTCAAAGCGGCGAGGAGGCCTGTCGCGCACGACGTGGACGGGACCGCGGAGAGCCTCATCGCAGCCGGAATCGCCGGCGCGAGCGTCGTCTACGCGGCCGTCGACGAGACCGCCGACGGTGCCGCCAACGTGGCGGTGGCACTGGCGGCCCGCTCCGTTCCCCGCAAGGAGCCGCGACTGCTGTTTCCCCGGCGGGTACGCAAACTGCGCGTCTACGCCCACGTCGGTGACCCGAAGCTGCGTGTCGCGTTGCGCGCCCGCCGCCTCGGTCTGCGCGACGACGAGTACCTGCACCTGGACTTCTTCAACGTGGAGGAGCTCGCCGCCGAGCGACTGCTGAAGGAGGACGGCCCGAAGATCGGTGACGCCACGCACGTGCTCATCGCCGGTCTGGGCGTCTTTGGCCAGGCGGTGCTGGTCGAGCTGGCCCGGCAGCGCCGACTCCACGCGCCGGCCGGGGCGCCGCTGCTCGAGGTCACCCTGATCGAGAAGCCGGCCAGGCCGGGCGTCGGCCCGACGGAGGCCGACCACCTCGTCCGCTCGCTCCGCGAGCGCAATCCGGCGATCGATGCCACCTGCGTCCTGCAGCTGCTCCCCGAGGTTCCGGCTGACGTGCCCGCGGGCGGCCAACCCTGCCCGGACCGGGTCTACGTCTGTTATGAGGACGAGAATCTCGCGCTCAAGACGGCGCTCTCGCAGACCTACCTGTGGCACACGCATCCGCAGGCCCTCGTGGTGCGGCTCAACCGGATGGCTCGGCACAGTGAGGCGTTCCAGACCCAGGCCGAGAAGAACCAGAAGCAGCGCTGGCGGCTGCTCGATGATCTCGACGGAAGGCTGCGGTTGATTGGCGTTGCGGATCTAGGCTGTCAGCCGTGAGCATCCATGAGGACATCGTCGGGCTGATAGCCAGGACTATCCATGACAACTATTACGCCATCCAGCTCAGCCGGGGGGAGACCGGGCCGGCCGTCGTCCCGTGGGATCAGCTGACCCAGGACAAGCGGGACGCGAACCTCGCTCAGGCCGGTGACATCGGCCGCAAGCTGTCTCTGATCAAGGCGACCGTCGCGCCGCTGGTCGGTCCCGTCGAGCCGTTCGACTTCACGTCCGCCGAACTCGTGCAGCTCGCCGAGGTCGAGCACGATCGCTGGGTGGCCGAACGCAAGAGCCAGGGGTTCCGCTACGGACCCGTCCGCGACGACGCCAAGAAGATCCACAACTCGATGAAGCCTTACGCCGAGTTGAGCCCGGCCGAACAGCAGAAGGACATCGACGCCATCAGCGGCATCCCGAAGCTGCTGGCCGACGTCGGTCTGCGGATAGTCCGGCTGTAACCGAACGGCGGCGCGACGATCACCCCGCCCCACCCGTGGCCGGGTCGGATCGGCGTGATCGGATCCGCTCCTGGAACCAGGCATAGCTCGCCTTCGGCGTCCGCACCTGGGTCTCGTAGTCCACGTGGACGAGGCCGAAGCGCGGCGCGTAGCCCCGCGCCCACTCGAAGTTGTCCCACATGGACCAGTAGAAGTAGCCGTTGACCTCGACGCCGTCGGCTGTGGCCTGCTCGATGGCGGCGAGGTGCGACGCGATGAAGTCGATCCGCTCGGTGTCCTCCAGCGTGCTGCCGTCGTCGGTGAAGCCGTTCTCCGTGACATAGATCGGCGGCAGGTTGGGGAAGCGGCTGCGCAGCCCGGTGAGGGTGGCGTGCAGCCCGATCGGCTCGATCGGCCAGCCCAGCCAGGTCTTCGGCAGGTGCTCGGGCGTGTCGCTGACGACGCCGATCTGATAGGCGGTGCGGTCGCCGCCGCGCTCGATCGGCGCGTCCCGCACGTGGATGCGGTAGTAGTAGTTGACCCCGAGGAAGTCGATCGGCGCCGAGATCGCGTCGAGGTCGCCGTCGCGCAGGAACGAGAAGTCGGTGATGTCGCCGAAGAGCTCCGCGGCCTGCTCGGGGTAGACGCCGCCGAGCACCGGGTCGGTGAAGAGCCGGTTGACCAGCAGATCCTGCCGCTGTGCGGCGGCGGCGTCGGCCGGGCTGTCGGTCACCGGCACGGCGGGGGACATGTTGAGCGTGATGCCGACCTCGGCGGTGCTCGCGGCGCGCAGCGCCCGCACGGCGAGACCGTGACCGAGCATCAGGTGGTGGGCGGCGGCGAGGGCGCCGTGGCCCTCCCGGGCGCCGGGCGCGTGGCGGCCCTCGGCGTAGCTCGTGATCGCCGAGCAGTAGGGCTCGTTGAAGGTGATCCACTTGGGCTCGGCGTCACCGAGCGCGCGGGCCAGGATCCCGGCGTAATCGGCGAAGCGGTGCGAGGTGTCGCGGGACCGCCAGCCGCCGAGGTCCTCGAGCGCCTGCGGCAGGTCCCAGTGGTAGAGCGTGATGAAGGGGGTGATGCCCCGGTCGCGCAGGCCGTCCACGAGGCGTCGGTAGAAGTCGATGCCCTCCTGGTTGGCCGCGCCGCTGCCGGTGGGCTGGATGCGGGGCCAGGCGACGGAGAAGCGGTAGGCGTCGACGCCCAGATCGGCGAGGGCGTCGAGGTCCTCGGTGAGCCGGTGGTAGTGGTCGCAGGCGACGTCGCCGGTCTCACCGTTGGTGGTGCGCCCGGGCGTGTGGCTGAACGTGTCCCAGATGGACGGTCCGCGGCCGCCCTCGGCGACGGCGCCCTCGATTTGGTAAGCAGACGTCGCGACGCCCCAGGTGAAACCCTTCACGACGTGAAGTTTAGGCACACCGCTTGCGGTGCGCTATCTTTGGCCGCTGGGAAACCGCATCAAAACGCTTATGCGCTAGCGAATTATACCAAAGGGGAGCTGGATTGTCCACCGACGAGATCGCGCACGAGCAGGCCTACGTCACCGTCCTCTACCACCACCTCGACGAGCTGCGCAGGCACGCGGCGGACCGGCTCGCGGACACTCTCGCGGCGAGCGGCGGCACGATGCAGGCCCGATCCGAGCGCGAAGCGTCCACCGCCCTCTACACCCGTCAGATCGCCCAGGCCGATGCCGCCGAGGCGGGACTCTGCTTCGGCCGCCTCGACCTCATCGACGGAGACCACTTCTACATCGGCCGCCTCGGCATCTTCGACGAGGCCCGCGAACCACTGCTGATCGACTGGCGGGCACCCGCGTCGCGCGCCTTCTACCTCGCCACGGCGCTCGCACCCGAGGGCGTCCTGCGGCGGCGGCACATCCGCACCAGCGGGCGCGCGGTCACCGGGCTCAACGACGAGGTGCTCGACCTCGCCAGCGCCCGGGCCGACGGGCTCGTCGGCGAGGCGGCGCTGCTCGCGGCGCTCAACGCCGGGCGGACCGGCGGGATGAAGGACATCGTCGAGACGATCCAGGCCGAGCAGGACCGGATCATCCGGGCCGGTCACGACGGGGTCCTCGTCGTCCAGGGCGGCCCCGGCACCGGCAAGACCGCGGTCGCGCTGCACCGGGCCGCCTACCTGCTCTATGCCAATCGCAGCGAGCTCGCGCAGCGTGGCGTACTCATCGTCGGCCCCAACCCGACCTTCCTGCACTACATCGGGGAGGTGCTGCCGGGTCTCGGCGAGACGAGCGCGCTCCTGTCGACCATCGGCGACCTCTTCCCCGGGGTCAGGGCACACGCGGCCGAGTCGCCGCTCCCGGCCGCGGTCAAGGGACGCGCCGCGATGGCCGAGGTCATAGCCGCGGGGGTACGCGACCGGCAGGAGCTCCCCGGCGACGAGCCCCTGGAGATCGTGATCGACGACACCCACCCCGGCTTCGGCTACCAGTCCGAGACGCTGCTCCTGGACCGGGAGACCTGCGGCCGGGCCCGGGAGGCGGCCCGCAAGTCCAACCGCCTGCACAACCTGGCCCGGCCGACCTTCGTCGCGGAGATCATCAGTGCCCTCGCCCGGCAGGCGGCCGACCGTCTCGGCGCCGACCCCTACGGCGGTCCCAACCTGCTGGAGCCGAGTGACGTCGCCGACATCCGGCGCGAACTCAGCACCGACCGGGGGGTCGCGCGTGCCATCGAGTCCCTGTGGCCGGCGCTCACCCCGCAGCGCTTCCTCACCGACCTCTACGCCTCGGCCGAGCGGCTCGCGGCGGCGGCGCCGGACTTCACCGAGGAGGAGCGGGCGGCGCTGGAGCGGGATCCGGGTGCTCCGTTCACCCCGGCCGACGTGCCCCTGCTCGACGAGGCGGCCGAGCTGCTCGGCGTCAACGACCGGGCCGAGCAGGAGGCGGCCGAGCGGCGTCGCCGAGCCCAGATCGCCTTCGCCGAGGGCGCCCTGGAGATCGCGCTGGGATCGAAGAGCTTCGAGTTCGAGGATCAGGAGTCGGAGGTGCTCAGCGCGCACGACCTCGTCGATGCCGGCCGGCTCGCCGCCCGCCACGAGCTGCGCAACCGCATCAGCGTCGCCGAGCGGGCGGCCGCCGACCGGACCTGGATGTTCGGCCACGTCATCGTCGACGAGGCGCAGGAGCTCTCCGCGATGGCGTGGCGGATGCTGATGCGGCGCTGCCCGAGCCGCTCGATGACGCTCGTCGGGGACGTGGCGCAGACCGGTGACGCGGCGGGCACCACGTCCTGGGATGCGGTCCTCTCCCCGTACGTCGCGGATCGCTGGCGGCTGGCCCACCTCACCGTCAACTACCGCACCCCGGCCGAGATCATGGCGGTCGTCGGCGAGGTGCTGGCGGGTATCGAGCCGCCCGTCGAGGCACCCAGTTCGGTACGCGAATCGGGTGTCCAGCCGTGGCACACACCCTTCGCGGATCCGTCCGAGATCGCGGTGCTCGCCGCCGCCTCGGTCCCGGCCGAGGGGTCGCTCGCGGTGATCAGCTCGGCGGCGTTCCTGCCCGAGGTGCTCGACCACGTCGCCGGCTCCGACCGGGTCTCGGTGCTGGGTGTCGCCGATGCGAAGGGCCTGGAGTTCGACGTCGTACTCGTCGTCGACCCGCAGGGCATCCTCGACGAGTCACCCCGCGGCCGCAGCGACCTCTACGTCGCTCTGACCCGGGCCACCCAGCAGCTGGGAGTCCTGCACCCCGGCCCGCTCCCCAAGATGCTCGCCGCCCTCACCCCCCTGGACGCCTGACCCGAGATCGCAAGATCGCAAGATCGCCGCAACTCTTCAAGAGTTGGTCCTAAACCCCGTTAGGACCAACTCTTGAAGAGTTGCGGCGATCTTGCGTTGTGATCGACATCGGGTGTCGGACCCGGGTGGGACGATGCGGGGATGGTGACGATCGATCAGGTCAGGGCTGTCGCCCGGCCGCTACCGCGCAGCTCGGAGCACCTGATCCGCGACTATGTGAAGTTCCGCGTGGGCTCCATCGTCTATCTCTCCGTCTCGCCCGACGAGACGACCATGGGGTTCGGTTTCCCCAAGGAGCAGCGGACGGCGCTCGTCGAGGCGGAGCCGGCGAAGTTCTTCCTGCCGGTCACGAGCGACCTGCGCTTCAACTGGGTGCGGGCCTGGCTCTCGGCTCTCGACGAGCCGGAGCTACGCGAGCTGATCATCGATTCCTGGCGAATGGTGGTGCCGAAGAAGGTCTCAGCGGCCTATCGTGACCTCGACGAGCGCTGAGAGCGCCGTCGGAAGGGATCGGCTGTGTCGACTGCGATCGACGCGATCAAGGAGCACGCCCGCGGTGCTCTCTCCTTTGTGGAGCATGCGCCGGGATGCCGCTTCGTCGCCGAGGACGTCGAGACCGACTCCACCCTGGTCTACGCGTTCGAGACCGTCACCTTCGAGCTGCACCTGGACTGGCGGGAGCGGCTGGCGTTCCTGCTCGTCGGGCGCAACATCGGCGGTGAGCGCCCGCCGGGGTCCTATCTTCACGAGGGCAGGATCGTCCGCGTCCACCTGCACCAGGTGCTGAGCAAGCTGGCTCCGGAGGGGCGATCCGCCGTGCTCCGACTCACCAACGGTCTGAGCGCGGTCCCCTCGAAGCCCTGGCCGGAGAGCCTGACTCGGCAGATCACCCTTTACGCGGAGGCACTGCACGGCTCGCTCGACCGGCTGCTCGCCGAGGGTGCGCTGGTCTTCCCCGACCAGGTGAGCATCAACCGAACGTGACCGCCGCCGTCACCGCCCGCGGCGACAGGAAGCTCAGCAGGCCCGCAGCCTCCTGCTCCAGCGCCGCTGTGTCTGATGTGGAGAGTCGACCGAAGGGGTGGAGCGTCAGCGTCGCTGCGCCCTTGACCTCGGTGTGCGTCCAGGTCCCCGCGGTGAAGCCGTCGATCAGGAAGAAGCGGGGGATCGGGCCGTGCGGGTCGGCCCTCAGTGTGGCGACCGCCTCCGGTGTGGCGACCCGGGTCCGATCGGCGTGCGAGAGCAGCAGGTTGTCGAAGTCGTAGAGCAGCCGGGGCGGTGCCGGAGCGTCCGGCTCGGGCCGGACGGCGTCGGGCAGGTCGAAGAGCTCGACGCCGTGCTCGTCGCGGAAGGTCGGCAGCTCCCCGCGCAGCGGCTCGATCACCTCGCCGAGCCGGGTCAGCCCCGACCAGGTCTGCATGTCCTTGACCGAGGCGGGTCCGAAAGCCGCCAGGTAGCGCAGCAGCATCCGGCTGAGCGGAAGCGGCTCGGCGGGCGGTGAGCCGAGCCAGGACTCGGTCGTCGTGTGCTTCGCCTGCCCGCTGCGCCCCCACACCCCGCGCGGCGGCACCTGGACCAGCGCCAGGAAGGTCCGGATCGTCTGGGCGAGCGCGGCCTCGTCCTCGCCCGGCCACTGCCTGCCCAGCTCCTTGCCGAGCTCGGTGAAGCTGCGCGGTTGCTCGTCGACGAGCACGCGGCCGGCCGCGACGACGGCGTCGAGGTCGACACCGGGCAGCCGCTTGCCCCAGTTGGTATGGAAGCCGCGCGTCGAGACCTGCTGGACGAGCGGGCGCAGGTTCCAGGCGTCGCGCGCGGAGACGAGGTGGATCGTGGAGCGCATCACCGCGATCCGCACGAGCCGCCGATCGGTGAGCAGGGCGCCGACCGCGACCGGGTCGAGATCGGGCAGGCGGGACCACAAACCGACATACCACGTGTGCGGGGTCTGCGCCTGCAGGCCGATCAGGTGCTCGACGGCGTCGACGACGGGCAGCTCGCTGCGCTCCAGCAGGAGTTGGCGCGCGAGCGTGGCGCGATTGAGTGAGCGCCGGTCCAGAGTCCCCATGCCCGCGAGGCTACCGGCCACCACCGACGTCCCCGGATAGCACCAACTCTTCAAGAGTTGCGGTGATCTTGGGTGTCTCAGGACGGCCGCTCCCTCAGCGGGCCCGGTGCGGCGGGTGCATGATGACCGGATGACGGTTGACGATGCGGTGAACCAGGCATGGCAGGCCCTCGGCGGCGGCGCTCACCCCGCCGAGCCGCACTTCGATCCCGCGAGCATCCTGCCCGCCCGGCTCCCGGTCGGTGATCTCGCCAACGCCACGGTCGCCGCCTGCGCCCTCGCCGCCGCCGAGCTCGCCGCCGCCCGGGGCCGGCAGCTCACCGGCCCGATCCTCATCGATCCGGCGCGGGTCGCCACCGCCTTCGTCGGCGAACGCCATCTGCGGGTCGACGGCCGCGCCTTCGAGAGCTTCGCGCCGGAGTCCGCCTTCTTCGCCGCCGCGGACGGCTGGGTCCGCACCCACGCCAACTACCCCCACCACGCCGAACGCCTGCGCTCGGTGCTCGGCGCCGATGTCGCCGCGGCGATCGCCGCGCTCCCGGCCGCGGAGGTCGAGGAGCGGGTCACGGCGGCGGGCGGCCTCGCGGTCGCGGTCCGCCGCCCGGAGGAGTGGGCAGCCCACGAGCAGGGCAAGGCCGTCGCCGACCTCCCGCTGGTCGCGTGGCGGCAGAACCCCTCGCCGGTACGCCCACCAGCGCCCCTCCCGTCCGGCCACCTGCTCCCGGCGACCGGACTGCGGGTGCTGGACCTGACCCGGGTCATCGCGGGCCCGGTCGCCACGCGTGCGCTGGCGCAGTTCGGCGCCGAGGTCCTGCGGATCGACTCACCCGATCTGCCGGAGGCGACCGCGAGCCACCTAGACACCGGCATCGGCAAGCGGTCGACCCTGCTGGACCTGGGCCGGGCGCACGACCGGGCCGAGTTCGAGGAGCTGCTCGCCTCGGCGGATGTCGTCGTCACGGGATACCGGCCCGGGTCGCTCGACCGGTTCGGCCTCGACCCCGACGCGCTGCTGGAACGGCGGCCCGGTCTCGTCGTGGGCCGCCTCTCGGCGTGGGGCACGACGGGCCCGTGGGCCGGTCGGCGGGGCTTCGACAGCCTCGTCCAGGCGGCGAGCGGGATCGCCGTGATCGAGGGCGACGACGGCAGGCCGGGGGTGCTGCCCGCACAGGCCCTCGATCACGGGACCGGATATCTGCTGGCGGCGGCGGTGCTGCGGGCGATCGCCGCTCAGCTCGACGGTGGCGGGGGGTACGTGGTGGAGCTGGCTCTCGCGCGTACCGCCGGATGGTTGACGGGGTTGCCGACCGCGGCGGGTGGGGCTGCCGCGGAGCTGGCACCGAGCCTGGGTGAGGTGGGCGGGGTGACCTGTGCGCAACCGGCGGTGGTGCTGCCCGGCGGCCTCGCGACCTGGCGTGCGCCGGCCCGGCCGTGGGGCGGCGACCCGCCCGCCTGGGACCAGATCTGACCGGCGATGGCCGACTCGGCCGTTCGGCCATTCGCGGGAGACTGAACGGCTGGGCCTGTCGCTCGTTTCGGTGGCGACGTGAAAAATCGTTGGCACTCATTGATAATCGTCAGTTGATTGGCGGCCGCGACCACGAGCGCGGCCGGTCGACGGTTATGTCACAGAGCAACAAAATCCTGTGAATATTCCGCCCGAATGGTCCAGATCTGGAGGCCTTTAGCCGGGTTAGTCATTGACTGGGGTCAACACGGTGGCAACACGAGTGATTTAGAGTGTTGGCACCGTGAGCGGTACCCCTGTCGCGCACGCAGCCTGCATCTGGCCTCGGCCGGGTCGTGAGGAGTTGTTCGAAGATGCCCACTGCCACCTCACGTCGACCGGCCGACGGTCGTGAAGCCGGGCGTCGGAGCACTCATGAGCTGCGCCCCGAGGGTGCCAAGGGCAAGAAGAAGCGCAAGTCGAAGGTGCGCTCGCCGCTCTGGGCCAAGCTGCTGACCATCTTCGGCGCCATCACGCTCGTCGCCGGGTTCGGCGGGGTGGTCATGGCCAAGTCCTACATCGGGCAGCTCACCGACAGCATCGAGACCGGCCAGGTCCTCGACGCCGACTCGCTGAAGAACGACGCGCCCGACGCGGCCTCCGCCCTCAAGGGCCCGATCGACCTGCTGCTGCTCGGCCTCGACACCCGTGAGGGCTGGGCACCCAACACCTCCCGCGCCGACACGATCATCGTGCTGCACATCCCGGCGAGCCACGACCAGGCCTACCTGATGTCGATCCCGCGCGACGCCTACATGGACATCCCGTCCTACACGAAGGCCGGCTGGCACGGCGGCAAGGACAAGGCCAACGCCGCGTTCTTCCTCGGCTCGCAGAAGAACCAGGGCTGGAAGGGCGGCGCCGCGCTCACCGCCTCGATGGTCAACAAGGCGACGGGCCTCAAGTTCAACGGCGTCGTCGTCATCGACTTCAACGGCTTCAAGCGGATCATCGACGCCCTCGGCACGGTCTACATGTGCGTCGACCACGAGACCGTCTCCGACCACTACATCGTCGAGAACGGCAAGCCCGTCTACGCCAAGGGCAAGCCGACCGGCGTCTTCTACAAGAACAGCTACAAGCACAAGGTCGGCTGCCGCGACATGCCGGGCTGGGAGGCGCTCGACTTCTCCCGCCAGCGCAAGGGCGGTGCCAACGGTGACTACGACCGCCAGCGCCACCAGCAGCAGCTCATCAAGGCGATGGCGAAGAAGGCCTCCAGCGCCGGCATCATCTCCAACCCGGCCAAGGTCGGCGCGCTGATCAGCGCTGCGGGCAGTGCGCTGAAGATGGACACCGGCAACGTGGCGGTCGACGACTTCATCTTCGCGCTGAAGTCGATCGCCGGTGCCGACCTGCTGATGCTGAAGTCCAACGGCGGCACCTACAACAGCGCCGACGTCAACGGCATGAGCGCCGAGATGCTCAGCGGCAACACGCTGGAGATGTTCGAGGCCGCCAAGAACGACCAGCTCGGGCAGTTCATCCTGGCGCACCCGGAGTTCCTCAACCGCGAGAAGTAACCAGCTATAGGACTTCGCGGATGCGCTCGTCGAGGATGATCCGTCCGGCCGCCTCGATAAGCGCCAGGTGCGAGAAGGCCTGCGGGAAGTTGCCCAGGTGCCGGCCGTTCGCCACGTCGAACTCCTCGGCGAACAGCCCCAGCGGTGACGCGATCCGCAGCAGCTTCTCCATCAGGTCGCGGGCGCGCTGCCGCTCCCTTATGATCGCCAGCCCGGAGACGAGCCAGAACGAGCAGATGAGGAACGACCCCTCGCGCCCGGTGAGCCCGTCGTCGGTCTCCTCGGTGCGGTAACGCAGCACGAAGCCGTTGTCGGTCAGCCCGTCGGCGATCGCCAGGACGGTGTTGCGCAGCACCTCGTGCCCGCCGGGCAGGAACCCGAACGTGCCCGCGAGCAGCGTCGACGCGTCCAGCGCGTCGGTGCCGTAGTGCTGGCGGAGCACGCCCGCCGGGGAGACACCGTTGGCCATGATGTCGTCGCGGATCTCCTGCGCCGCATCACGCCAGGCCAGCGCCAGCTCCCGGTCGCCGCGCAGGTCCGCGAGCTGGCTGGCCCGGTCGAGCGCCACCCACCCCATCAGCTTCGACGAGACGTAGTGCTGCGGTGCGCCGCGCGCCTCCCAGATCCCCTGGTCGGGCTCGCGCCACACCTTCGCCGCGCACTGCGACTGCGACTCGACGATCGGCCACAGCCGCCTCGGCAGGCGCTGGCTGCGGCGGCTGTGCAGCAGGATCGAGTCGAGCACCGCGCCGAAGACGTCGTTCTGCCGCTGGTCGAAGGCGCCGTTGCCGATGCGTACGGGTCGGGCGCCGGCATATCCCGACAGGTCCTCCCGGGTGCTCTCGGTCAGGTCCAGTCGCCCGTCGATGCCGTACATGATCTGCAGCGAGCCGTCCTCGGTGGTGGGGATGTCGGCGATGAACTGCATGAACTCGTCGGCCTCCCAGTCCAGGTTGAGCCAGTGCAGCGCCTGCATCGTGAAGGTGGCGTCGCGCATCCAGGTGTAGCGGTAGTCCCAGTTGCGCTCGCCGCCCGGCGTCTCCGGCAGCGATGTCGTCAGCGCCGCGACGGTCGCGCCGGTCGGGATGTAGGTGAGGCCCTTGATCGTCAGCGCCGACCGCTGCAGGGCATCCCGCCAGCGGTGATCCGGGATCCGGGCGTTCGCGAGCCACCCGCGCCAGAAGCCCGCGGTCGAGTCGAGCAGGGCGTTCGCGGCCGCCGCGTCGGCGGGCTCGGCGGTCCGGTCGTCGTTCCAGGAGAGGACGCAGAACGCCCGGTCGCCCCGCTCGAGGACGTGCCGTCCGCGTACCCGGCTGCCCTCGATGCCGAGCCGCATGTCCGATCGCAGCCGGATCGTCTGCCCGGCACCCGTGCCGACCGCGCAGTGCTCGTCGTCGAGGTGCCACTGCGCCGGGGTCCGGCCGTAATCGAAGGCCGGTTCGCAGACGACCTCCACCTGCACCCGGCCGTCGAGGCACTCCACGGTCCGCACCAGCAGGTGATCGGCGTCCTCGTCGGCGGGCGGTCGGGTATGCGGGGTCACCGTGTCCTCGCCCTTGTGTGGGCCCATGGTGAGGGCGTCGCGGACGAGGAGCCAGCCGGTCGGCGTACGCCAGGTGGTCTCCAGCACGTGCGTTCCCGGCTCGTATCGCCGCGCGACGGGATGGTTGACCCCGTAGGGTCCGATCCGGAAATTCCCCGCCTGCCGATCGAGCAGGCTCCCGAAGATGCTGGCGGAGTCGAAGGCGGGCACGCAGAGCCAGTCCACGGATCCGTCCGAGGCGATCAGCGCCCCCGTGTGGCAGTTGGACAGGAACGCGTAGTCCGCGATCGCCGGAAACGGCGAAGGCGCCGCCGAACTGATCCCCCCACCCTCACCCCAACCCCCACCCATGCCCTCGCCCCAACCCCCACCCATGCCCCCAACGCTAGGCCGAAATTCGCGTTGATCAAGGGAAGACTCGCCATCTCGGGTGCCCGATATGCGGCGAGTCTTCCCTTGATCAACGCGAATTTTGGGGGTGCGGCGGCGGGGACGGGCGGCCGAGGTGGACCAGGGTGTGCCAGAGCTGCTTGAGGTATTGGCGGACCTCGGGCGGGGTTCCGGTCCTTGTCCATCGGGCGGGATCGTCGCGGAGGGTGGCCGCGGCCCGGCCGACGGTCTCGGCGTCGATGAATCCGGCGCCGAACTCGGCGGCGACGATCGCCGCGAGCGGCGGGATCGCCGATCCCCGGAAGCCGGCGGGCACTTCGGGTGCGGTGAGCTGGAAGCCAGCGTGCCACTCCACCCCGATCCCGGCGTCCCGGGCGATCGCGGCCAGCAGTTCCCCGGTCCCGGTGCCGCGGAACGACGGGTCCAGCACGAGCGCCTCCGCGTCGGCGGCGAGGTCGACCACCCCGTGCACCTGCGCCTCGATGTAGTCGTCCAGCGACCGCCCCACCCCTCGGCTCGTCCCCGGCAGCCCGCGCAGCAGGGCAAACCCGTCGGTCCCGGCCAGGCCGAGTGCGGTCCCGCTCTCCACCAATCCGGCGAGTACGCCGTGAAAGCTCCCGATCGTGCCCCAGTCCGGCGGATCGAGGTGGCTGTCGCCGAAGCTGAACGTGCACCGCTCCAGCACGGCCGGGCGCAGCCGCACGTGGCAGGAGCCGAACCGCGGGGACGCCCCGTCGGCGTGGTCGGCGAGGTTGAGCCCGCCGTAGACGGGCCGCTCGGCGGGGGTGAAAGCACCGCGGTGGTAGGCGCCGCCGAAGATGCGCTCCTCCCAGCGGTCCCGATCCCCGCCGGGGAAAGCCGTCAGCCCGCCGTTGGAGTGGCCCGTCTCGAACTGGCTGCGGTAGCGCCCGTCACGCGCCATCGACTCCGCCACGGTCAGGCCGCCGGTGACGTGGCGGTCGGGGTGGAAGTTGAGGGTGACGCGGCCGTGTGCGCGTACCCCCGCGATGAGCTCTTCGAGGTCGCAGACCTCGCCGATGCGCGCGAGCGCCTCCGCCCGGCGCGCGTCGGCGGACCGGCGAACGTGGTCGAGCGCGGCGAGCTGAGCGGCTGTCAGGACCGGCGGCATAGGGAAGATCGTCGCAACTCTTGAAGAGTTGGTCCTAACGGTTTTAGGACCAACTCTTCAAGAGTTGCGGCGGACGATCCCGGCTACTTGACCTTCTTGGTGTTGTGGGCGACGGAGTCGGCATATTCGGGGTGCTTGCCGATCCACTCCGCGATATAGGGGCAGATCGGCACCACGGTGCGGCCCCGGGTGCGGGCGTCGTCCATGACGAAGCGGGCGAGCTGCCCGGCGACGCCCTGGCCCTGGTGCGACGGCTCGGTCTGGGTGTGGGTGTAGACGATGATGTTGCCGGTCAACTGGTAGGTCACGAATCCGGCCAACTCGCCCTCGGCGTCACGCGCCTCGAAGCGCTCCTTCTCGGCCACATCGCTGATAGTGATCTCCACTCGGCCATCCAACCACGCTGCCTACTCCTCGACCACGATGACCACTTTGCCGCGCCCGTGGCCCGACTCGACGGCCCGGTGCGCTTCGACGACGTCGGCGAAGGCGTAGGGGCGTACCGGGAGGATGATCTTCCCGGCGGCGGCGAGCGCGATGACCTCGGCGAGCCGAGTGGGGGAGCGTCCGGCCCGGACCACCCGGATGCCGTGCTCGGCGGCGAGCCGGTCGTCGACGATCGTGCCGATCCGCTGCCGGTCGGCGACGAGGTGGGTCGAGGCCTCGATCGCCTCGCCGCCGATCGCGTCGAGCGCCACGGTCACCCCGCCGGGCGCGGCGGCCCGCACCCGCTCGACCAGCCCGTCACCGTAGGCGACCGGGATTGCACCGATCGACCGCAGGTAGTCGTGGTTGGCCGGGCTCGCGGTCCCGATCACGGTCGCTCCCGCGAGCACGCCGAGCTGCACCGCGATCGTGCCGACCGAGCCCGCGGCGGCGTGCACCAGCAGCGTGTCGCCCTCGGTCACACCGAGCTCCAGCAGGGCGCCGCTCGCGGTCTGCGCCGCCGCGACGAACGCCGCCGCCTGCGCGAAGCTCAGCTCCGGCGGCTTCGCCACGACATTCCCGGCCGGTACGACCACGTGCTGCGCCTGCGCCGCCAACATCGTCGAGCCGAGCACCTCGTCACCCACCGCGAGCGAGGTGACGCCCGGCCCCAGCAGGTCGATCACGCCCGCGTACTCCTGCCCGATGGTCTGCGGAAACGTCACCGGCACGAACCCGGCCATCCGCCCGCTACGCACCCCCACGTCGAAGGGCTGCACCCCGGCAGCCCGAACCCGGACCCGGACCTCCCCCACCCCCGGCAGGGGATCGGCCCGCTCGTCAAGCCGAAGCACCTCAGCCGCCCCGTACCGGTCAAACACCACAGCCACAGTCATGCCAACGACCCTCCCCCCTCAACCGCCGTTGAGGTCAACCCGCCCCCGAAAAAATTCGCGTTGATCAAGGGAAGACTCGCCGCAGATCGGACACCCGAGATGGTGAGTCTTCCCTTGATCAACGCGAATATATGGGGCGGAAGGCAAGGCGGTTGCGGATTAGCATCGGCACGTATCTGCGGGCATGAGTCCGTCCCCGTGGTGATGGGCGGCGGTGTGCCGTCCGGTGGCTAGGGAGGGGTCGAGACCGATGGCCGACAACAAGGCCGATACGCAGTGGTATTCGCTGGAGGAGCCGTTCGACGCCGAGTGGACGGCGCCCCGGCTCGACATCGACACGCTGGGGCTCATCAAGCTCGGGGTCAAGATGATCCCGTCCGCGGACGGGACGCCCGCCCTCTACCGCCGGGACTGCCTGCTGGCGGACGGCGAGGCGGTGCGCGCCGCGCCGCAGGCGATCGATGAGATCAATGCCTGCCTCGCCCAGCGCGGCTGGCATGTCGAGATCCCGGCGGACGCGATCGAGGCCGACCTGGTCCCGCTCTACCTCTCCGGCGACGGCCATACCCCGGTCGATCCCCTGGACGCGAGGAAGCTGCTGGCGCTCGCCGACGGACTGAGCGACTCGACGGTCGTCGTGGTCGCGTCGCTGGTGCTGGACCGGCTCCTCTTCGTCGGCACCCCGGCGAAGGACGGGTTCAGCGTCTCCGGCGTGTTCGCCGGCGCCGCGCGGCAGGCGGTGGCCGTGATCGGCGGCCCACCGGCACGACGCCCGATCGACGCGCTGCCGGGCGGCCGCCGACCGGTGGTCGCGGTGCTCGACTCCGGTGTCGGCCCGCACCCGTGGCTCGACGGCGACGGCCCGGATCCATTCTGGACGGACGCCGCCGACCTGGGCTGGGTGCCGAAGGCACCGGCGCGTGCCCTGGTCGATCCGGTCACCGGCAACGACGACCCGCACGACGGCGTGATCGACAGCCACGCCGGGCACGGCACCTTCATCGCGGGCCTGATCCGCCAGGCCGCACCGGACGCCCGGGTGCTGAGCATGCGCCTCATGCGCGGTGCCGGGATGCTGGAGGAGCACCTGGTGATCTCCGCGCTGGAGTGGCTGCTGAGCCGCTGCCGGGCCGCCGCCACCGATCCGTCGCTCTTCGTGGACGTGATCAACCTGTCGTTCGGCTACTACGCCGAGGCGCCCACCAACTCCGTGCGCACCGCACGGTTGCGCTACTACCTCGGTGAGCTGGGCGATCTCGGTGTCCGCGTGGTCGCCGCCGCGGGCAATCACGCCAACCAGTCGATCGTCTATCCGGCGGTCTTCGCCGACCAGCAGTTCTCCGGCAAGGCGCCGAAGACCCAGATGGTCAGCGTCGGCGCGCTCAACCCGGACGGTTCGCAGGCAGCGTACTCCAACTACGGCAGGTGGGTGCAGCACACGCAGGTCGGCACGGCGCTGATCAGCACGATGCCGGTCTTCGGGCGGGCACCGGCGAGCGACGGCGCGACACCATATGAACCCAACCACCTCACCAGCGGCTTCGCCCGGTGGAGCGGCACGTCGTTCGCCACCGGCGTACTCTCCGGATTGATCGCGGCCGCGCTCACCGACGACCCGACGCTGCACCTGATCGAGCCGGAGATCGCGCACGAGCGGGCCCGGCGGGCGCTCGACGCCGCCGACGGGCGATGACCGCCGACACCGCTCCGTCGCCCGCCGCGGGTACGCGTGCCGACCGCCCGGCTCGTCTCGCGCGCTGCCTGGAACGCGCGCGCGGCGGCGAGCTGGGCGCGCTCGACGAGGTGGTACGCGAGCTGACGCCCCTGCTGTGGCACGTCGCCCGCGCCCAGGGCCTGGAGGCGGGCGACGCCGCCGACGTGGTGCAGACGACGTGGCTGGAGCTGCTGCGGCGGCTGCACGAGATCCGGTCGCCGCAGGCGCTGACCGCGTGGCTGATCAGCGCCACCCGGCGCGAGGCGTGGCACGTCAACCGGCGCCGCCGACGCCTCGCCGAGCCCGACACCGAGCTGCTCGACAGCGTCGCCGATCCGATCGCCGACCTCAGCGAACGGGTCGTCGACGACGAGCAGCACCGGGTGCTGTGGCGGCAGTTCCAGCAGCTCTCGCAGCGCTGCCGGGAGCTGCTGCGGATCGTGGCGCTGGTGGACCGGCCGGATTACGCGGTCGTCTCCGAGGCGCTGTCGATGCCGCACGGCAGCATCGGTCCGACCCGAGGGCGGTGCCTGGCGAAGCTGCGGGAGCTGCTGCTCGCCGATCCGGTCTGGAGCGGACGATGAGCGAACCCGAGGGCTTCGACGACCTCGACGGCCGGATCCTCGACGGCGTACGCGACCTGCACGACCTCCTCGATCCGCCACCACCGGACCTGGCCGACCGGGTGCTCTTCGCCATGGCGCTCGCCAACCTCGACGCCGAGGTGGCCCGCCTGCAGGAGGACCAGCTCATCGGTTCGGGCGCCCGGGGGACGGAGCGCACCCGCACGATCAGCTTCGACGCCGAGACCCTCACCATCATGGTGACGCTGGTGGAGATGCCCGACGGGCTGCTGCGCATCGACGGCTGGCTCGGCCCCGCCGCGCCCTGGCGGGTGGAGCTGCGCCTCAGCGATGCCGCCGGGGCGAAGTCCTCGCTGGTCGTGACGGCCGACGAGGGAGGCAGGTTCGTCTTCCCGACCGTCGCGCACGGTCTGGCCCAGCTCGTCGTGCACCGGGACGCGGGTGAGGCGCGGACCGATGTCGTCACCCCCGCCGTGCTGCTGTGACCCGAGCCGAGGCCCTCTACGCGGCCGGCCGGGCGGCCAACACCGACATGCGGCCGGTACTCGCCGCCCGTCGGCTGCGAGCGGCCCTGCGGGCACTGGGCGAAGCCCCGGCGGTGGCGGTCTCGGGCGAGACCGGCCCGGCCGACCTGCTGCGCGGGCGGATCCTGGTGACCCTGGCGCTCGCCGAATCCGAGCAGGGTCGCATCGAGACCGGGCTGCGGTTGCTCGGCGAGGCGGAGGCCTTCCTGCCGCCAGGGGAGCGCGGCGTGCTGCACGGGCAGCGCGGGATGCTGCTACGCCGGACCGGCCGGGACGATCTGGCGCTGGAGGAGTACGCGGCGGCCCTCGCCGTGCTGACCGAGCGCGGCGAGTCCGAGGGGATGGCCCGGGTGCTGCTCAACCGGGCGGTGCTGCACATGGCGGCGGTGCGGTCGGGGCTCGCCCGGGCGGATCTGCGCCGGTGCCTGGAGCTCGCCACCCGGCACGGGCTCGGCCACCTCGCGGTGAAGGCGCGGCACAACCTCGGCTACCTCGACTACCTCGCCGGGGACATCCCGTCGGCGTTGCGCCGCTACGCCTCGGCCGCCCGGGACTACACCGAGCTGATCCCGGGGATGCTGCCCGTACTCTCCCTGGACCGGGCCCGGGCACTGCTCGCGGCGGGGCTCTTCGTCGAGGCGGACCGGGAGCTCGCGACCGCATTGGCGCAGCTCGGAGCCCAGCGTCTCAGCCAGGACCACGCCGAGGCGCACCTGGCTCGGGCCGAGGCGTCGCTGCTGGCGGGCCGTCCCGCGGCGGCGCGCACCTGGGCGCGGCGGGCGCACGCGCTCTTCCGGCGCCGCGACAATCCCCGGTGGGCGGCGCGCGCCCTGCTGGTGGTGCTGCGTGCCGACCACGCCACCGGCGCCCGTCCGGCGGCGGTCGCCCAGCGGGCCCGCACGATCGAGGCGCTGATGCGCGGGCTCGGGCTGCCCGAGGACGCCCGGGTGGCGGGGCTGCTCGGCGCGCGGGCGCTGGTCGCGAGCGGCGAGGTCGATCGGGCGGCCCGTGCGGTCGCCGCCGGCGCACCGGGCCGGGCGGACCGGCTCGACACCCGGCTGCTGTGGCGGCTGGCGAGCGCGGAGGTCGCCGCCTCGGCGGGGCGCCGCCGCGAATCGTCCCGGCACCTCGTCGCCGGTCTGCACACGCTGCAGCGGTACCGCAGCCAGCTCGGCAATCTCGACCTGCAGACCGGTGCGGCGGTGCACGGCCGGGATCTCGCCCGCCGCGGGCTCAGTGCCGCTCTCGCCACCGGCTCGGTGGGGGAGATCTTCCGCTGGGCCGAGCGGGTCCGCGCGCAGGCGCTCCTGACTCCCCAGGTACGCCCACCGCAGGACCCCGAGGCCGCCGCCGCGCTGGAGGAGCTGCGCGGCGTACGGGTGGCGATGCGCCAGGCCGAGCTGTCCGGGCGCCCGGCGCGAGCGCTGCGCCTGCGCGGGGAGGCGTTGCAGCGGACCATCCGCGAGCACGCCTGGTTCGCGGCCGGCACCCGTGGCCAGGCCCGGCAGGTGCTGCTGGCGCAGATCCGGGCGGAGCTGGGAGAGGCAGCGATGGTGCTCTACCTCCCCGACGGCCCTGACCTGCGCGCACTCGTACTCGCCGGCGGCCGGGCCAAGGTGGTCCGGCTGGGCCGGATCGCCGACGCGGAGGAGGCGCTGCTGCGTCTGCGGGCCGACCTCGACGCGCAGGCCGGGCGGGCGATGCCGGAGCGCCTCTCGACGGCAGTCCGGGCCGCGACCAGGCGCAACGCGGCGATGCTCGGCGCGCTGGTCCTCGATCCGCTGCTGGACCTCGTCGGCGACCGGGACATCGTGGTGGTGCCGACCGGCATCCTCGTCACCGTGCCGTGGTCGGTGCTCCCGGCTGCGGCAGGGCGGCCGGTGACGGTGGCTCCGTCGGCGAGCACCTGGAGCGCGGCGCGGTCACGGCTGCTGGGGCGGGTGGAGCCGAGCACCCGCACCCTGCTCGTCGCGGGGCCGGGCAACGATCGCGGCGTCCCCGAGGTGGCGGCCATCGCTGAGCTGCGCGCGAAGGCGACCGTCCTCATCGGATCGGCGGCGACCCCGGCGGCGACGCTGGCGGCCTTCGCCGAGGCGGACCTCGCGCACGTCGCCGCGCACGGGCACCATCACACCGACAATGCCCTCTTCTCCGGCCTGGAGCTGGAGGGCGGGCCGCTGATGGGTTATGACCTGCAGCATCTTCCGAACACCCCGGCGATGGTCGTGCTCTCCTCGTGCGATCTGGGCCTGCACGACGTGCGGCCCGGCGACGAGACGCTGGGGATGGCGACGGCGCTGCTCAGCGCGGGTGCCAGCACGGTGGTGGCGAGCGTGGGCCGGGTCGCGGACGAGGCGGCGATGTCGGTGATGACCGCCTACCACCGAGCCCTCGGCGACGGCCTGCCACCTGCGGCGGCGCTGGCGGTCGCGACCCCGGCCGACTCGCTCGCCGGCTTCATCTGCTTCGGCGCGGGCTAGTCCGGCGCGGGCTGCTTCGGCGCGGGTTGCTCCGCCGAGGCCGGAGGGCTGGATCCCGCTGTGCGGCAAGGCCGTTCGGGCTATCGCCGCCAGATATTTCATGTTTTATATTCATATCCATGCGCCGCATGCTCCCACTCCTCGCAGCCCTGGCCGTCGTCCTCGGCTTCGGCTCGCCGGCCGCCGCCCACGGCCAACTCGCCTTCTCCGAACCCGCCCACCAGACCACCGTCAAGACTCCGCTCGAACGGCTCGCCCTCTACTTCACCGAGAAGCCCGCCTCCAACGCCTATTTCACGCTCACCGCGCCCACCGGTCAGCGGGTCGACAAGGGCTGGTCGCACGGCGAGCCCCGGCGGTTGGATAAGCCGGTGGAGGAGCTGATCCTGCGCGACGGGAAGTGGGAGCCGATGGTCTACAACGCCGGGTTCCCGGCGATGCTGACCGCGTCGCACTGGCCGGTCAAGGGCGTCTACACCATCAGGTACATCTCCCTCGCCTCCGACGGCGACAAGGTCACCGGCGAGATCCGCTTCGACTATCAGGGGCCGATCAGCAAGGCGCCCGACGGCTGGCAGCCACCCACGAACGAGCCGGACCCGGCCCTGGTCGGCGGTCAGACCGTCAACGCCACCGCGACCGGCGGCACGACCGCGACGGCCACGCCGGTCGTCGCGCTCCCGGCCGAGGAGCAGGGCACCAGCCCGTGGATCTATGTCCTGGTCGGGCTCGTCGCGCTGGTCGGCGGGTTCTTCCTGCTCCGCCGGGTACGCCGAACGTAACCTCGTCTGAGGCTACGAGCTTCTGATGAAAGTGTCCATATCTTTCGCTGGAATAATCAAAAGTCGCCGGCCGGTGCCCTCCGGTCGGCGACCCGCGTCGTCAGCAGCGTTCCTGGAGATAGAGCAGCACCGCGCCACCGTCCCCGGTGAACTCGTAACCCATGTAGTCGATCGACCCGATCACCTGGTCCGGTCCACCCGGACCGGCGTAGGACCGGCGCACGGCATCCCACACCGCCGCCCGCTCGTGCCCGGGCACAGGGCGGGGCTGCAGCCCGTCCCTGAGGACGACGACGACATCGGAGCGGTGCAACAATCGCCGCACCACCCGCAAGTCGATGCGCCGACGCCGTAGCACCCAGCGGTGTCCGTCGGAGTCGACGTACTCGCCGGTCATGGTCGGGTCGGCCGGTGCGGGGTGCGGCTCGTAGGGATTGAGCCACTCGCCGAGCCGCCCCGGCCAGGTCGCCTCGGCCATGTCGGCCGCGACGAGCAGATCGCGCCAGTCCAGTTTGGCCAGCGCCAGTGCCTCCTCCAGCCGGTCGAGCCGGCCGTCGGCCAGGATGATCACCGCACCGAGAATCCGCTCCTCGTCCTGCCGGGAGCGCGCTATCAGGTTGCCGAGCGTCTGGAGTCGTTCCAGCACAGCGCCGGTGTGGTGGGGGAAGTCGGTCCGGATTCGATGCATGAGTCTGACGGAGATCTCCGGCACCCCTCCAGTCTGCCATGCACCGGACGGCATAAATTCACACGCATCGCTAGCCACTATCCACGCATGATCTCGCTGCTTCCGGGAACAACTCGATCACGCGTTCCACCCCACCCCACCCCGGGCCACGCCCCCACGACCGCAGCAACTCTTCAAGAGTTGTTCCTACGGCGCCCGGCCCGGCCACGCTTTGCAGCAAAGCGTGGCCTCCGGCGGCGGAATGGGCACGCTTTGCTGCAAAGCGTGACCCGGGCGTCGGGCCCCTTAGGACCAACTCTTCAAGAGTTGCGGTGATCTTGGGGTGCACCCACGCGGCGCGCATCGTCGCGGGGCGCCGTGGACTCCGTCAGAGTGGTGACCAGGCCCCGCAGGCCGGGCCAGGTCCAGGCGCCCATCAGGCTGATCTGGAGCCAGTTGCGATCCCGCAGGTAGCCGCTCTGATAGGCGAGCAGGTAACCCGCCGCCTCCATCCGTGCGCCGATCACGGCGGCGTCCAGCGTCGGCGGCAGCGCCATCGTGCAGATCCCCGGCGCCGCCTCGTCGATCGGGGTCATCGCGGGCAGGCCCATCCGGTCCAGCCGGGCGTGCAGCCAGCGGGCGGCGCGGGCGAGGCGGGAGTACCGGTCCGGCCAGTCGGGGCGGCCGAGGGCGGTGTCGAGCGCGCGGACCAGGTTGGACGACTGGGTGAAGGCGATGCCGTCGGCCTCCGCATAGGTGCCGAGGTCGAGGTAGCGGGGGATCCGGCCGGGTGCGGAACGCGGCACCTCCTGGGAGAAGACGATCGACAGTCCCGGGTAGGCGCCGAGGGCCTTGCCGCTCGCCCCGCTGGCGAGGTAGGCCGACGAGAGGTCGACGGGGAGCGTACCCATCGAGCTGATGGCGTCGACGCAGAGCTTGACGCCCGCCGCGGCGCAGACGGCCGCGAGCCGGGGGAGATCGGTGAGCCGGCCGGTGGAGGTCTCGCAGTGCACCGCCCAGAGCCAGCCGCCCGGCGGCAGCTTCGCGAGCGCCTGCGAGAGCTCCAACCAGGGTGTCGGCGCACCCCACGCGGTGGCGAGGACGGTGTGGTCCAGGCCCATCCGGGCCGCGTGGTCGGCGAGGCGCTCGCCGAACTCGCCGCCGGTGAGCACGACGCCGGGCCGGCCGAGCAGCTTGAGCTGGGCGGCGATGGCGTCGTTGGCGAGGGTGCCGGAGCCGAGCAGAAGCTGCGCGTGCTCGGCCCCGACGAATCCCGCGAGCCGTTTGTGCAGGTCGCGAACGAGATCGAGGTACTGCGGCGAGCGGTGGTAGTCCGGCGGCCGGCTGAATGCGGCGGTGACCTCGGGCGCGACGGCGACGGGTCCGGGCAGGAAGTTCTGCGGCGGGCCGCCCGTCCCGCCGACGCCGGACCAGCTGGTGCGGCGGGCGTCCTCGATCGTGAGGTACATCGGCTGGTAGTGGGCGCCGGGCTCGCCGGTGAGCGGGCCGAAGGGGACGAAGCCCATCCGGCGGTACATCTCCAGCGCCCGCGTCGTCCCGGAGATCACCGCGAGGTCGCAGCCCTGGTCGGCGAAGTGCGTGGCGATCATCATCAGCAGGCGGCCCAGGATCGCGCTGCTGCGGTGGCGGGGATCGACGGCGAGCAGGCGGATCTCGACCGGGGTGCGGTCCCGGGGCAGGTGCCGGTCGAGCTCGCGTACCTTGCTGTCGAGTGAGAAAGGCCTGGTGGAACGCCCGGCGACCATCCCGATCACCTCGTCGCCGTCGAGGCAGATGGCATAGGTGTTCTCAGCGTGGAAGCGGTCGACGAGCAGTCCGTCGGGGGCCGGCCGGTGCTGCGGGATCTCGTCCACGAAGGTGCGGTGGTTGAGCCGGTGGATCGCTTCATGCTCTGCCGATGAGTCGGCGATCTTGTATGTCAGCGTCGGCATCTCGGCAAGATAGCCCTGCAACACCGTCACCACCAAGCCCCGGCCGATCTCCACCAACTCCTGCGTGCGGGTCACGTCGATGCACGCCGACGGTCGCGACCGCGAATACCACGGTGGGTACGCCCACCAGCGCGATCCATTCCCCCGCGCTGATGCGGGGGCCGCTAGTTGCGGATCGCGTTGACCAGTGCGGGGTGTGCGGTCACCCATGCGTCGAGCCGGTCCGCTCGCAGCGCGGCGAAGTACCCGGCCTGGACACTGCCGGTCAGGGCCTCGCCGATGTAGCGGCCGCCGGGAAACAGGCCGTAGCCGGGCAGGCCCACCAGCGTGATCCCGGCCGGGCTGACGTTGCGCAGGGCGTAGACGAACTCGGTCGGCTGTCGCCCGCGACCGTCCACGATGAGCGTGCTGCCGAGCGCCGTCACGATCCGGTCCAGGGCGGCCGGGTCGGTGAGCAGGTTCGTCGCGGCGGCCTTGACCAGCATCGCCTTGATGAGCTGGCGCTGGTGCCGTTGCCGCGCATAGTCGCTGCCCGCGGTGTAGCGCTGGCGCGCGTAGTCCAGCGCCTGCCAGCCGACGAGGTGCGCCTGCCCCTTGGCATAGGTCACCCGGGGACCGGAGTAGCCGTGCTCGCAGCGGCCGCACGCCTTGCGGTGCTTGCCGTCGGGCTGGATGTGGATCGAGACGACCTTCTGGTCGATGTAGAGGTCGACACCGCCGAGGGCGTCGATCAGCTTGCGGTACCCGTTGAAGGTGATCAGGGCGCCCGCATCGAAGCGGGCGATGCCGGTGTAGCGGCTCACCGCCGTCGCCACCAACTGGAAGCCCTGGCGCGGATCGGCCCGGTTGCTGCCGGGGACCCGGGAGCCGTAGCTCATCGCGTGGGTGAGCTTCGAGCGCTCGCCGCCGAACCGGGCCGGTGCGAATGCCGGGATCTCGACCACCAGGTCGCGGGGGAGCGAGGTGAGGTACGCGCTGGTCAGGTCCTTCGCGACGTGCAGGATCATCACGGCGTCGGCGTGCGGCACCCAGCCGGGCTGGCTCTCGCGGGTGTCGATCCCGACAATGAGGATGTTGAGCGGCCCGGTGATGTCGGCACCGGCCGGGGGCGACGGGCTCGGTGACATGCTGGGCGACGCGGACGGCGATTCGCCGGGCCCGAAGAGATCGGCCTGCGGGATGGCGCCGTCCACCCGGTCCCGGACCAGGTTGATCGCGACCACGGAACCCGCGGCCAGCACCAGCAGGACACCGATCACCACAGCGATCCACCGGAATCGACGCGTCATGGGGGCCTCCCGCCGTCGGAGTTCAGCCTACCGACGGACGTCGATGCGCGCTCGGTTCGCTACGCGATGTTCACCTTCACTCGGCGGCGAAGGCGTGCACCCTGCCCAGGAGGGTGCGATAGCGCTCCTGCCGTACGCCGGGGAGGAAGTCCTCGGTCCACGGCTTGCGCTTCCCGGCGAAGTGCATGATCCGCATGTCCCACACCGCCGCGGGGTCCTGCTCGTTGAGCGCGGGCTCCATCCTGTGGCTGTGCATGTGGTTCCAGTAGTGCGGCAGCCGCACCCAGCGCCCGTAGGCGGCGAGGTTGAGCGCGTCCTGGTCGGGGAAGCGCAGGTTGCCGTCGTGCTCGGCGAGGTAGGCGAGGCACTGCTCGGTGATCCGCTGGCGCCGCCAGACCGGCAGGTTGATCAGCAGTACGCCGGAGTTGAAGTACGGCGCCTGCGGGTCGTGCCGCTCATCCACACCGGGCATTCCGCCGTAGGACTCGAAGGTGCCGCTGAAGGCGTCGCGGACGGCGGCGAGCGGCACCTCGTCGTCCATCGGCACCTCCCACAGGGGACTCAGATCGCTCCACACCTGGATGTCGGCGTCGAGGTAGAGCAGCCGCTGCGCGCCGTCGCCGATCAGCTCGGGCAGGAGCAGCCGCAGGTACATCCCCGGGGTGATGTATGTGAGCTCCTGGTGTTTGGAGCTCGGCAGCGAGCGGAACTCGTCGCCGGCGGTGAGCAGGCGCAGCCGGGCCCGGCCCGCGAGCTGTCGTTCCAGGGAGCGCTCCCGCCTCTTCGCGGCCTCTTCGCTGGTGAGGAGCCACATCGTGAGGTCGTCGCGGTGCGGGTGGGTCTCCAGCACCGTTTCGATCGCCACCTGCGCGTGGTCGGCGTAGGTCTCGTCGAAGGCGAAAGCGATATCCATGCCGTGCTATATAGCAAATGTTGCATGGAAAGTGGCGTCCTGAGTCCAATTCTTAACCTAAATAGTTCAGTACTTGCGGATCATGCAGAACACGTTAACCTTCCCGTAACGCGGGACGCGTATGGAAGCGCTCCCACGGCACGCCTAGACTCCGGACACTGATACTCATCACTGTCCAGGGAGTTCGTCGTGCCCGAAACGATCCCGTCCCGCCGCCGATGGCTCACCGCCCTCTGTGGACTCACCCTCGCTGCCGCCGCCCTCGCCGTCCCCGGTGGTGCCGCAGCCGCAGTCCTTCCCTATCAGGACCCGTCGCTGCCGGTCGCCACCCGCGTCGCCGACCTGCTCGGCCGGATGAGCCTCGACGAGAAGCTGGGCCAGATGACCCAGGCCGAGCGCGCCTCCGTCACCACCGCCGAGCTGACCTCCTACCGCGTCGGCTCCGTGCTCTCCGGCGGCGGCTCCGCTCCGTCGTCGAACAACGCCGCCTCCTGGGCCGACATGGTCGACGGGTTCCAGAACGCGGCGCTCGCCACCCCGCTCGGCATCCCGATGATCTACGGGGTGGACGCCGTCCACGGGCACAACAACGTGGTCGGCGCGACGATCTTCCCGCACAACATCGGGCTCGGCGCCACCCGCAACCCGGCCCTGGTGCAGAGCATCGGCCGGGCGGTCGCCGAGGAGGTCACCGGTACGGGCATCCAGTGGAACTTCGCACCCTGCCTCTGCGTCGCCCGCAACGACCGCTGGGGGCGTACCTACGAATCCTTCGGCGAGAAGCCCGAACTCGCCTCCTCGATGACGACGATCGTCACCGGCCTGCAGGGCAGCACCCTCGGTGGCGCACCCGCCTCGGTGCTCGCCACCGCGAAGCACTTCATCGGCGACGGCGGCACCACGGGCGGCGTCGACCAGGGGAACACGCAGATCAGCGAGGCCGAACTGCGAGCGATCCACCTGCCGCCGTTCCAGGCCGCCGTGCAACGGGGCGTCGGCTCGGTGATGATCTCCTACAGCAGCTGGAACGGGTCCAAGCTGCACGGCAACCAGTTCCTCATCAATACCGTCCTCAAGGGCGAGCTGGGCTTCACCGGGTTCGTCGTCTCCGACTGGAACGGCGTCGACCAGATCGACGGCGCCACCGGACTGTCCGGCACCGATGTGCGTACCGCCATCAACGCCGGCATCGACATGGTGATGGCTCCGACCAGCTGGAAGACCTACATCTCGCTGCTGCGCACCGAGGTGCAGGCGGGCCGGGTCACCCAGGCCCGCATCGACGACGCCGTCAAGCGCATCCTCACCAAGAAGTTCGAGCTCGGCCTCTTCGAGCACCCGCTCGCCGACCGGTCCTACGCCTCGACCGTCGGCAGCGCGGCGCACCGGAACCTCGCCCGCAGCGCGGTCGCCCAGTCCCAGGTGCTGCTGAAGAACTCCGGCAACCTGCTGCCGCTGGCGAAGACCGGCGGCAAGATCTTCGTCGCCGGCAAGAGCGCCGACAACATCGGCTACCAGTCCGGCGGGTGGACCGTCACCTGGCAGGGCGGTTCCGGTGCCACCACGCCCGGCACCACGATCCTGCAGGGCATCCGCAGCACGGTCGGCTCCGGCGCCACCGTCACCTACAGCGCCAACGGGTCCGGGATCGACAGCTCCTATCGCGTCGCGATCGCCGTGGTGGGGGAGACCCCCTACGCCGAGGGGCAGGGCGACCGGACCGGCGCGATGGGGCTGGACAGCACCGATCTCACCACGATCAGCACGTTGCGCGCGGCTGGCGTACCCGTCGTGGTGGTCCTGGTCTCCGGACGGCCGCTCGACATCAGCGGACAGCTCGCCAACTGGGCCGCGCTCGTCGCGGCCTGGCTGCCCGGAACCGAGGGGCAGGGCGTGGCCGACGTGCTCTTCGGCGATGTCGCGCCGACCGGTAAGACGCCGATGACCTGGCCCAACAGCGCGAGCCAGCAGCCCATCAACGACGGCGACGGGCAGGCGAGCCTCTTCCCCTACGGCTTCGGGCTCGGTTACGGCGCCGTCGACACGTCGCCGCCGACCGCACCCGGCACGCCCGTCGCCTCGGGCATCACCTCGTCGGGCGCGACGCTCACCTGGGCCGCGTCGACCGACAATGTCGGCGTCACCGGTTATGACGTGCTCAACGCCGCCAATATCGTCGTCACCACGGCGAGCGGCACCTCCGTCACGCTCACCGGGCTCTCGCCCGCGACGCAGTACACGCTGCGGGCCCGCGCCCGCGACGCGGCCGGCAACCAGTCCAGCCCGTCGTCCGCCGTCACCTTCACCACCCTGTCGAGTGTGGACACAAGCCCACCCACCACGCCGGGTACGCCGACCGCGACCGCCATCACCGCGACGGGCGCCACCCTCACCTGGACCCCGTCCACGGACAACGTCGGCGTCACCGGGTACGACGTGCTCAACGCCGCCAACGCCGTCGTCACCACCGTGAGCGGCCCGACGGCGACCCTGACCGGCCTGTCGCCGTCGACGCAGTACACGCTGCGTGCCCGCGCCCGCGACGCGGCCGGGAACCAGTCGTCGGCGTCCGGCGCGGTCACCTTCACCACGAGCGGCACCGGCGGTGGTGCGACGTGCCGGGTGACCTACGTGCCCAACACCTGGGGCGGTGGCGGTTTCGGGGCCAACGTCACGATCGCCAACACCGGCACGACCACGATCAACGGCTGGACGCTCGCCTTCACCTGGCCCGGCAGCCAGCAGATCAGCGCGGGCTGGTCGGCGACGTGGACCCAGTCCGGCGCCAACGTCACGGCCACCAACCTGAGCTGGAACGCCACCCTGGCTCCCGGCGCGTCGACGGGCCTGGGTTTCAACGCCACCTACACCGCGACGAACCCGTCCCCCACGACATTCACCCTCAACGGCACCCTCTGCGCCGTCGCGTAACCGCCCCAATTCCCGTTGATCAAGGGAAGACTCGCCGCATATCGGACCCTCGACATGGTGAGTCTTCCCTTGATCAACGCGAATATTCGGGGCTTACGGGCTTGATCACCCCGGGTGGGGGCGGACGGGGCGGGTGGGGCAGGATTGGTCGGCGTGAGCGACAACCTGACCGAGCAATTGATCGTGCAGCTTCCGACGGGACGCAGTGACGACGACCTTGAACTGCGCTACCAGCTCGAAGAGGCGATCGACGCCGCGCTGACCGAGGAGGACCTCGGCGAGCTCGACGGCGGCGACATCGGCACCGGCACGATGAATGTCTTCGCCTACGTCCGGCCCGAGCAGTGGCAGGAGGCGCTCGCGGTGGTCCGCGGCGTCCTCTCCGAGCTCGAACTCACCGAGCACGCCCTCATCGCCCGCCGCAACACGATGGACGAGGACGCCGAGCCCGAGATCGTCTGGCCCGAGGGGTCCGAGCGCGACTTCGCCTACTGAGGCGGCTCTTTCTCGCGACGTGCGGACAATCTCGATCGCGCTGGACGCAGGTATCGTCGGCCCTTAATGTGCCCTCATGACTTTGCTGGGACACGGCCGCTACTGCGATGAGATCGTGGCGCAGACCGAGCTGCTCCGCACCCTGATCCGCGGCGCCGACCTCGCCGTCGAGGTGCCGACCTGTCCAGGATGGACACTGGAGACGCTGGTGCGGCACATCGGCGGCAACCTCCGGACCGTCGAGACCGCCGTGCGGACCGGCGAGGCGGTCGACAGCCCCGCCGAGCAGGTCGCCGAGCTGACCGGCCCGGCGAGCCACGACCCGGCCGCGATCGAGGCCTGGTTCGCCGAGGGCGCCGCCCGCTATGTCGAGTCGATGCGCAAGGCCGGTCCGGACGTGCAGGCTCAGGTCTGGGGCATTCCCTGGACAACCCTCCCCTGGGTACGCCGTGGGCTGCACGACATCGTCATCCACCGACTCGACGCGTCGATCGCGCTGGGCGTCGACTACAAGCTCGACCTCGACCTCGCCGCCGACTCCATCGACGAGCTGCTGGAGCTCTTCACCGGCCTGCAGGCGATGGGCGCGATCCCGAAGCTCGCCGACCTGCGCGGCCTGGGGGAGTCCCTGCTGCTGGTCGCGACCGACACGGGCCAGTCGTGGCACATCGACTGCGGCGCCGAGGGCTTCACCTGGCGCCAAGGCGAGGGAAGGGCGACGGTCACCCTCGCGGGCAACCTCCTGGACGTGCTGGCGGTCTTCTACCGCCGCCAGCCGGTCACCAGCCCTCGAGTCCAGGTCACCGGCGACACCGCCCTGCTCGACTTCTGGCTGGACCGAGTCTCCCTCACCTGACCGCCCCCCACGCCGCGCAAGCCCCTAATTCGCGTTGATCAAGGGAAGACTCACCATGTCGAGGGTCCGATATGCGGCGAGTCTTCCCTTGATCAACGCGAATTTTTGGGGGTCAGGCGGTGCGGAGGGTGAGGACCGTTATCTCGCTGGGGGCGAAGACGCGTAGCGGGGGACCCCAGAAGCCGGTGCCTCGGCTCGTGTAGAGCTGCGTGCGCTCACCGTGGCGGCTCAGGCCCTGGACCGAGGGCTGGTCGAGCTTCACCAGGAAGTTGAAGGGCCAGATCTGGCCGCCGTGGGTGTGGCCGGAGATCTGCAGGTCGACTCCGGCCGCTGCCGCCTCGCGGACCTGCTTGGGCTGATGGGCGACGAGCAGCACGGGCAGGGACGCGTCGGTGCCGGCGAGCGCGCCGTCGAGGTTGGGGCGGTGGCCGGGGAGTCCGGAACCGGCGGCGGTCGCGTCGTCGATGCCCGCGACGATCAGCCGGTCACCGCCGCGCTCCACCACGACGTGGCGGTTGTGCAGCAGGTCCCAGCCGAGCTCGCCCATCCGGTCGAGCCAGCCCTGTGCCTCGCTGTAGTACTCGTGGTTGCCGGTGACGTAGACCCGGGCCATCTTCGCCCGGATCGTGCCGAGGGGCGCCGACTGCTCGCGCCGCTTGTCCGCGGTGCCGTCGGCGATGTCGCCGGCGTGGACGACGATGTCGGGGTCGAGCTTGTTTACGGCCGCGGCGACCCCGGCCGACCAGCGAGCGCGGTTGATCGGGCCGTAGTGGGTGTCGGTCAGCACGACGACCCTGGTCCCGTCGAGCCCGGCGCCGAGCCGGGGCAGGGTCACCTCGACGTGGCGCAGGCGCGGCACCCGCATCGCCTCGACGGCGCCCCAGATGATGAGCGGGACCGCGACGGCGACGATGGCGACGGCCACGATCCGGGAGCGGACCGGGTTGTCGACCCCGGCGACGATGAGCCCGAGCCGGAGCACGTTGCTGAGCAGGGTCCAGGTGAACAGCACCCAGACCACGCCGAGCATCGTGTCGGCGATCCGAGCCGCCCAGTCGGCGCCGCCGCCGCGATGGCCGAGGTACATCAGGACGGGGAAGGCGATGACGGCCACGGCGAAGACGGCGGTGCCGATGGCGAAGACGGGGGCGGGCCAGTCGGTCGAGGCCGAGACCAGCGCCCACCAGGGCAGGCCGAAGAGGGCGGCGAGCACGAGGAGGACCACCCCGCCGAAGATGAACGGGCGAAGCACCTGCCCCACGCTCCGGCCGGTGTTGATGGGGAGCGATTCGCTGTCTGACATCCGTAGTGCCCCTCGATCGCGGTGGTGGTGCACCGATAATAACGAACCGACGGTCTTTTAACAAAAGGACAGCGGTCTGTTATCGGCAACAGTACTCCGGGATCACGGGTGCCTACGCGGTACGGAAGACGGCCGCCTCGGCGAGGGCGATCAGGCCGGTACGGGCACCGGCGTCGATCGGCAGCGCGGCGAGGTGGGAGAGCGCTTCGGCGTACCGCCGCTGGATCATCGTCTCGACCGCTGGATCATCGTCTCGACGGCCGTGACGGCCCCCGTGTCGGTGATGGCGGCGCGGAGCGTGCGCGCACCGGACTCGTCGAGGCCGGGGCTGCCGTAGAGGTCCCGGATGCGGGTGGACTGCGTGGCGCGGGCGCGCCGGCGGGCGATCGCGATCAGCATCGTCGGCTTGCCCGCGCGCAGGTCGTCCAGGTCCGGCTTGCCGGTGTCGGTGGGTGTGCCGAAGACGCCGAGCAGGTCGTCGCGGAGCTGGAAGGCCGCGCCCAGCGGATCGCCGAAGCCCGCCAAACCGGTGATGAGCCGCCGATCGGCCCCGGCGAGCGCCGCACCGATCTGCAGCGGCCGGGTCACGGTGTAACGGGCGGTCTTGTACTTGATGATCTCCTCGCAGCTCGCCGTCGTGCCGTCGGCGGCGGTGATGTCGAGGAACTGGCCCAGGATGATCTCGTTGCGCATCAGGACCAGCCAGGGCAGCGCCGCGGCGAGCTCCCCGGCGGGCAGCCCGGACTCGTGGAACATCTGCTCCGACCACATCGCGCAGAGGTCACCCGCGAGGATGGCGAGGCTGCCGCCCATCCGCTCGGCGGCCGCCTCGGACTCGTGGGCGTACAGGCGGGCGAGGGAGCGGTGCATGGTGGGTTCACCCCGGCGCAGGTCGCTGGCGTCCATGATGTCGTCGTGGATCAGCGCGAAGCTGTGGAACAGCTCCAGTGACGCCGCCGCGCAGATCAGTCCGGGCTCGGGCGTCCGACTGGTCGCGGACCAGCCCCAGTAGCAGAACGACGGGCGCAACCGCTTGCCGCCCGCGAGGATGAAACGGCGAATGAGCTGCGGCAGCGGTCCCGGCACGGTGTCGGGCCAGTCGGCGGCGCGGGCGTCGAGAAAGGCGGCGAGCGCGTCGTCGAACTGCCCGCGGAGACCGGTGGATGCGCGCAGCGTCGAGTTCGACATGCCTATGACGAAACGCTGCGGCCTGTCGTGGTCGCAAGGGGGCGTGCCGTGGCGCGGAACGCCCACCCCGGTGGTCTCCCACCGAGGTGGGCGGAAGGCCGGGGAGGATGCATACGGTTGACCAGGTCCGCAACCCCAGACGGGAGGGCCTGACCATGGATTTCCACCGTGATCCCACCGGCCTCGTTGCGCGTACGGTGCGGGTGCTGGAGGAACTCGCCTGCAACGGCCGCCCGATGACCCTCTCCGAGCTGACCCGCGCCGCTCTCGTACCGAAGTCCAGCATGCACCGCATCCTGACGATGCTGTTGGAGACGGAGGCGGTGGTCCGCCGAGGCGAGCTTTACCACCTCGCCCGGGAGTTCGCCGAGACCATCCATCACGGACAGCGGGGCGAGTTCACCATCCTGCGCCGAGCGGTCGCGCCCCACCTCGTCGACCTGCACCGCCGCAGCGGTGGCCAGGTCACCAGCCTCGCGGTCCTCGACGGGGACGAGGTTGTCGTCCTGGACAGCATCTTCACCCACGAGCACCACGCCGCACTGCGACAGCAGCCCTACCGGATGCCGGCCCGGACCACCGCGGCCGGTCAGGTGCTGCTCGCGATGGGGCCGGACGGCGAGCAGCGGGTGGAGCTGGAGGATGCCCCGTTGGCCAGGGTCCGCCGGGACGGGCTCGCGGTCTGTCGACGGGAGGTCGCGGAGGAGTTCGCCGGGGTCGCCGTCCCGATCATCGGTCCCCGGGGCGACGTGATCGCCGCGCTCTCGCTCGGCGGCCGCCAGGATCTCATCACCGGCTGGCACCTCGGGAGGCTCCTGCGCCAGATCGCCTACGCCGCGTCCCTCGCCGTCCGCGGCATCGGCACCGGCACTCGGGATCGGCAACGTCCGGCGGCCTGACCTGGGGGTGTCGCCGGATCCCCCCGCTGCCCCGGTCCCGCGAGGCGGCGTCCGGCCGAGGGGGCTTGGCAGCGAGGGCTCCCGCCCCTATATTTGCATTCTCAGTGCAAATACATTTCGGGAGCCGTCCGTGACCGAGTCCATCCCTGATCGACTCTCCGCCCTGGTCAGCGCGTTCCTCGCCGACCACGACCCGCGCGGGGACCGCCTCGAGTTCCTGCGTGCCCGCTTCGACGCCGGGCTCTCCTGGCTGCACTTCCCCGAGGGCCACGGCGGCCTCGGCGTCTCCCGGGTGTTCCAGCCCGCCGTCGACGCCGCCTTCGCCGCGGCCGGTGCGCCCGACAACCGGCCCCGCAAGATCTCCGTCGGCCTCGGCATGGCGGCACCGACCCTGCTGCACCACGGCAACGAAGCCCAGCGGCAGCGGTTCCTCCGTCCCCTGTGGACGGGCGAGGAGGTCTGGTGCCAGCTCTTCAGCGAGCCCGGTGCCGGCTCCGACCTGGCCGGGCTCGCCTGCCGGGCGGTCCGCGACGGCGACGGCTGGGTCGTCGACGGGCAGAAGGTCTGGACGTCGCAGGCCTTCGGCTCGCGGTGGGGCATCCTGCTCGCCCGCACCGATCCAACCGTGCCCAAGCATCGCGGGCTCACCTTCTTCGCCTGCGACATGCACGCCCCGGGTGTCGAGGTCCGGCCGCTGCGGCAGCTCACCGGCGAGACCGAGTTCAACGAGGTCTTCCTCACCGGTGTGCGGCTCGGCGACGACCTGCGTCTCGGCGAGGTCGGCGACGGCTGGGCGGTCGCCCGCACCACCCTGATGAACGAGCGCGTCAGCATCGGCGGCGGCGCGATCCCGCGCGAGGGCGGCCTGATCGGGGTGCTCGCCAAGACCTGGCGCACCCGCCCCGATCTGCGTACGCCGGGCGCCCACGACGCGCTGCTGCGCGCCTGGGTGCGAGCCGAGGCGATCCGGCTCACCGGACAGCGGGTGCGCCAGCAGCTCGCCGCGGGGGAGCCGGGGCCGGAAGGGTCGGCGGTGAAGCTCTCCTACGCCGCGGTCGCGCAGGAGATCACCGGCCTCGAACTGGAAATCCTCGGTGAGCAGGGGCTCCGGCACGACGACTGGACCCTGCGCATGCCGGGCGCGGTGGAGTTCCTCGACCGCTCGCCCACGCACCGCTACCTGCGGGCCAAGGGCAACTCCATCGAGGGCGGCACCTCGGAGATCCTGCGCAACATCGTGGCCGAGCGCGTTCTCGGCCTGCCCGCCGAACCCCGTCGCGACCTCGACCTCGCCTGGAAGGACCTCGCCAAGTGACCAGCACCGACCTGCTCTACTCCGATGTGGACGTCGAGCTGCGGGCGGGCCTGCGGGCGATGCTCGGTGCCCGCAGCGCCTGGCCGGACGTGCTGCGGCGCACCGAGACCGCCGAGACGGCCGACCCCGCGCTCTGGCACACCCTGGCGACGGAGATGGAGCTCGCCGGGCTCGCCGTCCCCGAGGAGTTCGGCGGTGCCGCAGCGGGCTTCCACCAGACCGCCGTCGTGCTGGAGGAGCTGGGCCGGGCCGTGGCGCCGGTGCCCTATCTCAGCAGCGCGGTGATCGCCACGGCCGCCCTGCTCGCCAGCCGGGACGCCGAGCTGCTCGCCGTCGTCGCGAGCGGGGAGAAGCAGGCGGCACTCGCCGTGCCGTTCTCGTCGGGACCGGCTGCCCCGCCGCACACGGTGCATGCCGACGGTTCCGTGCTCACCGGCACGGTCCGGGCGGTCGCGGGTGGGCTCACGGCGGACGTGCTGCTCGTACCCACGGCTGGTGGGCTCTTCGCGGTGAGCGCGGCCGAGGCCGTGCGCGAGCCGGTCGTCTCGCTGGACCAGACCCGGCCGCTCGCGGATCTGAGCTTCTCCGGCGCCTACGGGCGGCTGCTCGCGCGGGGCGACGCGGCCGCCGAGGTGGTGGTGACCGCGCTCGTCACCGGTGCCGCGCTGCTCGCATCGGAGCAGGTCGGCGTCGCGCAGTGGTGTCTGGACACGACGGTGGAGTATGTCCGCGAGCGGCACCAGTTCGGCCGGCCCATCGGCTCGTTCCAGGCGGTCAAGCACCGTCTCGCCGATGTCTGGGTCGAGGTCGCCCAGGCTCGGGCGGTCGCTCGGCACGCGGCGGTGTGCGCCGGTGCGGGCGGCTGGGAGGCGGTGGTCGCGGCCTCGTTGGCCCAGGCCTACTGCGGGCCGGTCGCGGTGCTGGCGGCGGAGACGTGCGTGCAGCTCCATGGTGGAGTCGGCTTCACCTGGGAGCACCCGGCGCACCTGTATCTCAAGCGGGCCAAGAGTTCGGCGATCGGCCTCGGCACGGCCGACCGGCACCGCGCGGCGCTGGCCGCGATGGTCGACCTGCCCCCGGCCTGAGTGCCGTCGGGTCGGTGCCTCGCCGACGACCCGGATCGCTTCGCGATCCACGATCGCCGCACCTCTTGAAGAGTTGGTGTCATCGCCGAGGTCGCGCGTGTGCAGGGAAGGCGCCGTTTGGCACCAACTCTTCAAGAGTTGGTGCCAAACGGCGGGCGTTTCGGCCGGAAGCGGGTGCGCGTTACGAGGCCGTAACAAGGCATTGACGTAGCGCTCATTAAATATACACTCCCAGTGTAATAACAATGACGGTGAAGGGAGCGCGGGTGAACCAGCAATCGGGTCTGGCGCTCGACGGGATCGGAGTGCGCTTCGGCGGCCTGGTCGCGCTCGACGGCGTGACGCTGCGCTGCCCGCCCGGCCGCATCCTCGGTGTCATCGGGCCCAACGGCGCGGGCAAGACCACGCTCTTCAACGTGGTCTGCGGCTTCGTCCGGCCGACCAGCGGCACCATCACCCTCGACGGTCGCCCGCTGCGCCCCAGACCGCATCGGCTCGCCGCGCTCGGCATCGGCCGCACCCTCCAGGGCGTCGGACTCTTCGCCGGGCTCAGCGTGGTGGAGAACGTGATGATCGGCGCGAGCCACACGGCACGGGCCGGGTTCGCCTCGGCGCTGCTCGGGCTGCCGCGCAGCGACCGCGACGAGCGCCGCATCCGTGACGCCGCGATGGAGCTGCTCGCCGAGCTCGGCATCGCCGAGCACGCCGACGCCTCGCCCGGCACCCTGCCCTATGCCCTGCGCAAGAAGGTCTCCATCGCCCGGGCGCTGGCGGCGAAGCCCCGGCTGCTCCTGCTCGACGAGCCGGCCGGCGGCCTCGGCGCCGACGAGATCTCCGAGCTCCAGCAGCTCGTCGCGGGACTCCCCGCCCGCGACGGCGGCGAGACCTCGGTGATGCTCGTCGAGCACCACATGGACTTCGTCATGTCGCTCTGCGACGAGGTGGTGGTGCTCGACTTCGGCCGGGTCATCGCCACCGGATCGCCGCAGCAGGTCCGCGATGACCCGGCCGTCGCGGAGGCCTACCTCGGTGCCGTCGTCGAATCGGGGGACCAGGCATGAGCGAGCTGCTCCTTGCGGTCAGCGGGCTCGTCGCCGGCTACGGCGCCGCACCGGTGCTGCACGAGGTCGACCTCGCCGTCGAGGCCGGGACCATCGTCGCCGTCCTCGGGGCCAACGGTGCGGGCAAGTCCACGCTGTTGCGTACCATCTCGGGGCTCGTCCGACCCGCGGCCGGGACGATCAGCTTCGACGGCGCCGACCTGCGCGGGGTCGCCGTCGAGCAGGTCGTCCGGCGAGGGCTGGCACACGTGCCCGAGGGGCGCGGCATCGTCGAGGAGCTGACGGTCGAGGAGAACCTGCGGCTCGGCGGCCTCTGGCGGGCCCGCGACGCACGCCGTGACGTCGAGGAGATCTACGAGCTCTTCGCCCCGCTCGCCGGTCGCCGCCGCAGTGCCGGTCACCAGCTCTCCGGCGGGGAGCGCCAACTCCTCGCCATCGGCCGGGCCCTGATGGCCAAGCCGCGCCTGCTTCTGCTCGACGAGCCGTCGCTCGGCCTCGCTCCACGGATCACCGCGCAGATCATGGCGCTGCTACGCCACCTGCGCGACGACACGGGCCTCGCGGTGCTGCTCGTCGAGCAGAACGTACGCAGTGCGCTCTCCGTCGCCGATCGAGGTGTCGTCATCTCCCTCGGCAAGGTCGTCGCCGACGCGGATGCCGCGGCACTCCGCGACGACGCGGACCTTCGCCATGCCTACCTCGGATTCTGAGCGGAGTGACTGACGTGGATCGCTGGCTCTTCCTCACCGTCGACGGGCTCTCCCGGGGCGCCGTCTACGCCGCCTTCGCGCTCGCGCTGGTGCTGATCTGGCGCGGGGCACGCATCGTCAACTTCGCCCAGGGTGCGATGGCGGTCGCGACGACCTACGCCGCATACTCCGTCACCGCCGCCACCGGGTCCTACTGGCTCGGGTTCGCCACCGCCCTCGTCGGCGGGCTGCTGCTCGGGGCCGCCGTCGAACGCACGGTGATGCGGTTCGTCGCGCACACCGCCCCGCTCAACGCCGTCATCGTCGCGCTCGGGCTGGTGCTGCTGCTGCAGGCGGTGCTCGGGATGGTCTACGGCAACGAGTTCCGGCCGATCGAGACGCCCTTCACCCGGGACGCGATCGTCGTGGGCGGGGTGTCCCTGGTCAGCCGTTACGACCTGTTCGTCTTCGGTGCGGTCGTGGTGCTCGTCGCGGTGCTGGCGGCGCTGTTCACGCGTACCGAGATGGGGCTTCGCATGCGAGCCGCAGCCTTCGCTCCGGAGGTCTCGCGACTGCTGGGGGTCAAAGTCGCGGGCATGCTCACGCTCGGCTGGGCGCTCGCCGCGGCCGTGGGGGCCCTCGCCGGGATGCTCGTCATCCCGACCGAGCTGGGCCTGCACCCCAACGCGATGGACCTCGTCTTCGTCTCGTCCTTCACCGCAGCCGTCGTCGGCGGGCTCGACAGCCCGCCCGGCGCGGTCGTCGGCGGCCTCGCCGTCGGGCTGGTGCTGTCCTACGTCAGCGGTTACCTCGGCAGCGACCTCACGCCGATCGCCGCGCTGGCACTGCTCCTCGCGGTGCTGCTCATCCGCCCGGGCGGGCTCTTCTCCGGCATCGCGACGAGGCAGGTATGACCATGCCGATCCGTTCCACGCTTCTGCGCCACCTCCTCTACACCCTCGCCGGTGCCGGTGTGCTCCTCGCCGTCACGTCCACACTGGAGCCGTTCCGCAGCTTCCAGCTCGCGACCGTCGCCGCCTACTTCTGCGCCACCGCCGGGCTGACCGTCCTCACCGGACTCAACGGCCAGCTCTCGCTGGGGCACGGCGCGCTGATGGCGGTCGGCGCCTACACGGTGGCGATCGCGCAGAACATGCTGAGCGACGAAGGCTTCAGCGGCGGTTGGCTGCTGCCGGTCTCGTTGCTCGCCGCCGTGCTGACGACCGTGATCGCGGGGCTCGTCATCGGGCTCGCCGCCGCTCGGCTGCGCGGGCCCTACCTCGCCGGCGTGACCCTCGCCGTCGCGGTGACGATCCCGGCGCTGACGACCGCGTTCGACGAGGTCTTCAACAGCGACCAGGGGCTCTCGGTCTATCTGGACCCGCCGCCTGCGAGCCTCGGCCTCACCTTCCCGCTCGAACGCTGGCAGGCCTGGATCGCGCTCGGCACGGCGCTGATCGTGGCGCTGCTCCTCGCCAACCTCGTGCACAGCCGTTACGGCCGCACCCTGCGGGCCGTGCGGGACAACGAGGTCGCGGCGCGGCTCGCCGGGATCAACGTGGCGCGGACGCAGGTCTCGGCCTTCGTCGTCAGCGCCGCCTGCGCCGGGCTCGGCGGCGGCCTGCTCGCGGTCGTCACGCAGAGCGTCTCGCCCGGCGCCTACTCGCTCACGCTGTCGCTGTTCCTGCTGATGGCGGTGGTCGTGGGTGGGCTCGGCAGCCTCACCGGCGCGGTCTGGGGGGCCCTGCTGCTGGTGGTGCTGCCGGACCTCACCCACACCCTCACCGAGGGCCTCTCGCCGTCGGCCGCCCAGCGGCTGGAGGGCAACCTCTCGCTCGCCGTCTTCGGGCTCACCCTCATCGTCGTCATGATCGCCGCTCCCGGCGGCATCCAGGGTCTTTTCCGCAAGCTCACCGGGGCTCGGTCCTGAGCCCCGGGAGAAGTGCACCGTAACCCCCTCCCGCAGATCCACGGACCGATGAAAGGTCGGTGCTAGACATGTATCGCTCGGCACGGCGTGGGCTCGCCCTCGCTGCTTCCCTGACCCTGCTGGTCGCCATCGCCGCATGCAGCAGTGACGGCGACACCCCCGGCACGTCAGCTCCCGTTCCCGGCGTCACCGACACCGAGATCGTCGTCGGTACGCATCAGCCGCTCACCGGCCCCGCGTCCGGCGGCTACTCCAAGATCTCGCCCGCGACGAAGGCGTACTTCGACTACGTCAACGCGGCCGGCGGCGTCAACGGCCGGAAGATCACCTACAAGGTGATGGACGACGGCTACAACCCGGCCACCACGCAGACCGCCGTGCGCCAGCTCGTGCTGCAGGACAAGGTCTTCGCGATCCTCAACGGCCTCGGTACGCCGACCCACACCGGCGTACTGGACTTCCTCAAGACCAACCGGGTCCCGGACCTCTTCGTCGCCTCCGGCAGCCGCAGCTGGGACCAGCCCGACAAGTACCCGGGCACCTTCGGCTTCCAGCCCGACTACACGGTCGAGGGCAAGATCCTCGCCAACCACGTGAAGGCGAACTTCGCCGGGCAGAAGACCTGCTTCTTCGGCCAGAACGACGACTTCGGCCGGGACAGCCTCGCCGGTGTCACGAAGATCCTCGGTGCGGACGGTGTCGCCGCCAAGCAGGAGTACGTCGTCACCAACACCAACATCGGCCCGCAGATCGGCGCACTCAAGGCGGCCGGTTGCCAGGTTGTCATCCTCGCCACGGTGCCCGGCTTCACCGCGCTCTCGCTGGGCACGGCCGCTCGCCTCGCCTTCCGTCCGCAGTGGATCGTCTCCAGCGTCGGCGGTGACTACACCACGCTCGCCAAGACCCTCGGCGACGCCGGTAAGCCGCTGCTGGAGGGCCTGACCGGCGCCAACTACCTGCCCGCCGCCTCCGACACGGGCAACCCGTGGATCCAGCTCTTCCAGAAGATCAACAAGGAGCACAACGGGGACGCGCCGTTCGACGGCAACATCATCTACGGCATGTCCGTCGGCTACCTCTTCGTCCAGGCGCTCCTCGCCGCGGGCAAGGACCTCACCCGCGAGGGCATCATCGCCGCGGTCGAGAAGGGCGGCTTCAAGGGCCCCGGCCTGGCACCCTTCCTCTTCGCCAAGGGCGACCACTCCGGTTACGGCGGCATGCGCATGATGAAGGTGACGGCGGGCGTCCAGTCGTACTTCGGCCCCACCTTCAAGACCGACGAGGCAGAGGCTCCGGTAACGGAGTACGCCGACCCCGCGGTCACGCCCCCCACGTCGGGTGTCCCCACCGCCTGACCGCCAATTTCGCGTTGATCAAGGGAAGACTCGCCGCAATTCGGACACCCCGGATGGTGAGTCTTCCCTTGATCAACGGCAATTAGGGGGTGGCGTTTAGACTTCGGCGCGGGGTCGGGCAGAGGGCGAGGGCAGCGGGATGACCGAGGTGGATTCGCCTGCGCGGGTGGACGGGCGCACGGCGCGGGCCGAGCGGACCCGGGCCGCGATCGTCGAGGCGCACCTCGGGCTGATCGTCGAGGGCGACCTCCGGCCGACGGGGGAGAAGATCGCCGCGCGGGCCGGCACCTCGCTGCGCGCGCTCTGGACCAACTTCAAGGACATGGAGGCGCTCTTCGCCGCCTCCGGCGAGCGCCTCTTCCAGCAGCTCGCCGCCGAGCACCGGCCGATCGACAGCGCGCTGCCGCTGCCGCGCCGCGTCGAGGAGTTCTGCGACCAGCGGGCGCGCATGCTGGAGATCCTCGCCCCGGCCGCCCGCGCCGCGCGTCTGCGCGAGCCGTTCTCGGCTCAGCTCCGCGAGAACAAAACCAAAATGATCGCCTCGGTACGCGCGGAGATAGAACTCCTCTTCGCCCGCGAGCTGGAGCTGGACCCGATCGAGCGGGAGCAGCTCCTGCAGGCGCTCTCGGTCGCGAGCACCTGGGCGTCGTGGTCGATGCTCCGTGACGAGCTGGCCCTGCCGATCGCCGAGGCCCGGGCCGTCATGAGCCGCACGGTCACCGCCCTCCTGTTGGCGGCCATCGCCGGCGGCCTCCGCTAACGACTGCCGCGCTGCGCGTGTTCACCTCAGCCGAGGTGCTCGCGTCACAGCCAAGATCGCCGCAACTCTTGAAGAGTTGGTGTTAAGGGGCGCTGAGGCGGGCCAGCTCCTCGGCCGTGAGGCGCAGGGCTCCGGCGGCGACGTTCTCGGTGAGGTGGTCGGGGTTGCCGGTGCCGGGGATCGCCAGCACATGCGGTCCCTGGTGCAGGGTCCAAGCGAGGCGTACCTGTGCGGGTGTCGCACCGTGCGCCCGTGCCACCGCGAGCACCGCCGCGGTCTCCGCCACCCCGCCGGTCTCGCGGCCCGTACTCGTCACGGCGAAGAACGGTACGAACGCGATGCCCCGAACTCCGAGGTCCCGAACGAACTCGTCGTTGTGGCGACCCAGGTCGATGCCGTACGCGTTCTGTACGCACACCACCGGTGCGATCGCCAATGCCTGCTCGAGGTGCTCGGGTCGGGCGTTGGAGATGCCGAGGTGGCGGATCATGCCCGCGTCGCGCAGTTCGGCGAGCGCGCCGAAGTGCTCGGCGATCGAGTCGACCCCGTGCAGCCTCAGGTTGACGACGTCCATGTGGTCCCGGCCGAGCTGGCGGAGGTTCTCCTCGACCTGCCCGCGGAGCTGATCCGGCCGGGCCAGTCCCACCCACGCGCCGGACGCGTCCCGGCTCGGACCCACCTTCGTCGTGATGACGAGCCCCTCCCGGTAGGGCGCCAGCGCCGTGTTGATCAGCTCGTTCGCGGAGCGCAGCCGGGAGAAGTAGAAGGCCGCCGTGTCGATGTGGTCGACGCCGAGCTCGATCGCGCGACGCAGGACGGCGATGGATCGGTCGCGGTTGCTCGGCACCCCGAGGTCGAAGGCGGCGCTGCCGGTGAGGCGCATCGAGCCGAAGCCGATCCGGTTGACGGTCAGGTCCCCGAGCGTCCAGGTCCCGGCCGAGCCCGCGGTGATCTCATCAGTTGGCATTGAGCGACTCTAGCTCCGGACCTTGAATGGTTTGTGCTGCCAGGGCAGCGGAAACCATTCAAGGTCCAGAAGGACCCAGCCCTTTAGGACCAACTCTTCAAGAGTTGCGACGATCTTGGCCGCGCCGCGCCGCGAGGGCACGCTTTGCTGCAAAACGTGGCTTAGAAGACGACGACGGAGCGGGCGCCCTCGCCTCGGGACAGGCGGGCGAAAGCCTCGGGGGCCTCGTCCAAGGTGATCCGGTGGCTGATCAGCGGGCGCAGGTCGAGGTCGCCGTCGAGAACGGACTGCGCGAGTACGGGTAGGTCGCGATCGGGATCCGACGAGCCGTAAACCGACGACCGCAACGTCCGGGCCGAGTGGAAGATGTCGAGCGCGCCGAGGGTGACCAGGTCGTCGCGCTTGCCGATGCCGAGGACCGTGACGCTGCCACCGCGCCGGGTGCCCTTCCACGCGGCCGTGATGCTCGCCGACCGGCCGACGCACTCGAAGGCGTGGTCGACACCCCGGCCGCCGGTCGCGGTGCGGATCGCCTTGACCAGCGTGTCTCCGGCGAGCAGGAAGTCGGTGGCGCCCGCCGCGAGAGCGAGGTCGCGCTTCGCCTCGGTGACGTCGACGGCGATGACCTGCGCGGCTCCGGCGGCCCGGGCGGCGATGACGACGGAGAGCCCGACCCCGCCGAGCCCGATGACCGCGACCGTGTCGCCCTCGGCCACGCCGGCGGTGTTGCGTACGGCACCGACGCCCGTCAGGACCGCGCAGCCCAGCAGTGCGGCCTGCTCGGCGGGTACCTCGGCGGGGAACGGCACCACGGCGCTCTCCCCGACGACGACCTCCTCGGCGAGCGAGCCCAGCCCGAGCGTCACGTTGACCGGCACACCGTCGCGGGTGGACCCGCCCGGGTAGGACGGGGTCCCCGACGTCTCGCAGATCCACGGCTCGCCGTTGTCGCAGAACCAGCACTCGCGGCAGGCGGGCGACCAGTTGAGGATCACGTGATCACCGATGTGGACTGACCGGACGGCGGAGCCGGTCTCGACCACGACGCCGGCCGCCTCATGGCCGAGGACCAGCGGGAACTGCGGGCTCAGCGTGCCGTTGACCATGGAGAGGTCGGTGTGGCAGACCCCGGCCGCGAGGATGCGGACGCGTACCTGGTGCGGTCCGGTCTCGGGCAGCGTGATCTCCTCGATGCCGGGCGGGGTGTCCCGGTCGCGGGCGACGAAGGCCCGCACCGTGCGGCTCATCGCTGGATCGCCTTGATCTGCATGAACTCCTCCAGACCGAAGTGCCCCAGCTCGCGGCCGAGCCCGGACTGCTTGTAGCCGCCGAACGGGGCGAGGGGGTTGAAGGCGCCGCCGTTGATGTCGACGGCACCCGTACGCAAGCGCTTGGCGACGGCCGTGGCCCGGTCGGGATCGCCGGACCAGACACCGCCGGCGAGGCCGTAGCGGGAGTTGTTGGCGATCTGGACCGCGTGGTCGTCGTCGTCGAAGGCGAGCACGCTCAGCACCGGTCCGAAGATCTCCTCCTGGGCCACGGTGCTGTCGGGAGAAACGTCGGCGAGCAGGGTGGGCGCGACGAAGTAGCCCGACGGCGGGACCTCGGCATCGAGGCCGCCGACGACGGCGCGGGCGCCTTCGGCGAGGCCGGTGTCGATGAAACCGCGCACCCGGTCCCGCTGACCCGCCGAGACGAGCGGGCCGACGCGGGTGGCCGGGTCGAAGGGGTCGCCCATCGTGTAGCCCGTCATCGCCGCCGCCGCCAGCGAGACCGCCTCGTCGTAGTGGTCGCGGTGGACCAGCATCCGGGTCCAGGCGGTGCAGGTCTGGCCGGAGTTGAGCAGGGCGTTGCCGACGCCGACCTTCACCGCCTGCGCGAGATCGGCGTCGGGGAGGATCACGTTGGCGGATTTGCCGCCGAGCTCCAGGGCTACCCGGGCGATGCGGTCGGCGGCCAGGTGCGAGATGAGCGCTCCGGTCGCGGTGGAGCCGGTGAAGGAGACCATGTCGACGCCGGGGTGGGCGGCGATGGCGGCACCCACGTCGGGGCCGGTGCCGCTGACGAGGTTGACGACGCCGGGGGGCAGGCCGGCGGCGGCGACGGCGTCGAAGAGGACGTACGCCACGAGCGGCGTCAGCTCGCTGGGCTTGAGCACGACCGTGCAGCCCGCCGCCAACGCCGGGGCCACCTTGGCGACGACCTGGTGCAGGGGGTAGTTCCACGGGGTGATGGCGCCGACGACGCCGACCGGCTCGCGTACCACCTCGGTGTTCTTGATCGAGAGCGCTGCGGGCGGTGCTGCGGCGAGTTCGACGCAGCTCGCCAGGACCGTGAGCGGCAGGCCGGCCTGGACCCGCGTGGCGAGCTTCATCGGGGTGCCGAGTTCGAGGGCGACCGTGGTCGCGATCAGCTCGGCGCGGGCCGTGAGCTCCTCGTGCAGCCTCGCGAGGTGCGCCGAGCGCTCGGCGGGGGAGAGCACCGCCCACCCGGGCCATGCCGCGCGGGCTGCGGAGACGGCGGCGTCGACATCGTGCGCGTCACCGGCCGGGACGTGGGCGAGCGCCTGCTCGGTGAAGGGGTCCTCGACGGCGATGGTGCCGGTGCCGTGCGGGGCCGTCCAGGTGCCGCCGATGAAGTGCGCGGAGCGGTCGTCGATGCCGGGGCGGGTCGCTGCCATGCAAGCACCTCACGGAGAAGAAACTATCAGTGGAAGTTTTACCGTAGTCGGGTCAGCGAGGTTCCGGCAAGGGCGGCAGCGGGCCGATGATCCGCTCGTACTCCTCGGACAGGCCGGCGATGAGGGCCGTGAGGCCGAGGGTGAAGGCGCCCTCGTCGACGCTCTTGCGGTGCTCGACGAGCAGGTGGGCCTGGCCGAGATGGGGGTAGTGCTGCGCGTAGACCTCGGGATCGCCGACGAAGCCCTGCGCGAACGAGCCGAGCGCCGATCCGATCACGAGATAGCGCATGAGCGCCCCGATGTGGGTGGCGCGCGCCGGTGGCCAGCCCGCGTCGACGAGCCCGCCGTAGACCGCGTCGGCCATCGCGAGCGCCGCCGGCCGCCGCCCCGGGCCCTGGGCCAGAAACGGCACGATGTGCGGGTGTTCCCGCAGCGCATCGCGGTAGGAGCGGCCCCACAGCTGGATCGCGATCCGCCAGTCGTGCCGCCCGAAGAAGGAGGTGTCGACGAGCCCGATGATCGCGTCGGCGACGCCGTCGAGCAGCTCGTCCTTGGTCGCGAAGTGGTTGTAGAGGGACGGGCCGCGCACGCCCAGCTCGGTGGCGAGGCGGCGGGTGGAGAAGGCGGCGAGGCCGTCGGCGTCGATGAGCGCGGTCGCGGTCTCGATGATCCGCTCGCGGCTGAGCAGCGCCTGGCGGGGCCGTGCCATGGCTTCCTCCTCTCGATCCGTCGTGCTCGCGGCGCCGGTGCCACGTTTTGCAGCACAGCGTGGCCTCCTCGCGCATCCAGGCCACGCTGTGCTGCAAAACGTGACAGGTGACCGGCGCGCGGTGAAACTCTGCCACACGTAGGGCTGGACGCGATAAAACTAACAGCGCTAGTTTATCCGGATGGACCTGACCCTCTCCCCGGAGCAGCTCGCCGTGCGGCAGCTCGCCGCCGAGTTCACCGATCGCGAGATCATCCCGCACGCGGCGGCCTGGGACCGGCGCGAATCGGTCGACCTCGGCATCGTCAAGAAGCTCGGTGACCTGGGCTTCCTCGGCCTCACCATCCCCGAGGACCGGGGCGGGTCCGGCGGCGACCACCTCAGCTACTGCCTCGTCATGGAGGAGCTGGGCCGGGGCGACTCGTCCGTGCGCGGCATCGTCTCGGTCTCGCTCGGCCTCGTCGCCAAGTCGATCGCCGCCTTCGGCACCGGCGAGCAGCAGGAGGAGTGGCTGCCCCGGCTCTGCTCCGGCGACGCGATCGGCTGCTTCGCCCTCACCGAGCCCGGCACCGGCTCCGACGCGGGCGAGCTCACCACCCGCGCGGTCCGCGACGGCGACGACTGGGTCATCGACGGCGCGAAGGTCTTCATCACCAACGGCACCTGGGCCGACGTCGCCCTGGTCTTCGCCCGCACCGGCGCCGACCAGCCCGGACGCAAGGGCATCAGTGCCTTCCTGGTGCCGACCGACACACCCGGCTTCGGCCGCACCGAGATCCACGGCAAGCTCGGCCTGCGCGGTCAGGCCACGGCCGAGATGAGCTTCAGCGGGTGTCGCGTACCCGCCGCCGCCCTGCTCGGCGCCGAGGGGCAGGGCTTCCGGATCGCGATGGCCGCCCTCGCCAAGGGCCGGATGTCGCTCGCCGCGGGCTGTGTCGGGGTGGCCCGGGGCTGCCTGGAGGCGTCCGTGGCCTATGCCGGGGAGCGGGTGCAGTTCCGCAAGCCCATCGCCGGGCACCAGCTCGTGCAGCAGCTCCTCGCCGAGATGGCGGTCGACGCCGACGCGGCCCGGCTGCTCGTCTGGCGCGTCGCCGACCTGATCGACCGGCACGAGCCCTTCGAGACCGAGGCCTCCATGGCGAAGCTCTTCGCCAGCGAGGCCGCCGTCCGCTGCGCCAACAACGCGCTCCAGGTCTTCGGCGGTTACGGGTATATCGATGAATACCCCGTCGCCAAGTACCTCCGTGACGCCCGGGTCACAACCCTTTACGAGGGCACCAGCCAGATCCAGCAGCTCATCATCGGCCGCGCGCTGACCGGAATCAGCGCCTTCTAGCCCATCCGTCCACCATGGAGGCTCCCACCATGACTTCGCTCTCCCTCGCCAGCGTGCTCGCCGAGGCCGCCCGGCGCTACCCCGACAAGGTCGCGGTCGTCGACGGCGCCCAGCGCGTCACCTATGCCGAGCTCTGGCGGCAGGCGCTCACCTACGCGGCGGGCCTGCGGGAACTGGGCGTCCGGCCCGGTGACACCGTCGCCCTCGTCGTGCCCAACGTCGTGGAGTTCCCCCGCGCCTATTACGGCGCGCTCGCCGCCGGTGCCGTCGTCGTCCCCGTGCACCTGCTGCTCAACGCGGAGGAGATGGCCTATGTGCTCCGGGACAGCCACACCAACCTGCTGATCTGCCACACCGCGCTGCTCGGGGTCGGCGCTCCCGCCGCAGCCGCCGCCGGGGTGCCGATCGCCACCGTGGGACCGGCCGCGCTGGCGCCCGAGGGCTTCGAGGGGCGGCGGCTGGAGGAGGTCGGTGCGCCGCCGCTGCCGACCTTCGTGTCGCGGGAGGCCGAGGAGATCGCGGTCGTCTTCTACACCAGCGGCACCACCGGCGAGCCCAAGGGCGCGCTGCTCACGCACCTCAACCTCGTCATGAACGCCACCGTCAACGTCTTCGACGCCAACGACGCCAAGCCCACCGACATCGTGCTCGGGTGCCTGCCGCTGTTCCACACCTACGGCCAGACCGTCGGCATGAACGGCACCTTCCGGCTCGGCGCCACGCTGGTGCTGCTGGCCCGCTTCACCGGTGCCGCAGCCCTGGACCTCATGGTCGCGGAGGGCGTGAACGTCTTCCACGGCGTACCGACGATGTACATCGGGCTGCTGGAGGCCGCGGCGGGCCGCGCTGAGCTGCCGCAATTGCGGATCTGCATCTCCGGCGGAGCTTCGCTGCCGGTCGCGGTGCTCGAGCGCTTCAACGCCGCGTTCCGCACGACCATCTTCGAGGGGTACGGGTTGAGCGAGACCTCCCCGACCGCGACGACCAACCAACCCCAGTTCGGGCAGCGTGCGGGCACCATCGGACACCCGATCTGGGGCGTCGAGGTGGAGATCGCCCGCGCCGAGATCGAGGACCGCATCGAGCTCCTCCCCGTCGGCGAGCTGGGCGAACTCGTCATCCGCGGCCACAACGTCTTCGCCGGATACCTCGACCGGCCCGAGGCGACCGCCCAGGTGATGGTCGACGGCTGGTTCCGCTCCGGCGACCTCGGACAGAAGGACGCCGACGGCTTCATCACCATCGTCGACCGCAAGAAGGACCTGATCATCCGGGGTGGCTTCAACATCTATCCCCGGGAGGTCGAGGAGGTGCTGGCCCGGCATCCGTCGATCGCGCAGGTGGCCGTGGTCGGCGTACCGGATGAGATCTTCGGTGAGGAGATCTGCGCCGTGGTCGTGGTCGCAGCCGGTGCCGCGCTCACCGAGGACGAGCTTGTGACCTGGTGCAAGGAGCACCTGGGTCGGCACAAGTACCCCCGGCAGGTGCGCTTCGCCGAGGAGCTGCCGCTGGGCCCCAGTCTCAAGGTGCTCAAGCGGGAGCTCCGCCGACGCATCATCGAGGAGGGGTAGGGGTACTTTATCGATCATGCGTACCCTCACCACCTCCGACAGCCGCATCCTCGCCGTGGAGGAGTGGGGTGTTCCGGGCGGGCTGCCGGTGCTCTACCTGCACGGCAGCCCGATGAGCCGGTTGGCGCGCTACCCCGACGAGAGCGTCTTCACCGCGCTGGGCATCCAGCTCATCACCTATGACCGGCCGGGATTCGGGCACTCCACGCCCCAGCCCGGCCGGTCCGTCGTGGACGCCGCCGCCGATGTCGAGGCGATCGCCGACGCACTGGGGATCGAGCGGTTCCCGGTCTTCGGCGTCTCCGGCGGCGGCCCGCACGCGCTGGCGGTCGCGGCGCTGCTCGGCGACCGGATCAGCCGGGTCGCGACCCTCGCCAGCCTCGCCCCCCGCGACGCGGCCGGGCTCGACTGGACCGACGGCATGATGGAGACCAACCAGCAGAGCGCCTGGGTGGCACTGCTCGGGCGGGCCGCCGTGGAGCAGCACCTCTCCAGCGCGGGCACCGCCTCCCGGCCGCAGCTTCCGGAGAACGACCAGGCGGTGCTCGCCCGGCCCGAGGTGGGGGAGATGCTCGCGGACGCGTTCGCCGAGGCGGTGCGGCCCGGGCTCGACGGGTGGGTCGACGACGTGGTCGCGCTCTTCGGGGTCGGCTGGGGCTTCGACCCGGCGACGATCTCGGTGCCGACGCGGCTCTGGCACGGCCAGGACGACTCGGTGGTGCCGCCGTCGCACTCGCGCTGGTTGGCTGAGCGCATCCCCGGAGCCGAACTGGTCCTCGCCGAGGGCGACGGCCATGCCGGTCACTTCGACGCCACCCCCGCCACCCTGTCCTGGCTCCTGTCGACTCCCGCTTAGCCGCAACTCTTGAAGAGTTGGTCCTCAACGGGGCTCGGTGATCACACCGTCTTCCCCGAAGATGGCCTGATCATGCACCTTGATCACGCCGTCTTCCCTGAAGATGGTGTGATCACCAGGCGCGGCGGCGCCGCCGCGACAACACCAACTCTTCACGAGTTGCGGCGATCTTGGCGCTGGCCCTGTCGGCTGGTGGCTGCTGCGACGGCGAAAGGTGACGCCCTGAGCGGGTGACACCCGATCGAGTGTCGGCTATCGACTGCCCCTCGCGGCGGACATAGCTTGCCCTCATGGCTACCGTTATCCAGCAGCGCAAGCTTGACAAGGCGTTCAACCACCTGGACGCGGATCGCAGCGGCTATGTCGAGGAGCAGGACCTGACCGACCTCGGTCTGCGCCTGCTCGCCAATTTCGGGGTGACCCACGAGGACCCCAAGGCACGCAGGATCGCCGACGGTTTCAGCACCTTCTGGGTGGCGCTCGCCGAGGCGCTCGACGCCGACGGGGACCGGCGGCTGAGCCCGCAGGAGTACGCCGACGGCATGATCGACGCGTTCGCGCAGGGTGACGGCGCTTTCGACCGGCATTTCCGCCCCGGCGCGATCGCGGTTCTGGAGCTCGCCGACACCGACGACGACGGTTTCGTGAACCCGGCGGAGTTCGCGGTGATGCAGCGGGCCTTCGGCACCCCTGAGGACGAGATCGGGTTCGCCTTCGACCAGCTCGACACCGATCGCGACGGCAGGCTCTCCGTGGACGAGATGATCGTCGCGGTCGAGCAGTTCTACATCGGCGCCGATGAGAACGCGGTCGGCAACTGGTTCTTCGGCCGCTACTGAGACGCGTTCTTTAGGACCAACTCTTGAAGAGTTGGTCCTAAAGAACGCGGTCAGCCGTTTCGGCCGCGACGGGCCCGGAGGTAGTCGGCGACGACGTAGCGGCCGAGGTCCTCGGTGGACGGGGTGAAGACCCGACCTCCGCTGCGCCGGGCGATCGCGTCGATGAAGCGCCGCAGGCCCGGGTCCTCGCCGAGCATGAAGAGGTTGAGCGATGCGCCGAAGCGGGTGAGCTGGTCCACCTCGACGACGGTCGCCTCGATCGTCTCGCGCAGCGGCGGCCAGTTGAAGGTCGGGCCGTAGGGACCGAGGTGCGCGGTGGGCTCGCCGTCGGTGACGACGAGCACGACCGGTTCGGACCCCGAGTGCCGGTGCAGGTGCCGGGAGGCGAGCTTCAGGGCGTGCTGCAGGTTGGTGCCCTGCTGGAAGTCGGGCTCCACGGCGGCGAGCTCGGTCTGCGACATCGCCGACGCGGCGAGGCCGAAGCCGATGATCTGCAGCGAGTCCTGCGGGAACCGGGTGGCGATGAGGTGCGACAGGGCGAGCGCGGTCTGCTTCATCGGACCCCACCGCCCCTCCGCGATCATCGAGTAGGACAGGTCCACGCAGAGCGCCACCGCCGCCGACGAGCGGCGTTCGGTCTCCACCACCTCGAAGTCCTCGACCGCCAGGGCCACCGGGGTGCCCGAACCCGAACGCAGGACCGCCCTGGAGATGGTGCGCACCACGTCGAGGGGTTGCTCGTCGCCGTACTCCCAGGGGCGGGAGGCACCGGTGATCTCGCCGGACGCGCCGGCGTCGCGCACGTCGTGCTGACCTCGGCGTCTGCTGCCCAGGTCGGCGAAGACCTGGCGCAGCGCGGTGCCGCCGAGCCGCCGCAGCGCCTTGGGGCTCAGCGTCATGCCGTCGGCGCCCTGGGCCACCCAGCCCTGGCGGCGCAGCTCGCGCTCCAGTTCTTGCAGCTGGCGTACGTCGTCCGCCGCGGACCGGCCGAGCGTGCGCGACACCTGCTCGACATCGACGTCGTCGAGAGTGGCACCGGGGTGCTCCTGCCCGAGCTGGTCGAGCATGTCGTCGAGGTCGGCGATCTCGGCGAGGGCACCGGTCGCCTCGCCGTAACCGAGCGGCTGACCGCCACGCACCTGCTCGCTGCGGTTCCACGAGAGGTCGGGGCGCAGTGCGCGGAGGTTGTCGCTGAGCGCCGCCATCTGCCGGCCCAGCTCCCCGTCGCCCAGTGCCTGCTGCATGAGCTGGGCCAGCTCCTCGCGCTGCTGCGGGGAGAGCGAGCGCATGAGGCGCTCTCCGGCGGCGGCGCGACGGGCGAGGATGTCGACGAGCTCCTCGACGGAGCCCGGCTGCTCGGGGAAGAAGTCGCCGTGCCGCCGCATGAACTCGGCGAACTGATCGGTCGTGTCCTCGCCCCGGGCATGACGTTCGAGCAGCGCGTTGAGGTCGGTCACCATCTCCGCGACGCCCTGCTGCGCGGCGGGATTGGCGAGGCCCTGCTTGAGCCCCTGGAACCGCTGCTCCAGGACATCGCGGCGCAGCCCGTCGAGGATCTGCTGGTAGAGCTGGCGGGCCTCGTCGCTGGCCCACCGGTAACCCGAGAGCTCCTCGACCGCGCGAGCGGTGGAGCTCGGCAGGTTGTCGAGTGTGGACCGGGCGAAGGCGGCATCGTCGTCGTCGCGGTCGGCGAGCATGTCCCGCTCGGCCGCGAGCGCCTGGTCGAGCAGCTGCGCGGCCCGGGTGACCGCGCCGTCGAGATTGCCGCGGCGCAGTGCGTCGCGGCGCATCCGGCGGGCGCGGGCGAGCAGGTCGTCGAGGCCGCGGCGACCGTCGAGACCCCGGCGCAGCAGGTTGCGCAGGGCCTCGCGGAGGCTGCCCCCGGCGAGCACCTCCTCGCCGACGGAGTCGACGGCGGCCCGCACGTCGTAGGGCGGCGCGAGCGGGTCGGGCCCGTCCGCCCAGGCGCCGTAGCGGTTACGCTTCCCGGCTGCCATACAGGGTCCGTCCTTCGTCGGTCTGCGCCTTCGACATCCGCCTCGTCAGGTGCAGGCCCTCCAGCGTGAACTCGATGCCGGCGGCGGCCTCACCCCGGCTCGGCGCGTCACCGAGGCCGAGGCGTTCGAGCACCTTGGCGAGGCCGGGCACGGTGCCGACCTGGCGGAGCACCTCGTCGGCGCCGACGAGCTCGCCCGTCTCGACGATCTCGCCCTCGGCGACGAGGTTGATGAAGCCGGACAGGTCGAGGCCCGCGAGCCGGGCCCGGAAGGTCTCGGCGGTGGCCTGCCGGAGCAGGTGGCTGAGGATCTCGACCTCGCGCCCCTCCTCGCCGGACTCGAACTCGACCTTGCCCCGCAGCGTGCTGGTGACCGAGACGGTGTCGCCGATCCGGGCGACCGGGTCGGCCTCGTCGAGCAGCCCGCCTCGGCGCAGGGCGGAGGCGGCGACGGTCTCGGCGGCGGCGATGGCGAAGCGGGCGGAGACGCCGGAGCGGGAGTCGACCGCGGGGGACTCCCGGACCGCGCGGGCGAAGCGGGCCAGCACCTCCACGACGTGCTCGGGCACCCGGGCGACGAGCTGCGCCTCCTGCTGCACCAGCGCGATCTCCAGCTCCAGGTCGAGCGGGTAGTGGGTGCGGATCTCGGCGCCGAAGCGGTCCTTGAGCGGGGTGATGATGCGACCCCGGTTGGTGTAGTCCTCCGGGTTGGCGCTCGCGACGAGCAGCAGGTCGAGCGGCAGGCGCAGCTGGTAGCCGCGGATCTGGATGTCGCGCTCCTCCAGCACGTTGAGCAGCGAGACCTGGATGCGCTCGGCGAGGTCGGGCAGCTCGTTGACGGCGAAGATGCCCCGGTTGGTACGCGGAACGAGTCCGAAGTGGATGGTGTCGGGGTCGCCGAGCGTACGGCCCTGGGCGACCTTGATCGGGTCGACGTCGCCGACGAGGTCGCCGACGCTCGTGTCGGGGGTGGCGAGCTTCTCACCGTATCGGGCGGAGCGGTGCAGCCAGCCGATCGGGAGCTCGTCGCCGACCTCCTCGACCGCGCGGCGGGCCGACGGCGTGATGGGTTGCAGCGGGTGCTCGTTGAGCTCGGAGCCGGGGATCACCGGGGTCCACTCGTCGAGCAGGTCGACGAGCGAACGGATGAGCCTGGTCTTACCCTGGCCGCGCTCGCCGAGCAGGACCATGTCATGGCCGGCGAGGATGGCCCGCTCGACCTCGGGCAGGACGGTGGCGTCATAGCCGACGATGCCGGGGAAGCGCGGCTGGCCCGTGCGCAGGCGCGCGAGCAGGTTCTCCCGCAGCTCCTCCTTGACCGTGCGGTAGCGGTGTCCGGCGGCGCGCAGCTCGCCCAACGTCTTCGGAAGACCAACTGGTTCGAGTGTCACTACCGCACGTTAGCTCGTCACGGAGGCCATGGCCACGATCTGCCACGCTCTATAACGTTGCATCGAGATTCATTGACTTATTTCGACACAACTGTAAAGTCTCTTCAAAGAGAGCGCTCTCACGCCTCGTCCCATACCCCCTCCCGATAAGGACCTGACGTGAGATACACCGTGCTGACCAGCGCAGCGGTGCTCGCCGCCGCGCTCGTCCTCCCCGGATCCGCCCTGGGATCCGCTCCCACCGCTCCCACCACCCCCGCCGTAGGCATGGAGCAGGCGCTCCAGCGGGATCTCGGCCTCACCGCCGAGCAGTCCCGCATCCGCCAAGCCCACGAGGCCGCCGCTCCCGTCGTGGAGAAGCAGCTCAGAGCCGCCCTCGGCGACCGGTTCGCCGGCGCCTGGTTCGCCCCCGCCGAGGGCCGCCTCGCCGTCGGCGTCGTCACCACCCGCGACGCCGCGACGGTCCGGGCCGCCGGTGCGACCCCGGTCCTCGTCGCACGATCCGAGAAGCAGCTCGCCGGGCTCAAGGCCGCGCTCGACCGCACGTCCGCCGACCGTTCCGTTTTCGCCTGGTACGTGGACCCCGCGGCCAACTCCGTGGTGGTGGCTGCCGCCAGCACCGATGCCGCCGAGCGCTTCGTGAAGGCGAGCGCGATCGACCCCGCCTCGGTGAAGCTCACCATCGGCGAGGCGCCCCGGACCCTCTACGACATCCGGGGCGGGGATCAGTACGTCATCAACGGCAACACCCTCTGCTCGATCGGCTTCTCCGTCGCGGGCGGCTTCGTCACCGCCGGCCACTGCGGCGGCGCGGGCAGCCCTACCCTGGGTTACAACAACGTCAGCCAGGGCACCTTCGCCGGATCGTCGTTCCCGAACAACGACTACGCCTGGGTGCGGACCAACGGCAGCTGGACGCCGCAGCCGTGGGTCAACAACTACGGCGGCGGCAACGTCGTCGTGGCGGGCTCGCAGGAGTCGGCGGTCGGCGCGTCGATCTGCCGCTCGGGGCGTACCACGGGCTGGCGCTGCGGCACCGTCCAGGCGAAGAACGTCACCGTCAACTACAGCGGCTCCCTCGTCTACGGCCTGACCCAGACCAACGCGTGCGCCGAGGGCGGCGACTCGGGCGGTGCCTGGATGAGCGGCAACCAGGCGCAGGGCGTGACCTCGGGCGGCTCCGGCAACTGCTCCACCGGCGGCACCACCTTCTTCCAGCCGGTCAACGAGATCCTCGGCGCCTACGGTTTGTCGCTCACGACCAGCGGTGGCGGCGGCAGCACGAGCCGGATCATCGGGTGGCAGGGCAAGTGCATCGACGTCCCCAACTCCAACGGCGTACCGGGCCAGCGGCTCCAGCTCTGGGACTGCAACGGCACCAACGCGCAGAACTGGACCTGGCCCGGCGACGGCACGATCCGCGCCTTCGGCCTCTGCATGGACGTGGCGTGGGGCTCCACCGCCAACGGCGCGGCGATCCAGCTCGCGTCGTGCAGCGGCAACCCGGCGCAGCAGTTCGTCCTGTCCGGCGCCGGTGACCTGGTGAACCCGCAGGCCAACAAGTGCGTCGACGTCACCGGCTGGGGCGGCACCGGCACGCCCCTGTCGCAGTGGGAGTGCACCGGCGGCGCCAACCAGAAGTGGTACCGAGGCTGACCTCAGCCCCCCTCGAAAGATCCGTCCCACGCTGAGCCCGATCCCGCCCGGGGTCGGGCTCAGCCCCTGAATTTTAATGCTGGACACGCCGGGAAAAGCGTCACCAAAGTCAGGATCAACACCTCGTGTGGGGGATTGCATAAGCAACTTCTATAAGTCGGTGATATAAAAGTCGTATGCGCTCTGTCGATCTCGACGTGGACCTCGCGGTCACCGTGCAGCGGCTCTTCGGCTCGATCCGGCGGCTCAGCCCGCCCGGCCTCAGCCTCACCGCCGCCTCGACGCTCGCCACGCTGGAGCGCGAGGGTGCGCACCGGCTGACCGAGCTCGCGGCCAAGGAGGGTGTCACCCAGCCCGCGATGACCCAGCTCGTCACCCGGCTGGAGCGAGACGCGCTGGCGCAGCGGGTGCCCGATCCACAGGACGGCCGGGTCGTTCTCGTCGAGATCACCCAGGCGGGCCGTGACCTGCTCAATCACCGCCGCAGGGCCCGCGCCGACAAGGTCAATTCGCTGCTGGCAGAGCTGCCCGCAGCCGATCGGCGGGCCATCGAGTCCGCCCTGCCGGCCCTCAACCGGCTCGCCGACCTGATCCCCTGAAGCTCAATCCCCGGAGAGGGGCGCACGACCATGACCGACGATCGCTACAAGTGGATCGCGCTGTCCAACACCACCCTCGGCATGCTGCTCGCCACGATCAACTCGTCGATCGTGCTGATCTCGCTGCCCGCGATCTTCAACGGCGTCGACCTGAATCCGCTGCTCCCGGGCAACGTGAGCTACCTGCTCTGGATGCTCATGGGCTACATGCTCGTCACCGCCGTGCTGGTGGTGACGCTGGGCCGGCTCGGCGACATCTACGGTCGAGTCAAGATCTACAACCTGGGCTTCGCCCTCTTCGCCGTCACCTCGGTCATCCTCTCGCTCGACCCCTTCACCGGCGGCAAGGGCGCGCTGTGGCTGATCGGCTGGCGGGTCGTGCAGGCGGTCGGCGGCTCGATGCTGATGGCGAACTCGGCGGCGATCATCACCGACGCGTTCCCGGCCGCGCAGCGCGGGATGGCGCTCGGCATCAACATCGTCGCGGGCATCGCCGGATCCTTCATCGGGCTGGTCCTCGGCGGCGTGCTCGCCGAGTGGAACTGGCGCTCGGTCTTCTGGGTCAACGTGCCGATCGCCATCGTCGGGACGGTCTGGGCATACCGCTCGCTGCGCGACAACGGCGCCCGGCGCCCCGGCCGGATCGACTGGTGGGGCAACATCACCTTCGCGGCCGGGCTGACCTCGCTGCTCGCGGCGATCACCTACGGCATCCAGCCGTACGGCGGCCACAGCATGGGGTGGACCAACCCGTGGATCATCGCCGGGCTCGTCGGCGGTGTCGCGATCCTCGTCCTCTTCTGCGTCATCGAGTCGCGGACCGCCGAGCCGATGTTCCCACTGCACCTGTTCCGGATCCCGGCGTTCGCCAGCGGCAACGCGGCGAGCCTGCTCGGCTCGATCGCGCGCGGCGGGCTGCAGTTCATGCTCATCATCTGGCTGCAGGGGATCTGGCTGCCGCTGCACGGCTACGACTACGCCGAGACGCCGCTGTGGGCCGGCATCTACCTGCTGCCGCTCACCATCGGGTTCCTCGTCGCCGGGCCGCTCTCCGGCTGGCTCTCCGACCGCTTCGGCGCCCGGCTCTTCGCCGCGGGCGGGCTGCTCGTCATGGCGATCTCCTTCGCCGGGCTGCTGCTCGTGCCGACGAACTTCCACTACGGGGTCTTCGCGGCGCTCGTCTTCCTCAACGGGCTCGGCGGCGGACTCTTCTCCGCTCCGAACACGGCGCTGGTGATGTCGAGCGTTCCGGCGCACCTGCGCGGTGTCGCCTCGGGGATGCGGGCCACCTTCATGAACTCCGGCATGGTGCTCTCCATCGGCGTCTTCTTCTCGCTGATGGTCGCGGGGCTCTCCAGCTCGCTGCCGTCGACGCTCAACGCCGGACTGACCGCGCAGGGCGTACCGGCGGAGTCTGCGGCGACCATCGCGCAGCTCCCGCCGGTCGGGACGCTCTTCGCGGCGTTCCTGGGTTACAACCCGATCCAGGAGCTGCTCGGGCCGCAGGTGCTCGGTGCCCTGCCGCCGGAGAACGCGGCGACGCTGACCGACCGGCAGTTCTTCCCCAACCTGATCGCGGGCCCCTTCCACGATGGACTCGTCGTGGTGTTCTGGCTCGCGATCATCATGGGGCTGGTCGGAGCGGCGGCGAGCCTGATCGCGCCGCGCAAGGCGGTCACGCCGCCGGACCTGGTGAGCCAGGAGACCGAGCTGATCGACGAGACCTTCGGTGCTCAGCCGCTCACGGCGGTCCCGGCCGCCGCCGAGCCCCTGCCCGCCGGTCCGCGCTAGCCGCAAGATCGCCGCAACTCTTGAAGAGTTGTGCTTAAGGCCTGGCGGCCTGAAGCAACAACTCTTCAAGAGTTGCGACTATCTCGGGTTGAGTCGGCGATCAAGCAGCGCGGCGGGCCGGTTGACCGATGTGGCCGATCGGGCTGCTGGCGTACCTTCCGTGCATGTCCACCGATGAACCGGTCGAAGCCGTCACCGTGACCTTCCCGACTCCCTCGAAACGGCTGGTCGTGCTGCCGTGGCTGGTGCTCGGTGCGACCCTGCTGCTGGTGCTGCGCAGCATCGGTACGCTGCTGGCGCAGGTGCAGCTCGCGAGCGGACCGTCCTTCGGCGACCTGGAGGCGATCGCGAGCGGGCCGAGCTTCGACTTCGTCGGCGACACCCGGGAGCTGCTCGGGACCTGGAAGCAGGCGGCGCTCGAATCGGACTCGGCCTACTACCTGATCGCATGGGCGGCCCGGGCGTACACGATCGGTGACACGATCTTCATCGCCGTCTACACGGTGCTGCTGGTCCAGCTCTGGCGCCGCGTGCGCACCCACCTCCCCGCCAACATCGAGGACTCGCGGGCGACGTGGACGCGCCTGCGCCAGGCCGCGCACCGCAAGTACCTGCCCTACCTGGCGATCGGCGGTGCCGCCGCCGACGTCATCGAGAACACGCTGCGCCTGATCATGGTGGAGCGGGCGATCGGACAGCGCTCCGTGCCCGATGTGCTCATCGTCTTCTCGTGGATCTCGACGACCGCGAAGTTCGGCCTGCTGGTGGCCTTCGGCGTACTCGTCGCGGTGCTCCTGCTCGACACCGGGCTGCTGCGCCAGTGGCTGCGCCGGGCCGGGTGGGCGCTGTGGCGGCTGCGCGTCGCCTTCGCCGCCGCCACGCTCTACGTCCTGATCCTGCTCGCCGACGCGACCGGCCAGGCCGTGGACCTGGTCCGTCGCTGGGTCGACGATGCCTCCGGCATCCTCGTCGGCGTCTTCTCCATCCTCGCCGCGCTGCTGCTCGGGCTCGTCATCTGGATCCAGGCCCGGCGGGTCGTCCTCTCCGACCAGCACCACGACCACACGCCGAAAACCATCGACGTCGTTCGCTGGCAGGTTGCCCTGGCCGGTACGGCAGCAGTGCTCGCCGCCATCGCCTGGTTCCTCGACTGGCGGGAGCTCTTCGCCGCGGCCGCCATCGCCGCCGTCCTCTTCGGACTCGGCTTCCTCGGCCGCACGCAGAAGGCCATGGCCGCCGCCGCCGCGAACAAGCGGGCCGACGACGCCAGGGCACCCGGAGCCGCCGAGGACGTGCTCGCCGCCCGGCGGATGGCGAGGCTGCTCGCGATCACCGCACCCGTCACGCTGATGATGGTGATGGCGGTGGCGTTCGCGCCGGTCCTGATCGTGCTGCCGCTCTCCGGCGAGGCCGGATCCGGCCGCTTCATCGTCGCCTGCTGCTTCGTCGCCGTGGCCGTGGCGGGTGCGCCGCTCAGCGCACTCGGCGGCTGGAAGCTGCTGCGCAGGTGGGACGGCTCGGTGGAGAACGTGCCCGCCAGCTTCGAGCACAAGTACACCGTCGGCATCGTCGTCACCGCGATCGCCGTCGGGCTCAGCATCACCGGCGCGGTCACGCACGTCTCCGCCGTCGGCGTCTGCACGGTCGTGGCGACCTTCCTCGCCGCGGTGATGCTGATCCTCGGCGAGTTCCAGCGCTGGGCCGAGACGCACACCGCCCCGCCCGGGATCCTCATCCTCGGCATGAGCCGGATGCCGTTCGCCGCGCTCACCGCGATCACGGTGGTTCTGGCGAGCTTCTGGCTCAGCGACGGCTCGGCGCACGCGGTGCACCGCCAGCGGGAACTCCCCACCGGGCTGAGCCGCAACGGGGTCACCCTGGAGAAGGCATTCGGTGCCTGGGTCGCGGGCAACTGCGCCGGCTCCGGCCATGGCGGGCAGCGGGTGCCGCTCATCCTCGTCGCCGCACCGGGAGGCGGTGTGCGGGCGGCGTACTGGACGTCTTCCGCCCTCAGCGACCTGCTCGGGCCGACGCGGGCCGACCCCGTCCCCGGCTGTCCCGCTGCGCCCGCGGACCGCATCTTCGCGATGGGCGGCGCGTCCGGCGGCAGCCTCGGCGTGCTCGCCTACACCGCCGGGATCGACACCCCCAACCGCAGCGCCACCTGGTACGACGACCAGCTCGCCCGCCCCGACTTCCTCACCGACCCGATCACCTGGATGCTCACCACCGACCTCGCCCGTGCCGTGGTCGGCTACGGCGGCGAGGACCGTGCCAAGCGCCTCGAGGACAGCTTCTCCCGCAACGTCCCCGGCCTCGGCGACGACTTCTTCGCCGGATCGTGGGGGCTCGACGGGCACCACCCCGTCATGCTCATCACCGGTACGCAGGTCGAGAGCGGCTGCCGTCTCAACATCGGTGCCGTGCGCCTCACCGACGCCGCGAGCCGGGCACGGGCGGGCACCGACCGCACGGTCTGCACCTCGCTCGGCCGGGGGGACGCGCAGGACGACGCCCCGGTCACCACGGACGTGCTCGACGTCCTCTGCGGACCCGAGCCGGGCAGCGACCTGCTGAGCCTCTCGCGGTCGACGGCGGCGCTGCTCTCCGCCCGCTTCCCCTACGTCTCCCCGTCCGGGCAGTTCTACGGCTGCGGCGATGCCCGGCGGACCGCGATCGTCGACGGCGGGTACGCCGAGAACACCGGCATCGGCCTGCTCGCCGCCCTCTGGCCGCACCTCGAACCGCTGATCGCCCGGCACAACGCCACCCCCGGCAACGCGACGATCATCCCGGTCTTCGCCGAGGTCGACAACCACTACGAGCGGGTCGCGGCGTCGGGGGTTCCGGCGCGTACCGTCGAAGGGCTCGTGCCGCCGTCGACGCAGGCCCGCCCGGACCAGCTCGACGACCGGGCGATGGAGGCCATGATCGCTGGGCTATTCACCGGTGCCGTCCCGGGAACGGCCGCCTCGTGCGATGTGGCGTCGGGGGAGGGACGATTCGTGCGGATCAACCCGCGGACGTCCCCCGGACTGCCCGCCCCGCTCGCCTGGACGATGTCGAAGCTCGCCACCGACGACCTCACGGCGCAGCGGAAGATCGCCCTCGACGGTCCGGGCCCGAAGGCACTGGGCGTCTGGGCGACCGGCACGGTCGTCTGCGCTCCGTAACCGCGCCGCTCGTGCTGCGGCGCTGCGGCGCTGCTCGTCGCAGTGCGGTGATCACGTCTGGTTCAGGGAATCCGACGTGATCACCGCGCTAGATCACGTCGGATTCCCCGAACCAGACGTGATCGAGGAGGGGATGCCGCGCAGCATCGCGTCATTTCGAGCGGCACGCAGCTCGCGCCGATCTTGTCGATGCGGTGGTCACCGCCCGCGTTTGCGCGCCCCGACATCGGCGCACATGCGCGCGTTCAGACCACCCGACGCGCGGGGGTCGCGGATCTAAGCGTCGTAGCCGCGCCAGGGCATGCCCCCAACGCGCCATGATCTGCGATCACCCAGCGACCGCCGCACGGGTCAGGGCTGGGCGGCGGGGGCGAGGCTGTCGACGGTGAAGGCCGGGAAGTCGGCCGGGTCCGGCCGCCGCTCCCGATTCTCGAAACCGGCCGCCTGCGCGGCCCCGATCCGCTCCATCATCAGGATCGCGAACGCCCCCGTCGCCAGGTAGAGCACGTCGAACAGCGCGATCAACACCGTCAGCACCCGGTCGTCGACGGTGACCGGGAGCAGCGCGGTGACATAGACCCCGACCGTGTGCAGCGTGAAGCACGCCCACCACCCCCACACCACGGCGAGCAGCCCGCGCCGCGGGAACCGGCCGGGAACGGCGCTCGCCGAGGCGATGTCCGCGATGACGAGCGCGGGCAGGATGAGGTTGGCCAGCGGGATGAACCAGGCGCCGACGGTCCACCCCGGCGAGTAGGTCGGCCGGGCACCGGGGAGGTCGGCGACGTTGCGGCGGGCGCGGCCCAGCCAGGAGAGGAAGAGTACGCCGGACGCCAGCACCAGCAGCAGGCTCGCGACGGGCGGCAGGGTCAGGCCGGTGACCTTGCGCATCTCGTCGATCGTGAGGACGTTCCAGTGCATCATCAGCCGGGCGACCGACCCGGCGAGGTCGACGACCGTGGCGAGGCAGACCGCGATGATGCCCGCCGACGCGGCGAAGCAGAGCCGCCGGATGGAGGTGGTCTGTGGCACGGATCGGGCTCGCTCTCGATCATGACGGCGGGGTGGTGGCCGTGTGACGCTACGACCAACCACCCCGCATTGACAAGATCAGGCGGTACGGGCGGCGATGTCGCGAAGGTAGGCGAGGTTGTCGCGGGTGCGTTCGGCGAGGGGGAGCACGGTGGAGAAGTCCTCGACGGTGACCCACCCGTCGTACCCGTGCTGCGCCAGCGCCGTGAAGTACGCCTCGACGTCGGCCTGCCCGTCCCGCAGCGTCGCCCACTGCTCGGCCCAGATCGCCGTGCCGTCGGGTTTGCGGCCGGTCTGCCGCCACGCGACGTTCTTGACGTGCACGTGGGCCAGGTAGGGGCCGAGGAGCTGGAACCCGGCGAGCGGGTCCTCCTGCCCCTCGATGACGAGGTTGCCGAGGTCGTGGATGACCCCGACGTGCGCCGGGTCGAGGCCGTCGACGAGCCGGATCGCGGCCGACGCGGAGGCGACGATCGTGCGGTGGTGCAGTTCGATGAGGGCGGTGACGCCGTGGTGCGCGGCCCGCTCCGACACCCAGGCGAGGTCGCGGCGGGCGCCGTCGAAGAGGTCGCGGTAGTCGCCGGTGCCCAGCATCGGCATCGTGACCCGGACCCGGTCCGCGCCGAGGACGGCGGTGGCGGCGAGCATCCGCTCCACGTTGTCGTGGTCGTAGCACCGGGCGTACCCGCCGATGGCGGAGAGGGCGAGTCCGGCCTGGCTGGAGAGGGCCGCGATCGTCTCGAGGTGGTCCTCCAGGCCGGTCAGGGGGAAGGTGGCGCGGTTGCCCGCCCAGAAGCCCGGTTGCGGTGCGTCGTCCTGGTCGGTGATGCGCCACTCGACGCCGTCCCAGCCCTGGTTCGCGAGGTGGGCGACGGCCTCGGCGGGCGTCCACTCCGGTGTCGAGGCGGTGAAGACCGAGAATTTCACGGGTGATCCTCCGTGCCGTTGGTGTCGAACGCGCCTTCGATGACCGTCTGCACTTCGATGGGCTGGGCCAGCTCGGCGGAGAGATAGATCGCCTTGACCACGGCGAGTGCCAGCAGCGCGTCGGAGACGCCGATGCTCGACGGGGTGCCCTGGTCGATGGCGTTGACGATGTCGTCGTACTGGCGCAGGTGGCCGACGATGAAGTTGTCCGCGGGCTTGGCAGCGCCGTGCAGGTCGGCGGCGGGGACCTCGGCGGCCGCGAGGTTGACCGGTCCGGCCGGGTCGGGTGCGTCGGCGTCGGGTGCCGCGTAGAAGTACTCGAGCTGGTCGTCGTTGATGATCGCCGAGCCGCGCGAGCCGTGGATCTGCAACCGCACCGAGAGCCCGGGATAGGCGGCGGTCGTCGCGTGCAGCACGGCGAGCGCGCCGGAGGCGAACCGGATGCTCGCGACCGCGACGTCCTCGACCTCGATCCGCTCGTGCGCGAGCCGCCCGGTGTAGGCGAAGACCTCGGTCGGCTGGCCGAGCAGCCAGACGAGCAGGTCGACGGTGTGGATGCCCTGGTTCATCGTGGCGCCGCCGCCGTCGAGCTCCCAGGTGCCGCGCCAGCCCGCCGAGTCGTAATATGCCTGGCTGCGCCACCAGGCGACCGATGCGACGGCGGAGGTGAGGGTGCCGAGGCGGCCCTGTGCGACGGCCTGGGCGACCGCGACGCTCGCGGGGTCGAAGCGGTGCTGGCTGATCACGGCACAGACCTGGCCGCGGAGTTCTGCCTCGCGGGCGAGCTTGACGAGGTGGCCGGCGCGGGGCAGCGACACGTCGACGGGCTTCTCGATGACGACGTGCTTGCCCGCCGCGAGGGACTCGGCAGCGGCCTCGACGTGCATGCCGCTCGGGGTGCAGATGACGACGAGGTCGATCTCGCGGTCGGCGAAGGCGTCGGCGAGCGTGGCGAAGCGGCCCGGGTCGGCACCGCCGTTGCCGGTGATCCGGTCGGCGAGCGCGGCGTTGGCGGCGGCGTCGGGGTCGACGACGGCGTCGACGCGCAGGCGGGGATGGCGCAGCATCGCCAGGGCGTGGTTGTGCCCGATGATGCCGCTGCCGACGATGGCCGCCCGGATGGGGCCGCCGGAGGTGCCGCTCATACGGTCTGGACTCCGATCGATTGGGTGAGCGCCGCGAACGCGCGGGCTGCCCGGCCGAAGGCGGCCGGTCCGGAGAATCCGCCCAGCGAGTGCTGGTCGGCGAGGTGGGGTTCCAGCGACGCGAAGCCGGCGAAGCCGTCGTCGCGCAGCGCGGTCACGGTCTCCAGCAGCTCGCCGTCGCCCTCACCGGCGGGCACGACCACGCCGGTGTCGGCCAGCGCGTCTTTCACCTGCAGATATTCGAGGTACGGGCGGAGCTGGGCGTATCCGTCGGTGAAGGGCCGGACCCCGCACTGGACGAAGTTGGCGTTGTCCCAGGCGACGCGCAGTGCCGGTGACCCGACGGACTCGATGAGGTCGAGCACCCGTGCGGGGATGTCGCCGTAGATGTCCTTCTCGTTCTCGTGGACCAGGATCAGGCCCTCGCGCTCGGCGACATCGGCGAAGGCGCGCATCCGGGCCAGGACCGTGTCGCGGATCGCCTCGACCGGCACGTCCTCGCCGCGATAGAAGGAGAAGAGCCGGATGTATCGGCTGCCCAGGTGGTGTGCGGCGGCGACGGCGCGGTCGAGGCGAGCCAGCTCGGCGTCGGCGTCGCCGAAGACGTCGACCTTGCCGATGGGGGAGGCGATCGCCGAGACGCCCATCTCCCGCTGGTCGAGGAGGGTCTTCAGCGTGTCCAGCTGGTCGGTGGTGAGGTCGACGATGTTGGTGCCCCACGCACTGCGTACCTCGATGTGGTTTGCTCCGAGCGCTTGCAGCACGCTGAGCTGGACCACCGGGTCGGCGTCGATCTCGTCGCCGAAGCCGGACAGCGTCCAGGTTGTCGTCACTTGACTCCTCCTGCGGTGAGCCCGCCGACCAGGTATCGCTGGAAGGCGAGGTAGAGCACGACCACGGGGACGGCGCAGACGAGTGCCGCCGCCATCATCTGGCCGTAGACGGGGATCGCGCCGCCCTCCTGGGTGGCGCCGAAGACCTGCAGCGCAACGGCTGCGGTCCGGGTGTCGGGGTTGGTCATCACGGAGGCGAAGAGTACGTCGTTCCAGCCGAGCAGGAACGCGAAGATCGCCGATACGACGAGACCGGGCCAGCTGAGCGGGACGACGATCCGGGTGAGGATGCCCCAGGACGAGGCGCCGTCGATGCGGGCCGCCTCGTCGAGCTCCCGGGGCAGCCCGCGCAGGTAGGTCACCATCACCCAGGTCGAGAAGGGCAGGGCGAAGGTGAGATAGGTGATCAGCAGCGCCCACCGCGTGCCGATCACCTGCACGTCGAGGAAGGTCGCGGCGCTGGCGAAGAGCACGAAGACCGGCAGCAGCAGCAGCGTGCCCGGGATCGACTGCAGCGCCAGCAGCCCGCGCAGGATGCTCAGCCGCCCCCGGAAGCTGAAGCGCACCAGCACATAGGCGGTGGCGATCGAGACGAAGGCGCAGAGCACCGCGACCGACCCCGCGACGAGGACGCTGTTGACCAGCCCGTCGCCGAGCTCGACCGTCGACCAGATCAGGCTGTAGTTGGTGAGCGAGAAGTCCTGCGGCCAGTAGGCGCCGCCGGCGACGGCGAGGTCGGAGCTGACCGAGGCGAAGACCATGTAGGAGACGGGCAGCAGCACCACGGCGAGGAGCGCGATGATCACGACGGCGCGCAGCCATCGCGGCAGCAGCTGGGTGACGGCGTTATGACGGCTACTGCTCACGGGTTCTTCCCCTCCTGACCGACGTCGAGCTTCACCGCGCGCAGGTAGATCCCGAGCGGGATCGCGATGAGCAGCAGCGACAGCACCGCCATCGCGGCGCTGAGCCCGAAGCGGAAGTTCTGGAAGCTCTCCACATAGGTGAGCACGGGCAGCACCTCCACGTCGTGCGGGCTCGGTACGCCGAACATCACGAACGGCAGCGTGAAGCTGTTGATGTTGTGCAGAAACGCGATGAGCAGCGCCAACGAGACCGGCCCCCGGAGGTAGGGGAAGATCACGTAGCGCAGCTTGACCCACCACTCGGCCCCGTCGAGGGCGGCCGCCTCGTGCACGGCGGGGTCGACGGACTGCAACCCGGCCAGCGCCAGCAGGTAGATCAGCGGCCAGCTGGCCCACGTCTGCACGATGATCAGCGCCCAGTAGCTCTGCGGCCCGTTGAGCCAGAGCCCGGAGTGGATGCCGACCTTCTCCAGCAGGCCGTTGGCGACGCCATCGGGTTGCAGGATGATCCGCCACACCGTGCCGACGACGAAGGCGGGCAGGACATAGGGGATGAGGAAGACCGAGCGGACCAGCCCGCGCCCCCGGAAGCCCTGCTGGGTGGCGAGCGCGGCGGCGAGCCCGATCGGCAGCGTCGCCACGGTCACGATCGCGGCGTAGGAGGTGCTGACGCCGATCGAGTGCAGCAGCGGCGAGACCTGCACCGCCTCGACGTAGTTGGCGAGCCCGATGAAGGGCGCCTGCACCCACTGGCGGAACGTGTACTGGTCGAGGTCGAGCAGGGAGATGTAGAGGGCGACGAGCAGCGGGACCACGATCACCACGACCATGAGCAGCCCGCCCGGCGCGAGCATCCACAGGGGACGGTTGCGCTCGGTGATGGTGCGGCGCCGGGCCCGGCCGGTCGCGGGGGGAAGCTCCGCAACCGGCCGGTCGGTCGCCACGTCCGGCTTTGTCGCCGGAATCGACGTGGTCATCTGCGCTAGATCACTTGACCTTGTCGAGCGCGGCCTGCGCCGTCGTCTGCGCGGTGGCGAGCAGCGCCTTCAGTGCCGCCTCGTCGACCTTGCCGGCCGCGAGGTTGGGCACCGACTGCACCACGACGTTGACCAGGGCGAGCTGCACCTGGCTCCAGGCGCCGCTGAACGGGGTGCCGACCGCCTTCGACGAGGAGTCGATGATCGCCGCGAGGGCCGGGTCGCTCTGCAGCGTCCGCGCCGCCTCGGCGTTGGTCGGCATCTCCCCGAAGGTCTTGTAGTAGGCGGCCTGGCTGTCGGCGCTGGTCAGCATCTTCACCAGCGACAGGGCGAGGTCCTTGTTCTTGGTGTACTTCGCCACGACGAGGTTGTCGCCGGAGAGGATGCTCGTGGCACCCTGCCCGCCGCTGGGCAGCGCGCTCTCACCCGGCGGGATCGTCGGCATGATGGCGTAGGCGTACTTGCCCGCGACCGCGGACTTGTCGAGGGTCACCTTGGAGGTGGCGGAGACCATCGGCAGGAACGCCGCCTTGCCCGCGCCGAAGGCCGCGATCGCCTGCGCGTTCTTCCAGCCGGCCGCGGCCGGGTCGACGACCTTGTCGGTGGCGAGCCAGCCGAGGTAGGTCTGGTAGGCCTTCAACGTCGCGGGCTGGTCGAGCTGCGCCTTGCCGTCCTTGACGAGCTGGTTGCCCGCCTGGGTGTTCATCGCCCAGATGAACTTCCACGGGTCGAAGCTGTCACCGTATGCGACGGCGAGGCCGAAGGTGCCGCCCTTGGTGAGCGACTTCGCCTGCGTGAGCAGGCCGTCCCAGGAGTCGGCCGGCTTGTCGATCCCGGCGGCGGTGAGCAGGTCCTTGTTGTAGGCCATGACGAACGGCCGGCTCGTGAACGGGACGCCGACCTCGTGGTCCTTGTCCGGACCCGAGATGCCGAGCGTGGCCGGCAGGAACTTGTCGCGCCCGCCGAGCTTGCTCCAGTCGTCCGCCGTCAACTCCACAAAAGCCTTCGTCGCGTACGCCGTGGGCGTGAACGTCGTACCCAGTGAGTAGACGTCGGGGCCCTGCCCGGAGAGGACGGAGGTCTGGATCTTCGTGAGCTCGTCGTTCGGGGAGGCGAAGGTCTCGAAGGCGACCGAGGCGCCCGTCTCCTTCTTGAACTTCTCCGAAACGTCGGTGAACCACTGCTTCTGCTGCGTCGGATAGATCGAGTTGGCTTGCACCAGCACGTTGAGGGTCTTGCCGGCGTTGGATTCGCCGTCGGTGCTGTCAGAGCCGCACGCGGCGATGGTCGATCCGAGCAGGATCACGCCGGCCAGCGCTACGAGACCGCGTTTCACTTTCATCTATTTAAACTCCTCAGTGGAGCGATGCGCGTGTCGCTACCGCTGTCGCTACCGAGTAGGGCCGGTGGCAGGCGTTTTCGGGCGCATCGGGTGGCGAGCTGGCGGCCAACGTATCAATCTGGAAATGTGGTGGCAATCGTTTGCCAATTTTTGCCACGTATGGTTGCCTGGCCGCATGGAGACCCCTGAGGCGCCCAAGCGGACGCGCCCGGTGACGATCAACGACATCGCCGCGCTGACCGGCGTCGCGGCCTCGACGGTCTCCCGCGCGCTCAGCAAACCCGGCCGCGTCAACGCCGTCACCCGGGAGCGGATCGAGGCGGCCGCCCGCGAACTCAATTACGTGCCCAACACCCAGGCCCGGGCATTGAGCTCCGGCCGCACCGGCACGATCGCCGTGCTCGTCTCGGCGATCACCAACCCGTTTTACTTCGGCATCATCCGGGGCACCCAGCAGCAGCTCAAGGCAGCCAGCTATGCCCAGCTGCTGATCGACACCGAGGACTCGGGCGAGCTGGAGATCGCGATGCTGCACAAGATGCGCCAGTCCCTCGACGGCGCGGTGCTCGCCGCCTCCCGCCTCTCCGAGCGGGCCCTGCACAACCTGTCGAACGAGATCCCGATCGTGACGATCAACCGGCACGTCGAGGGCGTACCGAGCGTGATGATCGATACGCCGGGCGGGGTGAGCCAGGCCGTCGAGCACCTGATCTCGCTGGGGCACCGGGACATCGTCTACGTCTCCGGCCCGGCGACCTCGTGGCCCAACGAGGCCCGCTGGCACGCCGTCCGGGCGACCACCGCCGCGCACGGGCTGCCCACCCAGCGGATCGGCCCCTTCCCGGCCGAGCGCCTCTCCGGTTCGGCCGCGGCCGACGCGCTCGTCAACACCAGGGCCACCGCCTGCGTCGTCTTCAACGACATGCTCGCGATCGGCATGCTCACCCGGCTGCGCGAGCGCGGCGTGCGGGTGCCCGAGGACGTCAGCATGGTCGGCTGCGACGACATCTTCGGCGCCGACTTCTGCCACCCCACGCTCACCACGCTGACCGCGCCGATCGAGCAGGCGGGCCGGGTCGCCGTCGCGATGCTGCTGTCGCTGATCACCGATCGCTCGCCCGCGCACACCCAGCGCCGGTCCGTGGTGCTGCCGACACACCTGACGATCCGGGAGTCCACCGGGCACGCGGTCGCCGTTCGCTGACCGCTCGGGCGGCGCCGCCCGCCCGGCCGCAGATCCTCATCGGACCTCTCGGCCGATCAATGGACGCGGATGCGTGTGACTACCATACGTCGTCGGTTCTTCACCGCATGCGACTTCTCCCGGAGGACTCGTGTTCGCGTTCTTGAACGAGGTCTCGGTCCAGTTCGTCACCGGGGTGATCGCCTCGATCTTCCTGCTGCCGCTGATCCGGGTCTTCTCCTGGTTGACGCGGCGGCGCTGGCGCTCGCACCTGCGGGATTTCTTCGGCATCAACGGCGAGAGCCGCGGCGCGGTGCAGATCAAGGTCTCGTGCATCCCGGTGATCCCCCGGGGCACGGTCGCGGTCACCGATCACACCGCCGGCTTCAACGGCAACGCCATCACCGAGCCGGAGTACCAGGCGGCTCTCGTCCTCACCCAGGCGATCCAGGCGAAGCCGCTCGCGAGCTTCCTGCGGGCGTTCGCCGAGCACCTCGGCGGCGAGTCGATCGACCCGCCCGAGATGTGCCAGATCTCGCTGAGCCCGCCGCGGCCGGCCGGCCACCCCCGGCTGCCGGACTTCCCCAAGAGCTACGTCGGCGAGCACCCCACCGACGTCTACGAGAAGCCGGTGCGCGAGCAGATCGAGAAGGTGCTCGGCCGGGGCGGTACGACGGTGCTGATCGGCTCCAACGTCTACAACCTGCTCACCGACTTCGCGCTGCGGATCCTCACCGAGCGCGACAACGCCAACCACGTGGTCTTCTACCGATCCCAGGTGGCCGACTCCTGGGAGCGCGGCGTGGTCATCCGGACGCAGGACGCCAACGCGTCGGCCCGGCGCGTCTTCGAGCGGCTGCCCCTCGCGGTCGAGACGCCCGACAGCGGTGCCTACACGGGTGAGACCGTGCACACGGAGTATTTCGTCATCCAGCGGCTCTCGGTGAAGCGGCGGCAGTGGCCCGGTGCCAGGGCCGGCACGGTCTTCGTCTGCGCCGGTAACAGCTCCGACACCTCGGCACTCGCCGTGGAGACGCTCGCGCAGACCTGGAAGTCGCTGCACAAGGAGTACGGCGATGCCGACTTCACCAAGGTCTTCAAGGTCAAGCTGGTCAAGCGGGGCGATGAGCCGGCCGATGTGCTGCCCAACTATCCCCGGATGCAGTGGGCGTCGTCGCGGCTCTCACGCAGTGGTCGGGCGGAGCGCGGCAACGACTCGTTCAAGTAGCGCCACCACGTCGTGGGGGCTCGCCACCACGATGTCGGCGGCCGCGACGACCTCCTCGACGGTCTCGGTGTTGGCGACCGCCACGTTGACGGAGGTGAATCCCGGGTCCTGCTCGGCGCGTTCGCGCAGCGCCAGCATCGCCGGGACATCACCGAGGTCGTCGCCGAAATACCACACGCAGGACAGGTCCTTGGCGATCGCGCGGACGACCGCACCCTTGTCGCGGTGGACCGGCGGCGCGAGCTCGATCACCATCCTGCCCGGCAGGGCGCGTACGCCGTACTCGGCGGCGATCTTCTGGGCCCACTCGGTGATGCCGCCCTCCTGCTGCGGGGCGGTGCGGAAGTGCAGGCCGACCGAGAGGCGCTTGAACTCCACCAGCACCGACGGATCGAGCTCCGCCCGAGCGCGCCGCTCGATCTCCACGAAGACGGGCAGGAACGGCTCGACCTCGGGGTCGGTCTGGATCTCGCCCTGCTCGTCGATCCACTCCATGCCGTAGAGGCCGAAGCGGCTGATCGGGAGCTCACCGGTCTGCTGATGCAGGAAGCCCGCCGGTCGGCCGGAGATGACGGCGATCGTCCCGACGAGGGCCGCGAGCTGCGAGATCGCGGTGATAGCGCCCTCGGCGGGCTTGACCGTGGCGGGGTTGTCCTGCAGCGGCGAGAGGGTGCCGTCGAAGTCGAAGAAAAAGCCGCACCGCTCTGCCTGGCGGGCGGTCGTCTCCAGCGCCGTGGTGAGCTGAAGATCGTCGATCATGGGCTCAATATATCCGACAGGTGCCTCGCGCGACGTCATACAGGCTCTGTTACCGCCCTGTCGGGTTCCTAAACCTGGATCGCCAGCGCCACCGAAAGTAATCGGATGTATGTCTCCGTCAATCGAAACGCTGTCGAAATCTGTACTGCACTTTCTCAGAAATTCTCAGGTCTTGTGTGCGGCGCAATGAAGCTGGTAGACATCAGTCATCCGATGTATGAGTCAGTCGGGCGACCGGCGCGGCTGCGGTGGACGGTGTGGTCCGATGCGGCGGTCGGCCTAGGCGGAGGTTCGAGAGCGCCATGTTGACTAGATTCGTGTCCCTGGAGACCCACGACGTGCGGTTCCCCACGTCGCGGGAGCTCGACGGGTCCGACGCCATGAATCCCGACCCGGACTACTCCGCCGCCTATGTGGTGCTGAGCACGGACGCGCCGGACGGGCTCGAGGGGCACGGGTTCGCCTTCACGATCGGCCGGGGCAACGACGTGCAGGTCGCGGCCATCGCTGCGCTGCGTCCCCACCTGGTCGGGCGGTCGGTCGACGAGGTGCTGGGGGACCTCGGCGGGCTCTGGCGCGAGCTCGTCCACGACTCCCAGCTGCGCTGGCTCGGCCCGGAGAAGGGCGTCATGCACATGGCGATCTCCGCGGTCGTCAACGCACTCTGGGACCTGCGGGCCAAGCGGGCCGGTCTGCCGCTGTGGCGGCTGCTCGCCTCGATGACGCCGGAGGAGCTGGTCGAGCTGGTCGACTTCCGCTACCTCACCGATGCCCTCACCCCCGACGAGGCACTGGAGATCCTGCGGCGGGGGCTGGCGGGGCGCGAGGAGCGGACACAGGTCCTGCTCGCCGACGGCTACCCCGGCTACACCACCTCGCCGGGCTGGCTGGGCTATGACGACGAGAAGCTCCGCCGCCTCTGCGCCGAGGCGATCGCCGACGGGTTCACCCAGATCAAGCTCAAGGTCGGCGCGGACCTCGAGGACGACATCCGCCGGCTGAAGGTCGCCCGCGAGGTCTGCGGCCCGGCGATGCGCATCGCCGTCGACGCCAACCAGCGCTGGGACGTGGCCGAGGCGATCGAGTGGGTCCGGGCCCTCGCACCCTTCGACCCGTGGTGGATCGAGGAGCCGACCAGCCCGGACGATGTCGTCGGCCACGCCGCCATCGCCCGGGGGATCGCCCCGATCAGGGTCGCGACCGGCGAGCACGTCGCCAACCGGGTCGTCTTCAAGCAGCTGCTCCAGCTCGACGCGATCTCCTACCTGCAGATCGACGCCGCACGCGTAGCCGGGGTCAACGAGAACATCGCGATCCTGCTGCTGGCGGCGAAGTTCGGCGTACCGGTCTGCCCGCACGCCGGTGGGGTCGGGCTCTGCGAGCTGGTCCAGCACCTGTCGATGTTCGACTTCGTCGCGATCTCCGGCACCATGCGCGATCGCGTGATCGAATACGTCGACCACCTGCACGAGCACTTCATCGATCCGGTCCGGATGCACCGGGGCCATTACCAGGCGCCGATCGCGGCCGGCTTCAGCTCCACCATCCGCCCGGAGACCCTCATCGCGTACGCATACCCTGCTGGACCGATCTGGAAGGAGAGCCTCGATGGCTGATTTCGACGGCCTGAGCGCCATCGTCACCGGCGGCGCGTCCGGCATCGGGCTCGCGACCGCCGAGTACCTCGCCGAGCGCGGCGCCCGGGTCGCCTGCCTCGACCTGCGCATCGACGACCTGCCCGCGCCGTTCGCCGGGTTCGTCGCCGACGTCGCCGACGACGCCGCTGTCCGTGCCGCGGTGGCGGGCGCGGTCGAGCACCTCGGCGGCCTCGACATCCTCGTCAACAATGCCGGGATCGGGGCGATCGGCACGGTCGAGACCAACCCCGACGAGGAGTGGCACCGCGTCCTCGATGTCAACGTGGTCGGTCTGGTCCGGGTCAGCCGGGCGGCCCTGCCGCACCTGCGCCGCTCGGAGCACGCCGCGATCGTCAACACCTGCTCGATCGCGGCCTGGGCCGGGCTGCCCCAGCGGGCGCTCTACAGCGCCAGCAAGGGCGCGGTGCAGGCGCTCACCGCGGCGATGGCCGCCGACCACCTCGCCGACGGGATCCGGGTCTGCTGCGTCAACCCCGGCACCGCCGACACCCCGTGGGTCCGGCGACTGCTCGCCCAGGCCGCCGACCCCGAGGCGGAGCTCGCGGCGCTCAAGGCCCGCCAGCCCAACGGACGGCTCGTCAGTGCCGAGGAGGTCGCCGCGGCGATCGGATACCTCGCCAGCCCGCTCGCGGGTGCCACGACCGGCACCGTGCTCGCTGTCGACGGCGGCATGCACGCGCTGCGGCTGCGGAGCCGGTCATGAACCGGATCGCCCTGCACACGGTGCTCCGCGAGGGTGCGCAGGAGCAGTACGACCGGGTCCACGCCACCATCCCGACGGAGCTGCGGGCGGCGCTGATCGAGGCGGGCGTGCACCAGTGGCGGATCTGGCGCGACGGCGTGCACCTGTTCCACCTCGTCGACGTCGAGGACTACCGGGCCATGCGCGACGCGCTGCGGGATCACCCGGCCAACGTGCCGTGGCAGGCGAGGATGGCGGAGCTGCTCGCCGTCGCCGACGACTACTCCGGCACCGACGACGGTCTGGGCCTCGTCTGGGAGCTGACCCCGCGCGACGACCGGCCGGCGGCGTAGAGTCACCTCGGAGGCATCGATGGCACTGACGGACGAGGCGATCGACAAGATCAAAGGCATGATCACCTCGGGTGAGCTGGGCCCGGGGGATCGACTGCCCAAGGAGGCGGACCTCGCCGTGCGGCTGGGCCTGTCGCGCAATTCGCTGCGCGAAGCGGTCAAGGCGCTGTCGATGATCCGCGTGCTCGATGTCCGCCAAGGTGACGGCACCTATGTGACGAGCCTGGAGCCGCGCCTGCTGCTCGACGCGCTCAGCTTCGTCGTCGACTTCCACCGCGACGACACGGTGCTGCAGTTCTTCGAGGTCCGCCGCATCCTGGAGCCCGCCGCCACCGCGCTCGCCGCCGAGCGGATGCCCGACGAGGAGATCGCGAAGCTCCAGTCCGTGCTGGACGACCTCGGCGAGACCCCGACGGTCGAGGCGCTGGTCGCCAACGACCTGGACTTCCACCGGCAGATCGCGGCGGGCGCCGACAACGCGGTCCTCTGCTCCCTCATCGACGGCCTCTCCGGCCCCACGACCAGGGCGAGAATCTGGCGCGGCCTGACCCAGGAGGGCGCGGCCCGCAAGACCCGCGAGCAGCATCAGGCGATCGTCGACGCGATCGCGTCGAGGTCCCCCGACCTGGCCCGCTCCTGGGCGACGATCCACGTGGCTGGCGTCGAGGAATGGCTCCGTCAGGCCCTCTGAAAATTCGCGTTGATCAAGGGAAGACTCGCCGCATATCGGACCCCCGACATGGTGAGTCTTCCCTTGATCAACGCGAATTTAAGGTCGGCATGGACTTTTTGCGTTGGGGGCTAGAGTTTTTGCATAGGCATATTTATTCTTTTGCCTACATCCGTAGGAAACGTGGGCGCTACATGGTTGAGACGCACCGGCAACCTTTGTGCCCCGGGAAGGAATTCTTATGTCCGTTTGGGCACGAATGCTGCGCGTGGGGGTGGTGGCGGCGGTGGCTCTGGGGCTCGGGCTCGTCGTCTTGCCGCCTGCTCTCGCCGCGGACCCGCCTCCCTCGCCCAACGTGCACCTCTTCTACTACTCGTGGTACGGCAGTCCCGCCGGCTACGGGCAGTACCGGCACTGGCAGCAGGGCGGGCACACGCCGCCCGGCGATGTCGGGGCCAACCTCTATCCGACGCTGGGTGCCTACGACTCGGCCGACTACGCCGGGGCCGTCGCGCAGCACATGGCCTGGGTCAAGCGCTCCGGCGCCGGAGTCATCGTCTACAGCTGGTGGGGACAGGGGTCCTATGAGGACCAGCGCGCTGCGGGAGTGCTCGCCGCCGCAGCCGCGCAGGGGATCAAGGTCGCTTGGCACCTGGAGCCTTACGCGGGGCGGTCCGCCGCCTCGACCGTGGCCGACATCAACTACATCAACAGCACCTACGGCGCCAGCCCCGGCTTCTACCGGGACGCGGCGCACGGCAACCGACCGGCCTTCTACGTCTTCGAGAGCCTGCTCATCTCGGACTGGTCGGCGATCGCCCCGCTGAAGGCCACCAACATCATCCTGGCGCAGACGACCGACACGTCCAAGGTCGCGGGCTTCGGCGGGATGTACACCTACGACGGGATCGCCGGCTCCACGGCACCCGGCTGGGCCAACGCGGCAGCCTTCTGCAAGGCCAACGGGCTGATCTGGGCACCGTCGGTGGCACCCGGCTACATCGACGACCGGGCCGTCCCCGGCAACACCACGCCCACCGTCGGGCGGGCCAACGGCGCCACCTATGACCTGCAGTGGAACAACGCGCTCGGCACCGCCACCGGTGGCCTGCCGGACTGGGTCTCGGTCACCTCGTTCAACGAATGGCACGAGGGCTCGTCGATCGAACCCGCGAGCTCCACGCCGCCCGCGGGCCAGGGCTACCAGACCTTCGACGGCGCCTACGGTCTCACCGGGGTCGCCGCCGAGACCGCCTACCTGGACCGGACCCGCTACTGGGCCACCGAGTTCGCCAACCGGGCCGGGCCCGGCGACGTGGTGCCGCCGAGCGTACCGGCCGGATTGACCGTGACCGGCAAGACCGCGACCTCGGTCTCGCTCTCGTGGAGCCCGTCGGTCGACAACGTCGCGGTGGTCGGCTACACCGTCTATCGCGAGGCCGGGGCCACCGATCCGGTGGTCGCGAGCCCGACCGGCACCTCGACGACGATCACCGGATTGTCGCCGAGCACCTCCTACGGCTTCTACGTCCGGGCGCGGGACGCGGCGGGGTCCTTCTCGGGTCCCAGCACCACCGTCACCGTCGTGACCGACGCGCAGTCGCCGCAGGCGAACCTCGCCTACCAGCGGCCGGTCACCGCATCGACCAGCAACGGCGGATTCCCGGCGAGCAATGCGGTCGACGGCGGCGCAGGGTCCTACTGGGAGAGCGCCAACAACGTCTTCCCGCAGACGATCACCGTGGACCTGGGCGCCGCGCAGCCGGTCGGCCGGGTCGTGCTCAAGCTGCCGCCGTCGTGGGGCACGCGTACGCAGGGCATCGCGGTCCTCGGCTCCACCGACAACGCCACCTTCGGCACCCTCGCCGCGACCGCGGGCCGGATCTTCGACCCGGCCGCGGCGAACACCGTCACCATCCCCTTCCCGCCGGGGGTGGCCCGCTGGGTGCGGCTCGCGATCGCCTCCAACACCGGCTGGCCGGCGGGGCAGATCGGTGAATTCGAGGTGTACGCCGGAACGCCGGTCGACACCGACGTCCCGACGGTGCCGGCGAACCTGATCAGCACCGGCAAGACCCAGACGACGATCTCCCTCTCGTGGAGCCCGTCAACCGACAGCAGCGGCATCGCCAACTACCTGGTCCGGCAGAACGGCGTTCTCGTCGGCACCCCGACCGGCACGACCTTCACGGCGACGGGGCTGACGGCGAACACCGCATACACCTTCACCGTCGCCGCGGTGGACCCGCCCGGGAACGCCTCGGGGCAGTCGGCACCGCTGACGGTGACGACGAGCCCGGTCACGCCCGGCAACCCCAACGTGGTGCTGGGCAAGCCGATCACGTGCACCGGCCAGACCCAGACCTACGTTCCGGCGAACGCGGTCGACGGCAACGCCAACACCTACTGGGAGAGCCCGACGGGTGCCTTCCCGCAGTGGTGCGTCATCGACCTCGGTGCGGTCACGACGATCAGCCGGGTCGTCGTGAAGCTGCCGCCGTCGGGGTCGTGGGCCACCCGTACCCAGACGATTGCTCTTCTGGGCGGCACGAACGGCACCTCCTTCACGGCGCTCACGCCGCCGACCGCCTACACCTTCAATCCGGCGACCGGCAACACGGTGGTCATCACCTTCACGCCGACGCCGGTCCGCTACCTGCGGATCACCTTCACCACCAACTCGGGCTGGCCCGCGGCCCAGGCGTCGGAGATCGAGGCATACGCCTCCTGAGGTGTGCGGGCCGTCCGCGGGGCGCTCGTTCCGCGGACGGCCCGGCGCCCGGGTAGTGAAGCGCGCGCGACGCTTTGCTCTGCTTACACCTGCGCATCACCAGGAATATCCGGACTTTCCCGGTGATGCGTCCGTGTAAGCAGAGCAAAGCGTCGCGCGCACCTATCCAGCGGTCCCCACGGGCACATGCCCGGGGCTAGGCTCCGCTGTCATGGATCACGACGGCTTCTGGCGGCTGATCGACGAGTCGGGCACGCACTACCGGCAGCGGGCGATCCGCCTCAAGTGGCTGGAGCTGCACCTCGCCGAGCTGCCACCCGCGGAGATCGTCGACTTCCACATCCTGCTCGACACCTGCCGCGAGCGCGTCGACAACCAGGCGATGTGGGGCGCGGCGCACCAGATCTGCGACGGCATCGGCGGCGACTCCTTCTGGTATTTCCAGGCATGGCTGTTCAGCCTCGGCCGGACCGCGTTCGAGCACGCTGCCGCGTCCCCCGACAACCTCGCCGACCTCGACGCGGTCCGCCGCCTCGCGGGCTCCGCACCGGCGGAGTGGGGTGACGAGCAGTGGCCCGAGTGGGAGGGGCTCAACTACGTGGCGCGCTACGCCTTCGACGAGGCGACGGATGCGCCCCGCGACGGCGAGGCGATCGAGGAGCAGCTCCAGGCGCGCGGCCACGCCAGCCCCTCCGATCCGGCGGAGCCGACCGAGCAGTGGTGGGACCTCGACGATCCGGCCGAGGCGCTGCGGCGCTACCCGAAGCTCGCCGCGATCTTCCCCCGCAACGGGAACTACCAGCTCCTCGTACCCGAGGAGGAACGGTATCCGGCGGTGGCCGAGCCGGCCTGGCACGCGTACAACTCGGATGGTTCGAGCTGGATGGACCCGCAGCGCGAGGTGCTCGCGGTCTTCCTCGACGACCTCCGGCAGGCCGGCGACTGGCTGGTGCTCAACCGGATCGGCGGCACGGCCGGTTACGCGCAGGTGGAGCTGGCGGCCGGCGGCCTCTTCGTGTCGCTGCACCAGGCGGATCAGCCGACGGTGACAGGGCACTGTGACAGCGGGCGGACGGCGCTGGCGGTGCTGACGGCGTGGGCCGCCGGGGCGACCGGATGGCCCGCGGGGGTCACCTGGCAATCGGCGGACCAAAACGCCCAGGTGGGGCCGCATTGACATCAGTGCATGCGTGAAGTGGAATCAATCGATCTCTTGTTCCTCTGATGTGAGAGGTTCCACATGCAACGACGCACGCTGCGCGCCGCGCTGACGACAGCCGCCGCCCTGATCACCGTCGCGATCCTGCCCGCACCGGCGCAGGCGAGCCCGTGGGTCGGTGTCTGGATCGAGAGCCACATCTCGGGTACCTGCGTCTCGGTCCCCAGCGCCGCCGACGGTGTCTCGGCGACCCAGGAGATCTGCGAGGACCTCGGCACGCAGCTCTGGACCTTCGACGACGCGGCGACGGGCAAATACCGGATCCGCAGCCTCGGCACCGGGAAATGCCTCACCGGCGTCGGCACGGCGACCGGCTCACCGGTCCAGCAGTTCGCCTGCGGCACCGGCACCAACCAGCAGTGGACCCTCACCGGCAGCGGCAACACCTTCCGGATCACCAACGTGGCGAGCGGCAAGTGCCTCGCGCGACCGGGCAAGGACCCCGGCACGCAGCTCGTCCAGGGCACCTGCCTGATCACCCTGGCGCAGTGGCAGCTGCTCTTCTGACCGAGCCCGGCGGGCGGCCGTGGAGCGATCCCGCAGCCGCCTGCCCGGGTCTCACGGCGGGTGGCCGACCCCGCTGTGATCGCACCGGGTGCAGGCCTCGATCAGGTGTCGTAATCGCCCGACCACGGCTCGTAGAAGCCCAGCTCGTCGGGGTAGAGCTCGACGTAGCCGTCGTCGTCGGAGGTCTCGTCGATCAGCCCGAAGGTCACCCCGTCGACCTCGACCTGGAAGAGCCGGATCGAGATGTCGCCGAAGCTGCGTCCGGGCAGCTCGTCGAGCCACTGCCGGAGCATGCCCGTGGCCTTGTCGACGACGCGGCTCTCCCCGTCGGCCGTGGTGCCGGCGAACTGGATGTCCGAGCTGACGTGGTTGCCCTCCTGGTCGAAGCGGTGCAGCACCGCATACCACCGCTTGTGAGCGGCCCAGTCGCCGTCGGGGGCGATGCCGTCGGCGAAGCCCGCGACGACGGAGCCGAAGAACTGGCCATCGGCGAAGCGACCGATTGTGTCGGTGCGATAGCCGGGCTCATGGTTGATCGGGATCAGATCCGGAGTTGCCACGACGCGGATCGTATGCCGGATCTCCGACAAACGCCCGAGGATCTTTGACGCGTCAACCATTCTGCCGCGCGGGCAGGGCTGCATCGGGCCGTACCAGCCCCGACTGGTAGGCCACCATCACCGCCTGGGCCCGATCCCGCAGCCCGAGTTTCATCAGTACCCGGCCCAGGTGGGTCTTGACGGTGGACTCACCGATGTAGAGGTACCCGGCGATCTCCGTGTTGGAGAGGCCGTGCGCCACCAGGACCAGCGTCTCGCGTTCCCGCGCCGTGAGGCCCGCCAGAGCGGCCGGGCTCGGCCGGGCCGGCTCCGGGCGAGTGGTGAACTCGCCCAGCAGGGAGCGCGTCACCGCCGGATCGAGCCAGGCCTCGCCCGCGGCGACGGCCCGCACCGCCAGCACCAGCTCGGCGGGGGCGGCGTCCTTGAGCAGGAAGCCGGATGCCCCGGCCCGCAGGGCGTCGTGCACCGCCTCGTCGACGTGGTAGGTGGTCAGGATGATGACCTTGGCAGGCCGGTCGGGATCGGCGGCGAAGGCGTCGGCGGTGAGACGCCGGGTGGCGTCGACGCCGCTCATGCCGGGCATCCGCACATCCATCAGCACCACGTCGGGCTGCAACCGGGCAGCCTCGACGAGCGCCGCGCCGCCGTCGCCGCACTCGCCGACCACGTCGATGCCGTCCTCGGCGGCGAGCAGCATCGCGATGCCCGCCCGCACGAGCGGCTGGTCGTCGACGATGAGGATCCGGATCGCCATCTCAACGCCCCGCGGGCAGCAGTGCGGTGACCTGGAAGCCGCCGCTGTCGGTCGGGCCCGCGTCGAGGCGCCCGCCCACCACGGCCACCCGTTCCCGCAGGCCGAGCAGGCCGTGGCCGGTGGAGAGGGTGGCGCTGATGCCGGGCCGCTGCACGGGTGCCGCGTTGGTCACCTGGACCCGCAGGCCCTCCGACCACCGCAGTGTCACGGTCGCCGCGCCGCCCGCGTGCTTGGCGACGTTGGTGAGCGACTCCTGGACCGTCCGGTAGGCCGCGAGCCCCACGCTGGGGTCGACCGGTTGCGGCCGTCCCTCCACGACCAACTCCACCGGTACGCCGGTGGCCCGCACCCGCTCCATTAGCGCGCTCAGGTCGTCGAGCCCGAGCTGGTGCTCCGCCTCCGCACCGTCCGGACCGGAGTGCCCGTGACCGGCGAGACCCTGGACGGCGAGCATCCGCCGCAGCTCGCTCATGGCCTGGCGGCCGAGCTCCTCGACCTGGGTCAGCGCGTCGGCCGCCCGCTCGGGGTCGGCGCGCAGCACCTTTCGTGCCCCGGCGGCCTGCAGCACCATGACGGTGACGGCGTGGGCGACGATGTCGTGCAGCTCGCGGGAGATCCGCTGCCGTTCGGCGTCGACGGCTGCCCGTGCCTCGCCGAGGCGGCGCTGCTCGGAGTCGGCGAGCCGGCGGCGGCTGCGCCCGGCGAGCAGGCCCAGCGCCCACACCCCGGTGCTGAGCAGGGCATAGAAGAGGGTGAGCCCGACCAGCGTGGTGACCGGGTTGGACTCGTCGCGGCGCAGCCACGCCTCGTTGGCGGCGACGACGGCGAAGGATCCCGTGGCGGGCGCGATCAGCCAGGCGAAGCGGCGCGGTGCGTGGGCGCCGACGGAGTAGAGCGCCACGAGCAGGCCGAGCACGGGCTGGTAGCCGGAGACGAGCAGCGTACCGAGGACGGAGTGGAGCAGGAGCGCGCCGAAGACCGCGGCCGGCGCGTGGCGGCGCCAGAGCAAGGCGACGCAGCCGAGCGCGGCGTATCCGAGCAGGCCCAGCGAGGAAAGGTCGCCGTCGCCGAGCTGGCCGAGGTCGCCGCCGAAGGTGGAGAAGAAGAGCACGTCCAGCGTGCAGACGGCGAGGACCAGGAGCGTGTCGCGGATCGTCGGCTTCGCCATGGTGATCGGCCTACTTCGGGTGGTGCGGGTGGCAGAAGCAGAAGAAGATGCAGAACCCGTCGGTCATCTGGCGGTGCGACTCGAAGGTGTGGTCGGCCCGGCGCGGCTCGCGCTGGACCTGCTCGATGGCGGTGACGCGGGCGAGCAGGTCGGGGTCGATGTCCCGGGCGTCGGCGGGAATGGCGTCGAGCCGCAGCAGCGCCTCCCAGAGCCCGTCGCCCGCGTCGAGGGCGGCGGCGAGGTTCTCGCTCGTCACCTCGCCGAGCTGCGCGGCGTAGGTGCTGTGATGGGAGAGCTTCAGCGTGATCGCGGCGGTCGGCGCTCCGGCGAGGGTGAAGCGGCTCCACTTCCAGCCGGTGAGCTGGTCGATCCGGTCGTGCTCGCCCGGGCGGGCCGGGAAGATGAGCACCTCGATGTCGGCGGCGGCGTCCCACAGGGACTCCGGCGGCGACGGGATCAGCACGATGTCGGCGTCGACGAGCAGGCCCGCGGCGAGATGCCCGGCTGCTCGGTCCGGCGCTGAACGATCCTGAATGGACACTCGAATGTCGGCATGGACCGCCGTTCCCTGACACATGACGGCACGATAACTCCCGGCATCAAGCATCACCGATCAGCTTCCAGGCTGATGCCGGGCGGATATCCGACCCTGGGGGGAGGGCGGAGGTCAGCTCCCGGCCGGACGACCGCGGCGCCGTGCTCGCACAGCATGAGGAGCATGAGAATCAGGTACCGCGCCGCCGGGATGTCCGCGCTGGCAGCCGCCCTCGTGGTGGGACTGCTGGCGGGACCGGCGGGCGCAGAGGGCGACAAGCCCGGCGACAACGACGATCCGACCGCGGGTTCCAACGCCGCGCGGGAGATCATGGCGGCCCAGCTGCCCCTGGTGGACGCGGCGCAGCGGTTCACCGAGCTGGACAAGGACGGCCAGCTCGGCGGCGTCGAGCTGGTGGTGAAGAAGAAGACCCTGAACCTGTGGTGGAAGGGCGACCCGCCGGCCGAGATCCGCGCGGAGATCGAGCGCCAGCAGGCGGAGCACGGCATCCAGATCAAGCTCGCGACCTCCGCTTACAGCCAGCGCGAGCTGGTCGAGATCACCCACGGGCTCGTCGACCGCTTCCCCAAGGGGCTGACGCGGATCGGTCCGAAAGTCGACGGCAGCGGGCTGACCGCAGCCGTCCTCGACGGCTACGAGCTCGACCGCGAACTCGTCCCCGTGCCGGTCGAGGTGGTGCACGAGCCGGTGCTGACGCCGACCAGCCGCGGCAACGACTCCGCACCGTGGTGGGCCGGCGGTGTGACGCGGGGAGCCTTCCCCAACGCCGGGACCTGCAGCACGGGCTTCGCGATCGCCCGCTACTTCCTCTGGTGGGAGACGACCCGGGGCATCCTCACCGCGGAGCACTGCGGTTTCGGTGGCGGTCTCGGCTTCAACGACGGTGCCGGCCAACGCATCGGGCAGGCTGAGCCCGCCCCGGCCCGGCGCCTGAGCGACTCGCTCTTCATCACGACCAACTCCGGTGCGCGTACGTTCGACGGCGGGGTCGGGGTGGGCGAGTTCTCCAAGCCGGTCGTCGGCGCGGTCGGCAACTTCCCGGGCCAGTTCGTCTGCACGTCGGGTGCGGCGACCGGGGTGCACTGCAACATCCGGACCGACCTCATCAACCAGCTCGTGCTCAACGGCGGATTCTTCTTCGTCGAGAGCGTCGCGATCGCCACGCAGATCAACGGCGTGGTCGCGACCGGTGTCGGCGACAGCGGCGGCCCGGTCTTCACCCTCGCCGCCGACCCGAGCAAGGTGCGGGCGGCGGGCATGATGACCGGCGCGCTGAACCCGGTGCCGTGCCAGATCGGTGGCCAGACCGGCTGCTTCAACCGGGTGGCCTTCGTCGATCTCGGCTTCGTCCTCATCGCCCAGCAGGCCAGTCTCCTGACCTCCTGACCCGCGGGGTAGCGCCAAGATCGTCGCAACTCTTCAAGAGTTGGTCCTAAGGCCTGGCGGCCTGAGACACCAACTCTTGAAGAGTTGCGACGATCTTGCGGTCAGCCGAGCAGGCGCCAGCGGTGGTCGGCGGTGCCGTTGTCCTCGAACTGGACCACCTGGGCGCCGTCTGCCGTGGACATGCCCGAGACGCCGAGGACCAGGCCGCTGTGCAGGTTGCGGATGCGGATGCGGCCCGCACCGTCGCCGAGCAGCTGCCAGAGGTGGTCGTCGCTGCCGCTGTCGGCGAACTGCTGCACCGGCGCGCTGTTGGCCTGGGACATGTTCTGCACCGCGAGCAGCTTGCCGCTGTTCTGATTGACGATCTTGTACCAGTTGTTGCCGACGTGGTCGAAGCGCCACAGGTGGTCGGTGGTGCCGTTGTCGGCCCACTGGGTGACGTTGGCACTGTCCGCAGTGGACGCACCCGAGACGGCGAGGACCTTGCCGCTGTTGAGGTTCTGCACCCTGTACCACACCCCGGCGCGCACGGTCGCGGGCGTCGCGGTCACCGCCCACTGCAGGATCCCGCCCGAGAAACCGGCCCGCAGCTGCGCGACGATCCGCAGCGCCGTCGTGGTCACGGCCGGGAAGGTCACGCTGTTGTACGCGTTGAGCGCCACCCCGTACGCCGACGCCCCCGGCACGGCCGCCCAGCTGCCGCCGCTGGTGAGGTACTCCAGGCGCCAGCTCGCGGGCACCCGGCACTGCCCGTGCCCGGTGTCGTCGAACCAGTAGACCCCGGTCCCCGTGATCGTCACCGGCGCCGGGTAGGTGTACTGCGCCCACTCCGACGTGCCCGTGTGGTCCCACCAGGTGTGCCGCCGGTGCGAGAGGTCATAGGAGCTCGTCGGGTCGTAGCCGCTGTTGAACGCGGTGACGGTGTCGCCACTGAAGCACCACGAGGCGGACGGGGTGGCGGGCAGCTGCCAGCCCCGGCCGCCGCCGATCACCGGGAACGACGAGATGCGCAGGCTCGCCGCGCCCATCGGGATCAGCCGGACGGACCTCGTCGGCTCCGGGGAGGCGACCGGGCTCTGCTGGAGGGTGCTGACGACGTTTTCCGTGTCGGCCTGCCAGTTGGGGATGGCCTTGGCCTGCGCGGTGATGGCCACCGGCGTACCCGCCGGAGTGAAGGGGTTGCCCGAAGCGCCCGTGGCGACGGCGCTGAACGTGCCGGGGATCAGGCCGTAGTTCCAGGCCGAGGTTGCGAAGACCTGGTATTCCGGCCACGCGTTGGCGGGGTCGTTGTAGCGCAGGAAGTTCTGCCCGATCTCCAGCGAGTAGGCGAGCGGGCCGTTGCTGACCGAGATCGCGCCGTGGTTGGCGGTCCAGGTGGTGGTCCGCGGCGCCATCGGGAAGGTGATCGTCACCGTGTCGCCGTTCTGCCAGGTCCGGTTGACCGGCACATAGGCCGGGCCGCCGTAGGCGGAGACCGCGCCGCCGTTGACCGTGATCGACGGGTTGGCGCACCAGCCGGGAATCCGCAGGTAGAGCGGGAACGCCACCGCCGATGGCGTGGTGATCCGCAGCGACACCGACCCGCTGAACGGGTAGGTGGTCGTCGTCGCCACCGAGACCGTCGTCGCCGCGCTGCCGACCTTGGCGGTGACGGTGCTGGGGGCGTACATCGTGGCGGCGAGGCCGCGGTCGGCGGTCGCCTGCCACAGGTTGTCGGTGAAGTAGGGCCAGCCCTGGCCGTAATTGTGCGGGCAGCACCGATATTGATCCACACCGAGCAGGAAGGCCTGCATCGCGAAGCCGTTCTGGAACTGTCCCTGCGTCTTGGCCCGGTTGTCGAGCTGGACGCTGTTGGCGCTGACGATGTAGTGCAGCGAGCGGTGCTCCGGCGAGAGCGCGGCGGGCAGCGAGTTGAAGGCGAGGTTCTCGCAGCCGTCGGCCCAGCTCGCGTCACCGGTGAGGCGGCTCATCGTCTCGAACGACTGCATGTACTCCACGATCCCGCAGGTCTCGAAGCCCTGCCGGGGGTCGCGGTAGTCGGTGCGGATGTTCTCGTCGCCCGCGAAACCGCCGCCGGGGAACTGCCCCCAGGTGCCCTGGATGGCGGCGTAGTTGTTGTAGGACGCCTGGGTGAGCGAGGCGTTACCGCGCAGCGCGATCAGCGCGGGCTCGGTGAACCCCTGCGCGAGGTCGACGTTGTGCATCGAGGGCAGGTTGTTGACGTAGTTCTTGCTGTACTGATGGATCTTGTCGGCGAGGCTGAGCAGGAACGACTGCCCGGTCCGCGCGAAGACCCAGTAGACGGTGTCGAGGTTGGTGGCCCAGCGCACCGAACCCCAGCTCTGATTGAAGACCGACGCGCCGAAGGTGTTCTGGTACTGCAGGAACCTCGTCAGCATCGGCAGGATCCGGGTGTCGCCGGAATACTCCTGGTAGGTGCGCAGGGCCTGGAGCAGCGGCATGAAGGGCCAGAAGTCCGGGCCGCCGCCGAGCGAGGTCCGCAGCGCCGACGGGCCGAAGAAGCCGTCCGCCTGCTGGGTGGCGACGATGCCGTTGACCCAGGTCGCGACCTTGGAACGCAGCCCGGCGTCGCCGGTCACGGCGGCGAGCGCGCTCAACCCGCGCAGCCAGTAGGGCAGCTCCTCCCAGCCGCCCTTCGCCGGGTTGACCCAGCCGCAGTCGGCGTAGACGAGGAAGTGCGAGATCTGGTCGTAGCTCCCGGCGATGCCGGTCGTCTCCAGCGCGAGCTGCTGGGCCAGCCAGCCGGTCGCGCGCGTCGAGCCCGCGGGCAGCTTCACGAAGGGGGTACGCGACAAGCCGGCCGGATAGGGGAAGTAGTGGCCGCCGCTGCTGGCGTCGCCGACGAGGGTGACCGGCGTACCGGTGCCGCCCGCCCAGGATTCGGTGATGGCGTGACCGGCCAGAGCCAGCCCGCCCGCGATGGCGAGGCCGCCGCGAAGGACGGTTCGACGGTGCATGGGTGCCTCCTATAACGTTATAGAAGGGACCCTAAGTTCGAAGTATGCGAATGTAAACGAATGTTTCGTGCCAGTGTCGGCAGGGTCGCCCGACCTCTCCGGCCCGCCGGCTCAGCCCAGGGCCGGTCCGGTCGGGTCGGCCGACTCCGGAGCGAGGTCCAGGCAGTTCGGGCAGCGGGGCATGAGCAGGCGGAGCCGGGTGACCGGCCTCGGCGCGATCGACCTGGCCGGGTCGGTGAGGGGAATGCGCTGCTCTCCGGCGCGCCGGACCGCCGGCAGCATCGGGGCGAGCGCCGTCGCACTCTCGTGGTCTGTCATGGCCTGCTCCGTCTGATAGTCGTGTCGCTGGGCATGGAGGTGTCGCCCGCCCGGAGCACTTCGGCGCCGAGCGCGAGTCCTAGCTGGAAGCGGGTGGTGACTCCGTTGCGCTCCATCAGCTCCCGAACCGTGTAGGCGATCGTGCGGACGCTGAGCCCCAGCGTCGTCGCGACCGAGCCGTCGGTCTCCCCACGGGCGAGGAGCGTGATGATCGCCCGCTCCCGGCTGCTGAGCGGCATCGGGGCGGCCGCCCGCGGCAGCGGCTCGACGGCGCTGTGCCAGCGGCCGAGGAAGAAGGCGACCAGCCTGCTCACGGCCTGAGCGGACGAGATCTCCCACACGCCCCGGCTGAAGTTGCTGTCCGGCTCCAGCGGGAGGAACGCCGTGGTTCGATCCATGATCATGAGCTTGATGGGTTGGCTGGCCTGCTCCCGGTACTGCAGACCGTAATCGTCGAGCTCGACCGCGTGGAGTTCGCTCTCGTCCTCGACGGCCGCCGGAACACCCAGCGTCATCGTCGCCACGCCGCGCAGCAGCACCTCCCGGGCCGTCGGAATCGCCGCCTTCGTCGTGGCGCCGGTGAACGCCTGCTCCGGATTCATCGCCAGGTGCTCATGGCGTTCGGCAGCCATCAGCTCGCCCAGGCGTCGCCGAGCGGCGTCGACCGTCGTGATCGGCCGGGCCTCCCGCAGCTCGGCCGGGGTGATCTCGACGAGATCCAGCACCGACAGCTGTCGATGCAGCTCACGGCGGGCGGTGGCGAGCCGGTGCTGCTGCTCGCGCAGGGTGCGCACCGCCGACTCCGGTGGATGCCCCCGCCAGACCCTGCCCTGCGCCAGCTTCGCGTCGGCGACGAGGGCGACGATGCCGAGCCCGTGCAGTTCATCGAGGGCGGCGCTCACCGTACGGGCGGAGAGCTCCAACGACCTCGTCAGCTCGCCGCCGGACCGGGAGCCCTGCAAGGTGAGCGTGCGATAGACCAGATCCGCATGGATCGAGACGCCCCACCGCGTCAGCAGTGGGGGAGCTGTCGTGATCATGGGGCTTACCTCACCCTCCCGTGGCGGTCCGTCGCAGACATCGCACCGTGTCCGGTGTCGAATGTCGATGTGTTTCGGTTGGATCCGAAACAGCCGGGCCGCACGCCTGACCGTGTCGGATATCCGGGCGTATCAGCCTCCGCCCAGCCGCCTCTGTTGAGCAGACGGGTCACCACGGCCCGGGCACGGGAGGAGACCATCATGGGTTGGCAGCAGGCGGGCAAGCTCGAACCACACGAGGACAGCACCTTCGGCGGCACACCGATCGATGCCGAGGCGCTCGCCGAGATCGAGAAGGCCGTCGAGGCGGTCTGCATCGCCCGGGCCAAGGCGGCCGTCGGCAAGCTGGACCTGCCCACGCTGCTCTTCCTCGGCGTCGGGGTCGGCAACCCCGGCGGCGCCTGGCACAATCCGAGCGGCACCGAGAGGTTCGACGCGGCCTCGCAGATCAGCCCACCGCTGCTGCGCGACGCGATCGCCAACGGCTACTTCGTGGTCGGCCTGAACTTCAACGTCAAGGGCACGCCGGAGCCCGCCGCACTGCCGGCTGCGAACGGCATCCACCTGCACGTCCCCGTACGCTTCCCGCTCGGCCGCAACTCCACCTACTGCCGCAAGGCGCTCGACCTGCTCGTCTCGCTCGCGGTCGACTGCCGCCGGGTGGTCGTGCTCAACGCCGTCACCGACCACCTCTACCCGGGACTTTGCGAGCTCGCCACGGTCCGGACGGGCATGGGGATCATCGGTAAGAAGGAGGGCGGCATCCTGCCGACGGTGCTCGCCGTCTCCTATGCCGAGACCGGCGCGCAACGGCTCATCGCGCCCTTCGCGGGCATCATGAGCGCGGTCCACGAGGGCGCCACCCTCACCACCGTCGCCGAAGTCTTCCCGACGACGGAAGTCTTCCAATAGGAGCGCTGGGCCCAGGCGCGCAGCGGAGCGCGCCGCGACGCCTGGACTGAGGAGCGCAGCGACGAGGGAAGGCGTCGCATAGAGGCGCGCGGAGCGGAGCGACCCAGAAATAGAGCGACCCAGAAATAGAGGCGACCCCGAAACAGGACGCCTACAGCTGGGGCATGACCTCGGCGGCGATGAGATCGATGTGGTCGAGGTCGTCGAGGTCGAGCACCTGGAGATAGACGCGCTCGGCGCCGAGCTCGGCGTACTGGCCGATGCGGTCGACGATCTCGGCCGGCGTACCGGCGAGGTGGTTGGCGCGTAGCTCGTCCAGGTCCCGGCCGATCGCGTCGGCGCGGCGCTTCACCTCGCCCTCATCGGCGCCGCAGCAGACGGCGAGCGCGTTGGAGTAGGTGAGGCTCGCCGGGTCACGCCCGACGTCCACGCAGGCCTGACGGACCCGCTGGAACTGTTTGCCCGACTGCTCCAGTCCATGGAACGGGATGTTGAACTCGGTCGCGTAGCGAGCGGCGAGCGCCGGTGTCCGTTTGGGGCCGCCGCCGCCGATCATGACGGGTATCCGTGCCTGCACCGGCTTGGGCAGGGCGGGGGAGTCGGTGAGCGTGTAGTGCTCGCCGGTGAAGGAGTATCGGTCGCCGACCGGTGTCGACCAGAGGCCGGTGATGATCTCCAGCTGCTCTTCGAGCCGGTCGAACCGCTCGCCCAGCGGCGGGAACTCGATCCCGTAGGCCTCGTGCTCGCGGGCGAACCAGCCAGAACCGAGCCCGAACTCGACCCGGCCGCCGCTCATCGCGTCGACCGTCGCGACCGCGATCGCCAGCGGCCCCGGCAGCCGGAACGTGGCGGCGGTGACGAGGGTGCCGAGCCGGATGGTGGTCGTGTCGCGGGCGAGGCCCGCCAGCGTGATCCAGGCATCGGTCGGACCGGGCAGACCGTCGCCGTCGCCCATGAACACGTAGTGGTCCGAGCGGAAGAACGCACCGAACCCGGCGTCCTCGGCTCGTCGGGCGACCCGCAGAAGCTGGTCGTAACTGGCACCCTGCTGTGGTTCGGTGAAGATCCGCAACTCCATGCAGAGATCTTATGGGTTAAGCATCGGGGTTGATCGGGAGCAGGACCCGGAACCGGGTGTCGCCCGGGACGGATTCGACCTTGATGTCGCCGTGGTGCTTGTTGACCACAATGCGATAGGAGATGTCGAGGCCGAGACCGGTGCCCTGGCCGACCGGCTTGGTGGTGAAGAACGGCTCGAAGATGCGGGGCCGGACCGCCGGATCGATGCCCGGCCCGGTGTCGGCGATCTCGACGAAGATCCGGTCATCGGCGAGCCCGGTGCGGATCGTCAGGGTGCCGGAGTCGCCCATGGCGCCGAGCGCGTTGTCGATGAGGTTGGTCCACACCTGGTTGAGCTCCGCCGCGTAGGCCGGGATCGTCGGGATGCTCCGATCGAACTCCTTCACCACCGTGATGCCCTTGCCGATCTTGCCGGTGAGCATCACAAGGGTCGCCTTGAGCAGGTCGTGCACATCGACGACCTGATAGGGCGTGCGGTCGAGCTGCGAATACTGCTTCGCCGCCGCGACCAGGCTGGAGATCCGGGTCACCGAGTCCTCGATCTCGCCCATCAGCAGCTCGGTGTCGAGGGTGTAGGTCAGCCATCGCACGGCTGCCTCCAGGTTGTCGGTGCCGACGGCCTGCGACACCTGACCCATCCACTCCGGGTCGACGCCGCCCGCCACCAGCGTCGGCGCGATGTCCCACGCGCCGGTGATGTCGTGCTCGTCGAGCCAGTCGGCGAGGGAGTCCTCGGCGTCGGAGGTCTGCATCGGTGTCAGCGTCGGCGCGCTCGCGACCCGCTTGACCGCCTCCTCCTGCAGGTCGACGAGGTGCCGGAGCTGACTGCCGTCGAGCCGTCCGTCAGCGATCATCGCGAGCTTGTGGCGCATGCCGGTGATCCGGTTGCGCAGCACCGAGGTGGCCCGCACGGCCGCCGCAGCCGGGTTGTTGAGCTCGTGGGTCAGCCCGGCCGAGAGCGAACCCAGCGCGAGCAGCCGCTCCCGCTCGCCGATGATCGTCTGCATGTTGCGCATCCCGAAGAAGAGCCCCTCCATCAGGTGCATCGCCATCGGGAACCAGGACCGCATCATGTCGGAGAACTCGGTCGCCGGCAGCACGAAGAACTCGGCGTCGGTCACCGCGCGCAGCGAGTTGGGGTAGACCTGGTCCACCCGGTCGCCGAGGTAGGCCTGGGTGGCACCGGCGTAGACGCCGCGCTGCTCGGTGCGGGTCACCTCGACCTGGTCGCCGTGGACCTGCCGGGTCAGCGTCACCGTGCCCGCGAGCAGCACGTAGAAGCAGGTCGCCGGGTCGCCCTCGGCGTAGACGATGCCGGGAGCGTGCTGCTCCACGGCGCCGTGCTCGACGAGCCACCGCAGCTGCTCCTCATCGAGCGCCTCGAACAGGAACAGCGTCCGCAGATCGTCGCAGGTCAGCCGCTCGGTCATTGCGCCTCCAGATAGCGGTGCACCAGGGAGATCGCCATCGCGCCCTCGCCCACCGCCGACGCTACGCGCTTGACCGAGTCGGCCCGCACGTCGCCCGCGGCGAAGACGCCGGGCACGCTGCACTCCAGGTGGTACGGGTCGCGGGGCAGACCCCATCCGGCCGGGCGCCTGCCCTCGACGACGAGGTCCGGCCCCGTGACCACGAAACCGCGCGAGTCCCGGGCGACGACACCGTCGAGCCAGTCCGTCCGCGGCTCGGCCCCGATGAAGATGAACAGCCACGACGTCTCGACGAGGCGCGTGTTGCCGGTGCGCGCGTCGATCAGCGTCAGCCGCTCCAGGTGCTCGTCGCCCTCGCTCGCGCAGACCTGCGTGAACGGGTGCACCGTGATGTTGTCGATCGCCTCGATCTGACCCACCAGATACTGCGACATCGAGCTGCGCAGGTCCTCGGCCCTGATCAGGATGTGCACGTGCGACGCGTACCGGGCGAAGTAGACGGCGGCCTGCCCGGCGGAGTTGGCCCCGCCGACGACGTAGATCTCCTGCCCGGCGCAGTTGGCCGCCTCGGTCGCCGCCGAGCCGTAGAAGACGCCCCGGCCGGTCAGATCGGCGCAGCCCGGCACGTCGAGCATCCGGTAGGAGACGCCGGTGGCGAGCACCACGCTGTGCGCGGCGATCCGGGTGTCGTCGGCGAACCGCACCACCCGGGTCGAGCCCGTGTTCTCCAGCGCCACCACCTCGCGGGCGCTGAGCAGCTCGGCGCCGAACTTCAACGCCTGGCGGCGGGCCCGCTCGGTGAGCTGCGAACCGGAGACCCCGTCGGGGAAGCCCAGGTAATTCTCGATCCGGCTGCTCTGCCCCGCCTGGCCCCCGGTGGCGCGGCGCTCGACGAGCACCGTCCGCAGCCCCTCGGAGGCGCCGTAGACCGCGGCACCCAGGCCGGCCGGGCCGGCGCCGATCACGATCACGTCGTAGAAGTCGGCGGCGGGCGTGATGGTCAGCCCGACGCTCGCGGCGAGCTCCGCCTCGCTCGGCTGCACCAGCGACTTGCCCTCGGCCGTCACGACCAGCGGCACGTCCGCGCCGGTCAGCCCGGCTGCGGAGAGCAGTCGGGCACCCTCGGGGTCGTCGGCGAGGTGCCAGCGATAGGGGACCAGGTTGCGGGCGAGGAAGTCGCGCACCTTGTAGGAGGGGGCCGACCAGCGATGCCCGACCACCCGGATCTCCGCGCTCGTCGCGTCGGGGCTCGCGAGCCAGACGTCGAGCAGCGCGTCGACGACCGGATAGAGCTGCTCCTCCGGCGGATTCCACGGCTTGAGCAGGTAGTGGTCGACGTCCACGACGTTGATGGCGCTGATCGCCGCGTCGGTGTCGGCATAGGCGGTCAGCAGGACCCGGCGAGCGCGCGGGAAGAGATCCATCGCCGCTTCGAGGAACTGCACGCCGTTCATCTGCGGCATCCGGTAGTCGGCGAGGAGCAGCGCGACCTGCTCGCCGCGCAGCTTGATCTCCCGCAGCGCGTCGAGCGCCTCCAGGCCGGTGGCCGCGCGCACGACGCGGTAACGCTCGCCGTAACGGCGGCGCAGGTCCCGGGCGACGGCTCGGGAGACAGCCGGATCGTCGTCGACGGTGAGGATGGCCGGGTGGGTCATGCCTCCATCAAAACACCTCCCGGTGACATCGCCGTGAAGTCGGTGAAGACCGCCACATCAGCCCATGGCATCGAGCCTGCTCAGGGCGGTAAACCGGATACCGGGGTCGCGCGTCGTATCGGCGTGGCACCCCGACCGCGTCTGACCGGTGAGCCCGCGATCCTCGCGGGCGGGTCAGGCGTACCCACCGCTTCTTTATCCGGGGGGATGATCAAGCTGAGGTCGTCCGATCCGACCGACGCCGGGCTCTGGGACGCCGATGAGGCGGTCACGGAGCTCTTCCGGGCGCACTACCCCGCGCTGGTCCGGCTCGCGCTGCTGCTCTGCGGCGACGCCAGCCGGGCGGAGGAGCTCGCCCAGGACGCCTACGTGCAGCTGCACGCCCGCTGGAAGCACCTGCGCGACGCCGACAAGGCCCTGGCCTACCTGCGGCAGAGCGTGGTCAACCGGTCCCGGTCGGCGCATCGGCACCGGGCGGTGGTGAGCCAGTACCTCGCGGCGCAGCCACCACCGGCACCGGCGCCCTCGGCCGAGCACGGCGCCCTCGACCTCCTCGCCCAGGCGAGCATGATCGAGGCGCTGGGCGGGCTACCGGGGCGGCAGCGGGAGGCGCTGATCCTGCGCTACTACCTGGATCTGTCGGAGGCTGACATCGCCGTGGCGATGGGTGTCAGCCGGGGTGCCGTGAAGAGCCACACCGCGCGGGGGATCGCCGCCCTGCGACAGTCGTTGGGAGCCGCGTCATGACCCCCTCGCCAGGCTGGTCCGAGCCGGACGAGCCGACCGAAGAGCTGCTGCGCCGCGCGCTGCGTACGCGAGCGGCCGGGGCTGACGTGGACCCCGACGCCCTGTCGATCATCAGGGCACGCACGCGGCACCGTTCGTGGTGGCATCGCATCCGAGGAGGAGCCATGCCGTTCGCGTTCACCACCGGATCGGCGGCAGCAGTCGCCGCCACCGTCACCGCCGTCGTCGTCGGTGTCGGCAGTTGCGCGCCGCCGACCGTACCCGACCCCACCCTGGCGCCCGGGGGCACCTCGGCGCCCGCCACCGCGGAGCCGACGCCGTCGGGTTCGCCGCGACCCGCGTCGCCGAGTGCCGCCGCCACCACCGCCAACGTGCCCATCTACTACCTGCACGATGTCGCCACCAAGCCGCTGCTCTACCGCGAGTTCCACCGGCTGCCCGCGGGTGACGGCAGCAAGGCGGCGAAGACGAAGGCCGCGATCACCGCGATGCTCGACGGCCGGACCGCCTACGACCCGGACTACTACAGCTCGTGGCCGGCGAGCGCGGCGGTACGCAGTGTCCGGGTCGACGGCAACACCGTCACCGTCGACCTCTCCGGTGCCGCGGTCAACGCCTACGACCCGCCGAGCGAGAAGGCGGCGCTCCAGCAGCTCATCTGGACCGCCACCGCGGCGAGCGACGCCGATGGGATGAAGCTGCTGCTCGACGGTAAGGCGGTCGGCAAGCTGTGGAACCTGCTGCCGGTCAGCGGCACCCTGCGGCGGGGACCCGCCGTGGACGTGCTCGGCCCGGTCTGGGTGATCGATCCGCAGCAGGGCGCCGTGCTCAGCGCCGGACCCGTCACCGTCAACGTCGCCGCGATCGTCTGGGAGGCGACGATGCGGGTACGCATCCGCAACTCGGCCGACGCGATCGTCTTCGACAAGTCCGTGCTGGTCAACGCCGGGCCGCCGAGCCAGGGCACCGCCACGGTCCGGACGCAGGCGCTGCCGGCCGGCACATACACCGTGGAGGGGTTCTACTTCTCCGCCAGGGACGGGTCCATCCAGGCGATGGAGAACCACACCTTCACGATCAGGTGACCTGCTCAGCCCAGCCCTAGTGCGAAGACCCGCATCCGCCGATCGGTGCCTGCGCAGACGAGCCAGTCGTCGCGGAGATCGCAGGCACCGGCCGGTTCGGCACCCGGCAGCGGGGCGATGGGGCGCACGGTGACACCGGCCGCGTCGAGCTCACCGAGCCAGGCGCGGCCGCCGGTGCGCTGGGCCTGCAACACGAGGAGTACGCGTCCCGCCCGCACCCCCGCGAAACGCCAGTCGCCGACCTCGGCGAGGGGTGCCGCCGCGTTCCAGACGATCGACGAGATGAAGCCGTTGGTCTGGATGGTGAAGGAGGCATGCCGGGCCTCGGTGACCAGCCGTGCGGTCGAGAGCCCGACCTGGCGCAGCTCGGCAGCCTGGCCCAGTGGCACGATCCGGCCCGTGCGGGGTTCGCGTACCTGCACGGCGCCGGTGCCGAAGCCGCAGATCAGGGCACCGCAGACGACGACCTCGTTGATCGCGTCGCGGTCCACCCGCTCCTGCCACAGCCGCCCGCCGTGCACGACGTCATAGGCGGCGAGCTCGTAGTGCTGTGCCGCCGGATCGGTGTCGTCGGTGCGGGCCAGCAGTACGCCGTCGTGCAGCAGGACCGCCGCCGCGCCGGGACCTATCCCGCCCTCGTCCGGCACGGTGACGCCACCCGTACGCGGATCGATCACCCTCACGTCCCCCTCGGGCCCGATCACCGCCAGCGGGTCGGTCGCCGGATCGGCACCGGGGATCGGCGTGCCGTCGGATTGGGGCTTCTGCCAGCGCAGCGTGCCGGTCAGCGAGTCGAGCCCCCAGACCCGGCCGCCGTCGGAGAGCACGAGCACGGAACCGTCCGTCGACGCCTGCACGAGCAGCCCGCGCTGCACCCACAGGCGGCGGCCGGTGGCGGCGTCAAGGCCGATGACCTTGGCGGTCGGCAGGGCGTAGAAGGTCGGGATGAGGCTCACCGCGACCACCGGGCCGAGCGCGGCCACGTCGAGGGCGACGTAGCCGTCGTCGAGCGGGAGCTGCCAGCGGGCCGCGCCGGTGTGCTCGTCCGTGGCGGTGAGCGCGTCGCCGCTCGCCACGACCGCCACCCCGGCCGTGCGGACCAGCTTCCCCGCGGGCAGGTCTGGTCCGGGCACCACCGGCGGCGCGACCGGCGCCGCCGCGGCACCGAGCACGATCAGCGAGGCGAACACGACGACAGCCGTGCCGAGGGCCCTGGCCCGGCGCCGCCACCAGGCACGCAGATCGAAGGGCCCGGAGATCTCGACGATCTCCTCGTCGTCCTCGACGACCTGCCCCAGCTCGATCACGCTGTCCATAGTGTCCTCATGCCGCAGATCGGCCCGTGCATCCCATTCTCGCGCCCACCACCACCGTCGATCAATAGCGCAGGAGCGTAGCGGAGCACGCCACGGTGTCTGGACCGAGGAGCCCGGGAGCGCAGGAGCGTAGCGGAGCACGCCGCGGTGTCTGGACTGAGGAGCCCGGGAGCGCAGGAGCGTAGCGGAGCACGCCGCGGTGTCTGGACTGAGGAGCGCAGCGACGAGGGAAGACACCGCACAGGGGCGTGCGGGAGCGGAGCGACCCAGAGATAGTGCGCGTGCGGGAGCGGAGCGACCCAGAAATAGAGTGCATCATGGGGAGATGTCACCGGCCAGTCTTGCCCGTCCGCTCGCGGTTCTCGGTCTGGGTGCCGCGCTCATCGGATCGCTCGCGGTCGGCGTGCTGCACCTGCTCCCGCCGACCGCCGATCTCAGCCCCATCCGGCGGACCATCAGCGAGTACGCCTTCTACGACACCGGCTGGATCTTCAACTACGGAGTGCTCGCGTTGGCGGCCGGTTCCCTCGCCGTGCTGCTGGCACTCGCCGGGGCGGGTCTGGTGCGGCCGACATCGGCGGGGGCGGTCGGCGTACTCGTTTGGTGTCTGGGGCTCGCCGCCGTCGTCTACTTCCCCAAGCACAACTGGGCTGTCGGCCCGTCGCCCAGCGGCACCATCCACCGGGCTGCCAGCCTGCTCGCCTTCGTGGCGCTCCCGCTCGCGGCGATCCTCATCGCCCGGGCGTGGCGCGGTGACGAGCGCTGGCGCCGCAGTGCACTGTGGACGATCGCGCTGGCGGTCGGGGCGCTGGCCTGGTTCGGGGTGATTCTGGGTGCGGTGCTGCTGGAGCCTTTCACGGGGGTGAGCTGGTGGCGGGCGATTCCGCTCGGTGCCGTCGAGCGGGCGCTCGCGCTGGCGGAGGTCTCGGTCGTGCTGGCCCTGGGCTGGTGGGCGCTCACCGCAGCCCGACCGATCCGCACCTAGCCCAAGATCCCCACAACTCTTGAAGAGTTGGTGCCGGAAGAGACCAACTCTTCAAGAGTTGCGACGATTGTGCGCGGGCTACAGGACGCGGAGGCGGGCGAGGGGTTCGAGCAGTTCCCGCTCCTCGTAGGAGAGGTGCGACAGCAGCGTGTCGGAGAGCAGGTCCACCACCGCCCGCAGGTCGGAGATGTCGCCTTCGCCGCTGACCAGGGCTACCAGGGCCTGGTCGACATCCTCGATCACGCCGTGGATGATCTCGTGCTCCTCCTGCAGCCGGTCCACCACCGGCGCCAGGCGGGCGTCCGCGCGGCGCAGCCGGGGGAAGAGGCTGGTGTCCTCGATCGTGTGGTGTGTCGTCACGACCCGGCAGTACGACTCGCAGTAGACGCCGAGCGTCCAGTTGTTCTGCCGCAGGGTCATCGTGTTGATCGCCGAGCGGGCCGACCCGACGTCGAGCCCGCCGGTCGCCACCTGCTCGACGAGGTCGCGGATCTGCAGCAGTTCGGTGCGCAGGTGGTCGTGGACGTCGACGAGCTGCCGGCTGCCGGCCCGTTCGCGAGCCGTGTAGACGCGATCGGCGTCCGGGGCGGGGCCGGTCGGGCGGGCGGATTCGTCCCAGAGCCGGGCTTCGCTGAGGCGGGTGCCGTCGTCCGGGGTCGCCACCACACCCAGGCCCGTCACGTCCGAGGCCGGCACGCCCTGACCCGCGGCACCCGGGCCCGTGGCGCCGCCCTCGGTCACCACGACGGGTGCACGGGTGTCGCGGGGAGCGGGTGGGCGTACCCGATGGGTGGTGGTCATTTCGCGGACGCGCGGCGCGACCTCCTCGCCGAAGCGCTGGATGTCGGTGGGGTTGTCGCTGGCGAGGATGTAGCCGCTGATGCCCTCGGCGAGCGTGAGTGCCGTGAGCTGCTCGGCCCAGTCGGCGGCCGAGCCCTGCAGGAAGTCGCCGCTGCGGCCGAAGCGGCCGTTGATGTTGTAGAGGCGGCGGATCGCGGCCGGTGACCTGCCCGCCTTCTCGGCGGCGTCGTCGATGGTGCGGTTCATCGCGGGCAGCGCGTCGAGGCCCGCATAGCCGAGGCTGGGCAGCCAGCCGTCGGCGAGCCGACCCGTCACCCGCAGCATCCTGGGCTTGTAGGCGCCGAGCCAGATGCCGATCTCGTGGGCCGGTGCCGGTCCGGCCTTCGCCCCGACGACGCGGTAGTGCTCGCCCTCGACCCGGACCGAGCGGCCGCCCGCCCAGATCGCGCGGATGACGGCGATCGCCTCCTCCAGCGCGTCGACCGCCGCGCCGGGCTCGCGGTGCGGCCCGCCGTTGGCGACGATCGCCTCCCAGAAGGCACCGGTGCCGAGGCCGAGCTCGACCCGGCCGCCGCTGAGCAGGTCGAGGCTCGCGGCGCTGCGCGCGAGCAGCGTGGGCGGGCGCAGCGGCAGGTTGGCGACGTTGGGGAAGACGCGCACGCGGTCGGTCGCGGCCGCGATCACGCTCAGCAGCGTCCAGGCGTCGAGAAACGCCGGTTGGTACGGGTGGTCCTGCACGCTGACGAGGTCGAGTCCGGCCGCCTCGCTGACCTGCGCCAGCGCGACGACTGCCGTGGGGTCCGCCGCCGACGGGGTGAGAAACGTCCCGAATAGCAGCTCATGTCCGTAGTCCGTCATGCCACACCGCCTCGCATATAGTTGACCGATCAACTATATGTCACCGTTTTCGGCACTCGACGGTGACCATACTGTGCCCTGTCGCACTTCGGACATTGACGGGCGTATGCCACCGCTGGTCGGGAGGCTGGAGGCATGGAACCGAGCACCCCCAACGTGGCCCGGATGTACGACTACTACCTCGGCGGCGATGAGGCTCTTCCGGTCGATCGGGAGGCCGCCGAGCTGGTCCTCGCCACCGCACCGCAGGTACGCACAGCGGTGGCGGAGAATCGCGGCTTCCTCGAACGCGTCGTCACCCACATGGCGGCGCAGGGCATCGACCAGTTCCTCGACATCGGCAGCGGGCTGCCCACCCAGCGCAACGTGCACCAGATCCTCGCCGAGGTCTCGCCCGGCGCCCGCGTGGTCTACGTCGACTACGACCCGGTCGTCGTCGAGCGCAGCATCCACCTGCTCGCCGGCATCGACACCGCCGACTGCATGCTCGGTGACGTGCGCAAACTCTCCGCGCTCTGCGACGAGCCGCGGGTCAGCGAGCTCATCAACTTCGACCGGCCGGTGGGGGTGCTGCTGCTCGCGGTCCTCAACTTCGTCGGCGACGAGGACAACCCCGCCGAGGTCGTCTCCGAGCTGCGGCGGCTGACCGCGCCGGGCAGCCTGGTGGCGCTCTCCCACGGCGCACGGGAGCAGAGCCTGTCCACGTCACGGGGCATCGAGCACGCGTACCGGCGGGCGAGCGGACAGGCCGTGCTGCGGACGCGTACCGAGGTGCTGCGGCTGCTCGACGGCTGCGAGATCCTGCCGCCGGGGCTGGTCTACGGCGCGCAGTGGACGGCCGAACCCAGCGCACCGATGGGCGATCCCGGAACGGCGATGACCTTCGCCGCCCTCGCCCGGCTGTGACCGATACTCAAGCCGCAACTCTTCAAGAGTTGGTGTCGAGGACGGAGAGCCTGCGGCACTGCACCTGCTAGGCGGGCAGAGGTTCGCAGGCGTCGAGCCACTCCGCCGGTACGCCGTCCAGCCCCGTGCGGGCTGCCACGATCCCGCCCACGATGGCGCAGGTCGTGTCGATGTCGCCACCGGCGGACGCCGTTGCCCAGAGCGCTTCGGGCAGGTCGTCGAGGTGCCGGGCAGCGCACCACACCGCGAACGGCACGGTGTCCGGTGCCGAGATCCGCAGCCCGCTGCCGACCTCCCCGGCGATCCACGAGGGCGAGCGGTCGAAGGGACGCTGCGCCACCCGATGCAGCAGGGAGGCGACCTCGCTCGGCGGCGTCAGCTCCGCCACGGCACCGATGAACCGGTCGGCGGCGACGCCGCGGACGGCGAGCGCAGCCGCGACAGCCACGGCGACCGCACCCGCCACGGCCTCGGGATGGGCATGTGTCACCCGCGCGGAGAGCACCGCCTGCTCGCGTACCCGGTCGAGATCGTCGGCGAACCACGCGCCGAGGGGCGCGACGCGCATCGCGGCACCGTTGCCCCAGGACCCCTGACCGTCGAACTGGCGCGAGGTCACCGCGAGCCACGGCTCGCCCGCACCGATCGCGGTGAGCACGCCGTGCATCGACGGGCCGTAGTTGCGGTGGGCGTCGGCCGCGTAGGCGGCGGCGAACCGGTCCGCGAGCTCGTCCTGCCGGATCTCGCCGAGGTCGACCAGCATGCCGTGGACGGAGAGCGCCATCGCGGTGTCGTCGGTGTAGGGCCACTCGCCGTCCGCGAGCACGCGATCGGCGATCTGCGCGTCGAACCAGCCCGGGGGTCGGAAGAACCAGGTCTCGCCGAAGCAGTCTCCCAGGGCGAGCCCGTGCAGTGAGCGGTCGGCGGCGGCGCGGTCGGCGGTCATCGTCCGATGATCGCAGGCGGCCGGGACGGCGTCAGGTCGTTATCACCGGGGGACGGAGCCGTCGGGCGTGAAACCGACGACGCGGATCAGGCAGGGATCGGGCGGGCCGGGTCGGTGACGAGCTTCACGGCGATCAGCCCGAGCAGGCCACCGGTCACATAGCGCTGGATCCGCAGCCAGCCCGGCTGCCGGGCGAGGAACACCGCGATGGTCCCGGCCGCGACCACCAGGGCCGAGTTCACCAGAAGACTCACCACGATCTGTACGCCACCCAGCTGCACGCTCTGCAGGAGGAGGTGCCCGGCGGGCACGTCGATGAACTGGGGGATGAGGGAGGCGTACATGATGGCGGCCTTGGGGTTGAGCAGGTTGGTGACCATGCCCATCAGGAAGAGCTTGTGCGGCGGGTGCGCGGGCAGCTCGACCGGGGCGAAGACCGAGTTGCCGCCGGGCCGGACCGCCTGCCACGCGAGCCATCCGATGTAGCCGGCGCCCGCCAGCTTCACGGTGAGGTAGAGCTCGGGGACCGCGCTGAAGAGTGCGGAGAGCCCGAGCGCCGTGGCGAAGATGTAGACGACGAAGCCGAGCGCGACACCGCCGAGGGAGATCAGGCCTGCTCGGCGGCCCTGGGTGATGCTGCGGGAGACGACATACATCATGTTGGGGCCGGGGGTGAGCACCATGCCGAGTGCGACGGCGGCGACCCCGAGCACCGCACCGAGACTGATCATGCGTCCCAACCTGCCAGCGCGGTCTGGTCGGGTCGAGCGCCAATCCGGCTCGGGTGGCCTGCGCGGAGATCACGTCTGGTCCGGGGAAGCAGACGTGATCACCGGCCACGATCACGCCTGCTTCGGCGAATCACGTGTGATCTTGCGCGGCGCGGCGCGGCGCGGCGAGGCGAGGCGCGGCGCTGCGCGAAGCGGCTAGTCGAAGGCGCGCAGTGCGATCCGGCTGGCGACCTCGCGGACCGCGTCGGCGAGGTGGCGCAGGCCGGGGTTGCCGTGCCGGTTGGCGAGGCTGCGCAGCCGCTCCCGGTCGTCGCCACCGCCGCCCATCAGCTCGGTGAGGTGCTCCACCTGGGTGGCGAGCACCAGCGAGGCGAGCATCGAGAGCCCGGCGTCGGCGTCGTCGGGGCGGGCGATGCCGTTGCGCAGCCGGACGCGGGGCATCGAGGCGAGGTGCGGGTTGAGCCGGGAGGTGACCTTCTCCCGGCCGAACATGCCCCGGGTCACCTCGGGGCGCAGGTCGCCGCTGGCGGCGAGGCGCTGCGCGATGATCTCGGGCGCCTTGAGGCGGAGGATCTCGACCCACTGGTCGGCGCGGAGCACGCGGGGAGCGGCCTGGAACGCGGCGACGGCGCCGTCGACCACGATGTCGTCGGCGGCCCAGGCGCCACGCAGGGTGACGCTGGTGGGCGTGATGTCGAGGCGGTTGCCGAGGGCGAGCTCGCCGAGGACCGCACCGGCCGTGCCGGTGGCGAAGACCTCGTGGTTGACGTGCAGCTTCCCGCTGTCAGGGTCGTGGCAGAGGAGGAAGTATTCGTCTGCTAGCCGCCGGTATTGCATGTGCGGGGTTCTCCTCATAGCGCCTGGTGCTGCTTCAATCGCCGTTCCGTTGCGGGCATCGTGCACGGGCACATCGTCGATGAACTTCCCGTGGTTTGCAACTTGTCCATGCGTGAGTTTCACGAATGTTGGTTTCGCGGGTATTGCCGCCGCGCAACGAATGTCATTCACAATGATATATAAAAGCTCGCCCCGCACCATTGCGAGTTGTTAACGATGCGGGCTCCATCAATATGGAACCCGCATCGTCAAAGGTCAGCGATGCGACCCGGCGTAGGCGAGGCCGGCCAGCGCCGGCCGCCGTCCGAAGACGTAGAGGCCGATCAGCACGATCACGCCGACGCCCAGCCAGATCCCGCCGATCTGCTGCGCCAGCAGGCGGGCGTTCCAGACCACGCCGACGAGGATCCCGAAGCCGACCAGCGGCAGGATCAGGTGCACGAAGATCCGGTTGCTGCGCTTGCGCACCATGTAGTGCCAGATCACGCTCAGGTGCAGGGTGAGGAAGGCGATCACCGCACCGAAGTTGACCAGGTTGGCGAGGAGCAGGATCCCGTCCGCCCGGGTCGACATGTAGAGGCCGAGGACGAGCGAGACCACGCCGACGAGGAGCACGCTGTTGGTCGGTACGCCGCGCCGCGCCGAGACCCGGGCGAGGAAGCTGGGCATCTGCCGGTCCCGGGCCATGGCGTAGAGCAGCCGCGACGTGGCGACCTGGGCGACGAGCGAGTCGGCGATGCCCCACGCGATGGCGGTCGCCACGGCGGTGAGCACCTGCAGCCAGTTGCCCGCGATGACGGCGGCCGTGTCATAGAAGGCGCTGCCGTTGGGGTCGCCGTTGGCGAGCAGGCCGGCCGGGTCGGGCACGAGGAGGCTGGCGACCCAGGACTGGGCGATGAAGAGGAGTCCGGCGAGGAGCAGGGCGAGCGCCATTGCCCGTCCGATGTGCTTGGCCGGGCTGCGGGTCTCCTCGGAGAGCATCGAGATGCCGTCGAAGCCGAGGAAGGACAGGACCGCGACGGAGACGGCGGCGAAGAGCACGCCCCAGGAGAAGGTTGCGGAGTTGAAGATCGGGTCGAGGGTGAATCCGCGGCCCTTGCCCTGCGCCAGGGCCCAGCCGCCGAGGACGAGGAAGAGGCCGAGGACCGCGAGTTCGGCGATGAGGAACACCTTGATGAAGCTCGCGGTGAGCCGGATGCCGAGGTAGTTGATGATCGTGTTCACCACGATGAACGCGGCGAGGTAGCCCCAGATGGGCAGGATCGGCCAGATCGCGTGCAACGACGTCGCCGCCACGACGTAGAGCAGGCACGGCGCGAGGATGTAGTCGAGCAGGATCGCCCAGCCCGCGAGGAACCCGACGGACGGCGCGATGCCGCGACCGGCGTAGGTGTACACCGATCCGGACATCGGGAACGCCTTGACCATCTGGAAGTACGACGCCGCGGTGATCATCATGGCGAGCATCCCGGCGAGGTACGCGAGGGCCACCATGCCGCCCGATACCTGGAATACGTTGCCGAAGATCGCGAATGGCGCGATCGGCACCATGAAGACCATGCCGTAGAAGATGAGGTCGGGCAGCCGCAACGTCCTGCGCAGCTCTTGGGTGTATCCGAACTGTTCGAGATTGGAGTCGGCAAGGAAAGGGGAGGCCATGGCGAGAGAGGATATCGGTGGCGCCAAATGGCGATGACGGCAGATGCCTCGTTTCCCGTCGCTCCGCGTGCTGGTCACAGAGCGTGAGCACGACCGTCCTAAGTCGATTGTCTGGGCACTATTTGCACCCCCGATGTGGACCGGCAACCTAACGTACTTACTCCGTCTCTTTCAGTAATGATAGATCTATCTCTAGGCGTCGATGACGGCTAGAGTCCGACCTTGCGAGTTGGCAGCCCTTGGGCGCCAAGGGTTCTGGTGTCAAAGGAGCGCTGCATGTGCGGGGTTACCGGATGTATCGACTGGTCAACCGAGGTTATCGACCCGGCCGTGATCGGAGCGATGACCGACACCCTGCAACTGCGCGGCCCGGACGACTCGGGAACATGGCACGCGCCGCACGTGGCGCTCGGGCATACCCGGCTCGCCATCATCGATCTGGCGACCGGATCGCAGCCCATGGTCTTCACCGGCAAGCACGGCAAACCGGTGGCGCTGGTCTTCAGCGGAGAGATCTACAACTACCGAGAGTTGCGGGATGAGCTGCGCCGCCGGGGCCGCGCCTTCCGCACCACCTCCGACACCGAGGTGCTCTGGCACGCCTACGACGAGTGGGGTGCCGGCTGCGTCGAGCACCTCAACGGGATGTTCGCCTTCGCCGTCTGGGACGGCCACGCCCAGGAGCTGCTGCTCGTCCGCGACCGGCTCGGCATCAAGCCGCTGTTCTACTTCCGCACCCCGCACGGCGTCGTCTTCGGCTCCGAGCTCAAGGCCGTGCTCGCCCACCCGGAGGTCCCGGCCGAGGTCGACGAGCAGGGCCTCAACGAACTCTTCGCGATGGCCCCGATGACCACGCCGGGCACGGCCGTCTTCAAGGACATGATCGAGGTACGCCCGGGGTGGCTGGTCCGCGTGAACCGCTCCGGTGTCCGCGAGCACCGCTACTGGCAGCTCGAGTCGCGCCCGCACACCGACGACCTGCCGGCCACGGTGGCGTACATCCGGGAGCTTTTCGACGACATCATCGCGCGACAGTCGGTCGCGGATCGACCCGTCGCGGCCCTGCTCTCCGGCGGGGTCGACTCCAGCGCCACCGCCGCCGCGCTCGCGAAGGTCTTCGCCGCGAGCGGTGAGCCGCTGCCGACCTTCTCCATCGACTACAAGCTCGAGGACGGCGTGCGCTACTCGTCGAGTTCGCTGCACCTCGACAGCGACGCGCCCTTCGCCGAGATGGTCGCCAAGCACATCGGCTCCGACCACACCGCCTGGCAGGTGAGCACCGACGACCTCGTCGGCGCGCAGCAGGAGAGCCGCCGGGCGATGGACCTGCCGTCGCTGCCGCACGTCAACGTCTCGCTGCTGCTGCTGTTCCGCCGGATCGCCGAATACGGCCCGGTGGCTATCTCCGGCGAGGTGGCCGACGAGATCTTCCGCGGCTACCGCTGGCACCGGGACCCGGACCACTACGCCCACGCGGGCTTCCCCTGGGCGTCGACCTACCCGCCCGCGATGGGGCTGCTCGCCCGGGGTGTCCGGCGCCAGCTCGACCCGGAGCGATACCTGCGCGACCGCTACCTCGCGGCGCTCGACGACGTGCCGCACCTCGCCGGGGAGACCGGCGACGACCGGCGCCGACGCGAGGTCACCCACCTGACGATCACGCATTACCTGCGGTTCCTACTGGCGCGCAAGGACCGGGCCAGCATGGCGGCTGGGGTCGAGGCGCGGGTGCCCTTCGGCGACCACCGCCTCGTGGAGTACGCCTGGAACATCCCCAACGAGATCCTCACCGCGGGCGGGATGGAGAAGGGGGTGCTGCGGATGGCGATCGGCGATCTGCTGCCCCGGGAGGTCGCCTGGCGCCCCAAGAGCGGCTACCCGGTGGCGCAGACCCGGCGCTACCAGAAGGTGCTGTGGGGCAGGCTGCGCGACGTGCTCGCCGAGCCGGACGCCCCGCTGCTCACGCTCGTCGACCACGACCGGGTGCACGCGCTGCTGGACGGGTCCGCCGGTGATCTCTCCACCTGGGACAGCTTCCTGCACGTCTCCTACCTGCTCGACGTCAACGACTGGCTGACCGAATACAACGTCCGCATCCGCTGACCCTCACGCAGCGCGACGCGGCCCCTCCCGGTGTCACGTTTTGCAGCAAAGCGTGGCCATGTCGCTTCGCGAAGCCACGCTTTGCTGCAAAACGTGACACCGGACAACGTCAGGGCCTGCCGGCGGGGTACCCGGCAGGCCCTGATCTATCCGTTCAGCGTGCTCAGGTGAGCGTGATCGGCGTGCTCACCACCTGTGCCGGAGCACCCGGGTAGGTGATGGTGATCGACACCGTCACCGCACCCGCCGGGCGCCGAGCCGTGAACCACAGCGTCCCGAAGCTCCGGGAGAGGGGCTCGTAGATCACCGGCACCGGCGAGAGCGACTGCGCGCCGCTCGCCGAGACCTTCACCCGGCCCGACAGCGCCAGCAGCGCCGCGTCGACCAGCGGGATCGGGGTGCCGTTGGCGTCGGTCACCTGGAAGAGCACCGGCACGATCGCACCGCCGGGGTAGCGGGCGCCCGCGGTCGGGGTGATCACCTTGATGGCGTACCGGACGAGGTGGGTGACCGAACCGGCGCTCGCCAGGTGCGACGCGCTGCCGGAGTAGGTCGCCGTCACCTGGTGCGAGCCGACCGTGAGCGAGGAGATCGGGCTGCTCACAGCCGCACCGTTCACGAGCGGGACCGGACCGCCCAGGGGCGCGCCGTCCACCGCGAACTGCACCGTGCCGGTCGGCTTCGGACCGGCCGGGCCGGTCACGGTCGCCGTGAACCTCACCGGACCACCCACCGTGGACGGGTTCACCGACGCGACGACCGACGTGCTCGTCGCCGCCTTGCCGATCGCCACGGCATAGGCCTTGGAGACCGAGCCGACCGGGTTGGTGGCGGTGATGGTGAAGGTGAATCCGCCACCCGTCGTCGGTGTGCCCGAGAGGACACCCGCCGCGGAGAGGGACAGGCCCGGCGGCAGCGAACCGGCGGTGACCGCGAAGGTCACCGGCCCGCCACCGGTGAAGGGCACCGTCGCGTGGTAGGCCACGCCCACCGTGCCGTCGGGCAGCGCGCCCAGCGACCCCTGGTCCACGACGGAGACCGTCAGCGGACCCGACGTGGACGGCAGCAGGTCGCTGCTGCCGGCGTACGCCGCCGTGATCGTGTGCGTGCCGTTGCCGAGCGCCGAGGTCACCAGGACCGCGGTCCCGGCACCCGTGAGCGCCACCGTGCCGATCGGGGTGGCCCCGTCGGCGAAGGTGACCGAGCCGGTGGGTGCGACCGCCGCCGTGACCGTGGCGGTGAGGGTGAGCGCGGCACCGGTCGCGACCGGGTTCGGGCTCGCCGTGACGGTGGTGGCGCTGACGCCCGCACCGATGTGGATCGTGGCCGCGAGGTCGGCGGCGCCGAACGCGTTGGCCGCGTGCACCGTGAAGGCGTAGTCACCCGCGCTGGTCGGAGCCCCGGTCAGCGCGCCCGCGGCGCTGAGCGTGACGCCCGGCGGCAGCGAGCCCGAACCCAGGGTGACCGTCGTCGTGCCGGTCCCCGTCACCGTGAAGGCGAAGGAGTAGGGCTCGCCGACCGTGCCCGCCGGCGGGGTGCCGGTGATGGTGGGCTTGACGCCGAGGTCGATGCCGACCAGGACCGGGTCGTGGTCGCTGGTGCGGAAGCGGTCCGGCGCGTAGAGCGAGGCGATCTGGCCCGCGGTCTTGAAATCGGTGTTGTAGTCCAGCACCGACGGCTCGTCCGCGTTGTGGTGCGCGTCCCCGGCACCGGTGATCTGCGCCGTCAGCGAGCTCGACGACAGCGCGTAGTCGAGGTAGCCCCACTGCGCGTCGAAGACGTACGAGTAGGCCTCCTGGCCGTGGTAGGCCTTGACGAGGTTGGTGTACCCGGCGGCCTCGATCACCGCGATGGGGTCCTCGCCCGCGTAGGAGTTGAGGTCGCCGACGATCAGGACATCCGGGTCACCGGAGCCCGGCACGACGGTGCCGTTGATCCAGCTGACCAGCTCGGTGGCCTGAGCGGTACGCCGGACGTTCCAGCAGCTCTGACCGTCGCCCTGGTCGGTGTCGGGCCCGGAGGTCGGGCAGGACCCCTTCGACTTGAAGTGGTTGGCGATCAGCGAGAACTTCGCGCCGGAAGCCGTCTGGAAGGTCTGCGCCACCGGCCGCCGCTCGAAGATGCTGTTCTGGTCGGCGAAGGTGGCACCGGCCACCGGCTGCACCGAGGCGGTGCGGTAGAGGATGCCGGAGCGGATGGCGTCGGTGCCCGCCGAGTCGACGATGCCCGTCGCGGCGTCGGGGTTGACGAACGCCCAGGCGCCCGGCCCGTCCACCGCGTTGAGCGCGTCCGTCAGAGCCTGCACCGCGCTCGTCGAGCCGTAGCCGTCGTTCTCGATCTCCATGTAGCCGATGACATCGGCGTCGAGGAACCGCAGCGAGGCGACCTCCTTGGCGAGCTGGCGCTGGTACTCCACGTCGCTCGTCGCGCCGCGGCAGTCCGTCGTGCCGCCCTGCGTACCCAGCTTGCACCCGGTGTAGGTGTTGAAGAAGTTGAGCAGGTTGGCACCCGCCACCTTCACGCCACCGGTGCCCACGGCGGGAGCCGCCGTCGGGCGCGGGTTGCCCTCGTCGATGACGGCCGTGCCGCCGAGCGCGCCGAGCGGGCGCAGCCGGTAGGCGTTGCCGCTCGCCGCGTTGCCGGCCCAGGTGAAGGTGAGTACGCCCACCGGCGCCGCGATCGTGTCGCCGCCGCGCACCGTGTTCGCCGCCGAGAGCGGCTGACCGGCCCGGCCGAAGACGATCGGGTCCGGGTTCTGCGCCTGGTTCACGTCATCCAGGATGATCTTGTTGAGGTTGTTGGCCGCCTGGGCAGCCGCGACGGCCGCCGTGTCGGTGGCCCGGATGTCGGCGGTCGGCTGGCGCAGCCGGTCACCGGAGGAGAGCACGAGCTGCCCGAAGCGGCCGAGCTGGAAGTGCTCGGTCACGATCAGCGTCTGGTCGAAGCGCACCAGCATGCTCTCGTAGCGCTCCAGGTCGTCCGCGGTGGCCCGGGGCAGGGTCACGTTGGTCGGCGCGACCGCCGCCTGGGTGCCGCAGGGCGACACACCGGCCGGCGAGGTGGTGAGCTGGGTCTGGCCCTGGAACTCCGAGACCGGACCGGTCACCTCGACCACATCGCCGTTGGCGACGAGGTTGCCGCCGTTGTCGAAGACGAAGATGCCGTCCGAGGTCGCCGGGTCGCCGTCGCCCGCGTCCTGGAGGTAGAAGCCCCGCAGCGCCGGGCTCGCCCCCTCGTAGTCGCCGACGACCGTGCCCCGGACCGTGACGGTCTGACCGGCCACCGGGCTGGTCTCGCCGGTGCCCTGGACCGAGCCGATGGTGGCGACGGCGCCGGTGCAGGCGGGCGGGGAGCCCACCGAGACGGTGGCGCTGGTCGACTTGCGCAGCACGGTCGGCTGCTCCTTGGCGATCACGCCGTCGCCGTAGAGGACGGTGTCACCGGAGTCGGTGAGCACCTGCACGGTGGACGTGTTGAGCAGCGGGTTCGGCACCTCGACGATGCTCTCCGGCTTGCCCGGAGCGGCGGCGGTGTCGAGCGAGCCGGACCGCAGCACCGGCTGGTGGGCGCTGTCGCCGTCCCAGCTGTAGAAGCGGAATTCGCCCGCGGCACCGGTCCCGGCGTCGGTCGGGCCGGCGATGATGACGTACTGGTTGGCGGCGTTGCGACGGAGCTCGCGGACGCCCTTGCCGGCCAGGTCCCAGCTGAGCGGGGTGCCGAAGGCCGCCGTGACGCCGGTGGTCGGGTTGCCCGCGACGAGCGCGGCGATGTTGGTGACCGGTACGACGATCGCCTTGCCGCCGGTGGCGAGCGGCCCCCGGAAGCCGAGCAGCAGCGTCGTGCCGTCCGGTGCGAACTCGGCGGCCTCGATGTTGAAGCCGCTGGGGCCGCCGACGCCGTCGCCCTCGGGCGCCCGGGTGGCCGCCGCGGCGAGGCCGAGCACGTTGCCGTTGGCGGTGTCCCACGCGATCAGGTCGTCGCGCAGGTGCTGGTAGCTGCCGCCGAGCGCGATCGTCGTCGCCGTCCCGGTGCCGGTCACCGTGGTGGCGAAGAGCTCCTGGCGGTTGAGGCGGGTGTTGCCCGAGGAGTTCTGCCCCTGCGAGCCGACCCAGTAGATCGTGTTGCCCGAGCGGGCCGCCGCCTCGATGTCGATCTCGCGGGTGACGTTGGCGTCGCGCAGGGCCAGCCCGGCCGCGCGCACGTCGAAGGTGGCCGCCGGGTAGCGGGAGTGGTCCCGGTCGTAGACCCGCAGCACGTTCGTCTCGTCGTCGGCCACGATCATCGCGCCGTCACCGAGGTCGACCGCGGTGCTCGCGTCGCTCGCGCCGTAGTGGTTGTGGGTTCCGGCGGGCAGCGCCGCCGAGACCGCCACCGGGAAGCTGGTGCTCGCGGTGAGGTCGCCGTCGGAGACGGTCACGGTGAGCGTGGCCTTGCCGACCCCGACCGGGTTGACCGTCAGGGTGCGGGTCGCGCCCGTGCCGGTGGTGCCGCCCGTCGCGACCGCCGCGTTGCTGGAGGTCACCGCCACGGTGAGGCTCGCGATCGGGCTCTCGGCGTCGGTGACCGTCACCGTACGCAGGGCCGGCGGGTTGTCCGGGTCGCCGATCGTCACGGCGAGGTCCTCGACCGGCGCGGGGCTGATGCCCGGTGCGGTGTTGGGCGTCGCGGAGACGGTCACGGTGGCGGTGGCGCTGTCGACCTGGCCGCCGGGTCCGGTGACCCGCACCCAGAACGAGACGGTCGAGGTGAGCGCCGGGGTGGTGTAGGACGGCGAGGTGGCGCCGCCGATCGGGTTGCCGGTGTCACCGGCACTGCCCGCGTACCACTGGTAGGTGAGCGGGCCCGTGCCCGTGGCGGTGACCGACAGGGTCGTCGTGGTCCCGGTCGGGATGGTGACGTCCTGCGGCTGCGCGGTGATCGAGGGAGCCACCGTCGCGGCCGACGGGGCGAAGGCCACGCCGCGCAGGGCGGTGTTGGCGGCGGCCGTCAGCAGCACCGTGCCGGTCGCGGCGATCGGCGCGTTGAAGGCGGCGGTGTCCTCGACCTTGACGAGCTGCGTGCCGGTGGCGCTCGTGGTGGCGTAGAGCGTGACGGTGGAGCCGGTGATCGAGCCGGTCACGCCGCGCGCGCCGCTGGCACCCGGGCGGAAGTTGCCGCGGGCGGTCCACGCCGTGCCGTCGAAGGAGTATTTGACGATGCCCCCGTTGGGGCTGCCCGAGTCGTCGGCCACGTAGAGCGTGTCCACTCCGGGCACGCCGGGGTCGCGGTCCAGAGCCGTGAAGGTGTACGGGCTGGTCACCCCCGTCACCAGCGACGGAACCTGCCCGCCGCTAATCGGCAGGCCGGACCCGACGGCGTAGACGCCGGTCGGCGCGCTGCCCGTCGAGGCGTAGAGCTGGCCACCGGCGATGCCGACGGCGCGGATGTTGGTCGGCGCCGCGCTGTTGATCTGCGTCGAGGCACCGGTGCTGCCGAGGGCGGCGAGCCGGACACCGCCGTTGGCGCCGACCGCCCAGAAGCGGGAGCCGTCGTCGCTGACGACGCCCCGGATGTTGTTGCCGCTGAACGTGTCGGTGATCGCCGTCGAGGTGTTGACGGTGGCGCTCGCATCCACCCGACCCGCGACGCGGGCGACGGTGGCGGTGCTGGTGCCGGCGACGGCTGCCGTACCGGGGTCGGTGTCGTAGCCGCCGAGCGTCAGGAAGTGGCCGTCGGCGGAGAGCGTCAGCGTCCCCTCCGAGGTCGCCGACCCGCTCAACGTCAGCCGGCGGTTGGCGCCGACGGTCGCGGTGGGCATCGGCACGGAGCGGACCAGGGTGCCGGACGGGGTGAACTCGTCCAGGAAGACCGGGGTCGCCGCGCTGCTCAGAGCGCCGCTGCCGTCACCGACCCGGAGAACCACGAGGTTGCCGGGGGTGAAGTCGGCTGCGGCTGCCGGCAGCGAGCCGAACGTCGCGGCGGCTGGGATCACCAGTATCGCCGCAAGGGAGCGGATGAGATTTCGGCGGAGCCTGTGACGCACGGGGATTACCTCCGTTGGAGGAAGGGCGGGGGCTAGGGCATGGTGAAGCCCGATCCCCGTCACGTTAGGCGTCCGGGCCCTGCCGACCAAGCGTGGCGCGGCAGGATTCAGCCGATCGCCATCAGCCGGTCAGCCATCCTTCACCCGCCCCGATCTGCGGTTTTCCCCTTACCCCCGCCCGATGTGCGCCGGTTGTGCACACATGTTGATATGCGAATATCTAGCTGATCGGCGGAGGGCTGGGGTGCCGCAGGGTGAAGGCGTGCTCGGTCGGTCCGTGCTGCTCCAGATGGGCCAGCCGATCGGCCGCCTCGGCGAGGTCGGGGATGTGGCCGACCGGGACCCACCAGAGCACGAGGTGCCCGGTGATGTTCTCGTGATCGAGCCATTCGCGGCGGCGGCGCAGATAGTCCAGGTGTCCGCTGTTGTAGGTGTAGTCGCGCAGCGACTCGACCGTCTCCCAGACCGACATGTTGACGATGACGTTGTCGCCGAAGGGCGTGACGATGTCGATCGCACCCTGCTCGGCCTCGCCGATGAGGCGCCACACGTAGCCGGGGCTCGACTCCGCGAGGTCGTTCAGCGGCGCGAGGCCGTCGAGGAAGGATCGGAACCGGGGTGAATCGATCGGGAAGCGGGCGCGGGCGATGTTGAGCTGGGCGAGGTGGTGGGCCATGCCGGTCATGTTAAAACAACACTAGTTAGTTTTAGACTTCAGGGTCACGCAGCAGCGGCCCGGTGCCGGGTCCAGGCGCGCCTCGCCGGGCCAGCCGGCGCCCTCGGTGATGCCCTCCAGCAGGGCCAGGTTCATGCCGCAGATCAACGGGGGGAACTCCCGGGCGGCCGCCGCGAAGGGGCAGTTGCGCAGCGTGATCGTGCCGTCGGGGGCGGTGCTGGGTGCGTACCCCCGCTGAGTGAGGAACTCGACCCGGTCGGCGCCGGGACCGGCCGCACGGCCCGCGACCACCCCCTGGACCCGGGCCACCGCGACCGCGACCAGGTCCGCCCCCGCGCGGTCGAGCGCCTCCGCGAGCAGGACCGAGAGATCGCCATAGGTACGCGGCGGCAGGCCGACGGCGATCTCGCCCGGCGCGATCCGGTAGTGCTTGGCCGGGCGCCCGGCACCGGGACCCGAGCGGCCCTCGGGCCGGGCGAAGCTCACCTCGACCAGGCCCACCTCGGCGAGTTTGTCCAGGTGGAAGGCGGCGAGCGTGCGCCCGATGCCGAGTGCCGCGGCGACCTCGTCCCGGCCGATCGGCCCATCGGCCCGGGTGAGCAACTCGTAGGCCCGCCGTCGGGTCGGGTCCGTCAGCGAGCCGATCGCCGCCACCTGAGCATCGTCCATGCTCGGATTCTATCGTCAACGCCTGTTATCTAAAGCACGACTGACGAGGTGGAAGAAGCGCGCGATCAGGGGATAGGGCATGAGGTCGGCGAGGCGGAGTTCGAGGCGCTCCAGATCGGCGAAGAAGGCCGGGTCGTGCTTGCGCTCGTTGTCGTTGATCAGGTCGCTCACGGCGCGGATGCCGTAATGCCCTTCGGCGCGGTGGCCCAGCGGAGCCAGCCACTCCAGGACCTGGCCGGCGGTGTAGGGCCGCAGGTTCGTCTCGAACGTGCCCGCCCGCGCCTGCTCGGCGTCGACCGCGGCGAGCCCGGCCGCCGGATCGAGCTCCATCGTCGCCTTGCGCAGCGGGATGGCGTGCTTGTTGATGGCGATGACCGAGAGCAGCCCGCCCGGGCGCAGCGCGGCCGCGGCTGTGGCGAGGGTGGCGGCGGGATCGGGCGAATACTGGATCAGGTTGTGGCACAGCACCAGGTCGAAGGTCTCCGCGCTGGTGAAGCCGTCGACATCGGCCTGCTGGACCGTGAGCCGGTCGCTCAGCCCGGCGGCGGCGAACTCCTGCTCGGCGCCGGCGAGCATCTCGGCCGAATAGTCCACGATGGACACCCGGTGCCCCGATCGGGCCAGCCGGATCGCGTCTGCTCCGTCCCCGCCGCCGAGGTCGAGCACCCGCAGCGGCGCCTCGCCGAGGTGGCGGGCGAGGTTCGCCTCCGCCTGGCCGTAGCGCAGCCGCCCCCAGGGTGCGTTGCGCAGATCCTGCCACCGGCTCATGCCGGCGTCGAACGTCTCACTCGGTTCTGGCATCACCCCAATCTATGCGGCGGCGTGAGCCTGTCCGCCCTGCCTGTGGCCCTCGCCACGGCCTTTGCGCAAGCGCGAGTACGTCCCGCCATTTGGTCAATGCATAGTCTCGTGTCAATGGATAACCCCGTGAGGTGGTTCGGATGACAGGACAGATGATCCGGATATCCGGTGGCGCGTTCCTGCAGGGGTCGCCGCCCTGGTTGCTCGACTGGCTCGACCGCCAGGACCAGACCCTGCCCCGGGAGTGGTTCGCCGATGAGACACCGCAGGTCGGCAGGTCCATCGAGCCCTACTGGCTGGACCGCTACCCCGTCACCGTCGGCGAGTTCGACGAGTTCGTCCGGGAGACCGGCTACGTCACCGACGCCGAGCGCCTCGGCTTCGGGCTCGTCTACGGCGAGGGGTCCTGGGAGGAACGGGCCGGTGCCTGCTGGCACGCGCCCGGCGGGACGGGCAGCGGTAAGGACGGCTTCACCGACCATCCCGTCGTGCACGTGTCGTGGAACGACGCCACCGCATACGCCGCGTGGGCGGGCAAACGGCTGCCGACGGAGCCGGAGTGGGAGTTCGCGGCCCGGGGCAGCGGCTTCCGGATCTGGCCGTGGGGCGACGACTGGGACCCCGGCCTCGCCAACACCGCGGAGTACTACGCCGGTGCGCTCACCTCGCTCGACGCCTGGAAGACGTGGTGGAAGGCGACCTACGCAGCCGACGGGCCGCTGCCGAGAACGACGCCCGTCGGCTCCTTCTCGGATCGCGGCGACAGCGTCTTCGGCTGCGGCGACATGGCGGGCAACGTCTACGAGTGGACGTCGACGGTCTCCGAGCTCTACGCCGAGGACGCGACCTGCGATCCGGCCGTGCGGATGGCGCTGGGCCGTTACCGGGTGATCCGCGGCGGGTCCTGGATGAACTTCCGCTATCAGGTCCGCTGCAGCGAGCGCATGCACGGCGACCCCAGCGGGTGGTCCAGCTTCGCGGTCGGCTTCCGCTGCGCCCGCGACTGAAATCATTTGGAGGTACGGTGGTAAAGATCATCTTGCCCGCAGGATGGACCGAGGGACGGCGCACTGTCTTCGAGAGCGCCGACGGCCCGCTATCCGATGTCATCAAGGCGTTCGCGGCCGCCTACCCGGCCTACCGGCACCGGGTGCTCGGCCCCGATGACGAGCCGCTCACCTATGTCAACTTCTGCGTCGACGACGACATCGTGCCCCGGCACCTGCGGGCGACGACCGTGGTCGAGGCGGGCGCCACGATCACGGTGATGCCGCCGATGGCGGGGGGCTGAGCGGTGCTCGACCGTGTCGTCTTCGAGGGGCATGGGCCGCCGGCCGTCATGCGGGTGGTGCACGAGGACCTGCTGCCCTCACCGGGCGACGACGAGGTCCTCGTCCGGGTCGCCTACGCCGGCGTCAACTTCCTCGACCTGTACCAGCGCTCGGGGGCGTACACCGTGCGATTCCCCTTCACGCCGGGGATCGAGGGCAGCGGCGTCGTCGTGGCGGCCGGTGCCGGGGTCACCGGCGTAGCGGAGGGCGACCGGGTCGCCTGGGCGGGCGCACCCGGCTCCTACGCCAGCCACTGCCTCATCCCGGCGGACCGGATCATCCCGGTCCCGGCCGGTGTCGGGCTCGCCGACGCGGCCACCGTCCTCATCCAGGGGATGACCGCGCACTTCCTCGCCGCCGACGTGGTGCCGCTGCGCGCGGGCGACATCTGCCTCGTGCACGCCGCCGCCGGTGGTGTCGGCGGGCTGCTCACCCAGTTCGCCGCGCTGCGCGGTGCGACGGTGATCGGCACGGTGTCGAGCGAGGCGAAGGTCGCGACGGCGCTCGCGGCCGGGGCCGAGCACGTCATCGACTACGGCCGGGAGGACTTCGCCGAGCGGGTCCGGGAGATCACCGGCGGTCGCGGGGTGGACGTGGTCTACGACGCGGTCGGCCAGGAGACCTTCGAACGAGGGCTGGCGAGCCTGCGTCCCCGCGGTACGTTCGTACTATATGGACAGACGGGCGGTGCCGTCGGCGCGGTCGATCCGCAGGCGCTCAACGCGAAGGGCTCGCTCTTCTTCACCAAGGCGTCGCTGAGCCACTACGACCGGACCCGTGCGGCGATGCTGGAACGGGCGGCGGAGGTCTTCGAGCACGTCATGGACGGGCGGTTGCGGCTGCGGGTCCACGGGACCTATTCGCTGGAGCAGGCGGTCGCGGCGCACGAGGCGCTGGAGGCGCGAACCGTGATCGGCAAGGTGCTCCTGCAGCCGTCCTAGACCGGCCGGACTGGTCGGCGCGACACTTCCAGGGTCGCGCCGACCAGCGTGAGCGCGCTCGCCGATGCCGATGCCGGGCTCGCGCGCCCAAGATCGTCGCAACTCTTGAAGAGTTGGTGCTAAAGCGGCGCCGGTCCCTCGTCACGCTTTGCAGCAAAGCGTGGCCTCCCATGAGGAGATGGGCACGCTTTGCTGCAAACCGTGGACCACATCCGGGCGCGCTTTAGCACCAACTCTTGAAGAGTTGCGACGATCGGTGGGCGGCCGCCCACCGCCTCGGCCTGGATGATCGCGTTGTTTCCTGGAAACTAGCCCCTCGCGCACCCTTCGAGCGCCCTGTTTCCGGGAAACAGCGCGATCATGGGGGGCAGCGGCGATGGAGCTCGGCTCAGGGGAAGGGGTAATGGCCCGGCAGAGCGAGCGCAGCAGGGCTGGTGGCGGTCAGGGTCGTGCCGTCGGAACGCCCGAGCAGCCAGGCGAGCAACGCGTGGCCCGGACCCTCGACGACGAAGGCAGCCTCGGCCCGCTCGGCGGCGGGCTGCACGCTCGCCGGAGTGGTGGTCGTGTCGACGGACCAGCCGGTCGCCAGGTCGGTGCTCCACAGCAGCCAGGTCGTGGCCGGTGCCGGACGGTCGGCGGAGGCGCGCCCGGGCAGGCCGTTGATGATGATCGGCAGGGCCGCGCTGACGAAGTTGTCGGGCCAGTCGGTCGGTGCGTAGCCCAGATCGAGGTCCACGTGATGGATCTCGAGCTCCAGCCACCGCGAGGCGACGCCCATGAAGAGGGGTCGCAGCCCGGTCAGCGCCTTGGTGGGTGCCTGCCACAGCGACGGGTCCAACCGGTGCCAGGCCTCGGCGAGACGGGCGCCCGATTCGCGCAGGTCGGCGGCGAGCTCAGCGGCACTGCGCCCCGCACCCGCCTCGATCTCCGCCGCGCGTCCGGCCGCGCCGCCCTCGTAGGCCTCGACCACCTCGCCGCGCGATGCGGCCTCGGCGGTGCGGCGCAGCGAGTCGGCGTGCCGGGCGAGGTGGTTCAGCACATGGCCCCGACTCCAGGTCGGCAGCGCGGAATCGCCGCGGACCGTCGCGTCGTCGAGCAGATCGGCATGCGCCGACAGCCGCTCGGCGGAGTCTGCCGCACCCGCGAGCAGAGCGGGGAGAAGGCCGGCCGGGCCCGGGGCTGTCGTCGTCATGGGCACTCCTCGCGGATCACGTCGGCCACGATCCGATCCTAGGCGGGTCGGATCGGATGCGACAGCCTCAGTCGCGCAGGCTCGCGATGTGACGCATCTTGTTCGTCACATCGAGGACCGCGACCGTGTAGGACTCGGCGGGCGTCGGCTCGACGGCGATCCGGCCCCGAGAGTCGGCGGCGAGGCCCGCCAGCGCGGCACGATGCGGACTCCACCGACCATGTTCGCCGCGTTCGACGATCGCGACCCGACGACCCGGCTTCGCGGCGACGGCGGCCTTCTGCCCGCCCGGGCCGGATCCGATGACAAGCACATCCACATCGCGCATGTCCCGGATCCGCGCGGGGCAGGCTAACGACGGACACCTATGGACGGGCAGAACGACGGCAGCCGGGCGGTGGCTCCCCACCCTGAAGAGGTCCGGGGGATATGGTGAGGGGCATCAACGAGCTACGGGCACGTCCTCACCATGCTTCACCGGGCCGACCTGCCCCCGGTGCGGGCGCGATCTTGCGTTTGCGCCCACTATGAGCTATTCTCGTGGTGGACTTCCCTTGGAGTTGGCAATTGCCCCCAGGAGGTTCGATCCCTACCGGGCCGCATTCTCAGCTCGCCCGTCTCGTCCGCGCCAAGGCTGCTCGCCCGCGCTGAGTGCCATTCGACGGCACCCCGCCCCGCCAGCCCGCGCACCGCACCGTGGCACTTCAACGCCCGGGCGGCCCGTAACCCACACCAGGAGCAACTCTTGACCGAACTGGCAACGCGGCCGCGCAGCGACGCCGCATCCACCCCCCGGCGCAACACGCGCGGCAACAACACCCGCCGCCCCGCCAGCCGGGCACCCCACAGCGCTCAGCCCCTCGTCGACGGCGAGGAGCTCATCTCGGTCGCCGGGATCCTCGACGTCCGCACCGATCACGGCTTCATCCGGGTCGACGGTTACGCACCGGGTCCGGACGACATCTACCTCTCGGTCTCGCACATCCGCCGTCACGACCTGCGCTCCGGTGACCTCATCACCGGCGCGGCCCGACCGGCCGGGCCCAGCGGTGACCGTCGCGACAAGCGCAACCCGCTGGTCCGGCTCGACACCGTCAACGGCAACCCGCTCGACGCGCTGCCCCGGCGAGCCGACTTCACGCAGCTGACGCCGCTCTACCCCCAGGAGCGCATCCGCCTGGAGACGACGCCGAACGTTCTCACGACCCGTGTGATCGACCTGCTGACCCCGATCGGCAAGGGCCAGCGCGCCCTGATCGTGTCGCCGCCGAAGGCGGGCAAGACGACCGTGCTGCAGGCCATCGCCCACTCGATCGCCACCAACTACCCGGACTGCCACCTGATGGCGCTGCTCATCGACGAGCGGCCCGAGGAGGTCACCGACATGCAGCGCACCGTGCGCGGCGAGGTGATCGCCTCCACCTTCGACCGGCCGCCGTCGGAGCACATCGCCGTCTCCGAGCTCGCCATCGAGCGGGCCAAGCGCATGGTCGAGCAGGGCCGCGACGTGGTCGTGCTGCTCGACTCGATCACCCGGCTGGGCCGCGCCTACAACCTGGCCGCGCCCTCCGGCGGCCGGACGCTCTCCGGCGGCATCGACTCCACCGCGCTGCAGGCGCCCAAGCGGCTCCTCGGTGCCGCCCGCAACATCGAGAACGGCGGCTCGCTCACCATCATCGCGACCGCCCTCGTCGAGACCGGCTCGGCCGGTGACAACCTCATCTTCGAGGAGTTCAAGAGCACCGGCAACGCCGAGCTGCGCCTCATGCGCGCCATGGCCGACCGGCGCATCTTCCCGGCGATCGACGTCGACTCCTCCGGCACCCGCAAGGAGGAGCTGCTGCTCGGCCCCGACGAGCTCGCCCTGATCCGGCGGCTGCGCAAGGCCCTGCAGGGGCTCGACGGCAACCAGAGCGTCGAGCAGCTCCTTGACCGGCTGCGCAAGACCGGCAGCAACGCCGAGTTCCTGATGCAGCTGTCGCGATAGGCGGCTACGCCCAGGGTTTGTCAACTACAGGTTGATGACAGGACTTACGCTGCCCGGCTAGTTTCTGCGGATGCGATGGCGCCGCGTGGTTGATGTCGGACTGGTCGCGTGGATGCTGCTGGCCGCGATCCTGCAGGTCGCGTTCCACTTCTACGTGGGCGAACACTGGATCGACATCGACACACTTGGATATGTGCTGATCGTCGCCTTTAATCTGCCGTTGCTGGTGCGCCGCCGCGCCCCGGCGGTGACGCTGCTGATGGTCTGCGTCATCTCGACGATCTACCTTGCTCTCGGCTATTACCACTCGGTCGTGACTTTCCAGCTCGCGCTGGGGATCTTCTCCGTCGCGATGTACAAGCGACGGCGTACCTCGATCTGGCTCAGCATGATCGCGTTTGGCGTCCTCGCGTTCGCCCAGCACCGTCTGCCGTTGGAGCCACGTCTGTTCGGCTATGCCGTCGTCGGTCTGATCGCGGTCATCGCCTGGGCCTACGGCGACAGCACCGGCCGTCTCGCCGATCGGGGCCGCCAGCTCTCCCGGCTCAGTGAGCAGCTCCGCCGGGAGCAGCAGGAGCGCGCCCATCGAGCCGTCTCCCAGGAGCAGCGGCGCATCGCTCGCGAGCTGCACGACGTGGTGGCACACCACATGTCGGTCATCTCCGTCCAGGCCGGCCTCGGTCGCTATGTGCTCAAGACCGATCCCGACACGGCCCGCGCCGCGCTCGAGGTCATCGCGGGGACGGCGCACGAGGCGCTGAGCGAGATGCGGCGCATGCTCGCCGTGCTGCGCGTCGCCGCCGAGGAACCGCAGTCGGACACCCCCTACGACTCCGCACCCGGGCTCTCCCGACTGCCGGAGCTCCTGGAACGCGTACGCTCGGCCGGGGCCACCGTGGACATCGAGGTTCACGGCACCGAGGTCCCGCTCCCGTCGGGGCTCGGCCTCTGCGTCTACCGCGTGATCCAGGAGTCGCTGACCAACGTGCTCAAGCACGCCGACCCGCCGGTCGCCACGGTGGCGCTGCGCTGGCAGCCGCATGAGCTGGCGGTGACCGTGACCGACAGGGGCGCCCCGCTCGCGGAGGTCGCGGCCGATGCGGTCGGCGGGGACAACGGTGGCGTGGTGCGGCACGGGCTGATCGGCATGCGTGAGCGGACCAGGATCTACGGCGGCACGCTGCACGCGGGCGAGCGGCCCGGGGGCGGCTTCCAGGTCGCCCTGACCCTTCCGCTGGAGGAGCGCGTCACATGACCGACATCATGGTGGTCGACGATCAGATCCTGATCCGGGCGGGACTCGTCGCCATGATCAAGGCCATGCCCGGCCTCACCGTCGTCGGCGAGGCCGCGACGGGCGAGGAGGCGGTCAGCGTCGCCGCCTCCGCCCAGCCGGAGGTGATCCTGATGGACATCCGGATGCCGGGTCTCAGCGGCATCGGGGCGACGGAGCGCATCCTCGCCGACGGCGGCGCCGCGCCGCCGAAGGTGCTCATCCTGACCACCTTCGACCTCGACGAGTATGTCTACGCCGCGCTGCGGGCGGGTGCGAGCGGCTTCCTGCTCAAGGACACCAGCCCGGAGCGCCTCTTCGCCGCGATCACGGCGATCGCCGGTGGCGACATGCTCTTCGCGCCGACGGTGGTGCGCCGGCTGATCGAGGCGAACGCGCCCGCCGAGCGGCCGCTGAAACCGGCGCCCGCGCTGGACGTGCTGACCGGTCGCGAGCGGGAGGTGCTGCTGCTGGTGGCGCGAGGCCTCTCCAACGCGGAGATCGCGCTGGAGCTCTTCCTCAGCGAGGCGACGGTGAAGACGCACCTCAACCGGCTGATGAGCAAGCTCGCCCTCTCCAGCCGGGCGCAGGCCGTCGTCGTCGCCTACGAGACGGGCCTGGTGACCCCCGGCAACGCCCAATCATAGATTTTCGGGCATTTCCGAGGTTTGCCGAAATCGGGGGGTGACCAGCGACCTGGGGTTTTGTAAGATCAGCCGATGATTACCCAGCTTGCGCCGCTGTGGCGGGCTCACTCGCACCCGCGGATCAAGATTGCGGTGCTCCGGGTGATCTGTGTGGTCGCCGCCGTCAGCGCCCTCACGGTCGGGGCCGAGGCACTGGCCGGCGTGCCGATGACCTTCTGGGTGCTGACCTGGGTCGCCTGCTGGGTGCCATCGATGATCCTCCTCGCGCAGTGGGTCGGGGTCGACCTGCGGGCTCGCGACCTTCGGGCCAGGGAGATCACGGAGCAGGCCTGGAGCCCGGTCTATGCCGAGATGACGCTCTTCGACGCCGAGGCGAGCATCGTCGCCGTCGCGATCGCCGACCGCCACGCGGCGGTCGCCGGGCTGGGCGAGGAGATCCGGGCCGCGACGGCTCGGGCGGCAGCCCACCATCGGGCGGGTGACTTCGCCGCTCGCAACGTGGCGATCGACGACGCGAGCGTGGCGATGGCGAGCTACGACGCCCTGCGCGCCGAGACCGAGGTGTCGACGGCGGCGATGCTCGCCTCCCTGGAGGAGCAGCGCACCAAGATCCTCAAACTCCACGACGGCGCGACGACGAGCGTGGTCCGCCAGCTGGCCCGCAACGAGGCGGTGACCGCGCCCGCCCTCGTCTCCCTCTCCCTGATGCTGGACACGCCGCAGGATCCGCCACCGAAGTCGGGGTCGACGCCGCGTTAGCACCAACTCTTGAAGAGTTGGTGCTAAAACAACTCTTCAAGAGTTGGTGCTAAACGATGTTCTGACACGCGGAGCGGAGGCGGGCGAACGCGCCGGGGGCCGCCGGGTCGCGGCCGGTGAGGTAATCGCGGATCTGGTGGGCGCACTCCGTGGGCGTCGACCTACCCGTGTCGCACTCCAGGTCGTAGTCGCCGTGCTGGTGGACGGTGGCCAACTGGGCGGCCGCCTGGCCGGGGGTGCGGTCGCCGCGGGCCAGCTCGCGCCGGGCCAGCTCCGCCGGCGGGCAGTGCACCCCGACGAAGACGACGTCGAATCCGGCCAGCACCGCCAGGCAGTCGGGGAGCCGCCAGGGCTCGCTGAGTACGTGATCGGCCACGACATCGTTGCCGGCCGCGGCCATCCCGGCGATCACCCGGTGGAAGCCCGCCCGAGTGCGCCGCAGCACCGCCGCGAGCTCGTCGGGGGAGAGCGCGGCGGTCGCGGGAACCGACCGCATCGCGCCGATCGCGTCCACGCCGATGTGGAAGAAGGGCCGGTCGAGGATCCGCAGCAGCTCCTCGGCGATGCTGGTCTTGCCGGAGCTGGAGACCCCGTTGAGCAGGATGATCACGCTGCCATCGTCGCGCCTACCCGGCCCGCCGGTCCAGCTCGGCGTGGTCGAGCTTGCCGTTGGGGAGCCGGGGCAGCTCTGCGAGGAGTAGGAACCGGGTGGGGATCGCCGCGATCGGCAGCCGTTCGAGCAGGTGGGCCCGGATCTCGGCCCGGTCGACGTCGGCCTTTGCCACCAGCGAGGCGGTCAGCCGGTTGCGGCCCGCGGGGTGGCCGACACCGACGCCTGCCTCCTCGATCCCGGGGAACGATCGCAGCGCCTGCTCGATCTCGGCCCGCTCCACCCGCACCCCGCCGAGCTTGAGCTGGTGATCGGCGCGCCCGTGGAAGAGCAGCTCACCGTCGTCGCGCCGGGAGACGAGGTCGCCGGTGCGGTAGGGGCTCGGCTCGCCCTCGGCGAGGCCCGGCCCGGCGAGGCAGAGCTCGCCGACACCGTCGAGCGACGGGTCGAGCATGACGATCTCGGTGCCCGGGATCGGCAGCCCGATCGGCACGCTCGCCGCCTCGGCGTCGGCCGGTTCGCAGCGGTGCACGGTGCTCCAGACCGTGCACTCGGTGGGGCCGTACTCGTTGTGCAGCTCCGTGTCCGGCAGCGCGGCGAAGTGGGCCGCGACCAGGTCGGGCGGGCAGACCTCGCCCGCCACGATCACCGTGCGCAGCGACGCGAACTGCTCGGCGAGGCCGCCCCGCAGCGCCACGCCGTAGAGCGACGGCACCAGCAGCGCGTGCGAGGGCCGGTGCTCGGCGGCGAAGCGCCCGGCAGCGGCGAGGTCGGAGGGGCGCTCGCTGGGGATGACGATCGTGCCGCCGCACGCGAGCGTCCAGTAGATCCCGGCGACCGAGCTGTCGAAGGAGATCGATGAGCAGAGCAGGAAGCCGGTCACCGGCTCGCGATAGTGGGAAAGCCTCGCGGCCGTGGAGTAGGCGAGCGCCCGTGCCGAGATCGTGACCGGCTTGGGGTGCCCGGTGGAGCCGCTCGTGAAGCAGGTGTATGCGAGCCTTCCCCGGCGTACCCCCATGCGGGTTGGGGGTTGGTCTGCGGAGATGGGCGTCAGCGGCGCGCGCAGCCGGACCGTGAGGCCGGGCTCGCGGACCGTGACGCGCGCCCCGCTCGCCTCGGCCATGAGCTGCTGGCGCTCGTCCGGGAACGCGGCGTCGACCGCGACGTAGCGGGCGCCCGCGCGCAGGACACCGAGCATCCCGACGATCGCCCAGCGCGACAGGTGGGCGTGGACCAGCACCGGTTCGTCGGCCGCGACCCCCGCCGCCAGCAGCGCGGCGGCGAGCCCGACCGAGAGCCGGTCGAGCTCCTGATAGGACAGAACCCCCGCCCGGTCCGCGACGGCCGGGGCGTCGCCGGCGAGTCGCGGTTCCAGCAGGTCGAGAACATGCTCCGGGTACGCCGTCACGCCGCCCCGCCACCGTCCGCCAGCTCGGCCAGGACCATCAGATATCGCTCGATGTGCTCGTCGATCCACTCCGGACTGTAGAGATGGGAGTCGAAGGTGACGTATCCGTTGACCGTCTCGTCGAGCCGCATCGACCAGGCGAGTGACGCGGGCGCGGGGAGCCCCGGCTGCCGGTCCTCCGCGATGGGTTCGAGCACCAGCGTCGGATCGCTGCTCACCGGCCCGATCGGCGATGTCGGGATCACCTGGAACGCCGGGTAGGTCGCCTCGATGACCGGCCTCGGCCGGAACGCCACCTTCGCCAGCCCCGGCGCCTCGCCGAGCACCCGCAGCAGCGGGATGTCATGCGCGTAGGCCTCGCGGCAGGTGCGGTCGGCCCGGCGCAGCGTCTCGCGCAGGTCGGCCGGGTCGTCGCGGGTGACCCGCAGCCAGAGCACATTGATCATCAGCCCGACCGTGTACCACTCCGAGGGCTGCCGGCCCGACGTGATGATCGGCACCACGACATCGCGCTGATCAGGGTAGATCGTCGCCACGAAGGCGGTGAAGAGCATCGTGGCCGGGGTGGTGCGGCTGCGGCGGGCCGCCGTGACCAGCCTCGGCCACAGCTCGGCCGGGATCCGGAACCGGATCGTCGACTGTGGACCGGGCGGTGCCGGCGTCGGCACCGGCAGCATGAGCTGCTCGGTCCCGACGAGCCGCTCCCGCCAGTAGGGCAGCGCCCGGGAGATCGTCGCCTGCCAGTCGTCGGAGAAGTCGTCCTCGGCGACGGACGCATACTGCATGACATCGGCCTCGAAGGGCTCGCCGCCCCGGCTGCGCCCCGTGTAGGCGTCGACGAGGTCCCGGGCGAGCAGCGGCAGCGACCACCCGTCCGCGGCGATGTGGTGGGCCACGATGACGAGGATCGACTCGCCGCCGGTGCAGCGGCCGAGCCGCACCCAGAGCAGCGGCGGCTCGCCGGATGGGTAGTCGTCCTCGCTCGCCCTCGCCAGGAAGGCGTCGACATCGTCGATCTCCTCCACGATGAGCCGTCCCGGCATCGGCGGCAGCACCCGCAGCCCGTCGGCGGTGACGATCGTGCGCAGCGCGTCGTGCCGCGCCACCACATCGCCGACGGCCTGCCGCAGCACCTCCAGATCGATCTCGTGCCGCACCGTGAAGGCGACCCGGACCAGGAACCTCGGGCCCAGCACGCTGCCGGGGGTGCCCTGCTCCAGCCGGAGGACGAGCTGCTGGGCATAGGTGAGCGGGGCCTGCGTGATCGTCGTCATCTAGCGTCTCCTCGGTCGGCCGGCCACGGCCAGCCTGGTGAAGCCGGACAGGAAGGTGGAGCGCACCCGGACCGGCTCGCCGACCACGTCGACCTCGTCGAACATGGCGAAGAGCTCGGTGAAGAGCAGCCGCAGCGCGAGCCGGGCGTGGTGCGAGCCGATGCAGTAGTGGTGCCCGCCGCCGAAGGCGAGGTGCCGGTTGGGCGAGCGGACCGGATCGAAGACATCAGGATCGACGAAGATCGCCGGATCGCGATTGGCCGCGCCGATCCACGCCACCACCGGATCGCCCGCCGGGATCGCCACCCCGGAGAGGGTGACCGGGCCGGTCGCGTGCCGCATGAAGTGGCTCGCCGGGGAGGCCCAGCGCAGCGCCTCCTCGACTCCGCTCGCGAGCGCGTCGGGATCGTCGGCGAAACGACGCCAGGCGGGTGTGCCCGCGGTCGCCAGCACCGCGGCCGTCGGCACGTTGGGCAGGGTCACGCTCGCGCCGAGCAGCAGGCTGTAGCAGTTGGAGACCGTCTCGGCCGGATCCATCACGGTGAGCATCAGGCTCACGAGATCGTCGCCCGGTGCCCGACCGCGCGCCCGGACCAGCTCCAGGAAGTAGGCGAAGAGCTCGCGGTGCGCCCGCGCCAGCGTCGCCGCCGGACCGTCGGCGAGCTGGAACTCGGGATCCTCCTCGGCGCTCGCCGCCATCACCAGCTGGACCAGCCTCGGCCAGTCCCCGGTCGGCAGGTCCAGCAGCGACCCGATCAGCGCCAGCGGCAGACCGCGCATCGCCACCGCGAGGTCGAAGGCGTCGCCGTCGGCACCGGGCGCCAGCAGCTCGCGGACCGCCAGCTGGATCCGGCGCGTCGACGCACCCGCCGCCCGCGAGCCCATCACCCGCTGCAGCGGCAGCCGCATCCGGTCGTGCGCCGGGGGATCGGTCGCCGCGAGCTGCCGCCCGCTCGCCGGATCGGGCTTGCCGAGCAGGTTGAGCAGGGTGCCGCGCTCGGAGGTGAAGGCCGCGTGGTCGCGCAGGACGCGCTCGACGTCGGCGTAGCCGGTGACCGACCAGAATCCGCTCGGGTGCCGGTGCACGGGCGAATGCTGCCGCAGCTCCCGCCATGCCTCGTGCTGGCCGCCCGCCGCGAAGACCGCGGGGTCGGCGAGGTCCGCGGTCACGCGCCCGTCGGCCTTGCCTCTGCCGGCTTGCGGGCCTCGGCGATCGCCTGGGCCATCTCCACGATCGTGGGTGAGAGGAAGAGGGTCCAGGCCGGGATCTCGACGCCGAACTCGCGGTCCATCGTCAGCAGCAGCTCGGCCGCGAAGAGCGAGTCGCCGCCCAGCTCGAAGAAGTCGTCGTGGACGCCGACGGGGAAGACGCCGAGCTGAGCGGACCAGAGTTCGGCGAGCCGCGCCTCGGTCTCGTCGCCGGGTGCGGCGTACTCGGTGTCGATCTCGAGATCATGTCGAGCCGTGACGGTTGCCATGTCCATCCCCCCGGTGGTGTGCTCCATCTCCGCCGAGTCAAGCAGCGCAAATGGGGCACGGCAAGGGAATCGGGCACAGTTACCGCGAGGGTTTACCCGTCCTACAGCGACGGGTGGACGGGGTTCGGTGGCGTTATCTATGGCGTAGTCGGTCCGGGGTGACGATACTCAGCAGCCATGGAGATAGGTCGCGCGGAGCTCGGCCGGGACCTGGTGCACGCGCTGCGCACCGGGCCGTTCTCCGCCGCGCTCCACCTCGCCATCGAGGACCGGGGCCTCCGGCTGGAGGAGATCCAGGCACGGCTCGCCGCGGCGGGCGTCAACGTCAGCGTCACCACCCTGAGCTACTGGCGGCGCGGGCGCAGCCGTCCCGAACGACCCGATTCGCTCAAGGCGGTGCACCTGCTGGAGGAGATCCTCGCGCTGCCCGCCGAGTCGCTCCTCGCCCAGCTCGGACCGCGTCGCCCGCGGGGGCGCTGGCTCGACCAGCCGCCGCCCGGCACCATCGACATCGACCGGCTCTTCAACGACAGCGGCAGCGTCGCCAAGATGGTCGGCGAGCTCGACCGCTGGATGTACCACGAGCTGACCCGCCTCAGCCTGCACGACATCTACCTCGTCGGCGGTTCGCGGCAGGAGATCAGCCTCACCTGCCGCCAGGTGCTGCGGGCCAACACCGACCGGGTGTCGCGGACCGTCGCCATCTTCAGCACCGACGACCTCGACGCCTTCACCCAGATCAACGCCCTGCGCAACTGCCGGCTCGGCCGGGTCCGCACCGACCCCAGCTCCGGCCTGATCGCCGCGGAGATCATCTTTGACCGGATGCTCGCGCAGGGCGACACGGTCGTCCTGGAGTACGAGTTCCTCAGCGCCTCGCTCACCGCGACGGACCGCTATTACCGGGGCTTCTCCACGCCGGTGAGCGAGTTCGTGCTGGAGGTGCAGTTCGACCGTGACGCGGTGCCCGCCCGCTGCTACCGATATGAGCGGCGCGGCATCAACGCGCCGGACCAGGGATTGCGTGAGGTGTGGATCGGTTCCATGCACGGTGCCCACCTCATCGCCTCGGACGTGCCGCCCGGGATCGTCGGCATGCGCTGGGAATGGGAGTGAGCGGTCCACCCGTGACCGCCCACTCCCTTCCCCCTGGGGAGGTCAGCTCGCGTTGACCGTCACATCGTCGATGACGAAGCTCGTCTGCAGGTTGGAGTCCTCGACGCCGTTGAACTTCAGCGTCACGGCCTGCCCGGCGTACGCGCCGAGGTTGATGGTCTTCTGCGCGTAACCGCTGTTCTTGTCCAGGTTGGAGTAGGTCGCGATCGACGTGCCGTTGGCCGTCACGGTCAGCTTGTCGTAGATCACGCTCTCCGTCTCGGCGGTCGTGATCCGGATCCAGAAGCTCAGCGAGGTGTTGCTGCAACCGGACGGGATCGTGACCGACTGGGTGATGTTGTCGACCTGCACCCGGCCGCCGCCGTTGAGCCAGGCGTTACGCGAGCCGGTGCGGGCCGGGTACTGCGACCACTGGCCGATGACGTTGGCGGTCGCCGTCCACGGCGAGGTGCCGCTCTCGAAGCCCGAGTTGCCGATGAGCTGCGCCGCGGTGCAGCCGCCACCGGTCGAGACGGTCCAGGTGAACTGCGCCGAGCCGGTCTTGCTCGCCGAGTCGGTCACGGTGACCGTCACATTGTAGGTGCCGGCGGTGCTCGCGGTGCCGGTGACCTTGCCGGTCGAGGAACCGATCGACAGGCCCGTGGGCAGGCCCGAGGCGCTCCAGGTGTACGGCGAGGTGCCGCCCGACGCCTGCAGCTGCAGGTTGGCCGTGCCGCCGACCGCGGTGCTCTGGTTGCCGGGGTTCGTGACGGCCGGGTTGCCCGGGGTGCCGCCACCGATGAAACCGGTGTAGAGCAGCACGTTCGGGGACCCGCTGCCCGGGCTCGTGATCTTGCCCGTGGTGCCGTTGGTGACCAGCGCGTCGCGTACCTGCGCGGGGGTGGCATTGGGGTTGGCCCCGAGGTAGAGCGCAGCCGCACCGGCGACGTGCGGCGACGCCATCGACGTGCCGGTCATCGTGGCGCTGCCGGTGTTGCTGGAGTAGGACGCCGAGACGATGCTCGTGCCCGGCGCGAAGATGTCGAGGCAGGAGCCGTAGTTGCTGCTGCTGTTCTTCGCGTCGGAGCTGTTGGAGTTGCCGACGGTGATCGCCGCCGAGACGCCCTGCGGGCTGTAGTAGCACGCGTCGTCGCCCGAGTTGCCCGCCGCCTGGACGAACTGCACGCCCGAGGAGATGAGGTTCGACACGGCGCTGTCCATCGCCTGGCTGCTGCAGCGGCTCGTGCAGCCGATGCTGTAGTTGGCGACGGCCGGCTTCTGCGCGTTGCTGCGGACCCAGTTGATGCCCGCGATCAGGTCGTCGTTGGTGCCGCTGCCCTGGCAGTCCAGGACGCGGACCGAGACGACGCTCGCCTTCTTGGCGATGCCGTAGCTGGTGCCGACGGCGGTGCCCGCGGTGTGCGTGCCGTGACCGTGGCAGTCGGCGGGGTTGCTGTCGCCGTCGACGATGTCCGTGCCCTGCTTGACGCGGCCGCTGAAGTCGACGTGGCTCGCGTTGAGACCGGTGTCGAGAACGTAGACCGTCACACCCTGACCGGGGTTGGTCGGATAGGTGAAGGCCTGGTTCAGCGGCAGGTTGCGCTGGTCGACGCGGTCGTCGCCCCAGTTCGGCGGGTTGTTCTGGGTGTCCTGCACGCTGATCCGCTGCACCTGCTCCACATAGGAGACGGCCGGATCGGCGGCGAGCAGCTTCGCCTGCGCCGCCGAGGTGCTCAGCGAGAAGCCGCGCAGGCCGCTGCTGAAGACGTGCCGGGTCTGGCCGCCGAACTTGCCGGAGAGCTGCTGCGCCTTCGCGCTGATGGCGGTCCCGGTGAAGCCTGCCGTCTCCTTGAGCACCACGATGTAGCGGCCCGGGACGGCGTTGGGGCTGTCGGTGTAGAGGATCGCTCCCTCGGGTGCGGCCTGTGCCGCCGCGCCGAGGCCCCATGTTCCGGCCAGCGCGATGAACACTGCGGCGCTGGCTGCCGAAAGTCGTTGTAGCACGATGATCTCCTCCCAGATGCCGGGTCCGTGGCCGGGCCCCTATGGCGCCGACCCCGGAGGGCTGCGCCGAACCTAGGAGGAGATGGAGTGCGGGCGACAGAGTCGTAAACAGAGGTCGAACATTCGTAACATCAAAACTGTTTATTGGCTTCGGCCAGCGCGCCGAGGTTCTCGGTGCCGCCACCGGCGGGGATCCGCTTCGCCGGTGACTGTCCGTTAGACGACCTGCGTAACCGCTTGCGGGGCAACGAACGTACCCTCGTAGCCCGGGGGTACGCGTGTCGTTGCGAGGGACCAGTCTGTGCTGTGCCCCGATGGAGGAGGGGCCGGAGCGCATGGCCATGGACAGCGCCGCCGACGGCGATGACGAGCCGAGCGACGAGCTGGAGATCATTCCCGCACCGGCGGCACTTGCCCCAGCCCTTCCCGCCGGGCGGCACCGCCTCACCCCGCCGTCCCAGGAGCTCGCGCTCGTGGAGAGCTGGACCGGCGAGATCATCGAGCTGGAAGACCCGCCGAGCAAGGCGAACACCAGGGTCATCATCGGCGCGACCGTCGCGGTCACCGTGGTCCTCGCCGCCGGGCTCACCATCCGGGCCGGTGGCGGTCCGAGCTGGTCACAGCCCGCATCGAGCCCGTCGCCGACGCCGGTGCAGTGGCAGCCCGGCCCGGTGATCGAGGCAGCCGCCGCGGCGTCCCCGGTCCGGTCCGGCCCGCCCAGCCCGACGGTTCGCGTGTCCAGCCCGACCGCCACGCCGACCGCCACGCCGCAGACTCTCGGCGGCTCGCCCGCGGTGCCCAGCGCCAGCGCGAGCCCGAGCCCCGGTCCCAGCCCGAGTCCGGTGTGGACGGCGAGCACCTTCACGCCGACGCTCGTGCTCGACGAGGGCGACTCGGTGAGCAGCAACCGGACCCGGCTGCTGCTGCAGAACAACGGCGACCTGGTCGTCGTCGACGAGAACGGCACGATCCGGTGGCGCTCCGGGACGGACGGGCGGGGCGAGCGCGCGGTCTTCCAGGGCGACGGGCACCTCGTCGTCTATGACCGGCGAGACCGGGCGGTGTGGGCATCGGGGACGGCCGGGCACAGCGGTGCGGTGCTCGTCCTCGCCGCCGACGGCGACGTGCGGATCGTCGACGGCGGCACGGTGCTCTGGTCCGCCGGCACCGCCCACTGACGTGCTCGCGTGCTCGCGTGCTCGCGTGCTCGCGTGAGAGATCACGTCTGCTTCGGTGAAGCAGACGTGATCAAGGACCAAGATTGCGTCGAATTCCCGGAACCAGACGTGATCACCGAGCCGCCGCCCCCTGCCATCGGCGCACCAAGATCGCCGCAACTCTTCAAGAGTTGGTCCTAAAACGGGCCGCCGCCGCCGCTGTCAGCGCAGCGTGGCCTGGGCGATCGCGCCGATCTCCGGACCCGCCGCGGCCACCAGCGACCCGTCCGGTGCCCAGATCGCCGAGCCACCGGCGGCGGAGTCGAACCCGCCACCGGTGCCGCCCGCGAAGCTCGCCACCACCACCCAGACCCGGTGATCCGCGACGATCCGCCGAGCCCGCTCGGGCTGGATCTCGGCATCGGCCGCCTGCTCCAGCACCCCCGCGACATAGGCGTCGATCCCCAGCGCGGCAGTCGCGGCAGCGTGCTGCGCGACGCCGGTGTCCTTGCAGATCGCCAGCCCCAGCCGCCAGCCGTCGACATCGAGCACGGCCGGCTCGTGACCCGGGACGAACCGGACCTCCTCGGCCGATCCGAGCCACAGCTTCCGATAGGCGACCGTGGCACCCGCACCCGAGACGGCGAGCATCCCGATGTGCGGTCCGTCGACCGGCGCACCGGCGAGGGCCAGCGTTCCGGTCTCGGCACACGCCTCGACGAGCGGCGTGAGCCGTGGATCGTCGGGCCGGATCGTCGGGGCGTCCAGTTCGTAACCGGTCAGCGACAGCTCCGGGAAGACCACGACCCGGGCGCCCGCCGACCGGACCACCTCGGCGTGGATCAGCGCGTTGGCGGCGATGTCGAAGGCGACGCAGCGGGGCTGCGCCGCAGCGATGGTGAGGGGTGCACGCATCTCAGGCCGCCACGAGCAGGTTCCGCGCCGCGACTGCCTTCAACGACAGGGTTCGGTAGCCGACCTCCTCGAAGAGGACGGTGATGCGGTCGTTCTCCTCGCGCATGACGATGCCCGGACCCCACTCGGCGTGGCGTACCCGGGACTGCACGGCGAAACCCGTGTCGATCCCGGCCCGTGCGGTGGCGGTGCCGTCCTCGCAGGAGTCGCACGATCCGCACAGCCCCGGCAGCTCCTCGCCGAAGTAGCCGAGCAGGAAGTGCCGCCGGCAGTCCTCGGTCTCGGCGTAGCCGCGCATCATCTCCACCCGGGTCAGCTCGATCGTCCGCATCTTCTCCGCCTCCGCGGCCGCCGCGGCGACCGCCTCGGCCGGGTCGGTGGACTCGTCGGTCCAGCTCAAGCCGTCGGCGCCGCTGGTGATCGCACCGGCCTGCTGGAGCAGGTTGGCCGAGCGGGTGACCCGGGCCCGGGTCACGTCGAGCGCCTCGGCGATGTCGTCGATGCGGATCGGGCCGCTCGCGTCGCGGATCGCCCCGGCGACGCCGGTGAGCAGCTCGGAGTCGACGGTGCCGGAGGAGAAGAAGCGCGGCAGCCGCAGGTCCTCGGGGCGGAAGTAGAGCACCGCGGTGGCGGGTTCGCCGTCGCGGCCGGCGCGGCCGATCTGCTGGTAGTACGAGTCCAACGACTCGGCGGGGGCCGCGTGCACCACGAAGTGGACGTCGGGCTTGTCGATGCCCATGCCGAAGGCGGAGGTCGCCACGACGATGACTCGATCGGAGGCGAGGAACGCGTCGTGCACCGCCGCCCGCTCGGCCGGTGCCAGTCCGGCGTGGTACGCGTACGCCTCCTCGCCGACCTGGCGGAGGGCTTCGGCGTACTCATCCGTCTCTGCCCTGGTCTGGACGTAGAGTAGGCCGGGCGGATCCAGCGCGACGATCCGCTCGATGATCTCGCGGCGCTTCTCGCGGGCGGTGACCTCGCGCGACACCTCGAGCCGGATGTTGGGCCGGTCGAAGCCCTTCACGACCTGCACCGGGTCGCGCATCCCCAGCCGCTCGACGATGTCGGCCCGCACCGGCGGCGACGCGGTGGCGGTCAGCGCCAGCACCGCCGGGTGGCCGAGGCGCTCGATCACCTCGCCGAGGCGCAGGTAGTCCGGCCGGAAGTCGTGGCCCCAGGACGAGACGCAGTGGGCCTCGTCGACGACGAAGAGCGACGGCTTCGCCTCGGCGAGCTCGGCGATCACCTCGTCCTTCGCGAGCTGCTCCGGTGCGAGGAAGATGAACTCGGCATCGCCGGACTGCAGGGCCTCGAAGGCCTCGCTGTTGGCCCGGGCCGACCGCGACGAGTTGACGACGTGCGCGCCCGCGGCACCCCGCTCGATCAGGCCCTTGACCTGGTCGCGCTGGAGCGCGATCAGCGGCGAGACGACGATCGTCGTGCCGTTGAGCAGCACGGCGGGGACCTGGTAGATCGCCGACTTGCCCGAGCCGGTCGGCGAGACGACGAGGGTGTCCCGCCCGGCCATCACGTGCGCCATCGACTCGGCCTGCGCCGGTCGCAGCGTCTCCCAGCCGAAGAGCCTTGCCGCGGCTTCCCGCAACCGTTCGAGATCGCCGGTGGTCGCGGCGCCGGTTTTGTTCGCACTCATCGCGATATTCTTTCACGCGAGGTCCGCGCGGCTCGGCGTCACCGGCGCGGTCGATGCCATCCGCCTCATGACCAGCGGGAGTACGCCAAAGATCCGCTCTGACGTAGGGTTCCGGGATGCACGTGCAGGTATGCGTCGCCGCCGCCGGACTCTGGACCTCGCCCCAGGCCGCCCGCCAACTCGACGAACTCGTCCTCGGCCACCCCGCCGACCTGTCGGCGTGGGCCGCCGCGCAGGGACCGGCCGAGCGGCGCCAGCTGTGGGGCCGCCTCGACACCCAGGTCCTGCTCGGCGAGACCGTCATCGTCGACCAGATCGACGATGGCTGGGCCCGGGTCATCGTCCCCGACCAGCCGTCCCGCCGCGATCATCGCGGCTACCCCGGTTACCTGCCGCTGGCCCAGCTCGCCGAGGCGGCCACGCCGACGGGGGAGCGGGTCGTGGTGACGGTTCCGGTCACCGAGGTGCTCGCCGGTCCCGGCGGTGCCGTGCTGATCCCCGACGTGAGCTACGCGACGGTGCTGCCGTCGTTCCTCCGGGAGGCCGGCGGTGTCTGGGTGGCCCTGCCCGGCGGCGGTCGGGGCTGGCTCCCCGATGCGGCGGTCGCGCCGTATGCCGAGGGCGGCCCCCTGCCGACGGCGAAGGAGCTGCTCGGCGAGGGGCGGCAGTTCCTCGGGCTGATGTATCTCGCGGGCGGCCTGGCGAGCGGTTCCGGGCTGGACTGCAGCGGGCTGATCCACGCGCTCTACCGCCGGTTCGGGCTGGTCGTGCCGCGTGACGCCGCCGACATGGCGGGGGTGGGCGACGAGGTGCCGCTGGAGAAGCTGGCGCCCGGCGACCTGATGTTCTTCCGCAAGCCGGACACCGGGTTCGTCTATCACGTCGGGATCTGCGCCGAGGTGATCGACGGATGGCCGTCGATGCTGCAGGCGTCCCAGACCGACTGGGACACGATCGACACCCCGATCACCGAGCTTCGGCACGGCCACCTCCACAGCGCCCGCCGCCTGCGCAGCTGAGCGCCGAAGATCGCCGCAACTCTTGAAGAGTTGTTGCTTCAGGCCGCCAGGCCTTAACAACAACTCTTCAAGAGTTGCGGCGATCTTCACCCTTGCTCAGATCGTGATCGGGTGGAGCCAGCCGGCCGGGTCGGCGGTGCGGCCGTGCTGGACATCGAGGAGCGCCGCCCGCAGCCGCCGTGTCACCGCTCCCATCGTGCCGGTGCCGATCATGAAGTCGCCGTCCCGGTCGCGTACCCGGCCGACGGGGGTGACCACCGCTGCGGTGCCGCAGGCGAAGGTCTCGGTGATCGCGCCGGAGAGGCACTGGTCCCGCCACTCGTCGACGGTGATCCGCTCCTCGCTCACCGCGTAGCCCTCCCGGGCGGCGATCGTGAGCAGGCTGTTGCGGGTCATGCCGGGCAGCAGCGTTCCGGTCAGCTCCGGGGTGACGAGGCGGGCGTCGGCGCCGCTGCCGCGGACGAAGAAGAGGTTCATCCCGCCCATCTCCTCGATGAACCGGTGCTCGGCGGCGTCGAGCCAGACGACCTGCTGGCAGCCCGCCTCCTGGGCCTGGCGCTGGGCGAGCAGCGACGGACCGTAGTTGGCTGCGCACTTGACGTTGCCGGTGCCGCCGGGGACGGCCCGGGTGAAGTCGCGGCTGACCAGGACGGAGACGGGGTCGACCTGATCGCCGAAGAACCCGCCCGCGAGGAACGCCATCATCAGGAACGTGTACTCGTTGGAGGCGCGGAGCATGAGCTGCGCCTCGCTGGCGTAGAGCAGCGGCCGGAGATAGAGGGTGTGCTGCGGGTTGTCGAGCAGCCAGTCCGCGTCGGCCCGGACGACCTCCTCGACCGCCGAGAGGAACATCGACGCGGGCACCTCGGGCATGGCGAGCCGGGCCGCCGAGCGGGCGAAGCGAGCCGCGTTGTCGCGGGGCCGAAACGCCGCGATCGAGCCGTCTGCCTGCACGAACGCCTTAAGCCCTTCGAAGACGACCTGCGCGTAGTGCAGCCCGATCATGCCGGGGTGCATCGAGAGGTTGACGAGCGGGCCGAGCTGCGGCACGGTCCAGCCGTCCGCGCGCGTCCAGTGCGCGGTCACCATGTGGTCGGTGAAGGCGTCGCCGTGCCCGGGGTTCGCCATGACCTTGCTGGGGCGGGTGTCGACAAGGGTGGTCATCAGATCCTCCTGTTAGGACGAGTGTGGTCAGCCGAGCGGGGCGAAGTAGTAGGTGTCGCGACGGGAGAAGAGCCCGTCGGCGCCGACCTCGAAGAAGTCGGCGAAGCGCAGCGTCATCGACGTGCCGCCGTGCAGGGTGCCCGCGAACTCGCCGTGCACCGCGACGTGGGTGCCGGTGTCGAGCACCGCCGTGAAGGCGTGGGCGCCGCCGGAGAACTTTCGCCCGCCCCGATAGAAGGCGGCCATCTCGGCGTGGCCGACCATCGCCGGGTATCCGGGCCGGCGATAGACGGCGTCGGGCTGGAAGAGGGCGACGAGCCCCTCCACGTCGTTGTTGTCGACGCACTCGTAGTAGCGGCGGACCATCGCCTCGCCGTGAGTCATCGTCTTGGTGGCGATGTTGCCTGGTGCGATCATCGGGTTCCTCCACTGTGTGCGAATTCGGGGGTGCGCAGCCGTTCGGCGAGCACCGGCGCGATCCGGGCGAGCGGCCCGGCCTGCACCATCTCGCCGTGGCGGCAGGCGATCTCGTGCACCTCGACGAGGCCGCCGACGTGCTGCCGCCAGATCCCGGGGTCGGGCTTGTCGCCCAGGTCGCCGGTGGCGGCGAAGAAGAGCAGGTCGCCGTCGACGGTGCCGGTGTCGAAGGCGCTCATGGCGTTGCCGTTGCCCGCGAAGACCGCGGGCAGCGCGGCGATCCCGGCGGCACCGAGCACCGCGAAGGGACTCTGCGGCGCCGACGCGATCCGGGTGAACTCGGCGAGCTCCACCGGCCCGCTGTCGATGCCGACCGAGGCGAGCAGCGCGCCGAGCGACGCCGGGTCGTCGGCGGCGAGCGGCGCGACCGACGGGTCGGTCACGGCCGGGTAGCCGTCGAGGATCGCGAGCAGCTCCACCCGCTCGTCCTCGGCCTGCAGGGCCGCCGCCAGCGCGTGCGCGACGACACCCCCGAAGGACCAACCCATCAGCCGGTACGGGCCCGAGGGCTGGACGGATCGAATCTCGGCGAGGTAGTGCCGGACCAGCTCCGCCATCCCCGCCGCAGGCTCGCCCGGGTGGGTGAACCCGCGTGCCTGGAGCCCGTAGACGGGCTGGTCCGGACCGAGGTGGCGCAGGAGTCCTGAGTAGACCCAGGCGATCCCCGAGGCCGGGTGCACGCAGAACAGCGGTGCCCGGGTGCCCGTCGTACGCAGTGGCAGCAGCACCGCCAGCGCGTCGTCGTCGACGATCCCCGCGTCGAGCTGCTCGGCGAGGGCGGCGGGGGTGGGTGCGGTGAAGATCGTCCGGATGCTGAGCGAGGAGCCGGTCGCCAGCCGGATCCGGCTGATCATGCGGGTGGCGAGCAGCGAGTGGCCGCCGAGATCGAAGAAGTTGTCGTCGATCGAGACCCGGTCCAGCCCCAGCGTCTCCGCGAAGATCTCGGTGAGCAGCTGCTCGCGCGGGTTGCGCGGCGCCCGGCCGGCCCCACCCGCGGTCCAGACCGGCTCGGGCAGCGACGTGCGGTCGAGCTTGCCGTTGAGGGTGAGCGGCAGCTCGTCGACGATGACGAACGCGGCCGGGATCAGGTAGTCCGGCAGCACGGTCGCGGCGTGCCGTCGCAGCTCGTGGGCATCGACTCCGTCGGCGGCGACGTACGCGGCGAGCCGTTTCGCCTCGCCGAGCGCGATCACCACCACGACGGTCTGGCGTACCCGGGGATGGGTGGAGACCGCCGCCTCGATCTCGCCGAGCTCGATCCGGATGCCCCGGATCTTGACCTGGTGGTCGGTCCGCCCGACGAAGGCGAGCTGCCCGTCGGCGAGCCACCGGACGATGTCGCCGGTGCGGTACATCCGGTCGCCGGGCGGTCCGAACGGGTTGGCGACGAAGCGCCCGGCGGTGAGCTCGGCCCGGTTGAGGTAACCGGCGGCGGTGCCGGATCCGGCGAGGTAGAGCTCGCCCTCCACCCCCACCGGCACCGGCCGCAGCCCCGCGTCGAGCACGAGCGCCGACGAGTTGCCGACGGGCCGCCCGATCGGGGGCAGCCCCGCCCCGCCGACCGCGACCTCGGCGCCGGAGGCGACGACGGTGAACTCGGTCGGACCGTAGAGGTTCATGAGCCGGAAGGGCAGCTCCCGGTCCGGGGTGCGCCGCAGCACGTCACCGGCGGTGAAGAGCCAGCGCAGCGAGGTCCGCAGCAGCCGGTCGTCGTCGAGGAGCAGCTCCAGCCGGGGCGTCGGCAGGAAGCAGGCGGTGAGCCGGGAGCAGGCGATCCAGTCCAGCAGCGCATCCGCGTCGTCGAGGATCTGCTGGCCCGGCAGGTGCACCGAGGCACCGGCGCAGAGATAAGGCCACAGCTCCCAGACCGTGGCGTCGAAGCCCTGCGACGCGACCTGGCTGGTGCGGTCGTCCGGGGTGATGCCGTAGCGCCGGGCGTGGTCGAGGCACATGTCGGTGAGGCTGCGGTGGCGGACCACGACCCCCTTGGGCGTCCCGGTCGAGCCGGAGGTGTGGATGACGTAGGCGACGCCGTCCGGGGACGCCACCGACGGCAGGAGGCGGATCGGCGCGGTGCCGAGCTCGTCGAGGCAGACGATCCAGGCGTCGGTCGGCGGCAGCAGCCCGGCGAGTGCCGAGGTGGTGACGATGACCGGCATCGCGGTGTCCGCCATCAGGAACTCCAGCCGCCCGGCCGGATAGGTCGGGTCCAGCGGCACATACGCCGCACCGGCCTGGAGGATGCCGAGCATCCCCGCGACCATCCCGGCGCCGCGCTCCAGACAGAGGCCGACCAGCGTCGACGGGCGTACGCCGAGGCTCGTCAGCTTCTGCGCCAGGCGCTGCGCCCGCTCCTCCAACTCCCAGTAGGTGAGCGTGCCGTCGGCGCCCGCCACCGCGAGCGCCTCCGGTCGGGTGGCCGCATGCTCGGCGATGAGGTCGCAGACGGTCCGCTCGGCGTCGAACGGGATCCGCTCACCCTGCCACTCGTGCAGCACCCGGCTGAGCTCGTCGTCCGCGAGCAGCTCGATCTCGCCGAGCCGGGTCTGCGGCGCCGTGGCGACGACCGAGAGCAGCCGGATCAGCCGCTCGGCGAGCACCTCCACGGTGGAGCGGTCGAAGAGGTCGGTGGCGAACTCGAACGAGGCGTGGATCCCGGCCGGAGCACCGTCCGCACCCGTCGCCTCGGACAGGACCATGGTGAGGTCGAATTTCGCCCCGCCGTGGCCGATCGGCTCGAAGTCGACATCGAGCCCCGGCAGGGCGAAAGTGCCGCCGCTGCCGAGGTTCTGCAGCACCAGCATCACCTGGAAGAGCGGGTGCCGCGCCAGCGACCGCATCGGCCGCAGCTCCTCGACGAGCTGGTCGAAGGGGAGGTCCTGGTGCGACAGCGCGGCGAGGTCGGTCTCCCGGACCCGGGCCAGCAGCTCGGTGAAGGCCGGGTCGCCGGAGGTGTCGGTCCGCAGCACCAGCGTGTTGACGAAGAAGCCGACGAGGTCGTCGAGCTCCGCGTCGGTGCGCCCGGCGACGACCGAGCCGATCGGGATGTCGGTGCCCGCGCCGAGCCGGGTGAGCAGCGTGGCGACGGCCGCCTGGAGCAGCATGTAGAGCGTCACCTGCTGCCCGCGGGCCAGCTCGCCGAGCCTGGCGTGCAGCTCGGCCGGGATGGCCGCCTCGACCGTGTCGCCCGCGTGCGTGGGCAGCGGTGGCCGGGGCCGGTCCGTGGGCAGGTTGAGCTGGTCGGGCAGCCCGTCGAGCTGGCCGCGCCAATAGTCGAGCTGCTCGGTGAAGACCGACTCCGGGTCCTCGGGGCTACCCATCATCTCGTGCTGCCAGAGGGTGTAGTCGGCGTACCGCACCGGCAGCGGGGTGAAGGACGGTGCCCGGCCGGCGAGGCGGGCCTCGTAGGCGGTGCCGAGGTCGCCCAGCAGCGGCCCCATCGACCAGCCGTCGGCCGAGATGTGGTGCATCGTCAGCACGAGCACGTGGTCGTCGGGGGCGAGGGTCAGCACGTCCGCCCGCAGCGGCCGGTCGGTGGCGAGGTCGAAGACCCATCCCGAGGCGCGGGTGATCGCCGCTGCGAGACCGTCCTCGGTGCAGGCCGACTCGGTCCAGACCGGTGCCGCTTCGGCGGCGTCGAGCACCACCTGCACCGGGGCGCCGTCGACCTCGGGGAAGACGGTCCGCAGCGCCTCCTGCCGGGTGACGACATCGTGCAGGGCCGCCCGCAGCGCCGGACCGTTCCAGGTGCCGCGCAGCCGCAGCGCCGTCGCCATGCCGTATGCCGCGTTCGGCTCGACCTGGTGCAGGAACCACAGCCGCCGCTGGGCGTGCGACAGCGGCAGCAGCTCCGGGGTGTCCTGCCGGACCAGGCGGGGCCGCACCCGGCGGCCGGTCCGGTCGAGCCGGCCGACGAGCCCGGCCGGGGTGGGCGTCCGGAAGATGTCCCGCACGTCGAGTTCGGCGTGCAGCGATTCGCGTACGCGATTGATGAGCCGCACCGCGAGCAGCGAGTGGCCGCCGAGGGCGAAGAAGTTGTCGTCGGCGCCGACCCGGTCGATCCCGAGCAGGTCCCGGAAGAGTCCACAGAGGATCTCCTCCTGCGGCGTGCGAGCCGCCCGCCCGACGGTCGCGACGGGAGCGGGCAGTGCCCTCGTGTCGACCTTGCCCGACGGCGAGAGCGGCACCGCGTCGATCGGCACGTAGACCTGCGGTACGAGGTGGTCGGGGAGCCGGGCTGCCAGATATTCGCGCAGCTCCGCCTCGTCCACCGGCCCGCCGACCGGGTAGGCGACGAGCCGCCGGTCACCGGGCACGTCCTCGCGGACGATGACGACGGCACCGGCGAGTCCGGGGTGCCCGGCGAGCGTCGCCTCGATCTCGCCCGGCTCGATCCGGACCCCGTGCAGCTTCACCTGGTGATCGGTGCGGCCCAGGTAGACGAGGTTGCCGTCGGGACGCCGCCGGACCAGGTCGCCGGTGCGGTAGAGGCGCCCGCCGCTGGAGTAGGGGTCGGCGACGAACCGCGCGGCGGTGAGGCCGGGGCGCCGGTGGTATCCCCGGGCGAGCTGGACCCCGCCGAGGTAGAGCTCGCCGGCCTGGCCCACCGGCACCGGGTGCAGTCGGCCGTCGAGGACGTAGGCACGGACGTTGGGGTGCGGTGCGCCGATCGGGATCGGGCCGCCGCCGTCGTCACAGCGGAACTGCGTGACATCGATCGCCGCCTCGGTCGGCCCGTAGGCGTTGAAGAGCTGCGCGTGCCCGAGGGCGGCGGTGAACCGGGCGAGCAGGTCGGTGGTGAGCTGCTCGCCGCCGACGATCACCTGGCGCAGCGACGTGCAGGACGCCGCCGCGGGTTCGCGGAGGAACGCGTCGAGGATCGCCGGGACGAAGGTGGCGATCGTGACCTGCTCGGCCCGGATCAGCTCGGCGATGTAGGCGGGTTCGCGCTGCCCACCGGGGCGGGCCAGGACCAGGGCGGCACCGGCGGTGAGTGCGGTGAAGATCTCCAGCACCGACACGTCGAAGCCTGCCGCGGTCTTGTGCAGCATCCGGTCGGCGGCGGTGACGGCGTTCTCGGCCCGCCGCCAGGCCAGGTCGTTGCCGATGGCGCGGTGCGGGACGAGCGCGCCCTTGGGCAGCCCGGTCGACCCGGAGGTGTAGATCAGGTAGGCGCCGTCGTCGGGCCCGGCCGGTCGGACCGGTGCCGTCGCGCCACCCGGTGCGTCGATGAGCAGCACCGACCGCCGCCCGGCCGCACTCGGAGCGAGGCCGGACGAAGGGCAGGCATCGTCGAGCGGAACCGGTCGTGTCAGGGTGAGATCGCTCGCTGCGGCGTCGTCGGCGAGCAGCGCCGACCGCCCGCCGCCGAAACTCGGGGCGAGAGCGGTCGTCGTGAGCACGCAGGACGGGTCGGCGTCGTCGAGCATGAACGCCAGCCGCTCCGCCGGGTAGTCCGGGTCCAGCGGCAGCCAGGCGGCACCGGCGTAGAGCACCGCGACGATCCCGACGATGAAGTCGACCCCGCGCGGGATCGCGACCGCCACGATCGTCTCCGGCCCGGCGCCCGCAGCGGCGAGGCGCCCGGCCCACTCGCGGGCCGAGGCGTCGAGCTCGCCGTAGCTGACCCGGCGACCCGCCTCGATCAGCGCGATCGCGTCGGGCTGCTCGGCTGCCCGGGCCGCGACCAGCTCGGCGAGGGTGGCGGCGGGCACGTCGGCCCCGGTGTCGGTGAGCTCGACCAGCAGGTGCCGCCGTTCGGCGGGGGAGAGCAGGTCGGCGTCGCCGACAGGCCGGTCCACATCGCCGAGGACCGCCGCCGCGAAGAGTTCGAACCGCTCCGCGAGCGCCGCCACGGTGTCGTGGTCGAACATGTCGGTCGCGAACTCCCAGTAGGCGTCGAGCCCCGCCGGCGCTCCGGCCTCGTCGCGCCGGTCCAGGAAGCCGACGCTCAGGTCGAACTTCGCCGTGCCGGTCTCGACCGCCTGCAGCTCGGCTCCCTCGCCGAGCTCGGCGCTGAGCGCCTCGTTGCCGTGCAGCATGACCATCGTCTGGATGAGCGGGTGGCGGCCGAGCACGCGGGCCGGGTTGAGCTCCTCGACGATGCGCTCGAAGGGCACGTCCTGGTGGGAGAAGGCGTCGATGGTGCCGGTCCGGACCCGCCGCAGCAGCTCCCGCAGCGAGGGCGCGCCACCGAGGTCGGTCCGCAGCACCAGGGTGTTGACGAAGAAGCCGACGAGGTCGTCCATGGCCGGGTCGCTGCGCCCCGCGACGGGGGTGCCCAGGACGATGTCCTCGCCGCCGCCGACCCGGCTGAGCAGCGCCGCCGTGAGTGCCTGGAGGGTCATGAAGAGGGTGACCTGCTCGGTGCGGCTCACCTCCAGCAGCCGTGCGTGCAGCGCCGGGGAGAGGCGCCGCACGACGCTGCCGCCGAGGCCGTCGCGGTCCAGCGGGCGCGGGCGGTCGGCCGGCAGCTCGATCTCCTCGGGCAGCCCGGCGAGCGTCTCCCGCCAGAAGGCGAGCTGGTCGGAGGCGTCCGTGGAACCGTCGAGGAGGTCGCGCTGCCAGAGCGTGTAGTCGGCGTACTGGACGGGGAGCGGCTGCCACTGCGGCTCGCCGCCCGCGGCCCGGGCGGCGTAGGCGTCGGTGAGGTCGCGGATCAGCGGCGCCATCGACCAGCCGTCGGCCGCGATGTGGTGCAGCACCAGGCAGAGCCGGTGCTCCTGCGGCGTGACGGTGACGAGGCGGGCGCGGATCGGCAGCTCGGTGGCGAGGTCGAAGACGTGGCCGGCCGACTCCCGGACCACTGCGTCCAGTGTGGACTCATCGGCCCGGCCGCAGGTCATCGTCGGGCGGGCGTCGGGCAGGACGACCTGCACCGGCTCGCCGTCGAGCTCCGGATAGACGGTGCGCAGCACCTCGTGGCGGGCGGCGAGGTCGCCGAGGGCGTCGTGCAGCGCGACGACATCGACGTCGCCCCGCAACCGCAGCGTGAACGCCACGTTGTAGGCGTTGCTCGGCTCGACCCGGTGCAGGAACCACAACCGGCGCTGGGCGAACGACAGCGGCAACGGGTCCGGGCGGGTGGCGGTGGCGAGCAGCGGCTTTCGGCGTACCCCCTGGGTGGTTTCGAGGTGTGCGGCGAGCGCGCCCGGCGTGGGGTGCGTGAAGAGCGCCTTGACGCTCAGCTCGCGGTCGAAGCGCTCGCGGGCGCGGCCGATGAGCCGCGCCGCGAGCAGCGAGTGGCCGCCGAGGGCGAAGAAGTCGTCGTCGATGCCGACGCCGGCGACGCCGAGGATGTCGCGGTAGAGGTCGCAGAGGATCTCCTCGCGCGGTGTGCGCGGCGCCCGCCCGGCCGCGGTGAGCGTCGGCGGGGGCAGCGCGCGGCGGTCCAGCTTGCCGTTGGCGGTGCGCGGCAGCGCTTCCAGCGCCACGAACGCGGCGGGCACCAGGTAGTCGGGGAGCGCGGCCGCGACGTGCCGCCGCAGCTCGGCAGTGTCAATATCAAGATCACCAGTGGGTACGGCGTAAGCCACCAACCTCCGGTCCCCGGGCCTGTCCTCGCGCACGACGACCGCGACCTGCCCGACACCGGGGTGCCGTCCGATGACGGTCTCCACCTCGCCCGGCTCGATCCGGAATCCGCGGATCTTGACCTGGTCGTCGACCCGCCCGCAGAACTCCAGCACCCCGTCGGGACGCCATTTGACGAGGTCGCCGGTGCGGTACATCCGCCCTGGCGTGAAGGGGTTCGCCACGAAGCGCGCGGCGGTGAGCCCGGTCTGGCCCAGGTATCCGTCGGCGAGGCCGAGCCCGGCCATGTAGAGCTCGCCGACGACGCCGATCGGGGCGAGGCCGAGGTGCTCGTCGAGGACGTAGACCTGCTTGCCGTGCAGGGGGCCGCCGACCGGGATCGATCGGCCCGCGCAGTCCTCGGCGGTCACGGCGCGGAAGACCGTGAAGATCATGCTCTCGACGGGGGAGTAGCCGTTGACGAGCCGCAGCGACGGGTTGAGCTCCAGCAGCCGGCCGAGGTGGGCGACGCTCGCGGCCTCGCCGCCGGTCATCACCTGGCGGACCGTGTCGAAGACGGCCGGGTGCTCGTCGATCAGGTAGTTGAGCAGGCTCGCCGACGCGTGCAGCGTCGTCACACCGTGCTCCTCGACGAGGCCGGCGATGACCGCGGGCTCCGGACTCTGACCGGGCTGCAGGATGCAGGTGCCGCCGAAGAGCAGCGCGGTGAAGAGCTCCAGCGCGAAGGCGTCCCACGAGACCGGGGAGCACTGCAGGACGACCTCTAGCGGTCCGAAGTGGACGAACTCCTGCCCGGCGAAGGTCGCGACCAGCGACCGGTGCGAGGCGACGACGCCCTTGGGCCGGCCCGTGGAGCCGGAGGTGAACATGACGCAGACCGCGTCGGCGGGGGTGACGTCCACCGCGGGTGCGGTCTCCGGCCTGCCGTCGGCGCCCGCGATGTCGAGCCACGCCCAGGCCTCGTGCGCTTGATAGGCATCCATCTCGGACCGCCGGCTGAGTACGGACATGCCGCCCTCGGCCACGATCGAGGTGAGCCGCTCGACGGGGTGGTTCGTGTCGAGCAGGGAGTAGGCGGCGCCCGTCTTGATCACGCCGAGCACCGCGACGATCAGCTCCGCGCCGCGATCGAGGTAGACGCCGACGATCTGCCCGCGCCGGACCCCGCTGTCGAGCAGGTGGTGCGCGAGCCGGTTGGCCCGCGCGTCCAGCTCGGCATAGCTGACCCGCAGCTCCCCATCGATGAGCGCCACCGCTTCCGGTGTGGCGGCAGCCTGCCGGGCGACCACCTCGTGTACGACGCCCCACGATCCCGCCTCCCCAGCCCGCCGCAACTCTTCAAGAGTTGGTGCTAAAACGGCCCCGGTCCCGAAGGCGTCGGCGGCCCCGGCAGCGGTGGCCGCTCCTGGCTGTCCGGCCGTTGACCAAGATCGCCGCAACTCTTCAAGAGTTGTGCCGATCATGGCCTCTGCCTGCGGTGATGGGATCGGGTGGGTGCCGCTCCAGGTCTCCAGGAGCAGCTCGCGCTCGGCGGCCGGGAGCAGGTCGACGGTGCTGAGGCGCTGATCGGGGGCCGTGACCAGCGCGGTCAGCATCACCTCGAAGAAGGCGAGCAGCCGCTCGATCGTGGTCCGGTCGAAGAGGTCGGTGGCGTACTCGAAGGAGACGACCATGCCGTCCGGGGCGCCGTCGGCCGTGCGGATCTCGGAGACCGCGACGGTCAGGTCGAACTTCGCCGAGGTCGCGGGCACCGGCACGATCTCCAGCTGGACGCCGGAACCGTCCTCCGCCGCCTCGTCGGCACTCTGCGCGGCCTGGCTCTGCAGGGCGTACATGACCTGGAAGATCGGGTGTCGGGACAGCGACCGGGGCGGGTTGAGCGCCTCGACGATCCGCTCGAACGGCAGATCCTGATGCGCGAAGGCGGCGAGGTCGGTATCCCGGATCCGGTCGATCAGCTCCGCGAAGGTCGGGTCGCCCGACGTGTCCGTCCGCAGCACGACGGTGTTGATGAAGAAGCCGACGAGCTCCTCCAGCGCCTCGTCGTTGCGGCCCGCGATCGGGGTGCCGACGGGGATGTCGGTGCCGCCGCCGAGCCGGGTGAGCAGGCCGGTCAGCGCGGCCTGCACCACCATGAAGAGGGTCACCTGCCGCTGCGCCGCGATCGCGACGAGCCCGGCGTGCAGGTCGGCGCCGACGATGACCGAGGCGAGGTCGCCCCGCTCGCTCGGCTCGGCCGGCCGGGACCGGTCCGTCGGCAGCGGCAGCTCCTCGACGACACCGGCGAGGGTCTTGCGCCAGTAGTCGAGCTGCCGGGACACGACGCTGTCCGGGTCGTCCTCGCTGCCCAGCACGTCGCGCTGCCAGAGGGTGTAGTCGGCGTACTGGACGGGGAGCTCCTCCCACTGCGGTGCCGCACCGGCGATCCGGGCGGCGTAGGCGGTGCTCAGGTCGCCGACGAGCGGCCCGAGCGACCAGCCGTCGGCCGCGATGTGGTGCAGCAGCAGGCAGAGCCGGTGCTCTGCCTGCCCGGACACCGTGATCAGGTGCGCCCGGATCGGGATCTCCCGAGCCAGGTCGAAGACGTGCGCGGCGTGCGCGTCGATCGCCGCGTCGAGCTCCGCCCCGGCGACGGCGGCCCGCGTCAGCACGGGCCGCCGGTCGTCGTGGACCAGCTGCTCGGGCTCGCCGTCGACCTCGGGGAAGGTGGTCCGCAGCACCTCGTGCCGCCCCACCACGTCACCGAGCGCCGCTTCGAGCACGTCGGCGTCGACGGCTCCCCGGATCCGCAGGGTGAACCCCACGTTGTACGCCGTACCCGGGTCCACCTGGTGCAGGAACCACAGCCGGCGCTGGGCGAAGGAGAGGGGGATCATCGCGCGGTCTCCGTCCGGACCCGGGCGCGCAGGGCAGGCCGCGCCTTGTCTGCGTTGTCGAGCTGCTCGACCAGGTTGGCCACGGTCCGGGCGCTGAACACCGCCTGGATGGTGAGCTCGACGGCGAACGCCTTGCGTACCTTGCTGATCAGCCTCGTCACGAGCAGCGAGTGCCCGCCGAGGGTGAAGAAGTCGTCGTCGATGCCGACGTTGGGCACGCCGAGGATCTCGGTGTAGAGGTCGCAGAGGGTCTGCTCCCGCTCGTTGCGCGGCCGCCGGCTCGTCGCCGAGGCGGTGACGGTCGGCGCGGGCAGGGCCTTGCGGTCGAGCTTGCCGTTGGCGGTCCGCGGCAGCGCGTCGAGGACGACGAGGGCCGACGGCACCATGTAGTCCGGGAGCAGCTGGGACGCGTACTGGCGGATGGTTTCGGTCGCCACGGCCGCGCCGGTGGCGGGCACGAGGTAGCCGACGAGGCGCTTGTCGCCGGGCCGGTCCTCGCGCACGATCACCGCGACCTGGCCGACGGTCTCGTGGCGGCCGATGACGGTCTCCACCTCGCCCGGCTCGACCCGGAAGCCCCGGATCTTGACCTGGTCGTCCACCCGCCCGCAGAACTCCAGCACCCCGTCCGGTCGCCACTTCACCAGGTCGCCGGTGCGGTACATCCGGTCGCTGGTCTCACCGAACGGGTTCGCGACGAACCGCGACGAGGTGAGGCCGCTCTGGCCGAGGTAGCCGTTGGCGAGGCCGACCCCGGCCATGTAGAGCTCGCCGACGATGCCGATCGGCACCACGTCGAGGTGCTCGTCGAGGACGTAGACCTGCTTGCCGTGCAGGGGCCCGCCGACCGGGATCGACCGGCCCGCGCAGTCGTCCTTCGTCACCGGGTGGTAGACGGTGAAGATCATGCACTCGACGGGGGAGTAGCCGTTGACGAGCCGGATCGCCGGGTTCGCCCCGAGCAGCTTGGTGAGGTGGGCGACGCTCGCCGCCTCGCCGCCGGTCATCACCTGGCGTACGCCGCCGAAGGCACCCGGGTACTCGTCGACGAGGAAGTTGAGCAGGCTCGCCGAGACGTGGATCGTCGTGACCGCGTGCTTCCTGATCAGGTCGACGATCACGGCGGGCTCGGGGCTCTGGCCGGGCTGCAGGACGCAGGTCCCGCCGAAGAAGAGCGCGGTGAACAGCTCCAGTGCGAAGGCGTCCCACGAGACCGGGGAGCACTGCAGCACGACCTCATCCGGTCCGAAGTGGACATACTCCTGGCCGACGAAGGTCGCCACGAGCGATCGGTGCGACGCGACCACGCCCTTGGGCCGCCCGGTGGAGCCGGAGGTGAACATGACGCAGACCGCGTCGGCCGGGGTCACCGCCACGTCGGGGGCGATCGGGGACTGCTGCGCGACACCGGGATCGGTGACGTCGATCCAGTTCCAGCGGTCGGTCGCCTTTCCCGCCTCGATCTCCGCCGGACGGCTCAGCACCGTCGTGGCGCCGACGCTCGAAAGCACCGTCGCGAGCCGCTCGACGGGGTATTTCGTGTCGAGCAGCGTGTAGGCGGCGCCCGCCTTCAGCGCGGCGAGGACCGTGACGACGAGCTCGACGCCCCGGTCGAGGTAGACCCCGACCAGCTCCCCGCGCGTCACCCCCTCGGCGACGAGCTGGTGCGCGAGCCGGTTGGCGCGGGCATCCAGCTCGGCATAGGTGACCTGCGCGGTCCCGTCGATCAGCGCCACCGCACCCGGTGTCGTGGCGGCCTGCCGGGCGAAGACCTCGTGCGCGGTCGCCTCGGCGGTGACGGGTGCGGTGGCGCCGCTCCACTCGCCGACGAGCAGCTCGCGCTCGGCGGGCGGCAGCAGGTCCACCTCGCTGAGGCGGCCGGCGGGGTCGGCGACCATCGCCTTGACCAGCAGCTCCGTGCACCGGGCGACAAGCTCGACCGTCCTGCGCTCGTAGAGGTCGGTGGCGAACTCGAAGGAGCCGGTGATCCCGGCGAGCTCGCCCTGCGGGTTGCGGATCTCGGAGAAGGCGACGGTGAGGTCGAACTTCGCCGTCCGCGTGTCGGCGAGCCGGCTCGTCACCGAAAGGTCCGGCAGTGACAGCGACGCCTCGTCGTTGTTCTGCAGGACCAGCATCACCTGGAAGAGGGGGTGGCGGGCGAGCGAGCGCATCGGGTTGAGCGCCTCGACGATCCGCTCGAAGGGCAGGTCCTGGTGGGCATAGGCGGCGAGGTCGGTCTCGCGTACCCGGCCGAGCAGGTCGCGGAAGGTCGGGTCGCCGGAGGTGCTGGTCCGCAGCACCAGGGTGTTGACGAAGAAGCCGACCAGGTCCTCCAGCGCGTCGTCGACGCGACCGGCGACCGGGGAGCCGAAGACGATGTCCTGCCCGGCGCCGAGGCGGCTCAGGACCCCCGACAGAGCGGCCTGCAGGATCATGAAGAGGGTGACCTGCTCGCGCCGGGCCAGGTCGTGCAGGGCGGCGTGGGTGGCGACGTCGAACTGCAGCCCGACCACCTCGCCCCGGTAACTCGGGGTCGCCGGTCGCGGCCGGTCCGGTGCGAGCGTGACCTCCTCGGGCAGCGCGTCGAGCGCCTTGGTCCAGTAGTCGAGCTGGCGCGACGCCATGCTCTCCGGCTCGGACGCGTCGCCGAGCAGCTCGCGCTGCCACATGGTGTAGTCGGCGTACTGGACGGCGAGCGGCTCCCACTGCGGCGCCACACCACCGGACCGCGCCGTGTACGCCGTCGCGATGTCGCGCAGCAGCGGGCTCATCGACCAGCCGTCGCTGACGATGTGGTGCATCACGACGAGCAGCACGTGCTCCTCGGGGGCGCTGCGCAGCAGGGTGACCCGGATCGGCAGCTCCTCGGTGAGGTCGAAGACGTACCGCGAGGCGTCCAGCACCATGGTGTCGACCTCGTCGGCCGGGCAGTCCACCTCGATCCAGACGGGTCGGCCGCCATCGATGATCTTCTGGTACGGCTCGTCGTCGCGCTCGGGGAAGACCGTGCGCAGGGCCTCGTGCCGCTCGACCACGTCGTCGATGGCGGCTCGCAGGGCGGCGGTGTCGATACGGCCACGCAGGTTGACAGCGACCGGCACGTTGTAGGCCGGGCTGTGCTCGAGGCGGCTCAGGAACCAGAGCCGCTGCTGCGCGAAGGACAAGGGGATCATGGAAACTCCTTGAGTCCGAAGGGTTGGACGCAGCACCGGTCGGGCATCCCGGCTGGCCACGAGGTGGGTGGCGAGGACGGCGACGGTGGGGGCGGCGAACAGGTCACGGAGGGTCAGTTCCGTGCCGAAGGCGGCGCGGACGCGGTTGATGAGGCGGGCGGCGAGCAGGGAGTGCCCGCCGCAGTGGAAGAAGTGGTCGTCGATGCCGACCTCGGCGAGGCCCAGGACCTCGGCGAAGATGGTGCAGAGCAGGCCCTCGGGCTCGGTGCGGGGTGCTCGTCGCTCGCCGGTTCCGGTGAACTCCGGCGCGGGCAGCGCGGCCCGGTCGACCTTGCCGTTGGCGGTCAGCGGCAGCGCGTCGAGCAGCACGAACGCCGAGGGGACGAGGTGGTCGGGGAGCCTGGTCTCCACATAGGAGCGCAGGTCCGCCGCGGTGAGGTGGGGGCTCACGGCGTACCCGATGAGGCGCTTGTCGCCCGGGCGGTCCTCCCGCGCGATCACCTTGACCGCGACGACGCCGGGGTGCGACGCGATCACCGCTTCGATCTCGCCGGGCTCGACCCGGAATCCGCGGATCTTGACCTGGTCGTCGGCGCGGCCGAGGAACTCCAGCACGCCGTCGGCGCGCCGGGAGGCGAGGTCACCGGTGCGGTACATCCGGGTGCCGTCGGCGGCGGCGACGAACCGGGTCGCGGTGAGTCCGGCCTGGCCGAGGTAACCGCGCGCCAGGCCGTCGCCGGTGATGTAGAGCTCGCCCGGCTGCCCCGGCCCGACCGGCCGCAGCTCGTCGTCGAGCAGGTGCACGCCGGTGTCGTTGAGCGGCAGGCCGATCGGCAGGGTCACCGCGTCGAGATCGGCCATCGTGACCTGGTGGCAGCTCGCCACGACCATGCTCTCGACCGGGCCGTAACCGTTGACGATCCGCAGGTGAGGGTGCTCGCGCCGGATGCGGTGCAGCTGTGCCAGGACCGGCACGTCGCCGCCGGTGATCACCTGGCGGAGCAGCCCGAAGATCTCCGGGTGCAGGTCCGCCAGCAGCGCGAACATGCCCGCCGAGAGGAAGAGGCTGGTCACGCCGTGGTCCTTGACCAGCTCCGCGATGAGTGCTGCGTCGGGGCTCTGCCCGGGCTGCAGCACGCAGGCCGCGCCGTGCAGCAGCGCCGGATAGAGCTCCAGCGCGCACGCGTCCCAGGAGATCGGCGCCGCCTGCAGAAACACCAGGTCCGGCCCGAACTCCAGGAAGTCCTGGCCGAGGAAGGTCCGCAGGATCGAGCGATGATCCCCGATGGAGCCCTTCGGCCGCCCGGTCGACCCCGACGTGAACATCACGCACGCCGCGTCGGCGGGGTCGACCGGCACGTCCGGCGCCGTCGTCGGCTCTCCTGCAAGATCAAAAACATCCACCAGGGGGTACGCCTGGACGTGCGCGCTCAGCTCGCCGGTCGTCAGCACCACCCGCGGCTTCGCCTCGTCGAGCAGCCCCGTGATCCGGCTGACCGGGTAGGCGAGGTCGGCCGGCACATACGCCGCACCGGCCTTCATCGTGGCCAGCATGCCGATCACCAGCTCCGGCCCGCGCGGGACATAGAGCGCCACGAGATCACCCCGCCGCACCCCCTCTGCGATGAGCAGGTTCGCGAGCTGGTTGGCCTTGGCGTCCAGCTCGCCGTAGGTGAGGCGTCGCTCGCCGGCGATCAGCGCTGTCGCGCCCGGCTTCCGTGCCGCCTGACGTGCGAACTCGGCGTGCACTGTGCTCTCGGACGGATTTGTCGCGGTCATTGTCATCACCCCGATCCACCATTCGTCAGGTCGGTCAGCAGATCAGGCAGCCTGTGCGGCGGCGATCAGGCTGGCGGGACGGAGGTCGGTCCAGTGCGCCTCGACGTACTCCAGGCACGCGGCCCGGGTGTCGGTCTCGTGGACGACGGTCCAGCCGGCCGGTACGGCGATGCCGACGGGCCAGAGCGAGTGCTGGTTCTCGGCGTTGACGAGAACGGTGAAGAGCCCGTCCTCGTTGTCGAAGGGATTAGCCACGGTGACCATCTCCAATGCCTCAGCGTTTCGTGATTACGCGAAGGCTATGGCCGCTGAAGTGCGCAAACCGGCGCTAGCACCGGCACTTGACCGGCAGCTTCACCGCGCCCCCCGGTCACGTTTTGCAGCAAAGCGTGGCCATTTCGCGCGTCCAGGCCACGCTTCGCTGCAAAGCGTGCCCGTCGGGCCCCGCGCGCTCGGCGCGGCTGGACCGGATAGCGTCGCGCCGCAAGATCGCCGCAACTCTTCAAGAGTTGGTGTTATCGGGGCGGACTGGAGCGCGTGATCGCGTTGTTTCCCGGAACGTGGGCCCTCACACGCAGGAGGAGGGGCCTAAAACGGGGAAACAACGCGATCATGGAGGGCGTTCGTGCTCGTCCGGCCCCGCTCCGGGCCGCAGGGCCCGCTATCGACCCGCCAGATCTGGTGCGGGCGGGCGGATGTGGCGCGGGGCGGATCTCGCGCGGGCGGATTCGGCCGGGCGGAGCAAGATCGCCGCAACTCTTGAAGAGTTGGTGCTATCGCCGCGCGAGATGCCATCTCTTCACGGTCACCCCAGGCCTTGAGGCCGGGCCCCTCGGTGAGCACTCCCGCTCTCGTCACGCTTTGCAGCAAGGCGTGGCTTCATCGCGCGAAATGGCCACGCTTTGCTGCAAAGCGTGGCAGTCGGCACGAGCTCGTCCCGCGGTGCAGCCTGACCCGCGCGATAACACCAACTCTTCAAGAGTTGCGACGATCTTGGGGCGCGCCGGGCACCCGGGCGAGGCGCGCCGGGCGAGGCGCGCTGGGGTGGGCGGAACGCAAGATCGCGTTGTTTCCCTGTTTCTGGCCCCTCCGGTGCGGGAGGTGGGGCCAGAAACAGGGAAACAACGCGATCAGCGCATTCCAGCGCGCTACGCGGGCACTGCGGCAGCGGGCTCCGTGGGGAGGTCGCGGCTCCGCTTGATCGGACCGATCAAGCGCAACCACTTCGCCGCCGCGAGCGCGCCGAGCATGATCCACAGGCCCGTGGTGATGCCCAGGGTGCTGCCGAGCAGGCCGCCGATGAGGGCGCCGATCGGCATGCTGCCATAGACGATCACCATCGCCGACGTGCTGACCCGGCCCTGCATCTGCGGCGGGCAGTAGCGCATCCGGAACGTGCCGCTGATGATGCCGCAGGCCACCATGCCCGCGGCCGGTACGCCCATCCCGACGGCGAAGAACAGCATCCCGAAGCCGTCGGTGGTGAGCGGGATCAGCAGTCCGAAGGGTGCCGTGGTGATGGCGAGGACGATCAGCGCCCGTGCCGTGCCGAGCTTCCGCGACACCCGGTTGGCGATCAGCGCACCGGCGAGGCCGCCGAGGCTGTCGGCGATGAGCAGCGCGCCGACGAAGCCGGCCGGGATCGCGACCACCTTGATCAGGAAGACCACGAGCAGGGCGAGCGCGCCGGAGAGCAGCAGGTTCTCCACCCCGGCGCAGAGCGCGATGATCCGCAGGTAAGGATCGCGCACCAGGAACCGGATGCCGTCGGCGATGTCCTGGCGGATCGTCTTTCGAGGCGCGTCCGCCGATCGCACCTGACGCGGCTCGCGATGCCTGATCGAGCCGAGGCAGACCACCGCGACCAGGTAGGTGATCGCGTCGACGAGGATGCCGCCGACCGCGCCGAAGACCGCAGCGATGACACCGCCGACACCGGAGCCGCCCATGAAGGCGACCTGGGCGCTGCCGTGCAGCTTCGCGTTCGCCTCGCCGAGGTCCTCGCCGTCCACGAGCGACGGCAGATAGGCGCCGTAGGCGGGGGAGAAGAAGACCGCGCCGATGCCGGAGGCGAGCGCGACGAAGAGCAGGTAGCCCATCGAGAGCAGCCCGAGCCAGTAGACGATCGGTACGCTGACGAGCAGTACGAGCGCCGACGCGTTGCACGTGATCATGACTGTCCGCCGGGGCCAGCGGTCCACCCAGGCGCCGGCGGGCAGGCCGAAGACGAGCCACGGTACCCAGGAGAGCGCGGTGAGCACGCCCATCCCGAGCGGGCCCGCATCCAGGACGGTGACGGCGACGAGCGGCAGGGCGACGCCGGTGATGGCGCTGCCGAATTTACTCGTCGTCTCACCCGCCCAGAGCAGCCGGAAGTCCCGGTTGCGCAGGACACCCCGCCGGGGCGGTTCGGCCGAGGCGGGCACTGCCAGTGCGGGCGCTGCCGGTGCGGGCTCGATGCCCGCCTCCTCGGCGATCAGGTCGGGTTCAGCGGTGATACTCACGGCTCAGCTCTCCTTCCGGCACGGGTGACGTCGCCGCCCGCGCGGGCAGCCAGACATCCTCGGGTCCGAGGGCGTCGGTGGTGTATTTGCCGAGCGCGCTGATGATGAGGCGCAGCTCGAAATCGAGGCAGGTCAGCAGCCGGGTGAGGCCGGCTGCGGGGTCCTCGTCGGCGGCGAGCAGTGCGGCCCGGCCGAGCCCGGCCGCCCGTGCGCCGAGGGCGAGGGTCTTCGCCACCCGAGCGCCGTCCCACATCCGTCCGGAGGCGAGCAGGCACCCGTCGGGCCGGCCGATGCGGTGCAGGCACTCGCCGAGCGGCAGGCCCACGTGGTCCAGAAAGGACAGTGGTGCCCAGCCGGAGCCGCCTTCGGCGCCGTCGACGGTGACCGCCGACGCCCCCGCTGCCCAGGCGACCGCTGCCGCCTGCGCGATGTCGCGGCCCGGGTGCAGCTTCACCCAGATCCGGGCACGCGGGAAGTTGTTGCGCATCAACCGGATCTGCTGGCGCAGGATCTCGTCGGTGAAGGTGCCGGGCGCGCTGCACCGCAGCACCCGCCCGGCCTCGGTACCGTAGATCGGATCGATCGCGTACTGCTCGGCGACGCTCGCCCCGGTCTCGGTGCTGACGACCGTCATGCCCCCGAGGCCCGGCTTGGCGCCCTGGCCGACCTTCAGCTCGAAGGCGAGCCTGCCCGTCTCCAGCAGCTTCGTCGCGGTCGGGTCGCTGTAGACGAGGTTCCAGACCTCGGCGTCGGCGTCCTCCGTGCTCTGCTGCACGACCACGCCGCCCAGGCCGTCGGGCACCGCCGCCGCGTAGCGCTGCACCCGACCCAGCAGGCTCCGTTCGCCGTCGCCCTCCATCCGGCCGTAACCGTTCATCGGCACCACGTTCTCGCCGATCACCATGGGTACGCCCAACCGCCCCGCCTGCTCGCTCACCGCCAGCCCGAGGTTGGAGCTCGCCACCTGCGTCGACCCGAAAGCGGAGACGTAGGCGGGCAGTGGGGAGACGAAGCCGCCGATCGAGGTGGTCAGGTCGACGTCGCCGTACATCGGCTCGCGGGCGAGATCGATGAGCCGCTCCAGGCGCTGCGGCATGAAGACCGGTGGCACCAGTCGAGCATTGTCGATCTCGTCGGCGGCGGCACGGGCCGGATCGGCGCCGAGCAGGCTCGTCCCGTACCCCTCGGGATCGGGGAAGGCCGCGGCGGCGCCGAGCCGGGCGCGCCGGCGGACCTGTGCCTCCGGGAAGGTCGCGGCTCGCAGCGCGCTCACGGGGACACCCGGCCGGGGAGCTTGGGATAGGCGTTCGCCTGCCACGCGGAGTCCAGGCCGCAGATGTAGCGGGTCAGGCGCTCCAGGCCGATGCCGAAGCCGGAGCTGCCCTTGATGCCCTCGCGGACGAGGTCGAGGTACCAGCCGTACTTCGCCGGGTTCTCGCCGGTCTCGCGGATGCGGGCGACGATCTGGCGGTACTCGTACTCCCGCTCGCTGCCGCTGCACAGCTCGCCGTAGCCCTCGGGGGCGATGAGGTCGAAGTTGCGCAGCGTCCCGGGCATCGCCGGGTTCTCCCGGTCATAGAAGCCGCGCGATCCCTTGGGGTAGTCGGTGATGAAGAACGGCCGCTCGTACTCGGCGGAGAGGATGCGCTCGCCCTCCCAGTCGATCTCGGCGTCGTGGCTCTGGTCGTGGCCGAGATCGTGCAGCTCCTGGGTCGCCTCGCGGTGGGTCATCCGGCCGAAGCCGCCGCTGAGCAGGGCGTCGAAGGCGCGCGGGTCGCGGCCGAGGAAGACGAGCTCGGCGGGCATCCGCTCGGTGACCCGGCGGACGATGTGGCTGACGAGTCCCTGCGCCACGAGCAGGATCTCCTCCCGCGTCGCGTGGGCGCACTCGACGTCGATCTGGTGGAATTCGGCGAGGTGCCGCGAGGTGGAGGAGGTCTCCAGCGGTTCCAGGCGGACGTTGGGCGCGATGTAGAAGATCTTGTCGAAGGCGAGCAGGGAGGCCTGCTTGTAGAGGATCGCGCTCGTCATCAGCTTGTAGCGATGGCCGTAGAAGTCGATGTCGACCTGCTTGGCGCCGCGTGCACCGGGGTCGGTGACCGGCCCGATGATCGGCGGCAGCATCTCGACGAAGCCGTCGCCGCCGAGGTAATCGCGGGCGGCGGCGGTGATCTCGTTCTGCACCCGCAGCACGGTCCGGGTGACCGGTGAGGTGAGGTGCTCGCGGGGGCCCGGCGGGAGGGAAGCCGCGACCGCCTCGTGGATCTGCATCTGCGTCATGGATCTGCTCCTTCTCAAGGGATACGGTCGTAAGTACGTTCTACATAGGACAGAGAGTTGATCAGCTCGACGGAGGTCATCGGGCGGGCCGAGACGACATCGGCGGAGGCGCGGATCGGCAGCGAACCGATCCGCTTCCACCGCAGGTTGCCCGCCGCGTCGAGATATCCCCGGGTCTCGCCGGCGTTGTCCGGGTGCAGGCAGTAGGGCACGTCGAGGTAGCCCCGGGCGAAGGCGCCGACGAGCGCGGCGCCGATGTCGGTGGAGAGCTCCAGCGTCGCGTCGACGATCGACCGCGCCTGGTCGTAGACGCCCGTGTCCTGCGGCGGCCGGGTCGCCCGCAGCTCCTGCCGGGCGATGGTGGCGGCGTACTCCAGCGCGGTGACGTTCTCCGCGACGGTCGGGATCCGGAATGCCTCGGCGGTCGTCTTCACGATCAGCCGGGCTGCCCCGCCGCGGACCGCGAGCCGGGCCGACTCGGCGAGCAGCCGCAGCGCCCCGGCTTCCGTCCGTGGGAAGACCCCCATGTAGGTGTAGATCACGACGTGCGACCGGGCCTGCGGCAGCAGCTCGCCGATGAGGCGGTGCAGCGCGGCCACGGACTCCTCGTCCTGGGCCGGGTTGGTCTGCTGGGCATAGCTGAAGGAGATGCTGCGCAGCCCGTGCTGCCAGAAGAAGAGTCCTTCCAGGACACTCAGCGCGATGAGCAGCGCGGGCGGGCAGAGCTGGCCCATCATGCAGCCCCCGAACGTCTCCAGGTGCGGCTCGCGCTCGGCGGTCCGGGCGTCGGCGAGCGCCTCGCAGGTGCGGGCCCAGTTGTGGACGGCCTGCGCCAGCGGGGTGCGGCTGTAGGGCAGGCAGTAGGAGACCGGACCGCCCTCGGTCGCGTCGAGACCTGCCCCGAGCAGGGCGGCGATGATGTGCCGGGGGTCGGCGGACCCGTGGCGCACCTGGATCGGGAAGTCGGGCGCCGCGATGCCGTCGATCATCGCCCCGGTGACCGAGGGGCCGTGCCCGACGATCGGGAAGCCGTTGAGGGCGTCGCCCCGGTGCAGCGCCAGGCGTACCGACTCGTGGTCGTTGACCCGGGTGTAGCTGTCCAGGGTGATGGTCCCGGCGGTCGCGGCCCGGGCCGCCCGGGTGGCGGCGAGCCCGGCCCGCATGCGCGCCGGGTCGGCGAAGCCCATCCGGGGCTGCACGACGAGCCCGCCACGGGCGGCGAGCCGGGCGACGGCGTCACCGAAGGACATCACGCACCGACCGGCGTGAGCTCGTCGACCAGCGTGGGGGTGGCTCCGATCAGCTCGCGCGGCGACGGCACGGGCAGCGCCGCCACGAACGCGCGGAACTCGGCGATCGCCGCCGAGCCCGTGAAGACACCGTCGAAGCCGGCCGCGAGCAGCTCAGCCGTGACGCCGCCGTCGGCACCGGCCGCGACGTCGAGCTTGCCGCCGATGACGACCGGCGTCGCGGCGAGCTCCGGGCAGCCGCGGATGGCGCGGATGACGCGGGCGCCGTCATGGCGGCCGTGCCCGTTGACGCTGCTCATGACGATCAGGTCCGGCCGCTGGTCGAGGCAGGACTCGACGATCACCTCGTCGGGGGTGCAGGCGCCGAGGTTGACGACCCGGTGCCCCAGCTCCTCCAGGACGAGCTGGAGATAGACGAGGTTCCAGGTGTGCGAGTCGGAGGACATGCTCGTCACGACGATGTTCAGGGACGGGCTCTCGACGAGCCGCGCCAATTCATCGAACTTCATCAGTTTACCCTTCGCATTCGTGGTGCGTGGGAGGGAGTGCGTTGGCGCGACGCTATGCGTGCCGGAGGCTCGCGATCGGTGGTTGCTCCGGCAGTAGGGCGGCAGTTTTGCGGGCGTCGGTGACGAGGCTGAGCACCGTGAAGCGCGCCTCGCGCCCGCCGTCCTCGCTCGCCGCGCGCAGCAGGCCGCGCAAGCACAATCGCCGGACGAGCCGGGCCGCCGTCCCCGGACCGAGCCCGGTCACGCCGGCCACTGCGGCGATCGAGAATGGACTGTCCACTGTGGCAACCGCATCGAGCAGGGCGAGCTCCTCCGGGGGCAAGCCGCCGACCGCCGCCCGGATCACCGACCGCAGCTCGGGCGCCTCATCCGCGACCACCGCGAACGGGTCGGACTCGATGCGGTCCAGCAGCGCCGACGGTTCGTAGAAGAGGAACCACGCCGCTGCGGCCGCCAGCGCCGACGGCAGCCCGTCCAGCCGCCGGCAGATCGCCGCCACCTGCGCCGCGTTCCCCGCATCCAGGTCGAAATCCGGCCGCTCCCGCCGCACGTGCCGCAGCAGCAACCGCACCGACGCCGCGTCCCGCAACAAATCAAGATCAAGACCATCCGCCGGTACGCCGAGCGGCCCCACCGGCAGCAGCCACGCCCCGCCGGGGTCCAGCGGGCTCCGCGAGGTCACCAGGATCCGCAGCCCTCGGCAGGCCCGCAACAGGCTCCCCACCGCCTCGACATCCAGGGCGCTCGTGTCCCGGCCGTCGTAGCCGTCGCAGACGAGAATCGTGTCCCGGTCGCGTACCAGTGCGCTGAGCTGGTCCGAAGCCCCGATCTTTGCGGTGGCGGACGTCTCGGCGCTCAACGCCGTCCGGATCATCGCCGAGACCGTGTCGTCCCGCGATCCCGCGTAGGCCGACCACAACACCGGCAGCCGATCGGCAGCGTGCCAGGATGCCACCGCCTCCAGTGCCAACCGGGTCTTGCCCACCCCGGCGAGCCCGATCAGCCCGATGAGCCGCTGCCCGCCGGCGAGTGCCTCGTCGAGCGCGGCCAACTCGGCCGAGCGTCCGATGAGGCCGTCGAAGACCGCGGGCGGCGGTGCCGGTGGCTCGTGCAGCCAGGACCGGTCGTCGTCGAGCTGGATCGCCGCCGCCTGGAAATCGGCGCGGGCCCGGCCGGTCAGGCCGAGCGCATCGCAGATCAGGCGGACGGTGTCGTGCCGAGGCCGGGCCACCCGCCCGATCTCCAGGTCGCGGATCGCCCGCACGCTCACCGTGGACAGATCGGCGAGTTGCTGCTGGGTGACCCCTCGGCGCTTGCGCCAGGTCTTCAGCACGCCACCGAAGTGCAGTGGCACGGACAGCGTGGTCATGTCGCTCCTCATCGGAGTGTCGCTTCGTTGAGCCCCCGCGGTGCGAGGATTTCGCACCCATCTCGAAGCTTCGATACACCGCTATCGCGGGGCTATCGCGCGGCCTTGTCCGGAGCGCGAATCGGCTGGTGGCAAGGGATGTCGCGGTGATAATCCGCCGATGGGAGAGATCCATAACTTCAGAAACATAGCCAGCGAAACCGCTGGTGAAGACACTGAAGGAGCTTCCGATGCGCCGCATGGTCACGCTTGTCGCCACCGCAGTCAGCACTCTCGCGCTCGGCACGGCAGTCGCCGCGCTCGCCGCCCCCAGCCCGCCGATCGAGCTGGCCTCCACTGTGGTCCACCAGCTCGACACCCCCTGGGGCGACGGTGCGTTCCGCCTGCTGGACACGCCGTGGGGTGATGGTGCGATCCGTTTGCTGGACACCCCCTGGGGTGACGGCGCCATCCGCTTGCTGGACACCCCGTGGGGTGATGGTGCGATCCGTTTGCTGGACACCCCCTGGGGTGACGGCGCGTTCCGCCTGCTCGACACCCCCTGGGGTGACGGCGCTGTGGCGAAGTGATCCTGCTGCTCCGCGTGGGCTGAGGCCCCCGAAGCTAAGTCGGCAATCGTCGATGCCATGCCGTAGCTGACCTACCGCACGTCGCGCCCGCGATCCACCCGATGCGGCCGTTCTGAGATTTCTACCCGTCGAGCCGGTGTTCGGCTCCGGGCCCCAGCATCCCGGCAATGTAGTCGTCCAGAGATCACGTCTGCTTCAGGGAAACAGGCGTGATCTCGCTCCATGATTACGTCTGATCCGCCGAACCAGACGTGATCTTCAGATGCCCCTCCGCGGGTGCCGGCGCAAGCGGCGCCCTAGCAGCCAAGATCACACCTTCTTGGGGGAAATCAGTGTGATCACGAGCCTTGATCACACCGATTTCCCCCAAGAAGGTGTGATCACCGACGCCCACCGGGCAACGATGACGGCACGCCGCCGAAATAGGACCAACTCTTGAAGAGTTGCGGCGATCTTGGTGCGGCGCCGCGAGCCGGGGTGCAGCCGAGCCGGGTTGCCGCGAGCCCCGATTCCGTGAGCCGGGTGCCGTGGGCCCCGGTTCCGTGGGCCCGGTTCGGGAGTGTGGTTGCGCGACTCTGGTGTAAGCGCTGGTGATCGTGTCGCGGGAAGCGGTCACGTTTTGCAGCAAAGCGTGGCCATTTCCGCGCCGGAAGCCACGCTTTGCTGCAAAACGTGACCGGGGGCTAGACCGGGTCGAGGCTCGGGTCCAGGGCCAGCTTGGCCAGCTCGGCGCGGATGTCGGCGACGCCCTGGCGGTCGAGGACCTGCTGGCGGACCGCGAGTGCCTCGCGCAGCAGGCGTTGCGCCTCCCGACCCCGGCCCAGTCGGGCGTTGATCACGCCGAGCCGGTGCAGGATCCGGCCGTGGCCGACGACGTCGCCGGCTGATTGGACGAGTTCGAGTACGTCGGCGAGGAGGTCCTCGGCGTCCTCGTGGCGGCCCTGCGACATCAGCAGGCCGCTGAGGCGGTAGCGGACCTGCGACTCGACCCGGCGGGTGCCGATGCCCCGGGACAGGGCGAGTGCCCGGTGCAGGTAGGCGGCGGCGGGTTCCAGGGACTGGGCGGCGAGTTCGAGCTGTGCCATCTGGCTCAGCACGTGTGCCTGCCCGATCGGGTCGCCGATGGTGGCGAAGTCCGCCAGCGACTCCTGGTAGCCCGCCATCGCCCGGGTGCCCTCACGCCGCAGCTGGTGCAGCAGGGCCAGGTTGCGCCGGGCGAGGGCGGTGCCCGCTACGTCGCCGAGCTCGGCGAATCCGGCGAGCGCCGGGACGATCACCTGCTCGGCCTCGTCGAGACGGGACCGGCTCAGGTGCAGCGAACCGAGGGAGCAGAGCAGCGCGGCGGTGCCCCGGTGGTTGGCGGCGGACTGCGCGGCGGCGAGCGCCTGGGTGTGCGTACGCTCCCAGTCCTCGTAGTAGCAGCGGGTTTCGAAGAGCGCGACGAGCGCGACGGCGAGCGACCAGGCGAGCTCGTCGGCGCCTGCCTTCGCGGCCTGGGCCACCGCGGCGCAGAGGTTGGCCCGTTCGGCCTCGAGCCAGCGCAGCGGGTCGGTGAGCACTTGCGTGACATAGCTGTGCGGCGGCGGCGAGAGCGGCGCACCGCCGAGGACCACGGTGTAGTCACCGCCGTAGATGCGCCGGTGCGCTTCCTGCGCCAGCGAGAGCCAGCCGCCCGCGACCCGGGTCAGCTCGTCCATGCGCGCCTGCGGTGACTCGTCGAGTTCGAGCTGCTCGCGGGCGAAGAGCCGGATGATCTCGTGGAACTTGTAGCGCGGGCTGCCGTTGAGATCGACCGCCGCGATCTCCAGGAGCTGCACGTCGACGAGGACCTCGAGCAGGTCGGACGCGCGGAAGAGATCGATCTCCAGCAGCGATGACCCGGCCCAGACCGGCAGCGTGACCGCGTCGAGGCCCGACAGCATCCGCAGCATCCGGCGCGCGTCGGGTTCGAGGCCGTCGTAGGAGAGCGCCAGGCTGGCGCGCACCATCAGCGAGCCGTGTGCGAGCTCGTCGAGGCGGCGCCGCTCGTCGGCGAGGCGCTCCCGCATCCACGCGAGTGACCAGTGTGGACGTGCGGCGAGCCGGGCGGCGACGACCCGCAGCGCCAGCGGCAGCCCGCCGACGAGCCGGATCAGGGCGTCCGCGGCGGCGGGTTCGGCGGCGAGCCGCGCCTCGCCGATCACCGCGCCGAGCAGCCGCAACGACTGCTCGTCGTCCATCACCTCGACCTCGACGATCGTGGCCCAGGGCTGGCCGGTGAGCCTGGTCCGGGTCGTCACGACGACACCGCAGGAGGGCGCGGCGGGCAGCAGGGCGCTGATCTGGGTGTCGCTGTGCGCGTCGTCGAGGATGATCAGCATCCGGCGGCCGGCGAGCAGGCCGCGGAAGGTCTCCGTACGCGCGTCGAGCCCGTCCGGGATCGCCTCGCCGGGCAGGCCGAGGTTGCGCAGGAAGCAGTCGAGCACGTCGACCGGTGAGGCGGGCTCGGTCCGCGTACCGCTGAGGTCGGCGTAGAGCTGCCCGTCGGGGAAGGCGTCGCGGACGCGGTGTGCCACGTGCAGCGCGAGCGAGGTCTTGCCGACACCCGGCTTGCCGGTGAGGATCGCGACCGGCGCGTCCCGGCGGTCGGCGCCGGTGAGCTGGGCTTCGAGGAGTTCGACGAGGTCACCGCGCCCGGTGAAGTCGCTGAGGTCGGGTGGGAGCAGCCGCGGCGTGACCTCCTGGGCGGCGGGGGCCGCGATCGGGGTCGGTGCGGTCACCGCGACCGGGGTCTCGGGGCGCAGCCCGGCGTCTCCGGCGAGGATCGCGCGCTCCAGCCGCCGCAGTTCCTCGCCCGGCTCCAGGCCGAGCTGGTCGACGAGCACCTGGCGGCCGTCGCGGTAGGCGCGCAGCGCGTCGGCCTGCCGCCCGGCCCGGTAGAGGGCGAGCATGAGCTGGCCGCGCAGCCGCTCGCGCAGCGGATGCTCGGTGACGAGCGGGCCGATGTCGTCGATGACCCGGTGGTGCCGTCCGAGGACGAGCTCCAGCTCGGTGTAGGTCTCGATCGCGCTGAGCCGCTTCTCGTCGAGCTGGGCGGCCTTCGCCTGCAGCACCCGGCTCTGGGTGCCGCTGAGGGCGAAGCCGCGCCACAGGTCCAGCGCGCGGCGGATCCGCTGGGACGCCTCCTCGCGGCGACCCTCCCGGGCGAGCACGTCGGACTCCGCGACGAGCTCGGCGAAGAGGTGCGCGTCGACCTGGTCGCGGGCCACCCGCAGGATGTAGCCGGGTGACCGGGTGACGATGGAGACGTCCTGGCCGAGGGGGGCGAGGTGCTGGCGCAGCCCGGAGACGCAGATCTGCACCTGGGTACGCGCGGTCGCGGGCGGGTCGTCGTACCAGATGGCGTCGATGAGCTGATCGACACGGACCACTCGGTTGGCCTCGATGAGCAGCGCGCCGAGGACGATCTCGTGCCGACCGGGTGGCAGCGGCGCGAGGTCGACGGCGCTGGTCTGCACCTCCAGCGGACCGAGGATGCGGAAGACGGGATCGGACACCGGTCATCCCACCCTTCGATTATCGCGACGATAGCAGTGCGATAGCGGCAGCGAAACGGCGCCGATGACGATGGCACGACCAGACAGTGACAAATAGCCATACCGGCATCGAATGGAGGACCACGGTGGATCCCGGCATGTCTCCACACCGGACGGCGAGCGCCGCTGTCTCCGCGATCGGCCACGATCACGCGCAGCTCAGCTACGCCTATCTCAACAGCGGCGACATCGACGGTTACGCCTCGCTCTTCCACGCCGACGCGGTGGTACGCCGTCCCGACGCCGGCATCATCCGGGGCCGCGACGAGCTGGAGCGCGACCGGACCGCCGCCTCGCGAACCCGCGACGGCCACTACGTCGTCCAGCACGTCTTCGCCTCCGGCGGGCGGGTCGCGGTGACCGGCCGCTTCGTGCTCGACGCACCGCGGGCGACGGGGGACGGTGTCGAGTTCGCCGACATCTTCACCGTCGACGAGTCGGGCCTCCTGCTGGCCCAGTCCACCTACTTCTTCGTGCCGCCGACCGGACCGCCGACTGCTGCTTCGGCACGCTAGGGCGTGTCCTATCGTGTGCGGTCATGGAACTTCGTGGGCAGGTCGTCGAGTTCGTCCGTACGCAGATCGCCATCGGCGAGGATCCCTATGACGAGATCGTGGACGACACCGTCGACTACCTGACCGGCGAGGCCGACTCCGACGAGATCCGCCGCCTCGCCGAGGAGGTCGCCGACGCCGAGTTCGCGTCGTTCCTCGTCGAGCAGCGGGGCTGGCCCGAGGTGACCGACAGCGACCGCTTGACGGCCGCCTTCGCCGAGCTGGACCGGGTCGGCATCGTCGCCCGGGAGAACTTCGCCTGCTGCCAGAACTGCGGCCACAGCGAGATCGGCGAGGAGTTCCCCGAGGGCGAGGCGCCGTTCGGCTACGTCTTCTATCACCAGCAGGACGCCGAGCGCGGCGCCAACGGCGAGGGCGTCTACCTCGCCTATGACGGCAAGGACCAGACCGAGGTGGGTGCGAGCGTGGTGCGGGTGCTGCAATCGCACGGGCTGCGACCGCAGTGGGACGGCTCGCCCACCCAGCGGATCCACCTGCCGCTGCAGTGGCGCCGCCGTCGGACCGGGGAGCTGGCGGTGCACCCCGGCGCTGCCTGACAGCCGGTTAGTGTGAGTGCCATGTACTCCGCTCAACCGCTGACCGACCGTGCCGTGCTCCGCCCGCTGCTGCCGTGGCACGCCGACGAGTTCCTCGCCCACCTGGACCGGGCACGGGAGCACATCGCGCCCTGGGTGGGGCAGAGCTTCGTCGCCGTCGACCTGGAGTCGGCCACCGCCGTGCTGCAGCGTTACGCCGACGGCCACGCCAAGCACGGCGGCGGCATCCACGGCATCTGGCTCGACGGCACCCTCGTCGGCGGCGTCATGGTGGTCCACCTCGACACCGCCACCGGCATCTGCGAGCTCGGCTGCTGGCTGGAGCCCGCCGCGGTGGGGCGCGGGCTGATCACCAAGGCGGCCGCGAAGCTGCTCGACTGGGTCGTCCGCGAGCGCGGCGTCCAGCGTGTCGAGTGGCAGACCGTCGCGGGGAACGAGCCGAGCAACCGGGTGGCCCAGCGTCTCGGCATGCGGCTCGACGGCGTCATGCGCTCCGCGGTTCCGGGCCGGTCCGGGTCGACCGAGCGGAAGGACCTGCAGATCTGGTCGATCCTCGCGGACGAGTGGTTCGCCCGCACGCCGCAGGCGGAGCCGGACCGGGCGGCGATCGACGCGCTGGCCGCCGCCTTCTTCGGCGCCTTCGGCAACCTCGGCGGTGCGGCGCCCGACGTGGCGTCGCTGCGGGACCTCTTCCTGCCCACGGGGGTGGTCGTCAAGGCCGGTCCCGACCAGCAGATCTATGACCTGGACGGGTTCATCGAGCCCCGGCAGGCGCTGCTCACCGGCGGCGAGCTGGTCGAGTTCCACGAGTGGGAGACGAGCGAGCAGACCGTGATCAGCGGCGATGTGGCGCAGCGGTTCAGCCGTTACGCCAAGGCCGGTGTGCTGCGCGGCGAGCCCTTCACCGGCACGGGCGCCAAGAGCATGCAGTGCGTCCGCACCCCGGCCGGGTGGCGCATCGTCGCGGTGACGTGGAGCGACGACACGCCCTAGCGGGCGTGAAAGACAAGATCACCATCCACATAGGTACGCAGAACGCGCGCGTCGGCGATCGTATCGACGGGTTCGGTGAGGATGTCCCGGTCGAGCACGACGAGATCGGCGAGGTTTCCGGGCGCGATGGTGCCCGTACCCCCGAGGTTGTTGACGTGTGCGGACCCGGCGGTATAGGCGGTGAGCGCCTCCAGCGGGGTGAGCCTCTCGCCGGGCAGGAAGGGTTCCGGATCGTGATCGGGGTCGCGGGCCGGGAGGGTCCGGTTGACCGCGACGTGGATGCCCCAGAGCGGATCGGGGCGGCTCACCGGCCAGTCGCTGCCCGCCGCGAGCCGGGCACCGGCGCGGCGCAGGCCGGCGAAGCTGTACTGATGAGCCGCCCGGCCCGGCCCCAGGATCGGCAGGGTCAGCTCGGTCATCTGCGGTTCGTTCGTGGCCCAGAGCGGCTGGATCGTGGCCGTCACATCGAGGGCGGCAAATCGTGGCAGGTCGGCGGGGTTGACGACCTGGACGTGAGCGATGTGGTGCCGCCGGTCCCAGGCCTCGTTGGCGGCGCGTGCGTGCTCGACGGCATCGAGCACGTCCCGGACCGCCCGGTCGCCGATGGCGTGGAAGTGCAGGTGGAAGCCATCGGCGTCGAGGGCGGCGACGGCCTGGTGCAGCATCGCCGGATCGACGAACGAGAGTCCGTGCGGGTGCGGGCAGTCGGCGAGGTAGGGCTCCAGCATGCTCGCGGTGAAGTTCTCCGCCACGCCGTCCTGCATGATCTTGACGCTCGTCGCCCGGAACCGGTCGCTGCTGAGCCGGTCGCGGCGTTCCCGCAGCTCCTCGATCTGCTCCAGCCCGCGGTCGCGCTGCCACCACAGGGCACCGGTGACCCTCGCGGTGAGCTCGCCCCGGGCGGCCAGCTCGGCATAGTCGGCCGACGCGTCGGGGAGTGAGCCGAAGTCGCCGAGGATCGCGTCCTGCCAGGCGGTGATGCCGAGGGAGTGCAGGTGGCGCTGGGCGAAGCGGAGCGCGGCGAGCCGCTCGGCCCGGGTCGGCGGCGGGATCAGGGCCGTGACCAGGTCGACCGCGCCCTCGTGCAGCATGCCGGTCGGCCGGTTGCCGGGGCCGCGCTCGATCCGCCCGTCCGGCGGCTCCGGGGTGCGCTCGGTGATCCCGGCGAGCTCCAGCGCCCGGGTGTTGGCCCAGGCGCCGTGGCAGTCGCGGTTGTGCAGCAGCACCGGCCGGTCGGCGACGACCGCGTCGAGCGCCGGTGCCGTCGGCAGGCCGCCGGGGAAGTCGGCCATCGCCCAGCCGCCGCCGGTGATCCAGGGCCGGTCGGGGTGCGCGGTGGCGTAGGCGGCGACCGCGGCGAGGTAGGCCGGTGCTCCGGAGAGGCCCAGCAGATCGACCCGGAGGCTGTTGAGGCCGCCGCCGACGGGGTGGATGTGCGCGTCCTGGAAGCCCGGCGCGAGCAGCCCGCCCGCGAGGTCGACCACCTCGGTCGCGGGGCCGATCAGCTCGCGGGCACCGGCGCCGACCGCGGCGATGAGGTTGCCCCGGACCGCGACGGCGGTGGTGATCGGGCCGTCGGCGGTGAGGACGGTGCCGCCGTGAAAGACCAGCTGAGCGAAGTGCATCGCCCATGCTATCCGGACCGGGACCGCCGCCCGCACCGCAGGCGTGATGAATGCCGCATTGACATATATCGTTGGTCGGTCCATCCAGTGTCCTCGGAAGGTGACCGTCGTGACTTCCCCCCTGTCCCGTCGCAATCTGCTGCGTGCCGGCACCCTCGGCATCGTCTTCGCAGGCAGCATCGAGGCGATCTCGAGCTCTGCCTTCGCGCACGCACCCCGGACCGGCTACGGCCCGCTCGTGCCCGACCCGGCCGGGATCCTCGCCCTGCCGGAAGGCTTCTCCTACCGCATCGTCGCCGAGGCGGGAAAGACGCTGCTGGAGTCGGGCCACCCGACCCCCAGCGACCCCGACGGCACCGCCTGCTTCCGCAGCAGCCATGGATTCTCCCTCGTCAACAACCATGAGATCGGCGGCGGCGAGGAGTTCGGCGTACCGCCGCTGCCCGACCTCACCTTCGACCCGGGTGCGCAGGGCGGCACCACCACGATCGACGTGGACGCCCACGGCAACCGCCTCCGCGAATACGTCAGCGTCGCGGGCACCCACAACAACTGCGCCGGCGGCATCACCCCCTGGGGCACCTGGCTCACCTGCGAGGAGACCGAGCAGCGCAAGGGCGGCATCTTCGAGCAGGACCACGGCTGGGTGTTCGAGGTCGACCCGTTCGACCGGGAAGCCAACCGGCACCCCGTGGCGCTGAAATTCCTCGGCCGCTACGCCCACGAGGCCGTCGCGGTCGACCCGCACACCTCGGAGATCTTCCTGACCGAGGACGCGAGCGGCCCCAACGGGCTCTATTTCCGGTGGACCCCGCCGAGGCACTTCCGGGGCCGCAAGGGTGCCCTGCGGGCGCTGGCACTGGGCGCGGGCGGCGACACCGCGGGCAGGCTCCAGGCGCTCAGCGCCTCGCTCAAGGGCGTGCACATCACCGACCTGTCGCAGGCCACCACGCCCGGCACGCGCTACCGCGTGACCTGGGTCGACGTGCCCGACCGGCTCGCCACCACGGTCTCGGTCCGCCGGCAGTTCACCGATGACCAGGTCACCCGCAGCCGCAAGCTGGAGGGCCAGTGGTGGGGCGACGGCGGCGTCTACTTCGTCGCCAGCTTCGCCCGGCACACCGACGGCAGCGTCAACGAGCACGACGGCCAGGTCTGGTTCTACGACCCGAAGCACGAGACGATCGAGCTCAAGACCATCTTCGGCGTCAATCCCGATCCGAAGGTGGAGGGCACCTTCGACGGGCCCGACAACATCACCGTCTCGCCCTACGGCGGGGTCATCCTCGCCGAGGACGGGGAGGGCCTGTCGCACCTCGTCGGCGTGAGCGAGCGCGGGGAGGCGTACGCCCTGGCGCGCAACGAGATGAGCGACAGCGAGTTCACCGGCCCCACCTTCAGCCAGGACGGCCGGACCCTCTTCGCCAACATCCAGGCGCCCGGCCTCGTCTTCGCCATCACCGGACCGTGGCGCCGCCCGCACTACTGATCGCCCCGCCGCTACCCGGCCGCGCACCGCGGCCGGGTAGCGTTGCCGGTCATGCCGACCGAACAGCGCCGCCTCTTCATCGCGGCCTACCCGCCCCCGGCGGCGATCGGCGATCTCGCGGCACTCGTCGCCGGGCTCACGCTCGCCCAGCCGCACCCCGACAGCCTGTCGCGCCGGCCCGTCCCGCCCGACCAGTGGCACGTCACGCTCGCCTTCCTCGGCGAGGTGCCGGTGGACCGGATCGACGCGGTGACCGGCGCGATGACCGCCGCCGCCGCTCGGTCCCGCCCGCCCGCACCCCGGCTGCGCCTGACCGGCGGCGGGTGGTTCGACAACCTGCGGGCGGCCGCCATCTGGATCGGTGTCGACGGCGACCTCGACGCCCTGCACGCGCTCGTCGCCGGGCTGCGCGAGGAGCTGGCCGCCGCCGAGCTGCCCGTCGACGAGCGGCCCTACCAGCCGCATCTCACCCTCGGGCGACCCGGCCGACGGCTCTCCGAGGCGGAGCGGCGTGGGGACCTCGACCGGCTCGACGACTATGCCGGGCCGGTCTGGACCCTCGGCGAGCTGGCGCTGATGCTGGGGGACTACCCGGACGGCAACGACTACACCAGGATCTTCACGGCGCCGATGACATCCTGACGAGCTGTCGGTTCGGGGCGCCCCTGTTCGTTGTGAGGGTGAGAGCCTCGACCAACCAGGGAGCCAATCATGAAGCAGTACCTGATCAGCATCTATCAGCCCGAGGGCGGCTCGCTGCCGCCGGCGGAGCTCGCCGTCGTCATGAGCGACCTCGCCAAGGTCAACGAGGAGATGCAGGCGGCGGGGGCGTGGGTCTTCGCGGGCGGGCTGCACGCGCAGAGCAGTGCGACCGTGCTGCGGCATGCGGAGGGCGAGGTGCTCGTGACGGACGGGCCGTTCGCCGAGAGCAAGGAGTACCTCGGAGGGATCACGATCATCCAGGCCGCGGATCTGGATGAGGCGCTGGGCTGGGCTCGGCGGATCGCCGAGGCGATCAAGCTGCCCATCGAGGTACGCCCGTTCCAGTAGGGCACCGGCATGATCGTGCTTCTTCACGGAAACAGGCCCCTCGGAGCTTGTCGGTGGGCTTACTTCCGTGAAGAAGCACGATCATGCACGGTGACGCACCTTCCACCCGAGATGCGGGCGAGCCGGGGCGAGAGCTCCACGCCTCGCCCCCGACCGGCTCGTCGATCTCAGCTGACCAGCTCCAGCCAGGCCCGATAGTCGCTGGCGAAGGGCTCCGTGCCATCGGCCAGCGCTGTCATCAGCCAGGCCGCCGACGCTCGCGCCGCGTCGACGACCTCCGATGGGTACGCCCACCGCAGCCGATGCTCGTCGAACTCATCCTCATCCCACAGGACCACCCGACCGCCGGCTCGTTCCCGGGACACGTCGAGGTCGAGATCGACCATGGTGACCTGTCCCGGGTGCAGCCAGCGGACCGGCGAGGTGATGTCGCAGTAGATCTCGGTCTCGTGCGGCGGACCGTTGAAGGCCGCCGTCCACCACACGCCGGGCCGGAAGAGCATGACGTGCGGGTGCTCGGTGACATGCTCGCGTCCGGCTGTTCCCTTCTGCATGCGGACGCCGGGCGGTGCTCCCAGCCACACTCCGTGGCGGTCCTCCCCGAGGCGCTGAATCACGTGGTGCCAGTGCAGACTGCCGTCGAACTTGGTGTAGACGACACGCGTATCCCCGGTCATGCACCGACCGTAGGCGCTGCCGACGCACCTTTGCGAGCGGTTAACACCTCACGTGGCCGTGATCGTCGCGCTGTTGGTGATGAAGTCCTTGCCACCGCTCGCCGACGTGATCTCGTAACCCAGCTGCACGTTGCCGATCGTCACATCCCCGAACCAGCCGCGGTTCTTGATCCAGTTGGCGATCGCCTTGATGTCGACCGTGCCGGAGCTGGCGTTGCTCGTGCGCAGGAACGAGTAGACGTTGTTGCTGCCGTTGCTGCCACGGTAGATGTTCCACGTGTGTCCGCCGACGCTCGCCGTGGTCTGCAGCGTGCCGAGCGGTCCGACCGCGCCGTACTTGTTCATCCACAGCATGATCTCGTGCTTGTTGTCGCTGGACCACACGTCGTACGCCGTCGTGAAGGCCACCCCGCTGGTGGGCACGGTAACGTTGAAGGTGCTGCTCAGCGTACCCAGGGCGCTGATCTTCTTGCCCGACCACCTGGTCTGGTTGGGGTAAGACTTGATGCCGCCGGTGTTGGGGTGGTTGGCCCAGACGCCCCAGCTCGTCGCCGAGTTGGCCCAGATGGTCTGCGGGCCGTAACCGCTGCCCCAGACGTTGTTGTAAAGCGTGTAGCCGCCGCTGGAGTAGGTGCCCCAGCGGTCCGTGGAGGACCAGACGGCGGCCTGTGCCGGGGCGGCGGCGGATATGCCGAACCCCACGGTGAGCGCGAGTGCGATGACGGTGCGCCGCAGCATGGTGGACATGGTCGAATCACTCTCCTTCGAGTCTTTTCGCAGGGAGTTCAAGGGCCGGACGTCCGATGCTTCCGAACGGTAGTTATCGAATTTATCGAAATCAATACTTGAGATAGGTTGGGTTTCCAAATTATTTCGCAGCAGCTCAGGCTGCCCAAGGTCGTGCAATTTCCCGGAAGTAGTCCCCTCAGTCTGTGTCGGTAGGGCATGTTTCCGGGAAGCAGCACGATCTTGCGCTGAGGTAGGCCCACTTTCCCGGAACGTGCACGATCACCGCCGCGCCCGCGCTGCGCCCGTGTCTTGCTCCGGGCGGAGCGGCATTGCGTCCGTGCTCCGGGCGGCGCCGCCCCGAACCGCGCTTCGGATAGTGCCGTAGCGAGCCTCGCTTCGGGCAGTGCCGTAGCGAGCCTCGCTTCGGGCAGTGCCATAGCGAGCCGCGCACGGGCAGTGCCGTAGTGGACCGCGCTTCGGGCAGTGCCGTAGCTCGCCGCGCTGCGGGCATTGCTGCATCGCGCCCGCCCTCGCGGAGCATGTCAGCAGCGCGAAGTGTTGGTGTGCTCTGCCGCGCAGCCTGCTGGCGCGCCTTGTCGGCGAGCTCTTGATCGTGCTGTTTCCCGGAAGTAGTCCCCTCAGCCTGTGTCGGTAGGGCCAATTTCCGGGAAGTAGCGTGATCTTGCGCTGTGGTAGGGCCACTTTCCCGGAACGTGCACGATCACCGCCGCGCCCGCACCGCGCACCGCATTGCACCGCACGCATTGCACCGCCTGCACTGCGCTGCCTGCACTGCGCTGCCTGCACTGCGCTGCGCTGCACCGCGCGGAGCATGTGAGCAGCGCGAGGTGCCAGCGTGCCCTGCGGCGCGACGTGCTGGCGCGCCTTGTCGGCGAGCTCTTGATCGTGCTGTTTCCCGGAAGTAGTCCCCTCAGCCTGTTTCGGTAGGGCCAATTTCCGGGAAGTAGCGTGATCTTGCGCTGTGGTAGGGCCACTTTCCCCGAACGTGCGTGATCACCGCCGCTCCGCGCTCGCTCCGCCGCACCACCCACGCCGATCCGCACGCATCGCACGGCCCGTGCCGCCGCATCGCACCGCCCGTGCCCACCGCCTCGCACCGCCCGCGACACCGTCACGCCGCCGCCTCGCACGGCCCGCGCCGGCGCCCCGCACCGCCCGCACCCCGTCTCAACAAGCTCTCTCGATCGTGCCGAGAAACGCCGCCCAGGAGCGCGAAAAACCCCTACCCCGCGCTAGCCGGAGCGTGGAGCAGATCCAGCGGCCCGGTCATCGCACCCAAATCGAAGGTCTCCGCCAGCGGCGTGCAGGTGAGCACCAACAGCTCCCGTACCAGACTGGTGATCTTGCCCGTAGCCAGCGGAACCGGCGAGTCGCCGAACATCCGGCACTGCCGTACGAAGAACTGGCTCTCGTTCGAGATCCGCCGAATCATGATCTCCGTGACGATCTCGAACCGGGCATACCGCACGAGACCCACCCGGGCCACCGCGACCGAGTGCACCTTGAGCAGCGTCGTGTCGGTCGAGATCCCCTCCACCCTCCACCCGCCGAGCCGCCGCAGCGTGACCGTGGGAAACGTCGCCGACGGCACCTTGATGATCGTGTCCAGCTTCAGGTAGTCGCGAACCAGCTGTTCGTCGGCGCGCTCGTCGAGGCGGAACGCGAGCTCGAAGCTGTAGCTGTCCCGATCCGGCCGCCGCTGCCGCCATACCCGCCACGCCCAGGCCAGCACGAGGAACCCGGCCGCGCCGAGGACGACCGGCCACAACTCGACGAGCTGCTCGCTGAGGGGCAGGGCGTCCTTGCCGGACTGGTCGGCGGTGCGGATCGCGACGAAGACCGCGATCACCGTGAGCACCAGCATCAGCGCGTTGTAAGCCGTGTCGCCGACTCGGCGTCCGCCCGGCTGGCCGTGGCGGCTGCGCTCGATCTCGGCCATCGCCTCCTGTTCCGAGCGGGCCTGTTCCTGCTCGTAGAGGAGCCGTTCCTGCCAGTCGTGCTCGACCGCCGTCTCCAGGCTCTTGACGTTGACGCGGAGCCGGTCGAGCAGGTCGGCCCAGGAGCCCACGAGCGCCTCGACCTCGGCGAGCTGGATGTAGAGGTCGTGGGGCTGGTCGGAGTTCCGGCGGCCGAGGTCGGCGGCCCGGCCGGCCAGCGCCGTCATCGCGGTTCTCGCGCCGTCGGAGACGGTGAACATCAGCGGCAGCTTCGTGGCGACGAGCATGACGTAGCCGCGCATCTGCGACTCGGTCGCCTCGCCGGTCATCTCGGGAGTTCGCTCGTAGTCGATGCCGGAGAGGTCGAGCTGGATCAGGCGGGCCTGGCGGTGCGAGACGGCCATCATCTGGTCGAGCAGGCTCCTCCGTACGCTCTCGACGGACCGGCGCATCCACTGCAGCGAGCCGCGCGAGATCATCATGAAGCGGTGCAGGGTCGTGAGCTGCCCGGCGACGGTCGAGGCGTCGGCGGCCACGGTGACCTCGCGGATGAAGTCGTCGAGGTCGGTGGTGATCGAGGACTTCCGCTTGTACGCCTCCAGCCACTCACCCGCCCGTCGGTAGTGCTCGAAGAAGACCGCGGGCAGCAGCGACTGGTTGCACAGCCCTTCGATGAAGACGTTGAGCTGGTGGAAGCTGAGCGCTCCCCGGGGCGGCGTCGAGGCGACCTCGGTCTGCTCCGCCGCCGGTGCCGTGACGCTGAGCCCGTTGTATCGCCGGACGGCGGCGACGCCCTCGCTGCTGTGCCGGTCCCGTATGGACTGCAGCCGGTTGACCCCGAACTTCCCGCCGAAGACCGTGACGATGTGCTCCGCGAGGGCCTTGGCGACGAGTCCGGGCGCACCGTCGTGGGCGGCGCTGAACGTGTAGAACCCGAATTCGTCCACGCGCATCGTGACCGTCTGCACGCCCGCGTCGAGCAGCTCGGCGTGGGCGGGGCGGGCGTCGGCCAGCCCGACCACCGCCGTCGCCGTCTGCAGTGTCATGGTGAGGCTGACCGGCCTCGACTGGTCGTCCTGGTCTCCGCTGAACTCGCAGAAACCCACCCGCTCATAGCCGAAGGAGGCGGGCAGCACCTCGATGAGCCGCCGCAGGACGGATTCGCGCAGGAACGGGATGTAGTCGCTGCGCTCCGCGTGCCGCATCGAGACGCAGTCGCCGGTGAGGACGCCGTCGTCGCGTTGCAGCAGAACGGGATCGGTCATCGCGCTGTAGAAGTTGGCCGGCCCGATCGGCAGCCACAGTGAACGGGTAACCGCGCCCATCAGTCACATCCTGTGTAGTCGACCTCGCCGATGGTAGCCAGCGATGCAAATGCCTGCGCCTCAAGATCGCCACAACTCTTCAAGGGTTGCGGCGATCTTGAGGTGTCCCGACGGGTGGCGCCACGTCGCGGGCCATGGACAAACCGGCTCGGGCGGACGAGCATTTGATTTGACTATGTCGATCTACTGAGGAGGCCATGTGCGCCGCCTGTGTCTCGCGCTTGCCCTGTCCCTCGTGGGTGCGCTCCTCGTGCCACCCGGTGCCGCCACCGCCGACGGGGTGATCAGCTCCTTCTCCGTCTCGCCCGACTCCGTGCGCGACGGCGCGTCCTCGCAGGGGACCGTCACGCTCGCCTTCCCGGAGGGCACCGACACGACCGTCCTGATCTTCAGCGGCGACACCGCCGTCGCCACCGTCCCGGCCACCGCGACCATCCCCGCCGGTGCCATCGGCGTGACCTTCCCGATCGCCACCAACGCCGCGGCGCCGCCCACGATCGTGCAGCTCACGGCATGGGTCGGCAACACGCCCCGCTCGGCGAACCTCTCGGTCAACGCGGCGACCCCGCCCGGCCCGTCGCTCTCGTCGGTCTCCTTCGTCCCGACCACCATCGTCGGCGGCCAGAACGCCACCGGAACGGTGCGGTTCACCGGTGCGATGACCCAGGGCGCGGTGGTCCAGCTCTCCACCGGCAACCCGGCGATCGCCCAGGTGCCGGCGGAGACCGTCGTCAGCGCGGGGCAGTCCAGCGGCACCTTCAACCTCTCGACCTCGGCCGTCACCGCACCGACCACCATCACGGTCACCGCTCGGTGGTTCTCGGTCACGCGGACGGCGACGGTCACCGTCACCCCCGGCACGCCGCCGCCCGCCGACACGGTGCGGATCACGCGGGCGACCTGGAAGTCCGGGCTGCTGCGGATCGAAGCCACCAGCACCAACGTCAACGCGATCCTCAGCGTCTACTCCAGCGCCGGCAACTTCATGTTCACGCTCACCAACAACGGCGGCGGGCGCTACTCCGACCAGCGCGGCTTCATCACCAACCCGCAGCAGATCGCCGTGCGCAGCAACTTCGGCGGCTCCGCCGGCGCGACGATCAAAACCTGATGACCGATGTGTGGTGCCGGACTAATGACGATTGACTAGACGGCTCAGACCTGCGGCCACCGAGGTCGTCAGCAGCCAACCGAGCAGGACGAAGATCCAGCTGACGACCTCGCGTGGACCTGACATTCGGAACGACGACTCCTGACCGAGATCGATCAATGGTACGAGAAGATCGAACGCGTACGCGAACGGCCGGAACGCGGGTGGGTGATCAGCGATCGGGATCGGAGAGGAGTTCCGGAAGACGAACGTGCCGACAACGGTCAGCGCCAGCAACCACACTCCTGCGAGCCAGGTCCGGTATCCGTAGCCGACCGTCGCGTCGAGTAGTAGCCCCCAGGCTTTTCCGCGCCAGGTCAATGTCGACCGCCGAGCGCGCTGCTTGGCGAGTGCGACTCGCGCTGCGTCCTGTTCTCTGCCGGACAGACGGTAGAACGAGAGGAGTTGCTCATAGGGCTGGGGTGAGTAGCCGCTCTTGTTGCGCTGCAGCCACTCCAAACGTTGTTCGGCGCTCACCTCGGGCTGCGGCTGCAGCGATTCATAGGTGAAGCCATCCGTCGATATCCGAACCGGCCATGTCTCGGCTGCGTCGACGAGCCGGACGACCGTCACGTTGGTGAGGTCGAGCGTGCCGGATAGCGGCTTCGCGAAACGCAGGTCAAGGGTGTCGGCGGTCGTACCGGAGAGGTTGATCGGAACCTCACCTCCGCATGACTCGATACCATGCAGGTTGAGCGTTCCGCCGATCTCTGACGACTTCACCCTGATGCCGCCCGCGCACCTGAGCCCATCGCTCAGGTTCAGGTTGCGTCCCACCCGCAGGCGAGTCGCGCGGATGCTCGTGGGATCTTCAAGCGGCTTCTCTGACAATGTCTGCGGCTCGGTGAGAAGAGCACCTTCAAAGGCGATGCCGCCGGCTATCTGTGCGTTGGTGAGAACGATCGCCCCGGATGCTTCCAGCGGCTCCTTCGTACCCATGGCGCGCTGGAAGAAGAGACTGTCGCCGAGGACCATCCGCTCGCCCTGAAAGCAGATTTTGCCGGGGTTCCTGAGCCGCGCTCCCCGGAGCGTGACCAGGCCGTCGATGCGTGCGCTGATCAGTCTGATCTGGCCGTCGGCCTCCATGAGGCCGGCAAAGAGCGCGCCGCCGATCTTGATCCGATTGGCGTTCAGCGCCCACCGGTTCGGCTCTATGCTCTCCAGCGTCGCCTTCCGCAGGGACAGCTCATTGCCGATCCGCGCTCGCTCGAGGGTTACCTCCTGAGTGCTGTGGAACCCCTCGTCGAGCCACACGGAGCCCTTGACCTCGATTCCCATGGCATGCAGTCCAGGCATCGTCGACCCGGACAGCCGGAGGCTGGTCAGCGACGCGTTGTCGAGGCGGGGTGCTGACTCGAACCTGCACTCCACGAGCGCCAGCGGTGCGGCGATGGCGAGTTCTTGGAGGTCGAGCGTTCCGGTGATCGTGGCGTTGCGGAGCAGGAGCGCCGTGATCGTACTGTCGATGCTGTTGGTGACCATCCAGCGCAGCACCTCGGCGCGGACCGTCTGGCCGGCACAGTCGAATGCCAGGCCGCTGATTGCCGCGATGTGCAGTTCGCTCTCGACATTGCTGAGCTCGGGTTTGGCCATGACAGCACCTTCTGGGCGGCTATCCGACATGATCAGGCCCGCTTCAGCAGCCGGGTCAGACCTGCTGCGACCGCGCTGGTGAGGATCCACCCGGCGGCTGTGTAACCCCAGGCGAGCCAGCGGAGCGTGCCTTCGGGCCGCCAGTTGCTCTCCTGGCCGAACTCCACTACCGGGACGAGGAGATCCACCGTATAGATGAGCGGGTTGAACTCCGGACCCATGGTGGTCGTCGGCACGGTGGAGCCGGCGGCGAAGAGTGCCGACCCGCCGATCAGGAGGACGACGAGCCACACCCCCGCCATCCAGGTCTTGTAGCCGTATCCGACGGTCGCGCCAAGGATAAGTGGCCAGATCCTGGCGAATCGCCGTAGCGTCCTGGCCCGTTGCTTCTGTTTCTCAAAGCCGACAGACCTCGCCTCTTGCTCCTGTCCCGACCGTTGATAGACGGCGGCGAGCTGCTCGTACGGTTGGGGCAGGTAGCCCTTCTCGCCCCGCGTCAGCCACGTGAGCCGCCTGGCGACGGTCACGGTCGTTGCGGACGAGAGCCGCTCGTAGGTGAGTCCGTCGAGCGCTATCGCGGCTGGCCAGGACTCTTCGGCATCGTTGAGGAGCCCGACCTTCGCGTTCGTCAGGTCGAGATGGTTCGGCGGTTCGGCGAAGGTCAAGGTGAGAGTCTGGGCTGATGCGTCGGCGAGCCGGATGACGGCGATCTCCACTCCTCCGAGGCGGATCGGCGAGATGCGCGCTCCGTCGAAGGAGATGGTCCGCTCCACTGCGGCCGAGTTCATCGCGATGACTCCGGTGGCGCTGAAGCCATCCCGGCACAACAGGTTGCGGCCGACCCTGATCCCCGTCGCCTGCAGATTCACCAATTGGCCGGCCAGGTCGAAGTCCTTGGTATTGAGTTCCGGTGCACTCATGGTGCAGCCGGAGAAATCGACCGAACCAGCCACTCGGGCACCGTCGATCGTCACCCGGCCCTCGACCGTCGAGGAGTCCGAGTCCACGTCCTCGCGGTTGAACCAGATGCCCTCGTCGACCTCGATGCGTTCGGCCTGAAAGCAGAGCTGGCCAGGGTTGCGAAAAGTGGCGCTGCGTGCGTTGAGCACGCCGCCGATCCGCGCGCCGATGAGTCGCACCTGGCCCTCGACCGTGCTTCGGATGAAGCGAACACTGCTGCCGAAGTGCGCCTGGCTCGCCATAAGGGCGACGCCGGTCTCGGCTGAGCTCAGCTGGGAGCCTTCAAGGATAAGCGCACCGCCGACCTTTGCCCGAAGGAGGCGGACCTCGCCAGTGCTGATGATGCCGGTCAGGTCGATCGATCCATGGACCGTGAGGCCCGTGGCGCTGATACCGGGCACCGTACAGCGCTCCAGCCGCAGGCTCAGCACGGTCGCGTCGAGGAGCTGCGGCGCGGCCGTGAAGGTGCATTCGGTGAAGTCGAGAGGGTGGGTGATGAGCGCACCAGTGAGAGCGATTTCTCCCTCGATGACCGCGCCGACGATGCGTACGTTGCGGATGCTCGTCTGATCGTCACGTGTTCCAGTGAGAATCCATTCCAGATAGTCGGCGCGGATGACCCGGTCGTCGAGACCTCTCACGTCTGCAGACAAATGAGGACTTCCGGTCTTGGAAAGGTACGATTCGCCGGGGTGTCGAGGACTGTGATCCATGTCTGTCATTACGTCAGAAGGTGAACCCCGCGACAACGACTGATCATGTGGCATGTTGGGCGAATCGCATCACCGACTTCGGCGGTCCAGGCACAACATATGTATCCATGGCCGACCGCCGATGGGTATCCTGAGCCGCACCCTGTCCGTCAGTTAAACAAAGGGATCCCATGAGCCTCGACATTGGAGCGGTCAACAAGGCCTCGGAGCTGGTCGTGGGCGTTGGTCGCGCACTTCGCTACGCGCATTTCATCACCCCTCTGAATCAGCGTGAATCACGAGTGGCCTACTTGTCGGCATGGAATTCCGGACAGGCGATCGATCCGGTCTTCGAGTACCTGGAGCCGACCGCCGATACCCTGGACGCGATTGGGCGTGCCACAGCGGCGTTGCCCGACGACAGCGCGTGGCGGGAACGATTGAATCGAGAGATTGAGGCGGCACGCATTGGTCACGAGGCGCTCGTCACGCATGATCCAGCGACGATGACAGCCTATGCCCTGGGGCAGTTCGGCAGCCCCACCGATGAAGGACTGGCCCAAGCACTCGACTACCTCGCACACCATCCGCGGCAGGGCCCGGGCCCAGTTCAATGGACAGCAGACCGAGCTGCGGGAATCATGACCGAGGTACTCGCCAAAGCTGAGCTGGGGGACTGGGCGGTTGAGGTCGATGATCATATGGCGGCCCGGATGAGTGTTACGGGGGTGAAGCGGCTGCTGCGTGTGAAGCAGGGCGCCATGTTCACCCCCGCCGAGGTTCGGCGTCTGATCGTTCATGAGATCGGCACCCATGTCGCGCGAACCGTCAACGGCAACAGCCAGCCGCTGACGCTCCTCGCCCATGGCATCACCGGTTACATGGGCACGGAGGAGGGCTTGGCGGTCTGGCATGAGCAGCAGGAAGGTGTCTCCGACGTCAACGTCATGCGCACCTACGCCATGCGGGTGGTTGCTTGCCACAAGGCCATGACTGGCGGGTTCGGCGAAGTCTTCGCAGCAGTCCTGCCACACACGACACCGGAGGACGCCTTCGGCATCACCCTCAGGATCAAGCGCGGCCTCATCGACACCAGCCAGCCGGGTGGATATATCAAGGACCATGTCTACTTCATGGGGGCGCTTGCCGTTGCTGGGCATCTCGACCAGGCGTCGTCCGACCATGAGTTGCTGCTCGCGACGAAGTGGCCGCTGGCGGAGATCGAGGCGCTCCGAGATCTACGGGAGCAGGGTCTGCTCCTTGAACCGATCGTGCGGACGTCGATGATCGCCGCGTTCGCGCAGGAGGTCATGTCCAGTTACCGCGGCAGTGACCTGACGTCGTAAGAGTCGGCCGGGGCGGCACCGCACCGGCGGTGCCGCCCCGTCGATCGAGTCCTAGCGGGGCGGGCTGATCAGCGTCGCCTTGGCCCGGTAGGAGCCCTTCAGCAGCCAGGTGGAGTTGACCGCGCCCAGGCCCAACCGGACCTGGTCGGCCTGGTTGCCGTCGTTGTCGTCGGTGTAGCAGACCGACACCTCGCCCCACGGCGAGACGCCCACCGCGATCTGCTCCTGGCGTCCGACCGTCAGGTCGCTGAACGCCTGCGCGGTGATCCGCCCGGCCGTGGTGCCGTCGGCGTTGAAGCCGCGTGCCCAGACATCGAGGCCGTTGGCGGGCGTGGTCCAGGCGACGACGGTGTTCGCCTCGTCGTCGATGCCGACGCTCGGCAGGTTCGCGCCCGTCTCGGCGGAGGCGGCGACCTCGGTGTGGCGGGGCGTGCCGGCGGCGGTGAACGACCGCGTCCAGACCCCGAGGGCACCGGTGTGGTCGGACTCCCAGGCCACGGTGAAGTCGCCGTTGAAGTTGGCGGCGATCGCGGCGCGCCGCTGCTGGCCGTCGCCGAGCGAGTTGGCGGTCCGGCGGGTGAGGGTGACGGCACCGTTCGCCTTCGCCAGCCTGGTCAGGCCGATGTTGTCGAAGTTGTTGCCGTCGCTGTCCTCGTCCCACACGACGACCGCGTCACCCGAGGCGCCGACGGCGACATCCGGCCGGTGATGCGCGCCGGTGGCCTGGGACGCGACCACCTCGTACGCCTTCGTGGTGATGTTCGTGAAGCCCGATGCCCGGATGGTGGCGGGGCTGGTGCCCTGGATGTCCTCCCAGACCACGCTGAAGGCGACGGCGGCGGCGTTGCTCGGCGTACCGTCCGGATCCACGGCGACCTTCGGCCAGATCTGCTGCCCGGCGTCGGCCGCGTTGGCCTGGCCCGACGCGAGGATCGCCCCGGTCGGCGAGACCACCCGATAGGGCACGTTGAAGTAGCCGTTGCCGTCGGGGTCGTCGGACCAGACGACCACCGCGTTGCCCTTGTCGTCGAGGCCGACGTCGGGGCTGATGTGCTTCCAGTTGGTGCCGCTCGTGCCACCGGTGGAGAGCTTCAGTTCGTAGACGGCCGCCCCGTCCCGGTAGAGGCGCAGGAAGACCTCCGAGTGGCTGTTGTCGGCGGGTGCGGTGCTGTCGCGGTCGTCCTCCCAGACCACGGCGACGTTGCCGTTGCGGTTCATCGCGATGGCGGAGAAGTCCTGGTCGCCGGTGGCGACGCTGTTCGCGGTCGACCAGGTGACGCCCGGCGGTGCGGCGGATGCGGCGACGGGCATCCCCACGGCCGCGGCCAGGGCGGCGACGACGGTGGTGAGGACCAGCGGGGTGCGGTTCAACATCAACTGTTCTCCTAGATCTGCTGGAGGCCGGGCTGGCCCTCAGCGATGACGAACGAGCGCGTCGTGCTCACGGCGGCGCCGTGCTCGGTGACGCTGGCGACGGAGCGGAAGTCGGCCCGGACCTGGCTCGGGGTGATCGTGGTGCGGACGTACCCGCGCTGGTCGGAGTAGAACTTGATGTGCGGGTTCGTCGCGCCGTTGGGGATCGTGGTGCTGCCGGAGCCGTTGCCGTTGGAGGTGATCGAGGTGCAGACCAGCTCGGTGCCGATCGTCGCCGAGTTCGGGTTGGCGTAATCGGCCTTGAGGTTGCTGGCCCAGGACTTGTGCACGTCGCCGGTGAGCACCAGCGGGTTGCGGACGCCCCGGTCGACCCAGCCCTGCTGGATGCGCGCCCGGGACGCGCGGTAGCCGTCCCAGGCGTCCATGCTGCTCGCGCCCGCCGCGTCGAACTGGCGGGCGAAGAAGACCTGCTGGCCCAGGATGTCCCAGGTGCCCAGGTGCTGGCCGAGCCCGTCGAGCAGCCAGGACTCCTGCGCGGTGCCGGTGAGCGAGCGCGCGGGCAGGTCGGCGTCGGCGCAGACCTTCCAGCCGTCGCCGCAGGCCTGGTCGTCGCGGAACTGCCGGGTGTCGAGCATGTGGAAGGTGGCGAGCGACCCCCACCGGACCCGGCGGTAGAGCGGGATGGCGTTGCCGCTCGGCGCCTGGCTCGGCCGCAGCGGCATGTTCTCGTAGTAGGCCTTGTAGGCGGCGGTCCGCCGGGCGGTCCACTGGGCGGCGGTCAGGACCGGGCTGCTGTCGTTGCGGACCATGTTGGCGTAGTTGTTCTCGACCTCGTGGTCGTCGGGGACGACGAGCCACGCCGCGGCAGCGTGCGCCGCCTGCAGGTCGGGGTCGGTCTTGTAGAGCGCGTAGCGGCGCCGGTAGTCGGCGAGCGAGACGATCTCGGTGCCGAGGTGCTGGCGTACGCCGCTGGAGCCGACACCGCCCTCGTAGATGTAGTCGCCGAGGTGCAGGATCAGCCCCGGCTGGTCCTCGGCGATCCGGCGGTAGGCGTTGAAGTAGCCCGCCTCGTAGTGCGAGCACGACGCGAAGGCCATCACCAGGTCGCGGCCCGCGCTGCCCGCTGCCGGAGCCGTCCGGGTACGCCCGACCGCCGAGATGTGCCCCTGCGCGCGGAAGCGGTAGTAGTAGTCGGTGTCGGCGGCGAGCCCACCGGCGACCACGTGCACCGAGTGCGCGTCGGCGTAGCGGGCGATCGCCGTACCGGAGGCGATCAGCGTACCGAACGTGCTGGTCTTGGCGATCTGCCACTCGACGGTCACATCGGCGGTGCCCATGCCGCCCTGCCCGTCGGCGTTGAGCGGCGTCGGCGCGAGCCGGGTCCACAGCACCACGCTGTCGGCGGCCGGGTCACCGGAGGCGACGCCGAGCTTGAACGGGAAGGGCGATGCGGCGAGCGCGGTTCCCGCATAGGTCAGTGTGGACGCGGCGGCGAGCCCACCCAGGATGAAGGTACGGCGACCTAAAGATCTCATGGACGTAGATTTATGCAGATGCTTGAACGTGACAAGCCCTGCCGGTGAAGATCAGGCGACCAGCGGCCCTACGGTGATCACCGTTCGGTGATCGTCTCCAGGTTGGCGGAGTAGATCCGCACCCCGTCGGTGTCGCCGGTGCGGCGGCACTCCGCCAGCGCCGCCTCCGTGTGCTGCCGGGCGCCCTCGGTGTCGCCGAGCCGGTGCAGGTTGAGCCCGATCAGTCCGAAGATCTTCGCCAGGTGGCGCACGGACTCGGGAGCGTCCTCCGCCAGCAGGTCCCACAGCAGGTCGTTGCTGGCGTGGAAGCGGGTGCCGTCGCTGAGGTCCTGTGCCGTGGCGATGCGTCGGCGGACGTCGATCAGCCGCAGCGTCGCCGGATCGTCGCGGACGGCACCCTCGGCGAGCCGGGCCAGGTCGAGGTTGACCGAGTAGATCGCGACCCCCTCGCCGTCGCCGATCGCCGCGCACATCCGCAGGGCGAACTCGGTGTGCGCCACCGCGACGGCGTAATCCCCGGTGTGCAGCGCATTGCTGCCGAGCAGCCCGTGCACCTTCGGCGCGAAGTCGTCCACCGCCGTCCCGCTGACCTGCGACATCTCCGCCAGCACCCCGGTGAGCAGATCGGTGCCCGCGGCGAACTCGCCGATCGCGGCGAGCCGCTGCGCCTCCGCGTAGGCCCGGTGCCACTGCTCGATCGGGTTCGCCGATCCGCCGGTCAGCACCGCCATCGGCCCCGGGTAGCCGGCCTGGTCCATCACCTGCGCGATCGTGGAGAGCGCCTGGACCCAGGCGTTGACGGCCTGCTGATCGTCGCGGATCTGCTCGGGCACCCGGGCCCACGTGCGGAAGGCCCGGTCGACCGTCTCCAGCTGCGGCTCCAGGAGCTGCACGAACTGGTCGCGGGCGCCCATCGCGTAGAGATTGATCAGCATGTCGCGCAGGCCGCGCTCCTCGATCCCGTCCTCGCTCATCGGGCGCCTCCCAGCGTGGAGCCGAGCAGCTCCGTCAGGCCCGCGCGGAATACCCCGCCGGGCAGCTCCACGAAGGCGGCCGCGGTGGTCGCCACCCGGGCCGCGCGCTGGTCGCCGGGATCGCCGATCGGCAGGTGGTGGATGTTGCCGGCGCGCCCGTCGATCGCCACGACGGTGAGCGGGTAGCCGGCCGTCGTCACCCCGGTGATCAGTGCGGAGGCGGCGGCGCAGTGCTGGAGCCGGGCCCGGGTCGTGACGAGCAGCCAGCGGTCGGCGTCGACCGCGACGGTCCGCAGCGAGCCGTCGGGCAGGTGCCCCACCGGGGCGATGTCGCTCGCCAGCCAGGTCATCGTGCCGATCGGACCGCCTGCGGCCCGGGCCAGCTCGTCGAGGTGATCGTGGATCCACCGTCCGATGAGGACCGCCTCCCCCTCGCACGCCGCGACGATCGCGACGTGCGCGCCGTCGGCCGCGAGGCGTTGCCAGGACGGCTGGTCCGGGTGGGCGCTCGGCCGGCCGCCGGGCCTCAGCGCTCCGGTCCAGTCGATGGTGGCGCTCGCCGGTGGCGGCCCGCCGACGGGATGCGAGCTGCTCACCGGCACGACCAGGGTGGCGCCCCGGTCCACGACGGGCAGCGGGAAGCTGCCGGTCACGACCTCCATGTCATCGGTGTGCAGCCGGCTCGGGCCGCCCAGGCGGAGGAGCTGCTCATAGACGAGGGGCAGGTCGGTGCGGTGGGTCGCGGTGAGGCCGAGCCGGGTGAGGCACTCCTCCGGCGTCTGCAGGCCGAAGACCTCGGTGTCGAGCAGCGCCCGCCACACCAGGTGCGGCCGGTCGGCGAGCGCCCGCAGCAGGAAGTGCTCCGCCTCGCCGGACCGGGCGGCCGCGCGATGGGAGCCGACGAGCAGGTCGGTGGTGCCGGTGAGGTTGTCGGCGACAAGCGCCTCCAGGGTGCACCAGGCCCGGGTGAGGTGCGCGTCGGCGTCGTCGAGCAGGATCGCCGTGCGGCCGGTCGCCTGATAGGCGCTGAGGTGCCGCAGAGCCTGCTGGAACTCCCGCTCCTCATCGCCGACGTGGGGCCGCTGGGGCATGCAGCCGTAGTCGTACCAGACGAGGATCCGGTCGAGGACCGCGCAGAGTGCGGGCAGTCCCATGAGGAGCTCGCGCAGGCGCGACAGGCCGGTGTCGACGCGGGCCTCGGCCACCCCGCGATCGGCGGTGCGGGTCTCCAGCGCGGCGACCTCGGCGTGCAGCGCCGCCAGGCTCGCCTCGTCGAGAAGCGGGCGCAGCACGTTGACCACGATCGCCTCGGCCAGGTCGGAGCCGGTCACGCCCAGCTTGAGCCCCATCGCGGGGTGGCTGAGGCGGGGCTGGTGCAGCCCGCGGTAGAACGCGACCCGGGCCGCCTCGCACGCCGCGGCGACGACCTGCCACCCGATCATGGCGGCCTGCTGCCCCTCCGGGTCCGGCGCCTCGGGCCCCAGCCAGCGGTGCGAGATGAAGAGGTAGAGGTGGGCGGGCTCGGTCTCGGTGACCAGGTCGCCGCGCCACTGCTGCATCCGGACGACTCTGCCTGCGGCGATCAGCTTCCGCAGCGGCAGCCAGTGCGCGCCCGGCACCGAGAACCGGTGGGTCTGCGTCAGGATGGGCGGCTGGTCGTCCGGCTGGGCCTGCTCGGTGAGGAACGTCGGCGGCGCGCTGAGCGGGAACGACCACCGCTCCGACTGCGCGCCGTCGCGGTGGTGCGTCAGGTGGATGACCGTTCCGCGCACCTCGTAGCCGATCCGGCCGGTGATCCGGGGCAGCTCGATCGGCCGGTGTGCCAGTCTCTCGGTCAGGTCCAGCAGCTCCTGAACCTGGTCGGGCAGCCGGGTCCGCTCGCGGGCGGCCCGGTCGCGCAGCAGGTCAGGGATGGTCTGCAGCGGAACGGGTCCGGTTCTCGGAGCGGCCGAGCGGATCCGCGCACCGATCTCGTCGTATGCCGTCGTGCCGTCGGCCCGGCCGAAACCGAGTGCCTCGGCCGCGCCCCACCGTGACTGCGTTATCACTGAAAGCCTCCCGCCATCCGGCACAGGATAGGCCCGGCGACGCTCCACTGTGGTGCTCGGATCTAAAGGTGCGGAGAATAAAAGATTGCAGAGTCCGCAGGTTTTGCCTACCGTGGCTGGGTGACCCTCGTCGAGGACGCGCCCGCCCTGGGTCGGCGTGACCGCAAGAAGCAGCAGACGCGCGCAGCGCTGATCCAGGCCGCGCTGCGCCTCGCCGACGAGCGCGGCCTGGAGAACATCACGGTCGAGGAGATCAGCGAGGCCGCCGACGTCTCCTCCCGCACCTTCTTCAACTACTTCAGCAGCAAGGACGACGCGATCATCGGCGATCACCAGGCCGACGCGCCGCCGCTGCACGAGCTCTTCGCCGCGCTCCCCGCCGACATCCCGGTGATCGGGGCGCTGCGCCTCGCCCTCGCGCCGGTGATCGCGCAGGTCCAGGCCGACCAGGAGCTGTGGTTCCTGCGGATGCGGGTGCTCGCCGAGCATCCGGCGCTGCTGCCCCGGCTGCACGCCAACGGCGCCGCCGCCGAGCGCGACCTCACCGCCGCGGTCGCCGCCCGCACCGGCGTCGGCCCCGACCATGTCTTCCCGCCGCTGATCGTCGGTGCCGTCGGCGTCGCCGTCCGCACCTCGATGGCCCGCTGGGCCGCCTGCGGCGGTGCCCGGCCCCTCGCCGAGCTGCTGGACGAGGCGTTCGTCGCCCTCGCCGGCGGCCTGATGGACCCCCGCTAGTTCGCCAACGAAGGAAACGCGATGACCGCTGCCATCAGCACCACCGACAACTCAGCACTCGGCGGCGACCCGCCCCCGGTGGAGCCCGACGCTCCCGCGGCGAGGATGACGCCGAAGGAGGTGATGCAGGCCCTCTCCGGCCTGATGCTGGGCATGTTCGTCTCGATCCTCGCCTCCACGGTCGTCTCCAACGCCCTGCCCCGGATCATCGCCGACCTCCAGGGCACCCAGTCCGTCTACACCTGGATCGTCACCACCGAGCTGCTCGCGATGACGGCCACCGTGCCGCTCTGGGGCAAGATGGCCGACCTCTACAGCAAGAAGCTGCTGATCCAGCTCTCGCTCGGGCTCTTCGCGACCGGCTCGATCATCGCCGGCCTCACGCCCAACGTGGAGATCCTCATCGCCAGCCGCGTCGTGCAGGGCGTCGGCGCGGGCGGCATGACCGCGCTCGCCATGATCGTGATGGCGGCGATGATCCCGCCCCGCGAGCTCGGCCGTTACTCCGGGATCTTCGGCGCGGTCTTCGGCGTGGGCACGATCGCCGGTCCGCTCATCGGCGGCGTCCTCGTCGACACCTCGTGGCTCGGGTGGCGCTGGTGCTTCTTCATCGGCGTACCCTTCACGCTCTTGTCGATCCTGCTCCTGCAGCGCACACTGCACCTGCCGACGGTGCGTCGCGAGGTCAAGATCGACTGGCTGGGCGCCCTCCTGATCACGACCGGTGTCTCGACGCTGCTGGTCTGGTCCACGCTCGCCGGAAACAAGTTCGCCTGGCTGTCCGGCTGGACGTTCGCGCTCGTCGCGGCCGGTGTGATCATCCTGGCGGTCGCCGTCTTCGTCGAGGCGCGGGTGCCCGAACCGATCATCCCGCTCGACATCTTCCGCAACCGCACGGTCTCCCTCGCCACCGTCGCGAGCGTGCTCGTCGGCGTCGCGATGTTCGGCGGCACCGTCTTCCTCTCGCAGTATTTCCAGGTCTCGCTCGGCAAGTCGCCGACCGCGGCCGGCCTGATGAGCCTGCCGCTCATCTTCGGCCTGCTCATCTCGTCGACGGTCGCCGGCGGGCTGATCACCAAGTACGGCAAGTGGAAGATCTACCTGGTCTCGGGCGCGATCGTGATGACCGTCGGCATGGTGCTGCTCGGCACGATCGACGCGACGACGAGCGTGCTGGTCCTCTCGGTCTACATGGCGGTGCTCGGCGTCGGCGTCGGCATGCTGATGCAGAACCTCGTCCTCGCCGCCCAGAACGACGTGCCCGCGCACGAGCTCGGCGCGGCGACCTCGGCGATGACCTTCTTCCGCAGCATGGGCGGTGCGATCGGCGTCAGCGCGCTCGGTGCGGTGCTCGCCAACCGGGTCACCACGCTGGTGGCGGAGAAACTGCCGCCCGCGCCGGGTGGCTCGTCCGGCGGTGTCGCCAAGGTCCCCGACCTGAAGACGCTGCCGCCGGAGGTGCTGCGCATCATCCAGGACATCTACGGCACGGCGACCGCCGACCTCTTCCTGATCGGGGCGCCGATCGCGGCGCTGGCGGTGATCGCGGTCCTGTTCATCAAGGAGAAGCCGCTGTCGACGCTGAGCGGCGACGAGCGCCTCGCCAAGGAGCAGGCGTCGTCGTAAAACGCGGCGCATGATCGCGTTGTTTCCCGGAAACAGTCCCTACATCGTGCATGCGAGGGGACTGTTTCCGGGAAACAACGCGATCATTTAATTGCGTTGCGCGGCATGGACGTGCCGCTTAGTGTTCTGGGCACACCACTACTGAGGAGATTCCCGTGAGGACCTGGCAGACCGGCAAGCGAGCCGCGCACCTGTGCGCGAGCGACGCGATGCTGTCGACCGGTCTCCTCTGCGGACTCGACGAGTGGCTCAACGACAGTGAATGCCGCCGTGATGACGGCGGTGGGTGGCCCAGGTAGCGTTTGCGCAGACGCGACCAAGCCGCCCGCCCCTTTTCCGGGGACCGGGCGGTTTTTGTTTTCCCTATGGGTGTGGCTCAACTGGCAGAGCAGTGGTCTGGAAAAACCACAGGTTGCAGGTTCTACTCCTGTCACCCATGCGTAGGTGAACGCACCTTGAGAACTTCACAGCGGATGGCATAGAACAAGGGTCGATTCGGCTATGGGTAGGCCTTCCGGTTCTCGACCGGACAAAGCGGTTCGAGTCCCGCATCGACTACTCCCATCATATTCACCACCAGCAGAAAGGAGGCTGTCCCGATGAACGCAGTCCTCGTCCTCAACGCCGACCTCGGGCCGCTCCACCGGGTCAGCCTTCGGCACGCGATACGCATGCTCTACCGGCAGGTCGCCGAGGTCCACGAGGCCGAGCCCGACCAGGTCCTCGGTGTCTTCCCGATGCCCCGGGTCGTGCGGCTCGTCCGCTACGTCGTCACCCGGTGGCGCTTCGGCGGCGGGCCGAGCTGGTCCCGGCGCGGCGTGCTGGCCCGGGACGGCCACCGGTGCGGCTACTGCGGTGGCCACGCCGCCACGATCGACCACATCCTGCCCAGCTCGCGCGGTGGCCGGAACACGTGGCTCAACACCGTCGCCGCTTGCGGCGTCTGCAATCAGCGCAAGGCCGACCTCACACCGGTCGAGGCGGGCATGAAGCTGCGGATCACTCCCGCAGTGCCCTCCTGGACCGCGCTCGCGCAGCGCTGAACTGCGAAAAGTCGGCGCGCCACTCACGGGGGGTGGCGCGCCGCACCACGGGGTGGGTGCTGGTGCACAGTCTCGCTTTGCAAGCCTGACGGGCGGGGTTCGACTCCCCGACATTCCACGCCGCAATAGACCTTGAGTGGTTTCCGTCGCCATGGCGACGGAAACCACTCAAGGTCTCCAGAACCAAGCCCGGGTAAGCAATGCAAGCCGACGTAGCTCAGTGGTAGAGCGCCCGCCTGTCGAGCGGGTGGCGAGGGTTCGATTCCCTTCGTTGGCGCGGTCTCCGCGATGGCGGAGCATGCCTCCATGGCTCAGTGGATAGAGCGTCCGGCTACGAACCGGAAGGTCGCACGTTCGAATCGTGCTGGAGGCACTCGACGCGTGTTCGGTTATGGGTAGGCCACCGGGTTTTCACCCCGGTAGAGCGGGTTCGAGTCCCGCACGCGCGACCATGCAGCACGCCGTGCCATCCGCTGTGAAGCGCTATCGTAGTCGGCGGCGCACCGCTCGGCGAGCCGCTTTCGCCCCGCCGATCAGCGCCCAGCCCATGCGGGCCGACAGCGATCCGCTGAGCAGCTTGTTGATCCGTTGCGCCCGCTTGAGAGCGTCGTCGCGGGAGGTGAGCGCTTCGGCGTACCAGTCGGATTCGGCTCTGGACTCGGCGAGCTCGCGCGCGAGCCGGTCGCGCTCCGCGATCACCTCGCGCAGGGACCGCGCGGCCGGCTGCGGGCCGGGCCCGAGCGAGCGCCCGGCCATCACGGCGAGGGCCGCGGCCGGGTCGCCCGGCGGGAAGAGGTGGGCGAGCCCGGCGCCGGTCATCGACGCCGCCAGCTCCCGCAGCGCCACGTCGGGGTCACCGGCCGCCACCAGCGCGGACAGCCCGTCAGGGCCGACGATCACCTGGTCCGCGGCGACTCCGGCCGCGTCGCCGCCCTGCCAGCCGCCGACCAGCTCGCGCAGCGCCGGCACGTCCCGCCGCGTCGCCGCGTCCACGATCAATTCCCGGAGGGTACGCCCACCGGCCACCACGTCACCGTCACCGATGCCGTGCCGGAAGCGGGCCCACGAGCCGTCCCCCCGACGCCGGATCTCGTCCCATCCGCCCGGCTCCGCCAGGATCCCCCCGAGCGGCGACGGACCACCGGAGTGCGCCACCAGGACCCAGCCCGGCGCCAGTGAGAAGGCCGCACCGTGCCGCACCGAGTCCACCGCGAGCCGCACCGGATCGACGAGCTGGTCCACATCGGATGCTGCGCAGGCCCGCCCCACGGCGGCCTCGACGAACCCGCGTACCCCCTCGTCGTCCAGGAGCTCGGCCCCGAGCAGGGCGCGCGGCGCCGTCACCGCCGGATAGGCGGCATAGGCGCCCGCAACCTCGAGCCCGGCCGCGCCGAGCCGGGCGATCAGCGCGGCGAGCCCGGCGGGTCGGCTCCGGTCGTGCTCTTCGGCCGCCGTCCAGTCGGCGTCGGACGGCACGGTCGGCAGCGCGGCGAGCCGGTGCAGCCCGATCAGGTTCTCCACCCCGAGCAGCAGCGTCCCGCCCGGCCGGAGCAGCCCCACCAGCAGCGAGAACGCGGCCTCCCAGGTGAGGTCGTCGCTCTCGGCGGAGGAGAGCCGCCGGACCCCGTCGAGCGCCACCACCGTGTCGAACGGCTCCTCGGCGGCGAGCTTGTCGGGTGTGCCGCAGCAGACGGCGACGCCGGGCCGGTCGGCATAGCGGGCGGCGAGCGCCTCGGCGTCGGGCATCCCCCGGACGAGCAGGGTGATGCTGCCGGTGGGGAGCGTGTCGATGAGGGCGGGGTCGTGCGGCCCCGCGACGAGCGTGCGGCCGGTCTCGGCGGCGAGCAGGGGGGTGAGGGCCGGGCCGCCGGTGGCGCTGTCGAGGTCGGACCAGACCGGCATCTCGCCGCCTATCAGTCGCAGGTTCATCGGCCGGCCTCCTGGAGCAGGGTCGCGTCGTCCACATAGGGCTGTTGGAAGCGGTCCGGCCAGCCCAGGACGTGCCGCAGCTCGGCGGGGGGCAGGAGCCGGTCGGCGCCGAGCTCGGCGACGGCGATCTCCCGCGCCACGACGGGGTCGACCTGGGCGCCGTGCAGCTCGGGCCACTGCCGCCGGATGCGGGGCTGGCCACCGAAGGTCGGGTTCTCGCGCTCCAGCAGCATCGGGTCGCCGTAGACGGCCGGTTCGCAGCCCGCGAGCGCTCCGTAGATCACCGCGCTGCTGAGCCGGTTGGAGGCGACGCGCAGGTGTTTGCGCTGCTCTTCGAGTTGCCGGTAGAGGAACCGCGGTTCGAGGTTCTCCCACCAGCCGCCTCGGAAGCCGTGGCAGATGACCCGGAAACCGGCCCGCTCGTAGCGCTTGCGGGTGCTCCCGGACCGGAACTCCTGCCAGTAGAGGCACACCGTCACCGGTCCGGGCTCGGTCTGCTTGATCTCGTCGATGAGCCGGTTGTGGTCGCCGAGGACGTGCTGCCCCTCCCAGCCGTGGAAGGGGTACCAGATCGTGCCCTCGCGCTGCTCGGCCGCGCCGAGGTCGGGCTCCATCTCCAGCAGGTACGCCCAGGGCGATCCCACCACGTGCGTGTGCCGCCGCCCCAGCGACCACGCCCGTCGGCGGGTCCGCTCGGACCAGAGCAGCAGCGGGATGCCCGCCACGAACTCGTGGTCGGCGGCCATCCCGTCGCCGATGTTCCAGCCGTGCTGGAGGTAGCCGTGGATGCGTGGCGGATCCCGATCGTCCAGACCGCAGTAACGGGCCAGGACGTGCGAGTGCCCGTAGTAGTGGTTGGCGTGGTGCACGGTGGGGAGCCTAGCCAGGTCGGCTGCGTCGCTCGCGTCCCCGAGTGACGGCCGGGCGAAATCTCGGTGACGAGCACATGAAGAACCCTGCCGCTCGCCTGCTGTATACCCGTCGGCCTTCTGCGATTCACCGGATCAACCTCGTCGACTCATAGCGTCCGGCCCATGTCCTGGACCCCCGATGTGAGCGTGGTGATCCCGACCTTCGCCCGCCCGGACCTGGTGACCCGTGCCGTCCACAGCGCGCTGGCGCAGACGCTCGAGCGCATCGAGGTCATCGTCGTGATCGACGGTCCCGACGAGGCGACCCGGGACGCCCTCGCGGCGATCCCCGACCCGCGGCTGCGCGTGATCGAGCTGGCCACCCAGGCCGGGGCGCCCCACGCCCGCAACGTCGGCGTGACCGCGGCACGCGCCCTGTGGACCGCTCTGCTCGACGACGACGACGAGTGGCTGCCGACGAAGCTCGCCGTGCAGCGCCGCGTCGCCGACGAGGTCGAGATCGCGCTGCCGATCGTGGCGAGCCGCCTGCTCAACCGGACGCCGCGGGCCGAGTTCGTCATGCCGCGCCGCATCCCCGCCCCGGGCGAGCCGCTCAGCGAATACCTCACCGTCCGCAAGGGACTCTTCCACGGGGAGGGCTTCATCCAGACCTCCACGATCATGGCCCCGACGGAGCTGCTGCGCCGCGTACCGTTCACCGTGGGACTGCGCCGCATGCAGGAGCTCGACTGGACCATCCGCGCGCTGAACCAGCCGGGCGTCGACCTGGTCTTCGCCGACGAGCCGCTCGTCATCTGGCACACCGACGAGAACCGCCCCCGGATCAGCACCGGGGTGAAGTGGGAGCCGCAGCTCGAGTGGCTGCGGCGCAGCCGACCGCTGCTCACACCCAGGTCCTACGCCGCGATCGCGATGAGCTCCCTCAGCTCGATCGCCGCGCCGACCCGGAGCCGGCGGGCGTTCTGGCTGATCCTGGGCGAGGCCCGTCGGCACGGCAAGCCCAGCGCCATCGACTACCTCACCTTCCTGCAGATCTGGCTCGTCCCGCAGTCCCTGCGGCGCGGCCTGCGCGACCTCATCCTCGGTCGCCGCGATGCCGGGCAGGTGGCGACCGCCTACACTCCACCGGTCGAACCTCCGCTCAGCAGAATCGGTGAAGATGTCCGTCGGTAAGCATGTGGTCATCTGGCGGAGCCTGCTGCTCCCCGGATCCGAGACGTTCATCCGCAACCAGGGGGGCAACCTCACCGAGTGGCGACCGACCTACCTCGGTGCCCTGCGGATCCAGTCGCCGCTGACGGCGCGGACCGATGTCATCGCCTACCCGGACGGTCTGCGGGGGAGGGTCGCCTTCCTGCTGCTGCGGCTCACCGGCGGGTCGCGCCGACTGCGCGGGCTGCTCACGGGGCTGCGGCCGGCCGTCGTGCACGCGCACTTCGCCGGGGACGGGTGGCTCATCAGCCGGTCGGCGGTGCGGGCCGGTGCGCCGCTCATCATCACCCTGCACGGGCTGGACGTGACGAAGCAGCCGACGGCGGCGGGCATGCGGGGCAGCCGCTACCGGCGCAACCTGCGGACCGCTTTCGACCGCGCGACCGTCATCCTCGCCGTCTCCGAGTTCATCCGGGGCCGGGCGATCGCGCTCGGTGCCGATCCGGCGAAGGTGCGGGTGCACCACACCGGCGTACCGCTCCCGCCCGTGCCGGATCCCGTCGAACCCGCGTCCGACCTGCTCTTCGTCGGCCGCTTCGTGGAGAAGAAGGGGATCGACGACCTCATCGAGGCGGTCGGCCTGCTCCCGGAGCCCCGCCCGCGCCTCGTGCTCATCGGCGCGGGGCCGCTGGAGGAGACGATGCGCCGTCGTGCCGAGGCGCTCGGCCTCGACGCCACCTTCCTGGGTTCCCGCGACTCCGCCGAGGTCAGCCGCCGGATGGCCGAGTCGAGGATCTTCGTCTCGCCGTCGAAGACCGCCGCCGACGGCGACTCCGAGGGTCTGCCGACGACGATCCTGGAGGCGGCCGGACACGGACTGCCGACGGTCTCGACCCACCACAGCGGCATCCCCGAGGCGGTGGTGCACGGCGAGACGGGCCTGCTCGGCGCCGAGGGCGACCCGGCGGCGCTCGCCGCCAACATCGCGTTGCTCCTCGCCGACGAGGAGCTCCGTGCCCGCCTCGGCAAGCAGGCCCGCGCGCACGTCGAGGCCAACTTCGACCTGGCGAAGCAGACCCGCCTGCTGGAGGCTCTCTACGACACGGTCTCGACGAGCCCCCGGGCATAGTTCGTCATCGACCGCTGGTAACGGGGCAGGTGCGCGGCGAGCGCCTGCAACGCCATCGACAGCGCCTCGCGTTCGCGACCGGCATCGGCGAGGCAGAGCGCGAGGGTGCAGACGACCGCGTCCGACAGCTCGTCGGCGGGGCGGGCCAGCTCCGCCGTGAGCAGCTCGGTCGCCTCGTCGAGGGCGCCGATGTTGCGCAGCGAGCTCGACATCTGGATCGTGGCGCGCCGCCGCCGATAGGGGTCGAGGCCACCCGCGAGCGCCTGGCGGTAGAGCGGGACCGCCCGGTCGGAGTGGCCGTGCGAATCCTGTGCGCAGCCCCGCTCGAACGCCGCCAGCGGACTCCCCGCGGGCAGCTCGGTGACGAGGTCCTCGATCGCGGCGAGGAAGGACTCCTCGTCGTGGTCGTCCAATGTGGCCCACAGACCTGCGGAGCGCTGCTCGTACGCGGAGTCGATCTCGATCATGAACCCAACCTACTGCAGGTGCCGGACTCGATGGCCGAAGGGACGAGCGGAGCGGCGCCGGTCCGGCAGAGTGATTGCTGACAGCACCGTGACGGACACGGAGTGCGACATTCCCTGCGGTGGGCCGCATAACGTGCCGCATTCAAGGTGTGTCGGCCGGGCGAGGCCGCGCGACGGTGGGGGAGTGCAGTGGCCGGTGTCGACGAGTGCCTGCGCAGGTTGATGGCACTCCAGGGTGTCCTCGGAGCCGGCCTCATCGACTTCCCGACCGGATCCTCCCTCGGCACCGCGGGCCGGGGACACGACCGCTCCTATGCCGAGGACGCCGCCGAGATGATCCACGCCACCCTGCGGACGGCGGCCTTCGCCACCGTGGGCGACCCCGGTGCCGTCGAGGATGTCGTGATCACAGCGGCGAACGGCTACCACCTGCTCCGGCCGCTGCCCGCCGCCACCGTGGCCCGCGTCGTCATCTACCTGTGGCTCGATCGGACGACGGGCAACCTGGCCGTGACCCAGCGGCAGCTCACCGCCATCGCCGCCGAATTCTCCGCGAACTGACGGTCGCCGTGGCACTCTCACCCGGACCGGTCCTCGTCCGCGATGCGCTGGAACTGTGGTGCGCCGCCGGTGCCAGCGGTGCGCTGCGCGTTCTCGAGGCGCCCGGCGGGGTCATCCACCTCGTGGGCGGCCGGATCGCGTACGCCGAATCGCCCGTCACGACGAGCCTCGAACGCCAGCTCGCCGCCACCGGCCGGGTCTCCACCGAGGCGTGGCGGGCCGCCGCCGCGACCGGCCGGGCGCAGGCGCGGATCGGCGACGAACTCATCGAGGCCGCCCTGGTCAGCCGGCTGGAGCTGGAGGCGCTGGCCGAGATCGCGATTCACGACGCCGCGTTCTTCCTCCTCGACCTCGTCGCCATGGCGAGGTTCGAACCGGGGGCTCGACACCCGCTCGGCCACCGGCGCCTGCTCGACCTGCGCGCCGTCTGCCAGGAGGCGGAGCGGCGTCGGCGCCTGCTCGCCGACGCCTGGCCGGACCAGGCGATCGACACGGCGGCGGTGCTGCCGGTCTCCCGGCTGACCGGGCAGGTCGTCGCGCTCACCGCACTGCAGTGGGAGGTGGTGGCGAACGCCAACCGGCGCCGCAGCCCGATCGACCTGGCCCGCCTGCTCGGCCGGGACACCTTCGGGGTGCTCCTGGAGGTCCGCCGGATGGCCCGCGCCGGGCTGGTGGAGGCGGGGCGGCAGGGCGGCTCGGCCGCGTCGGAATCGGTCGCGGCGGCCCGTGCCGCAGCAGCCGTGGCGCAGCAGACCGAGCCGGTCAGGCGAGGTCCCGCTCGCTCCGGCAAGCGCAAGGCTGCGGTCGCGGAGGCACCGACGACGCTCGACCGGCGCACCATCCCGCAGCAGCGGCGACCGGTGCCGGTCGAGCAGATCGCCCCGCACGCGTCCGACGAGCACCGGCTCTCCGATCAGGTGCTCACGCGCCTGATCGCAGGGCTCACCGCGCTGTGATGCGCCTGTTCCGCCCTCGCTGGAACCGTCCGAAAAGGAGTGACCCGGTGCCTGACAACACTCCCGTGCTCGCCGAGCTGCGTCGGCTCCGTGAACGGCTGCCCTACATCGCCGGGATCGTCGTCGCCAGCACGGACGGGCTGCTCGTCGCTCATGAGGCGCCCGGGATCGAACCGGAGACCGTGGCGGCGATGTCCGCCGCGCTGCTCGGGCTGAGCCAGCAGCTCGCGGCCGGGACCGGATCGGGCGACTTCCGGGAGACGGTGACCTCCGCCTCCCACGGCTATGTCGCCACCTTCGTCGCCGGTGAGTCCGCGCTGCTCACGGTGCTGGCGAAGCCGGAACTGAACGTCGGGCTGCTGCACCACGAGGCTCGGCCGGCGGCAGCCCGGATCGGTGCGCTGCTCGCCGAACCGAGCGGTGCCCGACGGCCCTGATAACGCATCAACCGATCACCCTTCACCGCACAGAAATCGAGGAGATCATGCCCGACATGGAAACGTCGCTCAAGGAGTCGATGCAGATCGAGGGCGCCATCGGCGTCGCGCTCGTCGACTACACCAGCGGTATGGCGCTGGGCACGCTGGGATCGAGCAAGGACTTCGACCTGACCGTCGCCGCCGCGGGCAACACCGATGTGGTCCGGGCCAAGCTGCGGGCCCTGGAGATGCTCAAGATCAAGGATTCGATCGAGGACATCCTGATCACCCTGAAGGACCAGTATCACGTGATCAGGCCCCTGACCACGGCGAATACGCAAGGACTGTTCCTCTACCTGGTGCTGCTGCGCTCGCGGGCCAACCTGGCGATGGCCCGGCACAAGCTGCGGTCGATCGAGGAGAACCTCCAGATGAACTAGGCACACCCGCCACGATCGCCGCAACTCTTCAAGAGTTGCGGCGATCGTCCTTGATCTGGCTCGGCTACTGCGTGATCGTCATCCCGGCACTCGTGACCAAGGCGGTGAGCTGCTCGGTCGTGAAGATCGGCGCGGGCAGGTACGGTCCCCCGGCCGAGTTCGTGGCCACGGCGCTGACGGCCGACCCGTCGGCGAGGTGCACGGTGACCCCGACCTCCTGGAACCCGTCGGTCTTCGAGCTGGTCCAGACCGAGAACTGCTCACCGTGCGGTCCGGTCTGCGGCGCACAGGACGACCGGTCCGTCGTGTAGGCGGTGCACGGCGCGGCGCCCAGACCGGCCTTCGCGCCGTCGAGGGTGAAGCGCACCGACAGGTTCCCCTGTCCCGCGCCGGTGGTGACGAGCGCGAACCCCTCGTACCAGTCGAGGTCTGGGAGATCGGCGACGCTGCCCGGCGGCAGCACCGCGAGCGCGGGCGGCGCGAGCCCGGGGCGGTAGTTCGGGTCCGTCGCGAACTGCGCGTCGGGCCGGACCGCCGCCGCCGCGGCCTGCAGGGCTGTCGTGAGCCGGGCCGCGATCTGCGGCGGCGTCTCGGTCGCCGGGGCGGCGCTCGATGAGGGGGCGCCGACCGGGAGCGGAGCCGGTCCGGTGCCCTGGGCGAGCGCCGAGATCGCGATCGGGGTGATCGCGACGACGGCCGCGAGCCCGGCGACGGCGAAGAGTCCCCGGCGGCGCCGCTGCCGCTGCCGACCGGCACCGATCGCGGTCTCCCGGGTGATCGACGACGGCGGCTGATCTGCTGATACTTCCTCGAAGATGGTGCGGATGTCGCTCATGCTGCTCCTAGCGCCTGCGCGGATAGGGGATCGGTGAGCAGGCCGCGCAGCGTGTGCAGGCCGCGCGCGCACTGGCTCTTGACGGTCCCGGTCGAGCACCCCAGCAGGTCGGCGACCTGCTCGACGGACTGGTCCTCCCAGAAGCGGAGCACCAGCACCGCCCGCTGCCGGGGTGGCACCTGTGACAGGGCGGCGAGCAGCGCGAACCGCTCGTCCGTGCTCGCGGGCGAGTCCGTGACCGGCCGTTCGGGCAGTTCCGAGGTGGTCCGCTCGCGGCGGAACCAGCCCAGCCTGCGCTCGTCGATGAGCGCCCGCACGACGATGCGCCGCACGTAGGCGTCGATCGACTCGCGGTTGTGCAACCTGGGCCACGCCACATAGAGCTTGGCGAGCGCGGTCTGCACCGCGTCCTCCGACCGATGCCAGTCCCCGCAGGTGAGGTAGGCGAACCTGACCAGCCCGGGTGCCCGAGCCGTCACGTAGTCGCCGTAATCCTTTTCCGCGTCAACCTTCATCCAACCCTCCTCGTCTCCCTGTCGGCCCTAGTCACGGGTGCGGGAGCCGTTCGGGTTGCATCGAGGTCCGGCGGACTCTACCGGGCTTGGCGGCGGACCACTACTGTGGCGTTCCCTGAACATCGACGAGAGACCTCGGAGACCCCGCTGATGAGCTTTCCGCGTTTCCTGAGCGCACATGAGCAGGCGGTTCTTCGGCGTGCGCTCGCCGCCGACTCCGCCGACGCCGAGCGGCTGCGCGCGCAGATCCCCTTCACGAAGGCGATCGCCGACTGCGCCTGCGGCTGTGCCTCGATCGACCTCTGGGTCAAGCGCGCGCCGGGAGTGCTGCCCGCCGCCGCCCCGGCGGTGATCGCCGCCCGGATCCTCGACACGGACAACGCGGGGATCCTGGTCTTCGTCGATCCGGACGGGTACCTGTCGCTGCTGGAGATCTTCACCCACGCCGACGAGCCGATCACCCGCTTCCCCGCGCCGGAACTGGTCGAACCGAAGGCCGCCTAGGAGTCGCGCCGGGCCAGCCAGAGCTCGGTCGTGACCATCTGCTCCAGCACGCCGCCGCGCTCGTCGATGACGGCGGCGAGCGCCGCGTGCAGGGTGGCCCGCTGCTCCTCCGGCAGCAGCCGGTGCGGCGAGAAGGTCGAGAGCAGGGCGAGATAGCGCGCCGTCGGAAACGGCACCACGGTCACCAGCAGCTCCTGCGCGACATCGCCGAAGAGCGGTGAACCGCGCAGCTCCTCGGAGTGGAACGCGGCGGGCGGGTGCACGTGGCTGCCCGGCCGCTCGGCGATCGCGGGTGCGTGCCGCAGATAGACCGCGTTCAACGCCTCGGCGACCTCGTCGTCGGCGAATCCGTGCTGGTGCGCGAAGACCGCGAGCACCCCGCCCGGCGCGAGCGCGTCGTATGCCAGCCGGGTCCGGCGCTCGCGGTCGACCCAGTGCCACGCGGTGGCGCTCGCGACCAACCCCACCCCGCCAGCCGGCGGCGCCCACTCCTCGAACCGGCTCACCACGACCGAGACCAGCTCATCGCCGGTGAAGCGCCGCGCCAACACCGCGGCCATCGCCGGGTCCGGCTCGATGCACGTCATGGGTACGCCGAGCGTGCGCAACGTCGCCGAACCCTTCCCGGTCCCGGCGCCCGCCTCGGCCACCCGCTCCGGCACCCGCCCGGCATAGGCGGTGATCAGCTCGGCGATCTCCACCGGGTAGCCCAGCCGAACCTCGTCATAGGCCTCGGCGACCTCGCCGAAGACGAGGCTCCGCTCCCGTGGCGAGGTCATCGTGGCCGGTCGCTGAGGCGTCGGATGAAATCGACGCTGCCGTCGAAGATCCGCTGGGCGTCGTGGTCGAGCGTCGCGACGTGGAAGCTGTCGGCGAGCACGACCTCGGTCGCATCGGTCGAGGCGGTGTCGCGCAGCACGATCGCGCTGTTGACCGGCTCCACGACGTGGTCGTCGGCGGAGCGGAAGAGCAGCAGCGGCTGGGCGATGCGGGGCAGGTCGGCGCGGACCACCGCCTGGAAGCGGCGCAGCGACGCGGCGGCCCGCACCGGGGTCCGGTCGTAGGCGCCCTCGGTCATGCCGGGCTTCTTGATGTCATCGCCGATCGCGGGCACCGACGGGATGACCTTGGCGAGCACGGGCAGCAGCTTCGCGTCCCAGCGCAGCATCGTCACGGCCGGGTTGACGAGGACCAGCCCGGCCAGCTCGGGATGCTGCTGGGCCAGGCGTAGCGCGAGCGTCCCGCCCATCGACAGGCCGACGGCGTAGACCGCGTCGCAGCGCGCGCTCAGGTCGGCGTAGGCGCGGTCGACCTCCGAATACCACTCCTGCCACGTCGTGCGGTTGGCGTCGCGCCAGTGCGTGCCGTGGCCCGGCAGCAGCGGCATCCGCACCGACCAGCCCTGATCGACGAGGTGCGCGGCCCACGGTCGCATGCTGTGTGGCGACCCGGTGAAGCCGTGGCACACCACGACGCCCACGTCGGTGGCGCCGTCGTGGTGCAGGGGAGAGTGATCGATGGCGTTGTCCATGGCAGCCTCCGGGTTGGCGTGTGGCGTCATCCTGCCACCTCGGCCATGCGGCGGACCAGGAAGCGGCGGTCGGCCTCCGCCGTCGCCAGGTCCAGGGCCTCCGCGTAGCAGGCCAGCGCCTCCTGCATGCGGCCGAGTCGGCGCAGCAGGTCGGCCCGCGTCGCCGCCAGCAGGTGGTAGCCCGACAGGGTGCCGGTCGCCACCAGAGCCTCCACCAGCGCCAATCCCGCCTCGGGGCCATCGGCCATGGAGACGGCGACCGCCCGGTTGAGCTCCACGACCGGGGTGCCGGCGATCCTGGTGAGCTGCTCATAGAGCAGGGCGATCTGCGGCCAGTCGGTCGAGTCGGCGTCGGAGGCGCTCGCATGGCAGGCGGCGATCGCGGCCTGCACCTGATAGGGGCCCGGCCGGCGACGGCGCAGCGCCCGGTCCAGCAGGGTCAGGCCCTCGGCGATCTGCTCCGCGTCAAAGCGGCTGCGGTCCTGGTCGGGCAGGGTCACCAGGTCACCGGCCGGGTCGAACCGCGCCTCCCGGCGGGCGTCGTGCAGCAGCATCAGCGCCAGCAGGCCCAGCGCCTCGGGCTCGTCGGGCATGAGGCCTGCGGTCAACCGGGCCAGCCGGATCGCCTCCGCACCGAGGTCCGGCCGGACGGGATCGGGGCCGCGCGTGGTGGCGTACCCCTCGTTGAAGATCAGGTAGAGGACGGCCAGGACCGCCGGTGTCCGCTCGACCAGCGCGTGGCCCGGCGGCACCCGGAACGGGATGCCCGCGCCGCGGATGCGGCTCTTGGCCCGGGTCAGCCGCTGGGCCAGCGTCTTCTCCGGCAGCAGCAGCGCCCGGGCGATCTCGGCCGTGCGCAGGCCGCAGAGGTAGCGCAGGGTCAGCGCCACCTGCTCGGGGACGGCGAGCGCCGGGTGGCAGCAGGTGAAGATGAGTTCGAGCCGTTCGTCGGGGATGTCGCCGCCCGGTGGCGGCTGCTCCGGCGCCCGGTCCGCCACCAGGGCGAGCCCGCGCAGCTTCGCCGCCTCCACCCCGGCCCGGCGCAGCCGGTCCAGCGCCCGGTTGCGGGCGGTCGTGGTCACCCAGGCGCCGGGGCGTTGCGGGATGCCGTCGGTCGGCCAGCTGGTCAAGGCCTGGGCGAAGGCGTCCTGCGCGCACTCCTCGGCGAGGTCCCAGTCGCCGGTGAACCGGATCAGGCTCGCCACGATCCGACTCCACTCGGCCGTGTAGACCTGCGCGACCGCCTCGCTCACCCCGTCCAGAACGCCCTCCTTCTCCTACCGCGCAACCCTAACGCCGCAGTCCGACGAAAACCGGCGGCGAAGCATCCGGCGTAAACCGTAGGCTGGCCGGATGGCTGCGGGCGATGACTATCGGGCACTGGGCGAGCGGGCCTGGGCATGGGTGCTGGACCAGGTCGGCGACGACGACGGCCCCTGGCTGCCCGGGAGCGTGACCGACGGGCCGCCGCCCGGCCCGGCCGACGATCGCGACTCGCTCTATGCCGGGATCGCCGGCCTCGCCCCGGTGCTCGCCGAGATCGCCCAGCACCGCGAGCTCACCGATGCCGAGCGAGCCCTGTCGGCCGCGATCGTGACGAGGCTCGCCGCCGCCGCGGCCACCCGGGCGGAGCCGTCGCTCTATGACGGCCTCGCCGGTGACGCCACGGCACTGAAGCTGCTCGTCGGGGACTCCCAACCGGTCGCCCTGCGGCGACTGGCGCAGCTGGCCACCCCGATGGGGTGGAAGACGACCTTCGACCTCCTGCCGGGCTCCGACGCACCGCTGACCGACGTGGTCCTCGGCAGCGCCGGCATCGTGATGGCGGCGGTCTGGGCCGGTGGCGAGCACGCCGAGCCGATCGCGATCACCGGCGGCGAGGCGCTGCTGCGGATCGCCGAACCGACCGGGGCCGGCCTGAACTGGGGGATGATCCCCGGCAAGCCGTCCAAGTCGCCGAACTTCTCCCACGGCACCGCGGGTGTCGCCGCGGCCCTCGCCGTCGCCGGGACGGCGTTCGGCCGCCCCGATTTCGTCGAGGCCGCACGTCAGGGTGCGCTGGAGCTGCTCGATGTCGGCTCGCTCGACGGCGGCGGGTTCATCATCCCGCACACGATCCCGCCGTCCACGCGGGAAGTGGAGCCGCTCACCTACACCTGGTGCCACGGGCCGACCGGCACCTCCTATGCCTTCGCGGCGCTGTCGCATGCCGGAGTGGACGAGGTAGGCGGCCTGACCACTGCCGAGCTGCGGCAGCGGTGCCTGCACTCGCTGCTCACCTCGGGCATTCCGCAGCGGCTCCGCCCCGGATTCTGGGACAACGACGGGCGCTGCTGCGGGACGGCGGGGGTCGGCGACGCGCTGCTCGACGCGGTGCAGGACGACCCCGGGTCGGAGCATGCCGCGGAGCTGCTCGCGGGGGCGCGGACCATGGCGGACGCGCTGGTCGAGCGGGCTGTCGTCGACGGCGACGGTGCGCGCTGGCGGTTCATCGAGTACCGGCAGGACGAGCCGCTGCTGCCGCCGGGGACCTCGTGGATGCAGGGGGCGGCGGGGATCGCGGCCTATCTGTTCCGGCTAGGCAGGGTGCTGGAGCAGGGATTGGGCGCGAAGGTCGTCGATCGCCCCGACCAGTGGTGGGGCGTCCCCGCCGCGCTGCGCACCGTCCACAATTGATGGTTACCGGATCTTGTGCGTTTTCCGTCGCTACGGCGACGGAAAACGCACAAGATCTACATGTCGCACCGTGCGGGTCGCTGGTCGGTTGCCCGGCGCCGGTGACCACCGCCCAGATCCATGGTCACCGGCGCCGGGAGCTCTCCGGAATGCATTCGCGGTCATCATTCTCATCGCGGCTCCGCAACGCGGTCAACATGTTCCGGAAATGTTCCGGGCTGCTTCCGGGTCCGGGAGAATGAGAGATGCCGACCCGCCAGATCGACGGGTCGGCAGGGTGGCACATGCCCATTGCCGAAACTTCCGGCGACGTTACCGCCGCGGCTTCTGCGGGATGCGCGGCAGGACGTAGGGCGCCCCGGAGAAGGCCAGCTCGGCCTTCACGATGCCGAGCGCCCGTTTGGGCTGGTAGGCCTCGTCGTAGAGCGTGGCGAGCCCCTCCGGCGGGTTGGTGAACCAGGTCGGCACCCACGAGTGACGGTCGGTGAAGCCCCAGACCGTGAAGGAGAGGCAGTGCCGGTTGGAGAGGCACGCCTGCAGCAGGATGCCGAAGTTGCCCGCCGAGGCCTGCAGTCGCGGGTTGATCTCGTTGGAGTCGCCCGCCTGCACCCCGGCCGTCATCTGGCTGCGCACGTCGACCTCGGTGAACGCGGTCGCCAGTCCCAGATCGGTGAAGCGCCGCAGCGCGTCGGAGACCTGGAACGTGTCGTAGTTGCCGTACTGCGTGCCGAGGTGGCCCTGGCTGCCGACGCCGTCGATCGGGACGCCGGTCTCGCGCAACCGCTTCACCATCTCGTAGACGAACTGCGTCTTGTCGTCGGCCGCGTTGCCGGAGCCGAAGACCTCGATGTTGTAGTCGTTGTAGAAGAGCAGCGCCTTCGCGTCGGCGGCCCGGGCCCAGCGGAAGGCGTCGGCGATGTAGCCGTCACCCAGGTGCTGCGCCCAGAACCCCTTGTAGTGGATCGCGGGCGGCGAGTCCCACGGGTCGCTGACCGCCTCGTTGACGACGTCCCACTGCCAGATCTTGCCCTTGAAGTGCTTCACCACGGCGGTGATGTGGTCGCGCAGGATGACGCGCAGTTCGGTGTCGCTGATGGAGCCGTCCGCGACGCCCGCGGTGAGCCAGCCGGGGAGCTGGTTGTGCCACACCAGCACGTGGCCGCGGACGGACTGCCGGTTGCGCTGGGCGAAGGCGATCAGCTCGTCGGCCGGGGCCCAGTTGTAGGTGCCCCGGGTCGGTTCGAGCACCTCCCACTTCATCACGTTCTCGGCCGTGACCGTGGAGAACTGGGACGCGACCGTGGCGCGGTACTGCGGGTCGGCGGTGTCGGCGAGCGCGGCCATGTCGACCGCGGTGCCGATCTGGAGCCCGTGGCGCTGGGCCAGCCCGCGCAGGCTCTGCTCGGCGGGGCGGACGTTGTCCGCGGCGGCGGGCATGGCGTTCAGCGCACCGGCGACCGCGAGGGCCACGGTCCCGGTGATGATCAACCGTGAGACTTTCATCGGTGTCCTTCCTTATCGGCTGGGCGATCGGCTGGGATGAGCCAGTTGTGCCGATGGAGCGGACCTCGCCCGGGGCGGGGCGAGGAGTCAGAGTTCGGTGTATGTCGCGTGGTCGAAGTCGGCGTGGGTGCCGTCCGAGCCGAGGTCCTGCACCCAGAGGCCGAGGAACGCGCCGGTGAATCCCCAGGCGGCGGGCTCGCCGTCGATGACGATCGCGGCGTGCTCGTCGGAGAGGATCGTGGCGTCGAACTCGATCGGCAGGTCGGTCCAGACGTCGCCGAGCCGGTAGGCGAACCGCACCACCGGGCCGTCGAAGGTCACCCTGAGCCCGACCCGCGCGCTCTCACCCACGTCGACACCCAGCTGGGGGTACGCCGTGAGCCGCCCGCTGTCACACGCGAGCAGCTCCAGCAGCCGCCGCCCGTCGTCGGCCCGGGTGAGGTAGGCGTAGTACCAGTTCCCGGTGTTGTAGTAGCCGGTGACGCCCGCGAGGTGCCGGTGCCCGGTCGGGTCGAAGTCGACGACCGTCTCCAGCGAGCAGCGGGTGGACCCGACCCGCCGGGCGACGAGGCTGGGCGCCTGCCGGCCCACGGGTGACTGGCCGCCGACGATCCGCAGGTGCGAGGGCCGGCTGGTGAGGTCGACCCAGTCCGGGGTCGCCGGGCGGCGCAGTGTCGACCACAGTGGACCGAGCGCCGGTGCGTCGAAGGTGTCCGTCGCGGGCGCGGCGGGCCAGGGCGCCGGGGGCAGGTCCGGCCCGGCGACATCGTCGGCGGGCACGCCGCCGGGAATGCTCGGCCAGCCGCCGGCCGGCCAGTCGACCCGCTGGATCGCCGTCTCGCGTCCGAGCACGCAGCTGCCGAGCGGCGTGTAGGGCCGGGCCGCCAGGTGGGCGAGGTACCACTGGCCGGTCTGCGTCTGGACGAGGCTGCCGTGCCCGGCCTTCTGCAGCCGCAGGTCGGGTCGGCCGACGGAGGTGAGCAGCGGTCCGGACGGGTCCGCGGTGTAGGGGCCGAGCAGGTGCCGGGACCGGGCGACGGTCACCTGGTGCTCCCAGCTCGTGCCGCCCTCGGCGGTGACCAGGTAATACCACCCGTCGTGCTTGTAGAGGTGCGGTCCCTCGGTCAGCCCGGCTTCGGTGCCGCCGAAGATGACCCGGGCCTTGCCGACGAGGCGTCGTTCGGCGCGGTCGTACTGCTGGATCTCGATCCCGTTGAAGCGGTCGCGGCCGGGCCGCCAGTCGGCGTTCAGGGCGAGCAGCCACGAGGTGCCGTCGTCGTCGTGGAAGAGCGACGCGTCGAACCCGTGGCCGTGCAGCGGTACCGGATCCGACCACGGTCCGTCGATCGAGGGGGCGGTGATCAGGAAGTTCTGCGGGTCCCAGTAGCCGCTCGCGAAGCTGGCCACGTCGCTGTAGACCAGGTGGAACATGCCGTCGGCGTAGGAGAGGTCCGGCGCCCACACCCCGTTGGAGTCGCCGCAGCCGCGCAGGTCGAGCAGGCGCCGCTCGGTGATGATCCCGCCCAGCGGCCGCCAGTGAACGAGATCGCGCGAGTGGTGGACGCCCACACCGGGGTACCACTCGAACGTCGACGTGGCGAGGTAGTAGTCGTCGCCCACGCGCAGAATCGACGGGTCAGGGTGGAAGCCGCTCAGCACTGGGTTGCGGATGGTTCCTGCGGCGGTGGCCACGTCTGCGGTCTCGGTCGACATGGTGATTCTCCTCTATCGTTGCTGCTTCCAGCGTTGCGCCGAAACTTCCGGAGATTTGGCCGGGAATTCCCGCACACCATAGCGACAAGTGTCGACTCGCAACACCCCTTGACCGTTGTGGCACCGAGGTCGTAACGTGCCCGCCATCATTCGATAACGACCGGACTGATCGTGAAACTTTCGGTTCGGTGCAGCACTGAAGTCGACATCGGTATCCGAGTACTCGTCCGTACCTCGAAGGGACCGCTCATGACCGCGCATCTCTCCCGCAGATCTCTGCTGGGTGTCGCCGGTGCCAGCGCAGGCACGCTCCTGCTGGGCGCCTGCAGCGACGACAAGACCGCCGACCCGAATGGTGCACAGACCATCAACTGGTGGCACATCCAGAACACCGACCCGATGCTGCCCGTGTGGGCGGCAATCGCGAAGGAGTACGAGACCGCCCACTCGAACGTCAAGGTCGCGATCCAGCCGCTGGAGAACGAGGCGTTCAAGGCGAAGCTCACCACCGCCACGCAGGCCGGCTCTCCGCCCGACCTGTTCCAGTCCTGGGGCGGCGGCGTGCTCCAGCAGCAGGTCGACGCCGGCCTGGTCAAGGACATCACCGCTGACGTCCAGCCGTGGATCGGATCGCTGCTGCCCGCCGCGCTGCAGCCGTTCACGATCGACAACAAGATCTACGGCGTTCCGTTCGATGTCGGCATGGTCGGCTTCTGGTACAACAAGGAGCTCTTCACCAAGGCCGGCATCACCGCCCCGCCGACGACCTGGGCCGAGCTGCTGACGGTGGTCGGCAAGATCAAGGCGGCCGGCATCATCCCGATCGCCCTGGCGGGCAAGGAGAAGTGGCCGGGACACTTCTACTGGGCCTACCTCTCGATGCGCATCGGCGGCTTGGGAGCGCTCCAGCAGGCGGCGAAGGACCACAACTTCGACACCCCCGACTTCGTCGCGGCCGGGACCCGTTTCAAGGAGCTCATCGACCTCGCCCCGTTCCAGAAGGGCTTCCTCGGCGCCGAATACGGCTCACCGGACGGCCAGGCGGCCACGATGGGCAACGGCGGAGCGGCGATGGAGCTGATGGGCCAGTGGGCCCCGTCGGTGCAGGCATCCTCCTCCACCAGCAAGAAGGGGCTCGGCGACAAGCTCGGCTTCTTCCCCTTCCCGGCCGTCGAGGGCGGCAAGGGCACGGTGGCTGAGGCGTTCGGCGGCGGCAACGGCTTCGTCGTCGGCAAGAACGCCCCCGCGGCGACCCTGGACTTCCTGAAGACCCTTCTGACCGCTGCCAACCAGCGCAAGTCCGCCGCGACCGGCGCCGTGCTGCCGACCGTCAAGGACGCGGCCGACGCCATCGCCGACGCCAACAGCAAGGTGGTGGCCGCGAGCCTCGCCGCCGCGACCGGGTTCCAGCTCTACCTGGACCAGGCTTACCCGCCGGCCGTCGGCCAGCAGGTCAACGACAGCGTGGCCGAGCTCGTCGCCGGCTCCAAGAAGCCGGAGCAGATCGTCGTCGACATCACCAAGACGGCTAAGAGCCAGTAACATGCCCGGCTCCGAACTCTCGTTCGCCTCGTCGGCGGCCACGCGCAAGCGTGGCCGCCGGCCCCGGCGCGGCAACCTGGCGACGATCGCCATCTTCCTCGCCCCGGCGCTGGTCCTCTTCCTGCTGCTGGTGATCACGCCGATCCTCGTCGCGGGCTACACCAGCCTGTTCAAGTGGAACGGCTTCAACCTGCCGGAGAATTACGTCGGCCTCGACAACTTCACCCGGGCCTTCGGCGACGAGACCTTCGTCGGCGACCTGCGGCGCGGGCTGATCCTCGTCGCGCTGTCGGTCGCGATCCAGCTTCCCGTCTCGCTGGGCCTAGCCCTGCTGCTCAACCAGCCGATCCGTGGCCGGGCCGTCTACCGGCTCGTCTTCTTCGCACCCTACGTGCTGTCGGAGGTGACGACCGCGGTCCTGTTCACGCTCGTCTTCTCGCCCAACCGGGGGCTGGGCGACTCGCTGGTCGACCTCTTCGGCATCGAGGGGGGCGCGGTCTTCGCCGACCCCGAGACGGTGCTCTACGCCCTGTTCGTCGTGATCTCCTGGAAGTACTTCGGCTTCCACATGATCCTCTATCTGGCAGGGCGCCAGGGCATCCCGCAGGAGCTGACCGAGGCGGCCACCACCGACGGCGCCAGCGCCTGGCAGGTCTTCCGCCACGTGACGCTGCCGCTGCTCGGGCCGACGATCCGGGTCAGCATCTTCCTCTCGGTGATCGGCACGATCCAGCTCTTCGACATGGTCTGGGTGCTGACCGGCGGCGGGCCCATCCACTCCTCGGAGACGATGGCCGTGACGATGTTCCAGTACGGCTTCCGCCGCTTCGAGGTCGGCTACGCCAGCGCGATCAGCATCGTGCTCTTCCTGCTCAGCCTCGTCTTCGCCCTGATGTACCAGCGCTTCGTGCTCCGCCGTGATCTCGACGGCGCGCTCACCACCCGGGGAGTCCAGCGATGACCGCCATGCGTACCACGCCAGCCGCCAGGGCTCGCCGCCTCGTCCTGCACCTCGTCTCGATCCTGATCGGCGCCACGATCGTCGTCCCGATCGCGTTCGGCGTGCTCGGCGGCTTCAAGGACAACGGGCAGCTCTCCACCAACCCGCTCGGCCTGCCCGACCCCTGGGTACCGGAGAACTACACCGGCATCCTCACCTCGGGCGTCTTCTGGCGGCAGCTCGGCAACAGCACCCTGATCGGGCTCGCCACCGTGATCGTCGTCGTCGGCGCGTCGGCGATGGCGGCCTTCATCTTCGCCCGGTTCACCTTCCGGGGCCGCGAGTTCCTCTTCACCGTCTTCGCGGTCGGGTTGATGTTCCCCTTCGCGGTCGCGATCCTGCCGCTCTTCATCATCCTGCGCAGCGTCGGCCTGCTCGACAACCCGCTCGGCGTCATCCTGCCGCAGGCGGCGTTCGGGCTGCCGGTGACGATCATCATCCTGCGGTCGTTCTTCCGGTCCATCCCCGCCGAGGTCGAGGAGGCCGCCACGCTCGACGGCTGCGGACCCTTCGCCTTCTTCTGGCGGATCCTGCTGCCGATGGCCCGCCCGGCGCTCGCCACCGTCTCGATCCTCGCGATCGTCGCGAGCTGGAACAACTTCATGCTCCCGCTCGTCGTCTTCACCGATCAGAGCTGGTGGACGCTGCCGGTCGGCGTTCAGGCCTTCCAGGGCCAGTACGCCGACGACACCGCCCGGGTGCTCGCCTTCGTCATCCTCTCCATGGTGCCCGCGCTGGGCTTCTACGGTCTGGCGGAGCGGCAGCTCATCGGCGGGCTCGCCGGCAGTGTCAAGGGCTGATCACGGAGATGGACGGAAACCGCAGGGTCACGATCGCAGTCATCGCACGGGAGGCCGGGGTCTCCGTACCCACCGTCTCCCGGGTCATCAACGGCCGCGCCGACGTCTCGCCGCGGACCCGGCAGCGGGTCGAGGAGCTGCTCAACCGCTATGACTACCAGCGGCGCAGCACGTCGGTGCGCAGCACGACGGGCCTGATCGACCTCGTCTTCAACGACCTCGACAGCCCGTGGGCGGTGGAGATCATCCGCGGCGTGGAGGACGTGGCGCACGCGGCGGGTGTCGGCACGGTCGTCTCGGCGATCCACCGCCGCACCTCCTCGGCGAAGCTGTGGCTCGACAACATGCGGGCCCGCAACACCGAGGGCGTCATCTTCGTCACCTCGACGCTGGAGCCGCCGCTCCAGGCGGAGCTGCGCCGGCTCAACATCCCCGTCGTCATCGTCGACGCGGCGGGGGTGCCCCCGCAGGAGGCCCCGACGATCGGCGCCACCAACTGGAACGGAGCGCTGCGGGCCACGGAGTTCCTGATCGGGCTGGGTCACGAGCGGATCGGGTTCATCGCCGGGCCCCCGCAGCTGCTCTGCAGCCGGGCCCGCCTCGACGGCTACCGCACCGCCCTCGACGCGGCCGGGATCGCCCTGGACGACAGGCTCATCTACCCCGGCAACTTCTACCACGAGGCGGGGTTCACCGGTGGCGGCCGCCTCCTCGACCTGCCCAGACCCCCGACGGCGATCTTCGCGGCGAGTGATCAGATGGCGCTCGGGGTCTACGAAGCCGTACGCCAGAGGGGCCTGCGCGTCGCCGACGACATCAGCATCGTCGGTTTCGACGACCTGCCGGAGGTCCGGTGGTGCTCGCCGCCGCTGACGACTGTCCGTCAGCCTCTGGCGGAGATGGGCCTGCTCGCCGCGCGGACGGTGCTGCGCCTGGCGCAGCGGGAGAAGATCGAGAGTCCGCGGGTGGAACTCGCCACGGAGTTGATCATCCGGGACAGTGCCGCCAAGCCGCGCGCCTGAACAGCGGTCGGCGGCAGGCCGGTAAACTCGTCTGCCGACGACCGCGAGAAGGGGTTACCCACCGAGATGAGCACCACGCAGACGCTCGAATTCCAGGCCGAGACACGTCACCTGCTCCAACTGGTGATCCATTCGGTCTACTCCAATAAGGACGTCTTCCTCCGAGAGCTCATCTCCAACGCCTCCGACGCGCTGGACAAGCTGCGCATGGAAGCCTTCCGTGACAAGGACCTGCAGGTCGACACCGACGACCCGCACATCGGGGTCACGATCGACGCGCAGGCGCGCACCCTGACCGTGCGCGACAACGGCATCGGGATGAACCGCGACGAGGTCGTGGCCCTGATCGGCACGATCGCGAAGTCCGGCACGAGCGAGCTGCTGCGCCAGTGGAAGGAGGCGGCGGAGTCCTCGGCGCCCGACCTCATCGGCCAGTTCGGCGTCGGTTTCTACGCCACCTTCATGGTCGCCGACAAGGTCACGCTGGTGACCCGCCGGGCGGGGGAGTCGCAGGCCACCCGCTGGGAGTCCGACGGCCAGGGCACCTACACGATCGAAGACCTCGACGACGCGCCGCAGGGCACCAGCGTCACGCTGCACCTCAAGGCGGTCGACGAGCAGGACGGGCTCTTCGACTACGCCGACGACCGCAAGATCCGCGAGATCGTCAAGCGCTACTCCGACTTCGTCTCCTGGCCGGTGCGCCTCGACGTGCAGCGGGAGACCGCCGAGGGCGAGACCGTGCACGAGGTCGACACCCTCAACTCGCAGACCGCCCTCTGGGCCCGCCCCAAGGGCGAGGTCACGAAGGAGGAGTACGACGAGTTCTACAAGAGCATCGCCCACGACTGGTCCGACCCGCTCGAGACGATCACGATGAAGGGCGAGGGCACCTTCGAGTACGAAGCGCTGCTCTTCATCCCCTCGCACGCACCGCACGACCTCTTCATGCGCGACGGCCGCACCGGCATCCGCCTCTACGTCAAGCGCGTCATGATCATGGACGAGTGCGACGTGCTCCCCGAGTACCTCCGCTTCGTCAAGGGCATCGTCGACGCCCGCGACCTCTCCCTCAACGTCTCCCGCGAGATCCTCCAGCAGGACCGGCAGATCCAGCTCGTGCGCCGCCGCCTCACCCGCAAGGTGCTCGGCACGATCAACTCGATGCTCGCCGCCGACGACGGCCGCTACACCACCTTCTGGAGGGAGTTCGGCCGCGCGCTCAAGGAGGGCCTGCTCAGCGACGTCGACAACCGCCAGGAGATCCTGGAGGTGATCAGCGTCGCCTCGACCCGGGACCCGCTGCAGACGACCACGCTGCGCGGGTACATCGAGCGGATGCAGGAGGGCCAGCAGGAGATCTACTACATGACCGGCACCTCCCGCGCGCTGGTGGAGAAGTCACCGCACCTGGAGGCGTTCCGCGACAAGGGCCTGGAGGTGCTGCTGCTCACCGACCCGGTCGACGAGGTCTGGACCGACTCGATCTCCGAGTTCGACGGGCACAAGCTCCAGTCGATCGCGAAGGGCCAGGTCGATCTGGGGTCCGGCGACTCCGAGGACGACGCGAAGCCGTCGCGCGAGGAGTTCGGCGACCTGCTGTCGTGGATGGGGTCGGTCCTCACCGAGCAGGTCAAGGAGGTGCGGCTGTCGCAGCGCCTCACCACCTCGCCGGCCTGCATCGTCGGCGACGACTTCGACATGTCGCGGACGCTGGAGCAGATGTACCGCGCGATGGGGCAGGAGCTGCCGCCCACCAAGCGGATCCTGGAGGTCAACGCGGACCACCCGCTGCTGGTCGGGCTGCGCAAGGCCTATGACGAGGGCGGTGAGAGGGAGTCGCTGTCGGAGACGGTGGAGCTGCTCTACGACATCGCGGTGCTCGCCGAGGGCGGGGAAGTGAAGGACCCGGCCAAGTTCACCACGATGATCGCCAACCGGTTGGCGCTCTCGCTGTGATCTCCCGTGGGGTCCGGGGCGGCCGTCCCGGACCCCACTCCCTTGACATCGACTAGCATCTATAGTCGGATGGTGGGCATGAGGTTGCGCTCCGTCGTCGTTGCCCTCGTCGCGGCTGCCGCGACCACCATCGCCGTCCCGGGCCCCGCGCGGGCGTCGGCCGACTCGTGGGCCTGCTCCTCAGTCGGCAGCTACACCAGGACCGTCGGCGGCACGACCACCACCTACTCCAACGTGGGCAACGTCGGCCGCAAGGACTACCGCTACTGGCACGTCTCCAGCACCGCCGGCGGTGTGACGACCTATCAGGAGAGCTACCTGGTGCACTGCGACGTGGCGACGATCCTCGCCGAGCAGAACCTGGTGCCCTACCAGGAGAGCGGGCCCCGGTGCGGGACCACCACGACCGATGCGGCGCTCTACATCGGGTCGCGGCCGTTCTCCGACGGCGGGTTCAACTACCAGCTGCGCTACTGGCACATGCGCAAGCAGGTCGGCTCCGTCTGGATCTTCGACCATCCGGAGATGGCCCGCTGCCCGGTCTGACAAACCTCGACGGGTACGCCGTGGGTGGGCCTGGCCGGCACTGACCTGTCGAATCCGTGCTGGCGCGAGTCGGCTCAGGTGGTGCCGTGCACCTGGTAACCGCAGGTCGATTCATAGATGACACCGTCGCTGTAATCACCGAGGCAGACCGTGAAGTAGATCGACAGGCCTTCGTCCACGTTGCCGTAGGAGCGGTCGGTGCAGAAGTTCGACCCGGATCCGGCGGTGTGCCACTTGTAGGGCTTGTGAACGCCGTCGATGGTGGCGAGGACGACGACCGACTTGCCGTCCGGCTTCATGTCGCACACCTGTAGAGCGTCGCCGTCGGCGTTCCAGAGGGCGAAGCCTGCGGTGCCGGTGCAGCTTGAGCCCGCACACCCCTGGACGGTCGCGGCGTGTGCCGGTGTCGACACCATCGCCTGGCCGGTCAGGGCCAGGGCTATCGCCACGATGAGTTTGGGGAGAAGTCGCTTCATCGAGCCAACGCTAAGGGGCGCGGTGGCCCGCTGCGTCCACCCACGGGACTACCGCAGAAGTCTCAGTCACCGGATCGAGCGGCGGCGCAAAGTCACGCAATGCTTGTTGTCGCGTGCTGGGATCTCGAGCCTGAAGAGCGGGCACAACTATTCGAGTCGAGATTCTTGAGATCGCGCCTCCGCCAGTCGCCCTATGTAGGAAAACGATCATCGACGGGCGCAGCGATAGTCGGTGAAAGCTTCATGGCTGCAATATTGACTCACCGATGGCATGGCATGACGACGGATATCCGATCAGGTGCGACAAGGTACGTCATGGTCGATGAGTACTGTCCTCGCGTTGCCTCTTGTCGATCAGCTAGATAAAACTGCCGTTGATCTGCTCCATCGCAACTCGGGCTGTCCTAGCGTCAGCAGTTCCGATGTACAGGAGTCTGACTGTGACGCTGAGATTCAACACGCCTCCCAACTGGCCACAACCTCCTGCTGGTTGGGTTCCGCCGAAAGGTTGGTCACCTGATCCGGCATGGGGGCCGCCGCCCGCAGGATGGAACTTCTGGGGCGAAGGCGCGGCCCAGCAACCTGCGGTGACCCTGTCGATCGGTGCTCCGCCGACCGGCCCTTCGACGTCGTCGGCGCACCCGGTGGCTGCTGCCGTGCCGTCGGTGGAGATACCGCTGTTCGGCGCGCGTACGAAAGCTCGGGAGCTTGCCACCGACGTGACCAGGCTGCGTTCGGACGTGGCACTGTTATCCAGCCAGAAAGCGCAGCTGGAGGCCGAGTGTGACGTGGCCAAGGCCGAAATTGCTCGGCTTGGTGGCGAGATCGATCGCCTGGGCATCCTGCCACTCATCGAATTAGAGCATCGCGTTAGTGCGCTCGCCGCTGAAGAGCAAGCCGACACCGAACGGATTACCTTGACAAGGAGCGTCAGCACTATGCCAATGCGCTATCGGCGCTGCTCGCGAAGGGTGACGAGAGCGGAGCGAAACGACTTCAGGAGGAGCTGACCCGGATCGAGGGTGCCATCCAGGACGTGGACTACCGTGCCGCGAACGTCCGAGCCGGGTACGTCTACGTCATCTCCAACATCGGTGCCTTCGGAGAAGGGATGGTGAAGATCGGGATGACCCGTCGCCTCGAACCGCTCGACCGGGTCCGCGAACTGAGCGACGCGTCAGTGCCATTCAACTTCGATGTCCACGCGATCTTCTTCTCTAACGACGCGGTCGGAATCGAAAGTGCCATGCATTCTCGCCTGGCGTCACGCCGGGTCAACCTCGTCAACCAGCGCCGGGAGTTCTTCTACGTCACTCCGCACGAGGCGAAGCAGCACCTGCTCGAACTCGCCGGAGATCTCCTGGAGTACAACGAGTCGCCCGAGGCGCTGGAGTACCGGCAAAGTCTGACGCAATCTGAACTCTTAGCAGCTGGCTCTTCTGAAGCGTAGGCCTCGAACTGCCACGGAATGAGACGGTGGCCAGGGATCGAGGGCCGATCCCTGGCCACTGTCTGCGTACGCCGATCAGAACGGCGCGACGATCACCGCCGTGCAGTCGGAGTTGCCGCAGCGGATGACGCGTAGTGCCACCCCGATGAGCCCCGGCCCGGTGTAGCCGATCAACGGCAGCCCGTCCGGTCCCACGGTGATCGACGAGCGCGTGCCGACATCGTCGAAGCCGTCGATGAGGGCGGCGGTCGCCGCGCTACAGGCCAGGTTGGTGCAGTGCGCGACCTTCAGGTCCCGGTTGGTGATGTCGTGGTAACTGATCACGCCCAGGCCGTCACCGCCGATCGTGATCGATGACCGCCACCCGGTGTGCCCGCCGGTGTCGGCGGTGATGAGCGTCGAGGTGGTGCAGTAGGCATCCCGGCAGTGGGCCACCTTCAGATCGGAGCCGGTGGCGCTGTAATTGCCGTTGTAGCTGATCAGCGCCAGCCCGTCGCGACCGATCGTCATCGAGGACCAGCCGCCGTGCAGCAGCCCGGACGGATTGGCGGCCCGGTCGACGACCGTCCGCAGCACGGTCGCACAGGCCGGGTCGAGGCAGGCCGCCACCTTCAACATCTCGTTGGTGCCGCCGTCGTAGTAGCTGATCAGGCCCAGCCCGTGGTTGCCGATGGCGAGGCCGTTCTGGCTGTAGCCGCCGTTCTCGCCGTTGTCGGGCTTGACGGTGTCGATGGTGGTGACCGTCGAGGCGGTGCAGGCGATATTGGTGCAGTGGGCCACCTTCATCCTGGTGGCACTGCTGGTGGTCGTGTCCTGGTAGCTGATCAGGCCCAACCCGTCGCCGCCGATGCCGAGCGGGCTGACATCGTTGACCTTGGCGGCGGCGTCGATGGTGGTGACGGTGGCGCTGGTGCAGGCGATATCGTTGCAGTGCGCCACCCGCAGGTCCTCGATGAAGGCGTTGGCGGCGTTGCGGTTGGCGATGTAGCTGATCAGCGGCAGCCCGTCCGAGCCGATCCGGATGGACGAGAACTGCCCGACATCACCGACGGTGTCGATGTCGGTGGTGGTGATCGCCGTGCAGAGCACGTCCACGCAGTGCGCGACCCGCAGGTTCTGCTCGGATCCGCCGACCCAGTAGCTGGCGATGCCGAGCCCGTCGGTGCCGACCGTCATCGAGGGCTGGATGCCGGACAGGACGGCGGTGTCCAGAATGGAGAGGTTGCCGGTGGTGGGCGTCGGTGCCGGTGGCAGCGTCACCGGACTCGTCCCGGTGGCCCAGGCGGCGAAGGTCGGCGAGCCCGCGTTCTGCTCGTTGAACGACCCGTCGCCGTTGGACATGGCGAGGGTGACGGCGGTCGAGCCGGCGTTGCCGACCAGCGCCAGGTCGTAGCAGTCGTCGTCGTCGAAGTCGCCGACGACGACCTTCGCCCCGGCGGTGGCGGCCCACTGCGGGAAGTGCGGCATCAGGTCGTCGACGATGAAGAGCGTCTCGGGGTCCCGGGGCATCGCCACCGGCATGGTGGTCCAGGAGCTGCCCGGCTCCGGGAGGACGGCGAGGTCGGCGCGGCCGTCGCAGTCGTAGTCCGCGCTGATGATCGACGCGCCCGGCCGCAGTGCCCGGGAGCGGAACGCCGCGTCGCCCGCTCCGCCGGTCCGGTAGAGGTAGAACGTGCCGGTGCCGGTGGAGTAGGCCATCAGGATCCGGTCGTTCTGCACCACCGCGAGATCCATCCGGTGGTCACCGGTGAAGTCGCCCGCGACCACCTGCTTGCGGTAGGTCGCACCGACGAAGTCCGGGAAGTCGGTCCGGGTGACCTGGAACGTCCCGTTGCCGTTGGAGATCGCGACGGTGACGGTGAGGTCGGTGAGCATGTCCGCGTCACCGGGCAGCAGCACCAGGTCGGTACGCCCGTCGGCGTTGACATCGCCGCTGAACAGCCGCGTACCGGTGCCCCAGGCGAGCGACGGGAAGGTCGGCACGGTCGAGTTGGTGAAGGTGAACGTGCCGTTGCCCGCGGAGTAGGCGATGGGAATCGTGCTCCAGCCGTCGCCCGCGGTCAACGCGATGTCGGTCCTGCCGTCGCCGTTGAAGTCGCCGGAGAACGCGCGCGCGGTGGCCGCCGCCGCGAGGGCGGCGAAACCGGAGGAGCCGACCGAGGCGGTGGTGACCGTGAAGGTGCCGTTGCGGTTCGACAGCGCCAGCGGCATGCCCGTCCACCCGGCGACGCCGGTGAGCAGGATGTCGTCGGCGTGGTCGCCGTTGAAGTCGGCGGTGATCACCTTCACGCCCGGCAGCGAGGCCCAGGCGGCGAAGGCGGGCGACACGGCGTTGGTGACGTTGAATCCGCCCTGGTAGTTGCGGGTCGCCACCGGCAGGCTGGTCCATCCGGAGGCGCCGGTCAGCGCGAGGTCGGTGAATCCGTCGCCGCTGAAGTCGCCCGAGAGCACCGCCGGGATGCTGGTCGGGTTCGCCGGGACGACGACATCGGCCCGCGCCGGTGCCGAGCCCGCCGCGACCAGCGCCACCAGGACCGCTGACAGCCCGGCGAGGCGGCGGTTGAGCTTGCTGTGCATCTGACTTCCTCGTTTCATGGTCACGGCCGCAGCAGGCCGTCGAGCTGAACCCACGGGCCGTAGGTGGAGGCGGTCGGCGCGGTCTGCTTGCGGGTCCAGATCTGCCCGGCGGTGTTGACCGCGACGAGGCTGATCCGGCCGTCGAGGTTGCCCTCCGCGGCGACCGAGCGCAGCGGGCCGCCCGTGGTCGGCGAGTCGAGCGGCGCCCAGGCCGCCCAGGTGTTGACCCCGGCGAGCGCGTCGCGGCGGAAGAGCTGACCGGCGGCGTTGACGCCGAACACCGACAGGCCCGTCGGGCTGTTCCAGGAGACCGCGATCGTGGTGAGCAGGCCGTCGAGCTGCACCCAGGAACCGGCCGGGCAGTTGGCGGCGGTGTTCCAGCAGTGCCAGATCTCACCGGTCCGCGCCAGCCCGAACAGCTCCACCTTGCCGTTGCCGTTGCGTTCGGCGGCGATCCCCCGCAGGGGCGGTACGCCGGCCAGCAGCGTCCACGGCGTGAAGGCGCCGCCGGGGCTGACCTCGGAGCGCCGCCACACCTGGCCCTGCGCGTTGGTGCCGAAGACCTCCAGCGTCGTCCCGGTGGAGGCGACCGCGCAGGACGTGAGCAGGCCGTCGAACTGCTGCCAGATGGTCCACGTGTTGGTGTTGGCGACCGCCTGGTTGCGGTGCCACACCTGCTGGTTGCGCCGCAGCCCGACCAGTTTGATGCGCGACGAGGAGTCGGTGTCGGCGCAGACCGAGTACCAGCTCGGGTCGACCGACGATGTCCAGGCCGTGTAGGTGTCGGCGTTGGGCGCCGTCTGGGTGCGGAAGAACAGCGTGCCGGCCCGGTTGACCCCGAAGAGGTTCAGCCGGCCGTCGGCGTGCCGGGCGAAGGCGACCGACGACCCGCCCGCGACCGGTGGCGGTGGCGTGTGGACCAGCTTGTTCGGCGATCCGGCGTCCAGGCCCGTGACCACGTTGGGGGTGCTCTCCGACAGCAGCTGCGCCTTCACCTCCGCCGGTGTCTTCGTCGACCAGCCCGGCCGGGCCAGGATCAGCGCCAGGGCGCCGGTGACGTGCGGTGCCGCCATGGAGGTGCCGCCCATGGTCGCGCTCGCCGTGTCGCCGGCATTGCCGGCCGAGACGATGCCGTCACCGGGTGCCCAGATGTCGACGCAGGAACCCCAGTTGGAGGTGGGCCGCTTGGCGTCGTTGGCGTTGGCCGCGCCGGTGACGACGGTGCCGACGACCAGGTTGAACGGGCTGCCGCACGCGTTGATGTTCTCGTTGCCGGCGGACAGGACGTAGCTGATCCCGGCCGCGATCGAGTTCGTGATCGCGGTCTTGACGGCCTTGCCGGAGTCGGCGGGGCAGGGTGTGGGCATCCCGCTGCCGTCGACGCAGCTCATGCCGATGCTCAGGTTCGCGATGGCGGGCTTGACCGCGTGCGAGGTGATCCACTCCACCGCGTTCTGCACGCTGGAGGCGGTGGAGACACCGGAGCAGTCGAAGGCGCGGACGGCGACCAGCTTCACCTTCTTGGCGACGCCGTAGGCGGTGCCGCCGATGGTGCCCGCGACGTGGGTGCCGTGGCCGTTGCAGTCGTTGGCGATCGCGTCGCCGTCGACGAAGTCCCAGCCGTTGACGGCGCGGCCGCCGAAGTCGGTGTGCGTCGTGCGTACCCCGCTGTCCAGGACGTATACGGTGACCGGCGAGGGGTCGCTCTCGTAGCTGAACGTGGTGTCCAGGGGCAGGGCACGCTGGTCGATGCGGTCCAGGCCGGGCGACGGCGGGTTCTCCTGCGTGTCGGTGAGGTGCACCACCTGGTCCTGCTCGACGTAGTCCACCTCGGGGTCGGCGGCCAACCGCTTCGCCGAGGACTCCCTCATCGCCACCGAGAAGCCGGACAGGGTCTTCTCGTAGACGGAGTCGAGCTTCCCGGCGTACCGGTCGCTGAGGGTTTTCGCCCTGGTGGGGACGTCGTCGGCGCCCTTGGTGTTCTTCAGCACCACGATGTAGCGCCCCGGGATGGCGATGCCCGTTGCGGCGCCGACGATGTCCCCGACCGGGGCCGAGTATGCAGCCGGTGTCGACCCGACGACGCCTGCGGTGAATGTTGCCACCGCCAGTGCGGCCGCCGCCGCTTTTCGGCCGGTGATCGATGCGTTGAACACGCGCTGGTCCTCCGATGTGGATACGGCGGCGATGCGCCGTTCATGTCCCGTCGAACAGCAGGCGTTCCATTCCGTTCCAGTCGCTGGAACGGAATGGAACGGCTATGGGGTGAAGGACCCGTGTGCCCAGGAAGAGGTTTGCCCATGTTCACAGCCCCGCGTCGCGCTTCGACGGTGAGCGGTGTGGTGGCCGTCGTCGCGGCGGTGCTCGTCAGCTCGACGGTGACCCTCGCGGCCTCGGCCGGGCCACCGGACCCGCTGCCGGCGGCCGGCCGATCGGCTGTGCTGCCGCTCGCGGCGACCACCGCCGCGCCCAAGCCGGGCATCCGGGGCGAGCGGTCCAGCGCGGCGATCGCGGGCAGCTACCTGGTCAAGCTCAAGAAGAGCAAGGAGGACCTCGATTCCCGGGCCCGCCGGCTCAGCGACACCTATCACGGCGCCCTCGGCCAGGTCTGGAAGCACACCGCGCCGGGCTTCACCATCGCCCTGGCCCGCGCCGACGCGGTGAAGCTGTCGGTCGACGCCGAGGTCGAGTACGTCCAGCAGGACCAGCGGCTCGCCATCTCGCCGATGCCGGCGGTGGAGGGTCCGGTGGGGCTGACCCAGACACCGGCGCCGTGGGCGTTGGACCGGATCGACCAGCACGCGCTGCCGCTGGACAACAACTACAGCTTCGACGACTCGGCCGGTCAGGGCGTCAGCGCCTACATCCTCGCCAGCGGGATCGCCGTCTCGCACCCGGACTTCGGCGGGCGGGCCGTCGGCGGCGGCAACTTCGTCAACGACGGCCGACCGAGCACGAGCGACTGCCACGGTTCCGGTACGCGATTGGCGGGCATCGTCGGCGGCACCCAGCACGGCGTGGCGAAGAAGGTGGGGATGGTCAGCGTACGCATCTCCGACTGCAGCGCCCTCACCTCGACCACGGCGGTCGTCAACGGCATCGACTGGGTGATCGGCAACGCCGTGCTGCCGGCCGTGATCGTCTTCCCGCTGCTGGACTACTGCGTCAACCCGCAGAACGGCCAGCCCGTCCCCTGCGCACCCGATGTCGCCGAGATCATCGTCAACGCGCAGGAGAGCACGTTCCAGGCGGGCATCGCGGTCTTCGGCATGGCGGGCGACTCCGGCCAGGACACCTGCGCCAACGCGACCGGCGCGGCACCGGACACCGTCTATGTCGGTGCCACCACCAGCACCGATGCGCGGCTCGGCACCTCCAACTTCGGTCCCTGCGTGACGATGTTCGCCCCCGGCGGCGGCATCACCACCGACGACCCGGCCGGGACGATCACCGTCAGCACCAGCGGCGCCTCGGCCGCCTACGTCGCCGGTGCCGCCGCGCTCTTCGCCGGGAAGCCGGAGTTCGAGGGCGCCTCACCGGCCGACATCCGCGACGAACTGGTGCAGAACCGGTCCACCCCCAACGTCGTCACCGGCCTGACCGCCAACACGCCCAACCGGCTGCTCTTCACCGGCCCGCCCGGCTTCTTCACGGTGGGGGAGTCGGCGAGCCTCGCCCCGCGCTCCGACGGCAGGCTGGAGCTCTTCGGCGTCAACAGGACCGGCTCGATGTTCCACCGCGAGCAGGCCGCGCCGAGCAGCAGCACCTGGTCCAGCTGGAGCCAGTCGGTGAGCAAGGGCTGGCTCTCCGTCGGCGCCGAACCCAACGGCGACGGGCGGCTGGCACTGCTCGGCGTGACCCCGACCGGCGAGCTGTGGCTGCGCGAGGAGATGACGGCCAACTCCAACACGTTCTCGATCTGGTCGAAGCTGAGCCCGCCGGCCGGCGCGGTCCCGCTCGGCCGGGTCGTCATGGCGCACAACCTGAGCAACCGGCTGCAGATCTTCACCACCAACCAGCAGGGCCAGGTGTTCCAACGCGCCCAGCTCGGGCCCGGTTCGCGGCTGTGGTCGGCCTGGACGCCGCTCACCTTCGCCGGGAAGCTGCGCTCCATCAGCGCGGTCAACTACGCCGACGGCCGGATCGAACTCCTCGGGGTCGACGACGCCGGGCAGGTCTGGCGGGCCACCCAGCTCACCGCGAACGACAACAACTGGTCGTCGTTCACCAAGATCGGCGGGTTCGGGGTCGCCTCGATCGCCGCCGCCCGCAACGCCAACGGCACCCTCGAACTCGTCGCCGTCGACGCCGGTGGCAGCCTCTGGCACCGGACGCAGCCATCGGTCGGCACGTGGGGCAGCACGTGGTCCACGATCGTCCCGAAGACCCTGTCGCGGGTCACCGCCGAGACCAACGCCAACGGCCGGATCGGCCTGGTCGGGGTCGACAACCTCGGCAACATCTGGCAGAGCACGCAGACCTCGGCGAACGCGGGCACCTACACGTCGTGGGTCCAGCTCGACGGTCAGCTGCGGCCCTGATCAAACCCTCGGTGGGTACGCGGACCCGCGCGTCCGCGTACCCACCGAGGGTTGGGGGGTTTCACGGCCGGTAGCTGCACCGGGAGCCGGTGTGGACGGTGGCCTGCAGGTGCGCGCCGAGCTCGGGTTCGAACTCGGCCACCCGCGCGACCGCCCGCCGGATGGCCTTGCCCACCGCGATCCTGGCCCGTTCCGGATCACCGGTGAAGGCGCGGACCCGGCCGTGCAGGCCGGTCGCCGCCGCCAGCTCCGCCCGCAGCCACTCGCTCTCGACGACGGCATCGGCGGTGTGCTCGTCGGCGAGTCCGGTGAGCCGACTGCGGTAGTCGGCGATGGCGAGCTCGTCCAGCACCGGCTGGGCGGGACCGACCAGCGCACCCAGCCCGGAGGCGAGCCCGGCCGCCAGATCGAGCGCGCTGATCTCCTGCCCGGGGTTGGCGAGCAGGACCGCGAGGTGCGCCATGCCGACGCTGTTGTCGACCACCGCGGACCGGTCGCCGCGTTCGATCCGCCAGTGGCGGCCGACACGCAGGCACCGGACCCGGTCGGCGTCGGCGGCCGGTCCGGGCAACCGCATGCCGAGCGCCGCCGCGTCCCGCCGAGCCGTCGCCGTCTCCGCCTCGCCGCGCGGATCCCCGAGGGCGGCGAGCGCCTCGCCCAGCCGCAGCCGGGACAGCGTCGCCGCCGGCCAGTGCCCGAGCCGCTGGTTGGCCGCGACCGCCGCGTGCAGGTGACCGCAGGCCGTGACCGGGTCGCCGACGGTCAGCGCCGCGACGCCGAGGGCGTGCTCGGTCGAGCCGAAACAGGTCACGGCGAGGCTCGCGATCATCGGCAGGTGGGCGTAGGGGAGCAGCAGCCGATAGGCACGCGCGGCGGTCTCCCGATCGGCCAGCAGGTTCGCGGCTTCGACCACGCCGTACATCGTCGCCAGCCAGCTGCTCGACCGGGCCAGCCCGGCGAGCTCGGCGCCGCCGAGCCGGGCCAGTGCCCCGGTGGCCTCGCGGAACTCCCCGGCGCTCGCGGCGGCCACGGCGAGCGCGGCGAAGAACGAGTTGTCCACCGCGCTCAGCGTCGGCGAATGCGCGAGCTCCCGCAGCGACCCGACCAGCTCGTCCGGGCGCCCCTGGAACCAGCGCAGCGCGACCAGCTGACCACCGTGCCAGCCGGTGGCGTCGGCGTCCCCGGCCGCGTGCCCGTGGGCCGCGCACTCGGCCGCGAGCGTCTCCGCCTCGGCGAACCGCCCGGCCCGGGTGTGCAGCATCACCTCCATCGCACGGACGACGTAGCCGACCGCGAGATGATCCCGGTTGCCCGCCGCCGCACGCAGCTCGACCAGCCTTCGTTCGGAGTGCGGATCGCCGTCGAGGAACCCGTCCACGGTGCGCCACAGCAGCGCCACCAGCAGGTCGTTCGGCAGCCCGGCCCGAGTGGCTGTCTCGATCATCTCCTCGGCGAGCGCGGTGCGCAGGGCGGCGTGCTCCGGCCCGAGGACACAGTGGTGGGCCATGCTCAGCGCGGCGGCCAGGGTCGGCGGATCGGCCAGGTGCCGGGCCTCCTCGACGATGGCGAGCACCTCGTCGCAGCGTCCGGTGCGGTAGTCGGCCTCGCCGGCGAGGCGGGCGCGGACCTGCATCGTGAGCACGGGATCCGAGGCGACCAGGGGCAGTGATCGGCGTAGGCGCTCGCAGACCTCGGCCGCTCCGGCGGTCGTGCGGTGCTCGTGGACCCAGAGACCGCCGAGCCCCACTGCGGCCCGCGCCATTGACGGGCCGTCGCCGGTGCGTTCGGCCTGCTGGAAGGCTTGATCGAAGAGCAACCGACTGGTACGCAGGTCGCCCTCGACGTGCAGGGCGCGCGCGGCGTCGTGGAGGAGCACTTCCGTTCCGCTACCGAGCACCGTGATCATCCAGACCGCCGGGCTGACGGGGGGCAAGCAGTCATGACACCACACTGCGGGAAACCTGGTCGCTCATGCACCATCCTGTCGATCACCCGACGCGGACGGCTCCTGACTTGAGTTCTCGGCTGGGTCGGTCGTCCGCGACTTGGAGATCTTGAATGGTTTCCGTCGCTACAGCGACGGAAACCATTCAAGATCTCGGAGCCCGTTTCACAGCGCTACGAGCACGCATTGAACAGCGCGTGACCTAGCACTCCGTGGCGTCCGTCGCGTAAGGGCTGGAGTTGCCGCCGGTGCGAAACTCCCGGTAACCCTGGGCAGGTACCGTCGCGCACGCCGGATCCTTCCAGAGGGGAACCGTGGGACGGGTTTGCTCTGAAAGGAAACCAGCCCTCGCTGTGCCTGCACGTGTGACGACGGCACCCCATCATCACGTCACCCGCTTAGTCGCACACATAGAAAGGGCTCATGTTCATCGATTGAACATGAGCCCTGAGCTGGTGGGCGATACTGGGATCGAACCAGTGACCTCTTCCGTGTCAAGGAAGCGCGCTCCCGCTGCGCCAATCGCCCGTGCTATTCGTAACCTTACACAACCCGACAGGTCTCCCTGACGAGAGGTGGAGACGGGATTTGAACCCGTGTACACGGCTTTGCAGGCCGTTGCCTCGCCTCTCGGCCACTCCACCGTGAGTCCTCCCTTGCGGGAGTTCCGAGCGGATGACGAGATTCGAACTCGCGACCCTCACCTTGGCAAGGTGATGCGCTACCACTGCGCCACATCCGCATGCCTGGGGTTTGTCCCGAAAGCCTCACCCCTGACGGATCAGAACTTTAGCTGGTCGAGCCCCGCGATGCCAATCGGGTTACGCCCGGGCGCGTCGCCAATCGCCCAGAAGGCACGAAACCCCAGCTCACGGCCCCGGCTTCAGCCCCGAGCAGCGCTGCGCCCCGGCGAGTCGAGCCTTCACCGCGCTCGCGGCGGAGCCGGTGACGAGCTTCGGCTGCCCGGTTGAGCTGATCACCCCGGGTAGCACGTCGGCCTTCACGACCCGGGTGTGATCCGGACCTCCGCCGGGCACGGCGGAGACGGTCAAGGTCAGCAGCAGGGTGTCTGAGCTGCCGACATACCAGACGAAGTTGCCGGCGCCGTAGTGCACATAGGTGTTGCCGATCATGCCGCCGGCGAGCGGGACGTGCGCGTGCGTACCCGTGATGATGTTTGCGCCCGCCGCCGCGAGCGCCTTCGCGAGCGAGGTCATCTCGGCCTTGGGGCAGTTGCTGCTCTCGACGCCCCAGTGCATGAAGACGACGACCACGTCGGCCTGCGCGCGGGCGTCCTTGACGGCCTGGACGGCACGACCGCGGTCGTGGGACATCGCGACCCCGGACCGGGTGGCGGTCGGCGCCCAGGCCTCGGCGAGGGTGTGGATCTGCGACATGGCGAGCACGGCTACCCGCACCCCGCGCACGGTGACGACGTGCGCGGCATAGGCCTCGTCCGCTGTCGCGCCCGCGCCGATCACCGGCACCCCGGCGCTGCGGGCGGCGGCGAGGCTGTCGGCGAGCCCCACCCGGCCGTAGTCGAGCGCGTGGTTGTTGCCGAGCGAGGCGATGTCGATTCCGGCCGCCGTGAGCGCCGTGAAGGCACTGGCGGGAGTGCGGAAGTGGAACTCCTTGGGCTCCGGGGTGCCGCGCGTCGTGACAGCGGTCTCGAGGTTGACGACGGCGACATCGGCCGCGCGCAGCGGAGCGGCGAAGGCACCGAAGACGGTCCCGGGGTCGCGCAGCAGCCGCGCGGTGCGCCCGGTGAAGTGCACGTCGCCGCCGAAGGCGAGGGTGAGCGTCTCGGCCCCGGCCTGGCTCGGCGCCGGGGTGGGTGCGGGCGCCGACAGGCTGGGCGACGGTGCCGCGGACCAGACCGGTTCGGGCACGGCGGGCGGGGAGGTCGAGGTGCAGGCGGCGCTGAGCAGCGCGGTGGTCAGGGCGGCGACCGCGAGTCGCGCCCGTCGGCGGGCCATCACCCCGGCGACGGTACGCCGCAAGCCGCCCCCGCGCAGCCCCGGTCTCAGCCCGCGCCGAGCAGTGGGTAGAAGCTCGCCGGTGCCACGATGACATCGGCGTCGGCGGGTTTCGCCACCGCACCCGCGGTCCCGAACGCGGAGTAGCGCACCTGCACCGGCAGGAAGTCCTCCCCGGCCACGAGCGTGAGCCGCAACTGGACCAGCCGCCCCTGCGCGTCGAGGCTCGCCTCGAACGGCACCGCCGTGCCACCGTCCTTCAGCGCGCCGAGCTGCTCGGGCCGCAGCGCGATCCCGCTGCCCTTGCCGATCCTCGTCATGTCGACGGTGCCCCGGAAGCCGTCCCCGTCCCGTTCGGCGGCGGTCACGGCGTGGAGCACCCGGGCCCCGCCCGAGGGATCGTTGCGCAGCGGATCGAAGCTCATCACCGATCCGACCGGGGTCTTCGCCCGCTCCAGCAGCACCCATCTGTCCCCGACGTCCGGGACGGTCATGCCGTCGAGCTTGTAGTACGTCGAGTCGCCGATGAGCCGGATCCGGACCGTGGTGGCCTTGTCGCCGTTCTTCACCACGGTCGCGAGCTGGGCGACCCGGTGCGGCGCGTCCATGAAGCCCGCGGCGTCGACCTGCGGACCCATGTTGAGGTATGTCTCGAAGCTCGTCGTGGCGATGAAGTCGAGCGAGTGCGCCAGGGCCGCCCGGGCGGCCGGGTCGTCGACGACGGGGCTCGGCTCGACGATCTCGATCTTCGGAGTGCCGGGGTCCGAGCAGCCGGCCACGGCCAGGGCGAGCATGACGACGAGTGCTCGAACACGCATGGCAGCCTCCCGTCGCACATTCCTACTGGCGCGTATCCGTGACACGATAGGGCCCCGCGCTGCGGGGTGACAATGCGAGTCAGGAGACGCGGATGCGTTGGGTGTGGCTGGTCATCGGTGCGTTGCTCGTGCTCTCGGGTGTCGTCTGGACGCTGCAGGGGCTGGATCTGCTGGGTCAGTCCGGCGGCATGAACGGTCAGAAGATGTGGGCGGTCATCGGCCCGATCACCGCGGTGGTCGGCCTCTTCGCCGTCAGCAAGGGCCTGCGCAAGCGCCCCTGACGAAGAAATAACACCAACTCTTCAAGAGTTGCGGCGATCTTGGCTGGTCCCCGGTCACGTTTTGCAGCACAGCGTGGTCATTTCGCGCGCCGAGGCCACGCTGTGCTGCAAAACGTGACTAGGGGGGCGGGGCCGCGGCGAGCTTGGCGCAGGCGCGCAGGCGGGGTTCGTCGGCGGTGATGCGGGCGGCGGCGGTGCCGCGCGCGACGACGGGCTGGCCGGTGCGGCGGTTGATCACGGCGGGGATCAGGTCGGCTCCGGTGATCCTCCCGGCCGTCAGGGTCAGCTGCAGGACGCCGGTGTCGTTGCTGGCCGCATCGTCGCGCCACCAGAGGAAGTTGCCCAGGCCGTAATGGACGTAGGTACGGCCGAGCCACCCGCCGCCGAGCAGGATGTGGCCGTGCGTGCCGACCACGGCGTCGGCCCCCGCCCTCGACAGGGCCGTTGCCAGGTCGCGCATCTCCGTGGTGGGGCAGACCTGGCCCTCGGGGGAGGCCCAGTGGACGTAGACGACCACCACGTCGGCCACCTTCCGAGCCGCCCGGACCGCCTCGGTGGCCCAGGCGGTGTCACGGGCCATCGCGATCCCCGGCTGTGCCGCAGTCGCACGCCAGGACCGCCAGAGCTCGGCGACCTGGCTGACGCCGAGCAGGGCTATCCGCGTACCCCCGACGGTTGTGATCTTGGGGGTGAAGGCCGTGGCGGCGTCGCGGCCGGCACCGACGACGGGGAACCGCGCGCGGTCGGCGAGGGCGAGCGTGTCGGCGAGACCGACCCGGCCGTAGTCGAGGGCGTGGTTGTTGGCGACCGACGCGATGTCGACCCCGGCGGCCTTCAGCGCCGTGTATGCGCTGGCCGGAGCGCGGAAGTGGAAGGTCTTCGGCTCGGGGACGCCCCTGGTGGTGACGGCGGACTCCAGGTTGACCACCGTCAGGTCGGCCGCGGCGAGCACGGTGGCGATCGGGCCGAACGCGCTCTCCGGATCGTCGAGCAGCGGCAGCGTGCGCTCTGTGAAGTGCACGTCCCCCGCGAAGGCGATCGTCACCGGTCGAATGGTCGCCGAACGGGCGGGCGGAGAGGACGCCGGGACCACCGGCGGGGGCGGGGCGGCGGGCGGCGGCGGCGCGGTGCAGCCGGTCAGCGTGAGGAGGAGCAGGCCGAGGAGTCGAAGAGCGCGCACGCCGGTGCCAACCCCGAGTGCCACGCGTCGGTTACGGTGAGGCGCGTGACGAGACGAACCGCCGAAGTCCGCCTGGACGCGCTGCTGCGCACCGCCATCGATGTGATCGTGGAGCGCGGGCTGGCCAACACGCGGACCGCCGACGTGGCCGCGGCCGCCGGGGTGAGCCAGGCACTCGTCTTCTACCACTTCGCCAGCAAGGAGGCGCTGCTCGCGCAGGCCTTCGCCTACGCCGCCGAGCAGGACCTGGCCCGGCTCGACGCCGTCGTCAAGGCGCCCGCCACACCGCACGAAAAGCTCAAGAAGATCATCAAGTTGTACGCCCCCGTCGGCCGCTCCAAATCCTGGGCGATCTGGATCGACGGCTGGTCGCAGGCGCTGCGTTCGCCGGAGTTCGAGAAGCTCTCCCGCAAGCTGGACCTGAAGTGGAAGGAGTCGCTCACCGAGGTCATCTCGGCCGGGGTGAGCGACGCCTCCTTCACCTGCGACGATCCGGCCGGAGCCGCCTGGCGGATCACCGCTCTCATCGACGGGCTCGCCGTGCAGATGACCGTGCACGCCAAGGTCGCGTCCCGGGCGCAGGCCGCCGAGTGGATCGCGCTGACCGTCGCGCGTGAGGTCGGCCTCGACCGACTGTGATCACCGTGCGGCGTACCGGTGCGCGGCCGTCGTTTCGATAGGGTGTGCGCTCGTGGGAATCGACGTACAGCTCCGCAGATCGCTGCGCCTCCGGGACTCCGGCGAGGAAGAACTCGTGGCCGAGGTGGGTGACGGCGCGGCCGTCTTCGCACACCTGCTGATGCGGGCACAGGGTGGTGGCAAGACCCCGATCCTGGACCGGGCGTACCCGTACTCCGACATGATCGTCGTGGCGGCGGACTTCCCGGGACTGCTCGGGGAGCTGGCTGAGCTGCGAGGACTGACGACGGGCGCGGACGAGCTGGGCTTCATCCAGCGCCTGGAGGAACTCACCGACAGGGGCCTCCAGCAGGACGGGCTGGAGCTCCACTTCCTGGGCGACTGACCCGCCCGCGCTGCGCTCGCGGGCTTTGCTCGCGGGCGCCACATCCCCTGAATTTTAATGCTGGACACGCCGAGAAATCAGCAACAAAAGTCAGGATCAACTAGCGACGTCGAATCGATCCTGACTTTTGTGACGGCTTTGGCGGCGTGTCCAGCATTAAAGTTCAGGGCCGGTGGTGTGGATGGGGGCGCCGCGGCGCGGGGCGGGGGGTGCGCCGCGGCGCTGTCCGTGGGGCGCAGTGCCCGCGCACGCCGCGACGGATCGCGTGCGACGTGCGCGGACCTTGCTGTCTCCTCACGCGGTCTGGTCGGCCTTTTTGCGGCGACCCGACCACAGCACCCGGGTGACGATCCCCGGGGCGAAGAGGTCCGTGGGCGGTGCCATCAGGTTGGCGACGCTCAGGAACCGGTGACCGACGACGGCGTGCTTCTCAGCGGCGATGTGCAGCTTGCCGACGTAGTTGTTGAGGAACTTGACCTTGCCAGTGCGCTCGCCCTGCACGTTCGGGTAGCGCAGGTCGGCGCCGACCGCGATGTCCCAGGGCACGTCGATGACCTTGGCGGCCTCGGCGAAGAACCGCTTCGGCATGCCCTCGCGGCCCTTGGCGAGCGCGTCACGCAGCACGATCGCCTCGGCGGCGGCCACGGTCATGCCCTGGCCGTAGGCCGGGTTGAAGCTGCAGATCGCGTCGGCGAAGGCGATGAAGCCGTCGGGCAGGCGCACGGCGTCCTCGTAGCGGCGGCGCACGCTGGTCGGCAGGCGCATCTTCTTCGGCTCGCAGAGCGGCTCGGCCTTGCTGAGCACGTCGTAGATCTCGGTGCCGTGCAGGGTCCGGGTGAACTCGAGGAAGCCCTCGGGGTCCGACGGCGGAACCACGCCGTTGACACCGATCAGGGTGACCATCCAGCGGTCGCCGTCGGCGGCGATCATCACGCCGCCGCGCGGGGACTCGGGGGACGGGCTCATGATCGCGGCTGCGAAGTCGGCGTCGCCGTCGACCCGCTTGTAGTCGCGCGACATGTAGACCGTGCCCGGGTTGACGAGCACCTCGGCCGGCTTGTCGTAGCCGATCTCGGCGAGCCACGTCGGGCCGCGGTTGCCACGCCCGGTCGCGTCGACGACCAGCTCCGCGGCGACCTCGCGCTCCTCGGTGGTGCCGACGGTCATGACGCGTACGCCCGTGACGGCCGACCTGTCGTCGGAGGTGAGCAGGCCGAGGGCCTCGTGCCGGGGCGCGATCTCGACGTTGGGCAGCGCGGTGACCCGGGTGCGGATGTAGCCCTCCAGCGTCGGGCGGCTCACGCACAGCCCGCGCAGATCCGAGGCGACCCGGGGGATCCGGTGGCCATCGTTGATCCAGACGCAGTCGTTCTGGATGTCGATGGCGAGCGCGCCCAGCGCGGCGAGGTCGTCGGCGAACCCGTCGAAGAGCTCCTCGAGCACCTGGCGGCCACGGGCGAGCAGGCCGTGCGAGTGCTCGCCCTGCGGGACGCCCTTACGGTCCAGGCCGGTGGTGGGCAGCTCGTCGCGGTCGAAGATGGTGACCTTCGCGAACGACTCGCTCAGCACCCGGGCCGCGAGTAGGCCTCCGATGCTGGCGCCGAGCACTACCGCGTGCCCGGCTTTTCCGTTGGCAGACATAGCATTTCTCGTTTCCTTGAGTGGGGTAAGCACACCGTAGAGAGCTATGCCTCTCGATTGGAAACGAATACAGCGTCGTGACGATGACACTGTGCGTCGCGTCACGGGTACGCTCGGCGAAATCCGGTTGCGGCCGGATTCAGCCCCGGCGGAGATCGATCTCGTAGCGGAGCTGGCGAGTGGGAGCGTTCCCCATTGGCTGCTCACGCACGGTGCCCTCGGGCGTCCAGCCGCCCCGTTCATAGAAGGTGATCGCCCTGTCGTTGCCCTCGATCACCCAGAGGTAGGCGCGCTCGGCACCACCGCTGCGGAACCCGTCGAGAGCGGCTCTCATCAGGGCTTTTCCGACCCCGGTGCCCTTGCGCGACGGTGCAACGTGAATTTGGTGCAGCTCCCGTGCGAGCGGCTCGTCGGCCGGCCCGACATACGTAAACCCGACAATCTCCGGACCGTCCAGGGCGACTGACAAAAGGTGTGTTTCGGCTTCGGCGGCGAGGCGCTCGCGCAACCTGGCCCGATGGGCGACCGGATCGACTCCGTCGAACGCCCCGGGCGGCAGCATCGCGCTGTAGGTGTGCGCTCGGCTCGCCAGGTGCAGGTCGGCCACGCGAGCGAATTCGGCTGCCTGCGCAGGCCGGATGATCATGGTCAGCACCCCGCGTATGTGGACGAGCGGATGAGGTTGTCCGGCATACACCGTAACCTTGCCGGGTGGGCGAGCACGAGATGACGTTTGAGCGGCTGCAGCAGCAGCTTTCGCGGGCCTGGGACCGCGGCTGGATGCCGGCCGATCTGATCCGCTTCACCGGCAGGCAGTGTGACGGCCATGCCGTGTCGATGCTGGTCGACGTCCTCGCCGCGGAGATCCGGCGCTACCCGGCCGCGACCGTCGAGGAGCGCTGGGAGCGCCAGCTCAGCGAGGCCGAGGCGACGGTGTGGTGGCGGTCCGACGAGACCTGGCTCGACGAGTGGAGCGACCGCGAGGGGATCAGCGTGCCGACGGCGCTCGGTGTCGCGACCGAGCTCAACAGCGTGCTCCTGCAGCTGCCCAAGCTGCCCCGGCTCTGCGCCCTGCCCGGCGCGGCCCGCCGCGGCTCGCTCGGTGACGACCGGCTCGAACGGCGCGCCGTCGACCAGCGCAAACTCGACAAGCTGCGAGCGCTGCTCGCCAAGGCCGAGTCGACGAGCTTCCCCGACGAGGCCGAGGCCTACACGGCGAAGGCGCAGGAGCTGATGGCGCGCTACAGCATCGACTACGCGTGGCTCTCGGTCGAGTCCGGCTCGCGGGAGATCCCGTCCGGGCGCCGGGTCGGCATCGACAACCCCTATGAGGGCGCGAAGGCGCTGCTGCTCAACCAGGTCGCCGGGGCCAACCGGTGCACGGCGGTGTGGTCCCGGGAGCTGGGGTTCGTCACGGTCCTCGGGTTCGCGCCGGACCTGGACGCCGTCGAGCTGCTCTACACGTCGCTGCGGGTGCAGGCGACCACGGCGATGATGCGGGCCGGGTTCCGCAAGGAGGCCCGCTCCAAGTCGTTCCGGCGGGCGTTCCTGACGGCGTACGCGGGGCGGATCGGCCAGCGGCTCGCCGACGCGGCCGACGCGGCCAGCCGGGCTGCTGCCGCGCAGTCGAGCGCCGATCTGCTGCCGGTGCTGGCAGCTCGGGGCGATGAGGTCCGCGAGGCGACAGCGGAGATGTTCCCGCAGCTGGTGACCCGCGAGGTGAAGATCACCAACCGCGCGGGCTGGGCGTCGGGGGTGGCGGCGGCGGACCTGGCGTCGCTGGGAGTCCGCCAGCCGGTCGCGGCCGACCCGCGTTCCTGGTAACGCCTGCGTCCTGCGCCGGGTGCGCGCTACGCGTCGGGGGTGCACTCAACGCGTCCGGAGGTGGGCGCAACGCCAAGCGGGGGTGGCGCTCCGCGCCAAGATCGCGCTCTTTCCCGGAAGCTGGCCCCTCCAAGCCAGGCGGAGGGGCCAGCTTCCGGGAAAGAGCGCGATCATGCCTTCCAGGCTGCCCCGGACGCTCGCGGTAGGTGTCTCCTTAGCACCAACTCTTCAAGAGTTGGTGCTAAGGAGAGTGAGGCGCCAGCGGCGGCGCCGCGTGCCTAGGCGGCTGCCGTGTAGCAGACACGCCGTCGGCGTGTGGTGAGCATTCCGGCTGCCCTTGGCGGCGGATGTTAGCGCCGCCGTGCAGCGACACCGCTGTGTAGCGGTGTAGCGGTGCCGCCGTGTAGCGGTGCCGCCACATGGCGGTGCCGCCGTGTCGCGACACCGCCATGGGGCGCTCGCATCCTAAGTGGACCATCGCAGCGACGCTGCGGTGACCAGCGCGCTCAGCAATGCCTGCGCGACGAGGTAGGGACCGAGCCCCGCAGGAGCGCCCGCCAGCGCCAGCAGCAGCGGCAGGCAGCCCAGCACCGCGACGTCCAGGCCCGAGAGCATCCAGACCAGCCACCCGGCCGGAATGAACGACCCGGTCATCGGCATCACGATCGGCGTGGACGCGTGGTCGATCATCCCGCGCTGCGCCATGCGTACCGCCGCGACCGCGATCACGGGCGCCGCCACCGGCCCGAACGCCCACCACGGCCGATCCGGCAACCCGCCCGCCCCGTCGGCGAGCGCCAGCGCCACCGCGAGCCAGGCCCCGCCCAGCAGCCCGGGCAGCAGCAAGCGCGCCGAGCCCACCCGCCATCCGGAGTGTCCGATCATCCGCCGCAGCCCGGTGTCGCCGGTGTCTCGTCGCAGCCCTGCCGTACCGCAGGCGGCCACGGCGAGCGTCCCCGCACCGAGCAGCAGCAACACCGCGATGTGCCGCCCGAGCACCATCGCGAGCAGGGCGGGCAGGGCGGCGCTGGGCAGCAGTACGGCGAGCCGCCCCGGTCGCCGGCCGAGCATCCGCCAGTCCGCCCACGCGATCGCCAGGGCCGGCGGCAGCCGGGGCCACCGGCGCGACCGCAGCCGTCGACCCGACCAGTAGCGGTCCTCGGCCGCCCGGGCGACGAACGCCGGTTCCAGCCCGAGCATGGCGTCGGTCGCCGACCCCCACCGCCCGGCTGCGTCGACCACACACCGGGCCGGGAAGGTAGTGAGCGCCCGCCACGAGGTCAGGACCAGCGCGAACGCGATCACGACGGTGCCGCCGAGCACGACAAGCACGGCGTCCGGCGAGATCAGGGGCAGGTCGACGACCGCATCCGGCCGGCCGATCGCGGGCCGTCCGGCGGCGATCGCCGCCACGCCGAGCGCGGCGACCGTTGCGCAGGCGGCGATGACGCGCAGCCAGGGGGAGTCACGGGGTTGTGCGAGCAGTGCGATGCAGACGAGCGCCACCGCCACGGCCGCACCGATGCCGGCGGCCATTCCGGCACGGGCTGCGACGGCGTCCGGTGCGCCGAGCGCCGCGAGCCCGACGATGCCGAGAGCGGAGCCGACGAGGGCCGCGATGAGCAGCACCAACGACACGCTCGGCGCGAGCACGGCACGTCGCGGCAGCGGCGACGGCACCAGCCATGCGGCGTCGGCGGGGCGTACCACGACCGGGCCGACCAGCCGGGCCAGGCTCAGCAACGCCGCGAACCCGAGCACCACCAGCGCGACGGCGATGACGATGAGGGTCGGATCCGCCTGCGGCCCGACGCGTTCCAGCCGGTTGATCACGGCGAGCACCGGTACCGCGACCAGCGCGATGACGATCCCGCTGCCGAAGAGCGCGAGGTAGCGGTCCGACCACGATCGATGCGCCTGGTGCGAGCGGATCAGCGCCCGCGCGGCCGAGGTGGCGCTCACTCGCAGTCGACCTGCCCGTCCGCGACGACCGCCTGCCGTGCCGAGCAGCTCCGCACGAACGCCGCGTCGTGCGCGGCGAGAACCACAGAGCCACCCCCATCGGCGTACGCCGAGAGCCGCCCCCCGAGCCGTGACCGGAACTCGCTGTCCAGGGCCTGTTCGGGCTCGTCGAGCAGCAGCAACCGGCTCGGCCGGAGCAGTGCCGCGGCGAGCATGACCCGGCGCCGCTGCCCGGACGAGAGGGTGATCGGCGAGGCCTCGGCCCGCTCGCGGAGCCCGAATTCGTCGACCACCGCGTCGATCCGCGCACGGTCGCGGACCCCGTGCGTGATGCCGACGAGTTCGAGGTGTTCCCGCACGGTGAGCCCCGGGTACCACGAGGGCTCCTCGGCGACGAAAGCCACGTCCCGCCAGAATGCGGGCGCGCCGTCGGGTGCCGATCCCAGCACCGTGACCTGCCCGGACGTGGGCCGAAGCAGCCCGGCGAGGCAGCGCAGCAGGGTGGACTTGCCCGCGCCGTTGACGCCGACGAGCGCCAGAATCTCGCCCGCCGTGACGTCGAGGTGCACGTCCTTGAGTACGAGGTGGCCGCCGAGTTCGACGGAGAGTTCCCGGATCGCGACCACCATGCCGCCCACGATAGCGATAACACCAACTCTTGAAGAGTTGCGGAGATTGGGGCCGACCCAGAAGACGCAACTCTTCAAGAGTTGGTGCTTTGGCGGGCATGATGCACGCATGCTTCGTTCGATCATCAATGGCCGTGCCGCCGATCCGGCCGGTCCCACCGTTCCCAGCCGCAACCCCGCCGACCAGGGCGATCTCGTCGCCGAGGTGGCGCTCGGCGATGCGGCCACCGTCGTCGCGGCGGCCCGGGCGGCGAGAGCCGCGCAGCGAGCGTGGGCCGACGTGCCCGCGCCGGTACGCGGGCAGGTGATCGCCAACATCAGCGCCCTCGTCGAGGCGAACGCTGAAGCGCTGGCGCAGCTCGTGACCCGGGAGGTCGGCAAGCCGATCGCCGAGTCGCGCGGTGAGGTGCAGGAGATCGTCGACACGTGCCGGTTCTTCCTCGGCGAGGGGCGGCGCCTCTACGGTCAGACGGTGCCGTCGGAGATGCCCGACAAGCAGCTGTTCACCTTCCGGGAGCCGATCGGCCCCTCGATGATCATCACGGCGGGCAACTTCCCGGTCGCCGTACCCAGCTGGTATTTGGTTCCTGCCCTGCTCTGCGGCAATGCCGTGGTCTGGAAGCCGGCGCTCTACGCGGCGGCGTGCGCCGACGCGATGTTCCAGCTCTTCGTGCGGGGTGGCCTGCCCGACGGCGTGCTCAACCTGGTGCACGCGGACGGGCCCGAGACCTTCGCGGGACTGGAGTCGGCGCTGGGGGAGGGGCTGATCGGCAAGGTCGGGTTCACCGGCTCGACCGAGATCGGCCGGGAGATCGGCGCGCTCTGCGGGCGCCACCTGCAGACGCCCTGCCTGGAGCTCGGCGGCAAGAACCCGATGGTGGTCGCGCCCGACGCCGACCTGGACCTCGCGGTCGAGGGTGCGCTCTTCGCCGGGTTCGGTACGGCGGGCCAGCGCTGCACCTCGCTCGGCACGGTGATCGTCCACGAATCGGTGCACGGGGAGTTCCTGAGCCGCTACACAGCTGCGGTGAGCGCGGCGGCGGTGGGCGACCCGACCGCCGACGTGCTCTATGGACCGTTGCTGGACGAGAGGTTCGCCGCCGGTTACGAGACCTATCTGGGGTGGATCGGCGCAGGTCACCGTGTGCACGGACCGGTCGGGCGGATCACCGCCGAGAACCCGCGGCCCGGCTTCGTCGGCGACCCGGCGACCGGCCTCTTCTATCACCCGGTGATCGTGGACGGGGTCCGGCCGGGCGATGCGATCTTCGACAACGAGACGTTCGGGCCGATCGTCGGCGTGACCACCTACTCCACGTTGGACGAGGCGATCGAGCTCGCGAACGCACCTGGCTACGGGCTGTCGAGCGCGATCTACACCAGCGATCCGCGGACCGTTTTCGCGTTCCGCCGGGGCATCGGCGCGGGCATGGTGAGCGTCAACAACTCGACCTCCGGCGCCGAGGCGCACCTGCCCTTCGGCGGCAACGGCAAATCCGGCAACGGCAGCCGCCAGTCGGGGATGTGGGTGCTGGACCAGTTCACCCGCTGGCAGGCGGTCAACTGGGACTACTCCGGCCGGTTGCAGAAGGCGCAGATGGAGGTCGCCGTCGTCGAAGCCGATCTCGGGTTCCGCCTCTGACCCCACGGTGAGCCGATTGGCCGGGACGGCTCGGGCACCGGAGAATGTTCCACCATGGAACGAGGCCTTTTCGGGTACGCCGAGCTCGCCGGTCCCGGCCACGAGCTGACCAGCACTCCCTACGTCGTGATCGACCTGGAGACGACCGGCCTCTCCCCGGACGAGGACAGGATCGTCGAGATCGCGATGGCCCGGGTGGAGGACGGCCGGGTGGTCGACGAGTGGATGACCCTCATCGACCCCGGCCGTGACCCCGGTCCCACGTTCCTGCACCACATCAGCCAGGACATGGTCACCGGGGCGCCGATGTTCCGCGACATCGCCGGGGAGATCCTGGCGAGGCTCGAGGGCGGCATCGTCGTGGCGCACCACGCGCCGTTCGAGGAGGGGTTCCTGCGGGCGGCGTTCGAGCGCATCGGCGTACGGATGGAGCCGATCCCCGCCCTCGACACGCTGCGGGTGGCCAGGTCCGTGCTCGCCTCGCCCAACTACAAGCTCGCCACCTGCTGCGAGATCGCCGGGATCGAGCTGACCGACGCGCACACGGCCCTCGGCGACGTCCGCGCCACCGCCCTGCTGCTGCCGAAGCTGCTGCAGCTCGCGCCGGACCTGCGCTACCCGGTGGCGCCGGCACCGCTGCCGCGACTGCAGCGCATCGTCGGTCCCCGGACCCGGGTCACCAACCTGCGCCGGGGTGAGACCGGCTGGATCCGGTCGCTGCTCACCAAGCTGCCGATCTCCATGGACGACCACGACCCCGTCGGCGCCCAGCCGTACCTCGACTACCTCGCCGAGGCCCTCTCCGACGGCCGGCTCACCGGCGACAAGACCCGCCGCCTGGGCCGTCTCGCAGGCCGGGCCGGGATGGGCGCGGCGCAGGTCACCGAGCTGCACCGACGCTTCCTCGACGGGCTGCGCGACGCCGCCCTGCGCGGGGGCGCCCTCTCCGCCGACGAGCAGCAGCAGCTCACCGTGATCGCGGCGAGCCTCGACGCACCGGGCTACTTCGCCGACCTCACCCCCGACGCGGTCACCGCGCCGACGGGTCCCCGGGTCTGGGTCAGCCCTCAGGTGCCGCAGCAGTCCCGGCGGCGCCTCATCGAGGCCGGCTACCAGGTGGCGACGAACGTCACCCGTACGCTGGCCGCGGTGGTGGTCGCCCCCGGCGACGAGGTCCTCCCCAAGGCGAGGCGCGCAGCCGAGCTGGGCACCCAGGTGGTCGAGCTGGCGCAGCTGGAGGGCTTCCTGGGTACGGCGACCACGCAGACCATCGAGCACGACCGCCTCCCCGCCCCGGTGGCCCCCGCCGGCTGGTACCCCGACCCCACGGGCCGCAACACCTACCGCTACTGGACCGGCACCGAGTGGTCCCCCCACGTCAGCCCCGGCGGCGTCATCTTCACCGACCCCCTCCGCTAGCCACCGCCCCCCGCCCCGCACCCCACCCCCTTAATTCGCGTTGATCAAGGGAAGACTCGCCGCATATCGGGCACCCGACATGGTGAGTCTTCCCTTGATCAACGCGAATATAGGGTGGGCGGGTGGAGACGGACGCGCGGTTGGTGGGGTTTCTCTCGGCGTACCTGGGGGAGTGGGGTGGGGGTTCGGGGTTGACTGTCGTCGGCTCCGAGCTGCGGACCCGGCCTGGGTGGGACGGGACGGTGCTCGACGTTGTCGGGATTGCCGCGCCCGAGGGCGGGGTGCTGTCGGTGGTGCCTGAGCGTGCCGACGGGGTACGGGCAGCCGTCGCCGGTTGGGCGGAGGTGCCTGCGCTGCTGCCCGGGGCGGTGGGGCGGCCGGACGCCACGGTCTGGTCGGGAGTGTTCCGGTGGACTGTCGAGCCCGCCGACCTCGACGATGCGGGGGAGTGGGTCGGTGCCACCGATCCGCGGCTTCCGGACTGGCTGCACCCCTTCGGCGGGCAGGTGCTGGTCGCGTTCCACGACGGTGCCTACGCTGCCGGGGTGGGCATCAAGCGGCACAACCCACAGGGGCTGGAGATCTCGGTCGGCACCGACGAGCAGCACCGGGGCCGAGGGCTCGCCTCGCGATTGGTCGCGCAGGCCGCTCGCTGGATCCTGGCGCAGGGTGCCATCCCGACCTACCTGCACGATCCGGCGAACGCGGCCTCCGACCGCACCGCGCTGCGAGCCGGATTCCCGGACCGCGGCTGGCGCATCGTGGGTGTTTCCCGATGAAGTTATCCACAGGAGGAGATGCCTCGATGGCGCCGACGGCGACTCGTCGCTAGCCTGCGGATATGTCCACTGAGGTCCACCCGCCCGAGCTGAGGCGCACCGCCGCGCTGCTCGACGACGCAGCCGAAGCCCTCCTCGCCGCCGGTGACAAGCTCTCCCGCGTGGCGGTCCCCGCCGACCCGCACGCGGCCGACGGTCCCGATGTCGGCGGTGCGCTCTCGCGTCTCGGCCGCCGCTGCGCCGATGAGACCTTCGCCTTGAAGATCGCGGCCGAGCAACTCGCCAACGGGCTGCGCGAGGCCGCTGACCAGGCCGTGGCGGCCGACAACCAGGCAGCCCGGGCGCTGCGCTACGCCGCCGGTGCGGGGGTGTAGCGATGATCGTGCCCCGCTACCGGGTCGATGAGCTGCGCGACCTTCGTGACCGCATGCTCGCGATCCCGACGACCCTGCCCGACGGCTACATCACGCTCGCGGACATGGTGGCACGGGCCGTCGTGTGCTGCCGCCCGATCACCGTCGCCGAGCTCAAGCCCGGCCATGCGCTGGCGATCTCGGCCCGCGCAGACCTCGAAGCCGCACTGGCCTGCCTCAACGAGGCCTCGGTGGTGCTCGGCCGAGCCGGTTCGGGCGACGCGCATGATGCTGCCGTGCACGCGCTCCGGCGACTGACCGCGGCCGTCGACAAGGTGGCGGCCGGGGATCTGACGGCGCCGTTCCGGTGGGACCTGGACCTGATCGCGGAGGCGGTGGACCGGCTCAATCCGGTGCTCGACCAGGGCCGCCGGGCGATGACGGAGGTCCTGTCCGGCATCGGCGGGGTCTACAGCATCGATCTCCCGGATCCCGTGTCGTTCGAGCGGGCGCGCGCGGTGGCGGTGGCCGGTGCGTGCGACTGTGTGGAGGCATACGAGCACTTCGACCAGCTCGCCGTCCGGGCCGTCCGCGAGGCCGACGCGCGGGAACATTTCGCGATCTTCCGCGGCGGACACGACCCCTTCGACCCGCTCGCGGTGCTGGTCCGGTGAGAGGCTGAACTCATGGCGCATTTGATCAGTCCGGACCCCCGCTGCCGGGAGTCCTTCCTCGCCGCGATGGCGGAGTTTCAGGCGGAGGGGCGCGGCGGCTCCGACGATCGCACGATGATCGGCAGCGAGCTGCGCGACTTCGCCGACACCTGGCACGACCCGGCGGCGTTCGAGATCTTCACCCGGTTCCTGCGCGATCAGGCCCTGGAGTCCTCGCCCCGGCCGGAGCACTTCGTGCCCAGCACCACGCTGTGGTGGGTCGAGGGTGATGAATACCTGGGTCGGCTCGCCATCCGGCACCGGCTCTCGCCGTTCCTGCTGGAGGTCGGCGGCCACATCGGCTATGACGTGCGCCCCACCGCCCGCCGGCGGGGCCACGCCACCGCGATGCTGCGGGCCGCGCTGCCGATCGCGCTGGAGCTGGGCATCGATCCGGCCCTGGTGACCTGCGACGACACCAACATCGCCTCGCGGCGGGTGATCGAGGCCAACGGCGGGGTGCTGGAGGACCAGCGCGGCGACAAGCTCCGCTTCTGGGTCCCCTGCAGCCGGTGACACGTCGCGGCGCGGTCCGGGTCGCTGATCGTGCGCCGCGTTTTTGCAGCAAAACGTGGCCATTTCACGCTGCGAGGCCACGCTTTGCTGCAAAACGCGGCGTCATCGCGGCGAGCGGCAACAGCACCGCGGCGCCGAGCCGCAACGGCACCGCGGCGCCGAGCCGCGACGGCATCGCGGCGACAGGCGGCGACCGCATCGCGGCGCCAGGCGGCGACGGCATCGCGCCACCGAGCGGCGGGAGCGTCGTGGCGCCGAGCGGTCAGGGCGCGTTGAGGAGGAACGCCTTCGCGGCGAGGTCCAGGGCCGCGCGGCACTCGGCCGGGGTGTCGGCGACCGCGATGGCGTAGGCGATACGCCCCGACACGTTGCCATAGGTCGGCGGCGACAGGACCTCGCCGACCGTGGCGGAGACGGTCGCCTCGACGATCGTCGGCGGCAGCAGGGCTTCGTCGAAGCCGATCGAGGTGATCACGGTCGCAGGCTCGCTCACCGCGAAGAAGCGGATCCCCGCGGACCTGGTCCGATCGGGCTCGACGGACGGCGCGACCCCGCAGGCGGCGTCGGCGGCGGCGAGCCCGGTGTCCACCCCGGTCGCGAGCAGCCCGAGATAGGGGATGAGCCCGCCGCCGAGGCGCCCGTTGACCTCGATCACCTTGGGCCCGTCCGGCGAGAGTTTGATCTCGGTATGCGTGACGCCCTCGTCGAAGCCGATCGCGGCATGGGTGTCGTGCAGGATCGCGAGGAGCGCGGGATCGGTGCGGAGCGGGTCGTCGGCGTCGACGAAGTGCCCCATCTCGATCCGCCACGGCGGTTCGCTGATCACCTTGCGGGCCAGGACGAGCACCGTGACGCGGCCGCCGTGGATCACCGAGTCGACGCTGATCTCGTCGCCCGGGACGTACTCCTCGACCAGCACCCGGGCCTGGTAGCCCGGGATGCCGCCCTCGACGGCGTGCGTGGCGGCGAAGTGCTCCGGAAGGTCGGCCGGCGAATCGACGCGGACGACGCCCTTGCTCGCGACGAGGTCGCTGGGCTTGAGGATGACGGGGTAGCCGATCTCGGCCGCGGCGGCGGTGGCCTCGTCGAGGCTGTCGACCCGGATGGAGCGGGGCTGCGGCACACCGGCTGCGGCGAGGGCTGCCCGGGTCTGGTGCTTGTCGCGGCAGCGGCCGATCGCGGCGGCACCGGGCCCGGGGAGGCCGAGGGCGTCGGTGGCGAAGGCGGTCTGCGCGATCCGGGCCTCGTCCCAGCACATCATGCCGCTGATCGGCTCGCGGGCGTGCAGGTCGCGGGCGGCGGCGGTGGCGACCTCGGGGTCGAGGTTCTTGCCGAGCAGGGTGTGCCCGCTGATGTAGTCGTTCTCCCAGCTCGGCTCGACGCCCACGAACATGTGGATGCGGTAGCGGGAGCTGATGGACCGCAGGAGGTATTCGCGGTACTTTCTCGGCCCCGTGCGGTAGATGACGAGCAGGGGCAGGGCGTCGTCCATGTGCGGCCTTCGACTGGGCAAGCTGATTGATCAAAAGGGCGGTGCCGGCGCCCGAGGGGCTGCCGGCACCGGTATCTCTTGGATTGGCTACTCACCAGCGGTGAGGCTGCCGATTCTGTGGCTCCTAGGAAGCGCGATCGGTATGCCAGGCGGTGGGCTCAAGGCCTCAGCGCGTGATCCACTGGTGAGCAAGGCTCACGCCTTGTCCGCCGCGATCTCCTCGTAGTCCATGGTGCGCCTCCCTCCAGCTCGAGCCAAACTCGCTAGGCACACGTTGCCTGTCGCATCCCGTCGTGTCAACTATTTCGATCATTAGATCCAGTCAGGATTAGCCGGACATCGACCACATAGTAAGACAGTATTTTGACGGCCAACGATGAATCGCGAGGCTGTGAGCTGCTGTTATGTACGCACGGCCATATTTAGCTGTCTAATCATTGAGACTTTGAGAGATGTTCGTTGGTTGACCCGCGCGGTCCTCGAGGAAACGGTTCCGGAGGGCCACCTTGTCGACCTTGCCAACCTGGGTCAATGGGAGCTTGTCGATAAATTCGATCTCGCGCGGCGCCCAGAGATCGCTGAGGGTCTCCACCACCAGGGTCCGCAACTCGACGGCGGTCACCGCGGCGTCGGGGGAGACCACGACATAGGCGTGGACCGCCTCACCCGTGGCACTGTCCGGTACGCCGACCACGGCCGCCGCGCGTACGTCCGGGTGCCCGGCGAGCAGGTCCTCGATCGGCCGGGAGTAGACGTTGGTGGACCCCTTGCCGGTGATGATGATGTCCTTCTTGCGGTCGACGAGGAAGAGGTAGCCGTCCTCGTCGAGGTACCCGACGTCGGCGGTGCGCACCCAGCCGTCCACGAGGGTCTCCGCGGTCAGCTCCGGCTGCCCCCAGTAGCCCAGCATCGTCAGGCCGCCCGTCGCCCACACCTCGCCGATGACGCCGGTAGGGCAGAGCTTGCCGTCGTCGTCGCGTACCTCGATCTTCGCGTCGCCGTAGGCGAACCCGCACGACCGCAGCCGCTCGGGGTGCTCCGGGTCCTTGAAGGCCCCCGGGTATGCGGTGATGAACGCCTGCTCGCTCATGCCGTAGACGGGCCGGATCACCGGTCCGATCCGGTCGATCGCCTCGGCCATCCGCGACGGCACGATCGCGCTGCCGCCGACCGACCACATGACGACGCTGCTGGTGTCGACGCTGTCCAGCCGGGGGTTGTCGAGGATCTCGTAGAGGATCGGCGGCGTCATGAAGACACTGGTGATCTGCTCGCGCTCGATGGCGGCGAGCGCGGTCTCGGCGTTGTAGGTGAACTCCAGCACGAAGGTGCCGCCGGAGAAGAGCGTGATCATCCCGGCGTTCTGGCCGCTCACATGCCAGAATCCGGCACCGGCGAGGTGCCGCAGCCGGTGCTGCCCGGTCGCGACCCAGCCCTCGGCGAGCGCGAGCAGCGTCTGGAAGAAGATCTGGCCGTGGTGCACGAGCTTGGGCTGCCCGGTCGTGCCGCCGGTCTGGAAGAGTGAGGCCGGCTCCATCGGCACGTCGGCCGGGTCGATCGGCGTCAGCTCGGGCGCGCCGGGCGGGTAGGGCGCGAGGATGTCCGGGCCGAGCCCGCCCTCGCCGAGGCACGCCACGATCGGGACGGGGTTGCCCTCGCTCATGATGCGGCCCATGTTGGGCAGGGTGCGCGCGTCGTAGATGAACGCCTCGACACCCGCGAGCTGCAGGAAGTCCAGGCGGTATCTGCGCGGTGCGTTCGGGGCGAGGAACGCCGACCGGCACCCCATCAGGTGCAGGGCGAGCTGCAGCATCACCGCCTCGGGCGGGTTCTGCACCAGGATGCCGACGGTCATCCCCGGCGTGATGCCGTGCTGGCGCAGCCGTGCCGACACCGTCAGCACGCCGGTTCGCAGGTCCGCGTAGGTCAGGCGGTGCTCACCGGCGACGATCGCCTCGGCGTCGCCGAATCCGTCGAAGAGTTCCAGCACTCGCCGCACGTAGTTGGGTGCCGGCGCGACTTCGTTGTCCATGTGGAGCCACCTCTCATTGTCTCGCCCCGAGCGTGCATTCTGCTGCGCCGCCGGGCAACGGACGATCGGTGGGGATCTTCAGGATCTCCGGGCGCGCCCGCGGGGGCCGCACGCCACAGCTCAATACATGGAGAGGTGGACGTGGTTGGTGTGCGACGCCGACGGGTCGCAGCAGCCGCTGTAGCTTCGCCAGCCCAGTCCCGGGAACCAGATCTTGCGGAACCAGATCACGTAGAGCACGCCGAGCGACGAGGCGTTGCGGATGAAGAACGCCGCCAACTTGTTGCCGTAGGTCAGGTCGCCGCCGGTCGCCGTACCCGCGAAGCCGCCCTTGGCACTGGAGAAGTCGCAGGCGCGGCCGCGCGGGTGCTCGCCCCAGCTCTGCGTGCGCCAGCATTTCGTGAAGCGCGTGTAGCCGTTCTTGCGCGCCTCGTTGTAGGCGTGCAGCAGGCGCGGCGTGATGCAGCCGCCGGTCTTGGTCGGGTCGTCGACGGAGCAGCGCTCGGTCGGCCAGTTGCCGTTCTTGTCCCGGGGTGCCGGGATCGCGGCGGGGGAGTCGGGGTCGAGGTAACCGGTGGCGCTGCCGCCGCCCGCCTTGATGATCGCGGTCTCGGCGACCTTCATCCGGGCCTTCATGTCGGCGGAGAGCTTCGCCTGCTTCGCCGCCTCGGCGTCGACGGCGGCCTTGTCGGACTTGACCCGCTCCTCGGCCGCGGTGAGCCGGCCGATCGCCTGGTCCTGCTGGTAGGTGATCTCCTGCAGCATCGCCGCGCGGTCCAGGAACTGGTCCGGGTTCGCGCTGGCGAGCAGGGCACCGAAGCCGCTGAGCCGCCCGCTCTGATAGGAGGCCGCGGCGAAGTCGCCGACCTTGGCCCGCAGCGGCCCGAGCTCCTTCTCGACGGCGGCGAGCTGGATCCGGAGTTCGGCCTGCCGCTTCGTCGAGACGTCGAGGGCCGTCTTCGCGTCGATGTAGCCGCGGGCGGCCGCCTCCAGATTCTGGATGAGCTGCTGGTTGTGCCCCTCGTCGCCGGGTTCGGCGAGCGCGGGCGCGGGTGGCCCGCCGGCCACGAGCAGGGACGCGGCGACGATCACCGCGAGCAGGCTGGCGGCGATACGGCGCGGGGAAGCCGTCGCGGGCACGGTCGGTCCTTCCGAACCGGGCGGGGGCGCCCGGGCAGCTCACGGAGCCGCCGGGGATCGGCCGGGCTCCTGCGGGGTGAACGATCCGCGAGCACTCTAACCGAGGCGCCCATCCGGCACGAAAATCCTTACGCAGCGCCACAGTGCCGTTACGCTGCCCAGTCCTCCACCGCCGTCGTCACCGGCGCTCCCGTGCGCGCCGACTCCTCGATCGCGAGTCCGATCAGGTGGTCCTGGCACGCCTCGGCGAGCGGGTAGGGGGCATCGCCCTCGTCGCGGCTCCACCGGCCCGTGGCCTCGAGGATCGAGGCGATGGCGATCTCCTCGTCCGACAGGCGCGCCCCGGCGAAGGGGTTGCGGTAGACGACCTCCCCGTCGAAGCCGATGTGGTCCAGGTCGAAGCCCTCCAGGTTGAGGTCGCGGCCCGTCTGCCGCCGCCGCAGGGTCGACTCCATCGGGGTACGCGGGTCGGCCATCCGGATCACCCGATCGTCGACGAGCTCACCGCGACTGCCGCGGACCACGATGCGGCGCGAGCGCAGCGGGTTCCACCACTGGCCGTCGGTGAAGTCGTAGAGGCCGACCCGGCCGCCGAAGTCGAGCGTGGCGAGTGTCGTGACGGTCGGCTGCGGTTCCAGATCGCGCCAGCCCTCGACGCGGTCGAGCGGGGCGATCAGCGGCGCGGTGAAGGCGCGGGCGGAGACCTCGACGGGACCGCAGCCGACGCCGAGCATGCCCCGGATCATCGAGACCGCGTGGTAGAGGTGGGTGGAGGAGACCTGCGCCGAGGTCGGCTCGCCGATCCGGCCGGACCGCACCACCGCGAGCCGGGCGGCGTGGTCGGGGAGCAGGAGATACTGCTCGGCGACCTGCACCATGCGGCGCTCGCCGACGCCGGCCCAGAGGCGGCGCAGGCCGTCGCGGTCGGGCGCGGGCGGCGTCTCGGAGAGCACCCGCAGGCCGCGCTCCACCAGCGCTTCGACCATCCCGGGGTTGACATCCCAGGGCACCGACGTGATCACGAAGTCGGGCCGGTCGCGCTCCAACCCATCAAGATCAAGATGTGTGGGTACGCCCCAGGCGGCCTCGATCTGCGCCGCTCGTTCCGGGGTACGCGTGACGACGGAGCTGACCCGCAACCGGTCGGGCAGCGACGCCGCGAGCTTCAGGAAGAAGTCGGCCCGCCAACCGCTGCCGATCACCGCGTAACGCACAGGATTCTCCGCCATGCGGCGTACTTTATCCCCGGCGTCCGCGACGTGGCGGGTCACGGCCGGGACCAAGATCGCCGCAACTCTTCAAGAGTTGGTCCTAACGGGTTCTCAGGACCAACTCTTGAAGAGTTGCGGCGATCTTGGGGTCCCTGCGCCGCCCATCCGGCCACGGTGCCGATCAGAAGGAGCCGAGCAGCATGTTTCCCGGCGAATCCGGGTCGTCGCTGACGAGGAATTCGCGCAGCGCGACCATGAGCTGCTCCCGTGACAGCTTGCCGCTGCCCCGGGTGTCGAGCCGCGCGAATGCGGCAGCCGCGCCCTCGGCGTCGACCCGGATCGACATCAGGACCGCCTCGAACTCCGCCCGGTCGAGCTCGCCGTCGCCATCACCGTCGTACCCGGCGATCACCGATGCCGCGACCGGCTCCATGACCCGCTCGAAGCCGTCGGGTTCGAAGACCGACTCCTGCACCGAGGCCTGCCACGCCTCGCGGGAGAGCCGCCCGTCGGCGTCGGCGTGGACCGCGAGGATGTCCCAGAGGCCGAGCAGGCTGTCGACGATCTCCTGCCGCCGCGGGTCGTCGAAGCGGAGCTGGGCGCCGCCCGCGATCTGCCGGGCGAGCTCGGCGTAGTCGGTGCGGTCGAGGTAGCCCTTGCCCGCGACATCGAGCAGCGAGAACCGGTGGTCGAGCTTCGCCCGCTGCACGGCGGAGATGACATCGACCCCGTTGGCCGTCATCAGATCTTCCCGTAGAGGGCGTTGCCGAGGGCATCGGGGTCGGGGCTGGTGTAGAAGTCGCGCAGCGCCTCGGTGATCTCGTCGAGGGTCAGCGCGCCCGTCCCGTCGGTGTCGATCTGGTCGAAGGCGGCCGACGCGTCGCCCGCGTCGACCCCCATCGCGGTCAGGAACGACTCGAACTCGTCCTGGTCGAGCTCGCCGTCGCTGTCGGCGTCGTAACCGGCGAGCACCGCCTCGGCGACCGGCGCGATGATCCGGTCGAAGCCGTCGCGCTCGATGATCGACTTCGCCACCGAGGCGTGCCACTCGTCGCGGGAGATGCGGCCGTCGCCGTCTCCGTCGACCTTCGCCGCGATCGCCTCCCAGAGACCGAGCAGGCTGTCGACGATGTCCTGCCGCTGCGGGTGGTCGAGGGGCAGCGAGGCGCCCTGGGCGAGCCGCCGGGCGAGCTCCTCGTAATCCTCGCGCTGCACGTAGTTGTCGCCGGTCAGATCCAGCAGCGTGAATCGGCGGTCAAGCTTGGCCGCCTGTACCTCGTTGATCATTTTTCCCCCGATTAGTGCGGAATATCCGACCGACTCTAGGGGGCGGGTGCTGGTCCGTGAAGTCGGCACACCGGTCCTGAGCAGCGGTTTCTGTGGTCACAGCGGGATGCTCGGCCAGCGGACCGTGAGCAGGACCGAGTCGGTCTCGGCGCGCCAGCTGTGGTCGATGCCCGGCCCCCAGACGACGTAGTCCCCGCGCTCGGCGAGAAGGTGGCCGCCCGTCGTGAGCTCCAGGTGGAACCGGCCCTCGATGAGCAGCACCATCGTCGAGCGGGTGTCACCCGCGGTCCATCCGGCCCGGCTCTCACCCGCCGGGTGCACGCCCCACTTAACTTCAAGATCATCACTCTGGCGTACGCCGGGAGGCATGAAGTGCCCCAGCAGCCAGCCGCGATTGCCCGCCGCGTCGGGACCGGCGTTGCCGGCGTAGACCTCGCCGTTCACGGACTTCCCGCCGGTCCGGCGGCGATGGCGCGGAGCCGGCGGAGCCCTTCCGCGCAGGCGAACAGGCCCTCGTCGCTCCACGCCGCGTCCGCCATCAGCTCGTGCAGCAGATCGGTGTCGAGCGAGGAGTAGATGCGCAGCCCATCGGCCTCCCAGTTGCCCTGGATCATGCCGCCGAACAGGGTCCACCAGGCCGGGTCCTCGATCACGATGAGGCACGCCATCTCGTAGTTGCCGCTCATCAGGTTGAGGCCGACGCCCACGGACTCCATCCGCCAGACACCCGCGTCGCGCCGGTCCACGAGCCACCGCAGCGGTTCCGAGAGCAGGCTCGGATGCATCGGATCGGCGAAGCGCTTCACGTCCACGTCCGCCGAGTCGAGCTCGGTGCGGCCGAAGAGCTCCTCCTCCATCTCCCGCAGCAGGGTGGCGGAGAGCTTGGCGTCGTTGGCGAGATCGGTCAGCGGCTCGTGGAACGCCTTGGGAATCACCGAGAGCCGCCCGACCGCGTTGAGCACCTGCTCGGAGCGCTGCTGCACGAGCAGGGCATAGTCGGGACGGTCCCGCCGGCCGTCCGCGGGGCGGGCTGCGGCGAAGAGCGTGCAGACGCCGCCCGCGCAGATGCGGTTCGCCACGTCGGCGACCTTCGCGAGATCGGGAAGGAGCCGGTCGCGCAGCGGGAGCCGGCGCCGCGCATCGGGGAGGTTGGCGATGAGCTCCGGCTCCAGCAGGTCCATGGTGAGGGCGTACTCGATGAAGGTGGTCGTGGCGAATTCGCAGCGCAGCCGGTCTGGTCGCGGCTCCACCGAGAGCAGGCGGTAGACGGGGGCGTCGACGACCCGGGTCCCGCGCCGGGAGATCTCCGCGACCCGGGCCGCCGCAGCCGCGTAGTGCACCTCGTCGAGGACGAGGGCCGGATCGGACCGGGGGATGAGGACGGCCTGCTCAGCTGCGGTGCCGAGCGCTGCGGACAGGCCGATCCAGTCGGGCTTGGTCACGATGGAGAGCGTCAGCTCCCGATCGGGCAGCGTGACCCGGTAAGGCTGCAGCGCCGAGGACTCGTCGACCCGGTAGTAGGCGAGCAGCGCCTCGGCGATCGACGAGCGCGCCGGGGTCAGTGCCGCACCGGTGGGGCGGGTCGAGGCCGACCGTCCGATGTCGCGCAGCACCGTCTCGGGATCCCGCTCGGACCGGCGGGCGAGCCACTGCAGCAGCACGGGTGCGGCGGAGTGGTCGTTCGCCGGGTCGGCCGGGCGGACGGGCAGCTCCTCGGCCGCTGTACCCAGCCCCATCAGCGATCGGGGGATCGCCAGGCCCTCCGCGATCCGCTCCAGGACGCCGTACGCCGTGACGATCTGGTGCCTGTTGGCGATCGCGCGTACGCGAGTCTCGGCGAGCCCCGTATATCCGGCGATCATCGACCGGCTGAGCCCACGCGAACGCAGGAACCGGAAGACGAAGGCGATGTCGCGCTCGCGGAGCGCCTCGGTGAGCGGACGTCCCTCGAAGGACTCCTCCGTCCACCATCGAGGGTTGATGGGTTGTCCGGGCATGGCCGCCCCTTCCTGCATGACCGCTAACTAGATGTCTGTGGATCTAGGCTGTCATGACCTCCATCGGGGGTCCATCGTGGACCCCCATGAAGGGCCTTATCCCGGTCTGCGCGGTTCATGAAGATATGGGCGTGGCCTTGCCGCTGTTCGCAAGCACGCTGCGGCGGTGGGTGCCGGGCGGGCCGTGTTCCTCGGCTGGCAACTGTGCACGGCCCGCCCATCCACGAACTTCACGAAAGGAAGTGCCATGACCAGGAATTCTCGCGTCGCCGACTACGACCCGGTCTACCGCCAGTACGTCCTGCCGCGGTGGATGACCCAACCGACGACGGCGCTTCCGGCGCTGCCGCCGCGGCGTCCGCGCAACGCGGCGAAGGACCTCCCGACCGGTTGAACTCCCTGACGCCGGTCCGGGGATGAGTGGGGGCGGCGGCCATCGCACCGCCGTCGCCCCCATTTTCGTCTGATTCCCGCTACTCCGGGATCTGTGCTACTCCAGGCTGTGCGTTACTCCTGGACGCAGAGGACCTTGCCGTCGTCGAGCCGGGTGCGGGTGCCGCTGCGGCTGACCGAGTAGCGCTCCAGCACGTGGGTCGCCGCCTCCGGGCAACCGGCCTCGGTGTCGGCGACGCCGATGACCTTGCCGTCGTTGCGCTCGTCGCAGTCGACCAGCTCGGCGCTCTCGACACCGCCGGATACCGACACGCACCGCCCGATGTTGTCCTCGGGCTTGGCGTTGATCCCGGCGATGATGGCGCTGCCGACGAAGCCGACGACCAGGATCGGCACGAGCAGGCCGACGATCGTGGGTCGCAGATAGACCGGCCGACCCGCGTCGAGCTGCGGTCCGTGCGGCCGGTCGTGCACCGGTCGGGGCGCCTCCAGCTTCGCGACCTTCATCCGGGCGAAGAGGTTCCACAGCAGGATGAAGGGCGTGATGAGGAACGACGCCCAGCCCCACCAGCCCTGCACGAGGGTGCGGCTGGTCATGGTGCGGAAGGTCGCGATGCCGCATTCGCGGCAGAAGGGCCCCTCGGTCTTGAGGAAGCTCATCAGGATGATCAGTCCGCGGTGGCCGCGGAAGGTGGCGTCCACCGCCGGTGTGCAACCGCAGAACCGGCAGGTGGTGATGGCGCTCGTGCCCGGGTAGACCGGGAAGACGGGCTGAGGGATCAGATCTGTCACGCGGCGGGACACTACTGGACCGGGCCGGGGTGCGCTGTCCCGCTGACGGCGTCGGTGTTTACGCAGGCCGGGCCGGGCGGAGCGCGGTGGCCGTCGCCGCGATGAAGACCGCCAGCAGCACCGGGATCGCCAGTGCCACGGGCAGGCTGGTGACCTCGGCGAGGGCGCCGATCATGATGGGCCCGGCGACGAACCCGACCCAGCCGATGCTCACCACCCGGGCCAGCACGCGGCTCGCACGGGCCGGGTCGCGGTTGCCCGCCGCCGAGAAGACCTGCGGTGCGATGCAGGACAGTCCCGCGCCGAGACAGGCGAAGCCGATGATCCCGGCGACCGGCTCCCCGATCAGCAGCGCGATGCCCAGGCCGGCGGCGGCGAGCGCGGCACAGCCCCGGACCAGCGTGACCGGGCCGAACCGGGCGGTCAGCCCGTCGCCGACGAGTCGGCCGAGCATCATCGAGATCGCGAACGCCGCGTAGGCCATCGCCGCGAACCCGGGCGAGCTGCCGAGACTGTCGCGCAGATAGACGGTGCTCCAGTCGGCGGCGGCACCCTCGCCGACGAGGCAGCAGAACGCGAGCGCCCCGAGCAGGGCCACACCGCCGATCCGCCCGGCGGGGGTGGTGTCCACATGCGACTCAGGGACGTGCGGTGCGGCGTACGCCCACCGGCGAGCCCAGACCGCGAGCGCCACCACCAGCACCGCGACGGCGGCGAAGGTCTGCGTGGGCGTCCGCGACAGGTAGGCGAAGGCACCGCCGATCCCGGCACCGAGGAAGCCGCCCACGCTGTAGACGGCGTGGAACGACGACAGCATCGGGCGCACGGCGGCCCGCTCGATCTCCACGGCGTTGGTGTTCATCGCGATGTTGAGCGTCCCGTGCACGGTGCCGAGCAGCAGCAGCGAACCCGTGAGCAGCACGAGATTCGGCGCCACCCCCGGTGTGATCAGCGCGAGCCCTTCGGCGACGGCGGCCGGCACCATCACCCCGGCGGCGCCGAAGCGCTCCACGAGGTGGCCGACGAGCTGCATCCCGATGATGGCCCCGGCGGCGAAACCGAGCAGCGCGATGCTGAGCTGCCCGTCCGAGAGGCCGAGATCCCGTTTGATCGCCGGGATGCGCGCGCTCCACGTACCCACGACCATCCCGACACAGGCGAAGAGCAGGCAGGTGGCGATCCGCCCGCGGCGCAGCGCGGGCGGGAGGGGCAGGACGCTCATCGGCCAAGGCTGCCATACCTCGGCGGGCCTCGTCAGCACTAGACTGCGCCGATGACGCCGAGTGATCCCGCAGGCGAGCGGCGTGGCCGCAAACGCGGGGAGACGACGGTCGGCATCATCGCCCGCCTCGCCGGTGTCTCCGCGCCGACGGTGTCCAAAGTGCTCAACGGCCGGCCGGGTGTCGCCCTCGACACGCGCCGCCGGGTCGAGGCGATCCTCCAGGAGCAGGGCTATCGCAGGCCGGACGCGATCGGCCCGGCGCCCGTGCTGGAGGTCGTCTTCCACGCGCTGGAGAGCCACCTCGCGATCGAGATCATGCGCGGTGTCGAGGGGGTCGCCCGGGGACAGTCGCTCGCCGTCGGCTTCACCGAGATGCGCGGCCGCGAGGAGCCCGGGCGGAGCTGGCTGGAGCAGGTGCTGAGCCGTCGGCCCGTCGGGGTGATCGCCGTCTACTCCGAGCCGGCCGCCACGGAGCAGGCCCGGCTCGCGGCGAGCTCGATTCCGCTCGTCACCCTGGACCCCACCGGCGAGCCCCTGCACGACGTACCGTCGGTGGGCGCGGCCAACTGGAGCGGTGGCGTGGCGGCGACCCGGCACCTGCTCGACCTCGGCCACCGGCGGATCGCGATGGTGGGCGGACCCACCGGTTTCCTCGCCGCCCGCGCCCGGCTCGACGGGTTCCGCGCCGCGATGGACGCCGCCGGGGTGCCGGTCGATCCCCGACTGGTACGCGACGGCCGGTTCTTCTTCGAGGACGGGCTGCGGCACGGCCGGGACCTGCTCGCCCTCGATGCTCCGCCGACCGCCGTCTTCTGCGCCGACGACCTGCTCGCCTTCGGTGTCTATGAGGCGGCCCGGGCGGCGGGGCGGCGGGTGCCGGAGGACCTGAGCGTGGTCGGCTTCGACGATCTGGAGTTCGCCCGCTGGTCCGGCCCGGCCCTCACCACGGTGCGCCAGCCGCTGGCGGAGATGGGCGCGGCGGCGGGGGAGATGGTGCTGGCCCTCGCCGCGGGCATCACCCCCACACCCCATCGCGTCGAACTGGCCACCACCCTCGTCATCCGCGACAGCACCGCCCGCCTCCAAGATCGTCGCAACTCTTGAAGAGTTGTTGCTTCAGGCCGCCAGGCCTTAGCAACAACTCTTCAAGAGTTGCGACGATCTTGTTGTGTGCCAATGTCTTGGTGCTCCCCGGACCGTCTTGACCTGGCTGCGGGTGCGCTTTAGCGTGGCCTACGAAATACATCAATAAATGTTTAGAAACGTTTCTATCCTGTCCTAACGCCCAGGCGAGGTGGAACACAGATCATGAAGAGGACAACGACATCCCTGCTCAGCGCCGCGATCGTGGCGTTCGTGGCGGCTGCCGCGGTGGCGATGACATCGCAGCCGGCCGCCGCCGCGACCCTGACCGAGGTCACCGGCTTCGGCAACAACCCGACCAACCTGCGGATGCACCTCTACGTCCCCAACAACGTCGCCGCCCGGCCGCCGATCCTCGTCGCCGTGCACTACTGCACCGGCTCCGGTCCGGCCTTCTACTCCGGGACGCAGTTCGCGTCGCTCGCCGACCAGTACGGCTTCATCGTCATCTATCCCTCGGCGACCCGGAGCGGCTCCTGCTTCGACGTCTCGTCACCGCAGGCACTGACCCACAACGGCGGCAGCGACCCGGTCGGCATCGTCTCGATGGTCAATTACGTGCTGCAACGCAACAACGCCGATCCGTCCCGGGTCTACGTCACCGGCGCCTCGTCGGGCGGCATGATGACAAACGTGCTGCTCGGCGCCTATCCGGACGTGTTCAAGGCCGGTGCGTCCTTCATGGGCGTACCCTTCGGATGCTTCGCGACCACCGACGGCTCGATGTGGAACAGCACCTGTGCCAACGGACAGCTGATCAAGACCGCGCAGCAGTGGGGTGACCAGGTCCGCGCGGCCTACCCCGGTTACACGGGGGCGCGGCCGAGGGTGCAGCTCTGGCACGGCACCAACGACCAGACGCTGCGCTACCCCAACTTCGGCGAAGCGATCAAGCAGTGGACCAACGTGCACGGGCTGAGCCAGACTCCGTCGTCCACGGATACGCCCCAGTCGGGCTGGACGCGTACCCGGTACGGCTCGACCGGCGGCACCGCGCAGGTCGAGGCGATCAGCCTCAACGGTGTCGGCCACGACCTGCCGCAGAGCGGTCAGGCGGCGCTCGCCATCGCGTTCCTCGGCCTCAACGGCACGACCCCGCCGTCGCCGAGCGTCTCCCCGTCGGCCAGCCGGCCGCCGTCGCCGAGCGCTTCACCGAGCGCTTCACCGAGCGTTTCGGCGAGCCCGAGCCCGTCGTCGAGTCCGCAGCCGTCCGGTCCGTGCCGGATCGGTTACGTGCTCAACCCGTGGAACACCGGCCTCACCGCCGAGATCACCATCACCAATACGGGTACGACGGCGATCAGCGGCTGGTCGTTGGTCTTCACGCTCGCCGGCGGACAGGTGATCACGTCCGGCTGGAACGCGACCTATGCCCCGACGAGCGGCCAGGTGACGGCCCGCAACGTCTCCTACAACGGGAGCATCGCGCCAGGCGCCTCCACCGGCATCGGCTTCCAGGCCACCCACACCGGCAACACCACGAGGCCGGCGACCTTCACTCTCAACGGCGCCACCTGCGCCATCGCCTGACCTCCCGGCCGTCCCGCCACGGCGGGACGGCCCCTGAATTCGCGTTGATCAAGGGAAGACTCACCATCTCGGGTGTCCGATTCGCGGCGAGTCTTCCCTTGATCAACGCGAATATGTTGTTCAGCGGGTAAGCCATACCGCGGCGAAGGGGCCCAGGTGGACCTTCGCCTCGGGACGCGCCACCACCTCGCCGTAGTTGCCAACGTTGGAACCGCAGTAGACGGCCGCGTCGGTGTTGAGGACCTCGGTCCAGGTGCCCGCTGCGGGCAGGGTCAGCTCGTAATCCGTCACCGGGATGCCGGAGAAGTTGACCACGCAGGCGAGCATCGAGCCGTCGTCGCCGAACCTCGTGAAGGCGATCACGTTGCGGTCGGCGTCGTGGACGCTCAACCAGGCGAAGCCGTCCGCGGTGCCGTCGCGCTGGGACAGAGCGCCGATCCTGGTGAGCAGGCGGTTGGCGTCGCGCAGGGTGTCGATGACCCCCTGATCGGGGTGGGACCAGTCCAGGCCGCGCTGCTCGGACCACTCCTCGGTCGCCGCGAGCTCAGCACCCATGAAGATCAGCTTCTTGCCGGGGAAGGCCCACATGTAACCGAGCAGGCCGCGCAGGCCCGCCAGCTGCTGCCAGTGGTCGCCCGGCAGCTTGCCGAGCAGCGACTTCTTGCCGTGCACGACCTCGTCGTGGCTGATCGGCAGGACGAACTGCTCGTCGAAGGCGTAGAGGCTGGGCAGGGTCAGCTCGTCGTGGTGGTAGCGGCGGTGGATCGGTTCGTGCTCGATGTAGCCGAGCGTGTCGTGCATCCAGCCCATGTTCCACTTGAGGCCGAAACCGAGGCCGCCCCAGTCGAGCGGGCGCGAGACGCCCGGCCAGGCCGTCGACTCCTCCGCGATCATGACGACGCCCGGGTGCTCGGCGTAGACGGCGCCGTTGAGCTCCTTGATGAAGGCGAGCGCCTCCAGGTTGGTGTTGCCGCCGAAGACGTTGGGCTCCCACTCACCCGCCTGGCGGGAGTAGTCCAGGTAGAGCAGCGAGGCGACCGCGTCGACCCGCAGCCCGTCGACGTGGAACTCCTCGCACCAGAAGCGGGCGTTGCTGACGAGGAAGTCGCGCACCTCGTCGCGGCCGTAGTTGAAGATCAGACTGCCCCAGTCGGGGTGCTCGCCCCGGCGCGGATCGGGGTGCTCGTAGAGGTGGGTGCCGTCGAACGTCGCCAGCGCCCACTCGTCCTTGGGGAAGTGGGCGGGGACCCAGTCCAGGATCACGCCGATCCCGGCCCGGTGGAACGCGTCGACGAGATGGCGGAAGTCGTCGGGTGACCCCAGCCGCGCAGTAGGGGCGTAGAAGCCGGTGACCTGGTAACCCCAGGACCCCCCGAAGGGGTGCTCCATCACCGGCATGAACTCGACGTGGGTGAAGCCGAGGCCGCCGACGTAGTCGACGAGCTGCGTGGCGAGATCGCGATAGCTCAGTCCCGGCCGCCAGGAGGCGAGGTGCACCTCGTAGACCGACATCGGCAGGGCGTGGTGGTCGCCGCGGCGCGTCCGCATCCACTCGCCGTCACCCCAGGCGTAATCCGGCGCGTGCAGCACCGACGCGTTGGCGGGCGGGCACTCGGTCGCGAAGGCCAGCGGGTCGGACTTGTGGCGCCACTCGCCGTCGGCGCCGAGCACCCGGAAGCGGTAGCGCTGCCCGCTCGCGGCCGACGGCACCCACGCCCGCCACACCCCGTCAGACCAATCCTGATCCATGGGTACGCCATCGTCGGGCCACCAGCCCGTGAAGTCGCCGACGACGGTGACCGCCCGGGCGTTGGGAGCCCAGACGGCGAACCGCCATCCGTCGCCCTCGGGGTGCGCACCGAGCCGCTCCCACAGGCGCGTCACTGGGCGGGTCCGTGCAGCGCTGGGTTCACCTGAGCAGGTTACCTTCGCCGATGACGATCTGCGGCCGCTCGGCGAGCGCCAGCGCGGCGATCCGTTCGGCCCGGACCAGCGGCTCCTCGTCGATCGCGGCGTAATAGGCCCCGGCCGTCTTCGCCGCGATGCTCTGCCAGCCGTAACGTTCGCCGATCATCGTCAGTGCCTGCCGGGCGAGCGACTGCGCGTGCTCGGGCGCGGAGAGCAGCGATCCCACCGCCGTGGCGAGCGCGTCGGGATCGGAGTGCGGGAAGGTCACCCCAGTGACGCCGGACTCGACGATCTCGGCGAGCCCGCCGGTGTCGGCGACGGCGAGGGGGGCACCGGCGGCGGCGGCCTCCAGCGCGACCATGCCGAACGGCTCGTAGAGCGACGGCACCACCGTGGCGTCGGTGGCGGCGAGGACGGCGGGCAGCTCCCGCTCGTTGAGGAAGCCGGTGAAGGAGACGGTGCGCTGGAGCTTGAGCTTGCGGGCGGCGTCCATCAGCTCGCTCCGGTAGGGTCCGTCGCCCGCGATCACCACGCGCAGCCCCGGGTGCTCGTCGCGCATCTGCGGGATCGCGCTGACCAGGTGCTGCACGCCCTTCTCGTAGACGAGGCGACCGGCGAACCCGACGAGCGGGCCCTCACCGGCGTAGCGCAGCCGGGCTGCCTTGACCGCGGCGGGCGCGGCCTTCCACATGCTGCTGTCGACGCCGTTGGGGATCGCCTCGACCTTGGCGGCGGGCAGCTCCAGGAGCCGGGTGACCTCCCACTTCATGTACGCCGAGCAGACCAGCACCCGGCTCGCCTCGTGGCCCAGCCACCACTCGACGGAGTGGATGCTGCGGTTGAGGTCGTCCGGGAGCCACCCCTGGTGCCGACCGGCCTCGGTGGCGTGGATCGTCGCGACGAGCGGCCGTTCGAGGTGCTCGGCGATGGTGACGGCGGTGTGGGTGACGAGCCAGTCGTGCGCGTGGACCACGTCGAACTCACCGGCGTCCGCCGCGCGCAGCGCCGCCCGGGTCAGCGTGTGGTTGAACGCCATCGTCCAGGCGAGCAGCGTCGGCGTCGCGAGGGCGAAGAGCGGCGGGTCCTCGGGCGCCCGGACGATGTGGACACCCTCGGCGTCCTCCTCGATCGGAGCGCCGGGGGCGTGCCGGGTGACGACGGTGACGTGGTGCCCCGCCGCGGCGAGCGACGTGGCGAGGGCATGAACGTGCCGCCCGAGCCCGCCCACGACGACTGGAGGGTATTCCCAGGACAGCATCATGATGCGAAGCGGGCGGGCAGAGTTCATGGAGAGCCCCCTACGTTGGAGTACCCGGGCATGCGGAATCAAGGCACCGACACAGGTGCCCATCGCGCCATTGGGGTTATCACCATTGTCGTGGATCAGACATTGCGAGCGGGGGAAGTTGAGTTTCCGGCGTGTAACGGCCTTCCAGCAGGCGCTTTATCGGCAGGTGCGGATGAATTCGGCGACGCTCCACGCTTGGAACGGGCATCCGGTGGCGTCGTGCGGCGCCGCTCCGTCGGCCGTCTCGCTCACCGAACCGAGGCCCCACTCCGACAAATGCTCGGTCAATCCGGTGAAAATATCCTCGGTCGGCAGCCCGGACACCCGCATCGCGTCCGCCATCGGCCCGATCAGCCACGGCCAGACGGTGCCCTGGTGATAGGCGCGGTCCCGGTCGGCCATGGTGCCCCGGTGGCGGGGGCGGAACGCCGGGTCGGTCGGGGCGAGGCTGCGCGGCCCGAGCGGGGTGAGCAGCGCGTCGGCGATCCGGCGGACGGCGGCGGCGTCCGGCTCCATCGGCGCGTGCGGCAGCGACCAGGCGAGCAGCGCGTTCGGCCGCAGCGCCGCGTCGTCCGGGTCCACGACGTCGAAGAGCCCCGGCGCGGTCCCGCCGACGGCGGTCACGCTTTGCAGCAAAGCGTGGTCTTCCGGCGCCGCGAGGCCACCGTTTGCTGCAAAACGTGACGGGGACGCCGACGCCGACGCGGTGTGACGGGACAGGGGGAAGCGGTTGCGGAACGCCGCCACCGCCCGGTCCCGGTGGGTCGCGAAGGGCGAGCCATCCGCGCCTACCCGGTCACTGAGCTGCGCCAGGACGGCCAGCCCGTTGCACCACAGCGCGTTGATGTCGACCGCCTTGCCCGCCCGCTGGGTGATCGGCACGCCGTCGACCCGGGCATCCATCCAGGTCAGCGCCTCGCCGGGGGCGCCCTGCCGGAGCAGCCCGTCGGCCGGGTCCACCCCTATGCCGTAGCGGGTGCCCCGCACGTGCCAGTCGTAGATCTCCCGCAGCGCCGGGAGCAGCTCCGCGGCGAGGTCGGTGTCGCCGGTGACGGTGACGTGCCGGTCGATCGCGTGCAGGAACCACAGGGTGCCGTCGGCCGTGTTGTGCTGCGGCGCGCCGCCGTCGCAGGTGTTGGCGAGCATCCCCTCGCTGAGCGTCTCGGCGTAGTTGCGCAGCAGGTCACGCCCCTCGCCGAACCGTCCGGTGTGCAGGAAGAGCCCGTCGAAGGAGATCATCGTGTCCCGCGACCACGCCCCGAACCACGGGTAGCCCGCCACCACGTCCGGCCCGGTCGAGGTGCGCACGACGAAGGCGTCGGCGGCGACGTCGAGCCCGGCGTTACGCCGGCCGGCGGCCTCGATGATCTCGCGGGCGGGGGGTGGTTCCGAGCCCAGGTCGCCGGACCAGGCGACCACCTCCAGGCAGTCGCCGGGACGGGCCAGCTCCGCGCTGAAGGAGCCCGCGTGCAGCAGGTCCTCGGTCGCGGCCATCCCGCGCGCCGCCTCCTCGCGGTGGTGGGCGCCCAGCCACCACTCGCCCCGGGGGGTCCAGTTCGGCCCCCGCAGCCGGTACGCCGACTCGACCACCGCTCCACCGGAGCTCGACTCGACCCGCAGCGCGCCGTTGCCGGAGCCGCGTTCGCCGTGCGCGTCGCGCCAGGTGCAGAGCGCGTCCACGCTGATCGTGCAGGGTCCGCCCTCGATCAGCGTGTCGACGACCGCCACGCAGGAGGTGCCGTGGCGCATCGCGAGGCTGCGCTCGATCACGGTCTCGCCGAGGCGCCAGCGCCACACCGGCAGGCCGTCGTGCAGCGTGAAGCTCTCCAGCAGCTCGTACCCCCGGGGGGCGACGGTGCCGTCGTGCCACTCGTGCGTCGCGAGGCGTACCCCACTCGTGGTTGATGTGGTGGTGATCACCGGATCGAGCGCGACCAGGCCGACCCGCCGCTGGGCCGGCGTCTGACCGGCCACGACGAGCAGTGCGTGGTAGCGGCGGGTGGCGAGGCCCGAGACGGTGCCCATGGCGTAGCCGCCCAGCCCGTCGGGCACCAGCCACTCCCTGGTCGAGGCGGTGGCGAGGTCCCCGCAGAGCTGCGGGCCGAACGCGACGTGGAGATTCACAGGGTCGATGTTCGCATCCGCGAAACAGAGGTGGGTAAGAATCATGGGCGTGACCTCAGAACAGAGACGCCTCGCCGACGCCGACGCAGGGGCCACACCGTGGAAGGCATGGGGGCCCTACGTGGCCGAACGCGCCTGGGGGACGGTCCGGGAGGACTACAGCGAGCACGGCACCGCCTGGGAGTATTTCTCGCACGACGACGCCCGCTCGCGGGTCTACCGGTGGAACGAGGACGGCCTCGCCGGGATCTGCGACGACCGGCAGACCTTCTGCTTCGCCTTCGCCTTCTGGAACGGCGTCGATCCCATCCTCAAGGAGCGGATCTTCGGCCTCACCGGCAACGAGGGCAACCACGGGGAGGACGCCAAGGAGTACTGGTGGTACATCGACTCGACCCCGACCCACTCGTGGATGACCTGGCGCTACCACTACCCGCAGCGGGAGTTCCCCTACCAGGAGCTCATCACGGTCAACCGGCAGATGGACCGCTCCGAGGCGGAGTACGACCTGGCCGACACCGACGCCTTCGACGACGACCGCTACTGGGCGATCACCGTCGACTATGCCAAGGCGTCGCCGACGGACCTGTGCGCCCTGGTCACGCTGGAGAACCGGGGGCCCGACGAGGCGACCCTGCACGTGCTGCCGACGCTGTGGTTCCGCAACACCTGGTCCTGGGGGACGCCGGGCCGTGACGACCAGCCGGTGATCACCGCCGACGGCGCCACGCTCCACGCCAGCCACCGCATCCTCGGCCAGCTCGCGCTGCACGGCGAGGGCGAGCCGACCCCGCTGGTCTGCGACAACGAGACCAACGCCCAGCGCATCTGGGCCCTGGACGGGCGCTCGCTCTATCCCAAGGACGGCATCAACGACCACGTCGTCAACGGCGCCGCGACGGTCAACCCGACCGGCAAGGGCACCAAGGGCGCGCTGCACTACACCGTGACGGTCCCGGCCGGGGGGAAGGCCGAGCTCCGGCTGCGCCTCACCCAGATCGCGCCGCCGCCGGGCGGTCTCCCCGTCCCGGAGCCAGACCTCGCCGAGGGGTACGCCGAGGTGCTCGCCGCCCGCCGCGCCGAGGCCGATGAGTACTTCGCCGAGCTGACCCCGCCCGGCACCCCGCCCGAGGAGGCGATCGTGCTGCGGCGCGCCATCGCCGGGCTGATGTGGGGCAAGCAGTTCTACCACTTCGACGTGGAGAAGTGGCTCGACGGCGATCCCGGCTCGACGCCGCCGCCGGCCGGACGGCGGACCGGCCGCAACAGCGCCTGGCGGCACATGACGAGCTTCGACGTGATCTCCATGCCGGACCCCTGGGAGTACCCGTGGTACGCGGCGTGGGACCTCGCCTTCCACACCGTGGTCCTGGCCCACGTCGATCCCCGGTTCGCCAAGGACCAGCTGCTCCTGCTGCTGCGCGACTGGTACCTGCACCCCAACGGCCAGATCCCCGCCTATGAGTGGGCCTTCGGCGACGTCAACCCGCCCGTGCACGCCTGGGCCGCGCTGAAGGTCTTCGAGATCGACGGCGCCAAGGACTACGACTTCCTTGAGCGGATCATGCACAAGCTGCTGCTCAACTTCACCTGGTGGGTCAACCGCAAGGACCTGGAGGGCAACAACGTCTTCGAGGGCGGCTTCCTCGGCCTCGACAACGTCGGCCCCTTCGACCGCTCCGCCGCGCTCCCGGTCGCCGGTGTCCTGGAGCAGTCCGACGGCACCGCGTGGATGGCGATGTACGCCCTGAACATGCTGGAGATGTCGCTCGTCCTCGCCACCCACGACCGGGTCTGGACCGACATCGCGACGAAGTTCTTCGAGCACTTCGCCTATATCGCCAGCGCCGCATACAACCGGGGGCTCTGGGACGACGAGGACGGGTTCTTCTACGACGTGCTGCGGGGTGAGGACGGCGAGCAGATCCCGCTCAAGGTCCGCTCCGTCGTCGGCCTGCTGCCGCTGTGCGCGACGACGATGCTCAACTCGGTGACGCTGATCCGGCTGCCCGAGGTGGCGGCGCGGCTGCGCTGGTTCCTCGCCAACAAGCCCGAGTTCGCGGCGGTCGTCGGTGCCCGGCGCATCGCCGACGGCGGTCAGCAGGTGCGCCTGCTCTCCGTGGTCGGCCCCGACCAGCTGCTGCGGATGCTGGGCCGGATGCTCGACGAGGAGGAGTTCCTGTCGCCGCACGGGTTGCGTACGCTGTCGCGCAAGCACCTGGAGGAGCCCTACGAGGTGCAGCTCGGCGGCAACGACTTCACCGTCACCTATGAGCCGGGCGAGTCGACGACGGGCCTGTTCGGCGGCAACTCCAACTGGCGCGGTCCGATCTGGTTCCCGGTCAACTACCTGCTGGTCGAGTCGCTGCGCCACTACGCGAGGTTCTTCGGCGAGGACCTGGCGGTGGAGTACCCCACCCGCTCCGGCCGCAAGATCCCGTTGGGCGAGGTGGCCGACGACATCTCGGCGAGGCTGATCTCCCTCTTCCTGCCCGGCCCCGATGGCGTACGCCCCATCTACGGCACCAGCGACCGCCTGGGCAGGCACCCCGACTGGAAGGACCTGATCACCTTCCACGAGTACTTCCACGGCGACACGGGAGAGGGCCTGGGCGCGTCCCACCAGACGGGCTGGACAGCTCTCGTAGCCGACCTAATCCTCCGCCGCCGCCGCCCGTAACCCCCAAAATTCGCGTTGATCAAGGGAAGACTCGCCGCATATCGGACACCCGACATGGTGAGTCTTCCCTTGATCAACGCGAATTAGGAGGGGCGGGCGGGGCGGGTGGGGTGGGCGGGGCGGGTGGGGTGGGTGGGGTGGGGGACGGTCGCGGCGACCGTCAGGGCGGTGAGGAGGAGGGCGACGCTTACCGCGAACGCCGCTCGGTAGCCCGACGTCAGGGACTGCGGAGTGGGGATCGCGGCCGGGGAGAGGGCGGCGGTGCGGGCCGCTGCCACCGTGGCCAGGATTGCCAGACCCAGGGCGGAGCCGATCGACTGGGTGGTGTTGGCCAGGCCCGACACGAGACCGGCGTCGGCGTCGGTCGCGTCGGACATCGCCAGCGTCGTGACGGCGGGCAGGGCGAGGCCGCCGCCGGTACCGAAGATCACGATGCCGGGCAGGAGGTCGGTGAGGTAGTCGGCGTCCAGCGGCACCCGGCTCACCAGCGCCACTCCCACGGTGATCAGCACGAGCCCGGCGATCAGGACCCGGCGCGGCCCGAAGCGGGTGTTGAGGCGAGCGGAGAAGCCCAGCGAGAGCGTGCCGATCGCGAGCGCCACCGGTACGACGGCGAGCCCGGCCTCGACGGGGGAGTAGCCGAGCACCTGCTGCAGGTAGAGCGTGTTGAGGAACTGCCAGCCGAGGAGCCCGGCGACCATCAGGGCCTGTACGACGTTGGCGCCGGAGACGTTGCGGGAGCGGAAGACCCGCAGCGGCAGCAGCGGGCTGCGCGCCGTGGCCTGGCGGACGACGAACGCCACCAGCAGCGCGATCGAGGCACCGCCGAACCCCAGCGTGTGGACCGATCCCCAGCCGTGCGAGCCGGTCGCGACGATCGTGTAGACGCCGAGCATCAGGCCCGCCGTGACGAGCAGCGCACCGAGCGCGTCGGCACCGGCGGCGAGGCCGAGACCGCGTTCGGCGGGGAAGATCCGGATGGCGAGCGCTGCGGCGACGACGCCGATCGGCGCGTTCACGAAGAAGATCCAGTGCCAGCTCAGCGCCTCGGTGAGCAGCCCGCCCGCGAAGAAGCCGATGGTGGCACCGGCCGAGCCGACGAAGGCGTAGATCCCGATGGCGCGGGCGCGCTCGCGGGGCTCGGGGAACATCGGCACGATCATGCCGAGGACCACCGCCGAGGTGATGGCGCCGCCGATGCCCTGGACGAAGCGGGCGGCGATGAGCAGCTCCGGCGTGGTGGCGAGGCCGCAGAGCACCGACGCGGTGGTGAAGACGATCAGGCCGGTGACGAAGACCGACTTGCGGCCCAGCAGGTCGCCGAGGCGCCCGGCGAGCAGCAGCAGGCCGCCGAAGGGGATGACGTACGCGTTGACGACCCACGCGAGGTCGGCGGTGGTGAAGCCGAGCTCCTGCTGGATCGCGGGGAGCGCCACGGTGACGATCGTCTGGTCAAGGATGATCATGAGCATTCCGGCGCAGAGCACGACGAGGGCGAACCAGCGCGAGCGCGCTGGTGCCGGGGTCGCGGCACGGGCCGGAGCCTGGGTGATCATGATGGTGGCCTCCAAAGGTGCACTGTTTGTAACAGTGACCATCATGTGTGACCATTGGGTTTGCCGGAAGGAGGCACATTGATGTCACAGGGGCACACGGTTGTAGCGGACGAGGTCGCACCGTGCCTCGGCTCGCCGGATCTGCCGAAGATGTGCACCGTCCGCGAGGTGCTGGACCGGGTCGGCGGCAAGTGGAGCATCGGCGTGATCGTGGAGGCGTCCGAGGGGCCGGTCCGCTTCACCGAGCTGGAGCGCAAGATCGAGGGGATCAGCCGGCGGATGCTGACGCTCACCCTGCGCAACCTGGAGCGCGACGGGCTCCTGCACCGGACCGTCTACCCCACCGTGCCGCCGAAGGTGGAGTATGTCGCGACCGACATGGCGCGGGAGCTCTACAGCACCCTGCTCACGCTGACCGCCTGGGCGGAGCGGCACCGGTCGGCGATCGACTCGGCCCGCGAGGCCTACGATCGCGAGCGCGGCCTTTCAGCGGAGGCGTCCTAACTTCGACGCGTCGTTGGCAAATCTCCGCCACGCCGACCTCATCGATGATCAGTGTATTTATGCAGCTAAATAACTTGAGGTGGGGCAGGAGGGCTCCGTTGGCGATGTCCGTACTTGTCCATATGGCCGAGGGTGGTTTAGCCTCCACTTCAGGTACTTTCTAAAAGTTCGACAAAAGACATCGATGGGTTGGCGAAAGTCTCTCGGGTGGGCGTCCGCGTCCAGCGGCCCACCGGCAACAATGGGGGCGTCGACACGGTGATCCAGCGGCCACTGGCATCAACCACGCCAATCGAGAAGGAGACCCCGATGGGTGCGCCGCCCCAGTTGACCGAGCCGATCTCGTACCAGCTGCTCTGCCTGCTGCGCGACCTGGGCCCGCAGTCGCGGGTGGAGCTCGCGGACCGGCTGACCCTGCCGCGCTCCCGGCTCGCCAGCGAGCTCGACGCGCTGGTGGACGCCTCGCTGATCCGGGGCGCGGGCCCCGCCGAGTCGCGCGGCGGCCGGCGGTCGACCCTGGTCGAGCTGAACCCGGAGATCCGCTACGCCGCGATCGACCTCGGCGCCACCTCGATCGACGTCGAGATCACCGACGGCCGGTTGGAGCCCCTCGCGGCGCACAGCGAAGAGGCCGACATCAGCGCCGGGCCCACGATCATGCTGCGCCGGGTCAACGAGATCCTGCAGAAGATGCGCGTCGGCGGGGCCTATGACCGGCTCAGCGCGATCGGCGTCGGCCTGCCGGGCCCGGTCAGCGTCCGCGACGGCATGCCGGTCTTCCCACCGATCATGCCGGGCTGGGACCGGTTCCCGCTGCGCTCCACCCTCGGCATCGAGCACGGCTGCCCGGTCGCCGTCGACAACGACGTCAACATCATGAGCATCGGCGAGCGCCACAGCGGCATCGCCCACACGATCGACAACTTCCTCTTCGTGAAAATCGGCACCGGCATCGGCTGCGGCATCCACCTCGGCGGCCAGGTCCACCGCGGCGCCGACGGCTGCGCCGGGGACATCGGCCACATCCAGGTCGACGGCAAGGGACCGGTCTGCTACTGCGGCAACGTCGGCTGCCTGGAGGTCTTCTTCAGCGGCACCGCCCTCGCCCGCGAGGCGATGGTCGCCGCCCGCTCCGGTTCGTCGGCCGCCCTGGCCCGCAGGCTCGCCGCGCAGGGCACGCTGACCGCCAAAGATGTCGGCGACGCCGCGGCCGAGGGCGATGTCACGTGCATCAACCTGGTCCGCGCCGGCGGCCGCCACCTCGGCGAGGTGCTCGCCGGGATGGTGAGCTTCATCAACCCGTCGATGATCGTCATCGGCGGCGGCCTCGCCGGCCTCGGCCACCTGCTCCTCGCCGAGATCCGGGGCGTCGTCTACAAGCGATCGCTGCCGCTCGCCACGGGAAACCTGCTGGTCGTGCTCTCGGAGCTCGGCCCGCGCGCGGGCGTCACCGGCGCCGCGGTCCTCGCCAGCGACGTCGCGCACCGGCAGAGCTTCTGAACCATCAGGGGGTACGGGAACCGGCCCGCGCGGTCAGCCCCACCCGGTCGTGCAGTTCTGCACGCAGGTGATGACCCGGGCGACCCCCGTGCTGTCACCCGCGTGCACCAGGACGGGGGAGTTGTCGGGTGTGAAGGCGACCCAGATCCGCTCACCCCGGTAGTCGTCGAGCCGGTGCCACGGTCGGCGCGCGGAGCGGCGCCGGCAGTCGTCGGTGTCGCAGCGCACCAGCGCGATCCGGTCGAACTCGCCGATCGAGAAGCGGATCCCGAAGCCCTGCTGCGGTCGGCGCGACACGATCGCGACCACCAGCTTGCCCTGGCGGTCGATGCCGAAGCCGCCGACCTCCTGGACGGCGTCCGGGACCGAGGAGGTGACCGGCGGGTACGCCGTCCGGGTGTCGCGCTGGACGTGGGTGCAGGCCTCGTCGTCGCAGCGTGCCATGTGGATGAGCTGCGCGTCCCTTCTGCCCCAGGCGACCACCGGGAACCCCTGCGGGCTCTGCCCGATCGCAATGATCGGCTCCACGTCGTTGCCCATGAGGCTGAAGTAGGGCTGGATGTAGGTCTGCGAGGCGCGGCTGCAGTCGAGGCCGGGGCAGCGCCAGAGCACCACGTCGGTGGAGGACTCGTACTCCACCACCGCGACGATGACCAGCGTGCCGTGCGGGGTGACGGTCAGCGCCGCGCTCTGCCACTGGAAGCCGAGCTTCGGCAGCGGGAATTTCGCCTGCTTGCAGGAGCCCTCCCGGGCGCAGACGGTGAGCACCGCCTGCGTGCTGTCGCGATCGATGCCGACGATCGAGCCGTCGTCGAGGACCGTTTCGGAGCGGCTCGCCCCGACCGTGTCGCGCTGGTGGGTGCCGCTCTGGCAGTCGGTGTCCTCGCAGGTGAAGATCTGCTGCTCGGTGATCGCGACCGGACGGCCGTCCGGTGCGACGCCGACACCGGCGAGCCGGACGTGCCCGGTCGGCACCGACGCCTCGTCGAGCACCGGCGCGGCGTAGGGGTTGATGAAGGCGACGAGCAGCCCGATCAGCGCCGGTGCCGCGACCGCCAGCCCGGCGAGGCCGAGCAGGCCCGCACCCGCCTCCCGGCCGCCGACCCCGGTCAGCGTGGCGTCGACGGCGGCGAGGTCCGCAGCGGGGTGCGGGTCGCCCTCGACCCGCGGCTCCAGGTAGACCACGGTCAGCGTGACGGCCTGCACGGCGACGACCGCGACGACGAGGGCGAGGGCGGCGAGCGCGATCGGTGCCGCGAGTGCCGGGCTGTCCGGCAGCCCGCGCAGCAGCCCGGTCAGCCATGAGGCGCCGCCCGGCAGGACCACGAAGCCGAGCACGAAGATGAAGCCCGGGTAGAGCGCCCGGCCCCGGGTGACATCGTGTGCCCGGCTCAGGTAGCCCGGCCCCTGCAGCAGCGCGGACGGCAGCGCCACGGCGAGGCGGGCCAGCAGCACCGCGATGAAGACGAGTGCCACCAGCGCCATCCAGCCCACCACGCCCATCGCGATGCCGAGCAGCAGGAGCAGGAGCAGTCCGGCGATGATCCCCTGGATCGCGACGAAGCCGGTGTGGTGCAGGCGGGAGAGGGCGTAGCGGACGGCCGCCGCGGGTCCGACGTGGAGGTCGCGGGCGGCACCGGCGGCGACCACCACGCCCGCCGAGATCGCGATCAGCCACGCCACCAGCCAGATCAGCGCCCCGACCACGTCCTGCAGGCCCGTCGGCCCGATCAGCTCGCCGTGGAACACGATGCCCCGGTCCCCGGCGGTGAACATGGTGATCAGCGACTGCAGCAGCGACGCGAGCGCCAGCGGGGGTGCGATCACCGCCAGCAGCTGCCGCCAGTGGCTGGAGAGGATGGCCGGAGTACGGGGCATCCCGGCAGCGTAGACCGACAGCTCAAGGCCGTGGTGCCCGTACGCGGCTGCGTAACTGGCTGACGAGGATGGAGGCGGCGGCGCCCACGACGACGATGTTGAACAGGAGCTGGGCGCAGAGCACACCCCGGGCGAGCTGCCCCTCGGCGTGCACGTCGCCGTAGCCGACGGTGGCGAGTGTGGTGAGCGCGAAGTAGAGGGCGTCGAGCCTCGTGGCGAGGTCGACGAACTCGCCCGGCCGCTCGACGGCGATCTCGTAGTCGATGAAGGCGAAGATCAGGACGCCACCGACGATGGCGAGCATGAGCCCGGCGAGCGGTGCCACCGGATCGTCGACCTGGCGGCGGATCTGGCGATAGATGAGCCAGACGGCGAGCGCCATGATGAGCAAGGTCACGATGGCGCGCCAGACCGCGCCGTCATCGTCGGTCGAGACGGGGACCAGGAAGAATGCCGCGACGAGTAACGCGCACGTACCCAATGAGCGCCACAGTGCGACCAAGACCATGTCCGCATTGTCCGGCGGCCGTAACCCAATCGCAATCACCGTTACGTAGCGTCGGGACATGGCGGACCTATTCGAGGATTATCCCCTGGGCGCTGCCTGGGACGAGATGTTCGCGGCGACCGGCGAGCCCCGTCCCACCTACGCCTCGCTCCACGCCACCCTCCGGCCGCTCGCCGGAGGAGACCTGCGGACCAGGGCCGATGTGCTCGCCCGAGCCTTCCTCGACCAGGGTGTGACCTTCGCGCTCAAGGGCGTCGAGCGTCCCTTCCCCCTCGACATCGTCCCGCGAGTCATCGAAGCCGATCAGTGGCGCAAGGTCGAGGCCGGCGTGGCGCAGCGGGTCCGGGCGCTGGAGGCGTTCCTCGCCGACGTCTACGGCGACGGCAACGTGCTCCACGACGGCATCGTGCCCCGGTCCACGATCGTCACCAGCGCGCACTTCCACCGCGAGGCGCACGGGCTCAACCCGCCCAACGGCGTTCGCGTCCTGGTGTCGGGGGTCGACCTGATCCGCGACGAGCAGGGCGACTTCCGGGTGCTCGAGGACAACGTCCGCACGCCGTCCGGCGTCAGCTACGTCATCGAGAACCGCCGGGCCATGGCCCACGTGCTGCCCGAGATCTTCGGCTCCACCCGGGTCCGGCCGGTCGAGTCCTACCCGACGATGCTCCTCGCCGCCCTGCGGGCCGCCGCCCCCGCCGGGGTCGACGAGCCGGTCGTCGTCGTGCTCACCCCCGGCGTGCACAACTCCGCCTACTTCGAGCACGCGCTGCTCGCCCGGGAGATGGGCGTCGAGCTCGTCGAGGGCCGCGACCTCGTCTGCGTCGGCAACGAGGTGGCGATGCGGACCACCGCCGGCGAGCGGCGCGTCGATGTCATCTACCGCCGCATCGACGACGAGTTCCTCGACCCGGTGCACTTCCGGGCCGACTCGATGCTCGGCTGCGCGGGCCTGCTCAACGCCGCCCGCGCCGGCCGGGTCACCCTCGCCAACGCGGTCGGCAACGGCGTCGCCGACGACAAGCTCATCTACACCTACGTGCCCGATCTGATCCGCTACTACCTGGGTGAGGAGCCGCTGCTGCCCAACGTCGAGACCTACCGCCTCGACGACCCCGATGTCCTGCAGCACGTGCTCGGCCGCCTCGACCAGCTCGTCGTCAAGCCCGTCGACGGCTCCGGCGGCTCCGGCATCGTCATCGGCTCGATGGCGACCGACGAGGAGCTCGCCACGGTCCGCCAGCGGCTCCTGCACGACCCGCGCGGCTGGATCGCCCAGCGCGAGGTGAAGCTCTCCACGGTCCCGACCCTGATCGGCGAGAGCCTCCGGCCACGCCACGTCGACCTGCGGCCCTTCGCGGTCAACGACGGCAACAAGGTCTGGGTGCTGCCCGGCGGGCTCACCCGTGTCGCGCTCCCCGAGGGCGCGCTCGTCGTCAACTCCAGCCAGGGCGGCGGCTCCAAGGACACCTGGGTCCTGACCTCCTCGGACGAGGACGTCTTCGAGCCGGAGCCGGTCCCGACGCTGGTCGGCCCGCAGGTCGCGCAGCCCCGGCGGCCCGATCCCGGTCCCCACTTCGAGGACCAGGCACAGCAGCAGCAGCAGTTCCGCGTACCCGGGAGGCCGGCATGTTGAGCCGCATCGCCGAATCGCTCTACTGGATCGGCCGCTATGTCGAGCGGGCGGAGGACACCGCCCGGATCCTCGACGTGCATCTGCACCGGATGCGCCAGGACCCGTGGACCGACGAGGAGCAGGCCTGCAGGTCGCTGCTCGCCGTCATGGGCGTACCAGCCGTCGATCATGCCGTGAGCCAGGCGGGCGTCGTGGAGCGGCTCGGCCTCGACCCCGACAGCACCAGCTCGGTCCTGGGCGCGCTCACCGCCGCGCGCGAGAACGCGCGCGGCGCGCGCGAGACCGTCTCGGCCGAGATGTGGGAGTGCCTCAACACCACGTGGCTGGGCCTGCGAGACGCGCGTCAGCGCATCGAGGAGCGCGGTGTGCACGCCTTCTTCCAGTGGGTACGCGAGCGCTGCTCCATCCTCGCCGGACTCGCCGATGCCACGATGAGCCGGGACGAGGGCTGGCTGTTCCTGATGCTCGGCCGCAGCGTCGAGCGGGTCGACATGACCTCCCGCCTGCTCTCCACCCACTCGCGGGCGGGCGGCAGCATCCCGAGCTGGCTGACGCTGCTGCGCTCCACCGGCGGGTGGGAGACCTACCTGCGCACCTACCGGGGCTCCAGCAACGACCGGCACGCCGCCGAGTTCCTCGTGCTCGACCGGCTCTTCCCCCGGTCGGTGCTCGCCGCGCTCGTCACGGCCGAGAGCTGCCTCGCGGAGCTGGAGCCCGATCCGGGCCGGGTCGGCGTCGGCACCGACGCGCAGCGCATCCTCGGCCGGGTCCGCACCGAACTCGCCTACAAGCCACCGGAAGAGCTGCTCGCCGAGCTCGGCCCGACCCTCGCCAAGGTGCAGCGCACCTGCTCCCAAGTGAATGAGGCGATCTCCTTGCGCTACTTCCGGCAGACCGCAGCGGTGCACTGGGCGGAGGCGGTGGCGTGAACGGCGGCTATGTGGGCAGCCCCGGCTGGCGGCTGCAGATCAGGCACCGCACCGGCATGCAGTACGCGGGCCTCGTCGGCTCCTCCTACAACGAGGCGCGGATGTCGCCGACGATCGAGCCGCGGCAGTCGGTGCTCGACTCCCGGATCACGGTCTGGCCGTCGGCGCGCACCTTCGCCTACCGCGACTACTGGGGCACCACCGTCACCGCCTTCGACGTGCAGGTCTCGCACGAGTCGCTGGAGGTGATCGCGGACGCCACCGTGGAGACGCTGGTGGCGACCCCGGCCCGCTCCAACGGGATCGGCTGGGACGACCTCGACCGGCCCGCGGTCGCCGAGCGCTGGCCCGAGCTGCTGCTGCCCACCCCGCGGACCGCGCTCGACGAGGAGCTCACCGAGCTCGCCACCTCGATGCGGGCCGCCTTCAAGACCCCGGACGAGGCGGCGCGCGCGGTCTGCGAGCTGGTCCGGCAGGAGATCACCTATGCGTCGGGGACGACCGGCGTGCAGACCGACGCCGTCCAGGTCTGGCGGCAGCGGCTCGGGGTGTGCCAGGACCTCTCGCACCTCGCCATCGCCCTGCTGCGCACGATGGGGCTGCCCGCGCGCTACGTCTCGGGCTACCTGCACCCGACGCCCAACGCACCGCTGGGCCAGCCCGTCGCCGGGCAGAGCCACGCCTGGGTCGAGTGGTGGACGGGGGACTGGCACGCCTATGACCCGACCAACGGCGTCGGCGTCGGCGAGCGCCACGTGGTGGTCGGCCGGGGCCGGGACTACGGCGATGTCCCGCCGTTGAAGGGCGTCTATGCCGGTCCGCCCAACACCAGCCAGACGGTCGAGGTGACCCTGACCCGGGTCCGCTAGCGTGCGGTTTCTCCGGCGAGCGCGGATTGACCCGGCGACGCACAATGGGCGAGGCTGTTGCCCGGCGCAGCCCCATTTCTGCGCGACTGGGAGGAAAAACCTATGTCCGAGGGACAAATCGTCGTCTCCGGCTTAACCAAGCAATACAACAACGTCAAGGCAGTGGACAACCTTTCGTTCACGATCGAGCCCGGCCGGGTCACCGGCTTCCTCGGGCCCAACGGAGCCGGCAAGACCACCACCCTGCGGATGGTCCTCAACCTGGTGACGCCGACGGCGGGCACGGCGACGATCGGCGGGCAGCGCTATGCCGACCTGCCGAAGCCGCTGCACAGCGTCGGCGCGGTGCTGGAGGCGTCGAGCGCGCACAAGGCCCGCACCGGCATCAACCACCTGAAGGTCATCTGCGCCGCCGCCGGGCTGCCCTACTCGCGGGCCGACGAGGTGCTGGCGCAGGTCGGACTGACCCCGGCCGCGAAGCGCAAGTTCAAGGGCTACTCGCTCGGCATGCGCCAGCGGCTCGGTATCGCCGCCGCGCTGCTCGGCGACCCGAAGGTGCTCATCCTCGACGAGCCCGCCAACGGGCTCGACCCCGAGGGCATCCGGTGGATGCGCGACCTGCTCAAGGCACTCGCCGAGGCGGGGCGCACGGTCCTCGTCTCCAGCCACCTGCTCTCCGAGATGGAGCTCCTCGCCGATGATGTCGTGATCATCGCGGCGGGCAGGCTGATCGCGCAGGGGCCGGTCGACACCATCCTCAACGGCAAGGGCACCGCGGCTTCCGTCCGCGTCCGCACCCCCGATGCCGCGAAGCTGACCGCCGCGCTGACCGGTGCCACGGTGCAGCCGGGTGCCGACGGTGCGCTGATCATCACCGGCGTCGAGGCACCGGCGATCGGTGCCGCCGCCCTGCGTGCCGGAGTGGAGCTGCACGAGCTCTTCACCGAGAAACCCGACCTGGAACAGGTCTTCCTGGAGCTCACCGCGGGGAAGGCGGCCATCCGATGAACCTCATCCGCAGCGAGTTCCTCAAGCTCCGCACGACCAGCGCGTGGTGGCTCTTCACGATCGGCGTCGCGGTGCTGTGGGCGCTGGCCTTCGCGGCCAACACGTTCGGCACCTATGTCACGCTCCACCCGGAGAAATTCGCCGGCCCCGAGGGCCCGCAGGGCGACCAGGTGGAGGCCGTGGCGAACGTCGACTTCACGTCGATCGCCTCGAACCTCTACACCTCCGGCCAGTTCTTCGGCCTGCTCTTCGCGATGCTGCTCGGCATCCTGCTGATCACCAGCGAGTTCCAGCACCAGACGCTGACCACGACCTTCCTCACCACGCCGCGCCGCTCGTCGGTCGTCGCGGCGAAGCTCGCCGTCTCCGCCGTCGGCGGCGTCTTCTTCTGGTTCATCACCACGCTGCTCTCGGTCCCGGGCGGAGCCATCTTCCTCAGCTCCGAGGGCCAGTCGGCGCACCTCGGCGACACCGAGGTCCTCAAGGCGGTCGGGCTGAACCTGCTCGCCTTCTGCCTGTGGGGCATCTTCGGGCTGGGCTTCGGCGTGCTGATCCGCAGCCAGATCGGTGCGACGGTGACCGCGGCCGTGCTCTACGTCATCGGCACGTTCGCCGTGTCGATCATCTTCGAGCTGCTCGCCGCCTGGCAGGGCGACTGGATCCGGAAGTTCGACGTCATCGTGCCGTCCATCGCCTCAGCGGTGATGGTGAGCGGCACGCAACTGCCGGACCACCCACCGCAGTGGGTGGGCGCGGCCATCCTCATCGGGTACGCCGTGGTGGCCGGCACGATCGGCACGCTCATCCTGCGCCGCCGCGACATCTCGTAGCCGGCTCGGCAACCGCACGATCGGCGTGGCTCCGCACCGGAGTCACGCCGATCGTCGTTGCGCGGTGTCACTAGCATGGCCCGGATGAGCCACGGGGAAGCCGCCGCCCTCTACGCCCACCTCGCCTCGCCCGCCGGCCGGGACGACCCCTACCCCGTCTACGCGAAGTTGCGGCAGCTCGGGCCCCTGGTCGGTGTCGAGCCGGGCTTCCTCATCGCCACCAGCTTCGAGACGGTCGACGAGGTGCTGCGCGACAGCGCGTTCGGTGTCGGCGGCGGATCCGGGCGGTTGCTCGACGCGTCGATGCTCAACAACAACGCGCCCGACCACACCAGGATGCGCCGCCTCTTCGCCGGCGCCTTCACCCCGCGCCGGGTCAACGGCCTCGCCGACGCGATCACCGCACAGGCCCGTGAGCTGCTCCGGGAGATGTCGGCGGCACCGGGCCGGCAGGCCGATCTGATGGCCGACTTCGCCTATCGGCTGCCGGTCGGGGTGATCTGCGAACTGCTCGGGGTGCCCATCGCCGATCGCGGCTGGTTCCGGCCCGTCGCCGCGGACGTGGCGCTGGAGCTGGAGGGGGAGATGACGCCGGAGGAGGAGGCGTCCCGGCAGAGCGCGGCGGAGCTGCTGACGGCGTACTTCCTGAGTCTCGTGCGCGACCGGCGCAGGTCGCCCGGCGACGACCTCATCTCAGAGCTCGCGGCCTCGGACGCGCTCGCCGAGGACGAGCTGATCGGCAACCTGGCGCTGCTGCTGATCGCGGGGTTCGAGACGACGACCAACCTCATCGGCAACGGCGTGATGACCCTGCTCGACCACCCGGCCCACCTGGCGCGGCTCGTCGCGGACCCGGCGCTCGCCGAACGCTATGTCGAGGAGTTCCTGCGGTTCGACCCGCCGGTCCAGCTCACCTCGCGGGTGGCGCTCGAGCCGACCGTCGTGCATGGACACGATGTCGACCCCGGCTGGTTCGTCATGGCATTGATCGGCTCGGCCAACCGGGACGAGACCCGCTTCGCCGACGCCGACGCGTTCCGCCCGGACCGGACGGGCAACACGCCGATCTCGTTCGGGGCGGGGGCGCACTTCTGCCTGGGCGCGGTGCTGGCCCGGCTGGAGGCCCGGATCGCGTTTCCGCTGCTCCTGGGCTGCCTGCCCGGTCTCGCCCTGGCGGGGGAGCCCGTTCGGCGCAGCCGGATGGTGCTGCGCGGCTATGAGACGATGCCGGTCACCTGGGACCGGAGCTGATCAGTTCGTCGCCTTGCGCAGCATGCAGGTGAGGCGGGCGGTGCAGATCCGCGCACCCTCGTCGTCGGTGATGACGATCTCGTAGGTGGCGACGGTGCCGCCGAGGTGCAGCGGGGTGGCGACCCCGGTGACCTTGCCGCTGCGGGCGCTGCGGTGATGGCTGGCGCTGAGCTCCATGCCGACGGCGCCGGGGCGCCCGATGCTCATGCCGTGCATGGCGGCGCCGATCGAGCCGAGCGTCTCGGCGAGAACGCAGGAGGCGCCGCCGTGCAGCAGGCCATAGGGCTGCTGGTTGCCCTCGACCGGCATGGTGCCGACGACCCGCTCGGCGGAGACCTCCACCAGCTCGATCCCCATGCGCTCGGTCAATTGGGCGGCGTCACTGTCCATCTCCATACGCAGACCCTACCCGTTGGTAGAAACCGGCTCCGTCACTCGCTGTCGCGGTGGTGCTCGGCGAGGAACCGCTCCAGCTCGGCGCCGAGCTCGTCGGCGGTCGGCAGCTCCGGAGTGGCGCTCAGGAGGCTGGTGCTGCGTCCGCGGGTGAAGGCGTCGTACTGCTCCTCCAGCGCGCGGACCACGGACTCGGCCTGCTCGTTGTTGGCGAGCTGCCGCTCGACCTCCAGCCGCATCTGCTCGCCCGCGACCCGCAGGCCGTCGGTCGGCAGGAGCAGGCCGGTGGAGCGGGAGACGGACCCCAGCAGCGCCTCGGCGGCGGGCTGGTAGTCGGCCTCGGCGAGGTAGTTGGGGACGTGCGCGGCGAACCCGATCGCGTCGTGGCCGACCTGGCCGAGGCGGAACTCCAGCAGGTTGGTCATGCTGGCGGGCACCTGGACGCGCTGGAACCACGGCTCGTGCCCGGCGATCAGCTCGGGCCGGGTGGCGTGCGCGGTGACCCCGGCCGGCCGGGTGTGCGGCACCGCCATCGGAATGGCGTGGATGCCGATCGTCGTCCGAACGCCGAGGTCCTCGATCAGGCCGGTCATCGCCGCGACGAACCGCTCCCACTGCAGGTCGGGTTCAGCACCCGCGAGCAGCAGGAACGGAGTGCCGTCATCGTCGCGCAGGGAGTGCAGGGTCAGCTTCGGCGCGTCGTAGTGCTCCCAGTGATCGGCGTTGAAGCGCATCAGCGGGCGGCGGGCGCGGTAGTCGAAGAGCTCGTCGATGTCGAACTCGGCGAGCACCTGGCCTTCGAGCACGTCGACGAGGTGCTCCCGGGCGAGACGCCCCGCGTTTCCGGCGTCGACGAACCCGTGCAGGGCGTGCAGCAGCACCGGACGCCCGAGCTCGGGGAGCTGGCCGTCGAGCTGGTAGAGCTCGCGAGGATCACGCATGTTGGTGGCAACGCTCAAGCACGGCAGACCATTCCGGTTAGGTGGTGGTGATCACATCAGACGTCATTGGTGACGGTGCGCTGCGCGATGGTCCGGCGGCGGTTGCGCGCGGGATCACGACGCCCCTCCAGCACCTCAGTACGCCATTGGCGGACATAACGTGTGATAGCGGCTATTTCGGAGCTGTCGAACTGTTCGGCCAGGATCGCCGCGATCTCGCCGGGCTTTCGCGGGTCCTCCGGGTCGAACTGGCTGTCACATGCCTCGAAGATCAACGATCGGAAGGAGCCGTTGGCCGGGGGCCCCGACTCGATGGTCGGGAACAATCCGTCGAGTTGGGCACGCAGATCCGGCAGCAGTGGCTGCATCTGCACGGACTCCAGCTCCATCGTCGAACCGCCGAGCGCCTGCGACGGCGGCACCTCGACGGTCGGGGAGTCGACCGGAATGCGCTGAGCCACCACCGGGGAGGCCGGGGCCGAAGGAACCGACGCCGAGCCGACCGCCTTGCGGGTGCCGTTGGTCCGTTGCTTGGTGGCCCGCTCGCTGCTGAGCCGCTCGACGGTCTGCTCCGCCTCGAGCTGGGCCTGCTCGGCAGCGGCGGCGATCGTGGCGGGCGTGTGGTGGTGCCACGGCAGGACGCCGAAGCGGTGCGCGTCGGGGTGGGTGACCCGCCACGGCGGCACCACGTGCTGCTGGCTGGTGAGGTCGGGCACCGGCTCGCCCTTGCGGCGTGCCTCACGGACGGTGCGCTGCGCGGTCACGGCGGCGCGGTGGTAGAGCTGGTCCGCGCGGGCCATGTCCATCGCGGTGGCCGGGTCGGAGACCCCCTCGCCGAGCGCCAGATACCACGCCCGGAAGGTCTCGCGGGGGCGCAGCAGCCAGCGGATCGGCCGGTAGCGCGGCAGCGGGTCCTCGATCATGCCCGCCGCCCGCAGCCGGTCCCGCAGCGAACGCCGCGTCTTGGCCCGCCACAGCACCACGGTCAGCACGCTCGCGGTGGCGTAGACCATCGCCGCCTCGGGCTGGCCGATCGCCTGGGCGTGGATGATCTGCATCGTCACCGCGCCCGCGGTGACGGTCCAGACCAGCGACCACAGTCCGGCCGCCGAGTCACCGGCGAGGGCGGTCTGGTTGGCGAGCATCATCAGCGCGACGGCCGTCGCCTCGATGATGAGGAAGACGACGTAGCGTTCGGGGCCGTGCATGCCGAGATAGATCTCGGCGAAGCCGGCCTGTCCCAGCGCAGCGCCATAGGACGCTGCCAGCGCGACGATGGTCAGCAGCGCATTTATCCAGAAAGTGGTGCGCCGGTTGGCCTCGAACGCCGGCCAGCGACGTGCTGAGCGGATGGCGTTGACGGCTCCGGTGGGGGTGGCGCTCACGGGGGAATCCTCCCAGACGGGTACGGCGTGGTTCCACGCTGCCCCGCACAGCTTTATCCATCTTCATAACGACCGCATGTCGACAGGGTGAGGTAGTTTGCCTTCCGTGGATTGGAATTTGCGCACATGCGGACGTAAGGGTCACGTGACCTACGCTCCGACCGAACCGGAGCTGCGAGCCAGGCTGCACACCGCCACTCCGGTCGGCCGCGCATGGCGTTGCCTGCGCTGCGGCACCTTCGTCGTCGGCGACCCGCGCGGCGAGGGCCCCGCCGATCAGGCGCCCATCGTGCTGCGCGGCCGGGCCCTGCGCGACGCGGTCATCCTGCGGCTGCTCGCGGTCGAACGATTCGCCAAGGGCATCATCGTGCTGCTCGCGGCTTACGGCGTCTTCCGCTTCCGGGCCAATCAGGACGCCGTGCACCGCGCGTTCGACGAGGACCTGCCGCTGCTCAAGCCCATCGCGGACAAGTTCAACTATGACCTGAGCGACTCGTCCATCGTCCACACGCTGCGCAAGGTCATCGAGGCCGAGTCCCGCACGCTCACCTGGATCATCGTCGGACTCGTCGTCTACGGTGGATTGCAGCTCGCCGAGGGCCTCGGTCTCTGGCTGCTCAAGCGCTGGGGAGAGTATTTCGCGGTCGTCGCGACATCGCTCTTCATCCCGATCGAGATCTATGAGCTCACCGAGCGGGTCACCTGGGTCCGGATCGGCGCACTCGTCATCAACATCGCGGCGGTGCTCTACATCCTGCTCTCCAAGCGCCTGTTCGGCCTGCGCGGCGGCCACGCCGCGCATGAGGCCGAACGCCAGGAGGCGAGCCTGCTCGAGGTCGAGGTCGCGGGCGACGAGGCCACCAACCGCGCTCCCCGCCGCCGCGTCACGGCCCCGGGAGCCTCCCTCAACCCCTGACCCCGCGACGGGTACGCCGAGGGGCGGCCGGGGGGAGGGAGGTGCTCGCGCGGTCTGAGGGGTCCGGTATAGTTCGTCGAGTCACCGGAGCGATCCGGCGACATGCGGATGTGGCGCAGTGGTAGCGCATCACCTTGCCAAGGTGAGGGTCGCGAGTTCGAATCTCGTCATCCGCTCCAGATCGAAAGGCGCTCGCGACCCGCGGGCGCCTTTCGCCGTTCTGGCAGCGGAAACGCGCCGATAATCAGGCCGTGACCGTCTGGATCGCGATCTTCTGGGGTGCCTTCTCCTCCGCCGCCCTCTTCCTCGGGCAGGCGCTGGCCGAGCCGATGCGGACCCGGACGCGGGCCACCGGGCTCGTCATGGGCTTCGGCGCGGGCACCCTGCTCTCGGCGATCGCCTATCAGCTCGTGCCGACGGAGGCGCTGGACAACGGGCTCATCCTCGCCGGGGGCCTGAGCACGGGCGCGCTCGTCTACTTCTTCGCCGACAGGCTGCTCGACGGGCGGGGCGCGGCGACCCGCCAGAACATCCTCCCGGAGGCGGCCGGCGGGTCGGGGCTGGCGATGTTCCTCGGCGCGCTGCTCGACGGGGTGCCCGAGGCGTTCGTGCTCGGCGCCAGCCTCTCGCTCGGCGGCGCGATCAGCATCGCGTTCCTCGCCGCCGTCTTCGTCTCCAACATCCCGCAGGGTGTGGCGGGGACGGTCAGCATGCGCGCGGCCGGTTACACCAACCTGCACGTCGCCGCGATGTGGGGCGGGCTGACGCTCGCCTGCGGTGCGATCGCCGGGGTCGGCTTCTCGGTGGCGAGCAGCCTCAGCGACGGCGGGCTCTTCGTGGAGGCGTTCGCGGCGGGCGCGCTGCTGATGATGCTCGCCGACTCGATGATCCCCGAGGCGTACCAGCACGGTGGCAAGACGGTGGGTTTGCTGACCGTCGCGGGCTATCTGGCGGCCACCGCACTCGCCGCCATCTAAGGTCGACACCATGAGATTTGGACTGCTGGGCACCGGGCACTGGGCCCGGGTCGTGCACGGTGCGGCGCTTGCGGCCCACCCTGATGTCGAGTTCGCCGGAGTGTGGGGGCGCAATCCGGAGAAGGCTGCGGCGCTCGCCGACGAGCTTGGCGTACTCGCCTTCACCGAGGTGGATGAGCTGCTCGCCGAGGTCGACGCGGTGGCGGTCGCGCTGCCGCCGGGCATTCAGGCGGAGCTGGCGACCCGGGCCGCGCAGGCGGGCAAGCACCTGCTGCTGGACAAGCCGCTGGCGTTGACGGTCGAGGACGCGGACACCGTGGTCCGGGCGGTCGAGGCGAGCGGCGTCTCGTCGGTGGTCTTCTTCACCAACCGCTTCCGGCCGCACATCGTGGAGGTGCTCGACCAGGCGATCGCGACGGGCGGCTGGCTGGGCGGCCGGTCGACGCTGTTCGGTTCGATCTACTCCGAGGGCAGCCCCTACGCCGAGTCGGCCTGGCGCAAGATCCATGGCGGGCTCTGGGACATCGGGCCGCACGCGCTCTCGCTCTTCATCCCGGTGCTGGGCAAGGTGACCTCGGTCAGCGCGATGGAGGGCCCCCGCCAGACCTTCTACGTGACGCTGCGCCACGACGGCGGCGCGGTGAGCACGATGGAGCTGACGCTCGCCTCGGCGGAGCCGGCGGTGAAGTTCGAGAACCTGTTCCACGGCGAGTCGGGCTGGCTCACGATCGGCGGCTTCGAGAGCACGCCCGTCGACGCCTACCAGCGGGCCGTCAGCGAGCTGCTGGCGTCCGTGCCGGGTGGCGGGCACCCGCTCGACGTGCACTTCGGCCGGGAGGTGGTGGCGATCCTCGCCGCCGCCGAGGAGTCGGCGCGGACGGGCCGCCACATCGAGGTCGGCCCCTAGCTCATCCGCGCTCTGAGGGCTGCTTCAGCGCAGCCCTCAGAGCGCGGTGAACCGGACCACCGTGTTGAAGAGCTTGTCGTGCAGGGCCTGCCGCTTCTCCGTCCCCAGGATCGCGACCAGCCCGATCACCCAGACCGGCACCAGCAGCAGCCCGACGACGGCGCGCAGCAGAGCGCGCGCGAAGCCGACCCGACTCCCGTCGAGGCGCTGCACCCTCGTTCCCATCAGCAAACCGCCGAGGGTACGCCCGGAAACCGACCAGCAGCCCGCGAAGTAGACCACCGGCAGCAGTGTCCCCACCCACTGCGCACCCGTCTGCACCCAGTTCGGGGGAGTGCCGATCACCTGCTCCCAGACGACCGGGAACCCGGCCGCCACCGACGAGACCGCCACGGCGAGGACCAGCGCGTCGACGGCGATGGCGCTGATCCGGGAGACGATCCCGGCGTAAGGCGGGTGCACCGTCAGTTCTGGGTCTGCGGCAGATGGAACAGCTTGCGGAAGCCGGTCTCCACCCGGTCGTCGGCGCTGGCGGTGCTCTCCCGGAGCTGGATGGCGGCGTCGGTGAGCACTCCGCGGCCCTGCTCCGAGATCATCCCGCGTACCTCGGGATCGTGGGTCAGGTCCTCGATGATGATCGGCAGCACCTTGGCCCGGATGTGCGGCATCGCGGAGTCGATCATGCGGGGTACCACCGAGTCGGTCAGGTAGGGCATCATCCGGTCGAGCAGCTTCGGGACCAGCGTGTCCGCGAGGTAGGGCGTCATCTTGTCGATCACCTTCGGGGCGACCGTGTGGGAGATCCAGTCGATGGACTCGTCGACCCGGGACCGCACCGCGCTGGTGGCGGCGTCCCGGCCCTCGATGACGGCCTCGCCGCCGCGGTCGCCGAGGCGCCGGACGATGCGCGCCGAACCCCGGGTCAGCTGGCGGAGGCTGTCGACCGCGAGGGCCGCCGAACCGACGGCGAACTGCGCCACGCCGGGGTGATCGTGCGTCTGATCGGACATACCACCCAATTTACGCGGTCATCACGTGGAGTAGTTCACAAACACGGACATCTCGGCTGGGTAGGCGTCACTTACCGAGTCTGACCTGTTCACCGACCGTTCACCCATTCCCGGGTGACCGGCTACCTGGCGCGCCTAGCTTTCCTCTCAGCCGGTGAACCCGCCGGCCTTTCACCCCTCGAAAGGGAAAGCTTGTGAAGCTCAAGCGGCCCGCCATCCTGGCCGGTGTCATGCTGACCGCGACGGTCGCACTCGCGGCGTGTGGCACTGATAACAACACCACGCCCGGTTCGGGCTCCAGCTCGAACGCGTCCGGAGTCTCCGGCAAGCTCACCGCGCAGGGTTCCACGGCCCAGAAGAACGCCATGGACCAGTGGATCAAAGACTTCCTGGCGCTGAACTCCGGCGCCACGGTGGACTACCAGGGCACCGGATCCGGTGCGGGTATCCAGGCGTTCTCCGCCGGCACCGCCGACTTCGCCGGGTCCGACTCGGCCCTCAAGGACACCGAGCAGCCGGCCGCCGACACCCGCTGCGCCACCGGCAAGGCGATCCACCTGCCGCTGGTGACCGGCCCGATCGCGGTCGCCTACAACCTCACCGGCGTGACGGGCCTGCAGCTCAGCCCCGCCACGATCGCCAAGATCTTCTCGGGCGCCATCACCTCGTGGGACGCCGCCGAGATCAAGGCCGACAACCCGGGCGCGACGCTGCCGGCGAAGAAGATCCTCGCGATCCACCGCAACGACTCCTCGGGCACGACCGACAACTTCACCAAGTACCTCTCGAAGGCTGCCGCCACCGACTGGACCCTCGGCAACGACAAGGTCTGGAAGGCCGCCGGCGGTCAGGGCGAGAAGGGCAGCGACGGCGTCAGCGCCGGCATCAAGTCCAACGACGGTGCCATCGGCTACGTCGAGTGGTCGTTCGCCAAGGTCAACAGCCTCGGTGTCGCCAAGGTCAAGAACGGTGCCAACGAGTTCACCGAGCTCACCGCCGAGGCGGCCGGAAAGACCGTCGCCGGTGCGAAGCAGTCCGGCACGGGCGACGACCTGAAGCTCTCCCTCGACTACAACACCACGACGCCGGGCGCCTACCCGATCATCCTGGTGACCTACGAGATCGTCTGCGGCAAGGGCACCCCGGCCGACAAGCTGGCGCTGCTCAAGGCATTCCTGACCTACGCAGCCGGCGACGGCCAGGCCAAGCTGACGACGCTGGGCTACGCCCCGCTGCCGGCCGAGGTCCAGGCCAAGGTCAAGACCGCGATCAGCAACCTCAGCTGACGATGACGAGCTGGCGGGGCAGGCGCGAGCAGGCCCCGCCACCTGACGATGGAGAAGCTGGCAGATGAGCCACCCCTCCTGGATCGCGAACTCCGCCGAGACCGCAGCCGCGGCCTCGGCGGCGGCGCCGGATGATCCAGCCGTTCGCCTCGGCACACAGGCGCAGCCAGTCCAGCCACCATCGGAGGCATCCATGCCGCCCTCTAGCGACGGCCCCGCGAACCACCGGGCCGGCTCGGCGGTGACCGCACCCTCGCCGCTGCACGACGGGCCCGCCAAGCTCGCCGGACGCAAGCGCTTCGGCGGCGAGACGATCTTCAAGTTCCTCAGTACCGGCTCCGGCGTCTTCGTCCTGGTCCTGATCATCGCGATCGCGGCGTTCCTGATCGCGAAGGCGATTCCCGCGCTGCAGGCCAACGAGGCCAACTTCTTCACCTTCGAGGGCTGGTACCCCGACGACGTCGAGCACCCGAAGTTCGGCATCGGGGCCCTCGTCATCGGTACGCTGATCACCGCGATCATCGCGCTCGCCCTGGCCGTCCCGGTGGCGCTCGGCATCGCGCTGTGCCTGTCGCACTACGCGCCCAAGCGGGTCGCGACGACCCTCGGATTCGTCATCGATCTGCTCGCCGCCGTGCCCAGCATCATCTTCGGCCTGTGGGGACTCGCCTACCTGGTCGAGCCGGTGCGGGCGCTCTCGGCCTGGCTCCACCGGTATTTCGGCTGGATCCCGATCTTCGGCAGCGAAGGCCCCTACGGCAAGTCGCTGCTCCTCGGCGGCCTGGTCCTCGCGATCATGATCCTGCCGATCATCACCGCGCTCTCGCGTGAGGTCTTCAGCCAGACCCCGAAGATGAACGAGGAGGCGGCACTCGCGCTCGGTGCGACCAAGTGGGAGATGATCCGCACCGCGGTGCTGCCCTACGGGCGCCCGGGCCTCATCGCCTCGGTCATGCTCGGCCTGGGCCGCGCCCTCGGTGAGACGATCGCCCTCGCGATGACCCTCGGTGCCTCATTCGTCATCTCGTTCGACGTCATCGAGGTCGGCGGCAACACGATCGCCGCCAACATCGCCAACCGCTTCGGCGAGGCGGGCGAGATCGGCCGGGGCGCACTGATCGCCTCCGGCCTCGTCCTCTTCGCCATCACCCTGGTCGTCAACGTCAGCGCCCGGGCGATCATCTTCCGCCGTCGTGAATTCCGGGAGGCGCTGTGAGCACCGACGCGCTCGTCCTCAAGAGCCGCAAGCTGCCGTCCTGGGCACCCTGGGCGGTCGCCGTCGGCGCCCTCGCCCTGGCCTACCTCGGGGTGTACGCCGGTGAGCTGCTCGGCGGCGGCATCGCCCTGACCGGGATCGCCGCCGTCGTCCTCTACCTGGTCGGGGTGGGCATCGCCGCCACCGTGGTCGAGGGGCGCCGCTCCGCCAGCAACCGGGTCGCCTCATCGCTCATCTACGCCGCGTTCGCCCTGGCGCTGCTCCCGCTGGCGTCGGTGATCTTCACCGTGGTCGATCGGGGCCGGGAGCGGCTCGACGCCGACTTCTTCACGCACTCGATGCAGGGCATCATCGCCTTCGACGCCAACGGCGGCATCTACCACGCCATGATCGGCACGCTGGAGCAGGTGGGCATCGCGGTTCTCATCACGGTGCCGCTCGGCATCGCCGCCGCGATCTACATCGTGGAGTACGGCCGAGGTAAGCGGCTCGCCACCGCCGTTCGATTCTTCGTCGACGTCATGACCGGTATCCCGTCGATCGTCGCCGGCCTGTTCATCCTCGCCTTCTGGGTGCTCGTCGTCACGCCGATGTTCAGCTCCGACGGCAAGGCGCACTACTCCGGTTTCGCCGCCGCACTCGCGCTCAGCGTGCTGATGCTGCCGACGATCACCCGGTCCTGCGAGGAGATGATCCGGCTGGTGCCGGACTCGCTGCGGGAGGGCGCCTACGCACTCGGCATCCCGAGGTGGAAGACGATCACGAAGATCGTGCTGCCGACCGCGCTGCCCGGCATCGTCACCGGCATCATGCTCGCCATCGCCCGCGCCGCCGGCGAGACCGCTCCGGTGCTGCTCGTCGCCGGTGGCTACGCCTCGATCAACACCAACCCGTTCGAGGGCAACCAGGCGTCGCTCGCGACCTACATCTACGACCAGATCAGCACGGCCTCGCAGTACGGTCCGCCGCGCGCCTGGTCCGCCGCGCTGACGCTCGTCGTCCTCGTCCTCACCCTCACTGTCGCGGCGAAGCTCCTCGCCAGCCGCAACAAGCTCACGAAGTAAGGAAGACCCATGGCAAAGCGCATCGATGCGGTGGGGGTCACCGCTTACTACGGCTCGTTCAAGGCGATCGAGGACATCACGATCACCATCGAGCCCCGTTCGGTCACCGCGCTCATCGGCCCCTCCGGCTGCGGCAAGTCGACCTTCCTGCGGTCGATCAACCGCATGCACGAGGTCCTGCCGAACGCTCGGGTCGAGGGCCGGCTCGCCATGGACGGGCAGGACATCTACGACCGCGAGGTCGACGTCACCGCCGTACGCCGGTCCATCGGCATGGTCTTCCAGCGCCCCAACCCGTTCCCGACGATGAGCATCTTCGACAACGTCGTGGCCGGGCTGCGGCTCAACGGGGTTCGCAAGAAGTCCGAGCTGGAGAACGCCGCCGAGAAGGCGCTGAAGTCGGCGAACCTCTGGGACGAGGTGAAGAACCGGCTCGGCAAGCCCGGCGCGGGCCTCTCCGGCGGCCAGCAGCAGCGCCTCTGCATCGCTCGGACGATCGCCGTCGAGCCGCAGGTCGTGCTCATGGACGAGCCCTGCTCGGCGCTCGACCCGATCTCGACCGGCGCCATCGAGGATCTCATCTTCGAGCTGAAGAACGACTACACGATCATCATCGTGACGCACAACATGCAGCAGGCCGCCCGGGTCTCCGACCGCACCGCGTTCTTCTCGATCTCCAAGACGGGCGACCCCGGCCGGCTCATCGAGCACGACGTGACCTCGAAGATCTTCACGAACCCGAAGGAGAAGCGGACCGAGGACTACATCACCGGCCGCTTCGGCTGAGGTCCAACGGTGAATCCTGGGGAGGAAGGGCTGCTGCTGCTCGTGGCGGAGCCCGATCACGAGGTGGCGGCGAAGCTGGCCGAGGAGCTCTCGGGGCACGGCATTCGCGTCATCTCCTGTGGCGACGGGGCGGAGGCGCTGCTCATCGCGGGTACCGAGCATCCCGACGCCGTCCTCGCCACCACGAGACTGCCCATCATCGGCGGGGCGGCGTTCGTCCGGACGCTCTCGTCGCGTACCCCCATCCCGGTGGTGCTGGGGGTCGGTGACGGGGACGGGCCGGCGGCGGCCGAGGCGCTCGCGGCCGGTGCCGCCGCCTGCGTCGCCTATCCCTATCGGGTGCGCGAGCTGCTGCCGATCCTGCGCTCGATCACCCCGCCGCCGCTCGACGCGCCGGGGTCACCGGTGGAGTGCGGCGGCCTGCGCCTGGATCCGGCGAGCTTGACGGTGCACCTGCACGACCGTCCGATCCGGCTGCCGATGCGGGAGCTGAGACTGCTGCACCTGCTCATGACCCACGCCGACCGCGTGGTCACGAGGGACCAGATCCGCGACATCGTCTGGGGCGGCGAGCCGAGCAGCAACACGGTGACGGTCCACGTCCAGCGCCTGCGCCACCGCCTGGGCGACGACCACCAGGACCCCCACCTGATCCTGACGATAAGAGGAGTCGGCTACCGCCTGGTCCCCCCGGTCCTCACCACCAATTCGCGTTGATCAAGGGAAGACTCGCCGCATACCGGACACCCCGGATGGCGAGTCTTCCCTTGATCAACGCTATTTTCCGAGTGGGCTCGCGTCCCAGCGGTAGAACTCCTTCGCCACCGCGTCCTGGGGAGTCCGCCAGGTCTCCTCGTCGTAGGCGCGGATGTACGGGCGCAGGTCGGCGCTGATCTTGCGGAAGCCGGGGTTCTCCGGCGCCCGGCGCAGCGTCTCGACCGGGTCATCGGCGAAGTCGATGACGTGCAGGTAGACGTCGTTGAGCGAGTAGAGCGAGCGGCGACGCACGCCCAGCTCATAGGGCAGTTGCGTCGCATCCGACTCCGCGAAGACACCGGCCACGTCCGGCTCCGCGTTCGGGTTGATGCGCGCCACGATGATCGTTCGATGCATATGCCGAACGTACCAATTTCTCCTGATACACAGTGGAAGATCGGTGTATATCCGAACTGAAGCTTGGAGGCAGTACGTTGGTGCAGGTCACGGTAATCGGCGGCGGGATCGGGGGCCTTTCGGCCGCGCTCTTCCTCGCCCGCCGAGGGCACTCGGTCACGGTGTTCGAGCAGGAGGTCCACCGGCCCACCGGCGACCTCCGGCAGGACTTCTTCGGCTGGCACCGCCCCCGTACGCCACAGGTGGTCCAGCCGCACGCGATGCTCGCCCCGGTCCGCACGGTCCTGCGGACCGAAGCCCCCGACGTCTACGCCGAGATGCTCGCCCTCGGTGCGCGGGAGTACCACGAGTTCGACTGGTTCGCCGAGCACCCGCCGGCCCGCCCCGGCGATGAGGACCTCGTCGCCGTGCGTACCCGTCGGATCGTGCTCGAAACCGCGCTGCATCACGCGGTGGCCCGGGAAGCGGGGGTGGACCTGCGTTTCGACGAGCCGGTCACCGGCCTCGTCATCGACCGCGACGGCCCGGTCCCGCGGGTCACCGGTGTGCGGACCGCCGCCGGCGTCGTCGCCGCGGACCTGGTGCTGGACGCGGCCGGGCGGCGCTCGCCGATCCCGGGCTGGCTCGCCGAGGCGGGCTGCCGGCCGCCCGTGGTGGAGAACCACAGCGTCGGGCGGGCCTACTACTCCCGGTGGTACCAGCTCGATCCGGAGGGTCCCCAGAACCCGGGGCGGGTCTGGGACGTGGCCGTGACGCCCTTCGCCATCAACCTCGTCTTCCCCTCTGACAGCGGCGTCTTCGCGGTCACCTTCGCCGTCCCGCTCGCGGAGGCCCGGCGGGCGGCGCTGCGGGATCCGGCGGTCTTCGACGCGGCGGCGCGGCGGTTCCCCGCCAGCGGGCCCTGGCTCGCGCTGGAGCCGGAGGCCCTCGGCGACGTGCAGGTGATGGCCGGACTCGACAACCGCTGGACCGCCCTGGTCGACGACGCCGGTCCCGTTGTCACCGGGCTCGTCGGGATCGGCGACGCGATCACCCACACCAACCCGACGCTGGGACAGGGCGTCGCGCTGACCCTGCTCGCGGCGCAGCGGGTCGCCGACGGCATCGACGGGATCGCGGACCCGCACGCCCATGCCCTGGCGCACTTCCACTGGGCGGAGCGGACGCTCAAGCCGTGGTTCGACCTGCAGGTCCGCATCGACGGCGGCGACGAGGAGCTCTTCGCGCGACGCGGTTCGGGACCGGGCGGTCCGGGACAGGGCCCGCCGCCGATCCTCGACGACCTGACCCGGGCGCAGTATGCGTCGATCCCCTGCGCGATGCAGGACCCGGTGGTGATGCGGGCCCGCGCGAAGGTGCGCCACCTCGCCGTCGCACCGGAGGTCGCCTTCGCCGACGCGGAGGTCCGCGAGCACCTCACGGCGTGGCTCGACCGGCAGCAGGGGCCGCCGCGGATGCCGCAGTTCGTCAGCGGCGAGGAATGGGCGGAACTGCTGGCGTCGGCGGATGCGGCACCGGCCGTGGGCGAGCCGGAGCCGAACGCGGCGGCGCTGGCCGCGTGAACCGCGCCGTGGCCGCCGTGTGACGGAACAGCGCCGCGCCGGGATCCTCCCGGCGCGGCGCTGTTCGGCCCGGTCAGGTGGCGAAGATCTGGCAGAGGTGGGCGTCGATGGCCGCCGCCGAGATCGGTGCGCTGCGGAACCCCACGTGCCCATCCGGCCGGATCAGGTAGGCACCCGAGCCGCGCAGCCCGTACGCCGCCCGGAACGCGTCGCCGTCGTCCCGCAGCACCGGCAGGTCCGATCTGGACGGCACGATCGCGTCCGGGCTCGCCAGGAGGTAGATGTTGATCAGATCCGGGTCCTCGGCGCGGATGTTGGCGGCGAGCTTCTCGAACCGGATCATCTCCTCCTCGCCGACCGTCGCGTCGGCGTAGACGAGCAGCGTGTGCGCCGTGCCCCGGGTCAGGTCGAACAACCGCACCGGGTGCCCGACGCCGAAGCGCCGCAGGGTGGTCACGTCCGGTGCCCGGTCTCCCGGCCGCACCCCGTCGAGGGGCTCCTCGACCGCCTCGCCGACGACCGGGCTGCCCGCGTAGCTGAGGTTCATCTGCATGTCGGTCAGGAACTGCTCCCGCTCGTCGTCCATGTCGATCTCGTCGGTGAACGCGACCCGGACCGCCCGGTCGACGATCGACTTCCCGGCGGGGCGGCGCTCGGCCTCGTAGGTGTCGAGCAGACCCGGTGCGGCGAGCCCGCGAACGGCGAGGGCCAGCTTCCAGCCGAGGTTCCAGCCGTCCTGGATGCCGGTGTTCATGCCCTGGCCGCCGGCGGGCGGGTGCAGGTGCGCGGCGTCCCCGGCGACGAAGACCCGGCCGACCCGGTAGCGGTCGACGATGCCGTGCTTGATCCGGAAGATCGACGACCAGCGCAGGTTGCTCGCGGTCGTGCCCGCGGGAGCCAGCCGGTCGAGCACCGCCTGGATGTCGGCGATCCCCGGCGGCGTGTACTCCTTGCAGAAGCCGGGCGGGACGGGACCGGTGCCGACCTCGGCCTGCAGGTGCGCCGGTGCGAGCGTCGCCACCCGGTAGCGGCCGTTGCCCTTGAGCGGTACGCAGACCAGCATGCCCTTCATCTCGCCGTCGTCGAGCTCGACGAAACGCAGCAGATGCCCCTCGGGCACCGACCAGTCGAGATCGACGTCGCCGAGCATGAAGAGCTGCGGGAACATGCTCATGCCGCCCTCGAAGGCGAGGCCGAGCTGCTCCCGGACCGTGCTGTGCGCGCCGTCGCCGCCGACCAGGTAGCGGGCCCGCACCGTCTCCGTCTCGCCGGAGGCGTGCCGCAGCAGGGCGGTGACGCCGTCGTCGTCCTGGGTGAAGCTCCGCAGCTCCACGCCGCGTTCGACGGCGACGCCCTGCTCGCGCAGGCGCTTGCCGAGGAGCCGCTCGGTGTCGTATTGCGGCAGTCCCAGGTGGGCGTAGGGCAGGTCCGGCAGGTCCCAGCCGATCTGGTGGGTGAGCTCGCCGTTGACGTAGACGGTCTGCCCGTGCAGCCAGACACCGGCGTTCATCGCCTCCTGGACGATGCCCAGGTCCTCCCAGATCTCCATGGTCCTGCACTGCACGCCGATCGCCTTGTCGGCGCTGGTCGACGCCTCGGCGCGCTTGTCGACGAGGCGGCAGCCGATGCCGCGCCGGGCCAGCTCGATCGCGGTGGTGAGCCCGGCGGGTCCGGCGCCGACGACGAGCACGTCGGTGTCGAAGGCGCCGCCGCGCTCGCCGGGCACCACCGGGCGGGCCGCCGCGGTCGCCTCGGCTTCGGCCTCGCGGACCTGATCGGCCGGGCCGAGGGTCGCGGAGTCGGTGATCCCGGTCGCGGGCAGCGCCGAGTGCGCCACGGCGACCGGCGTCGGCACCGCCACCGGCGCGGCTTCGGCCGGTGCGCCCGAGACCGGCTCCGCGACGACCGGCTCCGCACCGACCGGCTCCGTGGCGACCGGCGCGGACTCCTCGGGCCGGGTCACGATGTGGTAGGTCTTCCGCGAGAAGCTGGCGAGCAGGTAGGGCAGGATCGGCGCGGTCTTGTCCAGATGCGACGGATCGTCGGCCCAGGCGTTGAAGACCTCCTCCGACTCCCACTCCGCGAAGAGGTGGTAGGTCGAGGTCCCCGGCTCGCGCAGCAGCTCCTCGCGGATGTGGCCCGGCGTACCCCGCATCCGCTCGGCGACCTTGCGGTACGCCTGCTCGTAGGCGTCCTCCTCGCCCTCGGCGACGGTGATCGTCACGACCACCCGGATCGACGGCCCCTTCGCCTTCACCGCGTGCAGCACGTGATAGGTGTTCTTGTCGGCGGATTCCCGCAGGTCGCGCAGCGCCGCGGTGAGCCGGTCGCGGGCAGCGCTGCGGCCGAACCGCTCCAGCGACTCCGCGTCGCTCCAGTCGCTGGTGATGAGGAAGGTACGCGGGTCCTGAACGTCGCGGATCAGCTCCTGGTGCAGGTTGCCCGGCACCCGGCTGATCTCCTGCGCCGCATCGCGCCAGGCACTGGCGAAGGCATCCTCGCAGCCTTCCCGGGCCCGCATCCGCAGGACCGTGCGAACCCGGTCGTCGTCGGCCACCTCGGTCATTGCTCTCCCTCCAGATAGCTCTTGAGCACGATGGAGCTGTTGAATCCGCCGTATCCGCGGGCGGTGACGAGGACGACGTCGACCCGGGCCGGTCGCGGCTCGCGAACGAAGTCCAGTCCGTAGCAGGGCACGGGCCGGGTCAGGTTGCCCACGGCCGGGATCAGCCCGTCCCGCATCGCGAGCAGGGCGGTGGCGACGTTCAGCGACGGGCCGCCGGCGCAGAGCCGACCGACGAAGCCCTGCGGTGCCGTGACCGGGATCGACCCGGCCCGGTCGCCGAACACCTCGCGGATCGCCCGCACCTCCAGCGCGTCGAGCTCTGGCGTCCCGGCGCCGTCGGCGACGATCACATCGACGTCGTCGGGGCTGACCGAGGCGTCCGCGAGCGCGCCCCGCATGGCCCGGGCGAGCTGGCGGCAGTCGGCGGGCGGCGCGCTGATGTGCTCGCCGTCGTGGGTCGCGGCATAACCGGCCAGCTCGGCATAGATCTGCGGCGCGCCACGCTCGGCGGCCGCGGCGGCCTCCTCGACCATCAGCAGCGCGCCGCCCTCACCCGGCGCGTAGCCGTTCGCTTCAACATCGAAAGGCTTATATCCGGTACGCGGGTCGCGGCTCTCGGTCAACCGGCCGCCCATCATCTGGCAGACGAGTGCGTAGGGCGCCACGGGTGCCTCGGTGCCGCCGACGAGCGCCGCCCGCGTACCGCGCCGGATGACGCGGCGGGCGGCGCCCAGGCTGTCCAGCCCGCCCGCGTGATCGCCGACGACCACCGAGGCCGGGCCCTTCGCGCCGTTCAGGATGGACGTCTGACCCGCGCAGGCGGCGTAGAACCAGGCGATCGACTGGTAGGCCGTGACCGCGCTCGGCCCGCCGTGGCACATCGCCACGATCTCCCGCTGTCCGAAGAGGCTGCCGCCGTAGTTCGCCGCCAACAGCACCCCGGTGCTGTACGGGTCGTAGGCCGACGGGTCGTACTTGGCGTCGTCGAGGGCGAGCTGCGCGGCCGCCAGCCCGAGCTGCGTCCAGTGGTCGGTCTGGATGATCAGCCGCGCGTCGATGTGCTCCTCGGCGACGAACCCGTGCACCTGTCCGGCGAGCGTGGTGGGGTAGCGGGACGCGTCGAAGCCCTCGATCGGGCTCACGCGCAGCTCGCCCGCGAGCGTCGAGCGCCAGTGCTCCTCGGTGCCGACACCGCTCGGTGCGACCACCCCGATGCCGGTGAAGACCATCCGTTTCGGGTGCATCGGGTCCTCCCTGTCGGCCGGTTTCATCGGGTCCTCCCGGTGGGGCGGGCGAGGACGACCGCCGACTGGAAGCCGCCGAACCCGCTGCCGACCGAGAGCACGGCGTCGACCCGCTGCCTGCGGGCCTCCCTCGGCACGTAGTCGAGGTCGCACTCCGGGTCGGGGTGCTCGAAGTTCGCCGTCGGCGGGACGACGCCGTGGCGGATCGCGAGCACGCACGCCGCGAGCTCGATCGCCCCGATCGCCCCCAGCGAGTGCCCGACCATGGATTTGATCGAGCTCACCGGTACGCGGTACGCGTGCTCGCCGAGGCTGCGCTTGAAGGCGGCCGTCTCGTGCCGGTCGTTCTGCTTGGTCCCCGAACCGTGCGCGTTGACGTAGTGCACCTCGGTCGGGTCCAGCTCCGCCTGGTGCAGCGCGTCGGTGATCGCCTCGGCCATCTCGATCCCGTCGGGCCGCAGCCCGGTCATGTGGAATCCGTTGCACCGGTTGGCGAAGCCGCGCACCTCGCAGAGGATGTCGGCGTCACGGCGCCGGGCGTGCTCGTACTCCTCCAGCACCAGGACCGCGCCGCCCTCGCCCATCACGAAGCCGTCCCGGGTCGCGTCGAACGGGCGGGACGCGTGCTCGGGATCGTCGTTGCGGGACGAGGTGGCCTTGATCGCGTCGAAGCAGGCCATCGAGATCGGCGAGATCGGCGCCTCCGCGGCACCGGCGATCACGACCTCGGCCTCGCCGTCGACGATCAGCTGATGGCCGTGGCCGATCGCGTCGAGCCCGGAGGTGCAGCCGGTCGAGACGACCGTCGCCGGACCGTGGGTCCCGAAACGGCAGGCGAGCTCCGTCGCGGCGCTGCTCGGCGTCAGCGCCTGGTAGAGGAAGCGGCTGGCGTACCGCTCGTCGACCAGCCAGTTCCGCCCGTTGTCGCTCACCACCATGTGCTCGTCCTCGAGGCGGATCGTGGCGCCGATCGCGCTGCCGATGCTGATCGCCACGGTGTCGTGGTCGACGCCGCCGCCCGAGGTGAGGTCCAGCCCGCTCTGCGCCACCGCCTCGTCCGCCGCGACCATGGCGAACTGGATGAAGCGGTCGTTGCGGTAGACCTCCTGCGGTGTCAGGCCGGCCAGGATCGGGTCGAAGTCGCACTCCGCGGCGATCTGGGAGCGGAACTCCGCCGGATCGAAGACGGTGATCCGCCGGGTGGCCGTGCGGCCGTCGGTCAGCAACTGCCAGAACGCCTTGCGGTTCACGCCGCCCGGGGCCACGACGCCCACCCCGGTCACGACGGTCCGGCGGGCCGTGTTCATGCGGTGCTCCCCTCCGGATAGGGCTCGGTGTCCACATGCCCCAGGTGCGGCTCGGGGGCCAGCGGGCCGAGGAAGAAGACGAGGAACGCGGGTTCCGTGCCCTCCTGCATCACCCGATGGCGTACGCCGATCGGGATCATCACGCCTTCCCGGGCGCGTACGGGCCGGTCCTGCCCGTCGAGCCGCAGCGTGATCTCCCCCTCCACGCAGAAGAGGAACTCCTCCGAGTAGGGGTGCAGGTGCTCGGTCACCACCTCGCCCGGCAGCAGCCGCACGGTGCCGAGGAACCCGGCGGTCGAGCCGACCGTGCCGGGGGAGAGCAGGGTGCGGACGTCGCCGCCGCGCTTGCGGTTGGCCGGCACGTCGTCGATGCAGAGGGTCTTGATGGCTTCGGTGGTACCGCTGGTTTCGATGGTCATGGTGGTCTCCCGTGCGGTCGGTGGATGAGGTTGTGGAGCACGGCTCAGCGGGTCGGCTGTTCGGCGGCGAGAAGCTCGAGCTTGCGCCGGATCACGTCCATCTGGACCGCCGTGTTGGCGTTGATCCGCCGGGTCATGGCCGCGGTGTCGATGGGCGCCTCGGGCCGCATCCGGAAGTCCTGCACCCAGCGCATCCGGGTGCCGTCCGCCTCGGTGCTGTAGTCCCATTCGATGTTCATGAACTCGAACGGGCCGGGCTCGACCCGGCGCGCGACGACGCGCCGCTCGGCCCGGTCGGCCGTGCGCTCCGAGACCCAGCTCCAGACCTTGCCGTTCTCGTCCGGATGCATGCTGAGCCGGAAGCGGACGGTGTCGCCGTCCCGGGCGAGGATCTCGGCCGCGGAGTATTCGGTGAACAGCTCCGGCCACTGCTCGACGTCGTTGGTGACGTCCCAGACGAGGTCGAGATCGGCCTTGATGACGATCGCGTTGTCGACGTGGCCGACGGTCGGGGCGCTCACCGGCTCCCCTCCTCGACGAGGGCGGGCCGGGCGTTCACGGCGGTGACGATGTCGCCGAAGGAGAAGCTCAGCGGCTGGTCGCCGGGGATCTCGACGGCGTAACCGGCCGCGAGCTCGGCCTGCATCTGCAGGTAGGCGAGCGAGTCCAGGCCGACATCGGCGAAGGTCGCCGACGGATCGTCGGTACGCGCGCTGTCCGGCAGGCCGACCTTGGCGACGAGGAGCGTCATCAGGTCGTCCTGCGTGAAGGTCTCGGTGGACATGGGATCTTCCTTTCCGGTCAGTGATCGGCGGCACTCTTCGCCAGGTCGGCGACGAGCGACGTGTCGTGGGTCCCCGCGATGAAGTCGGGGTGGTCCAGGGCGGTGCGCAGGAAGTCGCGATTGGTGCAGACACCCGGGCCGACGACGTGGACCTCGTCGAGCGCCCGGCGCATCCGGGCCAGCGCCTGCGGTCGATCGGGTGCCCAGACGGCCACCTTCGCCAGCAGCGGGTCGTAGACAGCCGACACGCGGCAGCCGGGCCGGGCGTCGGTGTCTGTGCGGACGAACGGCCCGCCCGGCATGGCGAACTCGGTCAGCACGCCGGGAGTCGGCATGAAGTCCCGGCTCGGGTCCTCGGCGTTCACCCGGCACTCGATCGCCGTTCCCCGGGGCACCAGCTCGGACTGGACCAGGCCGAGCGGCTCACCGGCGGCGATGCGCAACTGCTCGCGTACCAGATCGACCCCGAAGATCATCTCGGTGATCGGGTGCTCCACCTGGATCCGGCAGTTGACCTCCATGAAGGAGAATCGGCCCAGGTCGTCCACGAGGAACTCGACGGTCCCCGCACCGACATAGCCCGCGGCGAGAACACCGCGCAGGGCGGCCTCGCCCATCCGGTCGGCGAGCCCGGCCGGCAGGTTCGGCGCGGGCGCCTCCTCGATGATCTTCTGGCGTCGGCGCTGGACGGAGCAGTCACGCTGCCCCAGGTGGACGCCGTCGCCGTAGCCGTCGCAGAGCACCTGGACCTCGACGTGCCGGGCGGCGGGCAGGTATCGCTCGATGTAGACGCGGTCGTCCCCGAAGAGCGAGTGGGCCACGCCGCGGACCTCGCGGTAGCGCTGCGGCAGGTCGCCGGGGTCGTGCACCACCTGCATCCCGCGTCCGCCGCCACCGGCGACCGCCTTGACGATGACGGGGTAGCCGATGTCGGCCGCGGCCTTCTCCGCCTCGTCGGCGTCGGCGATCGGCTCGATGCTGCCCGGCAGCATCGGGAGCCCGGCGTCGCTCATCGCGGCCCGGGCCGCCGACTTGTCGCCGAGGCGCTCGATCACGCCCGCCGGCGGCCCGACGAAGGTCAGGCCGGACAGCGCGCACGCCTCCGCGAAGTCGGGCACCTCGGAGAGGAAGCCGTAACCGGGGTGCACCGCGTCGGCCCCGGTCCGGACCGCCGCCTCGATGATCGCCGAGAGGTTGAGGTAGCTGCGTTTCGAGGGCGCGGGGCCGATGCAGACGGCCTGGTCGGCGAAGCGCACCACGGCCGAGTCCCGGTCCTCGGTGGAGTAGACCGCGACCACGCCCAGGCCCAGCTCCCGGCAGGTCCGGGCGATCCGCAGCGCGATCTCGCCGCGATTGGCGATGAGCACCTTGTTGATCATCGCTTACGCCTGTCCCGCTGCGGTCGGCGTCGGGTTCGCCACGGGCTCGACGGCGAAGAGCCGCTCGCCGAACTCGACCGAGCTGCCGTCGCCGACGAGGACCGCGACGACCTGACCGTCCAGTTCGGCCTCGACCGGGATCATCAGCTTCATCGCCTCGACGATGCCGACCTGCTGGCCCCGGCGTACCCGGTCGCCCTCCGCGACGAAGGGCGCGGCGCCCGGCTGCGGCGCCCGGAAGAAGGTGCCGACGGTCGGCGAGCAGATGTCGAGCACGCCGCCGCCGGGGCAGGGCGCCTCGGCGACGGCCGGGATGCTCTCCTTCGCGGCGGTCGGGGTCCAGTCGGGGTCCGGCGGAGTCTGGCCCCACTCGAACTCGACCACGACGTCGCTCGCCCGGATGCGCAGCGTCCGCGGCTGGTTCTCCAGCCCCGCCAGGAACTCCTGTGCGCTGCACCGGGCGTCGCTCAGCGCCCGGGCGAGCTGGTGCGTGCCGGTGTCGGGGTCGACCCGGACGGGCTCGACTACCTCGGTCATCGCAGACCTCCTTCGAAGACGAGCTCCGCGGCGGCGGCGCTCACGGCGTGGTTCCCGTCGTGGCCCGGCTGGTCGAGGCGGCCGCCGAAGGCGCGGAAGCGCCTGCGCCGGTTGGCGACGAGCCGCGCCGAGTCGAGTGCGGCGAGGTCGGCGAGCTCGGCGAGGACCGCGGTGCGCACCGCGGCGGCGGCCGAGACGTGGTCGGTCTCCGCGCCGCCCGGCGGTTCCGGGACGACGCCGTCGACGACACCGAGCTGGAGCAGGGACCGGGCGTCGAGGCGCAGCGCCTCGGCGGCGGCCGGAGCCTCGGCCGAGTCGCGCCAGAGGATCGCCGCGCAGCCCTCCGGACTGATCACGGTGTAGAAGCCGTTCTCCATGACCAGCACCCGGTCGGCGACCGCGATGGCGAGCGCGCCGCCGCTGCACCCCTCGCCGGTGATGACCGTGACGACCGGGACGGGCAGGGCGCCCATCAGCCGCAGGTTCTCCGCGATCGCGGTGGCCTGCCCCTGCAGCTCGGCTTCGAGTCCGGGGTGGGCACCGGGGGTGTCGACGAGCGTCACCACCGGCAGACCCCACTTGGCGGCGAGGCGCAGCAGCCGGCCGGCCTTGCGATAACCGGCCGGACCCGGCATGCCGTAGCCGTGTGCGGCCAGCTCCGCGGCGTTGTGGCCCTTCTCGTGGCCGATCGCGACGATCGACTCGCCACCGAGCCGGCCCACGCCGCCGATGATCGCCCGGCAGTCGCCGCCGAGCCGGTCGCCGCGCAGCTCCTCGAAGTCGTCCAGGATCAGGCGCAGGTAGTCCGAGGTGGTGGGACGGCCGATGTGCCGGGCCCGGCGAACGGCGTCCCAGGCGGGCCGGTCGGCGAGCTGCTCGGGCTCGCGGATCACGATCCGGTCCTCCGGCGCACGCTGCGAAGACAGATCGCCGTCATGGCGGCGGGTGGCGATCGACAGCAGCCGGCCCAGCCGGTCCCGGATCGCCGAGCGCGGGCAGACCTGGTCGATGAAACCTCGTTCCAGCAGGAACTCGGCGGTCTGGAAGCCGGGCGGCAGCTCCTGCCCGATCGTCTGCGCGATCACCCGTGGCCCGGCGAAGCCCAGCCGGGCGCCGGGTTCGGCGACGATGATGTCGCCGAGCATCGCGAACGACGCCGCGACGCCGCCGTAGGTCGGATCGGCGATCAGGCAGACCGTCAGCAGTCCGGCCTCGTCGAGCTGGTGGAGCGCCTGGGTCGTCTTCACCATCTGCATCAGGCCGATGACGCCCTCCTGCATGCGTACGCCACCCGACGCGGTCACCAGCAGCAACGGCAGGCGCTCGGCGAGAGCCGTCTCGGCGGAGAGCGTGATCAGCTCCCCGACCGCCCCGCCGAGGCTGCCGCCCAGGAAGCGGAAGTCCATGACGGCGGCGATCGTCGGCGTACCCCCGATGGTCAGTCGGGCGCAGACGGCGGCCTCGGCGAGGCCGGTGGCCGCGCGGGCGTCGGCGACCCGCCTCGGGTAGGGCAGGCTGTCGGTGAACACCAGCGGATCGCCGCCGTCGACGGTGAACTCCAGCGGCACCAGGGAGCCGGGGTCGGCGATCAGGGCGAGCCGGTCGGGCGCGGTCAGCGGCGCGTAGTGGCCGCACTGCGGGCAGACCCCGAGGCTGCGGGCGAGCTGCTTCTGATAGATCACGGCGTGGCACCCGCCGCACAGGACCCAGTCCGGCGCAGTGTGGTCTGCAGTGGGCTTCGACACGAATTCCCCTCCTTCGCACCCGGCGGAGCCTGCTCGCAGGCGTTTTTCGCCTGGTCAAAAGGCCTATGCGAGGAGGGTTTCACTGGTCGGCTTGAAGGCTGGTCAAGCCTCGCTTGAGAAATGGCCGCTGAGCTGGGCAAATTTGCGGCGCCACGGCGCGGATAGTCAGCTTCCGCTGCCCGTTACGGTCTAAATGCTGAGATAATCCTGAGAATACGATCTGTCGCTCTATGAGAATTTTGAGAAATTGAACGAACGTTGGGGGGAGATATGGAGTATTGCGTTCTCGGCCGCCTCGCGGTGCGGTCCGGGCCGGTCGTCGGCCGGCTGACCGCGCCCAAGCCCCGCAAGGTGCTGGCGCTGCTCCTGGTGCGGGCCAACCTCCTCGTACCCATCGAGACCTTGAGCCTGGAGCTGTGGGGCGACGAGCCGCCGGCGAGCGCTCAGACCATCATCCAGACATACGTGCTGCAGATCCGCCGAATGCTGGCACAGGCGAGCGGCCTGGACTCCGCCGACGTGGCACGGGACGTCCTCGTCACCGCCTCCAGCGGCTACCGGCTCCAGGCCCAGCCGGGGGAGCTCGACCTGCACGACTACGAGCGGCTCGTCGGCGCGGCCCGGTCGGCGCTCGCGGACGGCAGCCTCGACGACGGCTCGCGGCTGCTCAGCGGCGCACTGGAGCTGTGGCAGGACACGGCGCTCGCCGACATCAAGCTCGGCCCGGTGCTGAAGGTCGAGGTGTCCCGGCTGGAGGAGGACCGGCTCGCGGCCTGCCAGCAGCGCATCGACGCCGAACTGCGCCTGGACCGGCACCACGCGGTCCTGGGCGAGCTGGGCAGCCTCGCCGTCCGGCACCCGCTCAACGAGGACCTCCAGGCCCAGTTCATGATCGCGCTCTACCGGGCCGGGCGGCGCAACGAAGCGCTCGAAGCCTTCCACCGGCTGCGGACCACCCTGCTCGACGACATCGGGCTGGAGCCGTCGCAGCGGATCCACCGGCTCCAGCACGCCATCCTGACGGCCGATCCCAGCCTCGACGTCGTGCTCTGCCCCACCTTCGCCGACGAGCTGGCCGTCACGCTCTAACGCCGTCGGCAGATCAGGTCGAAGATGTCCCGCCCGGCATCCCGGCCCCGCCGCTCGAACTTCGTCATCGGCCGCCAGTCGGGGCGGGGCGCGAAGCCGTCATACTCGTTGACCAGGCCCGGATCGGCCTCGACGGTCGAGAGCATCTGCTCGGCATACTCGGCCCAGTCCGTCGCGCAGTGCAGCCTGCCGCCGGGGACGAGGCGCGAGCGCAGCAGCGCCACGTGCGCGGGCTGGATGAGCCGCCGCTTGTGGTGCCGCGCCTTCGGCCACGGGTCCGGGAAGAAGACGTGTACGCCGGACAGGCTCTCCTCGACCAGCATGTGCTCGACCAGCTCCACGGCGTCGCCGAGCCCCACCCGGACGTTGGTGAGCCCGCGCTCCTCGACCTCGCCGAGCAGGCTCGCGATGCCGGGGGTGTGCACCTCGACGGCGAGGTAGTCGCGGTCGGGATCGGCGGCGGCCATCGCCCAGGTCGCCTCGCCCATCCCCGAGCCGATCTCGAGGACGAGGGGCGCCGACCGGCCGAAGAGCGCGGCCACGTCGAGCAGCTGATCGGGGTGGCGCGGGATCTCCAGGCCGTAGACGGGCCAGAGCCGCTCGAAGATGTCACCGCGCCGGTCGCCGAGGCGCCCCCGCCGAGGGTGGAATGTCCGGATCTTTGCCTGCTGTCGTGTGTCCATCGCCGTCAAAGCCTAGAGCGGCCCTTGATGAAGGAGGTGAGCCGGTCACCGTGCTCCACCCGGACCGGGAAGGGGTCGGTGGCGGCCCGCCGGACCATCCCGCCCAGGTCGATGTCGTCACCGCCGACGAGCAGCAGGTTGCCCGAGCGGCGCCCGCGCAGGACGGCCGCATCGGCCATGATCGCCACGGTGTTGAAGACCTCGCGCAGGGTCGCCGCCTGGCCCCGGGCGAAGTCGAGGGGCGACTTGTCGATGATGTTGGCGATGTAGCAGCCGTCCCGGTCGACCGCGCGTGCCGCGAGCTGCGCGAACTCCGACGTACGCACGTGCCCGGGCACCCGGGCGCCGGTGAAGATGTCGGCGATCACCACGTCGAAGGCGCCGACCGGCAGCGGTCGCAGCGCATCGAGGGCGTCGCCGATCGTCACCGTGATCGAGTCGTCCTCGAGCGGTGATCGGGCCAGCACGAGACCGGCGAGCGAGCCGTCGATCTCGACCACCCGCTGCTCGCTGCCCGGCCGCAGCGCCGCGAGGCACCGGGGCAGCGTGAGCCCGCCGCCGCCGAGGTGCAGGAACCGCAGCGGACCGGGCGGGGCCACGGTGTCGATGATGTCGACGATCCGGCGTACGTAGTCGAACGCGATCATCGTCGGGTCGTCGGCGTTGACGTGCGATTGCGGCATGCCGTCGAGCACGAGGGTCCAGGCGCCGGGCATGTGCGGGTCGGCGTAGAACTCGGCGAGCCCGGTGTCGACGCGGTAGACCTCCCCGTCGCCGTCGGGCATGTCGCTGAGGAAGGTCATGGCGCTGGCACGAGGAGTGAGGGAGCGGAGCGACCGAGCCCCGCAGGGCGCGCCGGGGAGTTGTGTGCTGGCGCGAGGAGTGGGGGAGCGGAGCGACCGAGCCCCGCAGGGCGCGCCGGGGAGTTGTGTGCTGGCGCGAGGAGTGGGGGAGCGGAGCGACCGAGCCCCGCAGGGCGCGCCGGGGAGTTGTGTGCTGGCGCGAGGAGTGGGGGAGCGGAGCGACCGAGCCTCGCAGGGCGCGCCGGGGAGTTGTGTGCTGGCGCGAGGAGTGGGGGAGCGGAGCGACCGAGCCCCGCAGGGCGCGCCGGGGAGTTGTGTGCTGGCGCGAGGAAGGCCGGCTGGGTCGTTCTCGGAAGGCTCACGGGATCATGGAAGCACACACGATGGCCGCGATCGCGATATTGCTGGCGCAGCTCACCCACACGGCGGGGTGCGGCTTCGGGTCGACGATCATCTCGCCGAGCCGTCCCGGCGTCAGCATGTCGAGCACCCAGAACGCCCCGGCCATCAGCGCGGTCCCGGCGAGGCCGAAGACGGCCGTGGAGACCAGCCCGTCGAGCAGGTCCGAGTCGCTGACCGCGATCGCGGTGACGACGATCGCACCGATGCCGAGCAGCGCGGTCGCGACGTAGCTCGCCGCGTTGCGGCTGCGGTCGACCCAGATCTGGTCGCGCAGGCGACCGGGGGTGATGAGATCCACCATCAGGAAACCGGCGAAGAGAAGCACAATTCCGACAACGGAGTAGATCACGGCCGCGAGCAGCCCGGGCAGGAGGTCAGTCACGCGGCGACCTTAGCGCACCCCGTCCAGATCCTTGCCAACGATCTGTACGCTCACCAGCCATGACCCCCGCTCCACTCCTCGACCCGGTCGCGTGCCTGCCCGGCGTGCCCGCCGGCTCACCTGCGCTGCCCCCCGGTGCGGCGCCGCTCGGTGCACTGCCGTGAACGTCAACCCCGTCCAGCCGGGTAAGCCGCCGAAGAAGCGCAAGACGGCGCAGCGCCCCACCGTCCCGGTCCCGCCGGTGCAGCCGGTCCAGCCGGCGAAGCGGCGCATGCGCTCCCGCAACGTGGTCATCGGCGGCATCGCCGCGACGGTGCTGACCATCTGCTCCTGCGGCTTCCTGACGCAGAAGGAGGACCGGCGCTGCGTCGACACCTCCACCAACAACGTCATCGACGACGACAACTGCAACAACGGCCACACCGGCTCCCGGTGGTATTACGGCGGCAGCAGCTCCAAGGGCAAGATGGTCGGCGGCTCGTTCGAGCGCGGCGGCTTCGGCGGCCTCTTCCACGGTGGTGGCTGACGTGCGCAGGATGACCCGCCCCGCCCGTCCCGGCTGGCGCGACACGGTCGAGTCGCAGGGCCTGGGCTACGCGGTGACGCTCAACGCGCAGGGCGAGATCTACGACTACTGGGACGAGACCGCCTACTACGAGTTCTCGCTCACCGAGATCGAGGCGCTGGAGACGGTCGTCGCCAACCTGCACGAGATGTGCCTCGCCGCCGCCGAGCACGTCATCGCCGCCGGGCGCCTGCACGACTACGGCATCCGGGATCCGCACGTCATCGACATGATCACGAAGTCCTGGCGGGAGCGGGACCGGGCACCGAGCGTCTACGGCCGCTTCGACCTGCGCTACGACGGCTCCGGCCCCGCCAAGCTCCTCGAATACAACGCGGACACCCCGACGTCGCTGCTGGAGGCCGCCGGACCGCAGTGGTTCTGGCTGGAGGAGCTCTTCCCCGAGGCCGACCAGTGGAACTCGCTGCACGAGCGGCTCGTCGACGCGTGGCGGGCACAGGCGCCGCTGCTGCCGACCGGGCCGCTGCACCTGGCCTACTCCGAGGCCGACGAGCTCGGCGAGGACTACCTCACCGTCGCCTACCTGCAGGAGTGCGCCGAGCAGGCCGGGCTGCACACGGTGCTGATCTCGATGGAGGAGATCGGCTGGGACCCGGCCGAGCAGCGCTTCATCGACCTGCAGAACCGCACGATCAAAGCGATCTTCAAGCTCTACCCCTGGGAGTGGCTCACCACCGACAAGTTCGGCGAGCACGCCGTGCGCGCCGCCAACGGTCCGATCTGGATCGAGCCGCCGTGGAAGATGCTGCTGTCCAACAAGGCGCTGCTCGCGATCCTCTGGGAACTCTTCCCCGGCCACCCCAACCTGCTGCCGAGCTATCTCGACGGTCCGCGTGAGCTGGCACCGACCGGATATGTCGCCAAGCCGCTGCTGGGGCGGGAGGGTGGCGGCGTACGCATCGTCACTCCCGGCGGCGAAGTGACGCTGCCGGTGCCCGAGGGCGGTCCGGTCTACGGCGCGGAAGGCTTCTGCTACCAGGCTTTCTACCCGCTGCCCGACTTCGGCGGACGGCGGCCGGTCCTCGGGGCCTGGGTGGTCGACGGCGAGCCGGCCGGGCTCGGCATCCGGGAGGCCGAAGGGCTCATCACCGACCAGGGCGCGCGCTTCGTTCCGCACCTGATCGTCTAGCACTGGCCACACGTACCCTCGACAGATCGACGTCGGACGACGACCATCTGTGGAATGGATGACGCCGACTCCCTCGCACAGGCGGTCGACCTATTCCACTCGTGGCAGCTCGACGACGCGTTCACGCTCCTCGGCGAGCTGGTGAGCAGCCCGCTGCGGCTCGCTGCGATGCCGCCCCTCGCGCGAGCCACCACCCAGCGGTTGTATGCCGAGGTCGCCCGCGAGACCGGCCGCCTCGACCTGGCGCTGCCGATCGCGCAGCCGCTCGCGCACCACTGCTTCACGGTCTGGGGTCCCCGGCACCCGGTGACCTTGCGTGCCACCGTCACCTACGCCACGATCCTGCACGACCTGGGCCGCATCGAGCGGGCCGAGGTGCTCTACCGGATGGTGCTCAACGGCGGCGGTCAGCGGCGCCGCCACACGGCCCGTGCGGTGCTGCTCGCCCGCGCCCACCTCGCCCTCATCGCCGCCGACCGAGGCGATGCGCCCCGTGCGATCGAGGCGCTGACCCAGTCGCTGGCCCGGTTCCGCCACGAGTTCGGCGCCTTCGACCCGCACACCGTCCGGATCACCCGGCAACTCATCGACCTGCAGATCCGCTCCGGCGATCCGGCCTCCGCCCGACGGCTGCTCAGCTCCGCCCATGTCGACGCGATGGACGACCTCGGCGCCCGCCACATCGTGACGAGGCTGCTCAGCCAGGACCTGATCGAGCTCGACGCCGAGGGTCCGGTCGAGGAGGTCGAGGTCGACGACGACGCGCCCCGGCTCACCGGACCGCGGAAGATGGCGGTCTGGCGGCGACGGCCGGTGCGCACCTCGGCCTATGTCGCGGGGGCTGCCGCGGTCACGGCGCTCGCCGTCGCAGTCGGCTCGGTGCTGACCCGGCCGGAGCCGCCGAAACCACCGGTCATCGTCACCGAGGCGCAGCCGACCGTCACCGCGCCTGGCCCCCCGGAGGCGGTCAAGATCGTCGCGACGACGAAGGAGATCGCGGTGACCTGGGTGGATCCGTCCCAGGGGTCGGCGACGCCGGTGGTCACGATCGTGATCGACGGCCAGCAGAGCTCGCAGTCCCTGGCACCCGGAACGCACCGCTTCACCCAGCGCGGCTATCCAAAGAAGATCACCTTCTGCGTCACGGTGAGCCTCCTCTGGCCCACCGCCGACGGCTCCCACCCCGCACCTCAGCAATGCACCCACGCCGACTGAGCAGCCAAGCGCCACTTCCCGACACCGCAGGTACTCTCGCCACTTGATCCGGTGCGTCATGATGGACGGATGATCTCTCCAAACCGCTGGTGGACCCGGGTAGGTGCGGCCGTGGCCGCGATGATCGTGACCGTGCTGGCGCCCGCAGCCGCGTGGGCCGAGACGAGCGGCGCCGCCGACCTCGTCCGCAAGAAGAAGAGCAGCCTCGGCTTCGGCACGATCCTGGGTGGCCTGTGCTGCCTCGTCGTCGTCGGCATCATCGTGGTCGTCGTCGTCCTCGTGCTCCGCAGGCAGAAGAACAAGTAGCCGTCCCCGACACCCGCCCGCCCCTCGATCCCCCAAGATCGTCGCAACTCTTCAAGAGGTGGTCCCATGGGTTTTCGGACCACCTCTTGAAGAGTTGCGACGATCTTGGGGTGTCTCTGGACCAGGGTGCGTACGGTGACCAGCGCCCGCTCGACCTCCGTCACGCTGTCGCCGGCTCCATCCCGTGGTCAGGCGCGCACACCGATCACGACGGTCGCGCCGAGCTCGTCGTCGAGCACGACCCGGGTCGTCAGCCCGCCCGCGAGCAGAGCCTTGGTCGCGGTCGGCTCCTGCTCCTCGGTGACCTCCATCAGCACCGTGCCGCCCGGGGCGAGCCAGGCACCGGCCTCGGCGGCGACCCGGCGGAGCAGGTCGAGCCCGTCGTCGCCGCCGTCGAGCGCGACCCGGGCCTCGTGCAGCCTGGCCTCGGCGGGCAGCGTCTCGATGGCGCCGGTCGGCACGTAGGGGACGTTGGCGGCGAGCACGTCGATCCGGCCGCGCAGGTGATCGGGGAGCGCGTCGAAGAGGTCGCCCCGGCTGACCCGCCCGCCGAAGGCAGCGAGGTTGCGAGTCGCGCAGGCCACGGCGGCGGGATCGACATCGGCCGCCCAGACCTCGACCCCGTCGGCGGCCTGGGCGAGCACGAGCGCGATCGCCCCCGCGCCGCAGCACAGGTCCACGACGATCGCGCCATCGCGCAGGCCCTCAGCGGCGGTCCGTGCGAGCAGCTCGGTGCGGACGCGCGGCACGAAGACGCCGAGGTCCACGCCGACGCGGTGACCGCAGAAGGCGGCCCAGCCCAGCACCTGCTCCAGCGGCTCACCGGCGACCCGACGGGCGATCAGCTCGCCGAGGCGGTCACCGGGCGCCGCCAGCAGCAGCTCGGCCTCCTCCTCGGCGAAGACGCAGCCCGCGGCGCGGAGTGTCGTGACGACCTCGTCGGGACTCAGCGCCGCACCTCGAGGGTGTCGAGCAGCTCCAGCGTGGCGGCCGTGACGGCGGCCACGGCACGGTCGAACGCCTCGGCGTTGTGGGCGGCGGGGGCCCGGAATCCGGAGATCTTGCGGACATATTGCAGCGCGGCTGCGTGCATGTCGTCCTCGGTGACGATCTCCTGGAAGGGCGGGCGCAGGGTTTTGATGCTCCGGCACATGCCCCCAGTATTCCCCGCACCCCCGACAATCGGTCAGGGCACCTTGATCACTTTCGCCCCCGCCGCGGCGAGCAGCGGATCGAGGCGTTGCGACAGGGTACGCAGGTGGTGGCTGGGCACCTGGGGATAGAGGTGGTGCTCCAGGTGATATGTGAGCTCCAGGAAGATCCCCGGGATGATGCGCCCGCGCAGCGTACGCGTCTGGGTGATCGGGTCGTCGCCGTGACCGTGGTGCGGGAGATAGACCGTGAGCAGCGGATAGACCCAGCTCCCCACGATCGCCATCCCGGCGTAGGCGAGCACCCACGGCGTCACCGGCCACAGCGCGGCGCCGACCGCGAGCACCGTGGCCGGCACGGCCGCCTCGACGAGCAGCCAGGTCCGGTCGGCACCCCGGCGCCAGGCCCACCACCACAGTCGCAGCAGGAAGACCGGGCCGTAGCAGACCGCTCCCAGCAGGCTCAGCTCCGCCGGGTAGCCCTCCGGGTCGTCGGGGTGCGGGAAGAGGCGGTGGTGCTGCAGGTGGCTGGCACGGTAGGCGTGGCCGCTCTCCAGCAGCACCACGCCGCTGACGAAGAGCGCCCAGTCGGTGGCGCGCGGGCCGAGGCCGAGGGTGCGGTGCACGACGTCGTGGGTGGCGGTGACGACCGCGACAAAGATGCCGAACATGATCAGCGGGGTCAGCCACCACCAGCCCAGCCAGGCCGCCGCGATGAAGATGATCACCATGGCGAAGGGCCGCGTCAGCGCCGTGGCGCGCTGAACCGGGGTGGTCGCGGTCAGCTCCGGCCCGAGCTCCCGCAGGGTCGGCAGCGTCGTCACCGGGCCCGCCGCAGCTCGCGCCGGATGTCGTCGGCGACGATCCGGCTGCCGATGACGCAGGCCACGGTGCCCAGCCCCGGCCAGGTCGAGTCGCCGACCAACCGCACTCCCGGTACGCCGAGATCGTGCGGGATCGCGTGGAGATTGGTGTGGCGCGGGGTCTGGCGTACGCCGCCGACGGCACCGTGCGGCCGGAAGGCGTACCTGGCGAATGCCCTGGGGGTTGCCGTGCTCTCGACCAGGGGCGCCTCGCCCAGCCGCGGGTAGGCGCGGCGCGCGAGGCCGAGGAGGCGCTCGCCGATCTCCGTGCGATGCAGGGTGTGCTCCTCCGGGGTGAGGCCGCTCCAGGTGGCGAGCGAGGTGTGGGTGGAGATCATCACCGCGCGGTGCCCGGCCGGGGCGCTCAGCAGGTCGCCCGGGGCGGAGACCGAGACGAACATGTTGTTGCCGTCGCCGAGCGGCGCCGCATAGTCCTGCAGCAGCTGGTGGTGGGTGAGGTCAGGTCCAGACACGTCACTGTCGGGTACGCCGAGGAAGACCACGATCGCGCCGCCCAGCCGCTGCGTGTCCCGGGCGAGAAAGGGCGCCAGCCGGCGGGCGACCGTGCCGCCGAAGATCGTCGAGGTCGACTCGGCCGGCAGCGCGCTCACCACGCACCGGGCACCGATCGTCGCGCGGGCCGTCCGCACCGTGAAGGCCCCGGCCCGGCCCTCGACCCCCGTGACCAGGCTCGCCGTGCGCAGCTCGCCACCGAGCGAGCGGTAATGCGTGACGAGGCGCCGCCAGAGCCCGTGCATGCCGCCCTCGTGGCGGGTCAGCCCGGCGCCCCGGATCGTCACGCCGAGCGCGGCGTTGATCAGGGGAGCGTCGTCGAGGTCACTGTGGACGGTGTCCTCGACCAGCATGCCGAGCAGCCCGCAGAGGGCCGCGTCACCGCGCAGGCCGTGCCGGCGCAGGGCGCCGCCGAGGGTGGCGTTGAGGTGCCGGGCGAGCGGCGCGTGCCGCAGGCCGATCGCCCGGGCGTTGGCGAGCAGGTCGGCGGGGTGCCGCAGCGGCAGCCGGACGCCGGAGCGGCTGGCCCGCCAGAACCCGTCGGAGACGGTGTCCAGGAAACGCCAGAAGCGCCGGTGCGCCTCGTCGTCGCCGAAGGCGCGCAGCCGCTCGGCGTGCCAGGCGGCCTGGTCGCGGTGGAGCCGGACGGTCCGATCGGGCAGCCAGGCCTGGTAGCCGGGGAGCGCCTCGCCGATGACCGGGCCCATCCCGACGGAGTCGAGCAGCTCGGCGCCGACCCCGCCCGGTTCGAAGTCGACCAGGGTGGTCGCGCCGACGTCGAAGGAGAACCCCCGATGGCGCCAGTAGCCCGCGCAGCCACCGGCATGCCCGTGTGCCTCCAGCAGGACCGTCCGCACCCCGCGGGCCTGCAGGCGCAGCGCGGTCGCCATCCCCGCCATGCCCCCGCCGAGGACCGCCACATCGGTCTGCATAGGCGATATCGTGCGCCTGCTCGGCGCCGCGCACCAGTGGTGCGGGCCGGCGGGAGCCGAGCACCTCGGTCACACCTTCGACAGCCAGCTCTGGTGCTCGGACGCGAAGGGCTCGGCGCCGGAGCCGATCGCCGTGTGCAGCCAGGTCGCGGCACGTAGCGCCGCGGCGATGACCTCCGGCGGATAGCCGTAGCGGATCCGGTGCTCCGCGAACTCGTCCTCGTCGAGCAGCGCCACGCTGCCGTTGTGGCGGAAGCGGACCACGTCCAGGTCGAGATCGACCATGGTCACCTCGCCCGGGTGCGGCCAGGTCGGCGGCGTGGTGATGTCGCAGTAGATCTCCAGCCGGGCTGGCGGGCCGTTGAACGAGGCGGTCCACCAGGAGCCGGGGGAGATCAGGATGACCTTGCCGTGCTCCAGCGTCTTCAGTGGACCGTCACCGCGCCGGACCGTGGTGCCGGCGCCCGCGCCAAGCCAGACGCCGTGCCGGTCCTCCCCGAGGCGGCGCATCGTCTGGTGCCAGTGCAGCGCACCGTCGTATTTCCGGTATGCCACGAAGACCTCATCACCCGTCACCCGGTGAGGGTACTGGGCCACTCCCACTTGCCGATACTGCTCCGGGTGACTAGTTGGTCACCCGGAGCAGTATCCGAGGGTCACGCGACCGGAGCCGCGTTGCCCACGTTGAGCTTTCCGCCGATGGCGGTGAAGATCTTGAATACCGCGAAGCCCGCCAGGACGACCCAGACCAGGTCGAACAGGCCGATGACCACATAGGCGAGCACGCTCAGTGAGCCCGACGCGGACCCCACCCCGTCGAAGACGCTGCCCAGGCCGATGAGGAAGGTGATGCCGTCGAAGAAGAGCATGAAGACGTAGAGGCCGAGCGCGGCGAGGCAGGCGAGCTTGCCGATGCCGAGAGCGGGCTGGACCACCGTCGCCAGCAGGACCGCCACCAGCGGAAGGGCGAGCGTGGTGAGGGTGGTGAAGTCCGCGTTCGCGGATCGCGAGGCGAACGTGCTGCTGTAGCCGGTGGGAAGGACCCAGCGGAAGAATTCGAAGAAGAGGATGGCCGCCACGTAGGCGAGCATCGCCCAGACGAAGAGCGTCCGCAGCGACTTGATGGCATCTCCGGCTGAGCCGGAGGGCTGCAGCAGCGACCTGATGGAGTCCCTGGCGGCGGAGCCGGCGGGTTGCGATGGGGTGGTCATGGTCCTCCTTGACGTTGATCATTTTCGACCAACTGCCACAGCATCGTAGGACCGGTCCGCCCTCCGCGCCATCGGAGAACTGATAGTCTCCCGTCTATATATAGCGTTCTCGTTGGGAGAGATCATGATTTCACGCAGCGTCACCGCCCTGCTGCTGGCGGCCGGGGCCACCCTCGCCGCCGTCGCACCGGCCGCGCCCGCGCACGCCCGAGCCTGCACGATCATGGCCTACTGCGTCACGAACTGGTACACGGGACCGTCGAAGACCACCCTCGCGGGCGCCAAGTACGAGGACTGCAACGGCAACCAGACGGTCTGGGGCACCACCACCGCCTGGGTCACCTTCACCGAGACCTTCTGCTGAGAGCGTCCGTCACGTGGCGCCTGGCGGCGTTGCTCGTCGCCTTGTGCGCAAAGGCGCACACGGCCGCACCGTGCGCCTGGCCGGCCACCGCGTGACGGGCGCTGCAAGCCGTCGCTCCGGCATCGGATCGCTCGCTGGGCCGAGCTGCCGCACTCGGCTCAGTCCGCGTCGAACCGGCGATAGGCCGAGCGCAGGATGTCGATGAGCGGCAGGTGGCGTACCTTCAGCTTCGGCGCCTCCACCGCGCGCAGCAGCAGGTCCACCGGCGCCTCCTGCCGGGGTGGCCGCGATCGCAGTCGGCTCAGCGGAATCGCCGGGGAGTAGAAGTCGGCCAACCGCTGCGCGAACGGCACATCGACCGCCGCCACCGGCGCGACCGCATCGTCGGCGGTGCCCCGCACCGCGTCGAGCAGCGCCGACCGGGTTCGGCCACGCCACGCCAGGACCAGGAACGGGTCGTCGTCGAACGCCTCGCCGAGCAGGTAGAGCACCGCCGACAGGTGCTTGCACGGCACACCGTGGTCCGGGCACGAGCACTCCATCGCCAACCCGCCGGGCCCGAGCCTGCCCTCGGGGAAGAGCGGGTGTCCGATCTCGGCGAAGACCTGCTCGATCTCGTGCGGCATCTCCCCGGCGAGCAGTTGCGCGCGGTAGACCGCCCGTGCGCCCAGCGCCTCGACGAGCACGGTCCAGATCTCGTCGGCGTAGGCGCCGATCCGCACCGACACCGCGTAAGGCGTCGGTCGCGAGCCCTGGACCTGCGCCGCCACGACGCCGGGCTCGATCGACATGCTCAGCACCTGGCCCTTGCGGGCATAGGCCCGGCCCCGAACGAGGCGCCCCGGATCGCAGATCTCCTCCAGGATGTCCACGAACCGCCGCGACCACCACTGCTCGCCGATCGAGCCGCGCCGGCTGCGGGCCTTGATGCCGCCCTCGACCGGGATCGGCTTCGCCGCCTCGAAGAACCCGTCCTTGCCGACCGGCATCTCAGCTCACCGCCGACGGGTCGAGGCGGAAGAGCTCCCGCAGCTGATCGGTGCTCAGCTCGCTGATCCACTCCTCGCCGGTGCCGACGACGCTGTCCGCCAGGGCGCGCTTGCGCTCGATCATCTCGTCGATCCGCTCCTCCAGGGTGCCGACGCAGATGAACTTGCGTACCTGCACGTTCTTGGTCTGTCCGATCCGGAAGGCGCGGTCGGTCGCCTGGTTCTCCACCGCCGGGTTCCACCAGCGGTCCACATGGATCACGTGGTTGGCTGCGGTCAGGTTGAGGCCGGTGCCGGCCGCCTTCAGCGAGAGCAGGAAGAGCATCGGCTCCGGGTCGTTCTGGAAGCGCTCGACCAGCTCATCGCGCTTGCTCTTGGGCAGGCCGCCGTGCAGCCACAGCACCGGCCGGTCCAGGTGCGCCGAGAGGTAGGGCTGGAGCATCGTGCCGAACTCGGAGTACTGCGTGAAGATCAGCGCTTTGTCGCCCTCGGCGAGGATCTCCTCCGCGAGCTCCTCCAGCCGGGCCAGCTTGCCCGATCGTCCGGCCAGCCGCGAGCCGTCCTTGAGCAGGTGGGCGGGGTGGTTGCAGACCTGCTTGAGGCGGGTCATCGTGGCGATCACGTTGCCGCGCCGCTCGATCCCGTCCGAAATCTCGATCTTGTCCATCATGTCGGTGACGACCGCCTGGTAGAGGCTCGCCTGCTCCGGGGTGAGCGTGCACCAGGTCTTCATCTCCAGCTTCTCCGGCAGGTCGGAGATGATGGACTTGTCGGTCTTCAGGCGCCGCAGGATGAACGGTCCCGTCGCCTGGCGCAGGGCGGCCGTCGCGTCCGCGTCGCCCTTGGTCTCGATCGGCACCTGGAAGCGGTCGCGGAAGCGCTTCGCCGGTCCGAGCAGACCCGGATTGCAGAACTCCATGATCGACCAGAGCTCGGCGAGGTGGTTTTCGACGGGCGTACCCGTCAAGGCGAGCCGGGTGCGCGCGGGCAGCGAGCGGACCACCTGGGCCTGGCGCGCGGAGCTGTTCTTGATCGCCTGCGCTTCGTCGCAGACGATGCGCTCCCAGGTGAGACCCTGCAGCGCGCCGAGGTCCCGCAGCGCCGTGCCATAGGTGGTGAGGACCAGGTCGGCGCCGTCGACGGCGGCGGCGAGGTCGTCGTCACGCTGCCGTGTCGCTCCATGGTGGACATAGACCCGCAGTGACGGCGCGAACCGCTCGGCCTCCTTGCGCCAGTTGCTCACCAGCGACATCGGACAGATCAGCAGCGTCGGCCCCGGCCGCGCCCCGTGCCGCTCGGTGAGTAGCAGCGACAGCGTCTGGGCGGTGTTGTGGCAGAGCATGCCGCCGGCGACGTAGTTGTGGTGCTCCGCCACCTCGAAGTCGTAGACGAAGCCGTCGTGGTGGAACTCCTCGACGCTGACGACCGTGGCGTAGAAGACCTGACGGTCCGCGGTCCGGTCGCGGATCGCGCCCGGCCGGGCCGCGTACGTCCGGGGGTACGCCAAGAGCGTCCCCGCCGAACCGGGATGAGGGCGTGATCGTGCTGTTTCCCGGAAGTAGCCCCTTGGGCGGGCGTCGGTAGGGCCTGTTTCCGGGAAGAAGCACGATCGTGCGTGTGGGTAGGGTTGGTTTCCCGGAAACGACGCGATCTCGCAGAGTGCTTCGAGCCGGGCCTGCTTCACCGGATCGGCGAAGCCCACCAGGTCGTGGAAGAGCCGCAGCCCCGTGCCGCCGATGAGGCCGACCCGGTTCTCGCCGGTCCGCAGCCAGATCCCCAGGCGGCGCAGCATCGTGGCGAGCTGCTGCATCAGCCACGGCGACGCCGACGAGATCTCCACCGAGCGGGTGGCCGCGCTCACGGACGCCGCAGCGGTGAAGTATTCCCGCAGGAAGAGCCGGATGCAGTCCTCGTCCCCGGTCAGCACGTAGTCCGGGATGCGCCGATCACCGATCCGGGTGGCGAGCAGCGCGACCGCGGCGGGGTCGCGGGGTTCGCCGTCCCAGGTGAGGACGCCGGGTACGCAGACACGGTCACCCACCCGCACCACGGTGGTCCAGCCGTCGAGCCCGTACACCCGATGGCGGCGGGTCATCGCGATCTCGCTGCCGTCGTCGAGCCGGATCCGGCGTACGGGCTCGCTGATCCGCTGGCGGTAGAGCCGACTGATCACGGCCGAGGTCATGGTGCCGGAGCTGTCCAGCGCACTGGTGCTCAGCGGTCGGGTCGGCTCGGCCCACTCGCCTTCGCCGTCGGAGCGCGACGCACCCGCGTACCGGTCCCAGAGTTCTTCGGCTGCGCGCAGGGTGCCGTTGGCGTAGACCGGCGTTCCCGGCAGAATGCACTTCCCGAGGCCCATGTCGTCGGCGAGGATCCCGCCCAGTCCCAGCTTCGACAGGAAGCTCAGCCAGGACAGGCCGCGCTCCTGATAGGGCCGCAGCTGCCCCTGGAAGTCCAGCGGTGTCGGCACCGGCGTCAACCGGCCCTCGTCGCTGTTGATCAGGTCGCCGAGCAGCCCGTCCGCGTCGATCCCGACCAGCGGCAGCTCCGCGTCACCGCCGCCGACGATCTCGCGGATCGCCTCGTCGATCGTCATCGTGCCGGTCCGGCGCTCCTCCAGGACCTTCAGCGCCGCCTTGAGCTGCCGGCCGTCCAGCTCGACCCAGTGGCCCCGGACCCGGACCAGCGGCACCTTCAGCATCGCGAGCGCTTCGAGCTCGTCCTCGCCGATCGTGTCGTCGCCGACCGCGAGGTCGAGGCGGAAGTCGACGAGCTCGCTGAGCCCGAACCCCTGCGCGGTAGCGGCTTTCGGACCGGAGGCGGACCGCGAGCGGGTGGTGAGCTTGAGGCCGAGGCCCTTGCGCCCGGCCCACGCCGGCAGCTGCACCCCGAACCCGGCCGCCTGGAGCAGAGGTGCCGCGTTGCGCAGGAACCCGAAGGCCCACCCCGTGTCGACCGTCATCGAGCTGGGCTTCGCCGCGTCGAGCGCCGGGTAGAGGTCGCCGTAGAGCCGGACCGCCCGACCCAGGCCGCCGAGCAGCACCTCGTCGGCGCGCGGCGGCAGCCCGGCCACGCGCTGTCCGGTCCAGATCAGCTCGGCGGGAACATAGAGGCTGGGGTCGTCGGCGGACTGCAGCGCGAACTCGAGCTCCCAGTCGTCGGTCTCCGGCTCCGGTTCGGCGAGCCGGAAGCAGACCCGGATCGGCCCGTCGAGCTCGTCGGTGGCGGCGAGCCACGTGTCCAGGGTGCCGCCCAACTCGCGGGCCTCGTCGGGCCGATCGGGCAGGCTCGCGTCGGCGCCGGTGAGCGCGAGGATCCAGTGGTCGATCAGCGGCTTCTTCGGCCCGGGCCTGGGGAGGATGACGAGCTTGTCGGGGTGGGCGCGGCGGATCGCGGCGTCGGCGAGCGCGTCGAGCATCTCGCGCAGCGTCTCGGCGGCGGGGCGTTCGCGGCCGATCGCGCGGCAGAGCGGCGGCATCGCGGTGGCGAGGTCGCGGAGGTAGGCGGCGTCGGCGCCGAGCGGCACGGCCCGCCAGCGGGCGGCCCGCCGGTCCGCGGCGATCCCGGGCAGCACCCGGCCCTGCCGCGCCAGGTCGGCGGCGAGTTCGGCGACGAGCGCCAGGTAGCGCAGCGAGGTCCCCGGCCCCCACTCCGGGCCGCCGTCGGTCGCGGCGAGTTCCGCTTCCAGCAGGCGCAGGGCCGCGGCGGGTTCCAACACCAGCGCGGGTACGCCCCACGCCGCGATCTTCGGCGCCCGGACGCGGCTGCCGATGCCGGACTCGGGCGACGGCAGCGGTGTCGTGGCCGACCCGGGCAGCAGGATCTGCTCGTCGACGGCGTGCGCGCCGTCGGCGAGCGGCCCGAGGGCGGCGGCGATCGCGGTGGCGGGAGCAGCGAACGGGTGCCGGCCGGCCGGGGCGCGTTCGGGGGGCGACGTGGTCTGCTCGGCCCAGACGGCAAGCCCTCCGTCGACCCAGGAACCGTGCACCACCAGCACTCGCCCACCCCCACCGTTCGGCGCTCCACCGTAGCAAGAGTCGTAGTTGAGCATTTGCTCAAGTGGGCGTACGCTTCGAATTGAGCGAGTGCTCAACCTGAGGAGGGTGACGTGAAGGTCGTGCTGGCCGGTGGATCCGGTTCGCTGGGGCGGCGGATCGCGGACGTGCTCGCCGCGCGCGGCGACGAGGTGGTCGTGCTGACGCGCACGGTGCGGCCGGGTGCCGCGCACCGCCAGGTGGCCTGGGATGGCGTGACGGTCGGGGAGTGGGCCGACGAGCTCTCCGGCGCCGCCGTGGTCAACCTGGCCGGGCGGCTCGTCGGGGACCGGCCGACGGCCGCCAACATCGCCCTGCTCACCAGCTCCCGCGTCGAGCCGACCCGGGCACTCGCCGAGGCGGCGGCCCTGGTGGCGGTCGCGCCGCCGGTCTGGGTGCAGATGTCCACGATGGCGATCTACGGCGACGGCGGCGACCGGCCGATCGCCGAGACCGCGCCGGTCGCGGACGGTCCGGCGCAGATGGCCGGGGTGGCCCGGCCGTGGGAGGCGGCGGCCGAGGGCGTTCGGGCCGATCGGCAGGTCGTGCTGCGGACCGGGATCGTGCTCGACCGCGACAGCCACGCCCTCGACATGCTCGCCACGCTGGTCCGGGCGGGTCTCGGCGGCCGCTGGGGGACCGGCCGCCAGTGGGTGAGCTGGCTGCACATCGACGACCTGCTCGCGATCGTGCTGCGTGCCCTCGACGACCCGGCGATCTCCGGCGTCGTCAACGCGACCAGCCCGCGCCCGGTGCGCAACGCCGAGCTGATGGCCGCGCTGCGCAACGCCCTGCGCCGGCCGATCGGGCTGGCGAGCCCCGAGCCGCTGCTCCGCCTCGGCGCGGTGCTGCTGCGCACGGATCCGGAACTGGCGCTGCTCGGCCGCCGCGGCGTCCCGGAGAAGCTGCTCTCCGAAGGCTTCACCTTCGCCTACCCCGACCTCGCCCCGGCCCTGGAGGACCTGCTGCGGCGCTCTTAGCACCAACTCTTCAAGAGTTGGTGCTAAGAGGCGCGCCCTGACCGCGCGGGGCTGCCGGCTCAGGCGCGCGGTCGACGTCCGCCGCGCGGACCCACCCCCCAAAGCCGCAACTCTTGAAGAGTTGGTCCTAAGGGGGTGGCCTGCGGCGGGACGGGGATGCCGGCAACGTGATCGGGGGACTTCGGCGGGGCGGCGCGCGGTGACCGGCGGCCGCCCGGCACAATGGCACCCCGTGACGACCTCCATCAGTGCGCGGATCGCCGAGGAACTCGGCGTACGCGAGCGCCAGGTGAACGCGGCAGTCGAGCTCCTCGACGGCGGGGCGACCGTGCCGTTCATCGCGCGCTACCGCAAAGAAGTGACCGAGATGCTCGACGACACGCAGCTGCGGACGTTGGAGGAGCGGCTTCGCTACCTGCGCGAGATGGAGGAGCGGCGTACCGCCATCCTCGAGTCGATCAAGTCGCAGGGCAAGCTCGACGAGGCCCTGGAGGCGCAGATCTGGGCGGCCGACTCCAAGGCCCGCCTGGAGGACATCTACCTGCCCTACAAGCCCAAGCGGCGGACGAAGGCGATGATCGCCCGCGAGGCCGGACTGGAGCCGCTCGCCGACGCCCTGCACGCCGACCCGACGCTGAACCCGCAGGACACGGCTGCCGCCTATGTGGACGCCGACAGGGGCGTCGCCGACATCGCCGCAGCCCTCGACGGTGCCCGGTCGATCCTCATCGAGCGTTTCGCCGAGGACGCCGACCTCGTCGGCACGCTGCGTGAGCAGATGTGGTCGAAGGGACGGCTCGTCTCCAAGGTCGCCACCGGCAAGGCCGAGGCCGGGGCGAAGTTCTCCGACTACTTCGACTTCGCCGAGCCCTTCACGAAGCTGCCGTCGCACCGGGTGCTGGCGATGTACCGAGGTGCCAAGGAGGAGATCCTCGACCTCTCGCTGGAGCCGGAGCCCGTCGACCCCGAGAACCCGGTGGTGGGGCTGAGCAGCTTCGAGCTGCTCGTGGCCCAGAAGTTCGGCATCGGCGACCGGGGGCGCGCCGCCGACAAGTGGCTCATCGACACCGTGCGCTGGGCCTGGCGTACCCGGATCCTGGTGCACCTGAGCATCGACCTGCGCGGGCGCCTCTGGCAGGCCGCGGAGGACGAGGCCGTGCGGGTCTTCGCCACCAACCTGCGGGACCTGCTGCTCGCCGCGCCCGCCGGCACCCGCGCGACGATGGGGCTCGACCCGGGCCTGCGGACCGGCGTGAAGGTCGCCGTCGTCGACGCGACGGGCAAGGTGGTCGCGACCGAGACGATCTATCCGCACGAGCCGCGGCGGCAGTGGGACCAGTCGATCGCCGTGCTCGCGCGCCTCGCCGACCTGCACAAGGTCGACCTGATCGCGATCGGCAACGGCACCGCCTCGCGGGAGACCGACAAGCTCGCCGGTGACCTGATCAAGACGTTCCCGCAGCTCAACCTCACGAAGGTCGTCGTCTCCGAGGCGGGCGCGTCGGTCTACTCGGCCTCCGCCTACGCCTCGCAGGAGCTGCCGGGCATGGACGTGTCGCTGCGCGGTGCGGTCTCGATCGCCCGTCGGCTGCAGGACCCGCTCGCCGAGCTGGTCAAGATCGATCCGAAGTCGATCGGCGTGGGGCAGTACCAGCACGACCTCGCCGAGGGCAAGCTCTCCCGCTCGCTCGACGCGGTGGTCGAGGACTGCGTCAACGCCGTCGGTGTCGACGTCAACACCGCCTCCGCGCCGCTGCTCGGCCGGGTCTCCGGCATCACCGCCGGACTCGCCGAGAACATCGTCGCGCACCGCGACGCCAACGGTCCCTTCCGGACCCGCAAGGCGATCAAGGACGTGGCGCGGCTCGGCCCCAAGGCCTTCGAGCAGTGCGCCGGCTTCCTGCGGATCCCGGGTGGGGAAGACCCGCTCGACGCCAGCTCCGTGCACCCCGAGGCCTATCCTGTGGTACGCAAGATCGCCGCGGCCGCCACCAACGGCGACCTCACCGGGCTGATCGGCAACACGGCGGTGCTGACGAAGCTGAAGCCGCAGGAGTTCGCCGACGAGACCTTCGGCATCCCGACGATCACCGACATCCTCAAGGAGCTGGACAAGCCGGGTCGAGACCCGCGTCCGGCCTTCAAGACCGCGACCTTCGCCGACGGCGTCGAGACGATGAACGACCTCAAGCCCGGCATGCTGCTGGAGGGCGTGGTCACCAACGTGGCGGCGTTCGGGGCGTTCATCGACATCGGCGTGCACCAGGACGGGCTGGTGCACGTGTCGGCGCTGTCGCACACGTTCGTCAAGGACCCGCGGGACGTGGTGCGCTCCGGTGACATCGTGCGGGTCAAGGTGCTCGAGGTCGACGTACCGCGCAAGCGGATCTCGCTGACGCTCCGGCTCGACGACGACCACACGGCCGCCGCGGGTAATGCCCAGCGCACCCGCGAGGGCGGCGGCAGCGGCCGTCCCGGCGGCCCGCCGCGCAGCGGTGGCGGAGGTCAGCAGCGCGGCGGCGGTGGCGGTCAGCAGCAGCGCCAGGGCGGTGGTCGGCCGGGGCAGCAGCCCAAGCGCGACGAGCCGTCCGGCGCGCTCGCCGACGCCCTGCGCCGGGCGGGCCTCGACAAGCTCGGCAGCTGAAGCCCGACGCCCCCCGGCCCGACCCAGGCCCCAGGCCCCGGCCCGGGGCAGGCCCAGGCTCGGCTCCGGCGCCTGCGTTCGGGCCGTCGCGCCAAGATCGTCGCAACTCTTGAAGAGTTGGTCCTATCGTGGAGGTCGGCTCGTCGTCGTCTCGACAGCGAGCCGACCATCGAGGAGTAGTCGGTCGCCATGCACATCAGTCAGGTCGAGCTCGAGAACATCAAGGGCTTCCGGGACGGTCCGCAGGGACTCAACCTGGACTTCACCCGCCGCGACGGTTCGCTGCCGCGATGGATCGTGCTGGCCGGGCGCAACGGCGCGGGCAAGTCGACACTGCTGCAGGCCATCGCGCTGGCCGTTGCCGGTCCGGAGGTGACCGGCAAGCTGCAGAGCTCCTTCACCGACTGGATCCATGAGGGCGGGACCACGGCCACCGTCACGGCCCGCCTGCGTCGCGGACGCGACGACCAGTACCTGAGCAGCGACGGATCGGAGGGTGTCGACCGTCCATGGGTCAGCATGACCTGGATGCGGGACGCCCGCGGGCCTGAGCCGCTCCGGGTGCTGGGCCTCTACCCCGACCCCTCGTCGTCCGGGCTCAGGTCGCTGATAGCCCGCAACGAGGTGGCTCATGAGATGACTCAGACCGGTCCGTGGGCGCCGAACCCGCATGGGTGGTTCAGCGCCGGCTACGGTCCCTTCCGGCGGCTGCCGCAGGCTGCTTTCGACGGGTCGCGGTCATCGGTCGCCGCGGGGCGGCTCGCCAACCTCGCCAATCTCTTCTGGGACGAGATGTCCCTCGCCGACTCGGTACCCTGGCTGCAGCAGATCTACCTCCGCCGGCTCGAGGGCGACGCCGATGCGGCTCTCGTCGAACGGGCGATGATCGGGCTGCTCAACGACGGTCTGCTCCCCGAGGGCATGCGGGTCACCCGGATCACCTCCGACGGGCTCTGGGTTCGACCGCCCCAGCGCGAGGAGCTGCCGCTGCGGATCCTCAGCGACGGCTACCGCACCGTCGCGGCCCTCGTCCTCGACATCGCCAAGCAGCTCCTGCAGGCCTTCGGCACGCTGGACTTCACCGAGAACGGCGGTCGGGTCCGCATCCTGCACTCCGGTGTGGTGCTGATCGACGAGATCGACCTGCACATGCACATCTCCTGGCAGCAGCAGATCGGGTTCTGGCTCAAGGAGCACTTCCCGAACATCCAGTTCATCGTCAGCACCCACAGCCCGTTCATCTGCCAGGCGGCGGACGAGCGCGGCCTGGTGCTCCTCCCGTCGCCGCGGGAGGACCGGCCCGCCGTCATCGTGACCGGGGAGCTGTTCAACCGGGTGGTGAACGGCTCGGTCGACGATGCCGTCATCACCGACCTCTTCGGCATGGAGTCGCCCTATTCACGGCCCGCCGCCGAGCTCCGGGACGAGGTCGCGGCGCTGGAGGCGATCGCGACCAGCGACGAGATGACCGACAGCCAGGAGGAGCGGCTGGAGACGCTGCGGGGGAAGCTGCCGCGGACGGTCTCGGCCGACGTCGCCGATGCGCTCAACCGGCTCACAGGCGGGTCCCGCGGTGCGGAGGATTAGCCGCTTCGCACTGCCGCAGGCCGCTCTGGTCAAGCTCAGCTCGAACACGGAGGAGATCCGGCGGCTGCCGCCCGGCAAGCAGCGGGCGGATCGGGCGGTGGCGCTCTGGAAGCGGCTGCCCATCGGCACCAAGCGGTCCATCCAGGGTGTGCTCGCCGCGATGAGCACCGGACTGCAGCGGTGCATGTACTGCGAGGACGGCCAGGGCACGGACATCGAGCATTTCCGTCCTAAGTCCGCCTATCCGCTGCACGCCTTCGTGTGGGGCAACTACCTGCTCGCCTGCTCGCACTGCAACAGCAACCACAAGCGGACGGCGTTCCCCCTCGATGCGGACGGGACCCCGCTGCTGATCGACCCGACGGTCGACGACCCGGTCGAGCACATGGCGCTCTCGCCGAGCACCGGGCTGTTCGAGGCGCGCGACGCGAAGGGCACGGCGACGATCGCGGTCTGCGGGCTCAATCGCGACGTGTGCGCCTCCGGCCGGCAGGACGCCTGGGTGTCGCTCAGCCAGCTCGCCATCCGTTACGCCATGCTGCGCGATCGGGATCCGGCCAGCTCGCATGCGGAGGAGATCCTGCGGGCGGTCCGGCGGTACCCGTTTCAGTCGGTGCGCGTACACATGGTGGAGATCTTGAAGTCACCGCGGGCCGCGCGGTTGCTCGTGCAGCCGGAGACCCGCCAGGCTTTCGAGCGCTACCCCGAACTCGCCGGCCTTTCGGCATAGTGTCCAGGCGTCGCCCGTTCCCGTCCGGGACGGTGGGGTTCAGACGCCGCGGTCTGGGCGCTTGCGCCCCTGTCGGAGCTGCAGGATCGCCACCAGGAGTGCGGCCGTGCTCAGGACGGCGCTGAGGAGTCCGCTATGGGTGTCGATCCAGTGCGCTATGTCGATGCCGGTGGCGTCGATCGGGCGGCCCTCGGCCGGCGGGGGCGGTGGCAGCACGGACTGCTGCTGCCCGCGGTCCGCCGCGAGGAACAGCAGCAGGGACGGGACTGTCAGCACGGCGAGAATGCCGAACGTCAAGACGATGATCGTGATCTGGCTTCGGCGGTTGCGCTTGTAGCGCAGCTCGGCGTCGTCATAGGGGACTTGCTTCAGGGGCACGCGTCGCAGGTTAGCGACCGGCCAGGCCGAGTGCAGTAGGCCGAAGGGTGCATGAGTTTTGTAAGATCGCCGCGCACAATTGTCGATTGTCATCCATGAATGCGGCGCCCACACCCGTTTCACGTCCGTCAGTTCTTCGCGGACACGAGAAATGAGGTGGCGGACGTGAATCAGGATGGGCTCCCATCGTGGCGCCGCATCGTCCTGTGGGGCGGGCCGCACGCCGGAAAGAGCACCCTGGCCGCCGCGGCGTGCGTCACGCAGTTCGTCGAGGTCGACGGCGGGACCTGGCAGGCACTGCCCGGCGGGACCGACCCGGAGCCGGGAATCTACGCCGAGTTGGGCAAGCTGCTCCAGGAGGACCGCCTGCTGCCCGACCCGGATCTCGACGGGGAGACGCGGGTGCGGCTGAACCTCCGCGGGACCGTCCCGGTGCCGGGCCCCCGTCGCACGTGGTGGCAACGGCGGCTGCGGGGACCGGTCCCGCCGGTGGCGACGCGGGACCTGATCGCGAGGATCGAGCTGCTCGATCGGCCGGGTGACGACTACCGGCACTTCGTCGACGTTCGACCGGAGGACGACCAGCGCCTGAGTGCGCTCGCCGACGCGGACGGTCTGGTCTACGTCTTCGACCCGGTGGCGGAGATCCGGCGGGAACGATCGAATCGCAGCTACCAGACGAGGTTCCTTCGACTGCTGAGGAGGTGGGCGCAGGAGGAGAACATGCTCCGGGCGCGCAACTACCTGCCGCACCGGATCGCCGTCTGCGTGACGAAGTACGACGAGACCGAGGTCTACAACCAGGGCTGTGTCGGGGGATTCGGCACCCAGGGGCCCGACGACACCCGGACTCCGCGCGTCTCCGATGTCGATGCCGTCGACTACCTGCGGTGGATCTGTCGGCAGCACGGCGCCGATGACGTCTTCGCCGCCATTCGCAACAGCTTCGATCCGGAGCGGGTGCGATACTTCGTGACCTCGGCGACCGGTTTCTACGTCCGGCCCGGTGAGTCGTTCGACGCCAACGATCACGCCAATGTCGAGGCCGATGGAAAGTCGATTCGAGGCCTGGTCCGCCCCGTCAACGTTCTCGAACCGCTCATCTGGCTGGCGATGCCCTACGCCGAGACCGTGGAACGGTAGGCGATGGTGGGAGAGTTCGAGTGGCGCCGGGCGGTACGCGACCAGGAGCGGGGCGCGGTCGGTTTCACGGTCAGGACCGATCGGAGCACGGCTCACCACCAGGCGGAGCTCGATTGGATCACCCGTCGGATGGCGCCGGGCAGCCCGGAGTACCGCGCGTCCGACGAGGAAGCCGCACCGTGGGTGGTCTTCGGCGGCGCGATCTCTGACTTCCTGGGGGCGAGGATGGGCCTCGCCATCGTGAGATGGCCCCCGCCGCCGCCGATCCTGAACGCCGCCCGTGCGCCGATCAGCGTGCTGCGCTACCTGGACATGGACTTCGCCGCCGCGGCCGAGGTCGGGCTGGGATATGACGAGCTCCACCTCCTCGGACACGAGGTGTCGCCACCGCCCGGCGATCCGGTGCGCTTCGAACTGCCTGAGCCCCAGGATCGTCAGTGGATGTCCACCCGGCTCCAGGAGAGCTTCGAGGAGTACGCCCGAGTCGCCGCACTGCTCGTGGACGGCGCGCCCGTGGCGGTGAACGGAGCGGTTCAGCGCGGGCTTCGCGACCGCATCATGTTCCTGGAGACGGTCGCCTCACTGCTGCCCTACGGCCTGCGCGCGGACCTGGTCGCCGCGACGCACACCTCGCCGCGGACGAATCACGACATCCGGCTGGGCCTGGGCATAGCCGGTGATCCGTCGCATCGGCAGGTCACCTGGCGGGACCAACTCCGCGACAGCGTCGTTCCGCCGTTTCTGACCCGGCACGGTGAGGAGTACTTCCGCTGCCTGCGGGCCCTGCGCGATGCCACCGGCGATGCGGCCGAAGTCGTCCGGCTGCTGCGTGAGACGCGACAGCCGCTGTCCTTCGGCGATCAGGCGACAGTCGTGGGCGTGGTGGTCGAGCTGGCCGGGCCCTTGATCGTGTGGCTCAACATAGTCGAGGAGCGGGCGACGCTGATGGAGGTACGCAACGCGATCATCACCGGTTCGATGAGCAGCCTCGGCCGGGAGCAGTGGCGGGAGTTCGTCACCTACCTGGCGAACCGAGGGGACCGGCACGACCTCGAATACATCGGCCGGCTGGAGTCCGAGCTTCCCAACGTCGTGTTCGAGGAGTTGGTCGATCGGATCATCGTGGGCCCGGACGAGCAGGTGCTGAGCCGCTACTGGGAGATCGCGCAAGGGCTGGGAATGGCCGAGCGGCTGTTGATCGGGCTCGCGTCCACCGCCCGCGAGGACCGCAGACGAGTCGGTACCCCGGTGGTGACCATCGTCGTCCGGCTGCTCGTCCTGCTCGACGGTCCACCGGCGGACTGGGCCGAGCTGCAGGCGGTGATGAGCACGGACCCGGGACTCTGCGCGGAGCTGCTCGGGTCACTCGCGGTCTCCGACCGGATCGGTCAGGAGGAGCTGCAGGCCTGGGCCGAGTGGCTCGGAGCCGGTCGCCCCGGTGGGCCGGCGGAACTCCGCCCCTTCGCGGCGGCGATTCTCGGCGGTCCGGAGATCACGGCGGTGGAGGCGGCGGCGCTGGCTGCGGCCGGACCCCGGCAGGTCGCCGCGGTGCTCCTCGCCGCGGGCAGATCCGGCGGCCTCGCCCACGTGCTGCGCCATCTCTTCGCCAAGTCGGTCGCACTGGTGGACCAGGCGACGGACTGGCGCGACGACATCGGCCGCATCGTCGCCGAGGACGCGGCGCTGCCGCCCGAGCTGCAAGCCTACGCGGACATCCTCAGCGTCATCGCCAACGGCAAGCAGCGGCAGTTCGCCATCGACGCGGACGACGAGCAGGCTGGGCGCTACGGACGGGCGGTGCAGGCCGTCCTTCCGTCCCTGTCGAATGTGACCGTGGCCGACTCGCTGCTGGGACGGCTGGTCGAGCTGGTGTTCGGCGTTCCGGGCCGGGGGCTGTCGCACAGCGACTCCGCGTTGCGGATCGCGATCGCCATGGCTCCCGCGGGTGGGATCCGCAACGCGCAGAACCCTGTCGTCCGAGCGATCGGCGCGGCCGCCGCGAGGGACCTCTTCGGAGTCGACTCGCTGCCTCCGGACTGGCGGGAGATGACGGTGGCCTCCTCGACGGTCCTGTCGATGAGGGAGTTCGAATCCGCCGTGCGGCGCCTGGACCAGCCGGGTGAGCTCGCCGCCCACTGGATCCGCTGCTATCAGGCGGGGTGTCTGACGAGCCAGCTGGTCGCCGCCCTGTGGCGGTGGCCGTCGGTCCAGCGCCCGGAGCGGGTGGGGCTGCTGCTGGACCACGTCTTCTGGGCGCTCGCCTCCGACCACCCCGACGCTGCGAGCGACCACTACGCGGAGTGCCTCCGCCTGCTGGCCGAGCCGGCCCGGGACCGCTCGCGGCCGGCGACGGAATTCCACGCCTACCTCGCCGTTCGTGCCCAGCTCGATCTGCGCCGCGCCGCCGCGGCGCTCCGGGTGAGCCAGGCGGTCGTTCCCGCTGTGGCGGCGAGCGGTGTGTGGACGCGATCACTCGAAGGGGAGGGCTGAGGATTGAGGATCTGGCTCGGCATGGCGGACCTGGCCGCTGATCGTCCCGCGTTGCTGCGACTGGGCGAGATCGCCATCGCCGTCGCGGCGATCCTGCTGCTCGTCGTGGTTCTCGTGTGGCTTCGCAACAAGCCGAGGCTCAGCGGATCACTGGAGCTGAGCTGGCTGGCGCAGGGCCCGCTGGGGCCGAACGACGTGCTGTCGATGCAGGGGACGATTCCCCTGTGGGGATGGCGCAGGCGGATCGGCGGCAAACTCGCCCAGCACGGCTCGCCCGGTGTCGCGGTCACCGCCCCGGGCAGCGGATTCGTCCGGTGCCGCAACATCACGACGGGCAAGTCCACGGATCGTCAGCTGGAGATCGAGTACTGGCCGAGGCGCATGGACGGCCGCCGCGACGTGCGACGGTGCGACCCCCGGTCATCGGTGACCATCAACGGGGTGCTCTTCTTCTGGTCCGACGAGCCGTGATCGCGTTGTTTCCCGGAAACAGTCCCCTCGCGCGCACTCCGAGGGCCCAATTTCCGGGAAACAACGCGATCATGCCGCGCGCCGCGCCGCGCCGCGCCCGCGTTACGGGCAGGAGACCCGGTGGGCGCCGAGGGCGAACTCCTTGCCGATCGAGGAGAACCCCAGCGGCTTCGCGACCGGGCAGAACGTCGAGGCGGGCAGCTCGTACTCGGCGTGGAAGACCGGTTTGCCCGCCGCGATGAAGACCGCCAGCTCCGAGCACTCGCGGTATTTCACGCACTCCTCGTTGACCGCGAAATCCATCACCGGCGCGAGCTCGGCGGCCTGCTCGACGTCGTTCTTCAGCCCGACGGCGAGCCCGGTGTCGTGGGCCAGCTTCGCGATCCGCCGGTTGAAGGCGAGCTGGTCGGCGGCGCTCAGCGGGAACCCGCTGTCGTTGGCGTAGGCATCCACATTGTCCGGTTCCACGGCGTCGAAGCCCTTGTCCCGGCACATCCTGAAGCGCTCGGTGAGTACGGGTTCCAGCAGGTCCCAGCGCCGGATGTCGACCCAGCGCTCGCCCGACCAGCCGGTCAGCCCGCGCCCGAGCACCTCCGCCGGATAGCGGCGCCGGTCCGGCCGGAACTCCTCGTAGGCGCCCGCGTTGACGTAGCAGATCACCCTGCGCCCGGCCCGGTGCAGGGTCGCGACCTGCTCGGCCGTGGTGGTGAAGGCGTCGAGGTCGTAGACGTCGGCCTGCACCGACAGGTCGAGCTTGCCGGAGAGCTGCCACTGCCAGGTCAACCCGGCCCGTGGCTGCCAGCGCGGCCCGCTCGAGCGGACGCCGGGCGACGCCGAGGACGGCGCGCCGGTGGCGGCGGCGCTGGCGGCGGGGGCCGCGGGGGTGGACGGGGAGGTGCCCGGCGCAGCGGTATCCAGCAGCGACGGTCGGGTCGCTGCGACGACCGGCCGATCCGGGTCGTCCGCCGGATAGTTGGCGAGCGCCGTGACACCGAGCCAGATCGCGACGGCCACGGTCACCCCGGCCGTGACGGGCAGCAGCGCGCGGCGGGCGGTCATCGCTGCACCGCCGCGGTCGCGCGCAGCCAGGACGGCACCCCGCAGTAGGGCAGCGGCATGTCGAGGTCGGTGACGAGGCCGCCGCCGGCGAGCCGGGTCATCCGGGCATGGGCCTCGGGCAGGTCCCAGCTGTCCACGCCGTAGATGAGGTGCGCCGCGTTGGGCCAGTCCGGCTCGTCGGGCAGGTGGCGGTAGGCCGCCCAGGACCCCTCGAAGGTGCAGATGAGGTCTGCGAGCGGGGCGTAGGCGGGGTGCGGCCGGGTGCCCGGGTTGAGGACGACCATGCCGCCGGTCCGGCGGGTCAGCCGCGCCACGGTCAGCAGCGCGGCCGGGTCGGTCGGCACCTGGTCGAAGAAGATCCCCTCGACCGGGTAGCGGTGCCAGGCGACCAGGTCCCGCTCGACCTCGTCCTCGCTGCGCCGCTGGTAGCTGAGGTCCACATAGCCGAGCATCGGCACCCGCGCCGCCCGCAGCAGCTCCGTCGCCTCCACATAGGAGGCGTCGAGGTCGCCGCCCGGCCCGTTGTGGACGTTGACGATCGCGGTCACGAACGGCCCGGCGGCGGCGACCGCTCGCCAGGCGTCCGGATCGACGAGCGGATGGACGTAGAGCGGGATCAGCATCGTCATCGATAACTCCAGGGATCCTTCATGGCGCTGACGGCTTCCAGCAGTGCGGGCGGATAGAGGCAGAGCAGGATCAGGGCGCAGCCCTTCGTGAGCGCGACCGGCATGGTCGAGAGCAGCACCGGGATGGCGAGGGTGCTGAAGCCGATCAGCGCCCCGGCGAACCAGACCAGCGCGGTCGCGCTCATCGGCCGCCGGTGGGCGACGAGCACCAGGCAGAGGGCGTTGATCCCGGCGAGCAGGGTGGACGAGGCCACGGCCCAGGCGTCGGGCGATGCCGCGACGAGGGCGACGGACGCGCCGATGACCAGCGGCAGTGCGAGTGCCAGCCCGGTGCCGTTGCCGACGCGCCGCACGTGGCGGCGGAAGGCGGCCCGATCCGCGAGCCGCGCGCGGCCGTCGGCCACTCGCCGCTGGTGCCACAGCAGCATCAATTCGGTGAGGGGTACGCCCACCAGCAGCGGAGCGGAGGTCGCGGCCGGTGCCACGGTGCCCGCCAACTGCAGGACGACGAGCACGAAGAGCACGGCCTGCCCGGCCCCCACGACACCGTGCCCGGCCGCCGTGGCGTAACGCCGCAGGTCGGGCCGCCACGGTGACCCGCCCCGGCCGAAGGCGGGCAGGTAGGCGACGACGAGCATCGCGGTGAGCGAGATCCCCAGCGCGGCGACGCCGACGTTCCCGGCACCGGCGATCAGCGCACCGGCGGCGATCCAGCAGCCGGAGGCGACGGCGAGCGTACGCCGCTCCATCCCGGTGACGAGCGCCGCCGTGTTCGCCGCGAACAGGGCCAGCTGTGCGGCGCTGACGAGGTACGACGTGAGCGAGGCACCGGAGAGCACGAGCAGGGTCGTCCAGATGGCGGCGAGGGCCCCGAATCCGAGCGCCAGCCGCCGGGCGGCCCCGGCCCGGCCGGACTCGTTGGCGGAGCTGTAGCCGAGGTAGGCGAGCGACTGCGCGGCGCCCCAGCCGGCGATGAGCAGCCCGGTCGTGGCGTACCAGGGGAGGGTTCCGAGCAGTGGTGCCGAGCCGACCGCGACGACGGTGGGGGTGAGGTAGAGCCCGGCCCGCACCATCGCGCTCGTCACCGGCAGCCGCAGGCGCCCCTGCAGCGTTGGCGGGTCGGGCTGTCCGATGGTGGCGAGGACCTGCCGGGCCAGGGCGAAGACGGAGGAGTGGCCGTAATCGCGGTCGGCCACCCGGTCGTTGATGCCGGTCGATTCGAGGATGGCCGCGACCTCGTCGGTGTCGGCGGCCCAGCCGAGGCGGGCCTGCATCTGCCGGGCCAGCAGCGCCGAGGCGGGTGCGACCGGCACCAGGTCGGCGCTCATGCGGCCCCGCCCGTCAGGAGCTTGTAGCGTTCGAGGTAGGCGTCGAGGCAGCGGCGCAGGGTGAAGCGCGCAAGCGCCCGCTCCCGGCCGCGCCGGGCGAGATCGAGCCGCAGCTCCCGATCCCGCAGCAGCGTGATGCACGCCTCGCCGAAGGCGACCGGGTCGCGGGGCGGGACCACGATCCCCGCGTCGCCGACCATCTCGGCCACTCCGCCGACGTCCGTGCTGACTGTCGCGCGTTCACACATCATCGCCTCCACGATGGTGTAGGGCATGCCCTCGGAGATGCTCGACAGCGCCGCCACGTGTCCGGCCGCGAACGCCTCGCGGCTGCTCGCCACAGGCCCGGCGAAGGTGACGGCGTCGGTCAGGCCCAGCTCGGCGGTGAGCTCGTGGCACATCTCGGCATAGTCGGTGTTGCCCGCCGGTACGGGTCCGGCGAGGTACAGGCGCGCGTCGGGTATCTGCGCCCGGACCACGGCGAGCGCCCTGATCAGGGTGGGCAGGTCCTTGAGGGGGTCGATCCGACCGACCCAGGAGATCGTCGGCGTCGACGGCTCCTCCGGCAGGGGCGGGAAACGCTCCGGGTCGACACCGTTGGGGATGATCGTGATCCGGGCGGGGTCGGCGCCGTGGCGCTCCTCCCACCGCTGGTTGAAGCCGCTGACCGGGGCGAGCAGGTCGGCCTCGGCGTAGGCGAGCCGCGCCAGGGCCCGGTGGAACCGCAGCAGCGCCACCTTCACCCCCGGTGACTGGTCGCCGGTCGAGAGGTAGCGCTCGCGCAGGTAGACGCCGTGCTCCGTCATCAGGAACGGGGTGCCGAACCGCCACTTCGCGGCCAGCGCCACCAGGGACGACAGCCCGTTGGCGTTGGCGTGGCACACGTCCACCGGTGGCAGGACGGCCGCCAGCGGGCGTACCGAGTGCTCGATCAGGACCGCGGCCTCGTCGGCGTCGCGCAGGGTGAGCGGCGGCAGCGGCCGCGTGCCCGTGCCCTGCGCGGCGTGCCAGGCGTCGAGGAGGAGCTCGGCGAGCGGCAGCCCGTAGAGCGGGTGCCGGCCGGCGAGCCCGTGCCGGGGGCAGGTGATGGGGGAGTCCCGACAGCGCTGGCAGGACGGCCGGATGTCGGCCCGGTGCGGCATCGCCAACTCGCGCAGCGCCTCCCGGAAGGTGGCGAGGTGCTCGGGGGAGTCCCCGAGCATCCCCGCGCACATCCGCGCCGCCGCTTCGGTCAAGCGGCGGCGCGGAGCCCGGGGCCTGCCCCAGACGGGTACGGCGGTCAGCGACGCCACGTTGCCGGGGACGGTCAGGGCCGGGGTCACCGACGCCTGACCGACCATGGTGACCAGGTGCCAGTCGATGTCGGTCAGCCCGCGGACGAGCTGATCGCACCAGGTGCTGACACCACCGAGCACGTAGGGGTACGTGCCCTCATTGATCAACGCGACGCGCATCGGGTGTCCCTACGGCAGGCGGAGCAGCTGCTGGCCGTTGCCGCTGAGGCTGGTCCAGCCCGAGCGCTCCGGTCCGTAGACGGCGCCGTACGGCCCGGTCAGGATCTCCAGCCCGAGGATCGAGAGCATGACGACCTGCGTGTTCGCCGGGACGGTGATCGGCACGGCGACGGTGCTGCCGTGGTTGACGACCGTGACCCGGCCGTTGAGCAGATAGGCCTCGACACTGCGGGCGGCGACCGCGGTGCGCCAGGCGGCCTGCTGGCTCTGCAGCGTGGCCACCTCGCTCATGCGCGGCACGACGATCGGCGTGGCGGTGGTGAAGGCGGCCCGGTAGGTCGCGAGGATCGAGTCGAGCACCGGGTAGACGATGCGGTCCTCGGTGATGTTGGACTGGTGCACGTAGTGCGGCGCCGGTGAGCCGCCGATGATGTGGCCGTAGGCGATCCGCGTCTCGATCGGCACGATGTAGCTGTCGAACCCGGTGACCGTGTCGAGCGGCTCGATGCAGGTGGAGGACGGGTTGTTCTCGCAGATGCCCGAACCGCCGTCGGCGACGCTGGTGTAGATCCAGTTGTACTCGTCGACCTCCTCGGCCTTGGTGGCGACGTTGTAGAAGATGTTCATCGGGTGCCTCGGCACCGTCCGCGCCGCGCCGACCGACCGCGGCGCGGGCTCGCGGGAGGCGTCGGAGGCGAGCACCGTGATGGCCGCCTGCGCGAGCGCCGGTGCCAGGTTGGGGTTGTCGACCGCCATCTGCGGTGCCGTCTTGAGGCCGGAGTGTTCGCCGGTGACGACCTCGGCCTTGTTGATCGTGATGCCCTTGCTCTGCGCCCAGGTCACGTTGTCGGTGAACTGCGCCTTGATCTCGGCCTGCGAGGCGTAGACGATCTGCCCGGTGACCGGGTCGGTCGCACAGTGCCACGGCACGGTGCTGAAGTCCTGCACGCAGCCCAGGTAGGCGTGCGAGTAGGTGTGGTTGAGCCAGCGGAACTGGGCCCGGTCGGCGACGAGCTTCGCGGTCAGCGGGTCGGTCGGACCCGCGTCGACGCTGCCCTCGGCGTTGTAGGCGAGCTCCAGCTTCATCCCCTGCGCGTTCTGCCAGGCTTCCAGCGCCGTCACGTCGGCGGCGGTCATCCGGATGTCGGCGGGCGGGTTCGGGATCTCCGGGCAGCCGTCGCCGACGGTGCAGTTGCGCGCGGTGTCCCAGCGGGCGTCGGGCAGCAGCACGTCGTCGACGTGCACGCTGAACCAGTTGCGCCAGTAGCCCAGGTGCACGCCCTGGGTCAGCCACGTGACGAGACCGTGCCCGAGCTGCAGCGCGACGTTCTGGTACTGGTTCATCGCGAGGGTGATGACGAGCTCGTCGTGGTTGCCGTTGCGGTAGACGCCGATGATCGCGCCCGAGGTCTCGCTCGCACCGTTGACGAGCGGGGTGTAGGTCGCCCCGGCCACCGGCTCGGCGAGGTAGCCGTAGCTCTCCGAGACGTTCGGGTCGACGTCGTCGATCGGCAGGACGCCGTTGAGGTAGCCGAACCCGGCCGCCTGACCGGCAGAGGTGACCGAGAGCTGGCCGCCGTCGAGGACGCCGCTCCAGGTCGTGGTCAGCCCCACCGCCGCCGTGGGCGCGGTGTAGGCGTCGATCTGGCGTACGCCGAAGGTCTGCTCGAAGGTCGCGAGCACCGCGAGCTCGGCGGGCGGGAGTGCGTGCTCGTTGGGGAGCACCACGCCGTTGTACTTGGCCCGCGGGCGGCCCGAGACGGTGTCGGAGAGGGCACCGGCGGTCAGCGCCGGGCGACCGGGCTGGTTGAGGTCGACGGTGTCGTAGGGCACGCCCTCCCGATCCATCTGCGCGGTGATGACACCGACCCCGGCGGAGCCGTCGCTGAAGACGAGGACGCGGAGGTCGACGCGGACCCCGCTGGCATAGGCCTCGGCCGGGGCGGCGGCGAGGGCCGTCATCGCGAGGCTCGCCGCCGCGCAGGCCGCGACGAGGCGGGCCGCCCGGCGACGCGGCGGGGATATCGAGCGGAACAAGGATGTCTCCTTATATCGAAGGGGTTTAACCTGGTCAGACGGTGGCCAAGCTCCAGTCACCGGCTGCTGAGCGGACGATGTCGTCCAGTCCGAAGCGCGCGGTCCAGCCCAGGCGCGCGGAGATCTCCCCGACCCCGGCGACGACCTCGGCGGGGTCGCCGGTGCGGCGGGGCCCGACGAGGTAGGGCAGCGGCCCGACCGTCCGGCTGACCGCGTCGATCATTTCGAGCACGGAGACGCCCTCGCCCCGGCCGACGTTGAGCACGTCGGCCGAGAGCACCCCGCCGGACAGGGCGAGCGCGGCGTGCACGTGGGCCTCGGCGACGTCGCGCACGTGCACGTAATCGCGGATCGCGCTGCCGTCCCGGGTGGGGTAGTCGCCGCCGTGCACCGTCGCCGCCGAGCCCGTCCGCGCGGCCAGCAGCAGCTTGGGAACGAGGTTGGTCAGCCCGGTGTCGCGCAGCGCCGGGGCGGCGGCACCGGCGACGTTGAAGTAGCGCAGGGCGGTCCAGCGGAAACCGGCGCTGGCGGCGGCGTCGCGCAGCAGCCACTCGCCGACGAGCTTGGTCCGGCCGTAGGCGTTCTCGGGGACGGTCTGCGCGGTCTCGGCGATCGGCCCGGGGTCCGGCGGGGTGCCGTAGACGGCGGCGCTGGAGGAGAAGAGCACGTGCGGCACGCCGTGGGCGATGACGGCGCTGAGCACCGAGCGCAGCCCGTCGAGGTTGTCGCGGTAGTAGCAGAGCGGGTGCAGGGTGGACTCGGCCACGTCCTTGCGGGCGGCGAGGTGGATTATCCCGGTCGGCCGGTGGCGGGCGACGGCTGCGGCGACCTCGGCGGGGTCGCGGACATCCACCCTGACCAGGGGTACGCCCTCGGGTACGCGGGCGGCGGAGCCGGTCGAGAGGTCGTCAACGACGACGACCTCGGAATCTGCGGCGATCAGAGCGTGGACGACGTGCGCACCTATGTACCCGGCGCCGCCGGTCACCATCCAAGACATGCCCTTACAACGATGGTTAGTTGATTAGTTACGGGCGTGTCGGTTGCGTGACAGTGAGTGAGTACGAAAGTTCAACTCACTCGTACTTTTGGCTCTATTTAAGGGTTTTCCTGCTCGGTGTCCGGTCTTAATGTACCCCCGGACATAGACGATCCCCGAGGCGCCCGCTCACGCGGCCGGCGGGACTAACGCCGGAGACACCTCGGGGATCGGGTAGCTGTCATAAGTCGCCGCACCGCTGTCACACGGTCTCGACAAACCCATGTCAAGGACAGCGGCTAGCGAACAACCACCTCAAGAGTCCTATTGCCGTTCAAAGCGGGACCACCTCCTTTCGCCGTGTACCGACGACGATAGCCACGCGATCTAGCGACCGGCAACAGAATTTGTTGTGGGACGATCAGGGGACCATGACGCTCACCGACCGCCTCCCAGACAGCCCGGATCCCGACGCGCTCTTCGACGCCTTCGCGGGCTGGGTGTCGGAGCAGGGGATCACCCTCTACCCGGCGCAGGAGGAGGCGCTGATCGAGATCGTCTCCGGCGCCAATGTCATCCTGAGTACGCCGACCGGCTCCGGCAAGAGCCTCGTCGCCGCGGGCGCGCACTTCGCCTCGATGGCCCTGCGCCGGCGCACCTTCTACACCGCGCCGATCAAGGCCCTGGTCTCGGAGAAGTTCTTCGCGCTCTGTGCCACCTTCGGCCCGGACAATGTGGGCATGATGACCGGCGACGCGGCGGTCAACGCCGACGCCCCGATCATCTGCTGCACCGCCGAGATCCTCGCCAACCTGGCCCTGCGCGACGGCGAGGACGCCGACGTCGGCCAGGTGGTGATGGACGAGTTCCACTTCTACTCCGAGCCCGACCGCGGCTGGGCCTGGCAGATCCCGATCATCGAGCTGCCGGATGTGCAGTTCATCCTGATGTCGGCCACGCTGGGCGACATGTCGCGGTTCAAGGAGGACCTGACCCGGCGTACCGGTCGGCCCACCTCGGTGGTGAGCTCCGTCGAGCGGCCGGTGCCGCTGCACTACTCCTACGTCACGACGCCGCTGCACGAGACGATCGAGGAGATGCTCTCCACGAAGCAGACCCCGGTCTACATCGTGCACTTCACCCAGGCCGCCGCGCTGGAGCAGGCGAGCGCGCTGATGAGCATCAACATGTGTACGCGGGCGGAGAAGGACGCCATCGCCGAGCTGATCGGCAACTTCCGCTTCACGGCCGGCTTCGGCAAGACCCTGTCCCGGCTGGTCCGCCACGGCATCGGCGTCCACCACGCCGGCATGCTGCCGAAATACCGCCGCCTCGTCGAGCTGCTCGCCCAGGCCGGGCTGCTCAAGGTCATCTGCGGGACCGACACGCTCGGCGTCGGCATCAACCTGCCGATCCGCACCGTGCTCTTCACCGGCCTCAACAAATTCGACGGCATCAAGATGCGGCTGCTCAAGGCACGTGAGTTCCACCAGATCGCGGGCCGGGCCGGCCGGGCGGGCTATGACACGATCGGCCGGGTCATCGTGCAGGCCCCCGACCACGTCATCGAGAACGAGAAGGCCGTCGCGAAGCTCGCCGGTGATCCGAAGAAGCTGCGCAAGCTGGTCCGCAAGAAGCCGCCGGAGGGCTTCATCGGCTGGGGCGAGCCGACCTTCGAGCGGCTCGTCGCCGCCGAGCCCGAGGCGCTCACCTCCAGCTTCCACGTCAGCCACTCGATGGTCCTCAACGTCATCGAGCGCGGCGGCGACGTCTTCGACAACATGCGCTTCCTGCTCACCGACAACCACGAGACGCCGACAGCCCAGCGGGCGCACATCCGCCGGACGATCGCGATCTACCGCGCGTTGCGGACAGCCGGGATCGTCGAGCAGAGCGAGAGCGGCGAGATCAGGGTGACCGGCGACCTGCAGCTGGGGTTCGCGCTCAACCAGCCGCTGTCGCCGTTCGCCGTCGCCGCGATCGAGCTGCTCGACGCGGCGTCGCCGACCTACGTCCTCGACGTGGTCTCGATTATCGAGTCCACGCTGGAGAACCCGCGCCAGATCCTCTACGCCCAACAGGACAAGGCGAAGGGCGACGCCGTCGCGCGGATGAAGGCCGACGGCATCGAATATGAGGAGCGGATGGCGCTGCTGGAGAACGTGACCTACCCCAAGCCCCTGGAGGAGCTGCTGGAGGTCGCGTTCGACAGCTACCGCAAGGGCCACCCGTGGGTCGCCGACCAGGTGCTCTCCCCGAAGTCCGTCGTGCGCGACATGTTCGAGCAGGCGATGAGCTTCGTGGAATATGTGAGCTTCTACAACCTCGCCCGCTCCGAGGGGCTGGTGCTGCGCTACCTCGCCGACGCCTATCGCGCGCTGCGCCAGACCGTGCCCTCGGACGCCAAGACCGAGGAGATGCACGACCTGATCGAGTGGCTCGGCGAGCTGGTCCGGCAGGTCGACTCCAGCCTGCTCGACGAGTGGGAGCAGCTGCAGAACCCGGGCGCGATGCCGGTCGAGATCGTGCCGCCCGCCGTCACCCGCAACGTGCGCGCCTTCCGGGTGCAGGTGCGCAACGCGCTCTTCCGGCGGGTGGAGCTCGCGTCGCTGCGCCGCTTCTACGACCTGGGCGAGCTCGACGGCGAGAGCGGTTGGGACTCCGATGCGTGGCGCGAGGCGCTGGAGCCGTACTTCGAGGACTTCGACGAGATCGGCACCGGCCCGGCCGCGCGTGGACCGGCGATGCTGCTCATCACCGAGGAGCCGGGGGTCTGGCGGGTCCGGCAGATCATCGACGACCCCGACGGCGACCACGACTGGGGCATCTCCGCCGAGGTCGACCTGGCCGAGTCGGACGAGCAGGGCGAAGCGGTCGTCCGCATCACGGATGTGGGCCGGCTGTAGCCCACCCACCCACCCACTTACCTGAATTTTAATGCTGGACACGCCACAAAAACTGCAACCAATGTCAGGATCGATCTCGCGCTGAGAGTTGATCCTGACATTGGTTGCAGGCTGGACGGCGTGTCCAGCATTAAAATTCAGGGGTTAGCTGATCTTGGGGGTGGTGGGGGAGTCCAGCCAGGTGTTGATCAAGGTGGTGAAGTCCTCGCCGGTGTGCTTGTTGACGAAGGCGATGAACGCCGCCCGGTCCTGCGCCGTGTTCCGGTGCTGCTGCACCCAGTCCCTGGCCAGCGCGAAGAAGCGCTGATCGCCGATCTTCTTGTGGATCTGGTGCAGCATCAGCGCCGGGCAGATGTAGACGTTGCTCTCGGCGAAGCGGCCCGGGTCCGGCTTGCCGGGCGGCCCGGCCCGCTCGCGCAGGTCGGTGTCGACGAGGCGGATCTGCCGCTCCCAGCTGCTCATGCTGATGCCGTCGCGCTCGTTCATGTAGAGGTACTGGACGTACATCGCCCAGCCCTCGTTGAGCCACAGGTCCCGCCAGTTCGAGGTGGTGACGGCATCGCCGAACCACTGGTGGGCGTACTCGTGGAGCAGATCGCCGTCGATGCGGTCGCTCCGGCTGGCGCCCATCGTGATCATCTGCTGCGTCTCCATCCCCGAGGTCGAGGCGACCAGGACGACGCCGGCGGTGTCGAAGGGGTAGGGCCCGAACCGCTCCTCCAGCCACGCCAGGTGTGCGGACCCCTTGCGCAGGGCGGGCAGCACATCCTCGTCGACGCCGGGGCGGTACCAGTAGGTCAGCGGGATGCCGTGCGGCCCCGTCGCCGTCTCCTTCCGGTATTTCCCGACGACGAGGGTGGTGAGGTAGCTCGCGACCGGGACGGAGCTCGCGTAACGGAACGTATTGCCCTGCTGGCCCTTCGGGGTGCCGCTGGCGATCCCGGACCAGCCCGCGGGCACCGTGATCGCGATGTCGTAGAGCGCCTTGTCGGAGGGCTGGTCGTTCACGGGGTACCAGGTGAACGCCCCGAACGGCTCCTGCATGGTCCAGAGCCCGCCCTCGCTGGTGATCGTCAGCCCGAGCTCCTCGACATCGGCGCGGTGCGACGGCATCGGCACGGTGTCCGGCGTACCGGTGTAACGCACCACCACCGTAGCCGCGGCGCCCGCCTTCAGCGGCGCGTCGACGACCAGCTTCGAGCCGGAGACCTTCGCGGTCCGCGCGGCGCCGTCCACGGTCACACCCCCCAGCCGGTACGCCGAGGAGAAGTCCAGCCGCACCTCGGCGAGGTCCTTCACGGCCCGGAGCTTGACGTCGGCCACCCCGGTGAGGGTCTTCGTGGCGGGCGCCCAGGTGAGGTCGAGCCCATAGCGCAGCACGTCCAGCCCCGGATTGCCGTACTGCGGATAGATCGGATCGGCGATCGGGGTCGACGAGCCGTCCGTCGGACCGGCCGGGGCGGTCGGGGCGGGACTGCCCGACGGCAGCGTGGCCGGAGCCGGGGTGGGCAGGTCGGGCAGGCTGATGGGGTGGCTCGGCGTGCAGCCGCCGACCAGCGCGATGGCGACTGCGGCGGCGACGAGGGGGGTGCGGCGCATCCGGCCACCCTAGAGCAGGCGGCCGGCGTGGCGGACCCCGCGTCAGCCCCGTTCGGCCCGGGCGTCGAGCGCGGCCTGGGCGAAGGCCCGGTGCACGCTCGTCTCGCCGGTCGCCCGCCAGGCGAGGCCCCAGCCCCGCTCCGGCGACTCGTCGACCGGCAGGCAGATGATGTCGGGCTCGTCGACCGGCAGCGGGCTGAGCTGGATGTCGACGTCACCGGCGCGCAGCGGTCCGAAGGGGTCGCTGTGGTGCACCTCGCGGATCTGCAGCTCGCAGCCGGGGTGCCGGGCGCGGAAGAGCCGGGTGATCGGCGCGAGCTCTTGGCCCAGGGTGCTGGTGATGCCGAGCGCCAGGGTGCCGGTGTGCCCGCGCGCGCTCGCCGCGGCGGTGGCGAAGCCGTCCTGGATGCGCCGGTAGCCCGCGTCGAGATCGGCGTAGAGGTGCCGGCCGATCGGGGTCAGCGCGACGCGCGGGTCGTCGCGGCCGTTGGCCGGCTCGAAGAGCGACGCGCCGACGCGCCGTTCCTGCTCGGCGATGGAGAGGCGGACCTGTTCCGCCGAGAGCTGCAGCCGATCGGCCGTACGGCCGACGTGCAGCTCCTCGGCGAGCGCGAGGAAGATCTCGATGTCGCGTAGTTCCACGCCAGGCCTCCGTCATCGATAACGCTATGGATTATCGACCATTCGCGGATCATGCATTGTTGGTGGGCTGCTGGGTTGCGATTGTGGACTGACTCGCGACGGATTGGCAAGAGCCCGGGCTGTTTCTGACGCGCCCTGGTGGCGCTACTCGGAACCGTCGGCGTTCTCGACCGGGGTCGGCAGTGGACGTTTCGCGGTGATCCCGTCGCCGGAGGACCGGCCGCGCAGGTGGCGGCCGATCCACGGCAGCAGGTAGCGGCGCAGCCACAGCACCTCGGCGCGGGCGGCGGCGAGCGCGCTCCGGTCGGGCGTGCCGGGCAGGGGCCGGGTCCACGAATCGTCGAATCCGGGCAGGCCGGCGGCGTGGGCGAGGCCGAGCGCGATCCGGGCGTGCCCGTCGGAGTTGGCGTGCAGGCGGTCCTCGCTCCACAGGCGCGGATCGGAGGCGACCGGGTGGACCCCGAGATCCAGCAGGATCGCCCCGCTGCGGGCGCTGGCCTCGCGCAACGCCTCGTTGAGCGCGGCGAACCGGGGCCGCAGCGGCTTCGCCATCGGCATCACCGGTCCGGGGTCGGGCATCGTGAAGGTGAGCACGGTCGCACCCTGGCTGACCAGGGCGTGCTGCATGGCGAAGACGTGCTCGCCGACGGCCGCCGCGTCGAAGGAGCGGCGCAGCACGTCGTTGGTGCCGGAGACGACGGTGGCGAGGTCGGGCCGCAGGTCGAGCGCGACCGGGAGCTGCTCGTCGTGGATCTCCGCGGTCACCTTCCCCCGGATCGCGAGGTTGGCATATTCCAGGCCACCTTCGGGGCCGCTGTCGCGCTGGGCCCGCGCCACGTGGGCGGCGAACCTGTCCGCCCAGCCGCGGAAGCCACCACGGCCGTCGGGGTCGTCGAGACCCTCACTGGTGCTGTCGCCGATCGCCACGTACCGCTGGAACATCAGGCAAGGCTAACGGCCCGCCGAGCGAGGTTGATATTGGCGGTCAGGGTCGACCGCATGGACTCCGGGACCCGGCCGTCGCGCAGGTGCACCCGCCACTCCCGGCACGCGAGCAGCATCAGGTGCACGGCGTAGGACCGGTCGATGCCCTCCTGGCGTACCCGGTCCTCGATCAGGGGTGCCACCCACGGGTTGCCGGGTGCCCAGAGCAGGCGGATCACGGCCCAGTCCACGCCGGGCAGCCGCAGCCCGGTGTGCTCCAGGTCGATCAGGCCGACCGAGCCGGGCGAGATCAGGATGTTGGAGGCGAGCGGGTCGCCGTGCTCCGGCCGGACCGCGGTGGCCCCGTCGAGGAGCTGCTCGACGAGCTCCCGGTCCCGGGGGCGGAGCTGACCGGAGGCCGCCTGGCGGTCGATGAGGGACGCGGTGGGCAGCTCCGCCGGGCCGAGCGCCGTGCCCGCCGACCACGAGTGCAGCTGGGCGAGAGCGTCGAGGACCCGCCAGACGCCGATCGGATCCAGCCCCGACGGGTAGCGCCCCGGCGCCAGGACCGTCCCGGGCAGCCGCTCCAGCACCAGGCATCGATCGGTCTCGTGGAGCAGCTTCGGCAGGCGGACCGGGGGCGGATGCTCGCCGAGCGAGGCGTAGAGTCCTCGCTCCCAGGCCTGCCGCTCGATCCAGTGCGGATCTTCGCTGGTCAGGACCTTCGCCACCACGGCCCGGCCACGGAAGGTCCCGCTCACCACATAGGACTTGTCGCTGTCCCGGATCGTTCGCTCGGTGATCACACCGATCGCGTCGAGGTGTGCGAGATGCGATTCGCTCACGATGACCGAGACTACTCGTGAATTCTGAAACCCTCCCAGGTGTCGTATATCCGAAGACAAAGTAGCCAAGCGGCTGAGGTCGTGGGTCTTGCGGATCACCGCGCGTGGGCAGAGTCTTCAGGGTGGTCAGGTCACCACAACAGGAGGTGCGCGGTATGGCCCGATACCGTCGCGACCACCGGAGAGATACGGTCTCCGGGCACAGTAGACGCGGACGACTTCGGTCGATCCGCGTTCGTCTGTTGCTTCCGGTCGTCGTCGCACTCATCGGTGTGGGCGCGCTCGGCCTGGTCCAGACCGCCGAGGCGCTCAACTCCGCCACCGACGCCCAGCGGTCCCGGCAGATCGCGCAGGCCCTCAGCGCGACCGTCAAGCTCGGCCACCAGCTCGAGCAGGAGGTCGCCGAGACGGCGGACCTGCTCCTGCGCGGCGGCACGGCCGGTCAGCAGCTCCTGATCGCCCAGCGGATCCGCACCGAGGAGGCGATGGCCCGGTTCCGCGAGGCGACCGCCGCCGCGGCGCTCGCCTCACCCGCCGTCCGGGAGCTGCTCGACGAGGCCGAGGAGGAGCTCGACAACCTCTCCACCACGCGCTACCGGGCGCTGCACCCCGATGTGCCCCCGGGCGGGGTGCCCGTCACCTCCGACCGGGCCGGATCACCCGAGGACTCCTCGCCCGAGGCCGCGTACGACGAGCTCACCCACACCCTCGTCGCCGTGGCCGAGGCATACGCCGTGCAGCCCGTCGACCCGCGCCTCGCCGCGAGCGCCCGGGTCGTCTCCGTGCTCACCGGCGCCGAGCACCGCGCCGCCGAGCAGCGCGGACTGCTGCGCGAGGTCTTCACCCGGGGCAGGTTCGAGCCGGGCGAGCTCGCCCAGCTCGGCATGCTGCGCGGGGCCGAGCAGGAGCGCCTCGCCGAGCTCGACCGGATCGCCACCCCGGTGATGCGGTCCCGCTACGCCGCGGTCGTCTCCGGGGTCGACGTCGAGAACGCCCGCTCGATGATCGAGAAGGCGCTGCAGGCGGACAGCCGCAGCGACGCGCTCAAGGTCGACTCCGACGCCTGGTACATCGCGCAGACCAACGCCCTGCGCCGCCTCTACCTCTTCGAGCTCGAGGCGATCGGGGTGCTGGAGGAGGAGGCGACCTTCCAGGCGGCCGTCGCGCAGACCCAGGCGGTCGTCTCCGGCATCAGCACCGCCGCCATCATGGCGCTCACCTTCTACGCCGCGCTGTCGCTCGCCGTGCGTACCAGTCGGCGGTTGCGCAACCTGCGCCAGGCGGCGCTGGCGGTGGCCAACACGGAGCTGCCCGGCGCCATCGCGGCCGTGACCGAGGCACCGAGCCCGGACACCGTGCGGGCCGTCATCGCGGCCTCCACCGAGCGCTCCGCCGCGTCACTGCCCGTCGACGCCGACGAGATCGGCGAGGTCTCCGCCGCGATCGGTGCGCTGCACCGCCAGGCGCTGCGCCTCGCCTCCGACCAGGCACTGCAGCGCCTCGACATCGCCGGCGTCTTCGTCGCGCTGTCGCGGCGCGGGCAGACCCTGGTCAACCGGCAGCTCGCCCTGATCGACGAGTTCGAGCTGGTCGAGACCGACCCGGAGACGCTGTCGCGGCTGTTCCGCCTCGACCACCTCGCCGCCCGGATGCGGCGCAACGAGGAGAACCTGCTGGTCCTCGCCGGTGGCGAGCCCGGCCGGACCTTCCCCTATCCGGAGCTGCTCAGCGACGTCGTGCTCGCCGCCGCCGCCGAGATCGAGGACTACGCCCGGATCGACGCCACGGCCGTGCCCGAGCTGTGGGTCTCCGCCCACTGCGTCGGCGACCTCGTCCACCTCATCGCCGAGCTCGTCGAGAACGCCACCCTCTTCTCGCCGCCGACGAGCCGGGTCCAGGTCTCGACCCACCGGGCACCGGAGGAGCTGACGATCAGCGTCTTCGACCGGGGCATCGGGATCCCGGCCGGGCAGCTGGCGCAGATCAACGAACGCCTCGCCCACCCGTCCCGGCTCACCAGCGAGCTCGCCAGCCGGATGGGTCTGCTCGTCGTCGCCCGGCTCGCCGAGCGGCTGCAGGTCGGCGTCGAGCTGCACAGCGCACCCGGCCAGGGCACGATGGCCCTGGTCCGGCTGCCCGCGCGGCTGCTCGCCACAGCCGAGGGGGTCGCCGCCCGGCGGAACGCGGAGGCGGCCGCCCGGGCCGCCAGCGCGCCCGTCGCCGCCTCGGTCGCACCGAAGATCGTTGCCCGGGGCCATGCCCGGCCTGTCGGCAACGGCAACGGCAACGATCTGCCCGTCCGCGATCCGGGCGACGCCCTCGCCCCGGCGCTGATCGACGACCCGGCGCAGACCGTCGTCCCGGCGACGATCGACCCGGAACTCATCCGCGCCCGCCTCACCAGCCTGGCCACGGGTATGGCAGCCCACCGCCAGGCCGCTCCGCCCACCCGTCCCTAGCCACGAAGGACGCCCTGATGCCCGACCTGTCCGCCCCCACCGAACCCGAGAGCCTCGACTGGCTGCTCACCTCCTTCGCCAAGCGCGTTCCGGACGTGACCTACGCCCTCGCCGTCTCGGTCGACGGCCTCGCGCTCGCCGCCACCGCCGGCCTGCCGCAGGACCAGTCCGACCACCTCTCGGCCATCACCAGCGGGCTCGCCAGCCTCACCGTCGGCGCGGCTCGATGCCTCACCACCGGCCGGGTACGCCAGACGATCATCGACATGGACGGCGGCGTGCTCCTCGTGATGGCCGTCGGTGACCGGGCGCAGCTCGCCGTCCTCGCCTCCCCGGGCTGCGATCTCGGCCAGACCGGCTACGAGACCGCCCTGCTGGCTCAGCGCGTCGCGGTGGCGCTGGACCCGGATGCGCGCGTACCGGGCCAGCTGTGAACCGCCGCCGGCTGCTGCTCGGCGCGGTCGCGACCGCCGCGCTGGGCGGCTGCGGCACCGATCCGTCGCAGGGCGACGCGTGGCACCGCGGCCAGATCACGGTGGGTACCGGGCCGACCAACGACGTCTTCAACCAGATCGGCGGCGGCTACGCCGACGTCATCACCCGGCACCTGCCGGGCTATGAGGCGGTCGCGGTGCCGACGAACGGTGCCGCGGAGAACCTGCAGCGCCTGGTCCGGGGCGATGTCGACGTGGCCTTCACCTTCGCCGACAGCGCCGCCGACGCGGTCGCGGGCCTGGGCGCCTTCGCCAACAACCCGCAGCCGATCCGGGCATTGGCCAGGGTCTTCAGCAGCTACACCCACCTGGTGACCCGGGCCGCCGGGCCGATCAAGCGGCTCGCCGATCTCGCCGACCGGCGGGTCGGGATGGGACCGCCGCGCTCGGGGACGGAGGTCGTCGCGACCCGCATCCTCACCTCGGCCGGGATCCGGGTGAAGCAGGTGTCCGGCTCGCTCAACCAGATGATCGCCCTGATGCGCTCCGGCGACCTCGACGCGATGTTCTACTCGGCCGGAGTGCCGACCGTCGGCATCACCGCGCTCTTCGAGCGGAACAGCACATACACCCTGCTGCCGACCGCGTCGGTCCTGGCCGACCTGCAGCGGACCTACCCGGGCATCTACACCGACGGGTCGATCCCGGGCTCGGTCTACGGCCTGATCGTGCGGGAGATCCCGACGGTCACGATCCCCAACCTGATCGTCGTCGCGGTGAACCTGCCGGAGCGGCTGGCGTACGAGATGACTCGGTTGATCTTCGATTACCAGGGCGAACTCGAACTGGTGCACCCCGAGGGGAAGAATATTTCCCAGGCCGTCGCCTCGCATACGCTGCCCGTCCAACTGCACGACGGTGCCCAGCGGTACTACAGCGGGTTGGGCTGACGCTCCGGAGAGTCCGACCGGTTAGTTGATCGCCACCTGATCGGTTCCCGGCGCACACTCAGCCGCATGAGCTTGATCTACCTCGTGCAGCACGGTGAGAAGCAGCCGGAGCCCGGCGATCCGGGCCTCACCGACCGGGGTAGGTGGCAGGCCGATTGCGCCGCCCGGCTGCTGCGGGACGCCGGCATCACGAGTGTCTTCAGCAGCCCGCTGCTGCGCGCCGCCCAGACCGCCGAGCGCATCGCCGCCGTCGCCGGTCTCGGTGTCACCGTCGACGACCGGCTGCGCGAGCGGATGAACTGGGACGGCCACCGGCCGATCGGCGAGTTCCTCATCGACTGGTCCCGGTCCGTGCGCGAGCGGGACTTCGTCCCCGCCGGGGGGTACTCGTCCCATCAGGCGGCCGAGCGGATGCGCGCGTTCCTCACCGAGGCGGCGCCCGCCGAGCCGATCGCGGTCGTCACCCACGGCGGCATCACCGTCGACCTGCTCCGATCCCTGCTGGGCGATGCGGCCGTGCCCGCGCGGCTGCTGCACGAGGGCGTCCCGTCCGCGGCGATCACCACCATCGACGGCTTCTCCGTGGTGCGGATCGCCGCCACCACCCACCTCGACGAGCTGCCCCGGCGGGGCGCGCGCTGACGGGTCGCGGCACAGCGCGGCCTCGCGCAGCGAGACGGCCGCGCTGTGCTGCACGGCGTGACGGTTGTCCGGTGCCGGGCAATGTCTGGAATCGGAAGGGTCCATATCGATGGATGGGGCTTAGCTTTAGCGCACCCCGGGGCCATCCTTACCCTTCCAAGGAGAATCCATGGCACACCCAAGCGGGCCGACCCGTCGGCTCCTGATCGCCGCGCTGGCCGGTGCGGTCGCCACCACCGGCGCCGTCAGCCTCCAGCTCTCAGCGTCGGCGGGCCTCCCACCCCTGTCCGTCTCGGACGGCGCCCTGCTCGTCTCGGCACCCTCCGGCTACCTCGGCGCGACCGAGGCGATTCCCGGCAGCTACCTCATCGGTCTCAAGGGCGCCGCGTCGCTCGCCGCCGCCGCCCGCGTGGAGGCGGGCGACGAGGCCCGCAACCTGGTCGGAAAGCATGGCGGCACCGTCGGCACCGTGCTCTCCGCGGCACTGCGCGGTTTCACCTTCACCGGCACCGAGGCGCAGGCGAGGGCACTCGCGGCGGACCCGTCGGTGCAGTTCGTGCAGCAGAACGGCCGGGTCCACCTCACCGACACCCAGACCAACCCGCCGTCGTGGGGCCTGGACCGCATCGACCAGCGCAACCTGCCGCTGGACAAGGCCTACACCTATCCGACCACGGCCTCGTCGGTGCACGTCTACGTGCTCGACACCGGCATCCGGGCCTCGCACCAGACCTTCGGCGGCCGGGCCGACGTGGTCTTCGACAACATCGGTGACGGCCGCAACGGCGTCGACTGCCACGGGCACGGCACCCACACCGCGGGCACGATCGGCGGCTCCACCGTCGGCGTCGCCAAGGGCGTGAAGGTGCACGCCGTCCGGGTCCTCGACTGCTCCGGCAACGGCGACGACAACAAGATCGCCGAGGCGATCGACTGGGTCACCGCGCACGCGCAGAAGCCCGCCGTCGCCAACATGAGCCTCGGCGCCCAGGGCACCCATGCCGGGATGGAGACGGCGGTGCGGGGCGCGATCGCGGTCGGCATCACCTTCGCCCTCGCCGGGGGCAACAACGGCGAGTCCGCCTGCAACTTCACCCCGGCCCGGGAACCGCTCGCGATCACCGTCGGCGCCACCGAGTCCAACGACGCCAAGGCGAGCTACTCCAATTACGGCAGCTGCCTGGACATCTGGGCACCGGGCTCCAACATCGTCTCGGCCGGATACAGCAGTGACACCGGCACCGCCACGATGAGCGGCACCTCGATGGCGTCGCCGCACGTCGCGGGCGCGGCAGCGCTCTACCTCGCGGCCAACCCCAATGCCACCCCCGCACAGGTACGCGACGCGCTGGTCAACGGCGGCACGCCCGGCAAGGTCACCAACCCGGGCAGCGGCTCGCCGAACGTGCTGCTCTACGTGGGCGGCACCGCTCCGTCCCCGACACCCTCCACCTCGCCCTCGGTGCCGCCGACCTCGCCGTCGCCGTCCGCCTCTCCCTCCACCCCACCGTCGCCGTCCTCCTCGCCGTCCCCGCCGCCGCCCGGTGGCGTCTACGCCAACGAGAACGACTATCCGGTCGGGGACTTCAACAACCCGGGCGTCAGCACGATCACGGTCAGCGGGCGCCCCGGCAGCGCACCGGCCTCGCTCAGCGTCAAGGTACGGGTCGTCTGCCCCAACCGGGGCCAGCTCAGCATCGAACTGGTCGGGCCCAACGGCTACACGTACCAGCTCAAGCAGATCAACTTCGGTGACACGGCGCCCAATGTGGACGCGACATACACGGTCAACGCGAGCTCGTCACCGGCCTCCGGGCAGTGGACGCTGCGGGTGCGGGCCTTCAACTTCACCGCCACCAACGGAACCATCGACCGATGGAGCCTGACCTTCTAGGCACTCGGGTGGGCTCGCCCCTGGCCGGGCGGGCCCACCTTCAATACGCTGCGGGGATGCCGTCCCTGCTGGAACCGGTCGGTCTGGCGCAGATCCACAGCGACCTCTATCTCGACCTGCTCTCCCATCCCCGGAGCACCCCGACCGACCTCGCGGCGAGGCAGGACCTGCCGGTGGCCCGCGTCCGCAAGGCCCTGCAGCGCCTGCTCGACACGGGGCTCGCCGCCCGCCTCGTCGGCAGCCGCAACAGCTATGTCGCGGCGCCGCCGGAGATCGCCGTCGACGCGCTGGTGCTGCGCCGCAGCAAGCAGCTGGAGCAGCTGCGCATCGATGCGCACGAGCTGGCGCTGCGGGTGCGCTCGGTGCTCCCGCCGGCCGAGTCGTCGGAGTTGATCCAGCTCGTCGAGGGCCCCGAGGCGGTGAGCCACCATCTCGCCAGGATGCAGCTCGGTGCCCGCGAGGAGGTGCTGATCATCGACAGCCCGCCCTACCTCTACGGGCGGCCGGTGGCGAATGCGGAGGAGATGCAGGCGCTCGCCCGAGGCGTGAGCTACCGGGCGCTCTACGACGCCCCGGGACTGCACGAGGCCGGGCACGTCGACCAGATGATGGAGTGCGTCGCGGCGGGGGAGCAGGCGCGTACGCTGCCCAGCATCCGGATGAAGATGATCATCGCGGATCGCGACCTGGCGCTGCTGCCGATCAGCTTCTCCGCCGGTGAGACCGGCACCCGGATCCTGGTGCACGCCTCGCCGCTGCTCGACGCGCTGGTGCTCTGCTTCGAGTCGCTCTGGGCGCAGGCCACCCCGATCGGCGTCACCGCGACCACATCCGAAGGCGTCAGCGATCAGGACCGGCGGCTGCTCTCGATGCTGGCGAGCGGGTTCAAGGACCGGGCGATAGCCAGGGCGCTCGGCGTGACGGAGCGAACGGTGGGCCGCCGGATCCAGGAGCTGATGGCACAGCTCCACGCGACGACCCGCTTCCAGGCCGGACTGTCGGCCGCCCGCCGAGGCTGGCTCTGACCCTTTAGGACCAACTCTTGAAGAGTTGCGGCGATCTTGGCGCGGCGACCCGGTCACGTTTTGCAGCAAAGCGTGCCCTCCGACGTGCGAATGGGCACGCTTTGCTGCAAAACGTCACTGGGTTTGGGCGACGCGGAAGCCGATGTTGCCGCTGGAGCTGTCGGGGGTGTTCGACGAGCGGGCGGCCACCCGGTAACGGTTGCAGTAGGAGTCGTGGCACATGTGCGAGCCGCCGCGCATCGACCGGGCGTGCTGGTCGGCGCCGAACCAGTCCGCGCACCACTCCCAGACGTTTCCGGCCGTGTTGAACAGGCCGAATCCGTTGGGGGCGAACGACTGTGCGGGCGCCGTGCCGCCGAGCCCGGTCTGCCAGATGTTGCACGCCGCGTCGCCGCCGGGGGTCAGGTCGTCGCCCCAGGGGTAGCGCCGCTGGTCGAGGCCGCCGCGGGCGGCGTACTCCCACTCGGCCTCGGTGGGCAGGCGCGTGCCCGACCAGCCGCAGTAGGCGGTCGCGTCGTGCCAGGTCACGTGCACGACCGGGTGGTCGGCGGCGGCCTCGGTGCCGGGTCCGCGCGGATGCCGCCAGGTCGCGCCTTCGACCGCACACCACCAGGGCGTTCCGTGTACGCGGGGCGCCGACTCCGCCAGCTCCGCGCTGAGGAAGCCCTCGTAGACGAAGGAGTAGCCGAACCGTTCCGACTCGGTGCGGTAGCCGGTCGCGGTGACGAAGGCGGCGAACTGCGCGTTCGTCACCGTGGTCGCCGCGATGGCGAAGGGGCGCACCGTGACGGTCCGGATCGGCCCCTCGCCGTCGGCGGGGAACCCGTCCTCGGCGCCCATCCGGAAGGCGCCACCGGGAAGGCTGATCAGGCCGGCCGCTGGTGAGGGCTGATGTGGCGCAGCGGCCGGCCGATTGATCACCGCTACCGGGGTGGTGCCCGGTGCGGCCGTCCCTGACGCGGTGGCGCAGCAGGGTCGGTGGGTCATGGTGCGGTGGCGCCCGAGCTGGTGCGGTCGGCGGCGAGCTGGGCGGCGAGGGCCGGGATGCCGAGCGCCTGCTCCTGCGCGGGCGTCGCCTGGTAGAGCAGGTTGGTCAGCTGGTGCGGGTCGTTGACGAGGTCGTAGTACTCCCGGAACAGCACGGCACCGGTGCCGGTCGGTATCCCGTTGGCGTCGGTGTGCAGCTGGTAGTACTCGGTGTACTGCCGCGTCGCGTCGACATAGGACGACCAGGTGTTGGGGCCGCCCGCACCGGTGCCGTGCTTCCAGAACTCGGTGAGCAGGCGGGTCCGCCGGTGCGAGCCGAGCAGCGAGTGGCCGTCGAGGACGTGCTGCGGCCCGGGGGTGACACCGGTCGCGTCGAAGATGGTCGGCGCGATGTCGATGTTGGCGGCGAGCCGGCCGTCGTCGGCGCCGGTGTCGAGGCCGCCGGCCGGCCAGGAGAGGTAGAACGGCACCTGGATCGACGGGGTGTATGGCACCGACTTCTTGGTCCAGCCGTGGTCGGCCCAGGTGTATCCGTTGTCGCCGATGAAGATGACCAGCGTGTTGTCCAACTGGCCGAGCGCGACGAGCTTCTGCCGGATCGCCTCGACGGCGTCGTCGACGGAGAGCAGCGTGCGCAGCTGCGCGGTGCGGATCGCCTTGCCGTCGGCGAGGGTGCCGGTGGCGTTCTTGATGAACCCGGGCTTGTCGGACCGGTCCGCCTCGGGCACGGAGGGCCGCCCCTTCCAGGCCGGGACCGGCGTGTTCTCGTAGGGCGTGTCCGCCGTGTTGGGCCCGTGCGGCGCCTTGGGCGCCACGTAGAGGAACCAGGGCCGGGTGTCGGTGGCGCTGCGCTCGATGAACTTCACCGCCTGGTTCTTGATGACGGTGGTGGAGTAGCCCGCGATCGTCTTCACCGTGCCGTTGACGTTGTAGGTGCCGTCGTTGTAGGTGATGGGTGCGAGCAGCGCGTACTCGTCGAAGTGCGGGGGATTGTCGTGGACGTCCCAGCCGTTGAGGAACTTGCCGTAGAGCCCGGTCCGGTAACCGGCGTCGTGGAGGTACCGCTGCACCGTGCCGCTGTGGTCGAGGTTCTCCGAGTGCTGATTGCCGCGTACGCCGTGGTTGTGCGCGTACCGGCCGGTCAGGATCGAGGAGCGCGACGGTGCGCAGAGGGGCGTGGCGGCGTACCCCCGGGTGAACGTGACGCCCTGGTCGCCGAGCCAGCCGACGGTCTTGGGCGTCGCCCAGCTCGTGTTCTTGGGCTGGTCGTCGGTGACGATCACCAGGATGTTGGGGCGGGCCGGGGGCGCGGCCGATGCCGCCGTGCCGCCCGCGGCGGTCGCGCTCGCCAGACCGGCGGCGGCCGTGCCGGCGATCAGGGTACGCCGACTGACGGTGGGAATGTCCATATCGATGAGCCTAAGATCCTGTTAGGCGCACCTCAAGAAACTATTCTTATCTATCCCGATAACGGATTGTTACTGTCAAATGCGGCAAGGCTATGCTGTCGATCATGGAGGAGCTGATCCCGTGCCTCGCCCGCGACCTGCGTGCGGCCCTCGACGCGGAGTTGGCGCCCCTCGGGATCACGATGCAGCAGGGCGCGCTGATCATGCGGATCGCGCAGGGCGAGGACAGCCCCGGCCAGCTCGCGGGCCTGGTCGGCACGGACACGGCGGGCATGACACGCCTCATCGACCGGCTGGTGGGCAAGGAGCTCGTGCGGCGGTCACCCCGCCCCGGCGATCGGCGAGCCGTCGTCGTCGAGCTGACCGAGGCCGGTCGTGAGCTGCATCCGCTGGTGCCGCCCGCCTTCGCCCGCGTCGCCGCGCGGCTTCTCGGCGGCTTCAGCCCCGCCGAGGAGCGGGCGGCGGACGACCTGCTCCGGCGCATGATCGAGAACCTGCACGGCGCCGGAGCCTGCACCGGCGGCTAGCCGACGCCGAGGGCCGCCTTCACCTTGGTGACGGCGGCGGTCTCCGGCTCGGTGACCCCGCCCGACGCGTCGGCGACCTTGTCGCACGCGGCGACGATCGCGCTGCGGAAGCCGTCCAGCTCGGCCGGGGCCTTGGACTGCAGGATCGTCGTGGACTGCTGCAGTGCGGCGAGGACGCCGGTCTCCATCTCGGCCGGCGATCCCTTCGGCACCTGCGGCAGCCCGCCGGACTTGAGCAGGTCGCGCAGCTCGGGCGACGAGCCGGCGAGCACCTTGGACCCGGCCATGCTCTCCTTGATGGTGGCGAAGAAGCCCGGGTCCGCGTTGGAGACGAGCATCATCGCGCCGAACGCGGCGGTCCGCAGCGTCTGGCGTTCCTCGTCGGTGTAATCGGTCATGCCCTGCATTCTGCTGCGCGCCAGTACGCCACCGTGGTGGTTTACGGCAATTCGCGTACCTTGACATGGATCTTGGCGATCGCGAGCTCGGCGGCCTCGCGCGCCTCCTCCGGCGTCGGCGCCCAGGACATCGCGTAGGCCGCGCGATCCCACGAGCTGCGCAGCTCGTGCACCTCGTCACCCGGCGCCACCAGGCACTCCACCCGGACCACGTCCGGCACGTCGGCCGCGTCGTCGAGGCCGTCGACGCACTCCACGACGCCGGCGTCCACGGCGAGGAACCACACCGCGCAGGCGGCGGCGGCCGCCGCCTGCGCGGGACCGGGGTCGACGCCCTGCATGACGTCGAAGTAGCGGCTGGTGATGTTGATCGGCCAGGCGTACTCCATCAGCAGCACGATCATGTCGCCGGGCAGCCGGCCGGCGCACTCGACGAGGTAGGGCGTGCCGTCAGCGGCGACGATCCACTCGCAGTGCAGGAATCCGCTGCGGAACCCGACCGCCCCGGCGACCCGCGCCGTCGCCGCGACGAGCGCCTCGTGCAGCGGGTCGGGAATGTCGGCGGGCACGACGTGGCCCCGCTCGATCGGGCGCGGGCCGTCGAAGAGGACCTTGTCGGTGACGTTGGCGAACCGGGACCGGCCCTCGTGGACCAGCATCTCCACGCTGTACTCCGGGCCGGTCACGAACTGCTCGGCGAGCATCCGCAGCGGCAGCCCGCGATCGGGGACGTGCATGCTCTCGTCCTGGGCGATCGCCGCCGTCCAGGCCTCGTCGATCGCACCGGGCCCGTCGATGATCCAGGTGCCGATCGTCGCCTGCCGGTTGCTCGGCTTGATGATGATCCGCCCGGGGTGCCGCTCGGCGAAGGCACGCACGTCGTCCGGGCTCGCCACGCTCGCCGAAGCGGGGTTGGCGATCCCGGCCGCCGCGGTGACGGCACGCAGGCGGCCCTTGTCGCGCAGGGTCTCGGCGGCGGTGAGCGTCGCACCGGGTACGCCGTAGAGCTCGGCGAGCCGGGCGGCGAAGGGCACCGCGTACTCCATGGCCGGGATCACCGCGACCACCGGCTCGTCCGGGTGCTCGTCGTGGAACCGCTCGGCGGCGCCGGGCACCTGGTACTCCCAGGTGACGAGCTCGCGCACGCAGTCCAGGGCGGCGAGCTTCCCGGCCGCGTCGTTGCGCTCGGCGACCTCGGGCTCCTCCACGTAGAGCACCGATCCCGCAGGCAGGATCGTGTCGGCAGGAGTAACGACGTTCATCACCAGACCTACGATGATCACGGTGCCAGGCATTGGGGTCTCCCAGATGATGGTGGGCCGATGAGGTGCGGGGTTGCGGGCGTCCGCCTACGATCCAGCTCGTGGACACAGACTCAGATCCTCGGCCCGTCGCGGCGATCACCGGTGCTGCGCAGGGTATCGGCGAGCGCATCGCCCAGGTGCTCGCCGACGAAGGCTATCGACTCGCGCTCTTCGACCGCCAGCAGATTCCCGACTCCGATAGTGTGCTCGCGATCACCGGCGATGTCACCCGGGAGAGCGACGTCGCCGACTTCGCCGCAGCGATCGGTGAGCGGTTCGGGCGGATAGACGTGCTGGTCAACAATGCCGGGATCGCCTGCATCAGCCCCGCCGAGGAGACACCGGCCAGCCTGTTCCGCCAGGTGGTCGACGTGAATCTGACCGGGCCTTTCCTGCTCTCCCAGGCCCTCGGGCGGCAGATGCTCGCCGCGGGCAGCGGTTCGATCGTCAACATCGCCTCGGTCGCCGGGCTCTTCGGGGTCGCCGACCGGTCCGCCTACAACGCGAGCAAGCACGGGCTGATCGGCCTCACCAGGACCCTCGCCGCCGAGTGGGGCGGCCGGGGTGTCCGGGTCAACGCCGTCTGCCCCGGCTGGGTCAAGACGCCGATGGACGACGCGTCGCAGGGCGAGGGCGCCTACGGCGACGCCGACATCACCGATCACGTGCCGATGGGGCGCTTCGCCACACCGGACGATGTCGCCCAGGCCGTGGCCTTCCTCGCCGATCGGCGGCGCAGCGCCTTCGTCAACGGCGTGACGCTCTCCGTGGACGGTGGCTGGGCCGCCGACGGATCGTGGCAGTCGCTGCGGCTGGGGGCACGGGAGCGATGAGCATCTCGAAGAAGCCGGTCGTCGTCGTGATCGGCGTCGCGGGCAGCGGCAAGAGCACCGTCGGCAGCGCGCTCGCCCGACACCTGGGCGTGGAGTTCGCCGACGGCGACGACTTCCACCCGCCCGCCAACGTGGCGAAGATGGCGGCCGGGCAGCCGCTCGACGACGCCGACCGGTGGCCCTGGCTCGCCGCGATCGGCGACTGGATCGACGGGCGGCTCGCCGCGGGCACGGGCGGTGTCGTCGCCTGCTCGGGGCTGCACCGCGCCTACCGCGACCGGTTGCGGCGCAGCCCCGACGTACGCGTCGTCTACCTGCGGATCTCGGCCGCGGAGGCGACCGCGCGGGCGGCGCACCGCACCGGCCACTACTTCGGCGCCGACCTGGTGGCGAGCCAGTTCGCCACGCTGGAGGAGCCCGGACCGGACGAGGACGTGGTCACCGTCGACGCCACGGCGAGCCCCGCCGACCTGGTGGCCCTCATCGGTAAGGAGATATCGCCGCCTCGGTGATCATCGTGCTCACCGTGCCGACGATCTCCCGGACGGCCGGCTGCTGCTGATCGAGCAGGTAGGACAGGCGGCTGAGCAGCTCGCCCGACGGGAGGTTGACGTTGAGGGTCGACTCCAGCCGGAGCGTGCCGACCAGTCCGCAGAGCGCGGCGCACTGGTCGTCCGGGGTCTCGCGGCCGTTCACGGCGTACCAGACCCGGGCCCGGGTGGAGCCGATCGGCGCGTCCGGCGCCGGCGGGTAGCGCACCACCATCGAGCCGAGCAGCCGCCGGTAGCTCGTCTTCGTCACCAGCCCCGCCGCGTGCAGCCCGCCGGTGGTCCGGTCATAGGCGTCCCGGGCGATCGTCCCCAGCCACCCGCGCGGCTGCCGGGGGAGCTGGTCGCCGACCATCTGGGCGATCGCCCAGTCGCCGATCCCGTCGCCGGTGCGGGCGGTGTCGCGCAGGGCCACCCGCCCCGGCTCCACCGTGACGTGACCGGAGAGCACCAGGTCGATCAGGATCGCACCGGCGAGCCCGAAGGAGAGCGAGCCCGTGTGGATGCGCGGCTCGCCACGATCGTCGTGCGCGAGCAGGTAGACCTCGTCGCGGAGGGTCAATCGCTGCATGACCGCCGCCTCCCGTGTGTGTCGTAGAGCGATCAGGTCACCCCGCCGCGGCGATCGACCGCAGCCGGGCATGCGTGCCGGCGTAGGCCGCAGCCGGCCCCGGCAGCCATCGTTTGGCGATCTTCGCGAGCATCGTGTAGTTGGGGTCGACCACGTTGCCCGCCGGTGCGGTGCCGGCCTGCGAGAGCAGCTGATAGGCGTCGAGCTGCTCCAAGCCGGTCAGCTCGCCGATCCAGCGCGTCATGTCGGCGTGCGCGATGCGGTAGGCGTCCTCCAGCGGCCGGGCCACCCCGACCGAGATGAGGTATGAGTCGGTCTCGATCCGCGGCCACGGTGTCGCGGTGTTCGGGATGAGGTCGACGACGAGCGTCGTCTCCATCGCCGTCTCGACCGCGGTGCCGCACGCCTCGCCCTCGCCCTGGCGCGCATGGCCGTCGCCGAGGGAGAAGAGGGCGCCGTCGACGTTGACGCCGAGATACAGCGTGGCGCCCGCTCGGATCTCCGGGGTGTCCAGGTTGCCGCCGTGGGAGTCGCAGGTCAGCGTGGAACGGACCTCGAAACCGGCGGGGGCGACGCCGACCGTACCGTGCATGGGGTCGAGCGGGAGCGCGACGGCCTGGTCGCCGCGGGTGGCCCGGAAGTGCACGAGGCCTGCGGCGGTGTCGATGTCGTAGACCCAGACCCGCTCCTCCAGCGGCGGTTGCAGGCTCGCGGTGCGATCCGTCGAGGTGAGCGCGCCGAAGTGCGGGACCGTCGCCGAGACGCCCCAGTCGCGGGCGGGCGTGATCGCCGCGAAGTGCAGCGCCAGGGTGTCGCCGGGCCGCGCTCCCTCGACATGGAAGGGCCCGGTGACGGGGTTGACGAAGGGCAGCGGGCAGACCTGCGACGGCAGATCCTGCGGCCCGCGGACCAGCCCGCCGAAACAGTCCTGTGTGGAGACCCGCAGGATCTCGCCGGGCCGCACGGTGCCGATCGCGGCCCGGCCGCCGAGGGTATAGGCATACATGCCGGTCATTCTGCCCGGCTCATCCCGGCCAGCGTGGGCGACCGCCCGGCCAGGGTCATCCCGATCAGTGCGACGACGCCGAGGATCAGCCAGACCGCGCCGAGCGCCTGCGCCCAGACGCCGGCATTGACGATCACCATGACGAGTACGCCGATCCCGGCGAGCGGCAGCACCAGGTGCGCCAGCAGGTTGCCCGAGCGGTTCCGGATCAGGTAATGCACGATCACCGACAGGTGCAGCACGACGAAGGCGACCATCGCGCCCATGTTGACGAGCCCGACGAGCAGCCCGATGCCGTCGGCCCGGGTCGACATCCACACTCCGACGACGGTGGAGAGCGCGGCGACGAGCAGCGTCGCGTTGGCGGGCACGCCGCGCTTCATCGAGACCGTGGCGAGGAACCTCGGCAGCTGGCGGTCGCGGGCCATCGCGTAGAGCAGCCGCGAGACGGCGACCTGGGCCACGAGCGTGTCGGCGAGCCCCCAGGCGATCGCGGTCGCGGTGGAGGTGAGGTCGGCGAGCCAGGAGACGCCGGTCTGCGCCGCCGCGTCATAGAAGGCGGTGCCGTCGGGGTCGCCCGCCGCGAGCAGCGCCGCCGGGTCGGCGACGAGGAGCGAGGCGACCCAGACCTGCACGATGAAGAGCACCCCGGCGAGGATCAGCGCCAGCTTGATCGCCTTGCCGACCTGTGCGGCGCCGCCCCTCGCCTCCTCGGCGAGCATGGAGATGCCGTCGAAGCCGAGGAACGACAGCACGGCGACGGAGACCGCGCCGAGGATGATCGGCCAGGTGAAGGTCTCGGAGTTGAAGAGCGGGGTGAGGCTCCAGCCGTGGCCCCGGCCGTCGGCGAGCGCCCAGATGCCGATACCGAGGAAGACGGCGAGGACGATCAGCTCGCCGACGATCATCACCTTGGTGAAGAGCGCCGTCATCCGGATGCCGCGCAGGTTGATCAGGGTGTTGGCGAGCACGAATCCGATCAGCCAGAGCCAGACCGGGATGCTCGGCACGGCGGCGTGCATCGCCGTCGCCGCGATGAGGTAGAGCAGGCTGGGCACCAGGATGTAGTCGAGGAAGATCGCCCAGCCGGTGAGGAATCCGGCCGATGCCCCGATGGAGCGCCCGGCGTAGCTGTAGACGCTGCCCGCGAGCGGGAAGGCGCGCAGCATCTGGGTGTAGGAAGCGGCCGTGAGCAGCAGCGCGACCAGCCCCACGGCGTAGGCGAGCACCGGCATCCCGCCCGAGGCGGCGAAGACGGTGCCGAAGATGGCGAAGGGTGCGATCGGCACCATGAAGATCAGTCCATAGAAGACCAGATCGGCCAGGCCCACGCCCCTGCGCAGCTCCTGCTGATAACCGAACCGGCCGAGCACGTCATCCGACACCGTTGCACTCCAGGTCGCGCGATCCGTCGAGGAGCCATCAGGTTGCCGCAGTTTCACCGGGGTGGCAATAAAGCGTTCATTGACAGGACGCCCGGCATTTCCTCGCGAGGGACGGTCGAATAGCTGCTCGAATGCTGTCGGTGCGCCGACAGTGCGCGCCATGAGCTGCTCGGAGCCGGGAGAATACCGTCTGTTCGGATGGGTGTCCGTCTCCGCCGAATGCCGATTGGCAAGGGTCGCACAAGGGTGTCGCAGGGGTCATTGATTAATGTCTCCATACGCGATTCCGTGCTATGTCGTGACGTCGTCCTGGAATCCGGAATTGATGTGGGTGGCATAGCCTTCGGCACCGTCGAAGCTGTCTGCCACCGGCCCGAGCTGTAGCATGTGGCGGGTGACGGATGTGACCAGCAGCAAGCTGCGCGGCCTCGGGACGACGATCTTCGCCGAGATGACTGCCCTGGCCAAGCGCACCGGCGCGGTCAACCTCGGGCAGGGCTTCCCCGACACCGACGGCCCGGCCGGCGTGCTCGCCGCCGCGCGCGACGCCATCTCCGCCGGGCTCAACCAGTATCCGCCGGTCGACGGCCTGCCGGAGCTGAAGTCCGCGATCGCCGCCGCCCGGGCGGACCGCTACGGCCAGGTCTTCGACCCCGACGGCGGCGAGATCATGGTGACCGCCGGTGCGACGGAGGCGATCGCGTCCGTGCTGATCGCGCTCTGCGAGCCCGGCGACGAGGTGGTCGTCTTCGAGCCCTACTACGACAGCTACCTCGCCAACATGGCGATGGCCGGTGCGGTCCGCCGCCCGGTGCAGCTCCGGATGGCCGGCGACCGCTTCGGGTTCGACCCGGCCGAGCTGCGTGCCGCGATCACGCCGAAGACCAGGCTGCTGCTGCTCAACAGCCCGCACAACCCGACCGGCAAGGTCTTCACCGCAGCCGAGCTGACCCTCATCGCCGAGCTCTGCGTCGAGCACGACCTGATCGCCGTCACCGACGAGGTCTACGAGTACCTGACCTTCGACGGCGCCGAGCACATCCCGCTCGCCACGCTGCCGGGCATGCGCGAACGCACGCTGACGATCTCGTCGGCGGGCAAGACCTTCTCCGCGACCGGTTGGAAGATCGGCTGGGTCTGCGGTCCGGCACCGCTCGTCGCCGCCGCGCGCAAGGCGAAGCAGTTCCTCACCTTCGCCGGGGGTACGCCGTTCCAGGCCGCGATCGCCGTCGGGCTGCGTGACGAGCTGGACTGGGTCGCCGCGCTCCGCGCCGATCTGCAGGAGCGCCGCGACCGGCTGCGCAAGGCGCTCACCGCGATGGGTGCGGAGACCTACCCGTGCGAGGGGACCTATTTCCTGCAGATCGACGTCCGCTCGCTGGGTTATGAGGACGGCGTCGAGTTCTGCCGCGATCTCGCCGAGAAGGCCAAGGTGGTGGCGATCCCCGCCCAGGTCTTCTTCGACGATGTCGAGACCGGCCGACGCTATGTCCGCTTCGCCTTCTGCAAGTCGGATGCCGTCCTCGACGAGGGCATCCGCCGACTCGCCACCTTCACCAGCTGATCGCCGAGCCACCGGGAGCCCCTGCCATGCGCGTCGCCGTCTGCCAGCTCAACGCCCGCGATGACCGCGCGGCCAACCTCGCCACCGCCCGCGAGCTGCTCGACCGGGCCGCCGCGCTCGGTGCCGACCTCGCCGTGCTCCCGGAGTACACGGACTACCTCGGCCCCGCGGCGGGCGCGCCGAAGCCGGAGACGCTGACCGGCGATTACGCGGCGTTCTTCGCCGATGCCGCCCGGGAGCTGGGGATGTGGGTGCTCGCGGGGTCGTTCCACGAAGCCAGCGCCGACGGGGAGCGCACGCACAACACCGCGCCGCTCTTCGACCGGTCCGGCGCCCTCGTCACCGCCTACCGGAAGATCCACCTCTATGACGTGGAGATCCCGGGGCGGGTGTCCTTTCTGGAGTCCGCGACGATCGCGCCCGGCGCCGAGACCGTCGTCGCCGACGTCGACGGGGTCCGGGTCGGCTTCTCGATCTGCTACGACCTGCGCTTCCCCGAGCTTTACCGGCGGCTCGCCGTCGAGGGCGGCGCGCAGGTGATCGTGGTCCCGGCGGCCTTCATGGCGCACACCGGCCGCGACCACTGGGAGGTGCTGCTGCGGGCCCGGGCGATCGAGAACCAGTGCTACGTCGTGGCGGCCGGGCAGATCGGCGACCATGACCCCGGCCGCACCTGCTTCGGCCGGAGCATGGTCATCGATCCGTGGGGCACCGTGATCGCGCAGGCCCCGGACACCGTCGGCGTCACCGTCGCGGAGCTGGACCTGGCCCGGCTCACGAAGATCCGCGCGGAGCTGCCCAGCCTCGCCAACCGCCGGCTCTAATCGGTGATGGCCCGGCGCATGGAATAGGTCACGGCGAAGAGGCGGTGCGGCTCGCCGTGCATGAAGATCGTGGTGCGGTCATAGGCCTGCCACCCGGCCGCACCGGCACGGTTGAGGTGGCGCAGGTCGTCGAAGCGCTCATCCGTGCCCCAGCGGCTGGACCCGCCCGGGTAATGGAACGTCGCGTCCCAGTCCATGAACTTGTCGTTGCCCAAGACCCCGGCCGATCGATATTCCAGCCGTGCGTACTCCCATGCGGTCACGGTTGAATCATGCCGCACGTAGGCAAGCGAACTCAATGCGTGAGCAAGAGGTTCAGGTCCCCGAACTCGTGCCACAGATAGCGTTCCCCGATCGCCTCGGCGTAGCACCGTCCCAACAGGTCGTTCCCGGCGATCGCGGCCAGCATCAGCAGGTGCGACGCTCGCGGTTCGTGGAAGCCGGTGAGGAGGCCGTCGACCACGCGTACCCCCTGGTCGGGCGTGACCACCAGGTCGGTCCAGCCGCCGGCGGCCGCGACCGACCCGTCGGCCCGCGCGGCCGTTTCGATCGCGCGGACCGCGGTGGTCCCGACCGCGACGACTCGGCCACCCGCGGCCCTGGCCTGGTTGACGAGGCGCGCGGTGGTCGCACCGACCGAGAACCGCTCCGGGTACGGCCGCTCGTGCGCCTCCGGTGACGCCACACCGGTGTGCAGGGTGATCGGTGCGATGACGACGCCCCGGCTCACCAGCCTCGTGACGAGCGCCTCGGTGAAGGGACGGCTCGCACTCGGCATCTCCGCGCTGCCCGGCTCGATCGCGAAGACGCTGTGATAGGCGGAGATCGGCCATTGGCGCTCCACATAGGAGTAACGAATCGGCCTGCCGTGCCGGGCCAGGTAGGCCGGGACCGACACCGTGTCCAACTCGGCCGCCCAGAGCCGGTCCGAGTAGGCCGCCCGCAACGTCACCGTGGCACCGCCACGCAGCGTGAGCCGCTGCCCGGCGACACCGCCGAGGAACGGCTGCCCGTGCCGGCGCAGCTCGACGAGCCAGGTGCCGTCGGGCTGCAGCGTCGAGACGTGCACGGCGAGCCCCGGCTCGGTCGTCTCCACGGCCGCCGGCATCGTCGCGGAGGTGTTGACGACGAGCACGTCACCCGGGTCGAGCAGCGACGGCAGGTCGGTGAATCGGTGGTGGGAGACGTGATCGGGGGAGCGGCCGACGAGCAGGCGCACCTGGTCGCGGGCGAGACCGCGCGCCTCGGGCGGCTCGTGCGCCTCCAGCTCGGGGTCGAGCGCGAAGTCGAGCATGGTGGTCACGACCGGGCCTCGCTCCAGATGAGGACGGCGTTGCCCGCCGGATCCCGCACGACGAAACCGTAGTGCCCGCGCGGGAACACCACCGCCGGACCGAGATCGCCGCAACTCTTCAAGAGTTGCTCCATCGCGGTGATCGTCTCGTGCAGCGCGTCGACCGCAGCGCGGCTGGGCAGCTCGATCGCGACTCCCGGCGGCGAGCTGGGAGTGCCGGTCTGGACCACCTCGATCCGGCCGCCCTCGCCGACGCCGAAGACCGCGCCCCGCTCGTCCTCGCTCGACCACTCGTCGATGCGGGGCAGGCCCAGCACCTCGCCGTAGAACTCGGCGGCACCGGCGAACTCCGGCACCTCCAGCGGCGCCCACAGGGCCGCGGCGCTCATGCGTCCAGCCAGTCCGCGAGCCGCTGGCGACCGGAGGCCGGACGCTTCGCGAGCAGGTTGAGCAGGCCCGGCGCGACCGTCGACGGCAACGGCCGATCGGAGATGTCCTCGCCGGGAAACGCGTCCTGGTGCATCCGGGTCCGCAGATCGCCGGGGTCGAGCTGCCACACGGCGAGCTCCGGCTCCTCGGCGCCCAGCACCCTGCCGAGCTGCTCCAACGCCGCCTTGCCCGCACCGTAACCACCCCAGCCGGGATAGGCCGCGACGGCTGCGTCGGAGGTGACCAGGACGACCGCGCCGCGCGCCGCCCGCAGCATCGGCGCGGCGAGCTGGGTCAGCGCCAGCGGCGCCAGCACGTTGGTCTCGAAGACGTCGCGCAGGGCCGCGAGCGGCAACTCGGCGACGCTGGGCAGGGGCGACGGGCCGAGCGTGCCGGCGTTGTTGACGAGCAGGTCCAGACCGCCGGTGTTCCAGGCGGCGTCGATCAGCTCCTCGCGATGGGCCGGGCTGGTGACGTCGCCGGCGACCGCCGTGACGCCGGGCAGGCCGCCGACGGCTTCGGACAGCTCGGCGGCGTCGCGGGCGTCGACGATGACGCGCCAGCCGGCGCCGGTGAGGGTGCGGGTCAATTCGAGCCCGAGGCCCCGCGAGGCCCCGGTAACGATCGCGGTAGGCATGTCATCGACGCTATTCGCGATCGTGACGGGCCGAATCGGTCCGCAGCCGCCCTGTGTCTAGGACCTTGGACCTAGGCCCACGGACTGACGCGGCTGCCCGCGCCGGGGCGCTACGGTCAGGAGGTGGACGATCGGGAGATGCTCGACGAGCTGAGCGCGGCGGTGCTAGCGGTCAACCGGCACCTCTCCACCCGCGAGGTGCTCCAGACCATCGTGACCGCCGCGCGCGGGCTGCTGGAGTGCGAGTATGCGGCTCTTGGCGTACCGGACGACCAGGGCGGGTTCGCCGAATTCGTCGTGGACGGGATCTCCGACGAGCAGTGGGCGGCGATCGGCCCGCTGCCCCGCCAGCACGGACTGCTCGGCGCGATGCTGCACTCCGCCCAGCCCGAGCGCCTGCCGGATGTCCAGGCCGACCCCCGTTTCGGCTGGTGGCCGCGGGCGCACCCGGTCCTCAAGGACTTCCTCGGCATGCCGATCACCGACGGCGAGGAGATCCTCGGCGCGATCTATCTCGCCAACCGGCGCGACGGCGACGGCTTCACCCCCGACCACGAGCGGCTGCTCGGCGTTCTCGCCGCGCACGCCGCCATCGCCCTCACCAACGCCCGGCTCTACGAGCACAGCCGCGAGCTGACCCTGCTGGAGGAGCGGCACCGCGTCGCCCGCGAGCTGCACGACGCGATCGCCCAGAAGCTCTTCAGCCTGCGACTCACCACCGAGGCCGCCGCCGCCTGGGTGCGCCGCGACCCCGCCCGCGCCGAGGAGGAACTCGCCGAGATCCGCCGCCTCGCCGGGCAGGCCACCGACGAGCTGACCCAGATCGTCGCCGAGCTGCGCCCCCGCGAGCTCGCCGACACCGGGCTCGCCGAGACGCTGCGCCGCCGGGTCGCGCTGCTCGACCGGGTCCACGACGCCGAGGTCACCTTCAGCGAGTCGGGCCGCCCGCGATTGACGCCCCGCGTCGAGGAGGTGGTGCTGCGCGTCGCCGAGGAGGCCCTGCACAACGCGCTGCGCCACGCGGGCGCGGCCCGGGTCCGGGTGGCGCTGACCGCCACCGACACGGGTGTGGTCTGCGAGATCGCCGACGACGGGATCGGCTTCGATCACACCACGCCGACCGGCGCCAACGCCCGGCTCGGTTTCGCCTCGATGCGGGAGCGGGCCCGGCGGGCACAGGGCAGCCTCGACGTGCGCTCGGCACCCGGCAGCGGCACCACGGTGACCCTGGCGGTGCCCGGTGAGTGACGAGCCGATCCGGGTCCTCATCGCCGACGACCACGCCGTCGTCCGGCGGGGCCTGCGGGTCTTCCTCGAACTCCACGACGACATCGACGTGGTCGGCGAGGCGGTCGACGGTGCCACCTGCGTCACCGCCGCCGCCGAGCTGCTGCCCGACGTGATCCTGCTCGACCTGCGGATGCCCGGGCTGGACGGCGTCTCGACGATCCGGGCACTCGCCGCGGCCGCCCCGGCGGCACGGGTTCTCGTCGTCACCAGCTTCACCGAGCCGGTGCTCCTGCTCCCCGCCGTGCGGGAGGGGATCGCGGGCTGCGTCTACAAGGACATCGACCCCGCCGACCTGGCCAACGCGATCCGCTCCGTCCACGCCGGGCATGTGCTGCTGCCACCGGGGGTCGCGGCGGCACTGATGACCGGCGGCGGTGCCGGGGCGGACCGGTTCGGCCAGCTCACGCCACGCGAGCGCGATGTGCTCGCCGAGATCGCCCGGGGCCACTCCAACCGGGAGATCGCGAAGGTCCTGCACCTCGCGGAGAAGACCGTGAAGACCCACGTCTCCAGCATCCTGATGAAACTCGACCTCGCCGACCGTACGCAGGCGGCCCTCTACGCCGTCCGCCACGGCGCTCCCTAGCCCGTCCCGGTACACCTGATCTCCGGCGCTCGTCGTCATCCCACGATCGCCCGGGGCTTGTGGCATGATCACGCCGTTTTCCCCGAAGAAGGCCTGATCATGGTCCTTGATCACACCATCGTGGGGGAAACGGTGTGATCACCCCGCTGGCGCGGGAGCTGCCCGCGGCATGGTGCGAGTAGCGCAAGCTCCCGGTGCATCCCTGCTCCCTGCCCGGTCCGGGCGCCTTTCTCGCTGCGCTGTGATCGCGTTGTTTCCGGGAAGTAGTCCCCTCAGGGTGCGTTGGAAGGGCATGTTTCCGGGAAAGTGCGCGATCTTGCGGAGTTTTAGGCACATTTTCCCGGAATGTGCGTGATCGTGGTGCGCGCCGCACTCGACTCAGCCCGGACCGCCCGATGCTGCCCGGACCGCCCGATGCTGCCGGGACCGCCCGATGCTGCCCGGCCGGCTGGTCCACACGGGCGAGGAGCGCGGGTGCGTCTCTGCTCCCGCCGCGCCTGGGCGCCTTCTCGCTGAGCCCTTGATCGCGCTATTTCCAGGAAACAGCCCCCTCAGCGCGCATCGGAAGGGTCAACTTCCGGGAAAGTGCGTGATCTTGCGTGAGAGCTTCCGGAGCATGCCTGGCAAGCGGGTGTGTTCTGGTTCGCAGGGGGTACAAAGGTGCCGTCCGCCGGCCGTAGTCTGCGACGCGATGAAACGTCTGCTGGTGGGGATGCGTGCGCACGCGGTCGGGATGGGCGGCTCGAGCTGGTCCGACTGGGCCTGGAGCCTGGCGTTCTTCCTCGGCTTCCTGGGCACCGTCCTCGCGATACTCGTCGCCACGAACCTGTTCGATCTCGCCGAGGCGGCCCGGATCGGAGGATCCGGGGTGACGGTCGCGGTGAGCAGCAGGCTCATCTATCGCACCGTCTGGCGGTTCAGCCGAGCCGGAAAGGCCCCTGACGGCGGTCCCGCCGCCGGTTAGTCTCGACGACGTCGATGAAGGGGAGGTCGTGGTGGTGGACGTACCGAAGGTGGCGCTGCGGGTGACTGTGGCGGATCCGCTCGCGGTGAAGCCCTCCGCCGTCTCGATCGTCGACGGCAGCGACGGCGCGGAGACGGTCCGCCTCTGGTTCTTCGCCGGCTTCCCGCGCCGCATCGTGCTCCCCGTGACGCTCGACGCCGCTTCGGCGGAGCGACTGCGGGCGTACCAGCGGAAGGTGATCACGTTGTTGAGCCTGGGCGGGCTGGTGCTGCTGGCGACGCTCTGGCGGCTCGTGCACGTCGTCACGGCCTTCGCCGGGGGTGCGGACATCGGCACCGGTGGCGGCGCGATCCTCCTGATTCCGATCCTGGTGCTGCTGATCGGCAGCCGCATCCTGGGGCGGGCCCGGCCGGCCTTCTTTCCGGTGCCGGTGCCGGGCAGCCGCTCGGTCGTCGTCCTGCGCGGGCTGGATCCGGCGGGTGCCGACGACTGGAAGCAGCGTAACCCGGGCCTCATCGAGCAGATCTAGAGCGGGATCCACTCCGTCCGGGTCGTCACCTCGGCGAGCGCGGCCTGGTCGGGCAGCACCCCGATCCCGGGTCCCGAGGGTACCCGGATATGCCCGTCCACCAGCACGAACGGCTCAGTGATGTCGCGGGCGTAATACCGCCGGGACGCCGAGATGTCGCCGGGCAGCACGAAGCCCGGCATCGCGGCGAGCGCCACGTTGGCGGCCCGGCCGATCCCGGTCTCCAGCATTCCGCCGACCCAGACCGGCACGCCGTTGGCGACGCAGACGTCGTGGATGCGGCGCGCCTCCAGGTAGCCGCCGACCCGGCCGGGCTTGACGTTGACGATCGCCGCCGCGCCGAGCGCGATGGCATCGACCGCGGCGCGCGCCGAGGTGATCGATTCGTCCAAACACACGGGGGTACGCATCCGGCGGGCCAGAGCCGCGTGGCCCCGGATGTCGTCCTCGGGCAGCGGCTGCTCGATCAGGAGCAGGTCGAAGGGGTCGAGCCGGGCGAGCAGCGGGGCATCGGCGAGGGTGAAGGCGCAGTTGGCGTCGACCTGGAGCAGGATGTCGCCGAAGCGTTCCCGCACCGCGCGGACCGGTTCGACCTCCCAGCCCGGCTCGATCTTCAGCTTGATCCGGGAGTAGCCCGCCGCGACATAGCCCGCCACCGCGTCGAGCAGCTCGGGGATCGAGTCCATGATGCCGACGGAGACACCGGTCGCGACGGTTGCCCGGACCCCGCCGAGGAAGCTGACCAGCGGCATCCCGGCCGCGCGCAGCCAGGCGTCGAGCAGGGCGGTCTGCAGGGCCGCCTTCGCCATCGGATGGCCCTTCACCGCGGCGAAGACCGGCTCCACGCTGTGCGGATCCGCGCTCGGGAGCGCGACGACGGGCGGCAGCAGGAATCGGCGGATCACCTCGGCGGCGCCGTCGACATACTCCGCGGAGTAGCCGGGCTCCGACATCGCGACGCACTCGGCCCAGCCCTCCGCCTCGGTCGTGACTGCCCGGACGAGGAGCACGTCCCGCTCGTGCTCGGTGCCGAAGGAGGTCCGGAACGGCGCGACGAGCGGCATGCGGATCCGGCGCAGTTCGACACCCTTGAGCCTCATCGGGGGACCTCCTGGTGCTCGGGGTGGCGGAGCAGATAGCTGCCGGTGCGGGTGATGCCGCTGATGGCGTACCCCCGGGTGAGGGTTGAGGTGACGGCCTCGCGCAGGGCGACGCGCCAGGCGGCCGCGAGGTGGGGATCGCGCGTGCGCAGCGCCTCGATGTCGCGCGGGACGGCGATGAGCAGCGGGCCGCCGTCGGGTGCCGCCGAGCCCGGCACCGGCCGGTCGTCCGCGTCGGCGAGCAGCGTCGCGGCACCGGCGGGGTCGGCGTCGGCCGGCGTGCCCCGGGCGGCGCCGATCGCGGCGGGGGAGTCCAGGTGCCACTCGATGTAGAGGCGGTCGGTGACGTCGCCGGCGTTGACCCCGTCGTCGAGCGGGCCGTAGAAGTCGGGGAGGTACTCCGTCGCGTCGGCACCGAGTTTGCGCAGGTTGAAAACCGCGTTGCGGCGGATCAGCGGATCGAAGGTCCAGGCGACGCGGTCGATGCCGTGCCGCAGGGACCAGCCCCGCTGATGCTGCTTGAGGGCGTGGCCGACGCCGCCGCCCTGGTGGCCGGGGAGCACCCCGGCGACGTGCGAGTGCAGGTGCCCGTCGCCCCGGAACGCAACCGCGACCCCGACGAGCAGGTCTCCCGCGTAGGCACCGGCCACGTAGTTGCCGGAGTGCGCGAACGCCCGCATCGTCGAGGCGTTGACCACCGAGTCGGCCGATGCCGCATCCCAGACCTGCCGGACCAGCTCACCCGCGGCGATGCAGTCGCCGATGGAATGCAGCTCGACCACGCGCAGCCCCAGCCGGCCGGCGATGGTGCGGGCGACGGCCTCGGCCTCGTCGGTGACGTCCATCGGTGCAGTCTGCTAGGAGGCGTCCAGCAACGCCAGCCCCAGCGGTGTCAGCAGGTGCCAGTTCGCGCTGCCCTGGCGCCGGGTGACGACGAGCCCGGCCTGGCGCAGCATCGCCAGGTGCCGGTTGGCCACGGTGGGCTCGACGTCGAGATGGCGGGCCAGCTCCCCGGTCGTGCAGCCGTCGGCGATCCGGCCCAGCGCGCTCGCGTTGGCCGAGCCCATCAGCGCCTCGATCGCCGGTGACCCGGGGAGGGCGTCGGCGAGCAGGCGGGCGCCGCGCATGGAGCCGATGTCGGCCGGGAAGACGAGCCGCGGGGGCTGCTCGTCATGGAGGTCGTTGAGCAGGACCAGCCGTTCGCCGAGGAAGAGCGACGGCACCAGGACCAGGCCCCGGCCGCCGAGCTCGATGTCGGTCTCGCTCGGCATCCTGATCTCCAGCACCGGTGCCCGCCAGCGGATCCGGTCCGGATAGAGCGTCGTGAAGAGGCTCTCGACGCCGCCGGTGAAGAGCACGTCGGCGCGGGCCATCCGTTCCGCACCGAGGCAGGCGCGGACCTGCGTCCAGTGGGGTTCGATGAGCGCGCGATAGGAGACGTAGGCCGCCCGGGCGAGCAGGTCGCGCTCGTCGCCGCCCGGGTTGGCGAGCCGCCACGCCGCCCTGGGCAGCTCGCTGTGGCTGGCGAAATAGTCGAGCTCGGCGAGGACGCTCTCCTCCCGCATCGCCCGCAGCGCGGCGATGCCCTGCTCGATGGTGGACTGCTCGCCGGTGAGCGTCCAGAGGTCCACCGCGCGCATGCCGGGGGGAACCAGCGAGGTGAGCGGGTACATCTGCGGCGTGATCCGGGTCAGCGCGCGGCGGTGCCAGCGGGCGAACGCGACCGGGTGCCGGCCCGGCGCACTGAGCTGGAGCAGGCCGAACAGCGTCTCCGCCAGCGGGCCCAGGGAGTCGCCGATACGGACGCGAGCGAGATCCAGCGCCGTGAAGTGGATCCGCCACGTCATTGATGCAGCCTCTTACCCGCGGCGGTGCCCGGTCAACCTACGCGGGCGTTTACGGACCGACGTTGGCGGAGATCACCCGTCCGGTCTGCCGAGGGTCCCCGAAATGCCGTCATCCCAAGGGAGGATGGAGGTGTGCCTGAGGGAGATACGGTCTGGAACACGGCGGCCCTGCTGCGCGACGCGCTCGCCGGGCGGACGGTGACGGCGTCGGAGTTCCGGGTGCCGCAGCTCGCCACCGCCGACCTCGCCGGCTGGTCGGTCGCCGAGTCCGCCAGCCGGGGCAAGCACCTGCTGCTGCGCCTGCACGATCCGGAGCGGGACCGGGCCGTCACGCTCCACTCGCACCTGCGGATGGAGGGCAAGTGGTCCGCGTACGCCGTGGGCGAGCGCTGGTCGGCCCGCCCCGCTCACCTGATCCGGGTGGTGCTGCGGGTGCCCGAGTCGGTGGCGGTCGGCTATCACCTGCACGATCTGGCGCTGGTGCCGACGGCGGAGGAGGACCGGCTCGTCGGCCACCTCGGCCCGGACCTGCTCGGCGCCGACTGGGACCCGGCGGAGGCGGTGCGGCGCCTCTCGGCCCGGCCCGAGGTGAGCATCGCCGAGGCCCTGCTCGAGCAGCGAAATCTCGCCGGCATCGGCAACATGTACAAGGCCGAGGTGCTCTTCCTGCGCGGGATCTGGCCGTGGACGCCGGTGGGGCAGGTGCCGGACCTCGACGGGCTGGTGACCCTGGCGCAGAAGCTGCTCGCCGCCAACCGGGGCCGGTGGACGCAGAGCACGACCGGCTCGCTGCACCGGGGCCAGACGATGTATGTCTACGGGCGGCGGGCCCAGCCGTGCCGGCGCTGCGGCACCGCGATCGCCAAGGCCGATCAGGGTGAGCGGATCACCTTCTGGTGCAAGCGCTGCCAGCCGGAGCGCCGCTAGCCGGACATGATGAAGGCGCAGGGACCCCCGGGGGGAGTAGAGGCCCCTGCGCCTGTCTGCGGTGCCGATCTAGTCGGCGCCGCGATATCCGCCGAGCGCGGCCAGACCCACGATCCAGCCCACGAAGAGGCCGTAGATCGCGCCGGACCCGGCCGCCTGGAACGCGGCGAGCAGGGTCGGGTTGGTCTGGATGAACGCGGTGAGCAGGCCCGCGAACGCGCCGGCGAAGATGAAGCCGCCCCAGCCGGCCAGGAGCTGGCTGGCTGTGCCCCGGGCACGGGCGAGCTGGGATCCCGGCAGCAGCGTCAGGAAGACCCAGGTCAGAATGACGAGGAGGATCGCCTTGAGGTCGTCGGCGAAGACGTTGCCGACGGAGTCGTCCGCCGAGAAGCGCCAGGCGGGCCAGGTGAGCAGTCGCAGGAACCAGCCGCCCGCTGTCTGCGGATCGGCGTTCTCCTGAGCCCACGAGACGTACGCGGGATTGCCGAACGCGAGCACGAGCACGAGTGCCGCGAGGAAGCCCGCCGTCGGTGCAGAACGGTACCGAGAGGTGAGTGCCATGGCAGAGGATTTCCCGTCGAAAAGCCCCGATAAACCTGTCCAATGTGGATGATCAACGGGGTGCGTTACATTCTCGCGGTGAAGCTTGGCAGGCGAGGCTGGAGTGTGCTGGTCACCGCTGTGGCGGTGGCGCTTGGCGGCGGTGCGGTCGCGGTGTCCGCCCTCACCGGCGGCGAGCCGGACACGGGTCCGCCCACCCCGCCCGGCGAGGCGCGCATCGCCGACCTCACCTGCACCGCGGTGACGCTGAGCTGGTCGGCCTCGACCGACGACGTCGGTGTCGCCTTCTATGACATCTTCAAGGACGGCCAGCTGATGGAGTCGGTCGGCGGCGATCACCTCGCCACCCGCCTCACCGTCGTGCCGGGCGCCAACTGGGGTCTCTATGTCAACAGCCGCGACGAGGCGGGCAACGTCTCGCAGGCGAGTGCGACCGTGACCGTCCAGGCACCGCAGTGTGGGACCGACGAGAAGGCGCCCACGACGCCGACCGGGCTCGCCGCCACCGTCTCCGGTACGACGATCACGCTGCGCTGGCAGGCCGCGACGGATGACGTGGCGGTCGCCGCCTACGACATCTATCGCAACGGGGTCAAGGTCGGTGCGGCACCCGTCACCACCTTCACCGACAGCGCGCTGGCGCCGAGGACCGACTACGGCTACGAGGTGGCGGCCCGCGACGCGCAGGGCAACACCTCCTCGCGCAGCGCGCGGGTGCCGGCGCGGACGGAACAGTCCTGTGCCAACCCGATCTGCTCGGCCACGAAGGTCCGCACCGAGGACGACGTGGTGTGGGGCCTCGCCGAGCTGCCCGACGGCACGCTGCTCTTCAACCGGCGCGACGCGCACGAGGTGGTGCTGCTCGATCCGCGGACCGGCAGCCGCCGGGTCGTCGGCACCGTGCCCGGCGCGTCCGGCACCGACGGCGAGGGCGGCCTGATGGGGCTCGCGGTCGCGCCGAGCTTCGCCACCGACCACTGGGTCTACCTCTTCCACACCACCAGGACCGACAACCGGATCGTGCGGCTGAAGCTCGGCACCGGCGGCCTCGACACCGCAACGCTGGAGGTGCTGCTCAGCGGCATCCCCCGCAACAAGTTCCACAACGGCGGGCGGCTGCGCTTCGGCCCCGACGGCAAGCTCTACGCCGCGACCGGCGACGGGCAGAACGGCGACTGGGCGCAGCGCCTCGACAACCTCGCGGGCAAGGTGCTGCGGCTCAACCCGGACGGCAGCCGGCCCGACGACAACCCCTTCAACAGCTACATCTGGAGCTACGGCCACCGCAACCCGCAGGGCCTCGCCTTCGACTCGCAGGGCCGGCTCTGGGAGCAGGAGTTCGGCAACGTCGAGCTGGACGAGACGAACCTGATCGTCAAGGGCGGCAACTACGGCTGGCCGCTCTGCGAGGGAACCAGCTCGCACCAGGGCGCGGGGTGCGCGACGCCGGGATTCATCGCGCCGAAGCACACCTACCCGACGGCCGAGGGGTCGTGCAGCGGCCTCGCGATCGTTCAGGACGTGGTCTATGTCGCCTGCCTGCGGGGCATGCGCCTGTATCGCGCGACGATCAGCGGGAGCGAGCTCACCGGCTTCGAGGAGTTCTTCGCGGGTGCGGCTCACGGCCGGTTGCGCACGGTCGAACCGGGCACGAGCGGGCTGTGGATCGCCTCCAGCAACGGCGGCGACAAGGACAGCTCACCGGGCAACACGACGGCGGTCATCTATCGGGTCACGCTGGGCGGCTAGGCGGGTGGTCAGGCGCCCAAGGCCCGCTCCATCGCGCGGTAGATCTTGCCGAAGCGGGTGACGTCGGACAGGCGCATCAGCCGCACCTGGCGGCCCCTGGTCTGCGCCCAGATCTCATAGATCGCGTCGCCCTTGTCGTAGCTGTCGTCGACCCGGTGCAGCATCCACTCCCAGATCGGTGCGACGAAACCGAGCAGGATCAGCACGATGGCGACGAGGATCAGGGTGTTGCGGGGGATCGGCAGACCGCCGACGGACGCCGCGATCTGCGACTCGCTGTAGGCCGACGCGATCAGCCCGACCAGCGCGATCGCGCCGACAAAACCAGCCAAGATCATAATCGTGTTGAGTACGCCGCGGCCGGCCGTCCGGCCACGCACGCGCCAGTCCGGCCGGACCTTGGTATGCCAGACGTAATCCAGGTCGGCGAGGCGGATGGTGAGCTCGTCGACCTGGATGTAGGTCGAGGTGACCGTGACGCTGTCGTCGCGATAGAACGTGATCACATCGACCTCCATCGCAGGATGCTGCTCCCACCGTAGAGTAGCCGCGCCGCTACGCGTAGCTGGGTCATCGGCGGCCTGCTGACGGCCCGGCTCAGTCGGGCTTCTGCTCGCCGGCCTCTATCGGCACCCGCAGGGTGTTCTCCGGCGGCGGCAGCGGGCAGGTCGCGAAGTCGGTGAAGGCGCACGGCATGTTCAGGGTCCGGTTGAAGTCCAGCGTGATCGTGTCGCCGGTCGGCGCGCCGGGGTAGAGCGCCCGGACCCCGCCATAGGTGGTGATCCCGCTGGTCGAGTCCCGGAAGAGCACCTCCAGCTCGTCGCCGTCGCCGAACGCGGTCAGTCGGTGGGCGGTGCCCTCGATGGTGAAGTGCAGCGTGCCGACGGCGGTCTGCTGCTGGGTCAGCCCGTCCACACTGGTGCCGACGGCGACGGTCACCGGGACGGGGTGCCGCTGGAAGCGGGCCCGCACGATCCACCGCTCCCGGAACGGGTAGGTCGGCACGTCGACGAAGGCGACCCGGGCGGGTGCATGCGGATCGCGTACCCGGATGGCGTGGTCGTCCCCGCGCCGGATGACCTCGATCGCCTTGTCGCCCAGCCGGAGCTCGACCCCCGCCAGGTCGCGCTCGGGGCGCAGGACGAGCTCGCCGAGGACCGGGGAGCCGTCGAGCGTCAGCCCGTCATCGGCGGTCGCCGTCACGACCACGGCACCGTCGACGGCCCGCCAACCACCGGTGACCTCGGGGAATCCGGAGTCCTGTGTGGTCAGCCAGTGCATCGCGGTGAGGCTGAGCCAGCCGTAGGGGCTGCGCAGGCGGGCGAGCCGGGCGTCGCGCCAGAACTGCCACTGCTGCTCCGAGGTGAAGGTCATGTGAGAGAAAGCCTGGTGACAGCGTCGTTATTCCCTATTTTTGGGTCGCTTCGCTCCGCGCGCCCCTGCGCGACGCCTTCCCTCGTCGCTGCGCTCCTCAGTCCAGGCGCCGCGGCGCGCTCCGCGAAGCTCCCGTGCTCCTCAGTCCAGGCGTCGCGGCGCGCTCCGCGAAGCTCCTGTGCTCCTCAGTCCAGGCGCCGCGGCGCGCTCCGCGAAGCTCAGGTCTGCCGTGGCGGATGGGTGAAGCAGTGCATGGGCACGATGCTGCCGTCGGAGAGGCGGAAGTCGACTGTCTCCAGCCGGAGCCAGCCCGCGCGCTGGTAGAAGCCGAGCGCCCCGGCGTGCTGGTCGAGGACGCCGAGCACCGGGTGCAGGCCGCGCTCCAGGGCTGCGGTGACGGTCTCGGTGAGCAGCCGCTCGCCGAGGTGCAGCCCGCGCGCGGACGGCGAGGTGAAGAGACGGCTCACGGTGGCTGCCCGGCTAGCGTCGTCGCCGGTGTGCGCGGCCCAGATCCGGGCCGGGTCGCTCGCGTCGGGGGAGAGGGAGGCGTGGCCGAGCACCCGGCCGGTGCGGTCGGCGGCGACCCAGCTGCCGATCGCGGTCGGCTGGTCGAGCCATCCGGCCGGATCCTGCGGCCACACCACCGGGTAGGCGTCGCGGCGGTGCACCTCGGCGAGGATCTCCACGCAGGCGGGGAGGTCCTCGGGACGGCGGGCGCGGATCACGGCCACGGAGAGATCATCGGTCATTCGCGCAGGGTAACTGAGCTGCCGTTGTCGATGGAACGTATGGGTAAAGAGTTATGACCTTAGGCATTCACATTTGTCGTTGCAAATCTTATCCTCTGCGTGCCGGTAACCCCGGTTCACCCGATGCGAGGAGCAAGAGTTGAGAAATCGAACGATCCTCCGAGGTCTCGTCGCGCTAGCCCTCACCGGCGGCGTCGCGCTGGCACTGCCCACCCCCGCCACCAGTGCCCCGATCGCCGCCGCTCCGCAGGCCGCCCTGCTCGCGACGCCCGACATCTCACTCACCAATACCAAGGCGCACCTGGCCCAGTTCCAGGCGCTCGCCTCCGCCAACGGCAACACCCGGCGCTCGACCACCGCCGGATACACGGCCTCGGTCAACTACGTCTACGACAAGCTCGTCGCGGCCGGATTCAGCGTCGTCAAGCAGCCGTGCACCTCCGGCTGCACGTCGGGCGCCGGCCCCAACGTCATCGCAGACTGGCCCGGTGGCGACGCCAACAACGTCTACATGTTCGGCGCCCACCTGGACAGCGTCTCGGCCGGTCCCGGCATCAACGACAACGCCTCCGGCTCGTCGACGGTGCTGGAGCTCGCGCTGACCCTCGCCGCGACCAACCCCGCGATGCTCAACCACGCCCGGTTCGCCTGGTGGACGGATGAGGAGCAGGGTCTGCTCGGCTCGAAGTTCTACGCCAACTCGCTGCCGACCGCCGAGCGCACGAAGATCAAGGCGTACTTCAACTTCGACATGGTCGCCTCCACCAACGGCGGCTACTTCATCAACCGGATCACCAGCGCCGCCGGGCAGACCCTGAAGGCCTATTACGACACCAACTTCCCGGGCCTGGCGCCCGAGGAGAACGTCGAGGGTGCCGGTCGCTCCGACGACGCCTCCTTCAACAGCATCGGCGTCCAGACCAGCGGTGTCGCCGCCGGTGCCAGCGCCAACAAGACCTCCGCGCAGGTCACCAAGTGGGGCGGCACGACCGGGGACTACGACCCCTGCTACCACGCCTCCTGCGACACCAACCCCAGCAACATCAACGACACCGTCCTCAACCGCGCCGGCGACGCCGCCGCGCACGCTCTGTGGACCCTTGCCGTGGGTACGCCGGCCGGCAACGACTTCTCGATCGCGGCGTCCCCGTCGGCGGGCTCGGTCAACCCGGGCAGCTCGGTCAGCTCGACGATCAGCACCGCGCTGACGAACGGCTCGGCCCAGACGATCACCCTCTCGGCGAGCGGCCTGCCCAGCGGCGCCACCGCCTCCTTCGCACCGGGCTCCGTCTCGTCGGGCGGCTCCTCGACGCTGACGATCGCCACCACGGGCGCCACCACTCCCGGCACCTACCCGGTGACGATCACCGGTACGGGCACCGCGGCGACGCACACCACCGCCTACACGTTGACGGTGAACGGGCCGCCGGGGTGCTCGGGGACGAACTCGACCGATGTCACCATCTCGGACAACACGACGGTGGACAGCCCGATCACGATCAGCGGCTGCTCCGGCAACGCGGGCGCGGGTTCGACGGTGGCGGTGAACATCGTCCACACCTACATCGGTGACCTCAAGGTCGACCTCGTCGCCCCCGACGGCTCGGTCTACACCCTGCACAACCACACCGGCGGGTCGGCCGACAACATCGTCCAGACCTACACCGTCAACCTCTCCAGCGAGGTCGCCAACGGCACCTGGATCCTGCGGGTCAACGACAACGCCGGTGGCGATGTCGGCTACATCAACACGTGGACGCTGACCCTCAACAGCGTCGTCCCGCCGGGCTGCTCGGGCACGAACGGCACCGACGTCACGATCCCCGACAACACCACCGTGAACAGCCCCATCACCATCTCGGGCTGCACCGGCAACGCCTCGGCCACCTCCACGGTCGCGGTCAACATCGTCCACACCTACATCGGCGACCTCATCGTCACCCTGGTCGCGCCGGACGGCAGCCTCTACGTCCTGCACAACCGGGCCGGCGGCTCCGCCGACAACATCGTCCAGACCTACACGGTCAACCTCTCCACCGAGGTCCGCAACGGCACCTGGAACCTCCGGGTCCAGGACGCCGCCACCACGGACACCGGGTACATCAACAGCTGGACGCTGACGCTGTAACCCGTTCCCGAAACACCGACGGCCGCAACCTCCACGGAGGCTGCGGCCGTCGGCATGCGGAATCAGCTGGTGGAGCGCAGGGCGATCGCCTTGAGGAAGATGTCGCCGATCTTCGCCGGGTCCTTCGTGACGAAGACACCGCCGCCGGTCTGCTTGGTGATCTGCTCCAGCGGCGCCGGGTTGACGTCGCCGATGCCGATGATGATCACCTGGATCGGCTTCTGCGGGTCGGCCGTCTCCTTCAGCTTCGACAGCAGGACATCCTTCTCGATGCCGTTGTCGTCGTCGTTGTCACCATCGGTGAGCAGCACCACCGAGTTGACCCGGCCGGGGTCCCAGTCCTTCTGCACCGCCTGGTAGGCGGCGAGAATCGTGTCGTAGAGGCCGGTGTCGCCCTGCGGCTTGGGCTGGATCGCGGCGAGCTTGCTCAGCAGCTCGTTGCGCTGCGTGGCGAGCGGGCCGATCGGCACCAGCTGCTTGTGGTCCTTGGCGCCGTCGAGCTCGGTCGAGAAGATCCACAGGCCGACGGCCCAGGCCTCGTCGAAGAGGCCGAGACCGCGCCGGGCCGCCTCCAGGGTCACCTGCTCGCGGGTCGCGTTGCCGGCGGTGGGTACGCGCTCCAGCATCGAACCGGAGACGTCGATGACGGCGAGCATGCGGGCGGGGAGGGTCACGGCTGCCCAGGTGCTCAGGGCCCGGTCGAGGGTGGCGAGGGCGGCCGGCGTACTGGCCGTGGGTGCGGGACTGGTCGCGGTGGCCGGATCGCCGCTCGGCGCACCCTTGGGCGCGGCGAAGGTCGCGCCGGTCGTGCCATCGGCGGCCCGCAGCCCCGCGACGGCGAGGTCGTCGCGGAAGGCTGGGTCGAGCAGCGCGCCGCTGAGCCGGTTCGCCACCGCGGACTGCGTCACGTCCGCGCCCGGGAGCAGCGCGAACGGGTAGTTGAGCGGCAGCGGAGCGGGCTCCAGGTAGACGGCGGCGAGCCGCACGGGCGGCTGCGCCGAGTTGTAGGTGATCACCGACTGCTCGGAGAGCGGAGCAGCGCCCAGCGCCGAGGCGACGGCTGCGGCATCGGTCGACCGGGGGAAGCGGGCGAGCACGTCATCGCGCAGCGCCGACCGCCCGGCCGCGAGCGCGCGCAGCGCGGCGGTGGAGGCGGTGGCCGCGTCGGGTGCGGTGCTCGCGGCGGCGCCGAGGGCGAGCAGTCCGGCGAGGCCCGCCGAGTCCCGGCTCGGGTCGACGATGCCGACGTGCAGCTTCGTGCTGGCGGTCATCGACTGCAGCAGCGCGGGCCAGGTCAGCTTCTTCGTCGGCCAGCCCAGGCTCGCCGCGACCGGCTCCGGCATCGCCAGCACCACCGGGCTGCGCGCGATCGAGGCGGACTGCGCGGCCGCCTTGCTCTCGGCGAAGGTCGTGCTCGCGGTGCTGATCCGGGCCAGCCAGGTGGAGGAGTCCGGCACCCACACGTCGGGGATCTCCATGGTGCCGTTGGGCTGGCCGACGCCGGTCAGCGACGCGCCGTAGCGGGCCGCGACGGCCGACGCCACGTCGGCCGGGTCGGCCGCCTTCACCTCGATCGCCACACACGCGCCGTCGACGTCGGCCTTCTGCGCCGCGAGCCGCGCAGCGGCGGCCCGGAGGGCCGGCACGATCTCCGGCGCGGCGGCCACCGAGAGGTTGGCCTCTCCCGAGCAGGACGACGTCTGCAGGTACTGATAGGCGCCGAAGGATCCGGCGGCGACGAGGATGACCGCCACGACGACGGTGATGACGGTCCGGAGGGGACCCTTGCTGCGATTACGGTGACGGCCCGGCACAGGTCCCAATGTTTCGTCACGATGACGGGTAATGCCACCTACGTTTGGTCAAATGTTACCGGGAAGAAACTTACCGTCTGGTCAGATAAGGGGCCGTCTCGTACCGACTGGGCGATTGCCTGGTCACGCCCTTCCCTCCCGGAACTGCTCCACGGCCTTGACGATGCGCCGCTGCCGGGTCTCGTCGGTCTTCGCACCCTCGATCGCGAGCACATGCCGCCGCCGGTTGCTGTAGGAGAGCCCGTCGAAGAACGCCCTCGCCTGCGCGTCGGCGTCCAGTGCGGCCTGCAGGTCCGCCGGGACCTCCACCTCGCGGGGCTGGTCGTCGAGCTCCAGCTCGACGTCGAGCTCGTCACCGGCGGCGACCCCGGCGCCCGCCCGGTGCTCGGCGCTGACCCCGAGCAGGTAGACCCCGCCCATCGGCGCGACCGTGTTGCGATAGGTGTAGCCGTTGATCGTCACGCGCACCGGTGGCCGCTTGCCCGCGCCGAGCGCGGTCACGACCTCCTCCGGCACCTGGAAGCCCGTCGCGGTCTTCCCGGCCAGTTCCAGCGTCGCCCGAAACCTCATGCCACCTTCATACCACCCGCATGATCGTGCATTTTCCCGGAATCAGTCCCCGCCGGGTCGACCGGAGGGGCCGGCTTCCGGGAAAATGCACGATCATGCGCTGGCGACCCGTCAGGGGTGGGTGGTGATGGCGGAGCGCAGTCGCAGGTTGCGCACCTTGTAGGCCGCGCCGATCAGCGAGACCACGATGATGAGCAGGAGCGCCAGCCGCACCGTCTCGTTGGCGGGGTCGGACTCGAAGGGCCGGGCGGCGACGAGCACCCAGGTCAGCACGGCGCAGGTCACGACTGTGAGGCCGAGGTCGAGGCGGCGGGTCAGCGGCTGCCAGCGCCCTCGAACCGCGAGCGCGACGAGCAGCGCGATGTTGGCGCCGAGCACCACCAGCACCACCGGGCCGAGGGTCCGGGCGAAACCGTCGTCATAGGCGAGGGCGGCATAGGCCTCGGGTGCGGCTCGTCCGCCCCAGACCGCGTCCAGCAGGAGGCTCGGGACAGCCAGGACGACGGTGCCGAGGACGGCGGCGGCGCCACCGGCCGCGTACGCCACCCGGTTGACCTGGTCGCGGTCGACCGCGCGGGGCTTCCACTCCGCGAGGCGGGGCCACCGCCGCCGGACCCACGCCGCCGCGACGAAGCAGGCGCCGAGGAATCCGGGCCACCACAGTGCCGCGAGCCCGGCGTTGAACCACCACCGCGGGACCAGTTGCGCCGCCGGGACGGTGCCGGCGTCCAGGGCGACGTCGATCACCCCGAGCAGCCAGACCACGGCCACGCCGATCAGGCTGACCCGCCGGAACGTCCGCGCGTCGGCCGGGTCGATGACGTGCAGGGTCGGCCGGTAGCGAGCGGCGACCTCGGCCGGCCGCCCGAAGGTGCGCAGCAGCTCGCGCGCCCGCTCCGGCTCCGCATCGGGGCCGAGCTCCTCGGCCAGCAGCGACCGCAGCTCCAGCGCCACGTCGACCCGCTGCTTGCGCGGCAGGCGTTTGACCACGTCGGAGACGTAGCTCTCGATGAGCTCATCAGCGTTCATCATCAGGTGCTCCACGGGTGAGGAGGTGGTCCATGGTGTCGTTCAGCGCGCGCCAGGACGTGGTGAGCCGCTCATAGAGCAGCCGGCCGTCAGGGCTGAGCACGTAGTAGCGGCGGGGCGAGCCCTGGTCGGTGCGCCACTCGCTGCTCAGCACGCCCTGCGACTCCAGCCGGCGCAGCAGGGGATAGAGGGTGCCCTCCTCGATGACCATGCCACCGTCGGCGAGGGATTGGCGCAGCTCGTAGCCGTATCTCGAGGTCTGGAGCTGCGACAGGGCCGCGAGGACGACCACGCCGCGGCGAAGCTCGAGCTCCAGCTTCTCGGACGCGTCGACGTTTGCCATGCGGCACACGATACTGTGCGCCACACAGCATGGCAATATGCGGGCTCAGGGCTGTCGGCCAGTCGATCCTGACGTCTGTTGCAGATGTGGCGGCGTGTCCAGCATTAAAATTCAGGGGGGTATCAGCGCTGCGGCGTGATGATGATGAAGGCGGCACCCTGCGGGTCCAGGATCCCGGCGAAGCGGCCCGTCGGGATCTCCGCCGGCTTGCCCTTCACCGTCCCGCCGAGCTTCTCGGCCAGGGCCGCGCTGTCGTCGCAGTCCTCGACCACGAAATACGGCATCCAGTGCGGCGGCACCTGCTCGGGCACGTCGGCATCGAGCGGCATCATCCCGGCCACGGCCGTGCCGTCCAGGCGGAAGGTGGTGTAGGGCCTCGGCCCGAACTGCTGGTCATCGGCGGTCCAGCCGAAGACCGCGCCGTAGAACCTTTTCGACCCGGCGAGGTCGCGGGTGTTGAGCTCGGTCCAGCCGAAGCTGCCGGGCTCGCCGAGCACGTCGGCGCCGGGCATCGAGCCGCCCTGCCAGACCGAGAAGGCGCCACCGGACGGGTCGAGGAAGACCGCCATCCGGCCGAAACCCATCACGTCGAAGGGTGCCATCGCGATCGAGCCACCGGCCCTGACCACGCGTTCGGCGGTCTCGTCGGCGTCGTCGGTGGCGAGGTAGACCGACCACGCACTCGGCTGATCGGGGGAGAAGAGCGGTCCGGCCCCGGCGGCCGGTGTGCCGTCCAGGTTGAAGATCGTGTATCCCTGCGCCTCCGGCTCGGGGGAGACGTGCGCCGTCCAGCCGAAGAGTTCGGTGTAGAACGTCGTGGCGGCTTCGAGATCGCTGGTGCCGAGGTCTACCCAGCTCGGCGTACCTGGTGCGTGGGTCATGGGCTGAGTTTGGCGTACCAAACCGTGTTAAATGGTTTGAAACGCCCTGGCCGCCGGGACGCGCGTCGCGGCGGCCAGGGATCACTCAGGCGGCGGCGAGCCGCAGGCGCTGACGGGCGGCGGCCCGGACCACATGCGTCAGAGCGGCCTCCACCTGCGGATACGTTCGTGTCTTCAGGCCGCAGTCGGGGTTGACCCAGACGCGGTCGGCGGGGAGCACGGCGAGCGCCGCCGCGATCAGCTTCTCGACCTCCTCGACGCCGGGTACGCGCGGCGAGTGGATGTCGTAGACCCCCGGCCCGAGACCGCGGGCGAAGTCCGGCAGCCCGGAGACGCCGAGGATCGTGCCGTGCGAGCGGGCCGACTCGATCGTCGTCACGTCGGCGTCGAGCGCGTCGATGGCGTCGAGCACCTCGGCCGCGTTGGAGTAGCACAGATGCGTGTGGATCTGCGTCCGGTCCGCCGCACCCGAGGTCGCGACGCGGTAGGCACCGACGGCCCAGGCGAGGTACTCCGCCTGCTCGGCCCGGCGCAGCGGCAGCAGCTCGCGCAGGGCCGGCTCGTCGACCTGGATGATGCCGATCCCGGCCGCCTCCAGGTCCGCCACCTCGTCGCGGATCGCCGCGCCGACCTGGTCGAGCAGGTCGCCGAGCGGCACGTCGCGGCGCACGAACGACCACGCCGTGATCGTCACCGGACCGGTGAGCATGCCCTTGACCGGCTTGTCCGTGAGCGACTGGGCATAGGCGGCGAGCTCGACCGTCATCGGTGCGGGCCGCTTCACCTCGCCGTGCAGGATCGGCGGCCGGGTGCAGCGCGAGCCGTAGGACTGCACCCAGCCGTGCTTCGTCACCGCGAAACCGTCGAGCCGCTCGGCGAAGAACTGCACCATGTCGTTGCGCTCCGGCTCGCCGTGGACCAGCACGTCCACACCGAGCCGCTCCTGCAGCCGGATGGCCCGCTCGATCTCGGCGCGGACCCGGCGGTCGTAGTCCGCCGCCGGCAGCGAACCGCCGACGAGACCGGTCCGGGCCGCGCGCAGTTCGGGCGTCTGCGGGAAGGAGCCGATCGTCGTCACCGGCAGCGCGGGCAGCCGCAGGTGCGCGGCTTGCGCGGCGGCCCGCACGGCATAGGGGCTGCGCGCGGTGGGGACGGCCTTTCCACCGGCACTGTCTGCTGTCACTGGCGCGCCCTGCGGGGCTCCCTCGCTTCGCTCGGTCACTCCTCGTGCCGGCGCGGAGGTTTCCGGCGCGCCCTGCGGGGCTCGGGCCGGCGCGTCGGCGAGGGAGACGATCTCGGCGACCTTCTGCTCGGCGAAGGCGAGCCGCTCGCGCAGCTCGTCGTCGAGGCCGTCCTCCAGTGCCAGGTCATAGGGCACGTGCTGCAGCGAGCAGGACGTCGCGACCACGACGTGCTCGATCTGCGCGCGCACCGCGCGCAGCGTCGCCGCCGCGCTTCCCAGGTGGGTACGCCAGATGTCCCGCCCCGACACCACCCCCGCGACGACCGTCTTGCCCGCGAGCAGTCCCAGGTCGGCGGGGACCCGTCCGCGCACGAGGTCCAGCCCCACGGCGTCGATCGCGGTGCTCGCGAGCACCGGCAGCGCCTCGCCGAGCTCGCCGAAGGGCGCGGCGACGAGCAGTCGCGGCCGCGCGGTGCGGTCTCCCAGCCGGGTGTACGCCGCCCGCACCCCCGCCAGCACCGCGGCGTCGAGGTCGGTGACGAGGATCGGCTCGTCGAGCTGCACCCACGACACCCCCTCGGCGTGCAGTGCGGCGAGGAGCTCGGCATAGACCGCCACCACGTCCCCGAGTCGGTCCAGCGGCGCGAAGCCGGCCGGACCGCCCGGCGCCGCCTGTGCCAGCGACAGGAACGTCACCGGCCCCACTATCACCGGCCGGGTCTCGATCCCCAGCTCCCGGGCCTCGCGGACCTCGTCGAGCACCTTGGCGGCGTCGAGCCGGAACGGGCTGGTCGCGTCGATCTCCGGCACGATGTAGTGGTAGTTCGTGTCGAACCACTTCGTCATCCGCAGCGGCGCCACCCCCTGGGTCCCCCGGGCCATCGCGAAGTAGGCGTCGCCCGGCGGCAGCGCCCGGTAGCGAGCGGGAACCGCGCCGAGCAGCACGGCGGTGTCGAGCACCTGGTCGTAGTAGGAGAAGGTGTTGGACGGCACCGCGCCGAGCCCGAGGTCGCGCAGCCGCAGCCACGTCTGTTCTCGCAGCTCCCGGGCGGTTTTCGCGAGCTCGTCCGCGCCGATGGTGCCGTCCCAGTGGGATTCCAGGGCCTTCTTGAGCTCGCGGTGCGGCCCGATCCTCGGGTAGCCGAGCACGGTCGAAGGGGGAAAGGGCGTCTGCACGCTGGTCTCCAGCCTGTCGTCGAGATGTCTGCCGCGGATCGTGCCGCGCCGCCCACCCGTCCCGCCGGATGTATTGGTGCTGCTTATGGATCGCCCGGCGGGTGATACTGAGGCGTGCTTCCCGGGCCCTCGCTGCGCGACATCGGCTGCTTCGCGCTGGTCGCCCGCCGGTTGAGCTTCTCCCGGGCCGCCGTCGAGCTGGGCCTGTCGCAGCCCGCCGTCAGCCAGGCAGTCGCCCGGCTGGAGCGGGTTCTCGGCCTGCGACTGCTCGTGCGCACCAGCCGGGAGGTCGAGCTCACCGAGGCCGGGCGTACCCTGCTCGCCCGGGCGGAGGTGCTGCTGGAGCAGGCGGCGGCGTTCACCGTGGAGGCGACGCGGCTCGCCCAGCCCGCCAACCGGATCATTCGCCTCGCTTATGCCCCGCTCGTCGGCGGCTTCGCCGCGTCGGTCGCCCGGCGGCTGCTGCACCGCAAGCCCGAGATCGAGGTGGAGCTGCGGGCGGCGGGGTGGAGCGCGGCCACCGCCGACCTCACCCAGGCCAACGTCTCGGCGGCGCTGATGAGCACGCCCTTCCCGCCGGGGTTCGCCTCCACCGCCCGGTTCCACCTGCCGATCACGCACCTCGCCGTCCCGGCCCGGGATCCGCTCGCCACCACCACGCGGGTGCGCCTGGACCAGCTCCTCAAATACGAGCTGCTGGTCCCGCGTACCCTCCGGTCGAGCGTGACCGCCGGACTGCCGGGACCGCACCAGCCGCGGCTCGTCGCGATCGACGACGATCTCGCCGCCGGGCTGGACCTGGTGGCGGCGGGCCGGGGCGTGCTGCCCGTGCCGCAGCTGCTCGCCGGGACGATCCGCCGTCCGGACCTCGTCTTCGTGCCCCTCGACGCCGGTGACCTGCGCATCACGTTCGGCCTGGTCTGGCCGCCGGAGCGGGCCACGCCCGAGGTGATCGCGCTCGTGCAGACGGTCCAGGAAAGTTTGCGGTCCCGCTGAACCAACTCAGCGGTTGGCATCGACGATGGTTATGTCTATGTTGGTCTGGTAACACCTTGCCGCTGGCGGATCGGCGTCCGACAGCCCCACACCCCCAACGGCATCAGCGCGATCGGCGCGCGCCTTGCCCTGGCTGACGTCCCACAGCTCAGGAAAGGATCCATCCATGCGTTTCTCACCGCTCCGGTTGATCGGGGTCGCCGCGACAGGCGCCCTGCTCGCCACGGCCCTCGTCGGCGTGCCCGCGTCGGCGGCCGACCCGGCTTACAAGGTCATGGTCTTCTCCAAGACCGCGGGCTTCCGGCACGACTCGATCGCGGTCGGCACCCAGGCCATCCGCGACCTCGGCGCGGCCAACAACTTCACCGTCACCGCCACGGAGGACGCGGCCACCTTCACCACGGCCAACCTGGCCCAGTTCCGGGCGGTCGTCTTCCTCAACACCACCGGTGACGTGCTCAACGCGGCGCAGCAGACCGCGTTCGAGAGCTACATCAACGGCGGCGGCGGCTACGTCGGCGTGCACGCCGCGGCCGACACGGAGTACGACTGGCCCTATTACGGCACGCTGGTCGGCGCCTGGTTCCTGTCCCACCCGGCGATCCAGCAGGTCACGGCCCGGGTCGAGGACCGGACCCACCCGGCCACGAGCCACCTCGGCACGACGTGGGTACGCACCGACGAGCTCTACAACTACCGCACCAACCCCCGTGCCAACGTGCGGGTGCTGATCAACCTCGACGAGAGCACCTACAGCGGCGGCACCATGGGCGACCACCCGATCGCCTGGTGCCACTCGCAGAGCAGCGGCCGGTCGTTCTACACCGGACTCGGCCACACCCAGGCGTCCTATGCGGAGGCTGCCTTCCGGGCGCACCTGCTCGGCGGCATCCGCTACGCGGCCGGTGTGGCCACCGCCAACTGCTCGCCCGCCACCGGTCGTCCCCCGGTGACCGTGGAGGGTGAGGCGTTCACGTCGACCGGCGGCGTACAGGTCGCCAACCACGCTCCCGCGAGCGGCGGCAAGACCATGGGCTACATCGAGAACAACGACTGGGCCGGATTCTCCTCGATCAGCACGGTCGGCCGGACCGGCTTCTCGGCGCGGATCTCGTCGGCCGGTGCCGGCGGCACGATCCGGATCCGTTCGGGCTCGCAGACGGGCACGATCCTCGGCACGGTCACCGTACCGAACACGGGCGGCTGGGAAACCTTCCAGACGGTCACGACGACGCTGACGGGGACCGGAACGGGTCCGATCTTCCTCACCTTCACCGGCGGATCAGGCTCCCTCTTCGACGTCGACACCTTCACCATCACCGGCTGACCGCCAAGATCGCCGCAACTCTTCAAGAGTTGGTGCTAAGGCCTGGCGGCCTGAAGCACCAACTCTTGAAGAGTTGCGGCGATCTTCGGGTTACGGGGTGAAGTCGGCGAAGATGATCGACGCCAGCGCGAGGCCGACGGCGAGGTTGGCGACCGTGGCGCTGGCGAAGACGGCGATGGGCCGCCAGCCCGCCTCGCGCAGCGGTGCCGCCCGGAACTCCAGGCCGATGCTGATGAAGGCGAGCACCAGGAACCAGATCCGCAGGTCGTTGACGACCCCGATCGCCGCCTTCGCCTCGGCGGCGTTCGTCGCCGCGTTGAGGTACCAGGTGCCGATCGCCGAGGCCGCGATGAAGCCCAGGACGAACTTGGGGAACCGGTCCCACAGGGCGCGCAGGCCGGGGCGCGGGGTGTCGGCGCTCTTCTCCACCTTGAACGCGAAGTAGGCGGTCAACGCCACCGCGACGATGCCGAGCAGGGCGTTCTGCGTGGTCTTGACGATCGTCGCGATCTTCAACGAGGTCTCGCCGGCGAGCGTACCGGCGGCGGTGACGGCGGCCGTGGTGTCGATGTTGCCGCCGATCCAGGCACCGGCGACCACGTCGCCGAGCCCGAAGACGTCGGCGAGCCACGGCAGGATGAAGATCGCGGGCAGTGCGAAGACGATCACCAGGCTCGCCGTGTAGGCGAGCTGCTCCCGCTTCGCCTTGACCGCACCGGCTGCGGCGATCGCCGCGCTGACGCCGCAGATCGAGACGGCGGCCGACAGCAGGGCGCGCAGCTTCGGATCGAGCCCGAAGACGCCGCCCAGCCACCAGGTGAAGAGGAAGATCGTGCTGATCAGCAGGACCGCCTGCAGGATCGCCGGGCCCGCCGCGCTCCAGATGAGGCTGATGTTGATCGAGGCGCCGAGCAGGACGAGGCCGGTCTTGATGAAGAACTCGGTCCGGAACGCGCCGGAGAGCCGGTCCCGCAGTCTGGTCAGGGTCAGGATCAGGTTGCCGAGCAGGCCCAGCGCGATGGCGTAGACGGGGTACTCGATCGCGGCGAGGTACTTGCCGTAGCTCGTCTGCTTGGTCTCGATCGGGATGTGGTGGTCGAGCCACCGGGTGCCCCAGGCGAGCCCGAGGACGACGACGAGGCCGAGCGCGGTCCAGGGCCAGGGAGCCCGGGCGACGGGTGCCTCGTCGGGAAGGTCGGTGTCGTCGGCGGTGGTGATCTCGGCGGTCATCAGGGCACCAGTCCCGTCGTGATCACACCGGCGAGGACGAGGCCGAGCAGGACGAGACCGATGACGGTCGCCGCCCAGTCCTCGTTGATCGCGAACCGGTTGAGGCGGGCGACCTCTGTCGTGGGTGGAGGCTCATCCGCTGCGACGGATGCGTTGTCGCTCATGGCGTATGCCTTTCGGTGAGGGGGTGCGGGAATTCTATACTCCGCCTATAGGAATAGTCGAGTATGGTCTCTGCTTATATAAGTGAAAGCTGGTATAGTCGCCGTCATGCACGCGTTCGATGTCCTGGGGGACCCGGTCCGGCGCCGGATCCTGGAGCTGCTCGCCGCCGGTGAGCAGACCTCCGGCGCGCTCACCGCGACGGTTCAGGCGGAGTTCGGGATCAGCCAGCCGGGGGTCTCGCTCCACCTGCGCGTGCTGCGGGAGAACGGGTTCGCGACCGTTCGTGCCGACGGCACCCGCCGCCTCTACGCCATCGACCCCGCGCCACTGCGGGAGATCGACGCGTGGCTCGACGGCTTCCGGGGCTTCTGGGAGCAGCGCCTCGATGCGCTCGGCACCGAGCTCGCCCGAGGCAGGCGGGAGCGCCGCCGCGCGGAGGCCGCACCGACAGCGATCACTGCCGCACCGACGGCGATCACGAAAACCGAGGAAGCAGCATGACGGAGAAAGACCTGACCGAGTCCCTCGACGCCCAGCTCAGCGGTACCGAGCGCAGTGTCGGCGAGCGGGGATCGGCGCACACGGCGGTGCTCCGGCGGACCTACGACGCCGATGTCGCCGACGTCTGGGAGGCGATCACCACCCCGGAGCGCATCGCCCGCTGGTTCCTGCCGGTCACGGGTGACCTGCGCCTGGGCGGTCGATACCAGATCGAGGGCAACGCGGGCGGCGAGATCGTCCGCTGCGAACCGCCGCACCTGCTCACCGTGACCTGGATCTTCGGCGACACCCACGCCGAGGGCGATGTCAACGAGGTCGAGGTGCGCCTGAGCGCCACCGACGACGGGCGGACCCTGCTGGAGCTGGAGCACGCCGCGACGGTCGACCCCGGCATGTGGAGCATGTTCGGACCGGGTGCGGTCGGCGTCGGCTGGGACCTCACCCTGCTCGGCCTCGACCTCTTCCTGGGCGGCGGCGCCATCGACGACGCGAAGAAGCCGGAGTGGATCGCCACGCCCGAGGCCCGCGACTTCATGGCCCGCAGCAGCGCCGCCTGGGGTGCGGCGTTCGCCGCGTCGGGCGCCGATCCCGACCAGGTGGCGGCGGCGGTCGAGGCGACCACGAAGTTCTACGCCCCCGACGCTCCTCCCGCGGAGTAACCCCAAGATCGCCGCAACTCTTCAAGAGTTGGTCCTAACGGTTTTAGGACCAACTCTTGAAGAGTTGCGGCGATCGTGGCCGTGGCCGTGGCCAGCACAACGGGACCCGGCGAGCGTCGCTCAGAGCTGCCAGACCGCGCGGATCTCGGCCAGGACACTCGCGGCCTGGGCGTGGCCGGCGCGCGCGGCGGGGGCCCGGTGGGCGGGGTCGAGGACGTTGCGGCCGATCGCCGCCTTCGCCGCCGCGTCGGGGGAGACCACCACCACCACCTCGGCGCGCTCGCGCAGCGCGGCGACGTGGTCGCTGAGTTTGGGCATCGCGCCACCGCCGCCGACCACCGTCGGCGCGATGACGACGATCCGCTCGCACCCCTCGGCGAGGTCGGCGTTGGTGGTGGAGCGCATCCCGCCGTCCATGTATCGCACCCCGGCGACGGTCACCGGTGCCCAGACACCGGGCACGGCACAGCTCGCGCCGACGGCGTCGATGAGGCCGACGCCGCTCTCGCGGTCCCAGACGACGAACTCGCCCGTGTCGGTGCGGACGGTCGTGATCAGCAGCTCCGCCTCGGGCCACTCGTCGGAGGGCAGCCGGGCGGCGATGACCTCGCGGCGTTCCGCCTCGGGCAGGGTCTTCGCGGCCAGCGCCATCGCACCGATCCGGCGCCGGAAGGACTCGCCGTCCCGGTGGGTCAGCAGCGCCCAGGCGATCGTGGCGTAGAAGTTCGCCCCGATCTTCGCGGTCAGCTCGGCTCCCGGCCCGGCGAGCTGCTGCTGGTAGAGCTCGGTGAGGTCCGCGTCCGAGGTGATCTGGGCGGCGACGACCGAGCCGGCGGAGGTGCCGATGAAGCGGTCGGCCGTCCGCAGGTCGAGGCCTGCCTCGGCGAGACCGGCGATGAGGCCGAGCTCCCAGGCGACGCCGGTCACCCCGCCGCCGCCGAGTACGAGGGCCCTGCGCGTCATTGTCGGCTCCCTTCGTGGACCAGTGCCGTGATCATCGCTGAAACGGCCGGGCCGCGAAAGTGCGGAGAATGCGATCAGCGCGCGGGGATCGGGTCGACCTCGTCGAGCGCGTCCTGCTCGCGCAGGGTCAACTCCTGCAGGGTCGGCTCGGGGTGCTCGGGGCCGGTGAAGGCGCTGCCACGGGCGTCGCCGTCCTCGCTGCCGCTGAAGAGATGGGTGTTGCCCTCGCTCCGGGAGTGCCGACCGTCCGCTGTGGAGGGTGTACGGGTCCAGGTCCACGGCGCACGTGCGGTGCTCTGGCTCAGCTCGGCACGCCTGCGCGGGAGTGCGTCGGGGCGCTCGTCGCGTACCCATGCGATCATCGCCTCGCGGACCCGGCAGCGCAGGTCCCAGAGGGAGGGCGCGTCGGCCGCGCTGACCAGGGCGCGGAGCCGGACCACACCGCCGACCGCGTCGGTGACCTGCAGAACGCAGACGCGGCCGTCCCACAGCTCGCTCGCCTCGACGACCCGGCTCAACTCGGCCCGCATCGCCGGGACGGGTGCCGCCCAGTCCACGTCGAACTCGACACTGCCGAGCACCTCGGAGCGGGTGCGCGTCCAGTTCTGGTAGGGCTTGGTGGTGAAGTAGGAGGTGGGCAGGATGAGCCGCCGGTCGTCCCAGATCTGCAGGACGACGTGGCTGAGGGTGATCTCCTCGACCCGGCACCACTCGCCCTCGACCACCACCACGTCGTCGAGCCGGATCGCGTCGCTGAAGGCGAGCTGCAGCCCGGCGATGACGTTGCCGAGCACGCTCTGCGCGGCGAGTGCCGCCACGATGCCGATGACTCCGGCCGAGGCGAGCAGGCTGGCACCGATGGTGCGGACCTGCGGGAAGGTCATCAGGGCCAGGCCCAGCGCGACGACGACGACCGCGGCGATCGTGACCCGGCGCAGCATGACGACCTGGGTGCGGATGCGGCGGGCGTGCCGGTTGTCGGGCACGTCGATCCGGAAGCGCGCCTCGGCGGCGTCCTCCATCGCGAGCAGCACCGCGGCGAGCAGCCAGGCACCCGCGCCGATCAGGGCGATCCCCAGCGCGTGCAGCACGCCCTCGCGCAGGTCGAAGCTGATGCGGGAGACGTGGATCACGGTACGCAGGGCGAGCACCACGCTGAAGACCTGGAACGGGCGGTGCGCGTGCGAGGCCAACCCGGCGAGCACCACCGACCGCCTGCCCAGGCGCCGCACCACCCGGTGCACCACCTCCACCAGCAGCAGCGCCAGCGTCATCGCGCCCAGTGCCGCGATGATCGTCCATGGCATGGTCTGCACGTCCTGCTCCCTCCGCGAGGCTTCCGACCGGGTGTCGGATTCAGAGATCATTTCTCCGATTGCCCCGTGCCAAACCTCCATCATGTGCTCTTATCGGCCGAATTGAGCTGCCCGTGCGGGGGAACGTGACGGGAGCCTCAGCGATGGAGGATTCTTTTCGCCGAATCCGGGTAATGAAGCTGCGCGGACACACCGCAGCTCTCCCCTCGGAGGTGGAAAGATGATCATCCTTGGCCTCGTCCTGTTCGTGCTGGGTCTCCTGCTTCACGTCGGCATCCTGCAGACCGTGGGCATCGTCCTGCTGGTGATCGGCGCGGTGCTCTGGCTCGCCGGATCCCTCGGCCGTCCCGTCGGTCGCAAGCACTATTGGTGACCCCGAAACGCGCGGAGGGCTCGAACCCACTGGGTTCGAGCCCTCCGCGCATTCCCTGACTTCTGTCGCCGTTTTCGCGGTGTGTCCAGCATTAAAGTTCAGGGAGGTCAGACCAGGGTCCAGGACGTCATGACCGGGCCGCCGTCGGGTGGGTAGCAGCTCAGGCGCAGGTGGCCCCGCGCTATCCCCGCCGCGGCGAAGCGGCCCAGGGCGTCGGCGTCCACCCACGTCGGGCCGTCCGCGTGATCGACCCGGATCCGGGCGTGCTGAGGTGGGACGAGCTGGCCGGTCAGCCCGGCGGTGAGGCCGGTCACCGCGACCTCGACCTCGATCGTGAGGTCGCCGGCGGTGAAGGTGAAGAGTTCGGGCTGGTCGTCGCCCCGGACGCCGGCGAGCTCGGCGAGCGAGGTCTGCTGCACCAGCAGGGCGAGGGCGGCGTCGGTGTCGCGCCAGGTGAAGCTCTCCTTCGCCATGGTGAGCACGTTGGCGGGGACGGGGTCCATGCGTGTGGTCAGGCCGTTCAGATTCATCAAGAACTCGTCATCATCGTCGAGAGTGGACATCAGTCCGTCAGCCTCCGTCGCAGTTGATCAAGGCAACGAGCGCGGGTCGGTCCGATGCTGCCGATAGGGATGTCCAAGGCCGCGCTGACCTCGGCATAGCTGGGCGGCGGGTCGAGCAGGAGCAGCCGCAGCACGTTCTGGCAGGCGCCGGGGAGCTGGCCGAACGCCTCCCACAGGCCGCGGTCGCGCTCATGCCGCAGCAGGTCGTCGTCGAGGTCCTGCCGGGGCGCGTCGCGCGGCTCCAGGGTGAGGAGGTCGGCGACCGGCAGGTCCCGGCTGGCCCGGCGCAGCACGGCCAGCGCCTCCCGCCGGGCCGTGGTGGCGAGCCACGCGCCGAGGCGCTCCGGCTCGCGGATGTTGCCGAGGTGCTCGACGAGGCGCAGCCAGGTCGCCTGGTGCACGTCGGCGGCGTCGGCCGAGCCGAGCCGGTAGCTGCGCGCGACCGACCAGACGAGACCCGAGTAGCGGTCCACCAGCGCGTTCCACGCCTGCTGGTCGCCCTTGGTGGCGCGATCGAGCAGGGCGGCGGTCTCCGATTCCGGCAGCGTCATGTGTTGCGATCCCACCGTCATGGCAGCCCCGGGTATCCGCTGAAGACGCGCGCGCGAGCCGCCGTCAGGACGGCCTTGAGGGCGACCTCGACCGAACCGGTGCGGCTGATCTGCTCGGCGAGGAGGGCGACGACGTGCGGCGTGGCGAAGGAGGTGCCGCTCCACAGCGCCCAGCCGGTGGGGAACCGCTCGTGCTTGACGAAGGTGCTGGTGATGTCCGAGCCGGGTGCGGTGACGGTGACCCAGTCGCCGGCGTTGCTCCACTCGCACAGGCCGAGGCCGTCGTGCGCGGCGACCGCCACGACCTGCTCGGCCCACTCCGCGTCGGTCCCGGCGAAGGCGGCCGGCCAGAACGGCCGGTCCCGCAGGCCGTCGTTGCCCGCGGCCGCGACGACGAGTCGCTCCTTGCCGCTGAGCAGCGACTTCATCGCCGCCGCGAGCGCCAGCGGCGGCTGGTCGTCCAGCGTGTAGCCGCCGAGCGACAGGTTCACCAGCTTCTCGCCGGTCACCCGGCCCAGGGCCGCGATCAGGTCGGCCTCGGTGCACAGACCAAACGTGTCGAGTACGCGCACAGCCCGCACGTCGGCCTTCTGGGTCCGTGCGGCGATCACGCCGATGATGAAGTTGGCGTGCCCCACGTCGCCGTCGAGCATCCCGTCGTGGTCGACATCGGTGTCGTTCTCGTAGTCCGCCGCGCTCGCCGTGTATGCACTCGCCGGGAGCGGGCTGTCGCGCCACACCCCGGTGTCGATCACCATCACCGGCACCTCGCCGTTGGAGCGGGTGTTGCCCGGCTTCAGCAGCGGCTTCGGAGCGGGCTGCGGCGGGCCGAAGGGGCCACCGTGCTCGAAGGGCGCGGAGACGAAGACATGGTTGGGGCTGACCACCGCGCGGGTGTCGCCGTCCTCGGCGGCGGCCTGCCGGACCCCGCGGGCGGCGGCGGCGACATCGAGGCCGTCCACGCGCAGGCGCAGCAGGCCGGGGACGAGCTCGGTCTCGGTGATCCCGTCCGCGTGGCCGAGGCGGCCGAGCACGTGCTCAGCGGCCTGCCGGTGATCGGAGAGGACGAGCAGTTCGTTCTGCGCGAACCAGACGGGCTTGCGACCGGCCTTGGTCTCGCTGCCCAGCCAGCTCAGACGGGTCATTCGGCGCGCGCGCCGCTCCTGCCACTGCTGGAGGCGATCTTCCGACATAGCCATACTCGTTGTCCTCCCACATCCCTCGCGTGCTCGCAAGACAGAGAGCCCGAACGGGTGATCTGATACATCGCCAACTGTCAGAACGACGACAGTCGACAGCCGTCCGCGTAGGCGGATGGGAGTGTATCGAAGCATGAGCGCGCGCTAGCCCTAGTCATGGCCGACCCACGCCGGGCCCGAACTCTCGGGACGGCGTTGCTGGCCAAGGCCGTGCGGGAGCGAGATGCCGCCGCCCAGTCCGGCGCATTGCGCGTTCTCGGTCTCGCCGCCCGCGAGCAGCAGGATCCCGGCCTCGCGGCCCAGCACCTCCGCCGCTCCATCTCCGTCGCCCTGCGCCACGGCCTGCTCACCCTCGCCGCCGAATCCCGGATGAGCCTCGCCCTCGTCCTCGACGACCTCGGCCGGTCCCGCGCCGCCCTGCGGGAGATCGACCGAGCATTGTCCGCATTGGATGGTCTTGCCCTCGCCCGGGCCCGGATGCAGCACGGCATCCTGCTGCGCCGGGTCGGCCGGGAAGGCGAGGCCCTCGACGCCTACGGTGCGGCGCTGGCGAGCTTCCGCCGGCACGCCGACCGGCTCTGGCAGGCACGGGCGCTGACCAACCGGGGGGTGCTGCAGGCGTACCGGGGCGGGTTCGGGCAGGCCCGAGCGGACCTGGGGCGGGCGGAGGAGCTCTACCGCGAGCTCTCCCTCACCGCCGCTGCCGCGCAGGTGCAGCACAACCTCGGGTTCGTCGCGGCGCAGGGCGGCGACATCGTCAACGCCCTGACCTGGTACGACCGCGCCGACGAGCACTTCCGCCGCAGCGGATCACGCCCGGCGGTGGCCCTGATCGACCGTGCCGAGCTGCTGCTCGCCGCCCGGCTGCTGCCGGAGGCGCGGGAGGCGGCGCAGGACGCGGTCGAGTCGGCGACGACGGCCCGGCTCGGTGCGCTGCTGCCACAGGCCCGGCTGCTGCTCGCCCAGGCCGCGCTCGCCGCCGGGGACCACGAGGCGGCCCGGGAGGCGGCGGGCCTCGCCCGTAAGGCGTTCCAGCGCCAGCAGCGCGACCGCTGGGCGGTGCACGCCCGCTACCTCGAACTGCGCTCCGCGCCCCGGCAGAGCCCGGCCCGGCTGCGCGCCCTCGCCGTGTCGCTGGCGGCGGCGGGCTGGCCCGAGCAGGCGCTGGAGGCCCGGTTGAAGGCGGCGGCCACCGGTGACCTCGACGCGCTCGCCGAACTCGCCGCGATCAAGCCCGGTCCCGGCCCCGCCCGGCAGCGCATCCGGGCCTGGCACGGGCAGGCGCTGAGCCGGCTGCACCTCGGCGACCCGGCCGGGGCGAAGCGGGCCCTGCTCGCCGGGATCCGCCTGCTGGATCAGTACCGGGCCGCCCTCGGCGCGACCGAACTGCGGGTGCTCAGCTCGGCCGAGGGCGCCGAGATCGCCGCGCTCGGGGTGCGGCTGGCGCTCGCCGAGCACGCGCCCCGGCAGGTGCTCGCCTGGGCCGAACGCTTCCGGGCGGCCACGCTGCGGCTGCCGCCCGCCGCACCGCAGGACGATCCCGAGCTGCTGCGCGAGCTGGCCCAGCTCCGGCGGGTCAGCGCGGAGATCGCCGGCTACGAGGGCGATCCGGTACGCCGGGCCCGCCCGCTGCGCCGCCAGCGGGCACTGGAGGAGTCGATCCGCCGCCGGACCTGGCGTACGGCAGCAGCCACGTCCAGTGTGGACACACCGGCCTCGGTCGACCGGATCGTCGGGGCGCTCGGCGATCGGGCACTGCTGGAGCTGGTCGAGCAGGACGGCACGCTCTTCGCCGTCGTCGCCGCCGCCGGGCGGGTGCACGTCCTGCCGCTGTGCGAAGCGGCTCTGATCGGACCGGAGATCGCAGCGCTGCGGTTCGCCCTGCGCCGCCTCGTCCTGCACTACGGGTCGCCGGCCTCCCTCGCCGCCGCCGAAGCCGCCGCCCGGCACGGACTGCACCAGCTCGACGGGTGGCTGCTGCTGCCGGTGCGCCGCCTCATCGGCGATCGCGACCTCGTCATCGTGCCGACCGGCGCGCTGCAGGCGCTGCCCTGGTCGGGTCTGCCGAGCTGTGCCGGGCGCTCGGTGACCGTGGCGCCGTCGGCGACCGCCTGGTGGCACGGCGCCACCGCCACGCCGACCGGGCTGGGGGAGCGGACCGTGCTGATCGCCGCCCAGCGCCCCGACCACGCCATCGCCGAGGTGCTGGCGCTCGCCGAACGGGCACCCGACAGCAAGGTGCTCGTCGGGCCGCAGGCGACGGTCCGGGCGACGCTGACCGCGATCGACGGCGCCCGCTACGCCCACCTCGCCGCGCACGGTGCCTTCCGGGCCGACAACCCGCTCTTCTCGCACATCAACCTCGCCGACGGCCCGATGACCGTGCACGACCTGACGACCCTGCGCAAGGCGCCCGACCTCGTCGTCCTCTCCGCCTGCGACACCGGCCTCTCGGCGGTCCACCCCGGCGACGAGCTGATGGGCCTGACGGCGACGCTGCTCAGCGCCGGTACGCGAACCCTGGTGGCGAGCATCGGCCCGGTCAACGACGAGGCGACCCGGGAGCTGATGCTGAGCCTGCACGGACACCTCGGGGCGGGCCTCGATCCGGCGGCGGCGATGGCGGCGGCCCAGCACAAGGCCCCGCCCGAGCACTGGGCCACCGCACACAGCTTCACCTGTTTCGGTGCCGGCGTAGCCTGACCGCCCAGGCCGCCCAGGCCGCCCAGGCCGCGTCCCAAGATCGCCGCAACTCTTGAAGAGTTGGTCCTAAACGGGTTTCTTGGGACCAACTCTTCAAGAGTTGCGGCGATCTTGATTGTCCCGCATCCTGGCATCTACGATTGTAGATATTTATCACCTCGGGAGGTGTGCGTGAAGACAATCATCAGGGCCGGGCTGACCGGCCTCGCCGTGACGGCCATGACGGTCTCGACGGGTGCTGCCGCGGTCGCGGGCCCGGTCGTACCCCGGCATGCGATCAACGTCTGCCAGTCGGCGAGCTTCTACGCCAACTACGATTCCGCCGGCGGGCCGAACCAGCTCAAGCGGGTGCTCGGTTATGCCGACAAGATCGGCCACACACCCGGCGCGCACCCCGTCTACAACGGCTGGGCCGCCACCTTCGACTTCGGCCCCAACGACTGGGGCTACATCCGGATCGAGTGCATCGGCGGTTACGACTCATGGTGACGACCAAACCGCTGTGGCAGCGTGTCCTCGTCGCGCTCGCCGTCGCCACCGCCCTCGTCGTGCTCGCTCCCGGTACCGCTATCGCCGCCAACGGCACGATCGGCGTCCGCGAGACCGTCTGTGCGGAGTCGCTCTTCGTGCGTACCGACCCCAACGGCGCCTGGATGGGCACCCTCTACGCCGGGCAGACCTTCCTCGTGAAGGGTCCGCGCAGCGGCGGCTACATCTTCGGCTTCGCCTACGGCCACATCAACCGCAACGGCTGGGTCCAGGACGGTTGGTTCTGCTAGCCCACGATCGTCGCAACTCTTGAAGAGTTGGTCCTAAACGGGTTTCTTAGGACCAACTCTTCAAGAGTTGCGACGATCGTGCGTTGCGGCTGCCGTGCGGCGGCCGTGACCGTGATCGTGCGGTCGGATATCAGCGCTCCGACCGTCGCCCAGGCGACATGAGCGGGCGTATCAGCGGCCGATCTCCCGCGCTCTGTCTGTCAGCCGTGCCACGAAGGCACGCGACAGTCGGAGGTGCGCATGCCGAACGAGGAGAACACCGGAGCGCTGGCCCGCGGCACCGCGATGCTGCTCGCGAGCCTCGCCGAGACCGGTGTCCCGGCTGAGCTCGCCCACCCGCAGAGCACTGTGGACAGTGCCCGGCTCGGGGTGTGGCCGGTCGCGGTGCTGCCGGAGACGATGCCCGCACAGGTGGGCGCCGCGCTGCGCCTGCGGGTGCGGTACCTCGTCTTCGCCCAGATCCCCGAGGCCGGGTCCATCGCCGAAGCCATGGACGTGCTCGACCGGGTGCTCGTCGTGGGGCAGCCCTACCTGATCCCGGATCAGGTGCCCGACGACCTGTGGCAGGCGCTCGCCACCCCGCACCGGTTGGGGCTCCTCTTCGACGTACCCATCCAGGTCGCCCCGGCCGCGCCCAGCGGACCCAGGGTGACCTCGCTGCCGCAGCTCGCCACCGTCTCGCTCGGCCGGCTCGCCGGCCGGGTGGTCACACCCGGCGGCGTGCCGCTCGCCGGGATGCGGGTGGCGGCCCACGACGGGACCGCCACCACCCACACCGACACCCGGGGGCACTTCACGCTCACCGGTGTCATCGCCGACCAGCCGCTCACGCTGCTGGTCACGGGCCGCGGGCTGCGGCTCACCGCCGAGGTTGCGGCCGTCTCGGCCGAACCCGTCGTCATCACCTGCGAGATCTAAGGAGGTTGATCAATGCCCATGTACTCCTCTCCCGGCATCTATGTCGAGGAGGTGTCCGGTGGCAGCAGGCCGATCGAGTCGGTCGGCACCAGCACCGCCGGCTTCGTCGGAACGGCTCCCCTCGGCAGCGCCCGCCGCCACGAGGCGGTCGCGATCAACAGCTGGTCGGAGTTCCTGCGTGTGTTCGTCGGTGACGCCACCGTCAGCACGCCGCTGTCGCGGGCCGTCTATGGCTTCTTCGACAACGGCGGCGGTCGCTGCTACGTCGTCAACATCCCTCAGGGCGAGCCGCTCGCCGGGAAGGGCCGCCAGCGCAGCGGGCTCCGCCTGCTGGAGGCGATCGACGAGGTCGCGATCGTGGCCGCGCCCGGATACACCGACGCGCTGTCCTATGAGGATCTGCTCGCGCACTGCGAGCTGATGGGCGACCGGATGGCGATCCTCGACGGCCCCGAGCAGGTCGGCGACGTCGAGCAGCTGACCCGGGTCGGCACCGGCACCGCGCCGGCCAAGCCGAAGCGGGCCGCCACCGACAAGCCCGCCGACGGGGAGACGGCTCCGGCCGAGGAGAGCCCCGGCCTGCGGCCGCGCCAGTCCGACTACGGCACGTTCTATGTCCCGTGGCTGGTCGTGCGCGACTCGCTCACCGGCGAGGTCGTCAGCACCCCGCCCAGCGGCCACGTCGCCGGTGTCTGGGCGCGGACCGACACGCTGCGCGGCGTGCACAAGGCACCCGCCAACGAGGCGGTTCGCGGCGCGGTCGACCTCAGCTACCGGGTGACCAAGGTGGAGCAGGACATCCTCAACCCCGCCGGTGTCAACTGCATCCGGCACTTCCCGGCCGAGGGCATCCGCATCTGGGGTGCCCGCACCCTGGCGGCGAGTGCCAGCGAGTGGCGCTACCTCAACGTCCGCCGCCTGTTCAACATGCTCAAGGAGTCGATCGGCGACGGCACCCGGTGGATCGTCTTCGAGCCCAACGACAACCTGCTGTGGAAGTCGATCCGCCGCGACATCGACGCGTTCCTCACCCGGGTGTGGCGCGACGGCGCGCTGCAGGGGCGCTCGCCCCAGGAGGCCTTCTTCGTCAAGTGCGACGAGGAGACCAACCCCGCCGAGGTCCGCGACGCCGGGCAGGTCGTGACGCTGATCGGCGTCGCGCCCGTGAAGCCGGCCGAGTTCGTCATCTTCAAGATCAGCCAGTCCGCCGGTGTCGGCGGCGACCAGGCAGGAGCCTGACATGCCCGACGTGACCGCGCGTCCCGCCGCCCAGCCGGGCAACCTGGTGGACCCGTACCGCGCCTACAACTTCAAGCTGCTCATCAACAACGTGACCGAGGGCCACTTCACCGAGGTCGGCGGCCTGGGCATCAAGGTCGAGACGATCCCTTACCGGGAGGCGGGCAACAACTCCGTGGTCCGGGCCATCCCCGGCCGCGTCAGCTACCTGCCGGTGACGCTGCGCTTCGGCCTCACCTCCTCCCTGGAACTCTGGGAGTGGCTGATGACCGCCGTCGAGGGCCGGGTCAGCCGTCGCAACGTCTCCATCGTCATGCTCGACAGCTCCGGCTCCGCGGAAGCGCTGCGCTGGAACCTCGTCAACGCCTGGCCCCAGGAGTGGTACGGCTCGCCGCTCGACGCGATGAGCCGGGAACTCGCCGTGGAGACGCTCGTCCTCGCTCATGACGGCATCTCGCGGGAGACCAGCAATGTCGGCGCGGCTGCGTAGCCTGGCCGGCTGGGTTCGCGGGCTCGTTCCGGTCGTTCGGCTGGGGGGCCTCGCCCCCCAGCCGGGCCCCGGCAACAACCACAACCCCGCAGGCCCTATCCGGGTACGCCCACCGGCGCGCTCGGCTGTGCGGAAGCCGGTGTCTGCGGCCCCCGCCGCTACCTCGGCCCGCGCGGATGGCGGCGCGCTACCGTCGCAGCCCGCCGTTGGCGAGGCGGCAGAACCCGGCGCCGAGGTGCCGTCGCAGCTCGCCCCGGCCGCTGCGGAGATCGCAGCTCGTGGCGCCGAGGGATCACCGGAGCGTGCCTTCCACGCCAAGATCTCGGCGCCTCCCGCGGCGTACGCGGATCTGGGCGGAGAGGTCGCTTCGGGGCGTGCTCACAACGCCAAGATCGCCGAGCATTCCGCAGCGGCCGCGGCCGCCGGCATCGCGTGGGCGGACGGGGAGCAGCTGTCTGCCGTGGGAGAGCCGTGGATCGCTTCTGCGGAGACGGCGGCTGTGCGGCGGCCGGCTCCGTGGGCGCCGGAAGCGGTCGAGCCCGCTGAGAGCGGATGGCCCGGGGCGGCCGATCGGCACCCCGCGAAGAGCACTCAGGGTGCTGATCCGGGAAGCGACACCGGTCGGCGGAGCCTGCCCGAGGTGCTCGCCGACCAGGTAGGGGTCGAGCCGCGGCAGGCCGGCGACGCTCTGGTCGCAGATCGGGCGAGTCGTCCAGCGACGAGTACGGCGAGCGAGCACACCGGCGCTCTGGAGGCTCCGTCCGGCGCGGCCGGTCAGCGCGCCGCTGCGACACCGCCGGTGCGGCAGCGCGACATCGCCCGCCCGGTCGGCGACCCCGCACATGATCACGTCTGGTTCGGGGAAGCAGACGTGACCGACGCCGGTGAATACGGCGGATTCCCCGAACCAGACGTGATCACCAAGGCCCGCGCGGCGACGGGTGACCGGCCGCGCCCGGCGGCGGACCGTGCCGAGGCCCCCAGCCCGCAGGCGTCGCCCGGCATCGGCGCGGACGCGCGGAGCGAGGGAATCGGCCGGTCGGCGTCGTCGAGCTCGCCGGACCTGCTGGACCGAGCGACGGCGGGCCATCGCCGTCCGAGCGCGGACCGGCGCGCCGCGGTCGGCCCGTTCCCGCCGGTGCCTCCGATTGCGGCGGACCCGCTGAGCCCGGTTGAGCAGGCCACCCGTGCTGCGGCGACGGGCGTATCCCCGCTGCCGGAACCGCGGTGGCGCACGGAACGTGCCGACGCGCTCCGCGCCGACCCGCGTGGTGATGACGCGCCACGTGCCGGCGCGCGCGACGCCGACGCTTCCACGGCAGCCGGTGCGCGCCCGTGGATCGACGGCCAGCGCGACCGGGAACCGCAGCCACGCGCCGAAGCCTCCATGGTGGAGCGCTACCCGGCGACCGGCGGCAGGTACGGCGACACCGACTGGATCGACCGCGCCGACCCGCCGACCCGCTACCTGCCGTGGCTGCTGGCTCAGGCCGAGCGCCCCGAGGACCAGCCGCGCGACGGGGCCGCCCCGACCGCCCGATCCGGCGCCGACGCCCGTCCCGGCGCACCCGCCCGACTCGGCGGCGACACCCGGCCCGGCACTGACACCGGGCCCGGCACTGACACCCGGCTCGGCACTGACACCCGGCTCGGCGGCGACGGTCGGCCCGGCGACGCCCGGCGGCCCGGTGCGGACACCCGTTCCGGTGCCGACGCGCAGCCGGGGACGCGTGACCCGGCGCGCGCCGAGGTCCCGGTCTGGAGCGACGTCCGCGCCCCGTGGCCGCTGCTCGACGGCGAGCAGCCGACGAACCCGACCACCTGGCCCGAGCTGCTCGACGACGCACCGCTGTGGATGGTCGCGCCGCCCGTCGACGCCGATCAGAGCCGGATCGCCCGGCTGCAACGCGAACAGGAGGGCCAGCCGTGGAACGCATAGCTTTTCTCGTCGACGCGACGGGCGAACGGATCGACTGCCTGATCAACCCGGAGACCCTCGTCATCCGCCGGCTCGCCGGGGTACGCCCAGCGGCCCTGCCGGGTGCCGTGGTGGGCGCGGGCGCCGACGACACGCTGCTCTTCACCGGTGGCGGGCGGACCGAACTCGTCCTGGACCTGCTCTTCGACGTGGACCTGCTGGAGCCCGCGCACCGCCCCGACGACGTGCGCGCCCTGACCGGGCGGCTGTGGCGGCTGGCGGAGAACGGACAGGGCCGCCCGCCGCTGGTACGCCTGGTGTGGGGCAAGAGCTGGAACCTGCCCGGTGTCGTGGTGAGCATCGCCGAGCGGCTGGACTCGATCGACACGACGGGTACGCCGCGCCGCTCCTGGCTGCGGCTGAAGCTGGTGCGCTCCGCGGAGGAGCCGCCCGCGACCCCGGGGCGTACCACGTCGAGCGCCGTCGAAGCGGTCGGCAACGGCTCGGGCGGCCAGGGGGTCCGCTTCGACCTGCTCGCCGCCGACGCTCTCGGCGACCCGACCAAGTGGCGCGAACTCGCCGAGCACAACGGGATCGCCAACCCGCTGAGCGTGCCGTCGGGGTCCGTGCTGGGGGTGCCGTCATGATCATCCCACCGCTGACGATCCGCCTCGACGGGGCTCGGCTCGACGCCCGGGTCCTCGCCCTGCGCGTCGCCGGGCAGCTCTCCCAGCCCGCGCAGGCCGAGGTGACCCTCGACGCCGACGCGTCCTGGGCGTTCGGGGCGCGGCTGCAGATCGAGGTCGGCGACGACGAGCTCTTCGACGGCGAGGTCACCGCCGTGGAGCTGGTCCGCGGGCCGGGCTCGGAGCGGGCGCTGCTGCTGCGCGGCTATGACAAGCTGCACCAGCTGCGCAAACGCCAGCTGCCCCGGGTCTTCACCCATGTCACCATCGCCGACCTGGCTCGGGAGCTCACCGCCGACCTCGGCATCACCGTGCAGTGTCCGGACCCGGGCTCGTCGATCGAGCGGCTGGTGCAGCACCGGCAGAGCGACTGGGAGCTGCTGTCGCAGACCGCCGCCCGCTGCGGGCGCTACCTGGTGCTCGACGGCGACACCCTCGTCATCGACGGGCTGCGCCCGCGCGGTGCCGCGGTCGAGCTGAAGGTCGGCGACTCGCTCTGGCAGTGCCGGGTCGAGGCCAATGTGGACCGTGCAGTGCGCGAGGTCTCCTCGATCGGCTGGCACCCCCGGCTGGGGGAGGTCACCACCGGGCGGGCAGCCGATCGCGGGTTCAAGCCGGGCGGGAAGCTCGACCCCGGCGCGGGCGGTACGCGTACCCTGCTGGATCAATCGGTGGACCTGCAGACGGAAGCCGCCCAGGCGGCACTGGACCGCAGCGCGGCTCGCGTGGTCTGCCTGAGCGGGACCGCGCGGGGCGACGTGGCGCTGCGGCCCGGCCGGACCGTGGCGGTGACCGGGCTCGACGACGCGATCGACGGGGCCTACCCGATCTGCTCGGCGGTCCACACGGTGACGGCGGAGGGTTACCGCACGGTCTTCGGCACCGAGCCGCCCGCGCCCGCCGCGCTGCCCACCGGTGCCTCGGTGACGCTCGGCAAGGTGACCTCGGTCAACGACCCGGACGCGAAGGGGCGGGTGCAGGTGAGCCTGCTCGCCTACGGCGACCTGGACATCGGGTGGCTGGGCGTGCTCTGCCCCGGTGCCGGCCCCGGCAAGGGGATCGTGGCGCTGCCGGACCCCGGCGACCTCGTCGTGATCGCGCTGCCGCACGAGAACCCGGCCGAGGGGATCGTGCTCGGCGCGATCTACGGCCCTGAGACCCCGAAGGACACCGGGGTCAGCGGCGGCTCGGTCCAGCGGTGGACCCTGCACAGCGGGGGCGGCCAGAGCATCGTCATCGACGACTCCGAAAAGTCGATCAAGATGGCGAACGCCGACGGCAGCTCGCTGGAGCTCGCTCCCGGCACGGTCCGGCTCCTGGCCCACACCGACCTGGTGATCGAGGCGCCCGGCCACAGCATGACGATCCGGGCCGCGAGCGTCGACTTCGAGCGCGCGCTGCTGCCGGTTCCGTCGCTCGACGTGTCGGCGGTGCTGCCGTGAAGTTCGTCGACAACAGCTTCGACATCCGCTGCGACCACGACGGCAAGGTCCAGAACAACCCGTCGCAGCACTGGGTCGAGATCGCCGGGCACCCGGTGCTCGTCGACGACGATCCGCAGAACCGCGCGATCGTCCGGTGCCCCAACATCGGCGCCACGATGAAGCCCTGCGTGAAGACCCTGCGCGTGGCCGTCGGCTACAGCGAGTGGATCCGCATCGACGGCCAGGCGGTCGTGCTCGACACCCTCGACGGACTCACCGACGGCACGGTGCCCGGCACCGTGCACTACCGCGTCCGGATCCCCGGCCAGTCCTTTGTGGAGGAAAACTCATGACCGCCAGCTCCCTGCGCTTCTCCGGCGCCGACGGCGTCGTCACCACGGCCACCGGTCGGCTGGCGATGGTCCACGGTGACGAGGCGATCCGCCAGGCCATCATGCTGCTGCTCGGCACCGTGCCGGGGGAGCGGCTGATGCGGCCCGACTACGGCTCGCACCTGCACCGGCTCCTCTTCGCGCCCAACGACCAGACGACGGCCGGGCTCGCCATCCACTACGTCCGCCAGGCCCTGGCCCGCTGGGAGCCGCGCGTCGAGGTGGAGGAGGTCGACGCCGACCCCGATCCCGACATCGCCTCCCGGCTCAACATCCACCTGCGCTACCGGGTCAAGCAGACCCTCACCGTCGACACGCTCGACTACCCACTCGCCCTCGGAGACCTGTCATGATTCCCGTACCCAACCTGGATGACCGCACCTTTGCCGACCTGGTCACCGAGGCCAGAGACCGCGTTCAACGCTCCTGCCCGGAGTGGAGCGACCTCTCCGTCCACGACCCGGGCGCGGCCCTGCTGGAGGCCTTCGCCTACCTCACCGAGGTGATGCTCTACCGGCTCAACCGGCTGCCGGAGAAGGCCTACCTCGAGTTCCTCAACCTGCTCGGGATCACCCGGCACCCGCCGGCGGCCGCCTGGGTCGAGCTCACCTTCACCCGCACGGGGCAGGACACCGCCGAGCGGATCACCATCCCGATCGGCACCCGGGTCCTCGCCGCACGGGGAGCCGACCCGCAGCCGGTCGTCTTCACCACGACCACGCCGGCCGTCATCGCACCCGGGGCCACCGAGGTCGGCGTCCGCGCCTACCACTGCGAGCTGGTCGAGGGGGAGCTGCTCGGGCTCGGGACGGGACTGCCGGGGCAGGTGCTGCGTACCGATCGGGCGCCGCTCGTCACGACCGGCGAGGCGCTGGAGGTGATGCTCGGGGTGCAGACGGCCGAGCCGTCGACCGGTGCCGCCGCCCGGGAATATCAGGGCAAGACGTTCGAGATCTGGCGGCAGGTGGAGACCTTCGCGGGGCTCACCCCGCTGGACCGGGCCTACATCCTGGACCGGGCCTCGGGGGTCATCACCTTCGCGCCGGACCTGGACCGGTCCGGGGTGCCCGGTGCCGTGCCGGGGGCGCACCGCGAGATCCGGATGTGGTACCGGATCGGCGGCGGCTCCGGGGGCAACGTCGCCGCCGGGACGCTGACGACGCTGCGGGATCAGCTCGGTGGCGTACGCGTCACGAATGTGGATCCGGCCCGGGGCGGGCGCGACATCGAGCCGGTCGACGCTGCCGCGAGGCGCGGGCCCTACGAGCTGTTCAGCCTGCACCGGGCGGTGACCGCGCGCGACTTCGAGCTGCTCGCGACCGCCGACTCGCCCGCCGTGGCGCGGGCGCGGGCCTTCACCCGGGCCTCGATGTGGTCCTTCGCCCGGCCCGGCGAGGTCGAGGTGACGCTGGTCCCGTTCGTGCCCGAGGCGGCCCGGCCCGGCTGGCGCCTGCCCGTCTCCGCCCTGATCGAGCGGCAGCTCGAAGAGGTCCGGCTGGACACTCAGTCCAATCTCGACAGCCGTCGCGCGCTCGGCACCTCGGTCACCACGACCTGGGCCCGCTACAAGACGGTCTCGATCCGCGGCAAGGTCGTCGTCGGGCGGCAGGAGGACCTCGACGCGGTCCGCCGGCGCATCCACGACCGCCTCTACCAGACGATCAGCCCGCTGCCCGCGCCCGGCACCGTCGAGGGCTGGGCCTTCGGCGAGCCGCTGCGAGCCTCCAATGTGTATCGCATCCTGGAGCAGGCCGAGCCTGGCGTGCGCTACGTCGAGGGCGTCCGCTTCGTCGTCGACCACGCGCCCGACCACGACATCCGCACCCTCGCCTCGGACAACTACCAACCCACCACCTGGTACGCCGGTGGTGCCGAGCAGCTCTTCCGCTCCACCAACGACGGCAGTGGATGGGAGCTGATCAGCGACTTCCCCGGCGAGCGCGTCCGGCAGGTCCTGCCCGCGCCCGCCGCGGACCGCCCCGGCGTCGTCGCCCGGCCCGGCACCGTCGCCGCGATCACCAACTCCGACGAGGGCGGCTCCTCCGTCTATGTCTCGACCGACCTCGGCGAGACCTGGCGCAAGATCGCCGAGATCGACGCGGTGGTGCTGGAGGCGACCTGGATCGACCGCGAGGAGGCGGTGTCGCTGCTGCTCGCCTCGGATGTCGGCCTCTACGAGATGTCGTTGATGGACGGTGCGGTGCCGCTGCAGATCATCGTCGACCAGAAGGACCCCGACCGGGGCTTCTACTCCGTGAAGGCGTTCGTCTCCGAGCGCGGCGTCTGGGGCGTGGCCCTGGCGTCGCAGACGTCCTACGGCATCTACCTCTCCACCGCCGGGGGACGGCAGGGCACCTTCGCCCACATCGGACTCGCGGGCACCGACACGCGTACGCTCGCCGTGCAGCTGGAGGGCCCCGACACCGTGCTCTGGGTCGGCACCGGCATGGCCGACCCGCGCAAGCCCGGCAAGGGCTGCTACCGGGCGCGCCTTTTCGAGGCCGACATCCGCTGGCAGGAGCTCTCCGCCGGGTGGACCGGGGGCACCTGCTGGGACCTCGACTTCCTCGACGGCATCGCCTACGCCGCCAGCCAGAGCGCCGGGGTGCTGACCCTCGACACCCGGGCCTCGGCACCGCAGTGGGAGACCCCGGCCGTCAACTGCGGACTGCCGCTGCGCGACCGGACCCGCTTCGAACCGGTGCAGACCATCGCCGCCGCCGAGCAGGTCCTCGCGGGCGGGGTCCGGGGCATCCAGGCCCGGGTCAACCCGACCCAGTGGAAGTCCGCCGCCAGCACCGAACTGCCCCAGCTCGTCACCGTCCCGCCGACGTGGCTGCTCGTCTCGGGCGACCACGACATCCAGGTGGTGATCGACGATGCGGCGTGACGCGATCGCCGGGATGCTCCCGGCCGCCTACCAGCGGGCCATGCACCCGAGCGGCGTGCTCTTCGCCCTGCTCGACGTCATGGAGGGGCTGCACGAGGCGAGCGAGGCCCGCCTCGACACCGTGGAGGACCTCTTCCACCCCTACCGCACGCCGGAACGGATGCTGCCCTTCCTCGCCCGCTGGGTCGCCGTCGACCACCTCGGCTCCGGCCGGGACCTGGTCGCCCGCGGCACGGCACTGGCGCAGTCCCGGGGCACCGGGCCGGGGCTGCGGGCCGCGATCTCCATCGCGACCGGACTGTCTCCTGCCGAGATCGGGATCGAAGAACCCGCTGACCGGCCGTTCCACCTGATCGTCCGCATTCCCGCCGGATCTGAGCTGACCGAGCGGGTCCGGCACATCGTCGAGCTGGAGAAGCCAGCCGCGACCACGTTTGAGATGGGAACTCTGCCATGACCGCTAAATGGGTAGTCACCACCGCCACCGAGCGGGTCGCGATGGACCAGTCGCGTACCGCCGAGGTGACCTTCACCGTCACCAACCAGTCGCTGCGCAACGCCCGCGCGGTCTTCGACATCCGCACCGGAGAGGGCGTCGACGAATCGTGGTTCACGATCGACGACCCGCAGCGGCCGATCAAACCGGCCGCCTCCGTGCCCTACCTGGTGAGCGTCAAGGTGCCGCCGACGGCGCCGCCCGGCTCCTACGAATTCGAAGCCCGCGTCTACCCGCCCGACTCGGCGCCGGAGGAGAACTTCGTGCTCAGCCGCCGGGTGCTCCTGGAGGTGCCCGCGCCGCCCGCGCCGGTGAAGAAGCCCTTCCCGTGGTGGATGGTGATCGCCGCGGCGCTGCTGGTGCTGGTCATCGGCGTCATCACCTGGGTGGTCTGGCCCAGCTCCGCCGAGCCCGAGGTCGCCCCGAGCGCCTCGCCCAGCCCGTCCGTCTCCGCCTCGGCCGCACCGGTCGTCTTCGCCGCGGTGCCGAAGCTCGCCGGGCTCAGCCTCGCCGACGCGAAGGCAGCCCTGGTCAAGGCCGGGTTCGTCGTCGGTGCCGTGCAGTACAACTGGGACAACGGCCGGGGCCCGGGCTCGGTGGTCCGCCAGTCGCTGCCGGCCGGCCTCTTCGCGGGCAAGGGCAGCATCGTCGACCTCGGCATCGGGGCCGCCGCGTCGAAGCCGGTCGTCTCGGCTCCCGCCAACAACTCCAGCGTCCCGCCCGGGCGGATGCCGAACGTCGTCTGGACCCAGCCCGACTCGTGGCCCGCCCGCTGGCTCGTCTCGGTGCAGATCGAGCGGTGCACGCGCAACATCCTCGGCGAGACCTGCGGTCCGATCCAGCTCGTCCCCGGCCAGGTCGTGACGGCCCGCGAGGTCACCCCGGCGATGCCGGTCCTCAACTACAACGTCGTCAACAACACCCGCGACAGCGGCTGGGTCATCGTCAACGTCCAGGTGCTCGACGACTACGGCACCGCGACCGAAGCCGGCACCGTCCGCTTCTACCTGGAGCACTGAGATGCCCGCGCTGACCAGGGGTCAGAAGATCCTCGCCGCCGTGGCGGTGGTGATCATCGCGCTCTTCGTGACCGGTGTCGCCACCCAGGGCGACGACGGCGAGGTCACCGTCGACCCGACCCAGAACGGCCTGGTCAAGATGCTGGGCGGCTGGTTCGGCAGCCCTGACCAGGCCGAGCTGGGCGAGTTGACCGCGCCCTGCCTCACCGAATCGGTGCTGGCGATCGAGGGGAGCTGCGTGCTCACCGTCAAGGGGTCCGACAAGGACCTCCGCGAAGTCCTGCTCCAGCCGGACCAGGCGCTCCAGCTGCACACCCGGGCGCCGCACGACGACGCCGTGCTCGACAAGGACGTCGAGGCGGGCAAGGAGATCAAGGTAGCCGTCGACGGCGATGGCGTCGACATCACGCTGAGCTGCGAGAAGTGCACTGTGAAGGTGGGTGGGGACAATGGATAGGCTGCGTACGCCGTTCTTCTTCATCGCGCTCGTCGCGCTGGGCCTCGTCGTCGCCGTCGAGACCGGGAGCAACTTCCTGCTCGGCCTGACGACCCCGGCGATCGGCACCGCGCAGCAGCTCGGCGCCGATGTGCCACCCGGCGCCGCCGAGCGCCCCGGCGGCATCGCGATCAGCTACCTCGCGCTCATCGACGTGGTGCTGCTCGGCACGGTCGTGCTGATGGGCGTGGCGATCCTCGCCTCCAAGCGGCTGCACGCCCGAGCACAGGGCGTGATCACGCTGATCGGCGCGATCATCCTGATCATCACGGCGCTGGTGCTGCTCTTCGTCGCCATCGCGAAGCTGATCCTGATGGTGTCGCTGCTGCTGGCGTTCCCGTTCGGGACGATCGTCTATCTCATCCTGTGGGGGTCCTTCCCCCGTGGTGAGGCGGCGACGGTGCTCTCGCTGATCATGTTCCTCAAGGTCGTGGCGGTGGTGTGCCTCGTCGCGGCGCAGCAGCGGTTCCTGCAGAACAAGGGCCTGGTGCTGATGGTGATCACGTCGCTGCTCGGCAACGTGGTGGCGGTGTTCCTGCACGGGCTGGTGCCGGGGATCCTGGTCAGCATCACCGACGACATCGCCGGGATCGTGTTCGCGATCGTGGCGATCATCTGGGCGATCGTGCTGCTCATCGGCTCGATCCCGGCGATCATCCGGGCGATCCAGGTGACGGCGGAGAGCGCGAAGCAACTCAAGAGCGCGGCCCCCGCGGTGACCGTGTAGCGCGTGGCGCTCTGCGCGTGGCGCTCTGCGCGTGGCGCTCCACCCGCTTGATCGCGTTGTTTCCGGGAAATTGGCCCTTCCGGGGGTCGGTGAGGGCGCTGTTTCCGGGAAACAACGCGATCAAGCGCGCAAGGCAAGGGTGCGCGCGCGGTGATGGCACCAACTCTTGAAGAGTAGGTGGGATCTTGCGGGGCGGGGCGGGGCGGGGCGGCGTGGGGCGGCGCGGCGCGGCGCGGCGTGGGTGTGGGGCGGGGCGCCGCAGGTGCGGGGCGGCGCGGGCGGCGGCGGCGCGGGTGACGCGTGCCGGGAAGGGTGGGCCGAGCTGGGCGGGGATTCCCACAAGGTTGCTGCAAGGTCGCGCTGGTTACCTGGTCATAGCCCTTCCACACGCGGAGCGAAGGGGCTGTTTCCAGGGACAGCGCATCAAGCCACCATCCCGCGTCCCAGGATGACCGCACCGCTCGTCCCCTCGGGGACGACCTTGGCGGGTAGCGATGCGGTTAGGCGCCGACGGACCCCCGTGCCGTCGGCGCCTTCGCCCTGTCGCCGTCGCCTGGCGTCGGAATTCGTTGCTACGGTGCCTGAGCACAGCCCGAGCCGCCGACACCGACGAGAGGGGCGCGCACCATGCGCCGACGTGCCGCTTCGCTGATCATCACCGCGACCCTGCTGGCGGGCTGCGGCAGCACCGCCGACCCCGGCGAGCCGATCGCGGCAGCGACCTCGTCCGCGCCCGTCGAGCAGGCCGTCGAGCAGGCCGTCGATCCCGGCGCCACTGCGGGCGTCTCCGGTACGGCGATCCCGCGGCCCAGCGCCCCCGCGACCGCCGCCTGCCACGGCTTTCCCGCCGACAACGTCTGGCGCGCCGACGTCTCGAAGCTCCCCGTGCACCGCTCCTCGTCGACCTATGTCGCCAGCATCGGCGCGAGCGCGGCCATGCATCCCGATTTCGGCTCGGGCACCTGGGAGGGCGCCCCGATCGGCATCCCGATCACCCAGGTCAAGCCGGGTCAGGCGAAGGTCCGGGTCAGCTTCGAGTACGCGTCCGAGAGCGACAGGGGCCCCTATCCGATCCCGATCGACGCCAAGGTCGAGGGCGGCCGGAGCAGCACCGGCGACCGCCACGTGATCCTGGTCGACGCGCCGGGCTGCCGGGTCTACGAGCTGTACGCCGCCTACCCGTCGAGCGACGGCACGTGGCGGGCCGGGTCCGGTGCCGTCTTCGATCTGCGCTCCAACCGGCTGCGCCCGGCCGGGTGGACCTCCGCCGACGCGGCCGGGCTCTCCGTCTATGCCGGACTGGTCCGCTACGACGAGGTGGCGGCCGGGCGGATCGACCACGCGATCCGGATCACGGTGCCGAGGACGCGGGACGCGTACGTGTGGCCGGCCCGGCACCAGGCGTCGGTCCGCACCGACGCGGCGCTGCCGCCGATGGGCCTGCGCCTGCGGTTGAAGGCGTCGGTCGACATCTCCCGGCTGCCCGCCCAGGCCCGGGTGGTCGCCGCCGCGATGCAGCGCTACGGCGTGATCATCGCGGACAACGGCTCGTCCTGGTACATCTCGGGCGCCCCGGACGACCGCTGGTCCAACGACGCGCTGCGGGCGCTGAAGGGTCTGCACGGCAGCGACTTCGAGGCGGTCGACACGTCGAGCCTGATGGTGTCGAAGGACTCGGGCGCGGTGAAGCGCTAACGGCCCGAGCGCGGCCCGCGCAGGACCCGCAGCGCTATCCCCGGTGCCATCAGCGCGGTCGGCGGGTCGACCAGGTTGAGCACCCGCAGGAACGCCGCGCCCAGCACCGGATCGGTGGTCGCGGTCCGGTGCAGCCGGTGGACGTAGGCGTTGACGAACCGGACCTTCGCCGATCGCCGCCCGGTGACCTCGGGGAACCGCAGGTCCGTGCCGACCGCGATCGACCACGGCCCGTCGACGATCGCCGAGGCCTCGCGGAAGAACCGTCGAGCCAGGTCGTCGGTCCCGTCGACGAGGAGCCGCCGCAGCAGCAGCGCCTCCAGCGCCGCGACCGTCATCCCCTGTCCGTAGACGGGGTTGAAGCTGCACAGGGCGTCGGCCACGACGAGGTGGCCCGCGGGGAAGCGGCGCAACCGCTCGTAGCGGCGTCGCGTACTCATCGGATAGCGCATCTTCACCGCGTCGCCGAGCGCCTCGGAGTCGCGGATCACCTCGGCGACCTGCGGCGCGGCGAGCGTGTCGGCGAAGGCGAGCATCCCGTCGTGATCGGTGGGCGGCTCCTCGCCGAGCACGCCGCTGAGCGCGACGGCGAAGGCGCCGTCCTCCTGCACGGCGACGATCCCGGTCCGGGGCGCGCCGGGCATCGCGTTGGTGAGCGCGCCGAGCAACCCGTCGAGGTGGCGCTTGTCCCGTCGGTATGTCCTGGTGACATACGTGACGCCGATGCGCACCTGCTCCTCGACCGGGCGGCGGAAACCAAGTTCCTCCAACCACATCGGCGTACGCGATGCGCGCCCCGCGGCGTCGACGACGAGCTCGGCGCCGATGGTCCGCTCCACCCCGGCCGTCGACCGCACCCGGACCCCGGTGACGCGCCGCCGATCGGGGCTCGCGGTCAGCCCCAGCACCTCGTGGCCGTCGACGATCTCGACGCCGGGCAGCGCGGCGATGCGGGCCCGGATCGCGTGCTCCAGCAGCGGCCGGCCGATCCCGATGCCGATCAGCGGGGAGTCGGCGCGGCTCATCCGGTAACCGTCGTTGTACCAGTGCACGTCACCGTGCAGGTCGACCAGTGGTGCGCCGAGCCGGGCGAGTTCGACGGTGAGTCCCGGGAAGAGCTCCTCCAGCGCGGTGCGGCCCCGGGCGAGCAGCACGTGCAGTTGCCGGTCCTGCGGCACACCGCGCCGGGCCGAGGGCTCCTCCGGAAGGGTGTCTCGATCCACGAGGACGACCTTGGCGTACGCGTCGCTGAGCGCGCGAGCCGTGAGCAGTCCACCCATGCTTGCGCCGATCACCACGGCGCTCTTGGCAGCTGCCATGCGCAAACCCTAAGGTCGCGCCCCCCGCCGAAACCTCTCCTGGATTGCGCACCCCACGATCGTTACGTTTTGCAGCAAAGCGTGGTCATTTCGCGCCGCGAGGGCACGCTTTGCTGCAAAACGTAACGATCTTCGTGCTCGCCGGCTCGGCGGTGGAGCGCTGGCGGTTACCCGGCGCGGCGGAGGAGGACGTCGCGTTCGCGGGCGTTGGCCGTCATCTCGGCGGCCTTCGCGAACTCGGCCCGCGCCTCCGCATCCCTGCCCAACCGGGCGAGCAGATCACCGCGGACCGTGGGCAGCAGGTGGTAGCCGCGCAGCTCGGGCCGGTCGGCGAGCTCGTCGACGAGCCGGAGCGCGGCCTCGGGACCGCTCGACTGTCCTATCGCGACAGCTCGGTTGAGCTGCACGATCGGTGACGGTGCGATGAAGGCGAGCGACTCGTAGAGGGTGGCGATCGCGACCCAGTCGGTCGGGCCCGGCTGGGCGTGGCAGGCGGCGATCGCGGCCTGCAGGACATAGGGGCCCGCCGGGCGGCCGAGCTGCCGGGCCCGGAGCAGGGCGGCGAATCCGCGCCGGATGAGCAGCTGGTCCCAGCGCCCCCGGTTCTGCTCGGGCAACGGGATCGGGTGGCCGTCGGCGTCGACACGGGCCCGCAGCCGCGACGCCTGGAGCTCCATCAGGGCGGCGAGCCCGTGCACCTCCGGCTCGTCGGGCGCGAGTTCGGCGAGCATCCGGCCCAGGCGCAGCGCCTCCCGGCAGAGCTCCGGGCGCATCCAGTCGTCGCCGCTCGTCGCCGAATATCCCTCGTTGAAGACGAGGTAGACGACCTCCAGCACCGAGGCGAGCCGGTCGGCGCGTTCGGCCGGCGGTGGCACCTCGAAGGGGATCTTCTTCTCGGCGAGGGTCTTCTTGGCGCGCACGATCCGCTGCGCCACGGTCGGTTCGGGGACGAGGAACGCCCTGGCGATCTCCTCGGTGGTGAGACCGCCGAGCAGGCGCAGCGTCAGGGCCACCCGGGCCGGGGTGGGCAGCACGGGGTGGCAGGCGATGAAGATCAGCCGGAGCAGGTCGTCGGAGAGCGGATCGTCCTCGAGGACCGCCTCGAACTCCGCATCGGTGGTGAAGACGGCGACGCGCTGCTGGTCGGCGTACTCGTGGCCGATGTCTTTGATCTTGTCTTTGAACCGGTCGTCGCGGCGCAGGCGGTCGATGGCCCGGTGTTTCGCCGTGAGCATGAGCCAGCCGCCGGGGTTGGCCGGGACGCCGGTCTCCGGCCACTCGGAGAGCGCGGCGATCAGCGCGTCGTGCGCGAGGTCCTCGGCGAGCCCGACGTCGCGCACGAGGCGGGTGAGCGCCGCGATGATCCGGGCCGACTCCAGCCGCCAGACCGTCTCGATCGTGCGGTGCGCGTCGGGGTGTGTCACTGCTACTCGAAGACCTGGCGGAAGTCGCCCTCGCCCTCGCCGATCATGGCCCAGAAGCGCCGGGAGATCTCGATGACCTCCTCCTTGGAGCGCACCTCGACCAGCGCGAAGCTGACGATCGTCTCCTTCGCCTCGGCATAGGGGCCGTCGGTGAGGGTCATCACGCCGCCCTTCGTGGAGACGTGGGTGCCCTTGGGGTCGAGGCCGCCGGCCGCGAGCAGCACGCCCTGGCTGGTCAGCTCCTCGATGAAGAGGGCCATCTCGGTGAAGAGCTTCTCGTCGGGGGCGGGTCCGCCACCGTTGGTCGTCATCAGGAATCGCATTTCTCAAAAATATCTCGCCGGGGTTGTCGATTCTCGTCGGGCCCGTTCGCTGCCCTTGTAGAAGCGGATGGAGCAACCATCCGGGACCGATCTGAGGAGATCATCATGCGCAAGCTCGTGGTTGCCGAGTTCATCTCGCTGGACGGCGTCGTCGAGGCACCGGACCAGTGGCACTTCCCCTACCTGAGCGAGGAGATGTTCTCGGTCATGTGGGCACAGAACGCCCAGACCGACACGATGCTGCTGGGCCGGGTCACCTACGAGAGCTTCGCGGGCGCCTTCGCGAACGCCCCGGCCGACGACCCGGTGGCGGCGAACCTCAACCGGCCCGAAAAGCTCGTCGTCTCCTCGACGCTGACCGAGCTGACCTGGAAGAACTCGACGCTGCTCAGTGGCGACGTGGTCGAGCAGGTCACGAAGCTCAAGGAGCAGCCGGGCCGCGACATCCTCACCACCGGCAGCATCACGCTCGTGCGCGAGCTGCTGCGGGCCGGGCTCGTCGACGAGCTCAGCCTGCTGGTGCACCCGATCGTCGTCGGTTCGGGCACCCGCCTCTTCGAGGACGGCGTGCGGATCCCGCTGGCGCTGTCGCACTCCGCGGTGCTCGCGGCAGGCGTGACGCACCAGGTCTACACCAAGGCCTGAGCCGGGTACGGGCGCCGGCCTCCCCCTGCGGGAGGACGGCGCCCGCCGTGGTGCTACGGCTGCTGCACGAGCCGGAACGACTGCGCCCCGGTGCCGTTGCACGCGTACTGCACCAGCTGGACGCTGTTCGCCGTCGAGGCGCCGGGCACGTCGAGGCACTTGCCGCTGAAGCGGTTGACGAAGTGGTAATAGCCCCCGCCCTCCGCGACGGCCTGCCACTGCTGGTTGTTGCCGCCGGAGTAGGACCAGAGCTGGATCGGTGCGTTGTCAGCGGTCGACACATTGGTCACGTCGAGCGACTGCGCGGCGTTGAGCCGGATGTTGACCCGGTGGAAGCCACCCGTGGTCGGCTGGAACTGGAACTGCTGCGCGTTGGAGTTGTTGCAGGTGTACTGCTGGATCGCGGTCCCGTTCGCCGAGGCGGCGCTGCGGGCGTCGACGCACTTGGCGTTGGCCTTGTTGACCACCGAATACCACGCGGTCGGCGAGATCGGGCCGGACGGCGACGGCGAGGTCGACGCGCTCGGGCTCGGGCTCGGGGGAGTGCTGGTCGCACCGCCCAGCCACAGCAGGCCGTCGATGAGCCACCGGTTCTGCACTTCACTGGCGAAGGTGGACGAGAGCCGGGTGTTGGTCTCGTAGTTCATCGCGTTGTGGCCGAAGTTGGCGTAGAGCATCTTGTAGTTCCGGTTGGTCCAGATGATCGGGTAGTAACCGCTGTACCACGTCTGGTTCGGATCGGTCCCGACCGGGAAGCTGGACTGGTCGATCGAGGCGAGGATGTCGATGTTCGGGTTCTGCCGCAGGTCGTTGTTCCACGAATACCACTCGCTCGTCGCCGAGGTGAAGGTGTTGCCCAGCCGCAGCGTGGACGGGTGCGTGGTGTTCTCGACCTTCAGCGTCTCGCTGGTGGGGCCCCAGGTGTTGGTGCGGAAGGCACCCGTGCCGAGGAAGGTGTTGTAGTACCAGCTCCAGGAGTTGGGATCGGTGTTGAAGGCGGTCACGTGGAAGCCCATCCACGCACCGCCATTCTGCATATAGGTCTGGAACGCGGCCCGCTGGGCGGCGGGCGGCGCGTCGTCCAGGAACATGATCACCTTGTACTGGGCCAGGTTGCCGGTGTTGAGCAGGCTCCAGTTGTTGGTCGACTCCCAGGCGAAGCCGTTCTGCGTGGCGGCCTGCGGGAACCAGACCCGGGCCTCCTTGACGAAGTCGATGTGCGCGGCGTCCCAGGTTCCGTTGTAGAAGGCGAGCACCTTGAAGCTGGGTGCGGCCTGGGCGGGGGCCTGGTTGACGGCGAAGCCCAGGCCCAGCGCGGCGCAGAGCGCCACGATGAGGGCGAGCCGCTGCTTGCCGCTGGAGATCAGTCTGCTGGCTGTGGATCTTACGGGCATGAGGATCCTCCGGGGACGGTGAAGGGAGGCGTGACTGCCGATCCAGGCACCGGAGACCGCTTCGGAACATTCTCGGTCACGAATCAATGGATCTGCAAGGCAAGTTTCCTATTAATTCCGCGGGGTGGCGTCGCGTACCCCTGTCCGTCAGTGACGAGCGGCGAGGTCGTCCCTCGCGGTGGTGATCCACCCTCTTCGTCGCAGGCAGGTTGAGTTGAGCGAGCTGACGACCGACCCGGCACCATCCCGCACCGACGAGGGCGCCGTCCCCGGCCCACCCGGCCCCGACGTCGCCGAGCTGCTCGTGGAGATCCGGACCCAGCTGGCGCGGGACAACGACCGCGCCGCCGCGCGCGAGCGGGTCATCGACCGGCTGCACGACGAGAACCAGCTGCTGCGCGGCGGCGAGCACCGACAGCTGCTGCGCCCGGTCCTCACCGATCTGCAGCACCTGCGCAACGACCTGATCCGGCAGGCCGCGAGCCTCCCGCTGGAGCTGACCGCGGCCGACGCGGCGAACCTGCTCGCGAGCTTCGCCGACAGCGTCGAGCTGATCCTCGAACGGGCCGGGGTGCAGATCCTGCCGGTCGAGGCGGGCGACCGCTTCGACCCGTCCCGGCACCGCGCGGCGGGGATCGTCCCCGCGACCACGGCGGAGGAGGACGGCACCGTCGCCGAGAAGCTCGCCGACGGCTACTTCGATCTGACCGTGCAGCGCCCCGCGGCGCCCGCGGTCGTCCGCGTACGCCGCTGGACACCGCCCGCGGCCACCGGCGAGCCCAACACCCAGGAGAACTCATGACCCAGGAGAACACCGCCTACTTCGGCATCGACCTCGGCACGACCTACTCGGCGATCGCCTACATCGACGACACCGGCCGGCCGACCGTGATCCGCGACCAGATCGGGGAGAGCCTGACGATGCCGTCGGTCGTCTTCTTCGAGTCCGCGGAGAACGTCGTCGTCGGGGCGGGTGCCCGCGAGATGGCGAAGATCCTGCCGGAGCAGGTGGTGGAGCGGGTCAAGCGGCAGATGGGCCGCGAGGCGCAGTGGGAGTTCTTCCAGCGGACACACACCCCCGAATCGATCTCCGCGCTGATCCTGCGCAACATGGCCGACTACGCTCGCGAGTTCACCCAGCGCGAGGTGAAGCAGGTCGTCATCACCGTGCCGGCGTACTTCGGGATGCTGGAGCGCAACGCCACCCGTACCGCCGGGGAGATCGCCGGACTCGACGTCATCGGCATCGTGCCCGAACCGGTCGCCGCCGCGCTGCAGTACGAGGTGATGGACGGCTCCCCCGAGAAGACGATCCTCGTCTACGACCTCGGCGGCGGCACCTTCGACACGACCGTCATCCGGATCACGGCCGACGAGATCACCGTGCTCTGCACCGACGGCGACCAGGAGCTCGGCGGCACCGACTGGGACGACCGCCTCGCGCAGCACCTCCTGCAGGAGGTCGTCTCCGCGACCGGTGCGACGGAGAACCCGGAGGAGGACCTCGCCTTCATGGCGGAGCTCTACGCCACGGCGGAGAAGACCAAGCGCCAGCTGTCGCAGGCGGAGTCGCGCCCGGTCGTGCTGCGCTTCGCGGGCAAGCCGGTCAACCTGGTGCTCACCCGGACCGTCTTCGAGGACCTCACCCGGGACCTGGTGGACCGCACCATCGAGATCACGCACCGGACGCTGGCGGCGCTCGGCGAGAAGATCGGCAGCGCTGCGCCGAAGTCCGCGATCGACGAGGTCCTGCTGGTCGGCGGCTCGACGAAGATGCCGATCGTCGCCGCCCGCCTCACCCAGGAGTTCGGCTGGACCCCGCAGATGCACGACCCCGACCTCGCCGTCGCCAAGGGCGCCGCGCGGTTCGCGCTGAGCCAGGCGGTGTGGCACGAGGAGGCGGGCCCGACCGCATCGGGCGAGCCGCGGGGCGCGCTCACCCCGGCCCAGCGGGAGAAGCGGATCGAGGAGCTCTCGGAGCAGACCGGCATTCCCGGCGCCGCGATCGCGCTCGTCTCCGAGAAGAAGATCACCAACGTGCTGCCGAAGGCGTTCGGCGTCAAGCTCTACGACACCCGCAAGAACGGCCCGGAGGCCGATCCCGACTCGTTCTACATCCACCACCTGGTGCACGCCAACGACACGCTGCCGAGCGGGCCGCACGTCCTCGACGCGGAGACGATGGTGGCCAACCAGCAGTCCGTCATGATCGAGATCTACGAGCAGGCCGGCTCCACGGAGAGCCCGGACGTGTCGGCGAACAAGTCGGTCGACCGGGGAAACGGCACGATCGAGCCGCTGCCGCCGCTGCCGGCCGGGTCGCCGATCAAGATCACGATGGAGATCAACAGCGAGGGCCGGCTGGCGCTGCACGCCGTCGAGCCGGTCTCCCGCCGCGAGCTCACGATCGAGGTCCAGGTCAACGTCCTGTCCGACGCCGAGATCGCGCCGCTGAAGAGCATGGTCAGCTCCATCGCCGTGCGGTCCTGACCCGTGGCCTTCGACGCGGCCCGCTACGAGCGGGAGGTGATCGGCCCGCTGCGCGGACGGCGTGGCGGGCTGCCCGACATGGATCCGCGGGTCCGTTACGGCATCGACGCCGGCATGGGGCAGCGCGAGATCGAGGAGCAGCTGCGCAAGGTGCGCGCCTTCTGGAACCAGAAGGCGACGGGCGCCGCGGCCCACCCCGCGACGAAGGTCTGCCGGCAGCTGCTCGCCGCCGACGACGAGCAGAAGCGCGTCGTCGGCGGCCGGATGGCCACGCGCGAATACTGGGACGAGGAGTCCGCCGCCTACGCCAAGCGCGCCAAGACCGCCATGACCGCGCTCGTCGACGAGCTCCGGACGGCCTACGGCGGCGTCGGCCTGGTCCTGCGGACGAGGCTGAGCGCGATCGCGAACCAGAAGGGCATCCCGCTCGGCGAGGTGGAGGCCGCCGCCGGGCAGGCCAAGCTCCGCGTCGTCGATCCGGTGAAGCTGCCCGCCGAGAGCGGGCTCGACCGCACCGCCTTCAAATCGCTCACGGACAACCTCGCCGTCGTCGGCCTGCCCACGATCGTGCAGCTGCTGCACCCCGGTCTCGCCCGTCCCTTCACGCTCACCGGTGGCTTCGCCGTCTCCGGCGGCTCGGAGCGGCTCGACGCCGCAGCGGTCACCGCACAGATCACCGCCGCCGAGCGAGCCGCCGACTCGCCGTCGGTGCGCGCGCGCAAGGCTGCGCTCGGTGTGCTGCGCACGGCACTGGGGCAGGGGAGCGACCTGGGCCAGGTGGCACTGTTCCAGGTGGCGGAGCAGCTGCGGCTGAGCCGCGTCGACGGCGTACCCGACAACATCATCGTCGGCAACGCCGTCGCCCTCGGCATGACCAAGCAGGACGCCGACCTGCTCGTCTCCAGCCTGCCCGCGGGCACGGCACCGGTCTCGCCCGCCACCCGCCTGCGCGAGCTGCTCGCCGAGGGCCGGCTGCGGACGGCGCAGCAGCAGCTCGCCTCCATCCCCGCCGGTGACGGCGAGGCCGACGAGCTGCGCCGCCTGCTGGCGGACGCGGACGGCAAGGTCGTCGCGCTGCTCGCCGAGGCGGACCGGGCGCTCGCCGGTGCCGCGGAGGCGGATGCGGAGCGGGCGCTGCGGCAGGCGCTGGCCCTCGCCACCGACGACGACGAGATCACGGCCCGGATCCGGCGGCTCCCGCCGCCGCCACCGCGGGACCTGCGGGTCACCACCGAGGCAGACACGTCGCTGCGCTGGTCCCCGCCGCTGACGGGCATCGGCGGCCTGCGCTACCGGGTCGTCCGCGCTCTTGACCGCCCACCGGCCTCGCCGCAGGACGGCGTCCTGGTCGGTGAGACCGCCGAGACGACCGTCGTCGATCCCGGCGCGTTGGTCGCCCGGCGGTTCGGCTACGCCGTCTTCGCCGCCGGTGAGGCGCAGGTGTGGTCGCGGGCCGCCGAGACGACCGTCACCGTCATCCCGCCCGTCCGGGATGTCACGGTGAAGGCGACCCAGAGCCAGGTCGTCGTCTCCTGGCAGGTGCACCCGGCGGTGGTCTCGGTGCGGGTGCGGCGTACCTCCGGCCGACCGCCCTCCTCCGCCACCGAGGGCTACCCGATCAAGGCGTCGACGGCGTCGTTCACCGACACCGACATCACCGAGCGCGTGGAGTACTACTACAGCCTCGTCGCCGTCTACCACGACGAGCGGCTCGGCGAGGTCGCCGCCGAGATGGTGCTGGTCTCGGCTGCTCCCCGCCTCACCGCGCGGGCGGTGGAGAACCTCGTGGTGGAGCCGATCGAGGGCAGCGGCGCCCAGCACCGGGTGCGGATCTCGTGGACCCCGCAGCCCTCGGTCGACGTGCGCATCCGCCGCTCCGATGCGGTGCCGTCCTGGCAGGTCGGCACGGAGCTGCCGGTCACCGCCGTGGGCGCCTTCGGCACGGAGGTCGCCGGAGCCGTCGTCACCACCGACAACCGCTGCGTCCTGGAGACCGAGGTCCCGGCCGGCTTCCACGTCTACGTGCCGTTCGCCATCGGCGGCAACGGTGCGGTGGTGGGGCGCCACGTCGCGCAGGGCCTCGCCGCTCCGATGCGGCAGCTGCGGGCCGAGCGCCTCGGCGACCGCGTCGTCCTGTCGTGGGTGTGGCCCGACGGGGTCGGGATCGCCGAGGTGACCTGGCAGGCCGACGGCGGCGCGCAGCAGACCACCCGCATCACCCGCAATCAGTATTTCGCCGAGAGCGGCTGCCGGCTCGACGTCGGCGCGGTCGGCGGAGACGTCGCGGTCGTCGCGGTGACGGTCGGCCCGCTCGGTGAGGCCCGCTCGCCCGTCCTGCGCCAGCCGGTGCCGGGCCGGACCGGGCGCCTCGCCTACACGGTCGAGCGCCTGCCGGGCCTGCGGCAGCGCTGGTCACCGCAGCGCGTCCTGCGGGTCACCGCCGAGACGGCGTGCCACATCGACCACCTCGTCGTCGTCGCCCGCCAGGGCCAGGTGATGCCGCTGCGGGCAGCGCAGGGCGAGGAGATCCACCGCTGGTCCGATCTGGACCTCGGCACGGGCGAGGTACGGGAGTTCACGATCGACCTGCCGGCCGCGTTCCGCCGCCCCTACTGGATCCGCTGCTTCGTCGAGCCACCGCAGGGCGTCACGCTCACCGATCCCCCCATCGACCAGCTGAAGGTGTAGCCATGCGCAAGATCTCCTGTCCCTACTGCTACCGGCGTACCAGGGCCGGTCAGCTGCACTACCAGTGCAACGGTCGCGGTTCGGTCGGCCGGGCCGGGTGCAAGGCCGACACCTCCGATCCGGACCGCGTCCGGGAGACCGGATACACCCAGCCGGTACGCCGGTCCTACCCCCCGCTGCGCAGCTGGTGGCGTTCGCCGCGGCAGGCACCGTGCCCCTCGTGCGGTTCGCTGAGCGGCATCCGGGTCTGCCCGCACTGCCACACGCCGCTGCCGGTGAGCTTCGGCACCTCCAACAGCCCGCTGATCGCCATGATCGGCGCGAAGGGCACCGGCAAGTCCGTCTACCTGACCGTCCTCGCCAACGAGCTGCGGGTCGGGCTGCGCCGGCGGTTCCAGTCGGCGGTCCGCCTCACCGGCGACGCGCAGGGCGGATTCAGCTCGCCCCAGCAGTGGCTCGACAACAACGTCAAGCTCGTCTACGAGAACCACGCCCTGCCGCCGCAGACCGCCGCTGCCACGGGCGGGCGCCGCGAACCCCTCGTCTTCGAGTGGCGCCAGCCCCGCACCCTGTACGGCTTCCTCAAGCGGATCGCCACCACCTACCTCTCCTTCTACGACACCGCCGGTGAGGACCTGTCCAGCCTGCGCAGCGCACAGGACCTCGCCTACCTCGACGCCGCGGACGCGCTGATCCTGCTCCTGGACCCGTTCATGCTGCCGCAGGCCCGGGACCGGATCAGCGTGCCGACGCAGGCGATCACCGAGGAGCCCACGATCCAGATCCTGGGCCAGGTCACCGAGGCCCTGCGGACGAGCCGCCACATCCCGGGGTCGAAGCGGATCAAGATCCCGGTCGCCGTGGCGTTCGCGAAGATCGATGCCTTCTTCGACATCCTGGACCCCGACGACCCGCTGCTGCGCCCGCCCGTGGCGGCCGGCGGCGTCTACGACGAGACGGCGGGCCGCGCCACCCACGAGCACGTCCGAGCCCTGCTCGACGACTGGGGCGGCGACGACATCGACAGCTACCTCCAGACCAACTACACGACCTTCCGCTACTTCGTCGTCTCGTCGCTGGGCGCACCGCCCGACTACGCCAACGCCAAGGTCGACGCGGGCGGCGTACGCCCCTACCGGGTCGACGAGCCGCTGGTGTGGCTGCTGAGCCGCTTCGGTGTCGTGCCGTCCCGGGAGACCAGATGACCGAGGGCTTCGAATCGCTCATCTACACCGACTGCCGCCCCGGCATGGGCCTGTCCGGCAGCGCGGGCTTCCAGTTCCAGGCCCGCTCGGCGGGGGCCGACAAGCGGGCGATGGAGATCGTCGAGAGCGCCCTGCTCTACGAGGCGCCGGCGAACTGGATGGGGGAGCGGCGCCCGGTGGAGGATTACCCGCCGTCGCTGGCCCATCTCTTCGACCGCTACTTCATCACCGCCGCGGGTGCCTACCTCGGCCGGGAGGCCAACGGTGCCCGCGAGGGCAACCAGATCACCCACGCCATCATCACCGCCAACCCCGACGCGTACGGGTCGCTGCGCCCCGCCCAGCTCTTCGGAGCGCCCTTCTGGACCCGCGAGCCCGCACCGACCACGAGCATCCCGCCGCACACCGCCGAGCTGGAGCCGGGCCCGTTCGACGAACTCCAGGCGCAGGAGTTCGTCAACGCCACACCGGGCGGCCAGGAGCTGCTGATCCACCTCGTCTCCGCACTGGAGCGGATGCGCGATCCGGCGGCCCGCAAGGTGCTCTTCATCGCCGACGACCCGGGCCTCGTCCTGCGCTGGATCGCGCTGGGCACGCTGCTGCTGCCCCAGCGCCGGGCCCTCACCATCGGATTCAAGGTCTTCACCACCAGGCCCACCAACAGCAGGCAGCAGATCGTCGCCGTCCATCCGGGGTGGAACAGCCTCAACGTGAGCGTCGACAACGATCAGGGCTTCATGGTCGTGGACCTCGTCCGGGACCGGTGGACCAGGGTGGAGCCGACGCCGCTCGCCGAGCTCTGGGCGCCGCTCTTCTGCACCGAGAACGCCTACGACGTGCTCGCCGCGATCGAGGTCGCTGCGGGCAGCGGGCAGCCCGAGGACCGCGCACCCGTGATCGGGCTCGCCGCCGAGCTGGGCCGGGTTCCCGACCGGACGGACGCCGACGTGGTGGTCGCCTGGCTTCGCGGCGGGCCCGCCGCGCAGCTCGACATCTACGGCGGCCGGGTCACCGACCTGCTCATCGCCGAGGTGGGCAGCTGGCCCGCGGCGGCGCTGGCCGGGCTGGACGAGGTCGCCCGCACCGGTTACCGCGACGGCGGTGACTCGGCGGTCTGGCCGGCCGAACGCGTCGTCGCCGTCCGCCACGCGCTGCTCGTCGCCGAGGTCGCCCGCGCCGTCTCGCACGGGTTCGCCGACGGCAAGCAGCTGCCGCAGCTCCCCGATGCGGTCTGGGGTGCCGAAGCGCGGGCCGCGGCCGTGGAGGCGGTCCTGGCGGGGATGGCGGGCGCGTCGGTCGCCGGGTTCGAGGCGATCCTGCGCGTCGCGCAGCGCTTCCGCGTCGCGGTGCCGCTGGGCCAGGTGCCCGACGCGGTCGACGCCTTCATCGCCGACTGGGCGGACCATCCCGAGCGCGGCTACGACAGCCGGGCCTGGCCCTCCGGCGAGCTGCTCTGGGCGCGGCTCCGGTCGGAGCTGGAGGCGCGTGCGGAGCGGGACCCGAAGGCCGTCGGCGACGCCTGGTGGGAGCGGCTGCTCCCGGAGACGAGCTCGATCTCGGACGCCCTCGACGAGGCGGTCGTCTCGACGGCGATGCTGCGCCTGCCCGCCGCCGACGCCCACGTGCTGCTGACGGACTTCCTGGGCAGCCCGCTGACGGCGAACCAGATCAGCCGGGTGACCTCCGTGCTCTTCGCCCGCCGTGCGGCGCACTACACCGAGCTGGTGACGATCAACGACCGCGTTCCGGCGGACACCGTGATCGGCACCAGGATCTTCGCCGGTCTCGACGACACGCTGCGGACCGCCAGGACGCTGCCGCAGGAGCCGCTGGAGCTGGCGTGCCGCCTGGTCGAACGCGGCCTCTACCACCCGTCCCCCTACGTCGCCGACCTGGTCGAAGCCGTCCGGTGGCTGCCGGAACTCCTCAGTGCACTGCCCAAGTTCCAGCGCACCGAGGTCCCGACGGACCGGCTGCAGGCCCTCCCCTCGATCGTCGTCACCGCCCGGCTGACGGAGCTCTACGAGGCCGTGCTGCTCAACGGCCGCCCGTCAGCCGTCGTCGCCGTGCTGGCGTGCCTGCCCGCCGTCGCCGACCTCTACGGCCGCAGGCTGGCGAAACCGCCCCGCGGCAAGCGGCACCCGGCCCACCTGATGGTCGCCTTCCTGCTGACCGCGGTGCCGGACTGGCAGCCGATCCTCGAACCCAAGCAGCGCGCGGCCGTCGCGGCGGAGCTGCGCTGGTGGCTGGGGCGCGCCGACGACAAGGAGCTCGACGCGATGGAGCGCTACCTGGAGGCGATGCGCTCCAAGGAGGTCCGCGAGCTGTGGAACCAGCACGTGGCGGAGGCAAAGGGCGGCGGCAGCCGCTGGGGCATCTTCGGGCGAAAGGGGTAGGACGATGCAGTACATACTCGCGTTCGCGGCGATCGCCGTGGCGATCGGGCTCTACATCTGGGTCTGCGTCCTGGTGCTGGCGTTCGCCACCCTGCCGATCGCGCTGATCGCGCTCCCCGTCGGCCTGGCCGGTGGAGCAGGACTGGCACTGGTACGCACATCCTCGGTGCTCCTGGGCCGCCAGCCGCTCACCGTCATCGTCACACCGCAGATGACCGCTGCCGCCGCGCTGAAGCGAAAGCGCAAGGCACACCAGACGATCGACGTCGCCTGGGCCCATTACCTGACGGCCCAGGTCTTCCGGGATCACCGTGCCGCCGTCGCCTGGTTGGGCCGCGACATCAAGAAGATGTGGCAGTCGGCGTACAAGCCGATGGCGTCGAGTGACAACGTCATGGTCATCCTGGCCTTCTGGCCGCTGGTGGTGCTGGTGCCGATCGTGCTGGGCGCCGGGACCGCCGGCATCGTGCTCGGCCTGGCGGTGATCACCGCGGTCGGTGCCCTCGTCACCGCCGTCGCCCGGGCGATCGGTGTCGTGGTGACGATGGTGCTGCGGGCTGTCGGCCTGATCTGGCAGTCCGCCTTCCGCGCCCGCGCCAGCTGCCCGAGCTGCTTCGCCGTGACGAGACTGCCCGCCTACCGCTGTCCGGGACCGCACCCGACCGGCGACAACCTGCACCGGCGCCTGGAGCCCGGACGGCTGGGCGTGTGGTGGCGGCGCTGCTCCTGCGGCACCCGGCTGCCCACGACGGTGCTGCGGACGGCGTACAGGCTGCAGGCCGTGTGCCAGATGTGCGGCCATCCGCTGCACAGCGGCGCCGGGATGGCGAGGGATGTCCGCATCCCCGTCTTCGGCGCGGCGAGCGCGGGCAAGACCCATCTCATCATGGGCGGGCTCGTCGGGGTGGTGAGCCGCAACGGCGATCGCGGCACGGAGATCACGATGGCCGACCCGGTCAGCGACGGCACCTACCAGCAGTACCTCAAGCTCGTCGAGTCCGACGTGTCGCCGCCGAAGACCGAGGTGTCGCGCAGGCCGTTCGCCGTGACGGTGCTGATCAAGGGTGGTGGCGTACCCCCGTCGAACCTGGTCCACGTCTTCGACGCGGCGGGCGAGGCCCTGGTGGATCCCAGCCACAACGCCGAGTACTCCTATCTCGACCTGTCCCGCACCCTGCTCTTCGTCCTGGACCCGTTCTCGGTGCCCGATGTCCGCGACCAGGCCGCGCTCTCCTTCCCGAAGGTCGCCGCGCTCGCCAACGCGGCGAGCCGGGACCCGGAGGAGTCCTACAACGGCACCGTCAACCGGCTGCGGGGCTACGGGGTCAAGACCGAGCAGAAGTCGGTGGCGTTCGTCCTGTCCAAGGCCGACCTGCTGGTGCAGATGCCGATCGCCGACGGCCTCGTGGCGGGCCGCTCCGATTCGGCCGCGATCCGCGCGTGGCTGACCGAGCGGCGGCTGGAGAACCTCGTCGCGACGGTCGAGCACGACTTCGCGAAGGTGCGCTACTTCTTCGTCTCCGCCAAGGATCTCGGCCAGCACGGTGCGGTCGCACCCTTCGCCTGGCTGCTGAGCCAGGACGGACTGTCCCTGCTATGAGAGGAGTGACCGCATGACACAGCCGGCCCCACCGTTGGGCTACCGCCGAGGTCGACTCGTCCTGATGCTGATCCTGGGCGCGGTGTTCGCGGCGATCGCGCTGCTGATCGCCACCTCGGGCTTCCCGCCCGCCTACGCGGCGTTCTTCGAGACCATCACCACGTGGGCGCGGGGGGCGTGGTGACGGCCGGGACCCAGCCCATCGGCATCGATCTGGGTACGACGTACAGCGTCGTCGCCACCGTCGACGCCGAGGGCAGGCCGACCGTGCTCCGCAACGACCTCGACGAGGAGACGGTGCCGTCGGTGGTCCACTTCGAGTCCGCGTCCTGTGTGCTCGTGGGCTCGGCCGCGAACAACGCCACCGCCGTCGCGCCCGACCACACCGTGGCGCTGATCAAGCGCCAGATGGGTACGGACCGGCTGCTCGAATTCTCCGGTGTGGAGTACACCCCGGAGTCGATCTCCTCGCTGATCCTGCGGGCCCTGGTGCAGGGGGTCGCCAACGCCCGCGGCTACCGGCCGCCGCCGCCCGGTGTGCCGGTCCCGGCCGTGGTCACGGTGCCGGCGTATTTCGGCATCCGGGAACGCGAGGCGACCCAGCAGGCCTGCCTGCTCGCCGGCATCGACGTGCTGGAGCTCGTGAGCGAGCCCGTCGCCGCCGCCATCCACTATGGACTGTCGGACTCGCCGGGGCAGGGGCTCGCACTCGTCTACGACCTCGGCGGCGGCACCTTCGACGCGACGCTGCTGGAGATCGGGGCGCAGATCTCGGTCCTCGCCACCGACGGCGACGCCGAGCTCGGCGGTGCCGACTGGGACGAGCGCCTCGTCGCGCACCTGATGGACCGGTTCGAGGAGGTCGCCGGTTCGCAGGACGACCCGACCGACGACCCGTCCTTCCTGCCGACGCTGCGGCAGATGGCCGAGCGGCTCAAGCGCGACCTGTCCAGGGTCACGTCCCGGCAGGTGCCGATCCGGCAGGCCGGGAGGACCGTGACCGTGACCGTCACGCGTACCGAATTCGAGGCGATGACGAGGGATCTCGTCGAGACCACCCTCGCCGCGGTACGTCGGCTCCTCCAGCACGCCGGGCGGGTTCCGGCCGAGGTGCGGCACGTGCTGATGGTGGGGGGATCGTCGCGGATGCCGATGGTCTCGGCCGCCCTCGTCGCGGAGTTCGGCTGGCAGCCCCGGCTCTACGACCCCGATCTCGCCGTGGCGAAGGGAGCGGCGCTGCGGGCCCACCACCTCAGGCCGCCCGTGTCGGCGGCGGGCGGGCCGGGGATCCGGGCGGTCCAGAGCCGGGCCGCGACGGCGTCGGTCGTCGCCCGGGGCCTCGGGCTCCTCATCGAGGACAGCAACGACCCGACCGCGAACCGGACCTTCGTCCAGCACGTGATCCATCAGAACGAGCGCCTGCCGATCGTCGGCCGCCAGGCCGAGCTCGCCACGATCCTGCCCGGTCAGGGACGCATGAAGATCGCCGTCTATGAGCAGGCCGGGTCGGTGTCGTCCCCCGAGGCCGAGCACAACCGGCCCGCGCTGGAGGGTGAGCTGAGCGGCCTGCCCGACCGGCTGCCCGCCGGGTCCCGGATCGTGGTCAGCCTCAGCCTCGGGCTCGACGGCCGCCTGGAGGTGACCGCCACCGAACCGCGCAGCGGCGTGACGCTCCGGCTGGAGGCCTTCGTCGAGGGCGTCATCGACGCCGAGGCCCGCCGGCAGGCGGCCGGCCGGCTCAACTCCATCACGGTACGCCAATGACGGCCAGGGGGACCCGATGAGCGACTGGGTGCGACGCGCCTTCGACAGCATCGGCGGTACGCAGAGCCCGCCCGGCGCCTATCTGAAGGTGCTGCAGGACAAGTACATGGGCAAGGTCTTCCTCTGCATCGATGTCAGCGGATCGATGAGCGAGAACGCCGGTGGTGGGAAGACTCGGCTGCAGGCGGCGGTGGCCGGTGCGAAGGTCTTCGTGAAGGAGGCGGTCGCAGCCCACTACCAGGTCGGCCTGATCCTGTGGGACGACAGCGTGCACGTCTTCGTCCCGCTCTCCGGCGACCCGGCGGCGGTCGACACCGCGCTGTCGCGGGCGACGATCGCCGGTGGGACGGCACTGGCGCCGACCCTGACGAAGGGCATCGACCAGCTGCGCAAGCTGCGCGGGGACCGGGTCATCGCGATCTTCAGCGACGGCGAGATCCCCGACATCCGGCGGGCGCGCGAGCTGTCCAAGGAGGCGGCGCGGCTGGAGATCCGCATCCTGGTCCGCGGGCTGGGCCGGTCCGCGGCGGCCTCGCTGGAGCAGGTCGCGACCGAGGGCGACGTCGCCGAGAACGTCGTCGGCACCTCGGCCGAGATCGAGTCCGGCATCGCCTCGATGGCGCGGCGGATCATCAATCGCAAGGGCAGGCCCTGACCGCGCCGGTTCAGGAGGCCGTGGCGGTCTCGGGCTCGACCGGCGGATCCGTGGGCGCCGGCGCCTCGCTCGACGGCTCGTCCGGTGTCGGCGACGGGGCGTCCGTGGGTGACGGGGCCTCGGTGACCGGGTCGGTGGGCGAGGGTGTCGGCGACGGGGCGGACGGCGGGGTCGCGGTGACCACGGTGACGGAGTTGCTGGGCGGCGACAGCAGCCCGGCGTCGTTGCAGGCGATCACGGTGAAGGTGTAGCCGGTGCCGGAGTTGAGGTTGACGATCGTCACGCTCGTCTGCCGGGTCCAGCCGGACGGGGACCCGTCGCGCAGGATGCGGTAGTAGGCGACGCCGCCGGTGCCACCGTCCAGTGGGGGTGACCAGGTCAGGACCACCGTGTCCTGCGTCGCGGCGACCGCCGTGAGGTTGAGCGGGGCCGTCGGGGGCTTCGACTGGCCCGAGCCCGTCCACACCGGGGAGGGCGTCGGCAGGGTGGTGATCGCCGGTGACGGCTGCGGTGCCGAGGACGGCATCGAGGTCGGCAGCGGGCTCGGTCCGATCGACGGGACGACCACCACGGCGGTGATGCCCGGTGCCGGGGTCGTGACGGCTGCCGCCATCGGCGGTCCGTCGCGCCGGTCGGGCTCGCCCTGCAGGAGGAACATGGTGCCGACGGCGACGAGGGCGACGACGATCAGCGCCCCCAGCGCCCAGACCAGCCCGCGCCGGCTCCGCCGCGGGTCGTCGGCGGACGGTGCGTTCTCGATGATCGTCGCCGCGCGCAGCGGTACCGCGGCGGGCCACGGCGCGGGCGGTCCGCTCACCGGCACCTGCTCGACGAACGGGATCCGCGCCAGCGCCTCGGCCACCTCGTCCGGGTGACCCGGCACGGCGTCGACGGCGGAGCGGGCGGTCAGCCAGTGGTTGGTGGCGAGCTCAAGATTGATCTTGTGGGTCTTCGGCCCGCTCAGCGCGACCACGGCCGGCAGGATGACCTGCTCCCACGCGCTCTGCGGCAGAGCGGTGCCACCGCGCAGCGCCGCCCAGGTCTGCGTGAACTCGTGCCGTCCGACCTCCATCCGGTCCAGACGGCTGTCGTGTTCGGGCTGGTCGAATCTGTCCAGGAGCAGTTGGTGCACCTCGTCGCCGGACCGGCCACCCGCCATGTCGTCCAGCAGGATGCCGAGCGACACGATCTGCTCTCGGGCATGCTGCGCTGCGGACATCTGGGCCTGAGCCACTTCTTGCCTCCGGGGTGTCGGTGCTGGGTGCACCCTCATACCCGGTCCCGGCTCAGCTGAACCCGGACCGATCCTGCCGAGCTAGCATGGCGGCGGTCGCCCGGTCACACAAATGGGGCCATATTCATCGATGGAATATGCCTTCTGAGCTGCTGATGGCGATCGCAGCGATGGATTCTCCATCTTTAATCATCAATCAGCGTATGTACGATTCGCGCCCCAACCGGGTACGTTCGCCCCAAACCGGCATGGACGGCGCATGCCTACCGTTGGCTTCCGCAAGATCGTGCTGCTTCCCGGAAGTAGGCCTGACCGACCCGCTCCGAGGGGACTGCTTCCGGGAAGCAGCACGATCTCGTGCGGGCGTGAGTCCGGGATCTAGCCGCTCAGCGGCACGAAAGAGGCCATATCCATCAATGGGATATGGCCTCTGAGCTGCGGTGGGCGATACTGGTTTCGAACCAGTGACCTCTCCGGTGTGAGCGGAGCGCTCTCCCGCTGAGCTAATCGCCCGCATCGGGGTCAGACTTTACAGGATGGCCGAGACCGCCGCATCTTCGCCCCACCCGGCGAGCCGACCCCATCGATCTTCGAACAGGTGTACGATAACCGCGCAACCAAATGCTGCACGCCTCGTTTATATCGATGCATAGTCAGTTGCAAATCAGGTCCTGACCTGGGGGTGGTCGTGGTGAATCTGACCATGGGACGAGTGGAGTCGTGGCGGCTGGCGTGGTCAGTGCGTCGTGACTGGCCCGACGGCACGCACGAGTTCGTCGGCATCCGGCGCACGCGCCGGTCCGCCGAGCGGTTCCAGGTGGGAGATCAGGCGTTCTGGCGGCGGTCGCCGCTCACGCCGGTGCTCTCGGTGGTGCCGATCAGCGAGCGTGACTTCCTGCTGCACGGCCGGTTCCGGCGCGGCTGCCGGGCACCTGACTGCCCGGTGGCGGTCCACGATGTCGAGTTGGTCAACGCGGCTTACCGGTCGCGTCACCGCCTCCGCTGGTGGGCCCGCTCGGAGTGACGGCCCTGTGTCCGTCGCGGCCCCTGGAGAGATCCAGCGGGCCGCGACGGCGCCACGGGCGATGCCCCGGCGCCGGGGCCGATGCCCGGGGTGTGGGGTGAGACCTCAGCGGCCGGGGAGCCAGGAGAGCACGTCGATGCCGAAGGTGACCCGCAGGCTCACCGCGAGCACGACGGCGACGAAGATGAGGCCGATGGCGCCGATCAGCGCGCGGACCGGCCAGGACTGGGCGGAGATCCAGAAGGTCCAGAGGCGGAATTTCTCCCGGCCCCACGTCAGCAGCCGCTTGGCCCAGTGAAACTCGATCGCCCAGATGCCGAGGCCGGCGAAGACGATGAGCCAGCCGGGGCCGGGCAGCGGGATGAGGAGCACGCCGAGCCCGACCACGAGCGCGCCCAGGATGCCGATCACGATCTTGAGGGCGATCCGGCCGGTCGGGTGCTGACGGATCCTACCGAGGCCTTTTGGAGGCTTTGATCCGTTTTCGCCTAGCGCCACAACTCAGCCTGACACACGTTCGCAGCCGAGTGCGTCACCTTACGGAAGGTGCGCACGTTACGGGAGTGAGTCGACGTTGGCACACCCCGACGCCGGGCAGAGCGGGATACCGCAAAGCGGGACATCCTAGAGTAAAGCCGCCCAGAAACGGGAAGCTTTGCCGCTGCCTTCCCACTAGCGGGTGAGATCAGCGCATCACGTAGCGTAACCAAACGTTGTCACTGAGTATTGGGGATGGGCGGGGCGAGCATGCTTCCGCCGCGGTGCCGGGGGGAGTCCGTCATGAGTGCCATCCGACCGACGACCGTTGAGGTCGAAACGTCCCTGCGGCTCGTCGCGCCTGACGCGACAGCCCTACCTGTACGAGCGAGCCTGCGATATGACCCGGCCGACCCGTACGCCGTGCAAGTGATCTTCCACGCGGAGTCGGCCGGCGGCGAGGCGGTGAGCTGGTCCTTCGCCCGTGAGCTGCTCGTCACAGGGCTGGACGAGCCCGCGGGCATCGGCGACGTGCGTGTCTGGCCGTGGGCGACCCCGCGGGGCGATTTCGTCGCCCTCGCGCTGTCGTCACCGGACGGCAACGCGCTCTTCGAGGTCCCGCGCAGCGTGCTCGTCCGCTTCCTGCGGCGCACCTACGTGGTGGTGCCCCGCGGTCGCGAGACGGAGCACCTCGACGTCGACGCCGCGGTCAACCGGCTACTGGCCGGCCGCTGACCTGCTCGGCAACGCGGGGCCGCGGCACGTATTTGCTGCGGTCGTCGACGACCCGGGACTGGTCCGGGTCGAGGAAGTCGATCAGATCGATCAGGCTGTTCTGCGCGTGGATGAGGCGCAGGTTGCCGGTGTCGTCGTTCGAGGAGATCTCGTCGACGTCGCTGCGGAGCCTGGCGAACCACTTCGCGAAGACCGGGTCCGAGTCGAGCCGGGCACAGAATGACGCATAGGTCATCGCCTCGTGCCCGCCGTTCGGACCCGGCACCATCATCAGCTCGCCGATCGCGCGCTGCTGGCCGCGGAAGAGCCGGAAGTGCGGCGGGTATTTCGGCCCGGAGTGGGACAGCGTCGTCTCCACGGCCATCAGCCGAGTGGTGAACTCCTTGTTGCGGGCATCGTCACCGAGGTCGAGGAAGCGCAGCTCGCGGCGGATGATGACGACCCAGCAGAGGTACTCGGTCAGCGTGTAGACGGTGAAGTCCCGCGCGTACTGCTCCTGCTCCTCGTCGCCGCTGTGCAGGTAGCGCGGCAGGTACTCGTCGCGGACCACGTTGAAGATCCGGCCCTGGAGGCTGACCGCGGCGAGCAGCAGCGGCTCGCGGTAGCGGCTGAGCACCTCGGCCGCCCGCTCCGCCTTCGTCGCCTCGTGCTTCTGCTGCTCCAGCGCGTGCTCCAGGCGCCGGGTCCGCTGGCTGGACCAGGTTGTCAGAACGCCGGCCACGATGGCGCCGAGCACGGAGATGCCTGCGGTGATGATCCCGATGATGTCGCCCACGAGGCGCAAGTATCCAGCCTCGGCCGCCACAGCGCCATACCCGCAGGTACGAGCGTCCACGATGGACGGGAAAGGTGGACATCCGGGCCGTTTACCACTAGGTTCGTGCGCCGGAGGCTTGCGTGATGATAAGACGGTCAATCACCGCCAAGATGTCGGCGCTGGTCGTGATTCCGCTGGTGGCGCTCATCGGCCTGTGGCTTTTCGCGACCGCCCTGACCATTGGTCCGGCGCGTGATCTCCGTTCGGCGGAGACCCTTTCGGCCGGTGTCGGCGACCCGGCGAGGTCGGTCGTCGCGCGCCTCCAGGCTGAACGCCGGTGGTCGGTTGTCCGACAGGGCTACCGGACGGCGAAGGCGCCCTCGGCCGAGATCGAGACGGCGCTCATCAAGCAGCGCACGATCACCGACGACGCCATCGCGGCCTTCCTGGACAAAGCGGGCTCCCGCGAGGTCGCCGACGCCGCCAACCCGGTGGTCGCCTCCCGCCTGCAGGAGTTCCGTGCCGTCCTCGCCGACCTGCCCAACGGTCGCCAGAGCATCGACGGCCCCACCGCCAGCCGCGCCGCGATCATGCACCTCTACACCGGTGTCATCGACGCCGCCTACCACCTCTTCAGCCCGCTCGCCGAGGTCAACGACCCGGAGCTCGGCCGGATCTCGCGGACGCTGCTCGGCCTCAGCCGCGCCCGCGAGTTCGTCGCGCAGGAGGACGCCCTGATCAGCGGCGTCGCGGCAGCCGGCACGATGACGCCCTCCGACATCACCGAGATCTCCGGCGCGATCGGCGCGCAGCGGCGCCTCTTCGCCGACGCCGCCGCGGAGCTGCCCGCCGCTGAGGGCACCGCCTACGCGGCGATGCGCAAACAGGACGCCTTCGTCCAGCTCGCCTACATGGAGGACCAGGTCATCCGCGACGGCCGCGCGGACAAGGCGCTGCCCATCAACCCGCAGGTCTGGCGCGCCGCGATCGACACCGTGCTGACCGACCTCAACGAGTTCGAGGTGAAGGTCGCGATCCCGAGGCGCGAGCGCGCGCTCGACGTCTCCCGCGCCGCCTACCTGCGCCTGTCCCTCGCCGGAGTGGCCGGGCTCGGCGCGGTGCTGCTGGCGCTGTGGATCGGGCTGCGGGTGGCGCGCTCGGTGACGAGCCGGCTGCGCAGGCTCCGCGATGTCGCGAGCAACCTCGCCGATGTCGAGCTGCCCGATGTCGTCTCCCGGCTGCGCCACGGAGCCAAGGTGGAGGGCGCCGAGGGCGACAAGACCCTGGAGTTCGGTCTCGACGAGATCGGCGAGGTCGGCTACGCCTTCAGCGCGGTCCGCCGGACCGCCGTGCACGCGGCGATCGACGAGTCGAGCCTGCGCCACGGACTCAACGAGGTCTTCCTCAACGTGGCCCGGCGCAGCCAGACGCTGCTGCACCGCCAGCTCACCCTGCTCGACCGGATGGAGCGCCGCTCCAGCGACCCGCAGGAGCTCGAGGACCTCTTCCGCCTCGACCACCTCGCCACCCGGATGCGCCGCCACGCCGAGGACCTGGTCATCCTCGCCGGTGGCGCACCCGGTCGCGGTTGGCGGCACCCGGTGCCCGCGGTCGACGTGGTGCGGGGGGCGGTCAGCGAGATCGAGGAGTACATCCGGGTCACCGTCGAGCGGATCCCGCCGGTCGCGATCTCCGGCCGCGCGGTCGGCGACATCATCCACCTCCTCGCCGAGCTGGTCGAGAACGGCACGTCCTTCTCCCCGCCGCACACCCGGGTCGAGGTGAGCGGTGAGCTCATCCCCACCGAGGACCAGGAGGGCTTCGACCTCACGATCAGCGTCGAGGACCGGGGCCTGGGCATGTCGGCCGAGGCGCTCGCCGAGGCGAACGAGCGGCTCGCCGCCCCGCCCGACTTCGACCCGGCCAACAGCGCGCGGCTCGGCCTGCTCGTCGTCGGCCGGCTCGCCGCCCGGCACGGGATCTCGGTCCGGCTGCGCCGTTCGGCACACGGTGGCGTCTCCGCCGTCGTGGTCGTCCCCGAGGAGCTCGTCGCCGAGATCGTGCAGCGGCCGACGACGACCGTGCCCGCGCAGCGGTCCGCGCAGGCCCCCGCCATCGCCGCGACCGCCACGGGCCGGGTGGCGATCGGCGCCACCGCCGCGACGCCCGAATCGACCGCCAAGGCCGCCTTCGCCGCGCACGCCGCGACCGAGGTGCTGCCCCGGGTGACCGACGAGCCGGAGCCTTCGGTCGAGCCGAGCCGGGCCGCCGCGCCCGACGTCTCGGTCCCGCCGGCCGACGTGGTGGTCGAGGTCGGATCCGACCTCGGCGGCCTGCCCCAGCGGCGTCGCAACCGGGCCGAGGCCGCGGCACCCGAGCCGGAGTCGCCCGCTGAGGGCAGCGCCGAGGTTTCCCGGACACCGCAGCGGGTACGAGCGACGATGGCCGCCTTCCAGTCCGGCTCCGCCAGCGGCCGGACGGCGGCCCGTCAGTCCGCGGCCGAGCAGGATCACACCGATGAGCTAGGGGAAGCACAGTGACCGCCTCGTCAGCCACAGCCGTCCCCGGTGGTCTCGCGTGGCTCCTCGACGACCTCGTCGAGCGGGTTCCGGTGGCCCGGCACGCGGTGCTGCTGTCGGTGGACGGGCTCGTCGTCGGCGCCTCCTCCGCGATGGCGCGCGAGGACGCGGAGCACCTCGCCGCCGCGTCGGCGGGACTGTCGAGCCTCGCCAAGGGCACCGGACGCAGGTTCGGGGCCGGGGCGGTCCGCCAGACGGTGATCGAGCTGACCGATGCGTACCTGCTGATCGCTTCTGCGGGGCCGGGAGCGTGCCTGGCGATCCTCACCGGACCCGAGACGGACCTGGGCCTGCTCGCCTATGAGACCGAGCTGCTCGTGGCCCGGGTGGGCCCCCACCTGGCAGCACCGGCCCGATCGGGCCCGGCCGGAGCCGATCGCGGCGAGTCACGGGAGACGGGCCCGGGGCGTTGAGTCGGGAACATGCCACTCCCGAGTGGCTTGATGAGGAGGCCGGACCGGTGGTCCGGCCATATACCATCACCGGGGGCCGGGTCGATCCCTCCGGCTTCGATCTCATCGCCCACGTGGTCGCGACCGGCGTCGGACTCAAACCCGAGCACGGCCCCGAGCACCGGGCGATCCTGGCGCTCGCCGAGCACCCCCGCTCGGTGGCCGAGGTGGCGGCCGGTCTCGACCTGCCGCTGGGGGTGGTGCGGGTCCTGCTCGCGGACCTGCACGCCGATGGCCTGCTCGACCGGCACGACCCGCCGTCTGCTGTGGACGGACCGACGGAACAGCTCCTCCAGGCGGTGATTCATGGACTACGCGCGATCTGACGACCACGTACCGCAGGCTCTCAAGATCCTGATCGCGGGTGGCTTCGGCGCCGGCAAGACCACGCTCGTCTCCTCGGTCAGCGAGATCAGCCCGCTGCGGACGGAGGAGGTCCTCACCAGCGCGAGCACGGGGATCGACGACATGTCGGGCGTCGAGCAGAAGCGCACCACCACCGTCGCGATGGACTTCGGCCGGATCACGCTGAGCCCGAAGCTGGTGCTCTACCTCTTCGGCACCCCCGGTCAGGAGCGGTTCCTCTTCCTCTGGGACGAGCTCTCCACCGGCAGCCTCGGTGCAGTGGTGCTCGCCGATACCCGGCGGCTCGCCGACAGCTTCCCGGTGATCGACTACTTCGAGCGCCGCAACACGCCCTTCCTCGTCGCGGTCAACTGCTTCGACGGCAACCGGACCCACAGCGCCACCCAGGTGCGGACGGCGCTCGACCTCGAGCAGCACGTCCCGGTGGTGCTCTGCGACGCCCGCCAGCGCGACTCGGTCAAGGAGGTGCTGATCACCCTGATCGAGCACATCCTGCGCCGGGGCGGCGCCCAGATCGCGCGGCGCTGAGCCGGGCGGCGTGAATACACCGCGGGGCGGGTCCGATGGACCCGCCCCGCGTTACCCCACACCTGGGTCAGATGCCGTTGGTGGCGATCACCGACTGGTACCAGTGCGCGCTGCGCTTGAGAACCCGCTCCTGTGTCTCGTAATCGATGAAGACCAGGCCCCAGCGCTCGTCGTAGCCCGAGTTCCACTCGAAGTTGTCCATCAGCGACCAGACGTGGAAGCTCTCCAGCTTGACACCCTGCTCCAGCGCCGAGTGCACGGCGGCGAGGTGGCTGCGCAGGAACTCCACCCGGTTGGCGTCGTCGACGGCACCGTCGTCGCTGCGCCGGTCGGGGCAGGGCAGGCCGTTCTCGGTGATGGTGAGCGGGATGTCGCCGTAGTCCTTCTTGACCCGGAGCAGGATGTCGGTCATGCCCTGCGGGTAGTTCTGCTGCCAGGACGCCATCGTCACCGGGTGCCGCACGATCGTCTCGCCGGTGCCGGTCACGTAGTAGGGCGTGTAGTACTGGATCGCCAGCAGGTCGACCGGGCTCGCGATGACCTTGAGGTCGCCGTCCTTGATGTTGCTCACCATCGGGCTGAACTGGTCGATGGCGTCGAGCGTGTCCTGCGGGTAGGAGCCCCGGAAGATCGGGTCGAGGTAGAGCCGGTTCTCGAAGCCGTCCAGCTCGTGCGTGGCCGCGATCGCCTCGGTCGACGCGTCGGCCGGGTAGCACGGGTGCAGGTTGAGCGCCGCGCCGACCCGGGTGGCCGGGCCGAGGTGCGGCCGGATCGCCTGCACGGCGAGCCCGTGCGCGAGCATCAGGTGGTGGGCGGCGATGTAGGCGGCCGACGGGTCCTCGAAACCGGGGGCGTGGTGGCCCATCAGGTAGCCGTTCTGGACCACGGTCTTCGGCTCGTTGATCGTCAGCCAGGTCGGGACCGCGTCGCCGAGGGCCTCGGCCACCACGGCGGCGTACTCCGCGAAGCGGTAGGCGGTGTCGCGGTTCTCCCAGCCACCGGCCTCGTGCAGCGTCTGCGGCGTGTCCCAGTGATAGAGCGTCAGCATCGGCGTGATGCCCCGGTCGTGCAGCCCGTCGACGAGTCGCTTGTAGAAGTCGAGGCCCTTGGGGTTGACCGGGCCGCGACCGTTGGGGACGACTCGCGACCAGGAGACGCTGAATCGATAGGAGTGCAGCCCCAGATCCTTGATCAGGTCCAGGTCGTCGGCGTACCGGTGGTAGTGGTCAGCGGCGACGTCCCCGGTGTCACCGCCACGGATCTTGCCGGGCGTGTGACTGAACCAGTCCCACACCGACGGGCCTCGTCCATCGACAGCCGCGGCGCCCTCGATCTGGTACGCCGACGTGGCCGCGCCCCATACGAAGCCCTCCGGGAAGCGAAGTCCCAGCGTCGGCTCCCGTGATGGAGGATGAGGGGGCTGGGTAGGCACCGGCATCGCTTCTCCTTGTAACGTTTTGGGAACGTATGCGTGGGAACGCTCCCAACCTGCGCAATATTCCCGACTCAGCATTACTGGCGAGAGACCGGAGGGCGTGGGAGCGTTCCCATGAATCTGTGCGCGACTTTAGTTGCCCTTCGCACCGAAAGGAAGCCCTCAAATGGCGCAATATCTATGCCTACCCCCTGACCTGCCATAACAGACAAGAGCTCAGAAGGCAGCAACGGTTAACACCCTCGCAACACCACCTAGGAGCACTCCACTGTCAACGCCCACCGTCAAGCCGCTGCCCCACATCGCCTCCCCTGAGCAACAATGGCGCAGTGCGCTACATAGCAGCCATCGACCAGGGCACCACCTCGTCCAGGTGCATCATCTTCGATCACCATGGTGCGGTGGTCTCCAGCAGCAACAGGGAGCACCGGCAGATCTTCCCCCGGCCGGGCTGGGTCGAGCACGACCCCGAGGAGATCTGGGCCAACGTCAAGACCGTCGTCAGGCACGCCCTCGACGAGGCCGGACTCACCCGGGCGGACCTCGCCGCCGTCGGCATCACCAACCAGCGTGAGACGACCGTGGTCTGGGACCGCAGGACCGGTCGCCCGGTGCACAACGCGATCGTCTGGCAGGACACCCGGACCGACACGATGCTGCCGTCCTTCGGCCACCCCGATGTCTTCCGGGAGAAGACCGGACTGCCGCTCGCCACCTATTTCGCGGGCCCGAAGCTGCGCTGGCTGCTCGACAACGTCCCCGGTCTGCGCGAGCGCGCCGAGGCCGGCGAGGTGCTCTTCGGCACGATCGACACGTGGCTGATCTGGAACCTGACCGGCCGCCACCTCACCGACGTGACCAACGCGAGCCGTACCCTGCTGATGAACCTGCGCTCGCTCGCCTGGGACGACGAGATCATCGAGGCGATGGGGATCCCGAGGGCGATGCTGCCGGAGATCCGGGCGTCGGTCGAGGTCTACGGCGAGGCGACGGGGGACCTGGCCGGGGTGCCGGTCGCGGCGGCCTTCGGCGATCAGCAGGCGGCGCTGTTCGGCCAGACCTGCTTCGCGGTCGGCGATGCCAAGTGCACCTACGGTACGGGGAGCTTCCTGCTGCTCAACACCGGTACGCGACCCGTCGTCTCCCAGCACGGGCTGCTCACCACCGTCGGCTACAAGATCTCCGGCCAGCAGGCCGTCTACGCGCTGGAGGGCGCGATCGCGGTGACCGGCTCGCTGATCCAGTGGCTCCGCGACAACCTGGGCATCATCGATTCGGCCGACGAGATCGAGGCGCTGGCGGCGAGCGTCGAGGACAACGGGGGCTGCTACCTCGTCCCGGCGTTCGCGGGGCTGTTCGCACCGCACTGGCGCACGGACGCCCGGGGTGTCCTGGCCGGACTGACCGGCTATATCACCAAGGCCCACATCGCCCGGGCGGCGCTGGAGGCATCGGCGTGGCAGACCCGGGAGGTCGTCGACGCGATGAACGCCGACTCCAAGGTCGACCTGACCGGCCTGCGGGTCGACGGGGGCATGACGGCGAACGGGCTGCTGATGCAGTTCCTCGCCGACGTGCTCGACGTGCCCGTCGTACGCCCGGTGGTCTCGGAGACGACGAGCCTGGGCGCCGCCTACGGCGCGGGGCTGGCGGTCGGCTACTGGCCGGACCTGGCGACGCTGAAGGCGCAGTGGCAGGCGTCGGCGCAGTGGTCCCCGGCGATGGACCCGGCCCTGCGCGACCGTGAGCTGGCCCAGTGGCGCAAGGCGGTCCAGCGAACCCTCGACTGGGCGTAGCCAAGATCGCCGCAACTCATGAAGAGTTGGTCCTGACAGCGGTGACGCTTTGCAGCAAAGCGTGCCCATTTCGCGCTGTGAGGCCACGCTTTGCTGCAAAGCGTGACGAGGGGTTAGCACCAACTCTTCAAGAGTTGCGGCGATCTTGGCGCGGGCCGTGGGGCAGGCGAGCAATGGGAAGGAAGGCCTGGACCGACCGCCCTCGATACGGTGAGGCCGATCGGCGGAGGGCTGGGATGGAAGTCGAAGAGGTCTGGCGGGCTGTCCGCCGCGAACGGCTGGGCGTGGCCGCGATGCTGGAGCAACTCTCGCCGCAGGAGTGGCGGGAGCCGTCGCTGTGTGCGGGGTGGACGGTACGCGAGGTCGCCGCGCACCTGACGATGCAGGACCGGATCGGGCCGCTGAGCCCGCTGCGCGAGGTGATCCGGGCCCGGGGCAACTTCAACCGGATGGCCGATCAGACCGCGCGGCGCCTGGCCCGGCAGCCGACGGCGAAGCTCGTCTCGGACCTGCGGGATCTCGCCGAGTCGCGGCGGATGGGGTTCACGATGCGGCCCGCCGAGGCGCTGCTGGACATGCTCACGCACAGCCAGGACATCGCGCTGCCGCTGGGCCGGGTCTACCCGCTGCCGATCGAGGCGAGCCGGGTGGCGGCGGAGCGGGTGTGGGGGATGACGTTCCCGTTCCTGGCGCGGTGGCGGCTGCGCGGGTTCCGGCTCGTCGCCACCGACATCGAGTGGTCGCGCGGCCGGGGCGCCGAGGTCCGCGGCCCGATCGGGGCGATGCTGTTGCTGCTGGCCGGGCGGAGGGCGAGCCTGTCGCAGCTCTCCGGTACGGGAGCCGCCGCGCTCGCCGCCCGACTGGGCTGATCGCGAGCCCAGGAGCCGGTGTTCCCGATCGTGCACTCGGGAACACCGGCCGTTCTGGTCCGGCTCCGGCGTGACATGTGATCGTCATCCGCGAATGAGATCGTCTACTGTGGATGCCTTCAGCCGATGATCAGTGGAGTGGCGAACGTATGGCGAGCGGACATGAGCTGACCCTGGGGCGCAGCATCGGGATCTCCTTCGAACACGGTGAGGACCTCTTCGGCGGGATCGCCGAGGTCTGCCGGGAGCTGGAGGTTCGACAGGGCTTCATTCCGATGTTCATCGCGGGACTCAGCGAGGTCTCCCTCGCCGGCACCTGCTCCCGCGTCGAGGACCTCGCCGCCCCGGTCTGGGAGAGCGTGGACCTGTCCTACGTGGAGGCGCACGGTTCGGGGACGATCGCCTTCGAACCGGAGGGCGGCGGGATCAGCACCCACATCCACCTGTCGGTCGGGCGACGCCATCAGGCCGCCGTCGGGCACACGAGCCACCTGCTGCAGGCGAAGGTCCAGTTCCTCGTGGAGATGCTGCTGGTCGAGGTGGTGTCCCCGGCGATGCGGCGGCCCCTCGTGCCGGAGCTCTACGGAGTACCCCGGCTGCAGTACACCGTCTGAGCGACTATGCGTACTGCCAAAAGGCGGCAGCCTTGCCGAAGTCGACATACTGCACCTTGGCACCCTTGGCGGCGGCCTTCGGGGCATCGAAAACGATCTTGCCGCTCGTCTTCTGGCCCGGGTTGAGTGTGACTGTGTCCAGGTTGCCGGAGATGCCCGCGATGAAGGTCTCTGACTCGTAGACTGTTCCGTCGGCGGCGATCAGCTTGAAGTCGGAGGGCTCGGCGAGGTAGGTGTCAGCCCCGTCGACGAAGACGATCTCGATGTCGACAGTGATGTAGCCGCGCTCACCGGTGTCGTCGTCGAACTGGTTGGATGAGCGTACGCCTGTCTTCATTCCCCTGACGGTCACCTTGAGGTTCTTGTCGAGGGAGGTGGTGATCGGCACCTGCGTGCCGGCCTTCACTGTGGCCGGGCCACCCGGAGGTGCCGCCTCGGCCGAGGGCGCTCCTGCGTCAGTCTTCCCGGCGAGAGGGACTGTCCCCTTCTGTGTCGAACCAGCCGACGGGGCGGGAGTGTCGGAGCTGAGGGCGATCGCGACGAATCCGGCGAAGCAGATCAGCATCACAGCGCCGACGACTCCGAGAGTGATCCACAATGCGCTGTTGGAGCGCTTGGGCGGCGGTGGTGCGAACGGTCGCCATGCCGTTCCATCCCACTGGAATCCATTTACCACAGCGCCCACGGGGTAGGAGTTCTGTGGTGCGGGCACGATGGGATCGTTGGGCAGGGGTGGAAGCGTCATGGCGATCCTTGGGTTAGGGGGTGACTGGGTCACGCTATTCACCGGTCACGACTACAGGGAGTGCCTGTCTGACCACTAAGGATTGACGATCTGGCGCCCGGCATGGCCGAGGCGGCACGTTGGGCGGCCGACAATGGCTGGTCTCCGTGTCGCTTCCAACAGCTCACCGGGCATGGGGATGCCGTGCTGCCTCTACCGGGGTACGCCGAAAAGCGCTCGCCGGGTGAACACTCGGCTGCTGCCGTAACCTACCGTTAACGCCATCGCGAGAACGATCGGTGACGATGTCCGGCCGGGCGTCGGACGACGTTTCGATCAGCTTCCGCGCCGCGGGGTCGAGGATCCAACCCACTACCCCCTCGGGGGTACGCCGACCGACCACCACGGGGGGACGCTCGTCGATCGTTGCGGCCATAGCGTTCCGGGCATGTTGACAGCGATATTTCGGCAGGTCCGGCCGGTCACCGGGCAGCAGCGGCTGCTGTGGTGGAGCGGGGCGCTGCTGCTCGCCTCGGCGGTCGTCCACACCGTGGTGGCGATCGTCGACGGCGGCCCCTGGCTCGGTGCGGTCTCCTGGCGCAAGCCGGTCGTCTTCGGCTTCTCTTTCGGCGTCCTGCTCTGGTCGGCCGTCTGGATCATGCGCAACCTCAGCGACCGCTGGTTCGGCTGGCTGCCCGCGGGGCTGCTCGGCGGCGCGTCGCTGCTGGAGGTCTCGCTCATCACGATGCAGCGCTGGCGGGGCGTGCCGTCGCACTTCAACGCCGACACCACCCTCGACGACAACGTCTTCTCCGTGATGGGGATGTCGGTGGTCGTCGTCGTGCTCGCCGTGGTCTGGCTGCTCGTCTGGGCACTCGTACGCTTCCGGGGGTCTCCGGCGGCCCGGCTCGCGGCCGTCGCCGGTCTGCTGGCGGTGCTGGCGAGCGGCGTGATCGGCAAGGACATGATCGCCGAGGGCGAGGCGGTCGTCGCCGCCACCGGGCACGTCCCGGCGGGGGTCGTCTTCGGTGTCGAGGGCAGCGCGAAGCTCGCCCACGCGGTGGCGATGCACGGGCTCCAGTTGCTGATCGCGCTCGCCATCGGGCTCCGGCTGGGCCGGCGGAGCAGCCGGAGCCAGACGGGGATCATGCTGCTGGCGATCGGCGGCTACGGTGCGCTGCTCACCTCGGTGACCGTCACGGCGTACGCGGGAAGGTCCGTCACGGACCCGCAGCCGCCGATGGCGCTGCTCGGCGCGGCCGGGGTGATCGTGGTGGCGGCCTGCCTGGCGGTGACCGCGGCGGCGTGGGTGCGACGGCCCGTCCTGGCCGAACCGGCCGCGGCGTGATGAGGTAGCGGCATGGCCGACGACGCAGCCCGCACCGCGTGGCGCCCGGGCGCCCCGGTGCGGGCGGCGGCGCTCCAGGAGCTTCTGACCAGGGCGGGCGCTCGCATCAGCGCCCGCCTCGGCACCGTCCCGGCGCGGACGCTGGACGTGGCGCTCGCCGCCGGGATGCTGGCGGGGATGGTCGCCGACCAGCTCGGCATGGCCGCCGAGCTCGGTCCGATGCTGCCGGTGGCGATCGTCTACGCCGCGGTGATCGCGGGCAGTCTCGCCCTGCGGCGGCGGGCTCCGGTGACCGCCTACGCCATCGGCACGGCGGCTCTGGCGGGGGAGGCGCTGTGGGTGATGTCCGACGGGCTGGCGCCCTACGCCAACATCATCGGGCTCTACTCCGTCGGCCTCTACGCCACCCGGGGCCGCGCGCTCTGGGGACCGGTGCTCGTGCTGCCGGGAGTGCTCGCCTACTTCGCCCGGCTGGACTCGTCGCCGACGCTGCCGGTCGGGGTCCTCTTCGCCTGGCTGCTCGCGTGGGCGGCAGGTTTCAGCGGAGCCCGGCGCCGCGAGCGGCAGGAGGCGGCGCGGAGCCTGCTGCGCTTCACCGCCGTCGCGGAGGAGCGGGCGCGGATCGCCCGCGAGCTGCACGATCTCATCGGGCACACGGTCAACGTCATGCTCGTGCAGGCGGGTGCCGGGCGGGTGGTGCTCGACAGCGATCCCGGCAAGGCACGCGAGCTGCTGCTGAGCGTCGAGCAGACCGGCCGGGACGCGCTCGACGAGCTGGATCGCGTCCTCGGGGCGCTGCGCCAGGACACGGGGCCCGACCAGCAGCCCGGCCTCGCCGAGCTGGCCCGGCTCGCCCAGCGGATGGCCGCGGCCGGGATGGCGGTCACGGTCCTGGTCGAGCCCTCGGTGGGGGAGTTGCCGCGCAGCGTGGACCTCTCGGCGTACCGGATAGTGCAGGAAGCCCTGACCAACGCGCTGCGGCACGGGCGCGCGGCCCGGGCCACCGTCTCGGTCAGCCGGAACGGGCCTGACCTGCGGCTGGAGGTCGCCGATGCGGGACGGGGACCGCTGCCGGGCTACCGGCCGGGGCGCGGCCTGCTGGGGATCGCCGAGCGGGCGGCGCTCTTCGCCGGGACCGTGGAGCACGGGCGCGGCGACGGGGGCGGGTTCCGGGTGCGGGCCGCGCTGAAGGTCTCATGACGATCCGGGTGCTGCTCGCCGACGACGACGCGCTGCTGCGCGCCGGGGTCGCCGTGGTGCTCGGTGCCGCCGACGGCATCGAGGTGGTGGGCGAGGCCGCCGACGGGCTCGCGGCGGTGGAGCTGTGCCGCTCGCTCGCGCCGGACCTGGTCCTGATGGACGTGCGGATGCCCGGGATCGACGGCATCGAGGCGACGCGGCGGATCGTCGCGGCCGGGCTCCCGGCGCGCGTCCTGGTCCTCACCACGTTCCGCCACGATGAGTACGTGTGGGGAGCGCTCCGCGCGGGTGCCAGCGGTTTCCTGCTCAAGCGGGCCTCGCCGGAGCGGCTGGCGGATGCCGTGCGCACCGTGGCGGCCGGCGACACCCTGCTGGACCCGTCGGTGACCCACGATCTCGTGGAGCACTTCGTCCGCCGGGCAGCGTCGGCACCGGCCCCGGCCGAGCAGGACCGGCTCGCCGGACTGACCCAGCGGGAGGTGCAGGTGCTGCGGTTGATCGCGCAGGGCTACTCCAACGAGGAGATCGCCGGGCTGCTCGTGATCGCCGAGTCGACGGCGAAGACCCACGTCAAGCGCATCCTCGCCAAGGTCGGCGCCCGGGACCGGGCCCAGGCCGTGGTCCTCGCCTACCGCACCGGCCTGGTCACCCCCGGCTGAAGCCTGCGGTCCGTGCCAAGATCGCCGCAACTCTTCAAGAGTTGGTCCTAAACCCGTTAGGGCCAACTCTTGAAGAGTTGCGGCGATCTTGGGGTCGGCGCTGAAGGTCAGAGGAGGCCGGCCTGGCGCCAGAGGCGGGTGGCGGGCCCGGCGATCAGGCCGAGTTCGCGCAGGTAGGTGGTGATCCGCTCGGCCGACCACCGCAGCGTCTCCCGGAAGTGCGGATTCGCCCGGGCCGCCGCGAGCCCCACCGCGGGCCGGATCCCCACCGCCCGGTAGGCCTCCGGGTGCACCAGCCGCTGCGAGATCATCCGGGCGGCGAACCCGATCACCAGCCGCGAGTAGGCGAGCTCGCCCCGCCCGGCCGACTCCACCGCCCGGGCCAGCTCCTCCCGGGCGAAGCGGACGTGCCGGGCCTCCTCCACGACGTGGATCCGCGACACCATCCGGATCAGCGGCTGCAGGCTCTCATCGGCCATGATCTCCCGCTGGAACGAGTCGAGGACCTCCTCGGCGATGAGGATCGCGGCGTACATGTGCGGGCCACGGGCGGTGGTCTTGAGGAACCGGCCGAGGCCGTGCTCCACCCGGCTCGGCGGGTAGACCGGAGTGCCGAGTCGCTCGATCAGCCGGCCGAACATGATCGAGTGGCGGCACTCGTCGGCGACCTCCGTCAACGCGTACTGCGCGTGCCGCGACGTCGGGTCCGCGTCGTAATACTGCCGGATCAGCATCTGCATCAGGATCGTCTCGAACCACAGCCCGGCGCTCGCGGCGCTGGAGACCTCGTGCTTGGTGAGCTCGACCTGCTGCTCATGGGTGAGCCCGTCCCACAGCGGGGTCCCGAAGAGGCTGCTGCGTCGCGGCGGCAGCCAGAAGGCGCCCTCGACCAGCGGAGCGTCCCAATCGATCTCGATGAGCGGGTCGTAGGTGGTGCGCAGCGAGGAGGTCAGCAACCTCTCGGCGGTCTGCTCGCGGGAGGGGGTCATCGGCGGCACTCCAGGGTCTTGATGTTTCCCGAAGTAACTGTTACGAATCGTATCGTGCAACAGACGACTGACGGACGCAAGACCCGCTGGGCCGCCCACCGCAGCCAGCGCCGGGTCGAACTCATCGCCGCCGCGATCCACGCGATCCTCCAATATGGACCAGAGGTCGACATGGAGCAGGTCGCGCGGGTCGCCGGGGTCACCAAACCGGTGCTCTACCGCTACTTCGCCGACAAGTCGCAGCTCTGGGGCGCCGTCGGTGAGCACGTCGCCCAGATCGTGGTCGAGGCGGTCGGACCGGCGATCTCCCGGGTCCGCGAGGAGCGCGCGCTCATCGCCGCAACCATCGACGCCTATCTTGGCACGATCGAGGCGCAGCCGCAGCTCTACCGTTTTCTCATGCAGCAGCAGGGGATCCCGGGCGTGCAGCACTCGATCGCCGGTTCGGCGCAGACCGTCGCGGCCGGGCTCGCCCGGGTGATCGGCGACCGGCTCCGCGCGATGGGTCTCGACGCGGGCCCGGCCGAACCCTGGGCCGTCGGCATGGTCGGCATGGTCCAAGCGGTCGGCGACTGGTGGATGCGCCACGGCCAGCCGATGTCGCGCGAGGCGCTCACCGAATACCTGACCACCCTGCTCTGGCAGGGCATCGCGGGGGTCCGGGCCGCGGCCGACGTTCCGGGTGGTCTGGCGGCGAGGATATGACCCCCGACGGGTACGCCGGCCCGGCCCTCCTGCACACCGCCGACCTCGTCCACCCGGTCGAGGTCCGGCTCTCCGGTCGCGTCGAGCCGGTCGACGGCCGGTTCCACTGGGGCGGCCGGATCGACACCGACACCGCCACGGCGGAGCTGGTCCGTGCCGGTGCCCGCGGGGTGGCCCTGAGCATCGCCGACGGCACCCCGGTCCCGGTGCGCCTCGCCGAGGTCGACCCCTGGGGCGGCGTACGCCTCACCGCGACCGGCCCCCCACCCTGGACCGCGCCCTCGCCCCGAGATAGCACCAACTCTTCAAGAGTTGGGGCTAACGGGGACGACGCCCATAGCACCAACTCTTCAAGAGTTGGTGCTATCGAGGGAGACGCCCATGGCACCAACTCTTCAAGAGTTGCGCAGATCTTGGGGGACGGCAGTGACGGGAGCGGCAGTGATCGAGACTGATATCGCGATCGTCGGGGCGGGGTTCGGCGGCCTCGCCGCCGCGATCCGGCTCAAGCAGCGGGGCCACCACGACTTCGTCGTGCTGGAGAAGGCCGACGAGGTCGGCGGGACCTGGCGGGACAACACCTATCCGGGCTGCGCCTGCGATGTGCCGTCGCACCTCTACTCCTTCTCCTTCGCGCTCAACCCCGGCTGGTCCGACACCTTCTCCGGGCAGGCCGAGATATGGGCCTACCTGCGCGGTTGCGTGGAGAAATTCGGTGTCACACCGCACCTGCGCCTCGGGCACACCGTCGGCGACGCCGCCTGGGACGAGCGGTCGCAACGATGGCACGTCGAGACCGACCGCGGCACCTTCTCCGCCCGGGTGCTGATCGTCGCCACCGGCCCGCTCAGCGAACCGTCCCTTCCCGACATTCCCGGGCTGGCGACCTTCGCGGGCACCGTGTTCCACTCCGCGCGGTGGCGGCACGACCACGACCTGGCCGGCCGGCGGGTCGCCGTCATCGGCACCGGGGCGTCGGCGATCCAGTTCGTGCCGAAGATCCAGCCGGTCGTGGGGTCGCTCACCGTCTTCCAGCGTACGCCGCCGTGGATCATGGGACGGATGTCGCGGCCGATCAGCCGGGCCGAGCACGCGGTCTATCGCCGGGTGCCGGGTGCCCAGCGGCTGGTGCGGACGGCGATCTACTGGGTGCGGGACGCCTCCGCGCTCGGCTTCCTGCACCCGAGGATCAACCGGCTGGGCCAGAAGCTCGCCGAGGGCCACCTCCGGCGCCAGGTCGGCGATCCCGAGCTGCGCGCCAAGCTCACCCCGACCTATGTCATGGGCTGCAAGCGGGTGCTCCTCTCCAACGACTACCTGCCCGCGCTGACACAGTCCAATGTCGACGTCGTCACCGAGTCGATCCGCGAGGTCCGCCCCGGTGGCATCGTCACGGTGGACGGCGTGGAGCACGAGGCCGACACGATCATCTTCGGGACCGGGTTCCACGTCACCGATTCGCCGGTGATGCAGCGGATCCGGGGGCGCGATGGGCGTACCCTCGCGGAGACCTGGACCCCGACGATGCGCGCCTATAACGGCACCGCGGTGGCGGGGTTCCCCAACCTCTTCTTCCTGCTGGGACCCAACACCGGGCTCGGGCACACCTCCGTGGTGCTGATGGCGGAGAGCCAGGTCGCCCACGTGCTCGCCGCGCTCGACCACATGCGGCGCAACGGCATCGCCGCGATCGAGCCGACCGAGCAGGCGCAGCGCCGCTACGTCGAGCGCATCGACGCCCGGATGGCCGGCACGGTCTGGGCGACGGGTGGCTGCCAGAGCTGGTACCTCGACTCCACCGGCCGCAACTCCACCCTGTGGCCGGGCTTCGCCACCGGGTTCCGCCTGCGGCTGCGCCGCTTCCGGGCCGCGGACTACGCCGCCGTCCGCCTCCAGCAGGGAGCACCGCTGTGAATCTCTCCGGCAAGACCGTCTTCATCACCGGCGCGGCCCGCGGGATCGGCGCCGAGGTGGCCCGGCTCGCCGCGGCACAGGGCGCCACGGTCGCCGTGGCCGGGCTGGAGCCGGCGAAGCTGAGCGCGCTCGCCGGGGAGATCGGCGGCCTCTGGTTCGACTGCGACGTCACCGATTCGGCGGGCTTGGAACGCGCGGTCGCCGCGACCGTCACCGCGACGGGCCGCATCGACGTGGTCCTCGCCAACGCGGGCATCGCCAACATCGGCACCGTTGCGATCAGCCCGGTCGACGCGCTGGTCCGGACCCTCGATGTCAACCTCGCCGGGGTCTTCCGGACCGTCCACGCGACCCTGCCGCACCTGCGCGAGAGCCGGGGCCACTTCCTGCTCGTCTCGTCGGTGGCGGCGTTCACCGCGCTGCCCGGGATGGCCGCCTACGCCGCGTCGAAGGCGGGAGTGGAGCAGCTCGGCAACGTGCTGCGGCTGGAGACGGCGCACCTCGGCATCACCGTCGGCACCGCGCACCCGATCTGGATCGACACCGACATGGTCCGCGACTTCGAGGCCGACCTGCCGTCGTTCCGGGCGGCGAAGCAGCGGATGCCCTGGCCGCTGGGGACCACGGTGACGGTGCAGAAGTGCGCGCGGCTCCTCGTCCGGGGGATCGAGAAGCGTAAACGCAAGGTCTACGTACCCGGGTCGATCGCGGTGGTCCAGGCGCTGCGGACCGTGGTGCTCAGCGCCTTCGCCGACGCCGTGATCCGTTCCGGCGGCCGGGATCTCGTCCCGCGGATGGAGGCGGAGGTCCGCGCCCTGGGCCGGGACTTCGGCGCGCACGCGGTCGGCACGGCCCGGCCGGAGGCGACCCCGTGACGATCGCCTTCGACCGGCGCGGCAGCGGGCCGCCGCTGGTGCTGATCCACGGCATCGGCCACCGCTGGCAGGCCTGGCAGCCGGTCCTCGACCGACTCGCCGAGCACCACGACGTCGTCGCCATCGACCTGCCGGGCTTCGGCGCGTCGCCGGTCCCGGTCGGCGGCATGCCGCACGGGATGGCCGCGACGGTCGCCGCCGTCGGGGAGGTCTTCGCCGACCTGGGGCTGGACCGCCCGCACGTGGCGGGCAACAGTCTCGGCGGCGCGATCAGCCTCGAACTCGCGGCGGACGGGCTCGCCGCCTCGGCGACGGCGCTCTCCCCGGCCGGGTTCTTCACCGAGGCCGAGCGCCGCCGCGCCCTGCGCATCCTGTCCCGGATGCGGTGGAGCACCTTCGCGCCGGGCGTGATGATGCGGCCGTTCCTGCGGTCGCCACGGGGGAGGGCGGTCTCCTTCGGCCCGATCGTGGCCCTGCCGGGGCAGCTCGAGCACGACCGGGCGGTCGGCGACGCGCTCGCGATGCGGCGCGGCAAGGGCTTCCGCGCGGTGGTCCGGGCCTCCGCCGGGTACGCCTACGCGGGCACCCCGGCCTGCCCGGTCACGGTGGGGTGGGGTGAGCGGGACCACATCTTCGGCGTACACCAGCTGGACCGGGCCCGGGAGCGCCTGCCGCAGGCCCGCCACGAGCGCCTGCCCGGCTGCGGGCACGTGCCGATGAGCGACGATCCGGCGGCGGTGGCGCGTTTGATCCTCACCACAACGGGCGCCGTTTCGGCGTAAACCGCTGGCGCCGCGCGGAGCAGCCGGGATACGGTCGAGGGGATGTGAGCCACTGACACCCGCTCCACGCCCGCGACCGAGGCCCTGCCCGGCGGGCGTTTCGCCTCGTGTCCCCGGTGGTGCCGCATGTCCCAAGCCCTGCTCGCCCATGATCTCGTCCGCACCCTCGGCACCCGCCGCGTGCTCGACGGGGTCTCCCTCACCGCCGCACCCGGCCGCCGCATCGGCCTGATCGGGGAGAACGGTGTCGGCAAGTCCACGCTGCTGCGGCTGCTCGCCGGGGCCGACGAACCGGACTCCGGCACCGTCGTGCGCCCGGCCGACCTCGGCTACCTGCACCAGGAGCTGCCCTTCGAGCCGAGCCGGACCATCGCCGACGTCCTCGACGACGCCCTGCGCGAGGCGCGGGAGGACCTCGCCGAGCTGGACCGGCTGACGGGTGCGATCGCCGTGTCGGCCGACGACCCGGCGCTGCTCGACGCCTATGCCGAGCGGCTCGACCGGGCCGAGGAGCACGCCGCCTGGGACGCCGACCGCCGCGCCGGGCTGGTCCTCGCCGGGCTCGGTCTCGGCCGGCTCGCGCACGACCGCACGGTGGGCTCCCTCTCCGGCGGTCAGCGGGGCCGCCTGGCCCTCGCCGCGCTGCTCATCCGCCGACCCGCCGCCCTGCTGCTCGACGAGCCGACCAACCACCTCGACGACGAGGCGGCCGCGTTCCTGGAGGGCCAGCTCCGCGGCCTGCCCGGTGTCGTGGTGCTGGCGAGCCACGATCGGGCGTTCCTCGACGCCGTCTGCACCGACCTGGTCGACCTGGACCCGTCGATCGACGGTCCGACCCGCTTCGGCGGCGGCTACAGCGACTACCTCGCCGAGAAGCGGGCGGAGCGGCAGCGCTGGGAGCGCCGTTTCGCCGAGGAGCAGGAAGAGCTGGCCGAACTCCGGCAGGCGGTGGCCGTGACGGCGCACCGGGTCGCGCCCGGCCGGGGACCGCGCGACAACGAGAAGATGGGGTTCGGCCACACCAGCGGGCGGGTGCAGAACCAGATCTCCCGCCGGGTCCGCAACGCCGACCGCCGGCTCGACGAACTCTCCCGGGACCAGGTCCGCAAGCCACCGGAGCCGCTGCGCTTCCGGGGCCTGGCACCGGTCGCCGCCGCCGCCGATGGCGTGCTGCTCGCGCTGCGGGAGGTCCGGGTGCCGGGCCGCCTCACCCTCGACCGGCTCGACATCGCCGCCACGGACCGGCTGCTCATCACGGGTGCCAACGGCGCGGGCAAGTCGACGCTGCTCGCGGTGCTCGCCGGTGAGCTCGCCGCCGCGGGCGAGGTGGTGCGGCGGCGCGGGCTCCGGGTCGGCCTGCTGGCCCAGGACACCGTCTTCGACCGGCCGGACCGCACGGTGCGGGAGACCTACGCGACCGTGCTCGGCCCCGAACGCGCCGAGGCGGTGCCGCTCACCTCGCTCGGCCTCGTCGCACCCCGGGACCTGGGCCGTCCGGTCGGCGAGCTCTCGGTCGGGCAGCGGCGGCGGCTCGCCCTGGCCCTGCTCGTCGCCGAACCGCCCGACCTGCTGCTGCTCGACGAGCCGACCAACCACCTCTCGCCCCGCCTCGCCGACGAACTGGAGGAGGCGCTCGGCTCCGGTCCCGGCGCGGTGGTGGTCGCCAGCCACGACCGCTGGCTGCGATCGCGCTGGTCGGGGCGGACGGTGGAGCTGCGGGCCGACAGCCCCGTCGGCGGGTAGCTGCTGGACACGCCACGACACCGCGGCTGAGGCCGGGACCGACTCTGGCGCCGATAGCACCGACTCTTGAAGAGCCGATAGCACCGACTCTTGAAGAGCCGATAGCACCAACTCTTGAAGAGTTGCGGCGATCTTGGCGACGGGACGGGTCGGGGTGGCTGTCGGCGGCTGGGTGGGTCAGCCCGCGTGCACCGGCAGGAACGCGCTGATCGCGGCGCGCAGCCCGGCCGGGTCCAGCCCGTGCAGGCGGGCGTGGTCGTCGGGCGTGCCGTAGCGGCGGAGCTCCTCGTGGCGTACCCCCAGGGCGAGTGTCCGATGTGGAGCAGCGGCCAGCGCGCGTGCCACCTGGGGCACCGACGTGCCCGCGAGGTAGGGCTCGACCAGCACGATCTCGGCCGACGCGGCCCCCACGGCGGCGCGCAGCCCGGCGTCGTCGAAGGGCCGGACCGTGCTCGCGTAGAGCACCGTCACGTCGAGGCCCTCGGTCGCGGCGAGCACCGGGTCGAGCATCGGCCCGACCGCGAGCACCACCGCCGCCCGCCCGGTCCGCACGGTCGCGAAGCGCCCCGGCGCCACCGGCCGCGCGGCGGCGTTGACCTGCGTCGAGAGCCGCAGGTAAACGCGCGAGTCGCCGTCGGCCGCCGCGTGCCGCAGCAGCGCCTCGGCCTCATCGGCATGTCCCGGCACGTGCACGGTCCAGCCCGGCAGCGTGTCCAGCAGCGCGACATCCCCCGGCGATTGATGGGTACGCCCACCGGCCGCCACGTCGTAGGAGGCGCCCACCCCGACCAGCACCGCGCCGACGTCGAGGTGATTGAGATCGAGCTTGATCTGCTCGAAGGGCCGTTCGATGAGGAAGCTGCTGATCGTGTGCACGATCGGGCGCAGCCCGGTCAGCGCCAGCCCACCGGCGGCGCTGATCAGCAGCTGCTCCCGGATGCCCACGTTGATGACGCGGTCGGGGTGCCGGGCCGCGACGGGTTCGAAGGCGGCGGCGGTGATCTCGGCGAGCACGACGGCGAGCCGGGGATCGTGGTCGAGCAGGTCGGCGGTGGTCTCGACGAATCGGTTCCGCATGACGGTTCCCTACTTCTTGGACTCGACGTGCGCGACGACGACGAGCGGCTGCCCGCCGTGCTCCCTGGTGTAGGCCGCCGCCAACAACCCGTGGTCCCGGCCGTCGACCTCCTCGGCCGCCCAGCCCTCCACGACGAAACGGGCGGCGATGCCGCCGGGCCAGCCGTGCGTGTCGGACCGGTTGTCGACCACGACGACGTGCAGGTTGTCGAGGCCGAGTGCCCCGGCGAGCGCGATCGCCTCGTGGTTGCTGCCCTCGCCGAGCTCGGCGTCGCCGACGAGCACCCAGACCTGGGAGCCGAGCCCTTGCGCCTTGAGCCCCAGCGCGACCCCGAGACCGATCGGCAGGCCGTGGCCGAGCGAGCCGCTGGAGATCTCGACACCCGGGAGCAGGGTGCGGTCGGGGTGGTGGCCGAGGGCCGAGTCGATGCCGCCGAATCCGGCGAGGTCGGCCGGGTCGAGGAAGCCCTTCGCGGTGAGCACCGCGTAGTAGGCGCTGGGGCCGTGGCCCTTGGAGAGCAGGAACCAGTCGCGGTCCTGGGCGTCGGCGGTGGCGGGGGAGACCCGCAGCACCCGGTCGTAGAGCACCCAGATCGCGTCGAGGGTGGAGATCGAGGCCGGGTCGTGCTTCTCGTCGCCGGTCATCAGGGAGAGCAGCGGGCGCAGGTCGTCGTAGCCGCGAAGGGCGGTGGCGTTCATGGATACCAGCCTCCGACTTCAAGTGCACTTTAAGTCAAGGGCTAGAATCGGCTGCGTGACCCAGGTCTCGACACCGCACCCGGAGCGGCTGACGATCGGCGAACTCGCCGCCCGCAGCGGGCTCGCGCCGTCGGCGCTGCGCTACTACGAGGAGCAGGGGCTGATCGCCGCCGAGCGGACCTCCGGTGGCCAGCGGCGTTACGCCCGCAACGTGCTGCGCCGCATCGCCTTCGTCCGGGCCGCCCAGCGGGTCGGGCTCACCCTGGAGGAGGCCCGCGTCGCGCTCGACCGGCTGCCGTCGGAGCGGGCGCCCCATGCGGGGGAGTGGGCCAGGGTCGCCACGACCTGGCAGCACCGCATCGACGAGCAGATCGCGGAGCTGCTGACGTTGCGGGAGAACCTCTCCGGGTGCATCGGCTGCGGGTGCCTGTCGCTGCGTACCTGCCGGATCTACAACCCCGACGACGCCGCGCGCGCTGGCGGACCCGGCGCCCGCTATCTGCTCGGCGACGATCATGTCGCCGGTAACTGAAGATGTCTCGTGTAGACGTCTCTACAGCGCCACATTTGCGGACTATGGTGGCTTCCCATGAGCCATCACCCCCTCGACCGCCTGACCGCTGACGAGATCGACGCAGCTCGCGTCGTGTTGGAGCAGGCCGGACTCCTCACCCCCACCACCCGTTTCGCCGTCGTGCAGCTCGTCGAGCCGAGCCGTGCCGAACTCGCCGCCTTCCGTGAGGGGGATCCGGTGGATCGGCGGGTTCGCTCCGTGCTGCTCGATGTCGCGACCGGCGCCACCCGCACCTCCATCGTCTCGGCGACGCATGCCCGCGTCGTCTCGGTGACCGATGTGGACACCGCCCAGGGCCAGGCGCCCATCATGCTCGAAGAGTTCATGCTGGTCGACGAGATCGTCAAGGCCGACGAGACCTGGGCGAAGGCGATGGCCGTGCGCGGCATCACCGACCTCTCCCTGGTCCGCCCCTGCCCGCTCTCGGCCGGTGACTTCGACCTGCCCGGCGAGAAGGGCCGCCGCCTGCTGCGCGTGCTCTCCTTCCTCGCCAACCGCGAGGAGGACCACTGCTGGGCGCACCCGATCGACGGGATCGTCGCCTACGTGGACCTCATCGAGAAGCGGGTCATCAAGGTCATCGACCAGGCGGAGTTCCCGATCCCGGCCGAGGAGGGCAACTTCGACGACCCGGCCTACGTCGGGCCGATGCGCACGACGCTCAAGCCGATCAGCATCACGCAGCCCGACGGGCCGTCGTTCAGCGTCGACGGATCGCTCGTGACCTGGGAGGGCTGGCAGTTCCGCGTCGGCTACGACGCCCGGGAAGGCCTGGTCCTGCACCAGATCTCGCTGCAGGGCCGGCCGCTGATCCACCGCGCCTCGATCGCCGAGATGGTCGTCCCCTACGCCGACCCGAGCCCGGTGCGCTTCTGGCAGAACTACTTCGACGCGGGCGAATACCTCCTCGGCGTCAACGTCAACGCGCTCGACCTCGGCTGCGACTGCCTCGGCGAGATCCACTACTTCGACGCCGTCCTCGCCGACGGCGAGGGCCGCCCGGCGGTCTTCCCCAACGCGATCTGCCTGCACGAGGAGGACCACGGGGTGCTCTGGAAGCACACCGACCTCTTCACCGGCTCCAAGAACACCCGCCGCCAGCGCCGCCTGGTCATCTCGTTCTTCGTCACGGTCGGCAACTACGACTACGGCTTCTACTGGTACCTCTACCTCGACGGCACCATCCAGTTCGAGAGCAAGGCGACCGGCGTCATGTTCACCTCGTCCTATCAGGACGACAGCCCCTATGCCACGGAGGTCGCCCCCGGCCTCGGCGCCCCCTACCACCAGCACCTCTTCAGCGCCCGCCTGGACATGACCGTCGACGGCCCCCGCAACGCCGTCGACGAGCTCCAGGTGCAGCGGGTGCCGGTCTCGGCGGAGAACCCGGTCGGCAACGCCTTCACCCGCAGCTCCACCCGGTTGAAGCGGGAGTCCGAGGCCCAGCGCCTCGCCGACCCGCTCAACGGCCGGGTCTGGCGCATCGTCAACCCCGAGTCCGCCAACCGGATGGGCCGCCCGGTCGGCTACCAGCTGCACGCGCAGGGAACCCCGGTGCTGCTCGCCGACCCGTCGTCGTCGATCCACCGCCGGGCCGGTTTCGCGACGAAGCACCTGTGGGTGACCAGGTACGCCGAGGACGAGCGTTACCCCGCCGGTGAGCTGGTCAACCAGTCCACGCCGCACGCGGGCCTGCCGACCTATGCCGCCGCCGACCGTGACATCGACGGCCAGGAGATCGTGGTCTGGCACACCTTCGGCTCGACGCACTTCCCGCGCCTGGAGGACTGGCCGGTGATGCCGGTCGAGACGACGGGATTCACGCTCAAGCCGGTGGGATTCTTCGACCGCAACCCCACCCTCGACGTCCCCGACTCCCGTGAGCTCACCGCGCACGGCGAGGGTGCCCACTCCTGCGCCTGCTGCTGATCCGGGGCGCACGCGGCGCCCGGTGCACCCGCGAAAAAGCCGCAACTCTTCAAGAGTTGGTCTTAAGGCCTGGCGGCCTGAAGCACCAACTCTTGAAGAGTTGCGGCTTTTTGCAAGTTAGCGGCGGACCTGGAGGGCGATCGCGGCGACGGTGGCCTGGACACCCTTGAGGAGAGCCGGAATCGGGGCCCGGGCGGTGTCGCCGGCGGCGGCGAGCCGCTCACGGGTCTTGCCGGAACCGACGACCACGAAGCGGTCCAGCCCGACGGCGACGACGAGGCCCGCGAGGGTCGCGGTCGGCGTGTCCGGCACGGGCTCGCGGTTGACGACATAGCCGAGGCGTACGCGAGGCGAAGCCGCCAGCAGCGTATTGGCGGCCGGGTAGCGAATGGTGATCTTGCGGCCGAAGGAGGACTTGGTCTCCTCACGGCGGATGACGCCCGTGGCGGTGAGGTCGCGGGCCACCACGCCGCGGATCTCGCCGCGCAGGTGCTCCAGCCAGGCACGGACCGGGTGGCCGTTGCCGCGCCGGACGATCTCGGCGAGCACGGCGTCGGTGAGCCGGGCGCCCCAGGGCTCGCTGTCGCGGACGGCGACGAGGCCGTCCTTGATGTCGATGCGACCGGCGATGAGGAGCTCCGCCAGCGTGGCACCGGCGAGACCGGTGTCGAGTAGATCGTCGTTGATCGGGGCCTTGCCGCTGAACTCATCGTGTCCGATGAGGAACAGCTCTTGCGTCAACGTGAAGTCGGACATGACTGCCACTCCGAGGGGGGTTCGCGGCGAGCCCTGTGATGAAGGAAAAGCACGCCTGGCGGCACCGTCTGATCGACGCCCGTAACCCTACGACACGGAGTCCCTACAGACAAGTTCCACATTGCCTGGATGGAGGAGCCCTATTACCAGAAACAAAGATGAAACACGAACGAACGGAAACGCTTGATGGACAAAAAGATGGGACCCCGCCAACCCGTTGTATGCCCGAATGATCGGTCATAGGATGCCGTGGTCATACCTCCGTACCCCCCTCTAGGAGTTGGCACATGTCCTCTCAGTCCCCCTTCGGCGGGCTGGCACCACGCCGACTAGGCGCGATGCACATCGTCTTCTTCACCGTGGCTGCGTCGGCGCCGCTCACTGTGCTCGGCGGTGGCGTCACGACCACCTTCGCCGTCTCCGGCAGTCTCGGTGCCCCACTGTCCTTCGTGGTCCTCGCGATCGTCCTGGCCATCTTCGCCGTCGGCTACTCGGCGATGAGCCGCTACGTCGCCAACGCGGGAGCCTTCTACGCGTACCTCGCGCAGGGACTCGGTCGCGCCTTCGGCGTCAGCGCCTCCTTCGTCGCGCTGCTCGCCTACAACGCCATTCAGATCGGTCTCTACGGTCTGTTCGGCTACGCCGTCGGTGGCTTCATCAACGAGAAGGCCGGGCTCACCTGGCACTGGTCGGTCTACGCCTTCATCGCGATGGGCATCATCGGCCTGCTCGGCGTACTCAAGGTCGACCTCAACGCCACCGTGCTCGCGGTCTTCCTGATCGCGGAGTGCATCATCATCGCGATCTTCGACGTGCTCGCCCTGGGCAGCCCGGCGGCCGGTTCCCTCAGCCTGGACGGGCTCAACCCGAGCCAGCTCTTCAACGGCACCATCGGCGCGGTCATGGCGCTCGGCATCGCCGCCTTCGCCGGCTTCGAGTCCGGCGCCATCTTCAGCGAGGAGGCGAAGGACCCGAAGCGCACCATCGCGCGGGCCACCTACATCGCCGTCGCCTTCACCGGCATCTTCTACGCCTTCAGCTCGTACGCGTTGCTGCAGGCCGTCGGTCCGACCGGCGACACGGGCATCGCGGCAACCAGCGCCGCGGCCGGCCCGGGCGCCCTCTTCGGCACCCTCGGCGCGCTCTCCAACGGCTTCATGGCCGACGCGGCCGTGGTCCTCTTCGCCACCAGCGTCTTCGCCGCCATGCTGAGCTTCCACAACGGTGTGGCGCGGTACTTCTTCGCGCTGGGCCGGGAGCGGGTGCTCCCGGGCGTGCTCGGCCGCACGGGCGTCCGGACGGGTGCCCCGTTCGTCGGCTCGCTGCTGCAGACCATCATCGCCGCCGTCGTCGTCACGATCGCCGTGGTCTCCGGGACCGACCCGCTGCTCGAACTCTTCACCTGGCTCTCCGGCGTCAGCGCCGTCGGCCTCGTCGCGCTGCTGACCGGCACGTCGATCGCGGTCATCGGCTTCTTCCTCCGCCGCCAGACGGAGGAGAACCTGTGGCAGCGCATCATCGCCCCGGCGCTCGCCGCGATCCTCCTCGCCTCGGTGCTCTTCCTCATCGTCACCAACTTCGAGTACCTGGGCGTCTCGCCGGAGTCGAAGCTGATGTGGATCCTGCCCGGCTTCACGCTCGTGGCGGCGGTGCTCGGCCTGATCTGGGGTCTGGCGCTCAAGCAGGTCCGCTCCGATGTCTACAACGGCATCGGCCAGTCGGCGACGGACCGCCTCGAGGTGCTCCCCGAGTCGACCTACGCCACGCTGTAACAAGCACGCAGGCACCATCGCAGACGCCGATGCGGACCAGGCTCCCCGTGCCCGGTCCGCACCGGCGTTTTTCGTGCCTGTCGGCCCGCTGTGCGTACCCCCGGAGGGTTTTCAGCCCTTGACCGAGCCCGCGAGCAGGCCGCGGACGAAGAAGCGCTGCAGGGACAGGAAGACGACCAGCGGCACGATGATGGAGACGAAGGCGCCGGCGGTGAGGCGTTGCCACTCGTTGCCCCGGGTGCCGGCGAGGTCGGCCAGCTTCACCGTCAGCGGTGCCGTCTTCTCGGTGCCGTCGGCGAAGATCATCGCCACCAGCAGGTCGTTCCAGACCCAGAGGAACTGGAAGATGGCGAGCGAGGCGAGCGCGGGCACGATCAGCGGCAGCACGATGCTGCGGAAGATCCGGGCGTGCCCGGCACCGTCGACGCGAGCCGCCTCGATCAGATCGTTCGGCAGCTCCGCCATGAAGTTGTGCAGCAGGAAGATGCCGAGCGGCAGCGCGAAGCAGGCGTGCGCGAACCAGACCTGGATGAACTTGTCCGGCCCCTGGAAGTCCCACGGCTTCCAGTAGGTCGAGCCGATCGCGATGCCCTTGGAGAAGAAGCTCAGCAGCGGCACGAGCGCCATCTGCAGCGGGACGACCTGCAGCGCGAAGATCGCGATGTAGATCCAGTCCCGGCCCCGGAACTTCGTCCACGACAGCGCGTACGCCGCGAGTGCGCAGAAGAAGAGCGGGAAGAGGACCGCCGGGATCGTGATGACGATCGAGTTGATGAAGTAGCTCGCGAGCCGGCCGCTCTGGTCGTTGGCGCTGAAGAGCACCTCGCCGTAGTTGTGCAGGGTGAGCTGGGGATCGCTGAAGAAGTTCCACCAGCCGTTGGACTTGATCTGGTCCTCGGGGCGCAGCGACGACAGGAAGAGCCCGAAGGTGGGGATGGTCCAGACCAGGGCGATCACGATGGAGACCACGGTGGCGGTGCGGCTGCTCAGCCGCCGCTTGACGCGGCCCGCCGCGGTCGGGGGATCGACCAGTGCGCTCATCGAATCGTCCTTTGCTGCCGCAGGTTGCGAATCTGGTAGATGATGATCGGCGTCACCAGGACGAAGAGCAGGACCGCGAAGGCGGCGCCCTTGCCGCTGTCATAACGCACGAAGGCGTAGTCGTACATGCCGTAGGCGAGCACGCTGGTGTCGAAGTTGCCGCTCGTCATGGCCCGGACGATGTCGAAGACCTTCAGCGTGCCGACGGTGATCGTCACCAGCACCACGATCAGGGCCGGCCGGATGCTCGGGATGGTGACCTGCCAGAACATCTGCCAGGGCGTCACGCCGTCGAGCCGCGCCGCCTCGACGATCTCGGTGGGGATCGCCTTGATCGAGGCGGAGAGGACCACCATGGCGAAGCCCGCCTGGATCCAGATCAGCACCACGATCAGGAACAGGGTGTTCCACGGCGAGTCCAGCAGCCACTGTCTCGGCTCGCCGCCGAACCAGACCACGATCTGGTTGAGCAGGCCGATCTGCTGCTCGCCCGGCGGGCGGTAGGCGTAGACGAACTTCCAGATGATGCCGGCGCCGACGAACGAGATCGCCATCGGCATGAAGATCAGCGCCTTGGCGAAGGACTCCAGCCGGGCCTTGTCCACGAGCACGGCGTAGATGAGGCCGATCGAGGTGGCGATCAGCGGGACCAGGACCACCCACAGCAGCGTGTTGCGCAGTGTGATGAGCGCTTCGCGCTGGGTGAAGATCCACTTGTAGTTGTCGAGGCCGACCCACTTCGCCTCGAAGGTGCTGGCTCCCTGGAAGGACAGGATCGTGGTGCGGATGGCCGGGATGATCAGCCCGATCATCAGCAGCGCACCGGCGGGGAAGAGAAACGCGGCGGCGACCCAGCGGTCCTTGCGCAGCGGCAGTTTGTCGAGCACCAGCAGCAGCACTCCGACCACGGCCAGGAAGGCCAGCACGCCGTAGAGCAACTCCAGGAGCTTCGGGCCCTCGGCGGTCCAGTCGAAGTTCACGCCCACTCCTCAACAAGTGTTCGGATCGTCATTGATCGGATCAGACTAGTGCGGGTGGGACGCGAAAGCGCCCCACCCGCATCAGGTAAAACTCTTACTTGGGCCAGGAGCTCTCGATGTAGTCGAGCGTGTCCTTGGTGCTCTTGCCCGTGATCCAGTCGGTCATGCCCTTCCAGAACGAGCCCGCGCCGACGGCTGCCGGCATCAGGTCCGAGCCGTCGAAGCGGAAGACCGAGGCGGAGTCCTGCAGGATCTCCACGGACTTCTTGTCGATCGGGTTGGAGACGTTGGCGATGTCGAGACCCTTGTTGGCGGAGACCCAGTTGCCCAGCTTGGCGCGGCTGTTGGCGTGGTCGGCGCTGGCGAGGTAGGTCTGGAACGCCTTGACCTCGTTGCGGTCGGCGAAGGCCGCGACGAACTCGCCGCCGCCGAGGACCGGCTTGCCCTTGGCCGGGTCGATCGCCGGGAAGTAGAACGCGAAGACATCGCCGTCCTCGGCGACCTTCGTGCCCTTCGGCCACTGGTTGGCGTAGAAGGAGGCCTGACGGTGCAGGGCGCACTTCTTCTGGGTGATCGGGATGCCACCCTCCTGGAACGACGTGGTCGCGATCGACTTGACGTCACCGAGGCCGCCGTTGACGTAGGCCGGGTTCTTCAGGATGGAGCCCGCCCGGTCCGTCGCGGAGACGATCTTCGGGTCGTTGAAGGGGATCGTGTGGGCCACCCACTGGTCGTAGACCTCGGGGCCCTGGTCGCGCAGGACGATGTCCTCGATCCAGTCGGTCGCCGGCCAGCCGGTGGCGCCGCCGGACTCGATGCCCGCGCACCACGGCTTCATGCCGGTGGCGGCGATGGTGTTGCTCAGGGTGATGAGCTCATCCCAGGTGGTCGGGATAGCCCAGCCCTTCTCCTTGAACATCGAGGGCGAGTACCACACGAACGACTTCACGTTGGAGCCGAGCGGCGCGCCGTAGAGCTTGCCGTCGACCGTCGAGTACTTCAGCCAGTCGGGGGAGTAGTTCTTCTCGGCCTCGGCCTTGGTCGCCGCGCTGGCGGGCTTGAGCGCGCCCTGCTTGGCGAAGGTGGCCAGAAGGCCTGGCTGGGGGATGAACGCGATATCGGGAGCGTTCCCACCCTGGACCTTAATAGGAAGCTGGGCCTCGAAGTCAGAGGTACCCGCGTAGTCGATCTTGATGCCGGTGCAGTCCGTGAAGGCCTTCCACGACTGCTTGAGCAGGTCGGCCTCGGTGTCACGGATGGAGGTGCTGACGGAGACCGTCTTGCCGTCCAGCCCCTGCCCCTTGTAGGCGGCATAGGCCGAGCACGCGGCCGTGTCGAGGTTGGGGTTGTCCTTCCCCGCCTCGGTGTCGCTGCTGCTGCTACATGCCGTGACGGTCAGTAGACCGGCGGCGGCGAACGCTAGGAGCAAGCGTCGCGTGGTGGATGCCATGGACTGTCTCCTTCTACCGATGAACAATCTTGCAGTTCATGCAATCGCTTCCAAGGACTTACGTCTAGACGTGGAGCCAGCAGGGTTCGTAACAATTCAGAAACTGGCTCGTCAAGCGGTTGTGATGTTGTCTAGGTTAAACAAGACGTACGTACGGTTTTCTAGAAAGGTTGCGCCATGTGGGACCCGACGATCTATCAGCGGTACGCCGACGAGCGTTCCCGGCCCTTCCATGACCTGCTCGGACGGGTACGAGCACCCGCGCCGTCCTCCATCGTCGACCTCGGTTGCGGTCCCGGCAACTTGACAGCAACAATCGCCGAACGTTGGCCCGCCGCGACGATCCTCGGCCTCGACTCGTCGCCCGAGATGATCGCCACGGCACGGGGCCTGGCCGGCACCGTCGACTTCCAGGTCGCCGACGTTCGGCAGTGGATGCCCGCTGCCGACCTTGACCTGCTCGTCTCCAACGCGACCCTGCAGTGGATCCCCGGGCACGCCGCCCTCGTGCGGTCCTGGGCGGCGGCCCTGCACCCGGGTGCCTGGCTCGCCTTCGCCGTGCCCGGCAACTTCGACGCGCCCTCGCACCGGGCACTGCGCGACGAGGCCACGGCGCCTGCGTGGGCCGCCCGGCTCGGCGAGCTCACCCGCGACCACCTCACGGTGGCCGAGCCCGCCGACTACGCCTACGACCTGATCGAGGCCGGCTGCGCCTACGTCGACGCGTGGGAGACGACCTACCTGCACCTGCTGCCGGTCGCCGGACCCGACCACCCGGTGCTGACCTGGATGGAGGGGACGGCGCTGCGACCGTTCCGGGCCGCCCTCGACGAGGCGGAGTGGGCTGCGTTCCGCGCGCAGCTCAGCACCCGTCTCGCGGAGGTCTATCCGGCCCGTCATGGTGTCGTCGCCTTCCCTTTCCGTCGCCTCTTCGTCGTCGCCGAGCGGTAGGCACTCACGATCGGCGCAACTCTTCAAGAGTTGGTGCTTTTGCGGTCCGCTGGTGTTTCCGCGTGCCGACGGCTATTCCCGGGCGAAGGCCGCCGAAGCCTCGCGTTCGAGGTCGGCGTACTGGTCGTCGCCGACGCTGACCTCCACCTGGCGGATCCGTCCGCCGGTGAAGGTCGCCGGCGCCCGATACTCCCTGCTCACCGGGTCGGAGCTGTCGCGGCCGACGCACAGGCCGTCGCCGCTGAGGGTGAAGAGCCCGATCTGGGTACGCATCGGGCCCTGCGCCACCACGGTGTCGTTGACCCAGAGCTTGGTGTGGCCGAGGGTCTCGTGGTGGTCGCCGACACTCTCCTTGGCGAACTCCACGCCCAGGATGTAGCGGCCGGGGCTCAGCGGTTCGGAGACGAACTGCTGCTCCGGCGGCACGCCGAGGAAGTTGAAGACGTAGTAGACCTTGCGGTCCTTCAGGAACAGCGAGTGCCCGCCGAAGCGGGAGCCCTGCGCGAAGATGACGCCGGACGCGTCCGGGTCGGTGATCTCGACCGTGGCGAGCAGGCGATAGGAGCGGCCCCGGATGTTGGGCGCGATCTGCTCGGGCACCTCGGCCGAGTCGGGGTAGTAGACGTAGGTGTCCGTCGGCGGGAAGGGCGCCGGGCGGTCGTCGGCGAGGATCTCGTGCGGCCGCCGGTCGTCGAGCGGCAGCACGTTGTAGCGGCCCGCCTCCTCGAACCACAGGTCGACCAGGGCCTTGAGCTTCTCCGGCTCCTGGGCGGCGAGGTTGTTCGACTCGGACCGGTCCACGTCGACGTGGTAGAGCTCCCACTCGTCGGCGTCGAAGTGCCCGATGCCCGAGGTCGGGCCGTGCACGGTGACGGCCTTCCAGCCGTTCTGCCAGATGCCGCGGGTGCCGAGCATCGCGTAATACTGCCGCTCCTTCCTCGTCTGCGCCTCGCCGTTGTCGAAGGTGTAGCGCATCGAGACGCCGGGCAGCGGGACCTGGTCGACGCCGTCGACCACCTCCGGGAAGGTGATGCCGCAGCAGTCCAGGATCGTCGGGACGATGTCGGTGGCGTGGTGGTACTGGTGGCGTACCTCCCCGCGGGCCTTGATGCCCTTGGGCCAGGAGATGACGAGCGGGTCGGCGGTGCCGCCGGCGTAGGAGTAGCGCTTGAACATCTTGAACGGCGTCGAGAAGGCGACCGCCCAGCCGGTGGGGTAGTGGTTGTAGGTGTCGGGGCTGCCCAGCCTGTCGAGGAGGGCGAGGTTCTCCGACATCTCGTCGGGCCAGCCGTTGAAGAACTTGTTCTCGTTGACCGAGCCGTTGGGGGTGCCCTCGCCGCTGGCGCCGTTGTCGGCGCAGTAGAGCACGATCGTGTTCTCCAGCTGCCCGGTCTCCTCCAGGAACTCGACGATCCTGCCCACCTGCGAGTCCGTGAACTCCGAGAAGCCCGCGTAGACCTCCGCCATCCGGATGAAGAGCTTCTTCTCGTCGTCCGAGAGCGTCTCCCACGGCCGCATGTCGTCGCCGGGGTCGTGGGTTCCCGGTGGCAGCGGATTGATCCCGGTCAGGTCGGTCTCGGGCGGGATGATGCCGTGCTCCACCATGCGGGCCAGCGCCCACTCGCGGTAGGCCTCGTACCCGTCGTCGAACTTGCCCTTGTACTTGTCCGCCCACTCGGCCGCGACCTGGTGCGGAGCGTGATTGGCGCCGGGGCAGAACCACATCAGCCACGGCTTGCCGGGTGCGGCCTGGCGGCTGTCGCGCAGCATCTTCAGCGCCTGGTCGGCGAGGTCCTTGGAGAGGTGGTAGCCCTCCTCGGGCTGGTAGGGCTGGTCGATGTAGTGGTTGTCCTCGACGAGGGTCGGGTACCACTGGTTGGTCTCGCCGCCGATGAAGCCGTAGAAGCGGTCCCAGCCCATCCGCAGCGGCCAGCCGCGCTTGGCCGCGCCCGCGTTCGCCTCGTCGACCGGGACGCTGTGGTTCTTGCCGACCCAGTAGGTGTTCCAGCCGTTGTCGCGCAGGACGTGGGCCATGCTCGCGCACTCCGCGGGGAAGTGCGCGTTGGAGCCCGGGAAGCCGATCGAGCCCTCGGTGATGCAGGCCATGCCGTTCTGGTGGTGGTTGCGGCCGGTGAGGAAGATCGACCGGGTCGGCGAGCAGAGCGCCGTGGTGTGCCACTGCGAGTAGCGCAGGCCGTTGTCGGCGAGTTTCTGCAGCGTAGGCATCTCGATCTTGCCGCCGAAGGGCGACCATGCGGCGAGACCGGTGTCGTCGTACAGGACGATCAGCACGTTGGGGGCACCCTCGGGGGCGGTGGCGGCGACATAGGGATCCCAGTCGGGGATGGAGTCGCGCACGTCGAGGTTGATTATTCCTTTGAACGGCTTCGTCATGAAATACACCGTAAAGCGAACAAGCCTCGCCATGGGGCGAAATCCGGTGGGTCCACGGTGTGGGACCGCGTCCCGCTAGGATCTCTCGCGTGGGTGACCTGACCGAATACATCGCCGGCCTGCCGAAGGCCGAACTGCACGTGCACCACGTCGGATCGGCGTCGCCGAAGATCGTCGCGGAGCTCGCCTCGCGCTATGAGGGGACGACCACCGTCCCGGCCGATGAGACGAAGCTCGCGGAGTACTTCACCTTCACCGACTTCCGCCACTTCATCGAGCTCTACCTCAACGTGGTGGACCTGATCCGCGATCCACAGGACATCTACACGCTGACCTATGAGGTCGCCGGGGAGCTGCACCGGCAGGCCGTGCGCTATGCCGAGCTGACCTGCACGCCCTACTCCAGCATGAAGCGGGGGATCCAGGGCGCCGCCTACTGCGAGGCGATCGAGCAGGCCCGCTCCGACGCCCGCCGGGACTGGGGCATCGAGCTGCGCTGGTGCTTCGACATCCCCGGCGAGTCCGGCATCTACGCCGCCGAGCAGACACTGCAGGTCGCGCTCGACCAGCGCCCGGACGGGCTCATCTCCTTCGGCCTCGGCGGCCCCGAGATCGGCGTGCCGCGACCGCAGTTCAAGCCCTTCTTCGACGTGGCGCGGGCCGAGGGGCTGCGCAGCGTGCCGCACGCGGGCGAGACGACCGGGGCGCAGACGGTCTGGGACGCGATCGAGGCGCTCGGCGCCGAGCGGATCGGGCACGGCATCCGGTCGATCGAGGACCCCAAGCTCGTCGACTACCTCGCCGACAACCAGATCCCGCTGGAGGTCTGCCCGACCTCCAACATCCGCACCCGGGCCGTCGCGACCCTCGCGGAGCACCCGCTCGCCGCGCTCGTCGCCGCCGGGGTGCCGATCTCCATCAACTCGGACGACCCGCCGATGTTCGGCACGACCCTGTGCCGGGAGTACGCCGTCGCGGCCGAGCTGCTCGAGCTCAACACGGTCGGCGTGACGGAGCTGGCCCGGGCCGGTGTCCGCCACTCCTTCCTCGCCGAGGAGGGCCGGCAGGCGCTGCTCGCCGAGATCGACGCCTACGAGATCAACTGGTACGCCGAGGGGCGCGATCCGCGGCACTGACGCTCTGAGCAGCCGAAAGGCCGTGTCCGCCCCGCCCGGTATGTCATGATTCATGCGTCCGGGTCGGGGGGAGCGTGTCCACACGTAGGTTGATGATCGCGTACGCCGCGTGGATGCTCGCCCTCTCGGTGGCGTTCTACGCTGCCCCCGAGCAGCACCTCCTCATCTGGGGTGCGGTCGGCGTCAGCAGCGCGGCGGCGGTCCTGTTCGGCGTCTACCGCTACCGGCCGCGCCGCCGCTGGCCGTGGTACCTCATCGCGGCGGCGATCCTCGTCTTCTGCGCCGGAGACGCGACCTACAACATCCTCACCCAGTACCGCGGCTACTCCAACCCCTATCCGTCGCTCGGCGACGCCTTCTACCTCGCGATGTTCCCGCTGCTCGGGGCCGGAGTCTGGGGGCTGTCGCGCAGCGGTGCGGCCGGGCGGGACCGCGGCTCGGCGATCGACGCGTTCATCTTCACCGCCTCGTTCAGCCTGCTCTGGTGGATCTTCCTGATCGGGCCGCACGTCTCCAACCCGGACCTCACCACGCTGCAGCGCATGGTCTCCATCGCCTACCCGATCGGCGACATCCTCATCCTCGCCACGGTCGGCCGGCTCGTCGCCATGGTCCGCTTCTCCCCGACGGTCGTCATGCTCACCATCGGCGGCATCAGCCTGCTCATCACCGACGTGATCTACGGCCTGATCCAGCTGCACGGCGACTGGGCGGTCGGCGGGCCCGTCGACGCCGGGTGGCTGCTCTTCTACGGGCTCTGGGGCGCCGCCGCGCTGCACCCGTCGATGGCCGAGCTCACCGAGCCCCGGATCGTCCGGCCCCGTGCCCCGAGCCGCCGCCGCCAGATCATCCTGTCGCTGATGGCGCTGATCCCGCCGATGGTCCTGCTCGTCGAGGTCGTCGACGGCGAGGTCCGGCACGGATCGGCGATCGCGATCATCGGGATCGTCGCCACCGGGCTCGTACTCGTCCGGCTGCTCGTGCTGCTGGACGCCTACCGTCGCGGTGCGCTGCGGGCCGACGGCGTACGCAAGGCGAGTGCCGCCCTCGTCTCCGCCGACGACGTGGACGGGGTCATCGACGGGCTGCGCGGCGCGGTCTCCAAACTCGTCGCCGACGGCGAGAAATACCGGCTCGCGGTGGTGATGAACGACGGCACCTGCCCCGAGCTCTTCACCGAGATGATCGGCCGCGACACCCAGGTGCGCTACACCTCCTCCCTGCCCGATCGGGTCGGCACGGCGCTCGGCGGCTTCGAGGTCACCCTCGTCTGCCCGCTCGCCCTCGACGACCGGCCGATGGGCGACCCCGTCATCGGCGTACTGCTGATCGGGGCACCCGAGGCATCACTCGGCTACCTCCAGGCGCCGATGGAGGTGATGGCCTCGCAGGCGGCCCTCGCCATCGAGCGGATCACCCTCAGCGGCGAGATCATCCGCCGCAACAGCGAGCAGTATTTCCGCACCCTGGTGCAGAACACCGCCGACGTGATCCTCATCGTCGAGCCCGGCACCCACACGATCCGCTACGCCAGCCCGTCGGCGGAGCAGTTCCTCGGCTCGGCCGAGATCGTCGGCATGCACCTGGAGGACCTGGTCCAGCCCGAGCCGGGTGCCGCCCGCGCCGAGCTGTCGCTGAACGTGGTGGGCGATGAGGCGTACGAGGCGGATTGGTCGATCGTCCGCAAGGACGGCTCGCAGGTGCAGGCGCAGGTCTCCGCCCGCGACCTCACGGCGGAGCCGACCGTGGCCGGCATCGTGGTGACGCTGCGCGACGTGACCGAGGAGCGGCGGATGGCCGCGGAGCTCACCCACCGGGCCTTCCACGACTCGCTCACCGGCCTCGCCAACCGGGTCTTCTTCCAGGAGCGGCTCGCCGCCGCCACCGAGCGGGCCCAGGGCAGCGGCAACACGCTCGGCATCCTCTTCCTCGACATCGACGACTTCAAGGCGGTCAACGACACCTTCGGGCACGACTACGGCGACCGGCTGCTCGCCGCGGTCGGGCAGCGGCTCGCCAGCGTGGTCCGCGCGCAGGACACCGCCGCCCGCCTCGGCGGCGACGAGTTCGCCGCCCTGATCGAGGAGGCGCCGAACGCCACCGCCGTCGAGGAGGTCGCCAACCGGATCGTCACCGTGCTCTCCGAGCCCTTCGTCATCGACGGCCGCCTCGTCTCCGGCGTCTCCAGCATCGGCGTCGCCACCTCGACCGGCTCCATCCCGGGCAAGGACCTGCTGCGCCAGGCCGACCTCGCCCTCTATGTCGCGAAAGGCGAGGGCAAGGGGCGGTGGAAGCGCTACCAGCCGGAGCTGCACGCGGCCTTCGTCGAGAAGCTGGAGCTGCGGTCGGCACTCGACCAGGCGCTGGCCCGCTCCGAGTTCATCCTCGAATACCAGCCGATCATCACCCTGAGCACCGGCGCGACGGCCGGGTTCGAGGCCCTGCTGCGCTGGGACCACCCGACCCGGGGCCGCCTGCTGCCGGGCGAGTTCATCGAGGTCGCCGAGGAGTCCGGGCTGATCGTCCCGCTCGGCGGGTGGGTCCTCGCCCAGGCGATGGCGGCGGCGGTCCGCTGGCAGCTCGTCGCCGGAGCCGCCGAGCAGGGCGCGCCGTGGCACGCGGCCCCCTATGTCAGCATCAACGTCTCCGTCCGGCAGTTCCGCACGCCGGGGTTCGTCGCGAGCGTGCGGGACGCGCTCACCTCCTCGGGCCTCTCACCCCGGCGGCTGATGCTGGAGATCACCGAGAGCCTGCTGCTGCGCGACGACGACCAGGTCTGGGGTGACCTCGCGGAGCTGCGCAAACTCGGCATCCGGGTGGCGATCGACGACTTCGGCACCGGTTACTCGTCGCTGAGCTACCTGCGGCACGTGCCGCTCGACGTGGTGAAGATCGACCGGCTCTTCACCAGCGGCATCACCTCCTCCACCCAGCAGGCCGCACTCGTCGACGGCATCGTGCGGCTCGCGCACACGCTCGGGCTGGCGGTGATCGCCGAGGGCATCGAGTCGTCCGCCGAGCGGGACCTGCTGGAACGCATCGGCTGCGCCTATGGGCAGGGGTTCCTCTTCGCCCGCTCGCTCAGCTTCGTCGCGACGGAGGAGTGGGTGGCGGCTCGGCAGGGCGCCTCCTGATGGTGATCGCGTTGTCCGGGAGACAGTCCCGTCGGGGGCGGGTGAGGGGCCGGGTTCCGGGGAACAACGCGATCGTGGGCTTTGGCTCTGCTCACACGGGCGCAGCACCCGGCGTGTTGCGCCGGTGTAAGCAGAGCAAAGCATCGTTCCCGCCCACACCGGGTAGGGGTAGGTGAGCCGAACGGAGAGGACGATCAACGATGTTGCTGGAACGCAAGGTGGCCGTGGTCTACGGCGCCGGATCCATCGGAACGGCGGTGGCGAGCGCCTTCGCCCGTGAGGGCGCCAGGGTCTTCCTCGCCTCGCGGAAGGAGGAGACGCTGCGCCGGTCCGCCGACCGGATCAGCGCGGCGGGCGGCACCGCCGAGACCGCCGTCGTCGACGCGCTCGACCAGCAGGCGGTCACCGACTTCGTCGACGGGGTCGCCCGGCGGGCCGGCGCGGTCGACATCTCCTGCAACGTCATCGGGGTCGGCGACGTGCAGCAGCCGCTGCTGGAGATCTCGGTCGGCGACTTCCTCCAGCCGATCCGGACCGCGATGCGGTCGCAGTTCATCACGACCAGGGCGGCCGCGCCACACATGATCAGCCAGGGCGGCGGCGTGGTCATCACCTTCGGCGGTTCCGGCCCGCAGACCATCGCCGGCCTGGGCGGGTTCAAGGTCTCGCTCGACGCGATGGAGGGCCTGCGCCGTCAGTGGGCCATCGAACTGGGCCCGCACGGCATCCGCGTCGTCACCCTCAAGTCCGGCGGAATAGCGGAGTCGCTGCCGCCGGAGATGCCCGAGGCCGCCGCGATCACCGAGGCGCTGACGAAGGATACGCAGCTGGGGCGTACCGCGACGCTGGCGGATGTCGGCAACGTCGCAGCCTTCGTCGCGTCCGACCACGCCCGCACGATCACCTCCACCGAGGTCAACATCTCCTGCGGCGCGATCGTCGACTGAGCTCGTCACTGTCTGGTGTGGATGATCGCGTTGTTTCCGGGAAACAGGCCCCTGCGGGTGGCTCTGAGCGGCTGGTTTCCGGGAAACAGCGCGATCATGCCGCTACCAGATCGTGTAGAGCAGGTGGTTGACGCTCAGCGCCGTCACCGCCTGCACCGTGAGCCACCAGCGGTGCGACCTGGACGGCAGCAGCGCAACTGCCGGCAGCAGCCAGATCGTGAACGGAAGCCAGATCCGCTCCACCTCGGCCTTGCTCATCCCGGACAGGTCGGCGGCCATGATCGCGACGAGCCCCGCGACCGGCAGCACCCACACCGCCATAGGACCAACTCTTGAAGAGTTGCGACGATCGTGGCCCTGCCCCGGGACGCGGTCGTGGCCTCGCCCCGGGACGCGATCGTGGTCCCGCCGCGGGGCGCGGTCGTGGACCCATCCCGGGATGTGGTCGTGGACCCAGGCCATGGCGGGGAGGAGGGCCCGGCGCACGGCCACGATCACCGCTGGACCGGCGGCGAGCACCAGGCAGGCGAGGTTGGCCCAGACCCAGTAGGCGTAGGAGCGTTCGTTCGCCACGCCCTGGTAATACCGCTCGACGACCAGGTGGTAGCCGTCGAGCCACCAGAATCCGGCGAGCGCGAACCCGGCCACGACCACCGCGGCACCGCCCAGCGCCCAGCCGATCAGCGTCCAGCGGCGGGTGAGCAGCACCATCGCGAGCGCCGGGAACGCGATGAGGACGAGTCCATAGGAGAGGAAGAGCGTTGCGCCGAGCACCAGCCCGGCCGCGACACCGAGCACGGGACCCCCGCGCCCGGGCCGGGTCGCGGCGGCGGCGAGCAGGGTCAGCCCGACCACCGCGACACCCATGAAGAGCCCGTCGGCCGAGGCGCCGACCCAGATCGCGCCGGGGAAGAGCACCGTGAACGGTACGACCGCCCGGGCGCGCTCCTCGCCGTCGAGCAGGCGTACGGTGAGCGGCACCCCGACCGCCGCGACCGCGCCGACCAGCACGCAGACGATGGCAGCCCAGGCTCCGCCGCCGAGCCCGATCCGGTCGAGGCCGACGAAGAGCAGGGTGATGCCCGGCGGGTGCCCGGAGACGTGGGTGCCCCAGGAGTCGGGCTGGAAGTCGAGGATGTGATCGGTGAAGCCGCGCAGCATGGCGCCCGCGTCGGTGATCCGGGGTACGTCGTGGAGGTATTCGGAGTCGGTGGTGAGCCGGTCCGCGAAGCCCACCTTCCACCCGTCGATCATGGCCAGCGCCATCGTCCACGCGAGCGCACCGAGGTAGGCGGCGCCGAGCAGCGCCACCCAGCCCATCCGCCGGGCGAGTGCCGGGCCGACCCCGATGACCAGCACGGCGATCGCGACGGCGAAGACCGATCCGGTGTCGGCGTGCGGCATCCACGCGGCGTAGATCGGCGGCGACATCGTGTAGACGGGGTGCCCGGCCCGGTTGAGCAGCACTCCGACGACGGCTGCCGCGCCGACGAGCGCGAGGCACGCGGCCAGCGTGATCAGGTCGGCGGCGGCGACGGCGCGGGTCGACGGGCGGGCAGCCTGCTCGGACGAGGTCAAGCCGACGGCCACCATCAGCTCCGCAGTCCCGCCGCGGCGAACTCGGTGAGCCCGGCCCGGAAGTCGATCCGCGCGGCGAAACCCAGCTCGTGCCGGGCCCGGGCGGGGGAGGCGACGACGTGGCGTACGTCGCCGGCCCGGAACCGACCGGTGACGATCGGCGGCGGCCCGGCCATCACCTCGGCGAGGGAGCCCGCCATCTCGCCGACCGTGGTGACGTGTCCCGACGCGACGTTGTAGGCGCGCAGCCCCGTCATCGAACCGGTCGCGGCGGCGAGCGCGGCGACGTTGGCGGCCGCGACATCGCGGACGTGCACGAAGTCCCGGCGCTGGCCGCCGTCCTCGAAGACCTGGGGTGCGTCGCCGCGCTCCAGCGCCGACCGGAAGATCGCCGCCACCCCCGAGTAGGGCGTGTCGCGGGGCATGCGGGGGCCGTAGACGTTGTGGTACCGCAGGGCGACGGCGGCACCACCGACGGCGTGGGCCCAGGCGCTCGCGAGGTGCTCCTGCGCCAGCTTCGTCGCGGCGTAGACGCTGCGGGGATCGAGCCGGGCGTCCTCGTCGACGAGCCCCGGCACCAGGAACTCGCCGCACCGGGGGCAGCGGGGTTCGAACCGCCCGGCGGCGAGGTCGGCGGTGTCGCGGGGCGCCGGTGCGAGCGGGCCGTCGACCGGGCAGGCGTAGGCGCCCTCGCCGTAGACGACCATGGAGCTCGCCAGGACCAGGGAGCCGACGCGGTGCCGGGTCATCGCGGCGAGCAGGACGGCGGTGCCGAGGTCGTTGCAGCCGACATACTCCGGCAGGTCGGCCATGTCGACGCCCATCCCGACCATCGCGGCCTGGTGCACCACCGCGTCGACGCCCGGCAGCAGCTCGTCGAGGATGTCGGGGTCGCGGATGTCGCCGAGGCGCAGCACGGCACCGTCCGGTGTGGGCGGTTGCTCGCGGTGGGCGTACGGGTGCACGGAGTCGAGGATCGCGACGTCGTGGCCGTCCGCGACGAGTGCCTCGGTGACGTGGGAACCGATGAAGCCCAGGCCACCGGTGACGAGGATGCGCATGGTCACAACCTAGGTGCCTCGGACGTGCGAAGTGTGGAGGCGTTCGCAGTTTGTAAGGAAACACTGCGAGTTGGTAAGAATTTAGACCCTTGATCACGGATACGGTCGAGCCCGTGATTGATGTCGTCCTGCCCTGCCTCAACGAAGCGGCCGCGTTGCCGCTGGTGCTGACCCGGCTCCCCGAGGGGTTCCGCGCGATCGTCGCCGACAACGGCTCCACAGACGACTCCGCCCGGGTCGCCGCCGACCTCGGCGCCACCGTCGTCTCGGTGCCCCAGCGCGGCTTCGGCGCCGCCGCCCACGCGGGGCTGGAGGCGGCGACCGCCGAGGTGGTCTGCTTCCTCGACGCGGACGGCTCCTTCGACCCCGCGCAGCTGGTCCGGGTCGCCGAGCCGGTCGATCGGGGTGACGTCGACCTGATGCTCGGCCGCCGCCGCCCGACCACCCGGGGCGCCTGGCCGCCGCACGCCCAGGCCGCCAACGCGCTGCTCTCCTGGCGCCTGCGCCGCACCCTCGGCATCGACATCCACGACCTCGGCCCGATGCGGGCAGTCCGCCGCCGCCCACTGCTCAACCTCTACCTGCGCGATCGGCGCTTCGGCTACCCGCTGGAGATGATCATCATGGCGGCGCGGGCGGGCTGGGACATCCGCGAGGTCGACGTGGACTACGCCCCGCGCGCCGCCGGAACGAAGTCCAAGGTCACCGGCACGGTGAAGGGGACCCTGCGGGCGGTCCGCGACATGAGCAAGGTGCTCGCCCGATGAGCGCCCGGATCCTGGTCCTCGCCAAGGAGCCGGTCCCGGGCCGGGTCAAGACCCGCCTCTGTCCACCCTGGACGCCGGAGCAGGCGGCCACCCTCGCCGCCGCGGCGCTCGCCGACACGATCGAGGCGGTCGACGCCACCCCGGCCGCCGACCGGGTGCTCGTCATCGACGGTGACTGGCCCGTCCCGGACGGCTGGCTCACCGTCCCGCAGTGCGCCGGCGGGCTCGACGAGCGCATCGCCGCCGCCTTCGCCGACACCCGCGAGCCGGGTACGCCGACGCTGCTCATCGGCATGGACACCCCGCAGGTCACGCCGGAGCTGCTGACGGCGGCCGTGGCGGGGCTCGACGGGTCGGACGCGATGCTCGGCCCGGCCGCCGACGGGGGGTGGTGGGCGCTGGCCCTGCGGGAACCCGGCGACGCGAGGCTGCTGGTGGGCGTACCCACCTCGGTTTCCGAGACCGGCGAGCTGACGCTGCGCGCGCTGCGCGCGGGCGGACTGAGCGTGGGTCTGCTGCCCGAACTGCTCGACGTGGACACCGCCGAGGACGCCCACGCCGTCGCCGGGCTGATCCCGGCGAGCAGGTTCGCGCAGGCGGTGGCCCGATGAAGGCCGCGATGGGCGTCTACGCCGCGGCGCTGCACCGGGCCGAGCGGGGCGTCGACTGCGCGCTGTGGCTCACCACCGCCGACGGCGTGCCGCTCAAGGAGATGGACCCCGCCGCGTGGTACGCCGAGCTCACCGACGGCGACATCACCGTGGTGACCCGCTGCGGCGGACCGACGATCGACATCGGCTGCGGGCCGGGCCGCCTCACCGCCGCCGTCTCCGACCTGGGCGTCGTGGCGCTCGGTATCGACATCAGCCCCGACGCGGTCCGCCTCGCCGAGGCCCGGGGCGCCTGGGCGCTGGAACGCTCGGTCTTCGATCCGCTGCCGGGGGAGGGCGACTGGGCGCACGCGCTGCTCATCGACGGCAACCTCGGCATCGGCGGCGACCCGCGCGGGCTGCTGCGCCGCTGCGCCCAGCTGCTGCGCCCGTCGGGAACGGTGCTCGTGGAGGTGGAACCCCCCGGTACGCCGACCTGGCACGGCAACGTGGCGATCAGCGACGCGTGGCGGACCAGCGAGGTCTTCGCCTGGTCGATCGTGGGCGTGGACCGCATCCCGGAGCTCGCCGCCGACGCGGGCCTGCGCGTCGCCGACATCTGGACCGAGGAGGGGCGATGGTTCTCAAGCCTGCAGAACTGAGCAGGGCCTTCACCTCCAGGCTGCGCTCGCCGAAGCTCACCAGCCAGCTCGGCCTCCTGCTCGGCCTCGCGATCGGGATCTGCCTCGGCACCGGCTATCTCAGCCACGCGATCCAGCATCCGCCGGAGTGGTTCTCCTGGCCGTCGCGGCCGGTCAACCTCTACCGGATCACGCAGGGCCTGCACGTCGCGACCGGGCTCGCCGCGATCCCGCTGCTCGCGGCGAAGCTGTGGTCGGTCTATCCGAAGCTGTTCCGCTTCCCGCCGTTCCGCAGCGTGGTGCACGCGATCGAGCGGCTCAGCCTGATCGTGCTGGTCGCGGGCGCGATCTTCCAGCTCACGACGGGCATCCTCAACATCGCCCGGTGGTACGACCCGATGGGCTTCTTCTTCACCGTCGCCCACTACTGGACCGCGTGGATCACCGTCGGTGCCCTGCTCGTCCACATCGGGGTGAAGCTGCCGATCATCCGGCGGGCGCTGGCCGCGACCCCCCGGCAGGCGCCGACGACCGGCCTGACCCGGCGCGGCCTGCTCGCCTCGGTCGGTGCGGCGGTCGGCGTCGTCACCCTCGCCACGGTCGGCCAGACCTTCCGCCCGCTCGCGGGCATCTCGCTGCTGGCACCGCGCGACCCGCGCGTGGGCCCGCAGGGCCTGCCGGTCAACACGTCCGCGCGGGTCGCCGGGGTCCAGGTCGACCCCAAGACCTACACCCTGGCGGTACGCGGACCGGCGCGCGAGCTGACCCTCACCCTCGACGACCTCACCGCGATGGCGCAGGCCGACGCGGAGCTGCCGATCACCTGCGTGGAGGGCTGGAGCGCCACCGCGCACTGGTCCGGGGTCCGCATCCGCGACCTGGTCCGCGCGGTCGGCGGCGACGACACCTCGCAGGTGACGGTGCGCTCGCTGCAGGAGATCGGCTTCTACACCTCGTCGATCGTGGCGCCGCCGCACGCCAAAGACCCGCTGACGCTGCTGGCGCTGCGGATCAACGGCGAGCCGCTGCACCCCGACCACGGCTTCCCGTGCCGGCTGATCGCCCCGAACCGGCCTGGCGTCATGCAGACCAAGTGGATCGCCTCGATCATCGTGGAGCAGCCGTGAAATGGATCCGAGGCCTCCTCGTCGTGGCCGGCGTCTGGATGGTGGTCCACGCCGTCCGGGGTGTCTACGCCGGGCTCGGCGGCCAGGACCTCTTCCATTACGTCCGGTATCTCCTCGGTGCGTGGCTCCTCAACGACCTGGTCCTCGTACCGATAGTCATCGGCCTGGGCTTCGTGGCGACGCGCTGGCTGCCACCGTGGGCCAAGCCCTACGCCCAGGGCGCCCTGCTCTGCGCCCTGTCCGTCGTCATCGTCGCCTATCCGCTGCTCACCGGGCACGGCAAGGCGTCGGACAACCCGTCGGCGCTGCCCCGCAACTACTGGGTCGGCCTGCTCGTCACGCTCGCCGCGATCGGCGCGGTCGCGACCGGACTCGCTCTCAGGGCCAACTCTTCAAGAGTTGGTGCTAAGAAGGCGGAGCCACCCCGATCCCTGGAGGACTCATGATCGCCCCCGACGTCGCCGTCATCGGCGGCAGCGGCTTCTACTCCCTGCTCGACGGTGCCGAGGAGGTCGTCGTCGAGACGCCCTTCGGCGCGCCGTCGGACGCCGTCACCGTCGGCACGGTCGGCGAGCGGCGGGTCGCCTTCCTGCCCCGGCACGGGCGGGACCACAGCGTGCCGCCGCACCGGATCAACTACCGGGCCAACCTGTGGGCGCTGCGCAGCCTCGGCTGCCGCCAGGTCCTCGCACCGTGCGCCGTCGGCGCGCTCGACCCCGCCCTGGTGCCGGGGACGATCGTCCTGCCCGACCAGGTGGTCGACCGCACCACCGGCCGCGAGCAGACCTTCTTCGACACCGGCGCGGTGCACGTACCCTTCGCCGACCCCTACTGCGCGACCGGCCGGGGCACGGTCGCGGCGGTGGCGTCCCGGTCGGACCGCCCGGCCGTGGAGCGGGGCACGATGGTGGTGATCCCCGGCCCCCGTTTCTCGTCCCGAGCCGAATCCCGCTGGTACGCCGCCCAGGGCTTCACGCTCGTCAACATGACCGGGCTGCCCGAGGCGGCGCTCGCCCGGGAGCTGGCCCTGTGCTACACGGCGATCGCCCTCGTCACCGACCTCGACGCCGGGATCGACGGCGGTCACGAGTCGGTGAGCCAGGCCGAGGTGTTCCGGGTCTTCGCCGAGAACACCGAGCGGCTGCGGGCGATGGTCCTCGACGTGGTGACGGAGTTGCCGACCGATCGGACGTGCGCCTGCGCCGACGCCCACGAGGGGATCACGCTGCCGTTTCCGCTGCCCTGAACCGCCCGGCGGGTCGGTTGTCGGGCGCGGCCGGTGTGATGATGGATACGTGGTGAGCAGGGCACCCAGGCGATCCCCAGATTTCCGGGGCACCTTTGGATCATGCAAAGGCGCATCCTGGTCGGCGTACCGTCGGCGATTTTGGCAGTGGCACTCGCCGGCGGCGTCGGACACGCCCTCGTGACGCGGACCGACGAGACCGGCGAGCTCAGCTCGGCGCCCGTGCGCGAGCGGGCCGCCGCCGTGACCCAGGAGAAGGCGCCCGAGGCGGAGGTGCCGAAGGCGCCGACCGTCGCCGTGGCGACGAAGGCCGACACCTGGTTCTCCTGGCAGCTCATCGACACCGCGACCGGGACGAGCTCCGGATCGGCGAACGCGGCCGACCAGACCAACAACACCGAGTCGATGATCAAGGCGTGGATCGGAACCGACTACATCGCCGCCGCCGACGCGCAGGGGCGCGCACTCACCGCCGAGGAGAAGGCGCTGATCACCAAGATGATCAGGTTCTCCGACGATGCCGCCGCACAGACCCTCTACCTGCGGCAGGGCGGCGACGAGGTGATCGAGCGGCTGATCAGCGAGGCGAAGCTCACCGGGACGACGGTCACCGAGAGCTGGTGGTCCAAGACGCAGATGACCGCGCTCGACGCGACCCGGATGATGACCTACATCCTGCAGCGGGCCGAGGCGTCCGCGCAGACGGCGTGGCTGGTGGGATTGATGCGCGATGTCGACCCGAGCAACGCGTTCGGCATCCCCGAGGTGCTCCCGGCGGCCGCGGACCCGGCGGTGAAGAACGGCTGGACCGCGCACGAGTCCACCGGCCTGTGGAACGTCAACAGCCTCGCCGCCTGGGACGGCAAGATCCTGGTGGTGATGACGCACTACCCGGTCGCCTACGGACAGGCCTACGGCGAGCAGCTCATCCGAGATGTCGCGTCCGACCTCCTGCCCTCGCTCTAGTGGCGGGCGCTCGGAGTGGGGGACGGGCGCGGCGATAGCATCGTCAACGCCGGACAAACCGAACTGAGGAGATCATCGTGAGTGCTGTGCCCGTACCCGCTGCTGTGGCCGACCCCGTCGTCGTCCCGGCCGGGACGACGGCCGCGGCCGCGGTGGCCGCCGCCGGATTGCCGACCAGCGGACCGAAGGCGATCGTCGTCGTCCGCGACGGCGAGGGCCGCCTGCGCGACCTCTCGTGGACACCCGACGCCGAGGCGTCCGTCGAGCCCGTCTCGATCGACTCGCCCGACGGCCTCGACGTGCTGCGCCACTCGACCGCGCACGTGCTGGCCCAGGCCGTGCAGGACATCTTCCCCGAGGCGAAGCTCGGCATCGGGCCGCCGATCGACAACGGCTTCTACTACGACTTCTCGGTCTCCCGGCCGTTCAACCCGGAGGACCTCGCGAAGCTCGAGTCCCGGATGCAGGAGATCATCAAGTCCGGGCAGACCTTCCACCGGCGGCGCTTCGACTCCCTCGACGAGGCGAAGGCCGAGCTGGCCGACGAGCCCTTCAAGCTGGAGCTCGTCGACATCAAGGGCGATGTCGACTCCGACGTGATGGAGGTCGGCGGCGGCGAGCTGACGATCTATGACAACCTCGACGCCAAGTCCGGCGAGCGCTGCTGGGGCGACCTGTGCCGCGGCCCGCACCTGCCGTCGACCCGCTTCATCGCCGCCTTCAAGCTGATGCGCTCGGCCGCCGCCTACTGGCGCGGTTCGGAGAAGAACCCGCAGCTCCAGCGCGTCTACGGCACCGCGTGGCCGAGCCGCGACCAGCTCAAGGCGCACCTGGCGATGCTGGAGGAGGCGGCCAAGCGCGACCACCGCAAGCTCGGCGCGGACCTCGACCTCTTCAGCTTCCCCGACGAGATCGGCTCCGGCCTCGCGGTCTTCCACCCCAAGGGCGGCATCATCCGCCGGGAGATGGAGGCATATTCGCGGCAGCGCCACGAGCAGGCCGGATACGAGTTCGTCAACACCCCGCACATCAGCAAGGCGCAGCTCTTCGAGACCTCGGGCCACCTGCCCTACTACGCCGACACGATGTTCCCGCCGATGCAGCTCGAGGGCGCGGACTATTACCTGAAGGCGATGAACTGCCCGATGCACAACCTGATCTTCAGGTCGCGCGGGCGGTCCTACCGCGAGCTGCCGCTGCGCATGTTCGAGTTCGGCACGGTCTACCGCTATGAGAAGTCCGGCGTCGTGCACGGCCTGACCCGGGTGCGCGGCCTGACCCAGGACGACTCGCACATCTACTGCACCAAGGAGCAGGCGCCCGGCGAGCTCAGCGCCCTGCTCGACTTCGTGCTCAACCTGCTCAAGGACTACGGCCTCAACGACTTCTACCTGGAGCTGTCGACCAGGGACGACTCGCCGAAGTTCATCGGCGCCGACGAGGACTGGGCCGAGGCGACCGAGGCGCTGCGTACCGCCGCCGAGGCCTCCGGTCTGGAGCTCGTCCCCGACCCGGGCGGCGCGGCGTTCTACGGCCCGAAGATCAGCGTGCAGGCGCGCGACGCGATCGGCCGCACCTGGCAGATGTCGACGATCCAGGTCGACTTCAACCAGCCGGCCCGGTTCGGGCTGGAGTACCAGGCAGCCGACGGTACGCGTCAGCAGCCGGTCATGATCCACCGTGCCCTGTTCGGGTCGATCGAGCGGTTCTTCGGCGTGCTCACCGAGCACTACGCCGGTGCGTTCCCGGCGTGGCTGGCACCCGTCCAGGTGGTCGGCATCCCGATCCGCTCCGACGAAGAGGCCGGACACCTCGCCCACCTCGCCGCGTTCGTCGCCCAGCTGCGCGAGCACGGCATCCGGGCCGAGGTCGACGCCTCCGACGAGCGGATGCAGAAGAAGATCCGCACCGCGCAGCAGCAGAAGATCCCGTTCATGGCGCTCGCCGGTGACCAGGATGTCGCCGACGGCACGGTCTCCTTCCGCTACCGCGACGGCTCGCAGCGCAACGGCGTCGCGATCGACGAGGCGGTGGCCCACGTCGTCGAGATCGTCCGGTCCCGCGTCAACGTCGGGCCGAGCGCACCCGCCGCGCCCGCCGCGGATGAGCCGGTCGCTTCGTGAGCGTGGCTTCGCGGGCGTGGACCTCGTGAGCGTCGGGGAGCCGGACGGGCTGGAACGGCTCTGGACACCCTGGCGGTTGTCCTATGTGGCTGGACCGGAGACGCCCGGCTGCCCCTTCTGCGCGGCACCGGGCAGTGACGAGCACGGGCTGATGGTGGCGAAGGGGGAGACCGTCTTCGCCATCCTCAACCGCTTCCCCTACAACCCCGGGCACCTGCTGATCTGCCCCTACCGGCACGTCGCCGACTACACCGAGATCACGGCGGCGGAGACGGCGGAGCTGGCGTCGTTCACCCAGACGGCGATGCGGGTGGTCCGGGCGGTCTCCAACGCGCACGGGTTCAACCTCGGGATCAACCAGGGCGGAGTCGCCGGGGCGGGGATCGCCGCGCACCTGCATCAGCACGTGGTGCCGCGCTGGGGCGGCGACGCCAACTTCCTGCCGGTGATCGGGCGGACGAAGGCGCTGCCGCAGCTGCTCACCGACACCCGTGACCTGCTCGCCGAGGCCTGGCACACCGCCTGACCGTCGGGTGTCGTACGGCTGGGGCAGGATCGGATCCATGATTGGTTCTCTCTACTCCACCGTGCTCGACTCGCCCGACATCAAGGGCTCGGCGGCGTTCTACGCCGAGCTGGCCGGGCTGTCCGAGCACTACGCGGACGACAACTGGGTCACCCTCCTCACCAAGGAGGGCTGGCGGGTGTGCTTCCAGCGCGCCGACGACCACGTGTCGCCACGGTGGCCGGACCCGGCCGCGCCGCAGCAGTTCCACCTCGACTTCCGCTTCCCCGACATGGCGGCGGGCGTCGAGCGCGCGATCGAGCTGGGCGCCACCCGGCTGCCCGGCGGCGGCGAGACCTGGACGGTCCTCGCGGACCCGGCGGGCCACCCGTTCTGCGTGTGCCAGGGCGAGCCCGGCAGCGAGATCCAGCTCGCCGACGTGGCGATCGACTGCCCGGATGCGGCCGCGCTGGCGGGCTTCTACTCGGAGCTGCTCGGCCTGCCCGTGACCTGGGAGGGTGAGGGCGGCGGTGCGATCGGTGCCGACGGCAAGCTCAGCGTGATCTTCCAGCAGGTCGAGACCTACAACCCGCCGCAGTGGCCCGACGCGGCCCACCCCCAGCAGTACCACCTCGATGTCAAGGTCACCGACATCGAGGAGGCGGAGCCGAAGGCGCTCGCGCTCGGCGCGACGAAGCTGCCGGGCGGTGGCGAGGACTTCCGGGTCTACGCCGACCCGGCCGGCCACCCGTTCTGCCTCATCTGGTGACCGCAGCCCGAGTCTGAAACGAGATCAATATCACCCGATCGGCTGGAAGGTGTACTTTCGGCCGATCGGGTAGGTGAGGATTCTCCTGAAGAACGATTCACATAGCGGCGGCGGATGTCACCGTTACGTGCGGAATCGGGGATCGGGGGATCGAATGGCTGTGTCGCGGCGTGGACTGCTGCTGGGCAGTGCGCTGACGGCGACGGGTGCCGCCGTGGGCGCGACCGCGCACCTCATCCCATCCCTGTTCGGTCCGGACCGGCTCCCGCTCGACGGCGGCTACGCCCCGGCGGGCAACGCCGACGACTGGACCCCGCGCGGGCAGATCCGCACCATCTGGCATGTGCCGACCGATCAGCCGCTCGTCGCGCTCACCTTCGACGACGGCCCGATGCCGGACTGGACGCCCCGGGTGCTCGACGCTCTCGACAAGGCCGACGCGCCCGCGACCTTCTTCATGGTCGGGCAGAACCTGCGCCGGCACGCCGACCTCGTCAAGGGCCGGCTCGGGCGCCACGAGGTCGGCAATCACACCTGGGAGCACAAGGACCTCGCCAAACGCGACGAGGCCTCCGTGCGCAACCAGCTCGTCCGCTGCCACGAGGCGATCCGCGAGGTCACCGGCCAGACCGCGACGCTGCTGCGGCCGCCGTGGGGCCACCTGGGCGGCTCGACGCTGACCGTCGCCGACACGATGGACTACGACGTGGTGATGTGGTCCTACCGGATGCCGGAGGACCGGTTCCGGACCAACCCGGCGGGCATCGTCGACGATGTGGCGGCCTGCGTGCGGCCCGGGACGATCATGCTGGCGCACGACACCGGGCCTGCCGACCGGCTCGTCACGATCGACAACCTGGGCGAGATCATCAAGGCCGTCAGGGGCAAGGGCATGCGGCTCGTCACGGTCTCCGAACTGCTCGCGGCGGGCACGACCGCCTCGCCGGGCAGCGGATCGAAGAAGTGACGCCGGCCGCTCCCGTGATCTTCGCCGGTGCCACGCGATCATGTTGATGGAATTCAATCTTCCGTCGCCACTTCGCCTCTGCTAACGTTCTGTCATCCATCGACGACGGTGCGCGTCGCGATGCGGGTGAGCAGCCCGCCGAGGAGGAGGTGATGTCCATGTCGGCCACCTCCGGCCAGGTGGGCGCCCCGGGACTCCCGCCGACCCCGCCCGCCCCCCGATGGGAGTAGCCGTCACGCTGCAGGCCACGGCCCTCGTCGCCGCCGCCTGCCGGGCCGAGGAGGCGAGCCAGCCCCTGCCGCGCCTGCACGACCCGTTCGCCGAGCTCTTCACCGCCGACCTCACCGGGTCGGCGCAGGCGCTGCTCGCCGCGGGGCGCGAGGAGGTCGTGCACCGCACGCTCGTCATCGACACGATCGTCAGCGATGAGGTACGCCGCACGCCCGGCCTCACCGTGGTGAACCTCGGTGCGGGGCTCTGCACCCGGCCCTACCGGCTGGACCTCTCCACGTGCCGGGAGGTGGTCGAGGTGGACGCCGCCGCGACCCTGAACCGCAAGGCGGCTGCCCTCGCCGAGCACGAGCCCACCTGCTCGGTGCGCCGCATCGACGCCGACATCCGCGACCTGCCCGACCTCGGCGTCACCGGCCCGATCCTCGTCGTCACCGAGGGCCTGCTCGTCTACCTCGACGCGGCCGAGCTGACCGCGCTCGCGGGGACCCTCGCCCGGCTGCCCGGCGTTCTCGGCTGGGTCGCCGACGTCGTCTCGGCCGACTCCGCGCAGGCGATGGGGGTGACGACCGGCCGGGTCGGTGCGGGGTTGACGATCACGGGCCTCGCCTCGCTGGACCCGATCGAGAGCGCCGGTTGGACGGTCACCGACCACCGGCTGCTGTCGTCGACCCGGTCCGCCGCCCATGCGCCACCGGCCGGGAGCGCTCCTGCCGCCCGCCGCGTCATCGACGGGGTCCTGCTCCTGCGCCCGTGACTCCGCTCGCTGGCCGGTCGAGCGCCGTTTTGTTCCGGGTGATCTCTCGCCGTGTGCGGAGATCTGCGTGCGGCGCCTCGCAGGTGGTCGAGCCATCGGCGCGTCCGGCATGGTGGAGTCATGTGTCGAACATATGTTCTATCTCCGGATGGTGCGCCGCTGTGCCCGGTCGAGGCGGGGAGGCGGAGATGATCGTGGTCGAGGACGTGACGATCCGCTACGGCGCCGTCCCCGCCGTCGACGGGGTGAGCCTGACGGTCGAGCGCGGGGAGATCGTCGGGATCATCGGTCCCGTCGGCTCCGGCAAGACCGCGCTGCTCGAGTGCGTCGAGGGCACCAGGAGCCCCGACAGCGGCAGGGTCCGGGTGGGCGGCGTCGACCCGCACGCCGACCGTACCCACATGTCGGTGATCGCCGGGGTCGCGCCGGCGGGCGTGAAGTACCCGGGCCGTGCCTCGGTCGGTGACATCTCCAAGCTCTTCGCCGGCTTCTACCCCGGCGGGATCGACCACCTCGAGCTGCTGGAGCGGTTCGGTCTCGCCGACCGGCTCCGCCGGTCGCCCAACCGGCTGACGCCGCCGGAGAAGCAGCGATTCGCCCTGGTCATGGCGTTGCTCGGCGATCCGCAGGTGGTCTTCGCCGACGACCTGCACCTCGACGAGGACGGCATCATCGCCGAGCAGCTCCGCCGCTGCGCCCGCGAGGGCCGCACGATCCTGCTCGCCTCGCACCACCTCGCCGAGGCCGAGGCGCTCTGCGACCGGGTCGGCGTGCTCGTCGACGGTGGCCTGGCCGCCCTCGACACCCCGTGGACGATCATCCGCGACCATGCCGGCGGCGGCACCACGCTCGCCGACGCCTACCTCGCCCTGACCGGAGAGCCGGCCCATGTTCACTAGTGTCCTGGCGTTCGAGTCCAAGCGGATGCTCCGCAACATCCCGTCGATCTTCTTCGGCGTGCTGCTCCCCACGATCCTGTTGGTGATCTTCGCCGGGCCGTACGGCAACGAGCCCGCCGAGGTGTTCGCCGGTGCCGGGTCGGTCGACATCGCCGTACCCCGATATGCGGGTTTGGTCCTTGCCTGTGCCGGAATGGTGAGCTTCCTGATCGGTCTCGTCGACTACCGGGCGAAGGGCTTCCTGCCCCACCTGCGGCTCGCACCGGGCCAGCCGAAATACTTCATGCGGGCACAGGTGCTGGTCAACGGCGTGGTCGGCCTCGCCGGGCTGCTCCTGCTCATCGGGTGGGGCGCGATCGCCTACGACCTGCACGCGCCCGCCCACCCGGTGGCCTTCGCCGGGATCGTCGCGCTCGCGGGCGCCGCCATGTTCGCCATCGGTATGTTCTTCGCGGCGGTGCTGCGCCACGACGGGCTCGCCATCCTCGTCGCCAACGTGCTGCACCTGGTGATGATCTTCTGGAGCGGCGCGGCGATCCCGACCGAGTTCATGCCGGACTCCGCCCACAAGCTCGGCGAGCTGCTGCCGCTCACCTACGCCGTGCGGGCGATGGAGTGGGCGTGGCTCGACCGGGGCGGCGACGCGCTCGGTGCCGACCTCGGCGTGCTGGTCGGCACCGTGGTGGTCTGCGGGGCGGTGTCGATCTGGCGGTACCGCTGGAAGTAGCGCGCGCCGGGCACATAGGAGCACGCCTCTGCCGAGTTCGTCGGGCGACCGCCCCGGTGGCGGTCGCCCGGCGGCGGCTCACGCGTGGTGGGCCGCTTTCGCCTGGTCGGCGAGGTGGCCCGGCATCGGGTCGTAGCGCAGGAAGGCGCGGCGGAAGGTCCCCGCACCGGCCGTCATCGACCGCAGCTCGATCAGGTAGCGCAGCAGCTCCGTCGCGGGCACCTCGGCCCGCACGACGGTCCGCTCGCCGCCGTCGGACTCCGAGCCCAGCACCCTGCCGCGCCGTCCGGACAGGTCGCTCATCACCGCACCGACGTAGTTGTCGGGCACCGTGATCGTCACCTCGTCGACCGGCTCCAGCAGGGTCACCGTGCCGTGCTCGGCCGCGTCGCGCAGCGCCAGCGAGCCCGCCGTCTGGAACGCCGCGTCCGAGGAGTCCACGCTGTGCGCCTTGCCGTCGACGAGGGTCACCCGCAGGTCCACCACGGGATACCCGGCGACGATGCCCTTGCCCGCCTGCGCCCGCACGCCCTTCTCGACGCTGGGGATGAGGTTGTGCGGCACCGCCCCGCCGACGACCCTGTCCTGGAATTCGAAGCCGGCGCCGCGGGGGAGCGGTTCGACGATGATGTCGCAGACGGCGTACTGGCCGTGGCCGCCGGACTGCTTGACGTGGCGGCCGTGGCCGTTGGCGTCGGCGGCGAAGGTCTCCCGCAGGGCGACCCGGACCGGTTCGGTGGCGAGCTCGACACCGCCTGCGCGGAGCCGGTCGAGCACCACCTCGGCGTGCGCCTCACCCATGCACCAGAGCACCAGCTGGTGGGTCTCCGGGTTGCGCTCCATCCGCAGCGTCGGGTCGCCCGCCGTGAGCCGGGCCAGGTTCTTGGCGAGCGCGTCCTCGTCGGCCCGCGTCCTCGGCACGACCGCGACCGGCAGCAGCGGCTCGGGCATCGCCCACGGCGCCATCAGCAGCGGCGACTCCTTCGCGGAGATCGTGTCGCCGGTCTCCGCCGACGGCGACTTGGTGATGGCGCAGATGTCGCCGGCGAAGCAGAGGTTCACCTCGCGCAGGCTGGTGCCGAGCGGCGAGAAGAGGTGCGCCACGCGCTCGTCGGCGTCGTGGTCGGCGTGGCCCCGGTCGCTCCGCCCGTGCCCGGCGATGTGCACCGCGGTCTCCGGCCGCAGCGTGCCCGAGAAGACCCGGACCAGCGACACCCGCCCCACGTAGGGGTCGATCGTCGTCTTGACCACCTCGGCGACGAGCGGGCCGTCCGGATCGCACTCGATCGCCTCGCGCGGGTGCCCGGCGAGGTCGGTGACGGCGGGCAGCGGGTGCTCCAGCGGCGTCGGGAAGGCCGAGGTGAGCACCTCCAGCAGCACGTCGAGCCCGACCCCGGTGGTCGCGCAGACCGGCACCACGGGGTAGAAGTGCCCCCGTGCGACCGCCTTCTCCAGGTCGTCGACGATCGTCGCGAGGTCGATGAGGTCGCCGTCGAGGTAGCGGTCCATCAGCGTCTCGTCCTCGCTCTCGGCGATGATCGCCTCGATGAGCTCGTTGCGCGCCTCGTCGATCGCGGGCAGGTGCTCGGCGTCCGCTTCGCGTACCACGCCGGGGTGGCCGTCGCTGTAGTCGTGGACCCGCTGCGTGATCAGCCCGATCAGCCCGGCGACCGAGACGCCGTCGTCGCCGTGCATCGGCAGGTAGAGCGGCATCACGCCGTCGCCGAAGACCCGCTGGCAGAGCGCCACGGCCTCGTCGAAGTCGGCCCGGGGATGGTCCAGCCGGGCCACGGCGACCGCGCGGGGCATCCCCACGGCGGCGCACTCCTCCCACAGCGCCACGGTCGCCGCGTCCATCGGCTCGCCCGCGCTCACGACGAAGAGCGCCGTGTCCGCCGCCCGCAGCCCGGCTCGCAGCTCGCCGGTGAAGTCGGCGTAACCGGGGGTGTCCAGCAGGTTCACCTTGACGCCGTCGTGCAGCAGCGGCGCGCACGCCACCGCCACCGAGCGCTGCTGCTTCACCGCTGCCGGGTCCGCGTCGCAGACCGTCGAGCCCTCCGCCACCGAGCCCGGCCGGGTGATCACGCCCGAGGCCGCCAGCAGCGCCTCGACCAGCGTCGTCTTGCCCGCCCCCGAGTGCCCGACGAGCACCACGTTGCGTACGCCGTCCGGCCCCGCCACCACCGGCACCGGCCCGGTGAGCCCTCTATCGCCCTGCTTGCCTGCCATGTCTCCCAACCTCCTGGACCTGGGTCGATGCGGACAGATGTGCGCTACCTCACACCGATCCCACACCCGATACCCTCACAAAACAACCCCAACAAGAGGCCGACCGCCACACCACTCACATCGCCCGAGCGGCACGACACCACCACGACACCAGAGGACCAAACCGTCCAAGGCGACCGTCGAGCGTCATTGCGGGGAGAAGCCTAGACCGCCCGCGGCGGTGTGGGGCCGGGAACGACCCGCGGCGGGATCGAGCCTGACCGCCCAGAGCGGGTCGTTCCCGGCCCCACACCGCTCACCCCGCGAAACAACGAGCCACTAAGGTGAGATGCCTATGGCGAAGATCTTCAGCGTCTCCATCAAAGCCGCCACCGCGAAGCTTCTCGACCCCATCGGGCGAGCCCTCCTCCGCGTCGGCGTCTCCCCCAACGCCGTCACGGTCGCGGGCACCATCGGCGTCCTGGCCGGTTCCTATGTGGCGGCGCGGGGCCACCTCGTCTGGGCCGTCGTCGTCGTCACCCTCAGCGCCCTCACCGACGTCATGGACGGCTCCATGGCGCGCCTGCGGGGCACGTCGAGCAGGTTCGGCGCGGTGCTCGACTCGACGATGGACCGGGTCGCCGACGGCGCCGTCTTCGTCGGCCTCGCCTACCTCTACCGCGACGAGGTGCCGACCTTCCTCGCCGTCATGGTCTGCCTCGTCGCCGGTCAGGTCGTCTCCTACGTGAAGGCCCGGGCGGAAGGCCTCGGCATGTCGTGCAACGTGGGGCTCGTCGAGCGGGCCGAACGCCTCATCCTGGTGGGCGTGGGTGCACTCATGACCGGCTTCGGCCTCGCCTGGGGCCTGCCGGCCGCGCTCTGGGTGCTCGCCGCCGGGTCGATCTTCACCGTCTTCCAGCGCATGTGGCACGTGAGCAGGCAGGCATGAAGGACCGCCTGGTCGAAGGTGGGTACGCAGCCGGGTGGCGCCTGATCCGCGTCCTGCCCAAGCGGGTCTCCTGGGCGGCGTTCCGGACCGGTGCCGACCGGGCCGCCCGCAAGCGCGGCCCCGGGATCCAGCGGCTGCACCGCAACCTGAGCACCGTGCTCGGCGCCGACGCCTCCGACGAGCTGATCCGGCAGGCGGTGCGCTCCTACGCCCGCTACTGGCTGGAGGCCTTCCGCCTGCCGTCGCTGAGCACCGACCAGATCCGGGCCGGTTTCCGCCTCGACGGCTGGGAGCTGCTGCGCGACGCCCACGAGGCGGGCACCGGTGCCGTGGTGGCGCTGCCGCACTCCGGCAACTGGGACGCGGCCGGTGCCTGGGTCTCGGCCCAGGGCATCCCGATCACCACGGTCGCCGAGCGCCTCAAGCCGGAGGGGCTCTACCAGCGCTTCGTCGCCTTCCGGGAGAGCCTCGGCATGCGGATCGTCCCGCTGACCGGCGGTTCGCAGCCGATCATGGAGGTGCTGGAGGAGGCGTTGCGCGCCGCGCACATCGTGCCGCTGCTCGCCGACCGCGACCTCTCGGCCCGGGGCATCGAGGTCACCTTCTTCGGCGGCCGGACCAGGATGCCGGCGGGCCCGGCGTTCCTCGCGATCCGCACCGGTGCGCCGCTCTTCGTCGTCTCCCTCTGGTACGACGGAGAACTTCCCGTGGGCCGCGTGCACGGTCCCCTGACGGTGCCGGCCGCCTCGGCGGGGCCGCTCGACGTGCGAGTCCGCCAGGTGACCCAGATGATCGCCGACGAGCTGCAGGCGGGCATCGCCGAGCACCCGGCCGACTGGCACATGCTGCAGAAGATGTGGCTGAGGTAAGGGGCCGGGTATGCGGATCGGGATCGTCTGCCCCTACTCCCTGGACGTGCCCGGCGGAGTCCAGTTCCACGTCCGCGACCTCGCGGAGACCCTGATCGGGATGGGCCACGAGGTGAGCGTGCTCGCCCCGGCCGACGAGGACGCGGAGCTTCCCTCCTACGTCGTCTCGGCGGGGCGGGCGGTCGCCGTCCCCTACAACGGCTCGGTGGCCCGCCTCTCCTTCGGCCCGATCTCGCTGGCCCGGGTCCGCCGCTGGCTCTCCAACGGCCGCTTCGACGTGCTGCACGTGCACGAACCCGTCTCGCCGAGCCTCTCCCTGCTCGCCGTGCTGTCGGCCCGGGGCCCGGTCGTCGCGACCTTCCACACGGCGATGACGAGGTCCAAGGCGATGGCGGCGGGCAAGGGCATGCTGCAGCTCGTGCTGGAGCGGATCACCGGCCGCATCGCGGTGAGCGCGCTCGCCCGCAAGGTGCAGGTGGAGCACCTGGGCGGCGGCGCGGTGGAGATCCCCAACGGGGTGGCGGTGGCGAAGTTCGCCCACGCCGAACCGCTGCCGGGCTGGCCGGGCAAGGGCGGCGCGATCGGCTTCCTGGGCCGCTTCACCGAGTCCCGCAAGGGCTTCCCGATCCTCGTCGACGCCGTCACGAAGCTGCTGCCCGACTACCCCGACCTGCGGCTGCTGCTGGCCGGGCCGAGCGATCTCGCCGAGGTCGACATCCCGGACGACGTGGCGGAGCGGCTCACCTTCCTCGGCAAGGTCAGCGAGGAGGACAAGGCCCGCATGCTGCGCAGCGTCGACATCTACGTCGCGCCCAACACCGGCGGTGAGTCCTTCGGGATGATCCTGACCGAGGCGATGGCGGCCGGGGTGGCGGTCGTCGCGAGCGACCTCGACGCGTTCCGCCGGGTGCTCGACGGCGGCCGGGCCGGAGCGCTGTTCCCCAACGGGGACGCAGGTGCCCTCGCCAAGACCCTGGCGAGCCTGCTCGACGATCCGACGCGCCGTGCTGAGCTGCGGGAACGCGCCGCCGAGGTGATCGGCCTCTACGACTGGCCGGTGGTCGCGTCCCGCGTACTGGAGGTCTATTCGTCCGCGATCGACGCGACCCCGGGGACCGTCGTGGCCGAATAGCGGCCCGCCATTGGCCCGTTTCGGTGCCTCGGGACCGTGGGCGGGCAGGTGGGCCGATAGCATCGCGCCCGTGGGATGGGTCGTGAGCGTGGTGGTCGCGGTGGTGCTGGTGGGCACCTACGTGACCTGGCTGGCGACCCGGATCGACCGGCTGCACCAGCGGGCCCACGCGGCGCGGGGAGCGCTCGACGCCCAGCTCATGCGGCGTGCGGCGGCGGCGGCGGTGCTCGCCGAGGAGCGCGAGGTCGGCCCGCTCTACCCGCTGGCCCGGGCGGCTCTCGACGCCACCGAGGAGCGTGAGGCGGCCGAGAACGACCTCACCCATTACCTGCGCAAACTCGACGCCGATCCGGCGGACGGCCTGGTCGACGCGGTGGTCTCGGCCGAGCGGCGGGTCCGGCTCGCGCGGCAGGTCCACACGGACTCGGTCCGCGACGCGCTCACGCTCAGAGAACATCATCTGGTACGCCTGCTCCGGCTCACCAGACGCCACCCGCGCCCGGTCTACTTCGACATTGATCTGTGACTCAGGTCACATCGGGTGCCACGGACCGATGATTGGCCGTCGAGTCCGAGCAGCCCGGCCTCATAAAATTGGACCGCTTCAGTCTGAGTGATCAAGTATCGAGGAGTGGACAATGTCGGAGGCAGTCGTCGGCACGTCGCGCGTCAAGCGGGGCATGGCCGAGCAGCTTAAGGGCGGCGTGATCATGGATGTGGTCACCGCCGAGCAGGCGAAGATCGCCGAGGATGCCGGTGCCGTCGCGGTGATGGCGCTGGAGCGGGTGCCGGCCGACATCCGCGCCCAGGGCGGCGTCTCGCGGATGTCCGACCCCGACATGATCGAGAGCATCATCGCCGCCGTGTCGATCCCGGTGATGGCGAAGGCGCGGATCGGCCACTTCGTCGAGGCGCAGGTGCTCCAGTCCCTCGGCGTGGACTACGTCGACGAGTCGGAGGTCCTGACCCCGGCCGACTTCGCGAACCACATCGACAAGTGGGCGTTCACGGTGCCGTTCGTCTGCGGTGCGACCAACCTGGGCGAGGCGCTGCGCCGGATCACCGAGGGCGCGGCGATGATCCGTTCCAAGGGTGAGGCCGGCACCGGCGACGTCTCCAACGCCACCACCCACATGCGCAAGATCCGGGCCGAGATCAAGCGGCTGACCTCGCTCCCCGCCGACGAGCTCTACGTCGCGGCCAAGGAGCTGCAGGCGCCCTATGAGCTGGTCAAGGAGATCGCCGAGACCGGCAAGCTCCCGGTGGTGCTCTTCACCGCCGGCGGCATCGCCACCCCCGCCGACGCCGCGATGATGATGCAGCTCGGCGCCGAGGGCGTCTTCGTCGGCTCGGGCATCTTCAAGTCGGGCAACCCGGAGCAGCGGGCCGCCGCGATCGTCAAGGCGACGACGTTCTTCGACGACCCGGACGTGATCGCGAAGGTCTCCCGCGGTCTCGGCGAGGCGATGGTCGGCATCAACGTCGAGGAGCTGGCACAGCCGCACCGCCTCTCCGAGCGGGGCTGGTGAGGGTGGGCGACCCGATCATCGGGGTGCTCGCGCTGCAGGGTGACTTTCGCGAGCACCTGACGGCGCTCGCCGAGTGCGACGTCATCGCCCGGCCGGTCCGCCGGCCGAGCGAGCTCGATGAGGTGGACGGGCTCGTCATCCCCGGCGGGGAGTCCACCGCGATGAGCAACCTGGCGATCAACTTCGATCTGATGGACCCGATCTCCGACCGGATCAAGCGCGGCATGCCCGCCTACGGCACCTGCGCCGGCATGATCATGCTGGCGCAGGAGGTCCTCGACGGCCGGCCCGACCAGCGCTCCTTCGGGGGTCTCGGCATCACCGTCCGGCGCAACGCGTTCGGGCGCCAGGTCGACTCGTTCGAGGCCCCGGTGGAGCTCACCGGCATCGAGGGCGGCCCGGTCAACGCGGTCTTCATCCGCGCGCCGTGGGTCGAGTCGGTCACCGACGAGGTCGAGGTTATGGGGCGCGTCACCGATGGACCGGCCGCCGGTAGGATTGTCGCGGTCCGGCAGGGCAACCTGCTGGCCACCTCATTCCACCCGGAACTCACCGGGGATCTGCGGTTGCACCGCCTCTTCGTGGAGATGGTGCACGCCGCGAGCTGAAGACGCGGGCGATCACGCCGCGGAGCTGCCACCATGGTGGTCGCTCCGCGGTGCGGCGCAAGGATGCACACGACGGAGGGGTTATGTCCGGCCACTCAAAATGGGCGACGACGAAGCACAAGAAGGCGGCGATCGACGCCAAGCGGGGCAAGATCTTCGCCCGCCTCATCAAGAACATCGAGGTGGCGGCCCGCACCGGTGGTGGAGACGTCAGTGGCAACCCCACGCTCTTCGACGCCATCCAGAAGGCGAAGAAGACATCGGTCCCGAACGACAACATCGATCGTGCGGTCAAGCGCGGCTCGGGCCTGGAGTCCGGCGGCGCCGACTGGCAGACGATCATGTATGAGGGTTACGGCCCCAACGGCGTCGCGCTCCTGATCGAGTGCCTGACGGACAACCGCAACCGCGCCGCGACCGAGGTCCGCACCGCCCTGACCCGCAACGGCGGCAACCTCGCCGACGCGGGCTCGGTCTCCTACCTCTTCACCCGCAAGGGCGTCGTGATCGTCCCCAAGGCCGATCTCACCGAGGACGACGTGCTCGGCGCGGTCCTCGACGCCGGTGCCGAGGAGTGCAACGACCTGGGCGACTCGTTCGAGGTCATCTCCGCGCCGACGGACCTGGTCGCGGTCCGCACCGCCCTGCAGACGGCCGGCATCGAATACGACTCGGCCGACTCCAACTTCGTCCCGGCGACGACGATCGAGCTCGACGAGGAGGGCGCCCGCAAGGTGCTCAAGCTCATCGACGTGCTCGACGACTGCGACGACGTGCAGAACGTGGTGGCCAACTTCGACATCTCCGACGAGGTCATGGAGAAGCTGGACGCCTGACGTCGACATGGGACCAACTCTTGAGGAGTTGGTCCCATGAGTCCTATACGGCGAGCGCGGGCTCGGCGGCCCGGCGCAGGTTGCGGATCGCGGGCACCGCGAGCAGCACGAAGCAGCCCGCGACCCCGACGACCGCGGAGAACCCCAGCACCTGCTGGGCGCCGACGAGCACCGCGACCGGTCCGGCGAACGCCTGGCCGATCGGCACCCCCATCGTCGACCCCGCCACCTCATAGGCCGAGACGCGGTTGAGCACCTCCCGCGACACCTGGGTCTGGATGCTGGTGGCCCACATCACCGACCAGAACGCCCAGGCCGCACCGCCGACGGCGTGCCCGATCAGCAGCAGTTCCAGCGGTGCAGCCGCGGCGATGGAGAGCGGGATCAGGGCGAACCCGAAGAGCGCGACGGCTCCGGCGGCGAGCGGCCGGGCGGGCCGGATACGCATCGCGACCAGCCCGCCGACGATGGTGCCCGCACCCATCGCCGACATCGTCCAGCCGTAGGCCGACATGCCCAGCCGCTCGGTGACGAGCCCCGAGCCGAGCGGGATGAGCGGTCCGAAGAGCGTCACGCCGTAGCAGACCCAGATCAGGATGACGCTCCACATCCACGTCCGGCTGCGGAACTCCTGCCAGCCGACGCGCAGGTCCCGCCGCATGCTCCGGGCCGTCCGGGTCGCCGTGGAGGCGGGGGTACGCGGCAGGCGGAGGAGCAGGAGGCAGGCGGCACTGAGCGCGAAGGTGCCCGCGTTGATGGCGTAGACCGTGCCCGGCCCGGTGAGTACCACGAGGGTCGCGGCGAGCGCGGGACCGAGCAGCTGGGCGAGCGCGTCGGCGACCCGCAGTGCGCCGTTGGCCCGCTGGACGTCGACCGCCACCATCGGCACCATGCTCGCCACGCCCGGCTGGAACATCGCCGCCGAGCCGCCCGCGATCGCGGACATGACCAGCATCAGCCACAGTGGCGAGTTCCCGGTGACGAGGGCGACCGCCACGATCGTCTGCGTCACCACCCGGACCAGGTCGGCGCCGATCATCATCCGGCGCGCGGTGAACCGGTCGGCGAAGACGCCGCCGAAGAGGATGAGCGTGATGAACGGCGTCATCCACGCCGCGAGGACGAGCCCGACCCCGGTGTCGCCGTGGCCCGCCCCGCGTACGGCGAGAGCCACCGCCACCGGCAGCATCCCGTCGCCGAGCAGGGCCACCGTCCGGGCGGCGAAGTAGAGGGCGAACGTGCGGGTCCAGAGGTGCGGTGCGGTCATGTCCCGGTCGAACCGTCTTCTGTAAAGAATCCTTCCCGATGGAGGGGCCGCGGTCGCGGATGTGGCCGATCGGCCCACCGAGGCCTGAGGAGAACGGTCAGAAGATCGCCGCAACCGTGGAGGAGTCGGTGCTGTTGCGGCGGAGCCTGATCCAGAGCCAGGCGGCGCCCGCGATGATCAGAGCGGCACCACCGGTCACGAGCGGCGTCTGATAGCGCGCGGTGAACGGTCCGACCTGCGGCGATCCGGGGTCCCGCAGCGGCAGCGCCACCGCGTCGGTGGCGACCTGCAGCTCCAGCGTGTCGTCGGGTGCCTCCGCGAGGACGGCGGGCTCGGCGCCGAGCAGGCGTACGCGGTGGCCGTCGACGACGACCGGTGCGCCGCCGCGCCAGCCGACCAGTCGTGAGCCCGGCCGGCCCTCGATCGCCGGGGTCGCGGTGGGCCGCCCGGATGCCGTGTCGAGCCCGTGCAGGCGGCCGGTGCGGTCCATCACCAGCAGCGTCCTGCCGTCCGGCGTCCACGCCGCGGGTCCGGCGAGCCGGCGGCTGTCGAGGGTGACGCGCCAGCCGGATCCGTCGGTGCGGTGCAGGGTCAGGCTGTCGGCCTGCTGAACCGCGATCGCCGTGCCGTCCGGGCTGAACGCGCCCGTCAGCGCGGCGATCGCCATCGGGCGCGGTGGCAGCGGTGCCGACCAGCGGATCCGCCCGGTGTCGGCGTCGACGACCCGGACCTCTCCGCCGCGCGGCTCGTCGACGCTGGGGTCGCTGTCGAAGTGGGCCACGAGGAGTTGGCGGGCATCGGCCGACCAGGCGAGCGGAGCCCCGGCCCGGATCACCCGGACGGATCCGTCGGTGACGTCGAGGATCCGGGTGAACTGCTGGCGGCTGGTGGGCCAGTGCGGCATCGCGAGCCGGCGGCCACCGGGGGACAGGTACATCGTGGCGGCGTCGTCGGAGGTGAAGCTCCACTCCGGACGGTCGTAGACCCGGATCGCGTCGCCGGGACCGATGAGGGTGAGCCGGACCTGGTCCATCCGGGAGTAGACGGCGAAGGCCCGGCCGATCGGCGCACGGTTCAGCGTGGCGGTCCAGGCGGGAGCGAGTTCGAGCGAGCGGGGCAGCGAATCGTCAGCGGCCGCAGGGGTGGTGCCGGAAGCGGTGGCGCCTGCCGAGGCGGCCACGAAGGCGAGCGCCGCACCGCTGGCGAGAGCAACGAGTACGCCTCGGACGGCCACGGATCGCGCCTTCTTCATCGGTACCTCGCACGTCGATCACGTAGATCTGTCGACTTCGAGGATCACCGTAGCGGAGGGAGGGCCGACGGCACATCGGCCCTCCCTCCCGGCTACTTCTTGTCCTGCTTCCAGGACAGGGGTCCAGGCAGGTCGATCCGGTTCGCACGGGTCTTGGAGTTCCAGGACCAGCGACCGATCTTGATCCCCCAGGAGGAGAACCCGCTCTGTGTGAAGTGAAAACGGAACGGTCCAAACCGCGTCATCTTGCGAAACAGAATCGCCATGACTCATGTCTGCCCACAGCGCGCCCCTTCGAAACCAGTGGTGCACACCCGCCCCACGAGTCCCGGATCCGTGTGACCGCGCTCACATTCGATACGGAACAGTATCGTATCGAACTCTGCGCCCGTTAGCTTATGTGAGACACCGATACGGAACGGTCCCGTATCACAACTGGGGGGAAGAGATGGACACCCAAGCACCACCCAATACCGGCCACCCGAGGCGATGGGCGATCCTCGCGGTTCTCGTCCTCAGCCTGCTCGTCGTGGTCCTCGACAACACGGTCCTCAACGTCGCCATGCGCACCCTTGCCAGCCCCGAACCCGTCGGCATCGGCGCCACGCAGGGCCAGCTCGAGTGGGCGATCAACTCGTACACACTGGTGTTTGCGGGTCTGCTCTTCAGCTTCGGCATCCTCGGCGACCGCTGGGGCCGCAAGCGGATGCTCATCCTCGGCCTGGTCCTCTTCGGCCTGGCGTCGCTCGTCTCCGCCTATGCGCAGGACCCGGGCCAGCTCATCGCCGCGCGGGCGCTGATGGGCATCGGCGGCGCCGCGATCATGCCGGTGACGCTCTCGATCATCTCCAACGTCTTCGACCCGCGTGAGCGGGCCAAGGCGATCGGCCTCTGGACCGGCGCGGTCGGCCTCGCCATCGCGATCGGACCGCTGCTCGGCGGCTTCCTGCTGGAGCACTTCTGGTGGGGCTCGGTCTTCCTGATCAACGTCCCGATCGTGCTGATCGGCCTCGTCTCGGTGGCGCTGCTCGTGCCCGAGTCGCGCAACCCGAACCCGGGCAAGCTCGACCTCGTCGGCGTGGTGCTCTCGGTCATCGGCCTCACGGCCCTCGTCTACGGCATCGTCGATGGTGGCGAGCACGGCTTCGACCAGCCGGAGGTCTGGGCCTGGGTGCTCGGCGGCGCGGCGGTCATCGCGGCCTTCATCCGCTGGGAGATGCGCACCGATCACCCGTCGCTCGACGTGAAGCTCTTCCGGGACGCGCGGTTCTCGGCCTCGATCGCGGGCATCGGCCTGCTCTTCTTCGGCGCGATGGGCAGCTTCTTCTTCACCGGCTTCTACCTGCAGATGGTGCGGGACTTCTCACCGATCAAGGCGGGCGCGCTCTTCGTGCCCTTCGCCCTGGGGCAGATGTTCTTCGCACCGCTGAGCTCCACCCTGGTCCGGCGCTACGGCGTGAAGCTGGTCTCGACCCTCGGCATGCTGCTCGCGACCGCCACCTTCGTGGTGATCACCACCTGGAACGCCGAGACGCCGGTCTGGGCCATCGCGGTCAACTTCTTCTTCATGGGCGTCGGCATGGCGAACGTGATGCCCCCGGCGACGGCGGCGATCATGTCGACCCTGCCGAGGGAGAAGGCCGGTGTCGGTTCGGCCGTCTCCAACACGGTGCGGCAGGTCTCGGCGGCGCTCGGTGTCGCGGTGCTCGGCTCGATCGTGGCCGGCGTCTACCGCGACCAGGTCGCGGGTGCCACGGCGGCGCTGCCGGACGGCGTGCGGGAGACCGCGAGCGAGTCGATCGGCGGTGCCTACGGTGTGGCGCAGGGGCTGGCCGCACAGGGTCAGGGTGCCGTCGCGGCACCGCTGATGTCGGCCGCGAACGACGCCTTCGTCCAGGCGATGCACTGGGCTGCCTGGGGCAGCGCGGCCATCACCCTGGTCGGTGCCTTCGTGATCCTGAAGTGGGCGCCGGGCAAGCTGCCGGCCGCGCCGCCCGCACCCGCCACGGGTGCTCCGGCGGCGCCGGAAGCCGGATCGGGAGCGCGGGAGAAGGCACCTGCGCTGGCTGAGGCGTAGGATGCAGCGCTAATGGCGATCTCAGCAGAGTCGAAGGATGGGGGAGCGGCGATCGCCGCTCGCCCATCCGGGCGTCCCCGCAGTGCCCGCGCCGATGAGGCGATCATCGATGCGGCACTCGACCTCCTCGCCGAGGGGGTCGGGGTGGACGCCCTGTCCATCGAGTCGGTGGCGTCCCGGGCGGGAGTCGGCAAGGCCACGATCTACCGCCGCTGGCCCGGGAAGTACGAGCTGCTCATGGACTGCGTCCGCTCGATGAAGATGGCGCAGCCCGAGCCGCGCGGGGAAAATGTTCGCGACGATCTGATCAGCCTGCTCGGCGTCATCGGTCTCAACGACGACAGCCGGTCGGAGAAGGTCTTCCCGTGCCTCATCCCCGAGGTGATGAAGAACCCGGATCTCCGGGTGCTCTACCAGCAGCTGATCGAGCCGCGCCGGGCCCGCATCCGGACCGTGCTGCAGCGGGGCGTCGCCACCGGCGAGCTGCGGGCGGACCTCGACATCGAGCTGACCACGCTGATGCTCAGCGGGCCGGTGGTGATGCAGCGGATGCTGGACTGGAATCCGGCGATCCAGCGCGACGGTCTCGCCGAGCGAGTCGTCGACGCCCTGCTCGCGGGCGCCGCACCCCGCTGATCTCCCACTGGCAGCCCCGTCGGCGCGGGGTCGTCAGTGGACGGTCGCTCTTGACTGGACGCCCGGCACGGGTGATCCTTGTCCTCCGATAGGCAGTTTACTTAACAGTCGTAGGAGGACTGATGCGCCGACGCAGGGCATTCGCGCTCGTCGTGGCGATGGCCGCCGGGATGACGCTGCCGGCCAGCGCCGCCACCGCGGGCGGGCACCACGAGCAGCCTCGCTACCAGCGGGTCGGCTACTTCACCCAGTGGGGCATCTACGACCGCGGCTTCCTGGTGCGCAACCTCGTCGCCAACGGCCAGGCGGCGCGGATGACCGTACTCAACTATGCCTTCGGCAACGTGACCAGCGAGGGCCTCTGCACGGCCGAGGGCGACGCGTGGGCCGACTACCAGCTGCCGTTCGCGGCGGCCGAGAGCGTGGACGGCCGGGCCGATGTCGAGGGCCAGCCGCTCGCGGGCAACTTCAACCAGCTCCGCAAGCTCAAGAAGCGCTACCCCGACCTCAAGGTCAACCTCTCGCTCGGCGGCTGGACCTGGTCGAAGTACTTCTCCGACGCCGCGCTCACCCCGCAGTCGCGCCGGGCCTTCGTCGCGTCCTGTGTGGACCTGTTCATCAAGGGCAACCTGCCGGTGCTCGACGGTGACACCCACGGCGGGCCGCGCTCGGCGGCCGGGATCTTCGACGGCATCGACCTCGACTGGGAGTGGCCGGGCTCGCCCGGCAACGACGGCAACGTCGTGCGCCCCGAGGACAAGCAGAACTTCACCGCCCTCGTCGCGGAGTTCCGCCGCCAGCTCGACGCCGCGGGACGCCAGGCGCGCCGCCACTACGCGCTCACCGCGTTCCTCCCGGCCGACCCCCAACAGATCGACAACGGGTACGAGGTGCGCAAGGTCTTCCGCGACCTGGACTTCGCCACCGTCCAGGGATACGACATGCACGGCAGCACCTGGGAGCTGACCACCAACCACCAGTCGGCCCTCTTCCCGCCGTCCGGCGAACCGCAGCAGCCCGACTTCACCGTCAGCCGGGCCGTCGACGCGCTGCTGAGCCGGGGCGCTCCCCGGTCCAAGCTCGTCGTCGGAGTGCCGTTCTACGGTTACGGCTGGTCCGATGTGCCCGACGTCGACAACGGCCTCTTCCAGCAGGGCTCGGGTCCCGCGCCGTCCTCGGCCGACCCGGGCTACGAGGATTACCGCAACATCGTCAAGCTGCTCGACGAGGGCTTCACGCTGCACCGGGATCCGGCGGCGGGCTTCGCCTGGGTCTTCGACGGCAGCACCTTCTGGACCATCGACGACCCGGTCGTGCTGGCCCAGAAGATGCGCTACATCAAGGCCAACGGGCTCGGCGGCGCGATGGCCTGGTCGCTCGACGCCGACGACGAGCAGGGTTCGCTGATG